>NZ_JAKEEC010000031.1 GCF_021483235.1 Arthrobacter alkaliphilus | reverse complement strand
ACAACCATCCCCACCGGAAATAACGGCAAAAGACAGCTGCAAAATCTGAAACCAGCTGAAACCAGACCACCACACACGGGGGTGCGCGGCAGCCCAGCAAAATCAACCAATCAAAAAATCGGTATCAACAAACTTGGCACACTATTGAGTTCTCAAACAACAGACACACCCGGCACCACCCAACCACACGGCCAAGATCGCTCCGGAGCAACTTTCCAAACTTACCAGACCCGCCTGTCCCGCACAACTCCCGAAACCAGGAACCACACCGGACAAAACACGATCCACGACCCCGGAAACCACACCGGAACACACCAAAGCGAACCAGAAAATGGTTTCCATTTGAAAGGGAGTCGGTCGCAACTTTTCCGCTTCAGCGGCGGCGACTCGATCTACTCTACACACCCCCAGCACCCCACGCAAATCACCCCTCAAGCGGGCAATAACCGCGGTAATCCGGGGCAAAACGGCCCATTCCGCGCAAAAAGAGGCCGACGCCGTCGTTATCCAACAATGTGTGCTGCACCACTTAATCGCGGACCGGGATACCCGCCGCCTCAGAGCCCCGGATCCCGATGCCTCAAACGCAAGAAGGGCCGGCAACCAAACGGTTGCCGGCCCTTCTAGTGCTTCTGGATTACCAGGAAGACTTGGTGATGCCCGGGAGCTCACCACGGTGAGCCATGTCGCGGAAGCGAACACGGGAGATACCGAACTTCTGGAAGGTACCGCGCGGACGGCCGTCGATGATGTCGCGGTTACGCAGACGGATCGGGGAGGCGTTGCGGGGCAGCTTCTGCAGGCCGAGGCGAGCCTCTTCGCGTGCTTCGTCAGTCGCGTTGGCGTCAACCAGGGTCTTCTTCAGTTCGAGACGCTTCGCAGCGTAACGCTCAACGATGACCTTGCGCTGCTCGTTGCGAGCAATCTTGGACTTCTTAGCCATGTTTAGCGCTCCTCTCGGAATTCGACGTGCTGGCGGATCTTGGGGTCGTACTTCTTCAGGACCAGGCGGTCCGGGTCGTTACGACGGTTCTTGCGGGTCACGTAGGTGTAACCGGTTCCCGCGGTGGACTTCAGCTTAATGATCGGACGTACGTCCTTGTCCTTTGCCATTAGAGCTTCACCCCACGAGCCAGAACTTCGGCGACGACTGCGTCGATGCCGCGAACGTCGATGGTCTTGATGCCCTTGGCCGACAGGGTCAGCGTGACATTACGGCGCAGGGACGGAACCCAGTAGCGCTTCTTCTGGATGTTGGGGTCGAACCGACGCTTGTTGCGGCGGTGCGAGTGCGAAATGCTGTGTCCAAAGCCCGGCTCGGCTCCGGTCACCTGGCAGTGTGCTGCCATGACGACTCTCCTAAAAAAATAAAATGAAACGGTCGGCAGAGTTCCTGCCTCCCGTGCAATAGGCAACGTTCGCAACCAGTCCACATCGATTTCGGTAGTTCCCGCGGATTGGATCACTCGACTGAAACCAGCCAATGGTCGCCGCCGCGGCGAAGGTAGTGGGTCCGGTCAACAGGCCGGAATACTGGGCGAATACTGGAATGCGCGCAACTTGAGCCCCTAACTACCGGCCCGCAGATCTCCTGTTGTTGCCAACAGTCACCGCCAACCGGAGCAATTGCACACGCTCCACGCCACCTAGCGCCTAATAAGTCTAGGGGCTGTGGGAAATTAAGGCCAATCGGGTGTATAAGGACAGCCGCCCAACTCATAAGCGCGGGCCAGTTCCTTCACAGCGTAACGAAAGGTTGAGGCGTCAATCTTGAGACATGAAGACGCACCTCCTCGCCTCTGCGGACCAACCGAAGGGCATGTCCCAGGGTCAGCCCGCACGGCGCTATCCGGCCACGGGACGATTCACTGCGCAGCACCGCCGACGCATGTTCCGAACGGACATGCTCACCGTTGCGCTGTGGGTTTCCCTCGCAGCGGCGCTGGGTTTGTGGCTCGCCGACGGCGGGGTGTCGTCCGTCGCGGACGGCGCCCAGGCGGTCACCGCCGTCGGGATCCTTGCCGGACTTGCGGGCATGGACCTGGTCTTCCTGATGCTCCTCCTCGCAGCACGCCTGCCTTTTGTGGACGGTACGGTCGGGCATGACAGGGCGCTGGAATTCCACCGGAAGCTAGGCAAGCCGGCTCTCTACCTGCTGCTGGCGCACGGACTTTTCGTCGCGACTGGTTACGGCATGGCCGAGGGCCTAAACCCCGTGAGCGAGGCCGTTTCGCTCTGGGTGCTGGTGCCCGATATGTGGTTGGCATTCGTCTCACTGGCGCTGTTCATTGCCGTGGTGGTCACCTCGCTGGTAGCCGTTCGACGCCGTTTTCCGTACGAGTTCTGGTACTTCGTTCACCTACTCACCTACCTCGCGGTCGCAGCAGCCCTTCCGCACCAGTTCAGTGTGGGCGGTTTGTTCGCCGAAGGGACGTGGCAGCGCTGGTACTGGCTGCTGCTCTGCATCGGAACAGGTTCGGCGCTCGTTTGGTTCCGTGTCGCCCAGCCAGTGATGGCCACCTTCCGGCACCAGCTGACGGTGCGGCGCGTGGTGCCGCTTGCGCCGGGTGTCTTCAGCATCGAAATGAGCGGCCTGCGGCTGAACGAGCTGTCGGGAAACGGCGGCCGGTTCTTCGTATGGCGTTTCCTCGCTCCCGGGCTGTGGTGGCAGGCGCATCCGTTCAGCTTGTCCGCGGAGCCGACCACCCCGCCGTCGGGCACGTCATACGGACAGCCCGCCCAACAGCCCACCCTGCGGATCACTGTCCGGAATCTGGGTGCGGGCTCGGCCCGGCTGGCTTCGCTGAAGCCGGGGACGAAAGTGGCCATCGAGGGTCCCTACGGGGTCTTCAGCACGGCGGCCCGGAGCCGGGAACACATCGTGATGATCGGCGCAGGAATCGGGATCACTCCCCTCCGTGCCCTCCTGGAATCCACACCTTTCGCGCCCGGCCGCGCGACTGTCCTTCTGCGCGGCAGCAGCACGGATGAGCTGTTCCTCGGCGACGAGATCCTTGAATTGTGCCGGAAGCGCGGTGCCACGCTCTTCCATTTGACCGGCCCGCGGTCAGCGGATCCTCAGGGCGCCTGGTTGCCCGCTTCTGCCGGTAACTCGCGGCTACCGGACTTCGTACCGGACATCGCCGACGCGGATGTCTACATCTGCGGCCCGTCCGCTTGGGCCCGCCAAGTGCTGGCTGAGGCAAAAAGGTCAGGCGTGCGGGAGGAGCAACTCCACTACGAAAGGTTTGACTGGTGAGACTCAGGGCAGGAATTTCAGCAGCGTTGGCGTCGGGCGCCATCCTCCTGGCCGCTTGGCAGGCGGGCACGCACGTGGCGGAATCGAACGCATCGGCGGTAACCACCTCCGCACCCCGAACCACAGGCGGCACCGGTACGGGCTCGACGGCGCCCGGAACCACAGGCGGGACAAGTACGGGCTCGACGGCGGGCGGAGCCACCGCCAAGGCCGGCGGCACCTACACAGGAACCGCGGTGCAGACCCGCTTCGGAACCGTCCAGGTCCAGGTAACCATCAAGGCCGGCGTGATCACGGATGTCACCGCCCTTCATCTGACCGACCAGGAGCAACGATCCGTACAGATCAGCGCCCGGGCGGCGCCCCTTCTGCGATCAGAGGTGCTGAGCGCGCAGTCGGCGAACGTGCAGACAATCGGCGGGGCCACCTTTACCAGCGAGGCCTATTTAACGTCACTCCAGGCAGCCCTCGATGCAGCCCATTTCTGATCCAAGCCTGCCCGGACGGCACGGCGCGGAGCCCCGCCTTCGCTCCCGGACCTTCACCAGTATGGGCACGGTGGTTAGCCTCGCCGTTCCGTCTGCTCCCGGGACGGCTTCCCCATCCGTTGTGGAAGCGCTCGAGGCGGCCACCGCCGTCGTCGAGCAGTTGTTCAACAGGCTTGACCAAACGTTTAGTCTCTACCGCCCCGGCTCGGAGGCGAGCGCCATGGCGCGGGGCGAGCTGACGCTGACGGATGCCTCGGCGGACATGCGGCGGCTGTATGTCGAGGCGAGCGAATGGCGCACCCTCACGGAAGGTGCCTTTACGGCGGAACGGCCCGACGGCGTCGTGGACTTGGCGGGAGTCGTCAAGGCCCATGCGATCCGGGAAGCCGGAACATCGCTGCCCGCCCTTGGCTTGGAGGATTGGTGCCTCAACGCGGGCGGAGACGTCCTGGTGGGCGGATCGCCGACGCCGGGAAGCCCGAGGCCGTGGTTGGCGGGGATCGTCGACCCCGAGGATCGGACGGCGCTCCTGACGGCGTTTCCCGTCGGCAGCGCAGGCAAGCACGCACTCGCGACCTCCGGAACGGGCGAACGCGGCCACCACATCTGGACCGCTGGCCTCCAGCGGGAGCCGGACGAAGGGTTCAGGCAGGTTTCGGTGGCAGCTTCCGACATCGTCACGGCCGACGTCCTGGCCACAGCCATCATGGCCGGCGGCGCCGCGACGCTCACCCTAGCGACCGCGCGCTGGGACGTGGACGTACTTGCGGTGAAGAACGACGGCGGACTGCTCGCCACGCCGGGTTTCCGGAACCGCGCCGGCCAGAACAGTTAGGGCCGGATGAGCTGCGGGTACTTCGGGCTCAGGCCGTCACCTGAGGACTTGCCCGTAACGCGGCGGACCACCCACGGGGCGGCGTGTTCACGGGCCCAACGCGCGTTGGCCCGCAACGCTTCCACCCGCGCAAGCTGCGGTTGCGGAACAGCCGGCGGAACCTCAAGGGACCCTTCGTGCTCGAGGACGGCGAGTACCCGGTTGGCCATGTTGATATGACCAGCGGTGGACATGTGCATCCGGTCCTGCGCCCACATGTGCCAGTCGTGGTATTCGCTGAAGCGCCAGTAGTCGACCAGCAGCGCACCGTGGTTTTCGGCGATTTCCCGGACCAACTCGTTGTAGATCGCGGTGCGTCCGCGCATGGTGCCGAAGACCTTGGAACTGCGGGCATCGAAGCCCGTAAAGAGAAGCATCGTGGCACCGGTTGCGCTTAGCTTCGCGATGCCTGCCTCATAGTCCTCCATGAGCCTGTCGATATCGACTTTGGGCCGGAAGATGTCGTTCGCTCCCGCGTACAAGGTCACCAACGTCGGTTCAAGCGCGACGGCGGCGTCCACCTGTTCAGCCATGACTTGCCTGAGCTTCTTGCCGCGGATGGCCAGGTTGGCGTAGCCGAAACCCTCGTTGCTTTGAGCCAATTGATGGGCAACGAGGTCCGCCCACCCCCGGACCCCGTTGGGGCGCGAGGGGTCGGAGTCGCCAAGTCCTTCGGTAAACGAGTCACCCAATGCCACATACCGGGCAGAAAAATCCATGGCGTCAGTCTTTCATCACTGGGGGGCGGCCGTCACACTGCGCCCGCTGCGCAGCGGCGGCGACGCCCCGCCTGCTGCCCAGTGGCGCGGCCGCCGTCCCGGCTCACCGTTCGCGCAGGATCCAGTGATTGTCGTCGAGGCGGGCCACGATCTTCTCGCCGATCCGCGCGAGATCGGCAACGTCGTCGTCGCTCATGGCATCCAACATCAAAGCACGGACGGCACCCACGTGGCCGGGCGCGAGGGACACGATGGTGTTCATGCCGGACTCCGTCAGGTGCGCCACCGTGACACGGGCGTCGCCGGGGTGCGCTTCGCGCTCTACCCATCCGCGTCTCTGCAGCTTGGTGACGACGTGCGACAACCTCGACAGGGAAGCGCTGGTGCGGGCGGCGAGCTCACTCATCGGCAGGAAACGCCCCTCCGCTTCGGACAGCATGGCGAGGACGTTGTAGTCGAAGAGCGACAATTTGCCCGCCGCTTGCAGTTGGGTGTCCAGGGCGGCCGGCAGCAGGGTGTTGATACTCAACAGGGCCAGCCAGGCACGGCGTTCGTCGGCGTTGAGCCAACGCGGTTCGGTCATGGATTCATCTTAGAAGGAAATCAATACTTGACACTTCAACTAGCGGTTTTTACCATTTCTGTTGAAGCTTCAAGCAAATTCGTGAACCGCTCTGCACCCAAGCAAAGGAAACAACAATGGCTGACATCACCATCATCGGTACCGGCAACATGGCATCCGGCATTGCGGCCCGCGCGGCCATAGCAGGCAAGAGCGTCCAGATCCTCAGCCGCGACGCAAGCTCCTCTGCTGCGCTTGCCGCGACGGTCAACGGAACCTCCGGCACCACGGGATCCCCGGCGGAAGGCAGCATCGTGGTCCTGGCCACCCCGTTCGGCGCCGCCAAGGAAGTCCTTTCTTCCTATGGATCCGCGCTCGACGGCAAGACGATCGTGGACATCACCAACCCCGTGAATTTCGAGACCTTCGATTCCCTCACCGTCCCCGCCGGCAGCTCGGCGGCCGAAGAACTCCAGGCTCTGGTCCCGGGAGCGTCGGTAGTCAAGGCCTTCAACACCGTCTTCGCGGCCACCCTCGCTGCCGGCGAAGTGAGCGGCCAGACCCTCGACGTCCTGGTGGCGGGCGACGACGCCACGGCGGCGTCCGCCGTCGTCGACTTCATTAAGGATGCCGGGCTGCGGCCCGTGAACGTTGGACCGCTGCGCCGCGCGCGCGAGCTCGAAGCCTTCCAACTGCTCGTCATGACACTTCAGATCAGCGACGCCCACCCCAACTACAACTGGAACTCCGCAGTCAAACTGCTGCCGTAGGTCATTGCCGCTACGGAGGGCGACCCGATGGGCCGCCCTCCGCGTTGTAGGCTGGGCGGCATGTTTGTCGTTTCGCTGACGTACAAAGTTCCCGACGAGATCGTCGATTTCCACCGCCCCGCCCATATGGAGTGGGTCAAAAAAGCGTTCGACGACGGCACTTTCGTTGCGTCCGGTCGTCGCGTTCCAGCCATCGGGGGTGTGCTTTTGTCCAACGTCGATCGTGCGACACTGGACGCTTCCTTGGCGACGGATCCGTTCTACGTCAACGGTGTAGCCGACTTCGAGATCATTGAATTCACGGTCACTTCGGCAGCCAAGGGCTTCGAAAATCTGCTGGACTAGCGCGGCTGAACGTCCGAGGCGTGACGCTGCCCCACTTCAAAGCCGGACTGGCTCGGCGGCCGTCCCCAGCCGTTCCAACGAAACGACCGGCATAAGGGCCGGCCAGCGGGCACTCAGGTGATCCCCGCTTGAAACTCCCCTGAAGCGACGCGAAAGCCAAGGTGCCACATCGCGCCTGAGCCACGCGGCGTCGTCGGCCATTATCTCGGCCCGGCTCCGCGGGTGCAGCGGTCCAAGCATCGGCGAGCCCAGCGAATGGACGGCGCCCAACACCTCCAGGACCTTCTTGGCCATGTATTCGTGTCCTGTCCCGGACATGTGCAAGCGGTCCGGAGCCCACATCCGCCGGTCCTGGTACTTCTCGAAGCACCAATGGTCCACCAGAAGGGTTCCGTAGGCTGCGGAAATCCGCCGTATGTGTTTGTTGAAGACGGCCGTGCGCAGCTTGAGCGGCTCCAGGATCGGCGAAAGCGGCACGTTGTATTCAGTGAAGAGCAGGACCTGGGCACCGCTTCGCTTGATCCGGGCGACAGCGTCCTCGAAGCCCCGCACCAGGGTGCGCATGTCCAGCCGCGCGCCCAGGAGATCGTTGCCGCCGGCGTGGAAACTGACCAGCGTGGGAGCCATCATGAGCGCCGGCTCGAGTTGTTCGGCGACGATCTGCTTCAGCCGGCGGCCGCGGATGGCCAGGTTGGCGTAGCGCGTCTCCGGCCGGTGCCTCGCCAGTTCCTCGGCCACGCGGTCTGCCCAGCCGCGGCAGTCGTTGGGGAGGCGGAGGTCAGTGTCGCCGACGCCTTCGGTGAAAGAATCTCCGACGGCGACAAATCGCAGCGGTGTCTCCGTGGCCATGATCATGTCCCCCCGTTGTATTGAGCTTCGCCTTGAGCTTTACCACCGGCGTTGGCGCCGGACTCAGCGCCGGCCTCAGCCGAGGCAGCCGCAGCGGCTTGGCGTTCCGCAACTTTTCGCAGCCCGGCTTTCCGCGGGACCTTCACGGGTTCCGGCCAGCGTGGGCCAAGGGCGTCCCCGAGCGTGACGCCCCGAAGCTTCCGGCCGAACAAGGGCAACACCCAGTCGTTCACCCACCGGCGCTGACGGCGTTCCCAGTCGCGCAGCTTGAGGCGCTGCGGCGGTTCCCAGTCCTTGGGCGAGAACTTGTGCGGGACCCCGAGGTGGTCCAGGACCTGCGACGCCATGTATTTGTGTCCGGCTTTGGACATATGGAGACGGTCGGCGGCCCACATGCGTCGGTCGTGGTAAGCGTCAAGGCACCAATAGTCCACCAGCACGGCCCCGTATTTGGCGGCCAGCTCGCGGACTCGTTCGTTGTAGAGGGCATTCCGCCTCTTCAAGGGTTCCAGCACCACCGAGACCTTGACGTCGTACCCCGTGAACAAGACCAACGTGGCTCCCGTGGCTGCGAGGCGGGCCACGAGTCCCTCGTACTCAGCCATGAGCACGTCCATGTCCGTGCCGAAATCCAGGATGTCGTTACCGCCGGCATACAGCGTGATGAGCGTCGGTTCCATGGCCAGGGCACGGTCCAGTTGCTCGTCGATGACCTGCCGGAGCCGCTTGCTCCGCACGGCAAGATTGGCGTATTCCCAGCCAGGTTCGGCCTTCGCCAGTTTCTCGGCGACGCGGTCGGCCCAGCCCCGGACACCGTTCGGTAGGGCCTCGTTCCGGTCCCCCACGCCCTCGGTGAAGGAATCGCCCAAGGCAACAAACCGCCGTCGTCCGCTCTGGTCAGCATGAAGCAGGTTCCCAGCCACGACGCCAGAGTAGCCCCGCCCGGTTGCCCGCCGGCAAAGCCCAGGTTAATTCGACGCCCGGGGGCGGGCTAGAGTTCAGCTTTCCCCTTGCGCCAGTAGCCCATGAACGCTACTTGCTTCCGGTCGATCCCCACATCACGGACCAGGTACCGGCGCAGGTCCTTGACCACCCCTGCTTCGCCCGCGATCCAGGCGTAGAACGGCAAAGCGCCCGCGGGAAGGTTCGGGTTACGGCTCGCCTCGATGGCTGCGGCATCCATGCGCAGCGGCGTCTCCCAGAGGAGATCCTCGTCCACGTTCACCTCCTCCGGTTCGGGGCCGGCTGCACCGTCGAGCGGGGTGATGCCCACCCATCCGGGCACAGGAACAGCTCCGCGGACTGCCTGCTTCAGCAGCTCGCCGTGAGGCCGGGACCGGCCGAGGGATGCGCCGCGTGCGAGCCAGGTGATTTCGACGTCGGCGTCGGTGGCCAGGTCTTGGAAATCGCCGGCCTCGGGTACTTCAAGAAAGGCATGACCCGTGATTCCCGCAGATAAGGACTCCAAGATCGCGCCGATGGCGGGAACCGCCGTTTCGTCGCCGGCAAGCAGGACCCTCTGTGCCAGGCCGGGACGCCATTCGATGCCGGAGTATGTTTCAGCGGTGATGCAGTGGGCTGCACGGTTGTTGGGGCCGATGATGGTGATGGAATCCCCCGGTTTCGCCGCCAGCGCCCAGTTGACTGCGGGGCCGGCTGTCGTCTCAACCGCACCGTCATCGAAGTGCATCACGAAATCGACGTCGATCTCAGGGTAGACGGAGTCAAGCCTCTCGTTTCGCACGGTGTAGGTCCGCATCGAACCACGGACCGACGGGTCCATCGCCAACCACTCCTGGTACCACCCTGCGTCGCCGGTGTTAAAGGAGGGCAACGGCAGGGGGCGTCCGTGGGAGTCGAGCGAGGGAATCATGAGTTTGATGCGCAGGTCCAAGGTTCTCCCTGACACGCCGAATCCCCGCAGGCAGTAGCCTCCGAAGGTGATGCGGCGGAAATTGGGGCTCAGATCCTGGACTGCGGTGACCGTGACATCGAACGCGAGGGTCATTGGCTCCGTGGTTGCGTTCTGCACGGTGGTGTCGGCGTTCATGGGACAAACTCCAATTCGATGTCGGAAGGCGGGGCTGCAGTGTGGTGCCGTCCTATCGGGAGAACGAGCGGCGTGCCGGACAGCGGATCGGGAACCACCCGGGACTCGAGGCCGAAAACCTCGCGGACCAGATCCTCGGTGACCACGACTTCAGCTGGACCCTCGGCAACGATTGCCCCGGCTTTCATGGCGATGACATGGTCCGCATATCGGGCTGCCAGGTTGAGGTCGTGCAACACGATGGCAACCGTGGTTCCCCGGCTGCGGTTGAGGTCGGTTAGCAGGTCCAGCACTTCCACTTGATGTGCCAGGTCAAGGTAGGTGGTGGGCTCGTCGAGGAGCAGCACCTCGGTTTCCTGCGCGAGCGCCATGGCAATCCACACCCTCTGGCGCTGTCCGCCGGACAGTTCGTCGACGTTCCGTTCAGCGAGCTCAAGCGTTGACGTGGTCTCAAGCGCGCGTTGGACGGCCAGGTCATGCTCCGATTTGTCGCCGGTCCGCCAGCTTCGGAAGAATCCTTGGTGGGGATAGCGCCCGCGGCCCACGAGTTCGCGCACGGTGATGCCATCCGGCGCAACGGGGTGCTGCGGAAGCAGGCCGAGAGTTCGGGCGAGTTCGCGGGCCGGGCGGGAGTGGATGTCCTTGCCATCCAGCGTGACGACGCCCGCGCTCGGCTTCAGGAGCCTGGACAGCCCTCGCAGCAGCGTGGATTTCCCGCAGGCGTTGGCGCCGACGATCATAGTTACGTTGCCTTCGGGAATCTGCGTCGAGAGTCCTTCTACGACCCGCCGCTGCTCATATTGGAGCGTCAGGCTGCCTGCGCTCAGTTGTGCCATGTCAAGCTTCCTTTCGGTGGGACGTAACCAGTAGCCACAGCAGGAATGGGGCACCTAGGGCGCCGGTAATGACGCCGAGCGGCAGGACTGTGCCGGCCAGGACAATCGGGGCAACGTTGTACGCGAAGTAGTCGGCCGCGAGGACGATCAAGGCTCCCGTGAAAGCCGACGCCGGGAGGTTCGGTCGCCCGACAATCCGCCGGGCGATCGGACCGGCAAGGAAGGCGACGAAGGCAACAGGTCCCGCCGCCGCCGTCGCCACTGCTGCAAGCGCGACGGCGGCGATCACCAGGCCGAATCGCACCACGTTCACCCGGATCCCCAGCCCGGCGGCAGCGTCGTCGCCGAGTTCGAGCATTCGCAGGGGTCCGGCGAGAAGGGCCAACGCGGGAACAATCACTGCGAGCGAGGCGAGGAGGATGCCCACGCGTTCCCAACTGGCCGAATTCAACGAACCGTTGAGCCAGATGAGCGCCTCGGAAGCTGTCCGAATATCAGCGCGGGTCAGGAGGAAGTTCACCACCGCGCCCAGTGCCGCCGCGACGCCGACGCCGGCGAGGATCAGCCGGTTGCCTGCCGCGTTCCCGCGCCGACTGCCCGGGCCGTCACCTCGCGAAATGACGTAGATGACGAGTGCGACGCCGATCGCGCCGGCAAGCGCGGCAGCCGACACCACGGCGCCGGACGCCCCGAAGACGACGATGGCCAAGACTGCCGCCGCACTCGCCCCATAGCTGATGCCGATGATGTCCGGGCTCGCGAGCGGATTGCGGAGCATCGTCTGGAAGAGCCCGCCCGAGAGGCCGAACGCCACACCGATCAGGATCCCCAGCACGGCCCTGGGCAGTTTGTTCTCCATGACGATGAAGCTTGCGCCCGGGATCTTCTCGCCGCCCGTCAGGTGGGCAGCGAGGATTTTGACGAAGTCGGGGATGGTGACGGTGTAGCTGCCCAGGAGCACTGCCACCGCAAAGAGGACAACGACGCCGGCGCCAAGAAGTGCGGTCCGGTTCAGTCTCCGCCAGGGAGTTGGGCTCACAGCGACGTCCCCTTGCCTCGGCGGACGAGCCACACGAAGACGGGAGCACCGACGATTGCCGTCATGATGCCCGCGGGGACTTCGCCCGGAAGAAGCACCACCCGGCCGGCCAGGTCCGAAACCAGGAGAAGTGCCGGTGCGAGAACCATCGAGAACGGCAGGATCCAGCGATAGTCCGGGCCGGTGAAGAAGCGCACTGCGTGCGGAACCACGAGGCCGATGAACCCAATGGGACCGGCCATCGCCGTGGCCGATCCGCACAGCAGCACGATTCCAAGAGCGGTCACGCCCCTCGCCAAGGGCACATTGTGTCCGAGCCCGCGGGCCATGTCGTCGCCGAGGGCTAGGCTGTTGAGGATCCGGCCGCTTACCAGGACGATCGTCGCCCCAATCAGCAGGAACGGCAGTCCGGCGACGAGGACGGACCAGTCGTTGCCAGCGATGCCGCCCACTTGCCAGAAGCGGAAGCGGTCCAGGGTGTCCTGGCTCGAAACCAGGATGACGTTCATCAACGAGTAGAGTCCGGCGCTTAACGCGGCGCCCGCCAAGGCGAGTTTCACCGGCGTCGCGCCGTCCCTTCCCATCGACGCAATCAGATAGACGACGGCGGCAGCCGCGGCGGCGCCCGCGAAAGCGAACCAGATGAAGCCGCTCGCCCCCGAGATACCGAAAAGGTGGATCCCGGCGACCACCGCCAGTGCCGCCCCGGCGTTGACGCCCATGATGCCCGGGTCCGCCAGGGGGTTGCGGGAGACTCCCTGCATCGCGGCACCCGCAAGGCCAAGGGCAGCCCCAACCACCAAACCCAGGACCGTACGTGGGATGCGCGCGCGGACCACGGCGTGGTTGCCGTCGTCAGGGTTGAACTGGGTGAGGGACTGCCACACAGTTTCGATGGACATGCCCCGTGCGCCTATCGCGAGGGAGGCACCGGCAACGAGCGCAAGCACGACGACGGCGACCATCAGCCAGGCGGCGCATCGGTACGCGCGAACTGGCAGTTGATGCCCCTTTGGATCGCTTTTGCGGTCATGAGCTGCCAGTTCGCGCCCTGTTCCACGCGCGGAAAGTGGACCCGCCGCCGTCGTACTCTGTGCCATGGTGGGGTAGCGCTACTTGGCGGCCGCGTCGGCGCCCTTGGCCAGCTGAGGCAGGAACGTGTCTAACGCCCACGGCAGACTCAGTGGCGAGGATGCGGAGATCGCCAGGGTGAGTGTGTTGTCGGAGCCGGCAACCAAGGCCCCCTTCTTGATCGCGGGGATCTGGCCCAACAGGGGGTCCTGCTTAATCTGGTCCGTGGTCTTCGCGTCCGGCACCCACGTTACGAAGACGTCCGAGGAAAGCTCGTTCGCGTTTTCGGCTGACCACGGGACGTAGAACTCCTTGGAGCCCTTGGTGGCGTTCTCAACGACGGGGGCAAGCTTCATGCCGATTTCGGACAGGAAACGCGGACGGTTGTCGTTGGCAGTGTAGACGTTGACGCCGTCGCCCTTGGCAGGCTCGAGGTTGCCGTAGATGAAGGACTTGCCGGAGAGCTGTGGGAACGCGGCAACCTTGTTCTTAATGGTTGCTTCGGTATCAGAAACGAGCTTCTTGGCCTCGGATTCCTTGCCCAGGGCCTTGCCGATGATCGTGGTAGCTTCTTGCCACGGCGTGCCGTAGGCGAGTTCCGGCTGGGCAACCACGGGGGCAATTTCGGAGAGCTTCTTGTAGTCGGCTTCCTTCAGGCCGGAGTAGGCAGCGAGGATGACGTCCGGTGCCAGCTTTGCCACCTCGGTGAAGTTGATGCCGTCTGTCTCGGAAAACTGGACCGGCGCCTTTGAAGTCCCAAAGCCGGCGCCCAGCTTCTCAAGCGCGGCGTCCTTCCATGGGGTGGAGCCCTTGTCGTTGTTGCCCCAGGCATTCTTCGGCACTCCGACGGGCACGACGCCGAGGGCCAAGGCAACGTCGTCGTTGACCCACGAGACGGTCACTACGCGGCGTGGTTGCGACTTGATGGTGGTTTCACCGAAGACGTTTTTGATGGTGACCGGGAACTGGCCACTTGTCGCCGACGTCGTCGCTGAACCGGCCGTGGTGGAGCCGGTGGTCGAACCGGTGGAGCAAGCGGTGAGGGACAGTGCGACGGCGGCAACGGCTGCGGTCGCTGCACCTGCGGTCTTTAGCAGGGCACGGCGTGAGGGGCGGGAAGCCACGGGACTCCTTAGGTAAGTGATGCGAACCTAAGTTAGGTTAGCCTACCTTTTGGACAATTACGAAACGTTTATGGCGCGTAATTAATTTCGCATCGCTTGGCCACGCGGCGACAGCTCACGCATGGCCCTTCCAGTCAAAGGTTTGGACACCGAGGACAGGGTTTGCAAAGATGGCGGAGCCGGTTGATTCAACGGACCGCGCCAGGGCCGCGAAATCGGCGAAGATCGAGAGGATGAGCATGCGCACTGCACACGTTGGCGCTGCCATGGTTGGCGAGGTGGCCGTATCGGCCTGCTTTGCAGCGCCCTTTGCGTCGGCCATCCCGCTCGGCGGTCGGGGAAACTAAGCCCACCGCCCCTGCACTTGAAGCAAGCAGAGGTCCCTTTGCCGTGCCCTCGGATCGCCAGACGCCCGCGTCCTCTCTTCGGAGCCCACTCGATCTGAAAGAACTTCGCCGTGCAGAAAATCACCGCTCAACAAATCCGTTCCTCATTCATCAATGCGAGCCGCTCGGAGGCCGCCAAACTCAACCTCCCGAAGGATTTCGATTCCCTCGATTGGGACAACCTCGAATTCCTTGGCTGGCGCGACGAGAAGATGCCGCTGCGGGGCTACCTCGTCCTTCCGAACAATGGTTCCCTCACCGGCGTCATGCTCCGCGCGCCTGAGGGAGGCTCCGGCAAGAAGCGGTCGGTCCTTTGCGAACTGTGCCGCGACGTGTTTTCCAAAGACGATGTCTATCTTTGGGTCGCGAAGCGCGCAGGCCAGTCAGGTCGCGACGGCAACACCGTGGGGACGTTGATCTGCGCCGACTTCGGCTGCTGTGCCAACGTCCGCAAGGAGCCGCCGGTCAACGAAATCAATCCGGACCCGGCCGCCGTCGTTGTTCGCCAAATCGCCGGGCTGCAGTCGCGGACCGCCCAGTTTCTTGGGCGGGTCCAGGGAAAGTAGCCCCTCGCGGGAGCACGCCCGCTCACGTCAGGTGAGCGGGCGTTCCTTGGAAACACGCCACAAGTGACCGGGCGTCCGGGGGAAACACGCCACAAGTGACCGGGCGTCCGGGAAAAACCCGCCACAAGTGTCCGGGCATCCGGGCTAGCGGAGCACGATGTCCACGGGGTTGGCCTCTGAACGCCAGGCGCCGGGCACGCCGGATCCGCCGATCACGGGGGCCGTGAGCACGCCGGAGCGGTTGGTTCGTTTGTCGCGCAGGATTTCTGTAACGGAGCCGAGATGCCGGGATAGGTCGATGACGTTCTCGGGGGCGGCCAGCAACAGCTGGAAACCGAACTCGTGGAGCGCTTTGATGCCCGCTCCGGCGAACTCCTCCGAGGCGAGCACGAAGGCCTCGTCCATCATCACCGTTCCATACGTCGTGAAACCTTGCTCGGCAATGCCCAGTTGGTAGCTGAGCGCCGCAGCCATGATGAACGCCGTGAAACGCTGCCGCTCGCCACCGGACATGGAACCCGTGTCGGCATGCATGTACACCTCGGTCTTCTTGCCCCCGCGCGGCCCGGCGACGGATCGGTGCTCCTTGCACTGGATGAACAGGTGACCGCGGACATCCAGCACCTCGGCGCGCCACCGGCGGTCCTCGGGGGTTTGCGAGCCCAGCCGCTTGACGAGGGTCTCGAGGGACTTGTAGCGGTTGGTGAGTTCGACGTCGTCGTCCGCCACGGGCGCGACGCCGGCACTCGAGACAGCGCGGGACGGACGTGAATGCCGGGTCTTCAACGCGTTCTGGATGGCGTCCTTGAACTGCTTCGCGGTGGCGGGCAGCGTCTGTTTGATGTCGAGTTCCAGGAAGCTGCCCTCGTGGAAATTGACCTCGGACAGGATGCCGTTGAGGGGCAGGATGCGGCTGGTGATGGCGCGGCGTTCCTCATCGAGCAAGTGCAGGAGCGTGCTGAATGACTCGTGCGTGCGCTGGTTGAAGAACTGCCGGAATTCAGCTTCCTGGGCCGGCAAGCCCTCGTTGACGATCTGGTGGTATCGGGATTCGAACTCGCCAGCCGCGCCAATCGAGGTCCCATGGTCCGCGGAAATCGCCGTGCCCCACTCGCGCACGAATCCTTCGAACATGCGCGTCAACCGCTCGGCCAACGCCTGCCCGCGCGACTCGGTGGCATGCAGTTCCGCCAACAGCTTGCTCCGGACTTCGGCAGCCAGGGTGTCGAGTTCGTGGAGCTCACCCACCTCGCCGAATGCGCTGAAGTAAGGCTCAAGGGCAGCAACGGTCGTTTCCGACGGCGGCGCCTGGTCGAGGCGCTTTCGTGCGGCATCGAGGAGGGCGTCAGCCGTGGTCATCTGCTGGTCGAGCGTCTTGTATTCGCTCTGCAAAACCGCCGCCGACCCTGTGGAGGACTGGTGCTTTTCGCGCACTGCCTCTATGTTCGCACGCAAGGGTTCCAAGTCGGCCTGGGCCGCCAGGGCATCCTTGAGTCGCTGCTCGATCTTCGCGAGTTCCTCGGCCGCCACTGCTGCAGAGACCTGTTCCCAGCCACGCTCGTCGTCGGCGATGCGGCGCAGGGCTTCGAGCTGGCGGGTCATGCCTTGGTGGGAATCCTCGCGGCTTTGGGCCAGTTCCGCGGCTTTCAGAAGTTCGTTTTCGAGCTCGCCCACGCGGGCTGCCACGAGCTCCAGCTTGGAAGCATTATCGAACCCCAGGACGTAGTCCTGCCTGCTCGTGAAGCGATCGTCCTTCTCCACGGTGTGACGGTTGCGCTTGACGACGCCACCCAGGCTCAGGCCTTTGTCCAGCTTCGCGAGTTCGTCAGGATCTTCCACGCACGGGTAGGCGAAATCGACGGCGATCCGCTCGCGGATCCACTGGCCGGCATCGGCGTTCGCACCCACCGTGAGGATGTCCAACTTAGTCAGCAAGTCGCCGTCGGACACGTCCTCCACAGCCAAAGCCCCGCCCGGGAGCGGCTTGGAGACATCCACCGCACGCAGGGCGCCGCGGACTGTGTTGTCATTCAGGTAGCGCGTGACGGCGGCGAAGTGCTCGCCGGGAACCAGCAGAGTGGTGGCGAGGTTCCGCAGGGCGCGCTCGGCCGCGGGGCGCCACTGTTCCTCACCCTCGGCGAGGTCTATGAGCTCGCCTCCAAACGGCATGCGGTCCTCCGCGACGCCGGTGGCAGCGGCGATCGCGGCGCGGTTTTCAATGCTCGACGGCGGCAGCAGGGACTTGCGCGTCTTCAGCGAGACGAGTTCCTGCTGGGCAGCGGCGAGTTCGCGTTTCTTGGTGGCGTGGCCGTCGAAAGCTTCGAAGCGGAGTTCCCGCAGTGCTTCGGAATCGTCCTTGAGCTCGGCGGTACGGCTCGCCGCCTGTTCGTGCGCCTGCTCCCAACCCTCAGCCGTCCACTCAAGGTTGAGGCCGGCGTCGGCCAATGCTTGGCGGGCCGACTCCTCCACCTGCTGGCGGAGCTTGAGGCCGACCCGGGCATTTTCGAGCGACTGCTCGATCGCCGAAATCGCGTTACCACCCTGGTTGTTGTAATCCGATTCGAGCTGCCGAAGCTCCTTGGCGAGCGCGTCCCGGACGCTTCGCTCCGCGCTGAGCTCCTTTGCCTTCGCCTGGGCAAGGTCCTTGAATCGGGCCAGGGTCTTGGCATGGACCGTGACCGAGAGCTGCTGCTTGTACGCGTCGAATTCCTCGCCGCTGAGCTCCCGGAGCCGGTTGGCCTCCAGCAACGACTGGGCGTATTCCTTGTTCATCCCGGGCACCGGGGCGAGCTGGTCGCGCTGCTGGCGAACGTCCTCCAGCCGCTGCCTGATGGACATGAGGTTGCTGAATTCCTCGACGACGTCGTCAGCAGCAGCCAGCGTCGCGGGCGCGTCGAGCACCTGGTCGCGGAAGAAGGTGTTGACGCTGCCGCCCAGCCCCTTGCCGGCCTGGATCACACGCAAAAGCGGGAGCGCCTGGTCCGAGTTGATACCGAGGAGCCGGCGGAAACGCTCCGCGAAGGCCTTGTGGACGTCGAAGATCTGGGCGTCCGGGAAGATGGTCTCCAGCGCACCCTTGGTGAAGCGCTTCTCCGCGATCCCCTCAATCGCGCCGAGATCCAGGGGCTTGTTGTCAATCACATAGAACCGGCCGACGCTGGACTCCGTGCCGTTCTTCGGCAGGTCGAAGAGTGCCGATATGGTCACCTTGGTGCCGACAGCGTTGTCGAACGTCAGCGCGACGGCCGACCATGTGGCACCGGGACGCTGGAAGGCACTCGCCGAGCCCTCACCCACGGCCTTGTCGCCAACCTTTCCACGCATGTACGTGAACGTGGTCCTCTTATCCTCCACAGCCCCGCCGGCCCGTTGCGCCGCGGCCTCGTTGGAACGCGGACGGGCATCGAACACCCGGAGCATCGCATCGAACAACGTGGACTTGCCGACGCCCGAATTGCCCGTGAGCAGCGTGCCGTTGCGGTCCACGTGCATGGTGTGGGCGCCATGGAACGTGCCCCAGTTGACCACCTGGACCAAGGCGAGGCGCATCTGGCCCGGGTTGGTGAGCTCCCCGATCGGAAGCATCGTCGCAATGGTCACCTGGTTGCCTCCTTGGTCTCGTCAGTTGTGGTTGTGGTTGCGTTCTTTGTGGTTGCCTTTGCCTCCGCAGCCGATGCCGCCCCCGCCCCTCCGCCGCGCAGCTGATCTTCGATCAGCTCAGCGCGCGGCTCCGACAGGCCCGATGCCACTCCCTGGGCGGCATCGGCTGCTTCGGCGGGTGTGCCGTCACCTCGCCCGTCGATCACGACGGCGGCATCCGCCTCCTCGGCGTCGTCGCTGCGGTCGGCGTCGCCGTCGTCGTCGTTTTCCGTGAGTTCGATGAGGGGTTCCGTGCCCGATTCGTCGGTGGTTACGGCGACCAGGGCTTCGATCTGGGCTGGGATGTCGCCGATGTTTTCGAACGGGAGGGCCAGCGGGAGGGCCTTGGAGATCGCGAAGGTGTCCTCGATCCCGGTGGGCAGGAGGAGCTGGCGGGCCAGGAGCTTGGTGATGGTGCGGTTGACGACGTCGGCGTCGCGGAGGGCGTCCTGTTGGCCGGACGGCTGGTAATGCGCCACGAGTTCGGCGATTTCTTCGCGGGTGATCACGGGGTCTGTCTGGGCTGTGACGTGGCGGTCGAGGAGGAGCCTCAGGCGCAGAAGCACGATGGTTTCGACCCTGCTCAACGCCCGTTGCTGACGAAGGATGCTCGAGCGGGTGCTTCCTCCGATGGCTTCGGGATCGACGGGACGGAGCACCGCGATCTTTCGCTCATGGTCCAGTTGCATGCTCAGGAACAGCTCGGAGAGCCGGCTGCGGAGAATCACTTGGTTGTCCAGAAGGGTGGTCCAGAGCTTTTCGTCGCGGCCGCCGTCGATATACGGGCCTTTGAGAAGCCGGACCAGGGCCTGGCGGACCTTCATGGGCAGCACGCCCGTGTCGCCCGGGAACAACGCCGCGCCGTCAACGAAGGTGTCGCGTGGCGTGACGCGGAACGGATCCGAAGGGACATGTCCATCCGTCGGCACCTCAGGACGAGCATGTCCGTCTTCCGCTCCGGTCCACGAATCCGCATGTCCAACCAAGGAGGGCTCGGAGTGGACATGATGCGTTATGCCCACTCCTTGCTCCGAAGAGGGGGCATGCTCGGTGGGGTGGGCGTCAGTCATCGGAATCCTTAGCGTCACTGGGAGTCAGCGTCACGAGCGGCAGGTACGCGGTGCGTGTGCTGCCATCGATCTGTTCGAAGTCAATGTTTTCCCAGGCGGCCCGGTCGAATGCAGCACCAGCGTGCAGCGCTTCGGACAGGAGGGCCCGGACGGTGTTGATGTGCCGGTCTTCCTCGGGGACGTTCGCCCAGGCGTCCGCCAGTGTGGCGGCGCCGGCCATGGCAGAGCGGACGACGCCGGGCCTTGCCTTCGCGGAGCGCAGCGAACGGACCCGGTCCGAATCACTGAAGGCAATGGGTTCGGCGAGCTTCGGCGGCGCCGCGAACTCGTCCGGATCGAAGAGCTTGACCATGGCGAGGGACTCGAATCCTGCATTGAACAGCACCGGTCCCCGGACCAGGCCGGGACGGTCGCGCTCGTACGGCATGGACCGGATGGCCTGTTCGGCTTCGCGCAGGACCTGCCGGAGCCGGACGGACTGGCGGATATCATCGCTCTGGATGTAGTTGTTGAGGCTCTCCGAAAGGCGGCCGTAGATGCGCTGTATCTGGCTGTGCTGCGCGCGCAGTTCCGCCACGAGGTTCTTGAGGGTTTCCCGGTCCTCGTGGCTGAGGTCATCCGCGAATTGGCGGCTCAGCACGTCGCCGATCGCCGAACGGAAGCGCAACTGTTGCTGCGGGTCCTCAAGGAAGGCCGTAAAGGAGCGGAAAGTACGGCCTTCGGGGCTCTGCCGCAAGCGTTTATCCGCCTCAAGGACCTGCGCCATGGTGGCACCCTTGCTGAGCGACTCTTCGATGATCTGGTTGCGGAGCTCGCCTACCAGTTCCTCGATGCGGTCGCGCATCTTCTTGTAATCGGCCGGCAGGCTCGCCGCGAGGTCCAGGATGTTCCCGGCCGCTTCGACGGCTTCTTCATCATCCAAAAGACCGTCAAAGTCGCCGGAACTGATGTCTTCGATCAGCTGCCGACGCTCCTGGATCTCCTCCTCGAGGGATTCCAGCCGGGCGCTTTGGTCCGGGTTCGTCTCGTTGGCGAGTTTCTCGACGTCGCCGAGCAGGGTTCCGAGCCGGGAACCGTTGAGGGTGGAACGGTCGCTGGACAGGCTGTCCAGGAACGCCAGGACCCGGGCGGCGGCTTCGGTGATTTCGTAGACGATCTGGCCGGACTGGCTGCGGCGGGTCAGGAACTGCTTGCGCGTCCACTCGTCAGCGAAGGCCTTCCCGCTCGCCTGTCCGCCCAGCCCGGGCTCCTGGCGACGGAGCTGCTCAAGGAAAGCGTCGACGTCGGCGTGGAACTCTTCGAGCGGAAGCTGCGGCCTTGTGCGGGTGAAGGATGCCTGGAGCACCGCAATGACCCAGGGTGCCGAGCGCGTAAGGGCCCACGCGGGCCCCTTGGTCAGGAGTTCGAGGTCCCTGAGCCGCGCACTGATAGCTTCGGCCGAGGACATTGCTGAGCGGGACACTTACTCTCCTTCAGCCGCCGCGGAACCTGCTGGCAGCGGAAATCCCGAAAACTGCCCCGTACAAGGTTAACGCAGGGTGCACCGCAACCCTTCCGTGATCTACCTCCCGGTACGGTTTCGATCAGATATCAACAGTCGCGGCGCCGGTGTCGCGGCTGGCTGAACGGTCAGCACCGCCCCTAATGTCGACACCAACGACGCCGACGCTACGGCGTCGGTTTTGGCAGCAGCGTTGCGGAGGGGACCCAATGCAGTTCGACTTGACGACCTTAGACACCAGCACTTACGTCTTCGCGGGAACACTAATCCTTGGCCTGGTTCTGGCAACCTTCATCGCGCTGGCCGCGATGGCCGCGCTTGCGTTGCTCGGAGCCGGCAGCTTGGCCTGGTACACCGTGAAGAACGTCCTGGGCGGCCTGGTTCACGGCATCAATTTTGCGTGGGACCAGCTGGTCCACCAGGCCGGAAAAGTGGAACTGCCAGTCGAATTCCCGTCCCAAACCGCCCCTAGCACAGGTACCTACCCGCGAGTAGCATTGAGGGACAGCTGAAGGGTCCACCACCCGAGGCGGATCCAGGGCTCGAACCGGTACAACCGGCAAGAGGAGTCCTCCTATGACCTCCGCCACTGACAACAGGAGCAGCGACGTTTCGGCCGCGGAAGCACGCGCCGTCGCCGAGGCCGCCCGGGATACTGAATGGAGTCGTCCGAGCTTCGCCAAGGGACTGTACTTGGGAAATTTCGATCTGGGGCTGATCCATCCGTGGCCCCAGGCACGGGCCGACGACGTCGAGCGTGGCGAAGAGTTCATGGCGAAGCTGACGGAATTCTGCGCCACCATGTCCGGCGGCACCATCGAACGCGATGCCAAGATCCCGGACGAATACCTCGCCGGCCTCGCCGAGTTGGGCGCTTTCGGCATGAAGATTCCCCGGGAGTACGGCGGCCTCGGCCTGTCGCTGGCCTACTACGGCCGGGCTCTGGCGCTGGTGGGATCAGTCCATCCGAGCCTTGGCGCATTGCTTTCGGCCCACCAGTCCATCGGCGTACCGGAGCCGGTCAAAGTGTTCGGCACACCCGAGCAAAAGCGGGAGTACTTGCCGCGTTGCGCGGCCGGAGCCATCACGGCGTTCCTGCTGACAGAGCCCGACGTCGGCAGCGACCCCGCCCGGATGGGCTGCACCGCGGTGCCAAGCGACGACGGCGAGTCGTACGTTTTGGACGGCGTCAAACTTTGGACCACCAACGGCGTGATCGCCGAACTGGTTGTGGTCATGGCGGTTGTTCCTGCCCGTGCGGCCGCCGACGGCACGGCGCTCAAGGGCGGGATTACGGCGTTCGTCGTGGAAATGGACTCCCCCGGCATCACGGTCGAGAACCGTAATGCCTTCATGGGCCTGCGCGGCATCGAGAACGGCGTGACGCGGTTCCACCAAGTCCGCGTACCGGCAGCCAACCGGCTGGGCCGCGAGGGCCAAGGGCTCAAGATCGCGCTCACCACGCTCAACACGGGACGCCTCTCCATCCCGGCCCTGTGCGTGGCTGCGGGCAAGTGGTCGTTGAAGATCGCCCGCGAATGGTCCAACGCCCGCACCCAGTGGGGCCGTCCGATCGGAAAACATGAGGCCGTCGGCAAGAAGATCGCCTTCATCGCGGCCACCACCTTTGCCCTTGAAGCTGTCTTTGAACTGTCTGCCGAGCTGGCTGATGCCGGCCAGAAGGATGTGCGGATCGAGGCCGCCCTGGCCAAGCTTTGGTCCACTGAGCTGAGCTATACGGTGGCTGATGAGCTGGTTCAGATCCGAGGCGGCCGCGGCTTCGAGACGGCGGATTCGCTGGAGGCACGCGGGGAACGGGCGGTGGCCGCCGAGCAGCTGCTGAGGGACATGCGCATCAACCGGATCTTCGAGGGCTCGTCCGAAATCATGCGCCTGCTGATTGCCCGGGAAGCCGTGGATGCCCACCTTGCGGCGGCGGGAGAGCTCGCCTCCGCCGACGCCAGCCTGCAGGCGAAGGCCCGTGCCGCCGTCGGCGCCTCAGGTTTCTACGCCAAATGGCTGCCCAAGCTGGTGGCCGGAGCGGGTATGGATCCCCGGTCCTACGGTGAGTTCGGGCGCCTCGCCAAACAGTTGAGGTATGCGGAGCGGGCTTCGCGCCGGCTCGCCCGGCAGACGTTCTACGGCATGGGCCGTTGGCAGGCGAGGCTCGAATACAAGCAAGCTTTCCTGGGCAGGATCGTGGACATCGGGGCCGAGTTGTTTGCCATGGCGGCGTGCTGCTCACGGGCCGAGATGCTGCTGCGTACGGCGCCGGAGCAGGGTGCGGCGGCTTACGAACTCGCCGAAGCCTACTGCGAGCAGGCCAGGATTCGCGTGGACGGATACTTCGAGCAGTTGTGGCGGAACACCGACGACATCGACCATGAGTTGTCCGCGAATGTGCTCGCGGGCGACTATGCCTGGCTTGAGGCCGGAATCCTTGACCAATCCGAGGGAACGGGTCCATGGATCGCCAACGCCAGCCCGGGCGCATCCCCGAAGGAGAACCTGCGCCGGAAGTACCGCTGAGGCCTGCTGCCGGCCGGCGGGGGCGCGTCTAGCCGACGTCGCCGTCGAGGTAGTACCAGCGCCGGTCGATGCGCCGGAAGCGGCTGTTTTCACGCTGGACTCCGCGTTCGCCGTCGGAACGGTAGTGCGCCGCGAACTCCACCGTCCCTTCGGTGTCCAGGGGGCCGCCTCGGCGCGTGGCGAGGATGTCCAGCCTGCGCCATTCAATGTGGGGGTCCAGGTCCAGCGCGTCAGGCCTGGTGTCGGGGTGCCAGGTGCGGAGCAGGTAATCGCTGTCCAGGAGAACAAAGGCCGAGTAGCGCGAACGCATGAGTTGCTCGGCTGTTGGCGCGTCGGCGTCCCCTCGATGGAAGCGTGCGCAGCACTCGGTGTACTGCTCTCCGGACAAACATGGGCAAGCGCCTAGTCGCAGGGGGGCCGGATCGAGTGGCATTGAAGCCCTATCGTGAAGAGAAGTGTGCCAGGCAACAAATTCTGTCACAGCAGATAACAGCTTTGAAACAACCTCGGCGAGCCGGAGTTTGGCGGATGATTCATTAACAATCCGCCCTTAGGCTAGATGACATGCCCGCAGACCTGAGGTTGCGGCGTCCACCCCACAACTCTGGCTCTTGAGGAGGCTACGTGGAGGATCCAACAACACTTGGCCTCAACCTGACTTTTTTTGGAACCCTCGGGGTGGCTTTGCTGATGTCCATCGTCTTGGGCTTCCTGATGGTGGTCACCTTGGTGCTGGCCGGCGTCGCGAAACTGCTGTGGATCATCCTGCTCGCGATGTTCGGGATCTTCCCGAAACGCGATGCCGTGCCGGTTGTGCACCTGCCCCCGAGGCCTCGACGCGCCCCGGTCCCGGCGTCGGATTCCGAATCGACGGAGGACCCAGACGGGTTGTCCGGCACAGGCTTCGCGCCCGCGAAACCGCGTCTTGGGATCGTCGGAACCACCAAGGTGCTGTGGTCGGCGTCGTTGTCTGCCCTACGGAACGTGCCTTGGAAGGCGCTGGTGGACCCGCGGACCTGGCCGAAGCCCGGCGAGGTCAAGGCCGGAATCGCAGCCACAGCAACGGCCGTGGCCACAACCCAGGCGAAGGAACATCCCTTTGTGGTTGCGGTGAAGCAGGATCCTCCCGTCCTGAACAGCGAGTGGGCCGCCGCCGTCGCCGAGGCTGATGCCCGGGCAGCAGCACGCGAAGCTGAACGGGCCGCGGAGGCACATGGCGGCAAGGCTGTATCTCCCGCCCGCGTGACGGCCTCTGCCGGGGCCCGCCCCCGCGCCTAGTCGGTCCTGGCCGGGGGTCAAGGTTATGCGGCCAGTTGCCTGAACCCGGCCCCGTGGTAGATGAGGGGCTCAGCGTTGTGGTTGATCTCAACGGACTTCACTTCGAGGACAACGATCGCGTGGTCGCCGGCGGGTGTTTCGGAGACCACTTCGCATTCAAGGACCAGAGCCGCGCCGTCGATCGACACAGCGCCGGTGTCGCTCGTCGAGGTCGCAAGGCCCGCGAACCGGTCCTGGGTGCGCGAGGAGAGCTGCAGGCACACGGCTTCCTGGCCTTGCGCCAAAATGGAAACCCCCAGCCGAGGGGCGAGCCGGAGCTTGGGCCATGTGGTGGAGGAGTTCTGCACCGCAAACATCACCAAGGGTGGTTCGAGCGATACTCCCACTGTGAAGCTCGACGCCACCAGAGCCTCCGGCGCGAAGCCGACCATGGCACTGAAGGCCGCCACGCCTGAGGGAAACTGCGCGAACGCCTGCTTGATCGAGGCGGCTCCATCCACCGTAACGTGGGTCATGGCGGGTTCCTTTCTCTGTAGTTTGGTCCCTGCCCTCCTACTAATTCACTGGACGCCGATATCGGCAATATTTGTGTATTCGGGTGTCGATTTGAGTCAATTCTTAATTTGTCCTGCGCTGTGTTTATTACCCCGCAATACGAAAAGCGAAGAATTTGTACGTTTTTCGAGTGCCCCGGCCCAGACCTGTGTAGCGTCGTGTCAATCCATTGCACAGCCTCGATTCTTCACGGAGGAAGCCGGAGATGAGCCTCAGCGAGCTTAGAACCCTGGGACGCACAGGCGCCCTGATCAGCCCCCTCACGCTGGGAACCCTCAACCTCGGAACGGGTTCGGCACCCACTGGGGCCGAAGAAAGCGTCCGCATAATCCATGCTGCCCTCGATGCAGGCATCACAAGTATCGACACCGCGGACATCTATTCCCAGGGTGAGTCGGAGGCAATTGTTGGCCGGGCCCTCCATGGCAGGCGGGATGACGTTTTCCTCTCCACCAAGTTCCACGGACAAATGGGGCCGAATCCCGCGCATGCAGGCAATTCCCGGCGCTGGATCATGAAAGCCGTGGAAGGAAGCCTCAACCGCCTGCAGACGGACAGGATCGATCTTTACCAAGCGCACCGCCCGGACTACAACACCGATGTCCTGGAAACAATCACCGCCCTCAATGACCTCATCCGGCAGGGCAAGATCCTCTACTACGGAACCTCGGTGTTCACGCCGTCGCAGCTTGTGGAGGCACAGTGGATTGCCACGACGAACCACCTCATACCGCCGGTGGTGGACCAGGTCCCTTATTCCTTGGTGGTCCGCGCGAATGAACGCGACGTCTTTGCCATCACGCAGCAGTACAACCTCGGCGTGCTCAGCTATGGACCGCTCGACGGCGGCTGGCTCTCCGGACGCTACCGAGTGGGAGTCCCCCAGCCCGCCAGCTCCCGCGCGTCAGCCGTTCCCGGGCGCTTCGACGTCTCGGCACCGTTCAACCGGAACAAGCTCCTGGCGGCCGATGCCTTGGGCCGCGTGGCCGAACGGCACGGACTCACCCTTATCCAGCTTGCCGTCGGCTTCGCCCTGAACCATCCGGCCGTGAGCAGCGTGATTATCGGTCCACGCACAGAGGACCATCTGGTCGACTACCTCAAGGCCGCGGACGTCGTCCTCAACGAAGCCGTGCTGGATGCCATTGACGAGATCGTGGCGCCCGGCACCAATTTCCTCGAGCGCGACGCAGGTTCGGTGGTCCCCCACCTCGAGTACGCGGAACTTCGACGCCGGTAACCGGCTTTGCGGACGACGGACGAGGCAGCGCGCCGACTATAATCGTTCGCAATCATGTCTAGCCCTCCGCCTTCCGCCCAAGCAACAAAGACCGCCAATGTGCGCATTGACGCCTGGCTCTGGGCTATCCGCGCGTACAAGACCCGCTCAGCGGCCACGACCGCTTGCCGGGCGGGGCATGTGCGAATCAACGGCAACCCAGTCAAAGCGTCGCAATCCGTGATTGTCGGTGACACAATCCGGGTGCGGCAGCCCGGATTCGAGCGCATCCTCGAGGTCCGGAGGCTCATCGCGAAAAGGGTCGGGGCCGAAGCAGCTTCCCATTGCTTCACCGACCACACTCCGGAGCGCCCCGCCGCGCCCGCCCTTGGACTGCCCCAGCGCGACCGCGGCGCGGGACGGCCCACGAAGAAGGACCGGCGCGACATGCAGAAGCTCAAGGGACTCTAGCCGGCCCGACACTCGGAGCGTGAGCGACGCCGAAGGCGACGGCGTAAAGTGGCAAGCGACGCCGATTCTGGACGCCGCGCTGCCGAAGGAGAGAACGTGACCATTGACTGGGAAGAAAAAAGGGCCTTGCTTCAGGAGCCCAACATTGCTGCCGTAACGCAGTTATGCGACGAATTGATGGCTAAACGGCCCGGTTCCACTGTGCCTTACATCGATCCGGTGCATGACGAAGATGAGTGCCGGATCATCACCCTCCAGACCAGCCCCGGCCGGGCCCCCGCCTCGGGTTTCGTATCGCACCTCAACGACGACGACGCCGCCCGGCGTGCCCAGCTGATCTATGACACAGCCGAGTTGGACCCCCGCTACGTCATGCCGTGGAACTGCTACCCCTGGGTTCGCGACGCCGAGCTGCCGCCGGCACTGAGCGCGCAGGAAAAGACCGACGGGCTCCGCCCGTTCCGCCAGTTCCTCAAGATCAACAAGCGGGTCTCCGCCGTCGTCGCCCACGGTGCGGAGGCCGCCGCGTTCCTGGCACTTTTCGAGAAGACCTACCACTCGCCGCTCCGGCAGCACGGGATCAAGGTCTACAAGGCCAGCGCACTCGGCGGACGGGCGTTTGCCCTGTCCGAGGCGAAGCAGCAGGAACTCCTTGCAAAGAACATCGAAACCTACCGGGACGCGATGCAGCGGGCGGGTATCCAGCACCTGTAGGGGGTCCTTAAAGGGGCGGGCGAATCAGGAGGGCACGACGGCGCCCAGGACTTCCTGTGCCGTGTCTTCCCATTGCGGCAACGCCCTGCTGGCCGCCTCAGCTCCTGCCCGCCACCTTTCCCGCAGGCCGGCGTCGCCCAGCCACCTCCGAAGGACGGCCTCCAACGATCCGACTCCGGCGCTGAGATCGACGGCTTCACCGGCACCGTGGGTTCCGAGCGCTTCGATGGCGCCGCTTCCCTTGCGGACAACTACCGGTATGCCGTGGGCCAAGGACTCCTGGACCACCATGCCGAAGGACTCCGCATGTGAGATCAACAGGCTGAGATCGGCACGGAGCCATTGCGCCTCCAAGGCCGGCCCGGAAAGCTCATCTGCTATTTCCACCCGTCCTTCCAAGCCATTCCGGGCGACGCGCTCCTTAACGGCTGCGGAGTAGGGCGGGTCCGCTTTTGTCGAGCCGACAAGCGCCGCAGTCCAGGCCAAGTCTTTGATGCGGGCCAGCGCGTCGACAAAGAAGATCTGGTCCTTATTGGGGAGCAGGGCGCCCACCATGATGAAATGCGGTGCCGCTCCACGGTCCCGCGGACTTCGCTGTGCTTTCGATGGGCGATCCACTCCCGGAGCGGCCAGATGCACATTGCCCAGCCCGAGGCTCCTGGCTGCCGCGGCCGTACGGGAACCCGTACAGAGAAGACCTGTCGCGGCGGCGAG
The DNA here is from genome assembly GCF_021483235.1 of Arthrobacter alkaliphilus. Taxonomy (GTDB): domain Bacteria; phylum Actinomycetota; class Actinomycetes; order Actinomycetales; family Micrococcaceae; genus Arthrobacter; species Arthrobacter alkaliphilus. The sequence continues at coordinate 19,072 of NZ_JAKEEC010000031.1, read as the reverse complement.
CGCTTTCACTTCGACTTGGTCCTCCCCTGATGGTGCCATGTGGAGCAGCACCCAGACCCGGCGCCCGGCAGCGGTTGCGGCCTCGATTTCCGAGGGTGCACTCGAGGCAATCAGGCCGTCGACAATGCAGATGGCCTGGTCGCCTCCGGCAAGTGCATCGGCAAAGCGGTCGCGGTCTGCGGCAGTTCCCGCGGGCCAGCCGCCGTCGACCTTGCTCGCCGAGACCTCCGCGCCCAGGCCGCGCAGGGCTTCAGCCAGCTTTTCGTTGTAGATATTTCCCCCTGAGCGATGACGCACATTTGCGGGCACAATCATGCGGATCTTGACCAAGGGGTAATCCTCCACCACGCCGCTCGTGTGGCCTCAGGGTTCTCAGACCATCGTGTCGACCATATAGCCCGGCGAGTCTGCGGGGGAAGGGGATCCCATCCCCTACGGCAATTGCGGGAAAAGCCTGCGGTTCCTGATTCGCGACCCGCCGAACGCAACCGCCAGTGTTCCAATCTCCCACGGTCCGCTGCCCCGGTGCATCGGCCTCCCCACAGCCACGTGGGGTATCCAGCGGGGCGAGCGGAATCCAAGGGCAGGGGAACTGAGGATGAAATCGTCGATGTTATCGACAAGCAGTTCATCCAGAAGGTCATGAAGCGCACGCACGAGGGAGACCTGGTAGTCGCGCACAGAGGCGGGCACGTCTATTTCGAGCCCGCACACTCCGCCCCTGCCCAGGACGATCAGCCGTTCCGCACTCCCGGAGAATGCCTCCAGCACCGGAAGGGCGTCAAGCCACCCGACAGTCATGGACAGGGCAGACTCCGTGCTGGTGTTGCCTTTGGTCCAATCGGCCACATCACGGCAAAAGTCATCCAGGGCGCCCAGGTGCAACAGCGTCATGTGCAATCCCTGCGGCCTGCGCAAGGCAAACACGTACCGTGCCAAGTCCTCGTAGTCCAAGGGTCCTGCCCCGACGCCGAGGACCGGCACCTCCACCGTGATAGGCGGTGCACTCTGCTTCGCTGAATCCCATCCCCCGCGCGGACGACGGTTGGTCATGGGAGCAATTATGCTCCGGCAACAAGCCGGCCGAATCTTGACACTGCCTTGTGACCCGTGCCATATTCATAGCGTGAACCTGTCAGACAGCCGGACAGCCGGACAGCCTGCCCGGCCACTCGCCCGCTTCAGCGCCGCGGAAGCGGTGTTCGGTGCCATCCGCCAGGACATCGAAGGCGGGAACGTGGAAGTCGGCGCCAAGCTCAGCTCCGAGGCCGCCCTGGCCGCCCGGTACGGGGTAAGCCGTTCGGTGATCCGTGAGGCGCTCCGTTCATGCACTGCGCTCGGGCTGACGGTCACCAAGACCGGCAAAGGAACGTTCGTTGTCGCGGACCGGGTGGCCAATGACCTCACGCTCGGTCAGTACTCGGCACGCGACCTCAACGAGGCACGGCCTCACATCGAAGTCCCGGCTGCCGGTCTGGCCGCGAAACGCCGCAGCCCGGAAGAACTGGAACACCTCAAGGAAATCGTGGATTCAATGGCAGCCGAGACCGACCCTGAGACCTGGGTCGGCCTCGACGCCAGTCTCCATTCTGCCATTGCCCGGGCAAGTGGCAACAAGGTCTTCGAAAGCGTTGTCGCAGACATCCGGGAAGCCTTGGCGCATCAATCCGAAACCTTGAACATGGTGGCCGACCGCCAACATGTTTCAGACGATGAACACCTCCGCATCGTCGCGGCCATCGAAGCCGGTGACGCCCGCGCCGCCGAAGCTGCCATGGCCGACCATCTCAGCGCCGTCAGCGTTGCGTTGGACACCATCCTCAGCAAATGATCCACCAACTGAAGGAAGACATGCCCACCCCGCATGCAACGCACAATGCTCTGCCCGAAAGCGCCGCGGCCGCCCCGGTTGGGACGCCGCCCACTCCGCGCCACGTCCCCCTCGCCGAACAAACCCGCGACGGCCTGGTCGAGAGCGTCCACTACGGCTCCCTGATCGCCGTCGGGCCCGACGGCGAAACACTCCTCCAAGCGGGCGAGCCCGACGCCGCGTTCTACCCGCGGTCCGCCCTCAAGCCGCTGCAGGCTGTCGCCATGATCCGCGCTGGACTCAAGCTTCCGGAGAACCTCCTCGCCCTCACCGCAGCGAGCCACTCCGGAGCAGCAATGCACCTCGACGGCGCCGCACGCATTCTCGACATGCACGGACTGGACAAGAGCGCGCTGGAAAACAGCACTGACCTTCCTTACGGCATCGCCGAACGCGAAGAATGGCTCCGCAGCGGCGGCAAACCAACCCAGCTGGCGCAGAATTGCTCCGGCAAGCACGCTTCGATGGCCGCCACGTGCGTGATCAACGGCTGGCCCGTGCAGGGTTACCTGGATCCCGAACATCCGCTCCAAGTCCTCGTCAAGGACACCATTACCGAACTCACGGGCGAAGACGCGATCGCGGTAAGCACCGACGGTTGCGGCACCCCGCTCTTCGCCCACAGCCTGCATGGCATTGCCCGGGCCTATGGCCGCTTGGCGGCGGCGGACAACACGGACGCGGAAGGCCAGGTGGCACACGCGATGCGCGCTTACCCCGAGATGGTGGCCGGCGAGGGGCGCGACGTCACGGCGATCATGCGTACGGTTCCAGGGCTGCTCGCCAAGGACGGCTTCGAGGGCCTGCAGCTCGTCGGCCTGCGGAACGGCACCGGCGTCGCCATCAAGATCTCCGACGGCGGCGACCGCGCCCGCATGCCTGTCACCGTCAGCGTCCTTGAGGAATTGGGGCTCGACGCCGGGCAGCTCGCCGCCCTTGCCAGCGCGCCCGTGCTGGGCGGCGGCCACCCTGTTGGCGTGCTCCGCGCCGCGGACTTCCTCGCATCCAACTGACGCAGCCAAACCAGCACCGAAGACCAAAGGACCAGCAATGACTACTGCCGTGCCCTCCACGACAATGACCGAGTTCCGCTCGGAACACGATCTCCTCGGTGACCGCGACGTCCCCGCGGATGCCTACTGGGGCGTGCATACGCTGCGTGCCATCGAAAACTTCCCCATCAGCGGCCAGCCCTTGTCCAGCAACGCCAACCTCGTCAACGGCCTCGCCGCAGTCAAGCTCGCCGCGGCCCACACCAACCGCGAACTTGGCCTCTTGGACGACGAACGTGCGGACGCCATCGAGCAGGCCTGCCAGGACATCCTGGACGGCAAGCTCCACGAGCAGTTCATGGTGGACGTTATCCAAGGCGGCGCCGGGACCAGCTCCAACATGAACGCCAACGAGGTGATTGCCAACCGGGCCCTGGAAATCCTCGGCCACCCCAAGGGTGACTACGCCAGGCTGCACCCGAACGACCACGTCAACTTGAGCCAGTCCACCAACGACGTCTACCCCACCGCCGTCAACCTGGCCACCATTTTCTCGGTCCAGGGCCTTCTGGATGCTCTTCAGGAACTCCAGGTCGCCTTCGCGGAGAAGGGCCAGGAATTCCGCACGGTGGTCAAGATGGGCCGCACGCAGCTGCAGGACGCCGTCCCCATGACCCTCGGCCAGGAATTCGGCGGCTATGCGGTGACTGTGGGCGAGGACCGGGCCCGGCTGGCCGAGTCCCAGCTGCTCATCCACGAGATCAACCTCGGCGCCACCGCCATCGGGACCGGACTGAACGCCCCCGTTGGATACGCTTCAGCAGCCTGCAGGCACTTGGCCGAGATCACCGGCTTGCCCCTCGTCACCTCGGTCGACCTCATCGAGGCGACCCAGGACGTTGGCGCGTTCGTGCACCTCTCCGGCGTGCTCAAGCGCGTCGCCGTCAAGCTTTCCAAGATTTGCAACGACCTCCGCTTGCTGTCCTCCGGGCCGCGGGCGGGATTGGGCGAAATCAACCTGCCGGCCGTGCAGTCGGGATCGTCCATCATGCCAGGCAAGATCAACCCGGTAATTCCGGAAGTGGTCAGCCAGGTGGCCTATGAGGTCATCGGCAACGACGTCACAGTCACTATGGCCGCGGAGGCGGGACAGCTCCAGCTGAACGCCTTCGAGCCAATCATTGTCCACAGCCTCCACAAGAGCATCTCCCATTTGGAAGCCGCGTGCCGCACACTCACGTCACGCTGCATCCGCGGCATCACCGCGAACACCGAGCGGCTACGCCTGACCGTTGAGCAGTCAATCGGACTCGTGACCGCCCTCAACCCGCACATCGGCTATGCCTCCGCCACCGCCATCGCCCAGGAAGCGCTGGCAAGCGGACGCGGCGTTGCCGAACTCGTTCTCGAACACGGCCTGCTGACCTCGGAGCAGCTCGATGAGCTCCTCCGCCCGGAACGGCTGGCCAACCTCAGCAACTAGGCTGAGCCGGGCAGAAGGTCCGACGACGGCGGCACCAACCTGCCACCGTCGGGCCTGCACGCCCGGACGAAAAAGCCGGACGGCGAGATCCGGACCCCTCCCCAACAGGACACCCCTAAGGATTCCCATGACCAATGCACCCATCACCGACCATACGGTCCCTCCCCAGGCGCACTCCACCGAAACGCTCCTCCACGCCGAGGACAAGGGCTACCACAAGAGCCTGAAGCCGCGCCAGATCCAGATGATCGCAATCGGCGGTGCGATCGGTACGGGCTTGTTCCTGGGCGCCGGCGGCCGCCTCAACGCAGCGGGCCCCTCCCTCGTCATCGCGTACGCGGTCTGCGGCTTCTTTGCCTTCTTGATCCTGCGCGCCCTTGGCGAACTCGTCCTGCACCGCCCGTCGTCGGGCTCCTTCGTCTCCTACGCCCGCGAGTTCTTCGGTGAGAAGGCTGCGTTTGTCTCCGGCTGGTTCTACTGGATCAACTGGGCAACCACCACCATCGTGGACACCACGGCCGCGGCGCTCTACATGAACTTCTTCGGCAAATATGTCCCGTGGATCGGCGTCGTGCCGCAGTGGGCCTGGGCGCTGATCGCGCTCCTGGTGGTGCTTGGCCTGAACCTGGTCTCGGTCAAGGTCTTCGGTGAGATGGAGTTCTACTTCGCGCTCATCAAGGTGGCCGCGCTGGTGGCCTTCCTGTTCGTCGGTACCTACTTCGTCATCTTCGGCACGCCGGTACCGGGCCAGGAGGTCGGCTTCAGCCTCCTCACGGACCACGGCGGCGTCTTCCCCAACGGGATCCTGCCCATGATCATCCTCATGCAGGGTGTTCTGTTCGCCTACGCCTCGATCGAGCTCGTGGGTACCGCGGCGGGCGAAACGGAGAACCCCGAGAAGATCATGCCCAAGGCCATCAACTCCGTGGTGGTCCGCATCGCCGTGTTCTACGTCGGTTCCGTCATCCTGTTGGCGCTGCTGCTCCCGTACACCTCCTACGTCAAGGGTGTCAGCCCGTTCGTGACGTTCTTCGGCCACATCGGCGTGCAGGGCGTGGACGTCATCATGAACCTCGTGGTCCTGACCGCTGCCCTGTCCTCCCTCAATGCCGGGCTTTACTCCACGGGCCGCATCCTGCGCTCGATGTCCGTGGCTGGTTCCGCTCCGAAGTTCGCACAGCGCATGAACAAGGCAGGCGTTCCCTACGGCGGTATCGCCATCACGGCCGGCGTTTCCCTGCTGGGCGTGCCGCTGAACTACCTCGTACCGTCCGACGCTTTCGAGATCGTCCTGAACGTCGCTTCCGTAGGCATCATCGTCACGTGGGCCACGATCGTCCTTTGCCAACTCCAGCTCAAGCGATGGGCGGACAAGGGCTGGCTGAAGCGCCCGTCTTTCCGGATGTTCGGCGCACCCTACACGGGTTACCTTTCGCTGTTGTTCCTCGTCGGCGTCTTGGTAATGGTGTTCATCGATTCCCCGCTCACCATGTTGGTCACAGCCATCGCCTGCGCACTCATTGTGGTGGGTTGGTACATGTGCCGCAAGCAAATCCATGAAATCGCCGCAGCCCGGGACGGTTACACCGGCAGCTCGCCGGTAGTGGCCAACCTGCCTCGTGCCGGCGCCGAGGACAGGATCTAGCCCTTCAGTACCAAGTGCCCGACGGCGGCGCCTGGGTTCCGTTTGCATGGAACCCAGGCGCCGCCGTCGGTGTTTGCGTAGTGGCTGGGTCACATTTCCGGATTATGGAGGACGACAGCAGACTAGAGTTCGGACGCCAGAGCCAAAGCACGGAGGAATACATGAACATGAAATTCGCCCGGCTGGGCACTCCCGGCAATGAAAAGCCGGTGGTCATCACCCAGGACGCCGGCCAGGCAGAAAAGTACTTCAGCCTTGTCCCGCTGACGAAGGACGTCAACGGAGAGTTCCTCGCGGCGGACGGCATCGCCCGCACCCGGGAAGCCCTTGCTGCCGGCGATCTTCCCCGGATTTCGGTCGAAGGCCTCCGGATCGGTTCGCCCATCGCCCGCCCCGGCAACGTTGTATGCATCGGCCTCAACTACACCGCACACGCGGCCGAGTCCGGAGCAACGCCGCCGGAAGCACCCGTGGTGTTCCTGAAGCCAAGCAACACGGTCAGTGGCCCGTTCGACGCGGCGCCCATCCCGCCGTCGTCGGAAAAGTACGACTGGGAGGTCGAACTCGGAATCGTCATCGCCCGGGAAGCGTCATACCTTTCAGGCACGGACGAGGCTGCGGAGTGCATTGCGGGCTATGTGGTGGCCAACGACCTCTCCGAGCGCGACTACCAACTGCCGGGTGCAGCTGGCCAATGGACCAAAGGCAAGTCCCTGCCGAAGTCCACGCCCCTTGGCCCGTGGCTGGTTCCGGCCGACCAGCTCGACGCCGGCAACCTCGGCCTGCGGACCTGGGTGAACGGCGAGATCCGCCAATCGTCCAACACCTCGGACATGATCTTCGATGTCCGCACCATCGTCCACCACCTCAGCCAGTTCATGGTCCTGGAGCCCGGCGATGTGATCCTCACGGGCACCCCGGAAGGCGTGGCACTGTCCGGTCGTTTCCCGTATATCCAGTCGGGCGACGTGGTGGAGCTCGAGGTCGATGGACTCGGCCGGCAGCGGCAGGAGTTCCACGAAGCCCGGACGGGTTCGCTCGCCGCGGCCGCGGGGTAGCCGCGTAAGCGGGGTAGCCGCGTAAGCGGGGTAGCCGCGTAAGCGGGGTAGCCGCGTAAGCGGGGTAGCCGCGTAAGCGGGGTAGCCGCGTAAGCGGGGTAGCCGCGTAAGCGGGGTAGCCGCGTAAGCGGGGTAGCCGCGTAAGCGGGGTAGCCGCGTAAGCGGGGTAGCCGCGTAAGCGGGGTAGCCGCGTAAGCGGGGTAGCCGCGTAAGCGGGGTAGCCGCGTAAGCGGGGTAGCCGCGTAAGCGGGGTAGCCGCGTAAGCGGGGTAGCCGCGTAAGCGGGGTAGCCGCGTAAGCGGGGTAGCCGCGTAAGCGGGGTAGCCGCGTAAGCGGGGTAGCCGCGTAAGCGGGGTAGCCGCGTAAGCGGGGTAGCCGCGTAAGCGGGGTAGCCGCGTAAGCGGGGTAGCCGCGTAAGCGGGGTAGCCGCGTAAGCGGGGTAGCCGCGTAAGCGGGGTAGCCGCGTAAGCGGGGTAGCCGCGTAAGCGGGGTAGCCGCGTAAGCGGGGTAGCCGCGTAAGCGGGGTAGCCGCGTAAGCGGGGTAGCCGCGTAAGCGGGGTAGCCGCGTAAGCGGGGTAGCCGCGTAAGCGGGGTAGCCGCGTAAGCGGGGTAGCCGCGTAAGCGGGGTAGCCGCGTAAGCGGGGTAGCCGCGTAAGCGGGGTAGCCGCGTAAGCGGGGTAGCCGCGTAAGCGGGGTAGCCGCGTAAGCGGGGTAGCCGCGTAAGCGGGGTAGCCGCGTAAGCGGGGTAGCCGCGTAAGCGGGGTAGCCGCGTAAGCGGGGTAGCCGCGTAAGCGGGGTAGCCGCGTAAGCGGGGTAGCCGCGTAAGCGGGGTAGCCGCGTAAGCGGGGTAGCCGCGTAACGCAACGCCCGCGCAACCCCCGCTCCCTCACCGGTTCGCCTATGCTCAACAGCAGGCAATCGATGGCGATCCAGCAAGGAGCGGGCATGAGCAATTGGCGCATCAGGGACTTCCATTCGTCCGACATGGACGGGATCCTCCATCTGTGGGAGTCGCTCAAGGCAGACAATGTCGATCCGGTCTATGCGCTCTCCGAGGTCCTCGCGTCGTGCGAGAAGGACCACGCCGTCGTGGCGGTGCAGGGCGATCAGGTGGTGGGTGCCGCCGTCGGACGCGCGGCTCATGACCAAGGCTGGATTGTGTTCCTGGCTACACTGCCCGAGTTCCGCGGACGCGGGATCGGCACCTCGCTGCTGGCCGCCGTCGAAAACCGGATGGCTCCGCTCGGCCTGAACAAGCTCTCGGCGCTCATGCCCGAGTCCGAGACCCGCGTCGAAGCGTTCCTGGGCCGCGGCTTCCAGCTCAAGCAAAACCTGCATTATTTTGAGCGGACCATCCCGGTGCAGCGCCAGGAGCTGGAGCCGTTGAGCCAGCTCGGCGGCCGCATCCTGGCCCGGGACCTGTGGGAGAACGTCGCCGGGATGCGGCGCGAGAAGGAACTGCTGGAGCGTCGCTTGGTTCTGCCCCTGGCCGAGGCCGACCTTGCCGATCAATTCGGCGTGGTGCCGCCGCGCGCCGTCGTGCTCTTCGGCCCTCCGGGGACCGGTAAGACGACCTTCGCGAAGGCGATCGCTTCCCGGCTCGAGTGGCCGTTCGTGGAGGTCTTCCCGTCCCGGCTTGCCTCGGATCCTAAGGGCCTGGCGGGCGCCCTGCGCGAGACGTTCCTGGAGATCGCCGAACTGGAGCACGCCGTCGTCTTCATCGACGAGGTGGAGGAGATCGCCGCCCAGCGGTCGGGCGAGCCGCCGTCGCCGCTGCAGGGCGTCACCAACGAGCTCCTCAAGATCATCCCGGCCTTCCGCGAACAGCCCGGCCGCCTCCTGGTGTGCGCCACGAACTTCATCCGCGCACTGGATTCGGCGTTCCTGCGCCACGGCCGCTTCGACTACGTCATACCGATCGGCCTGCCCGACGTCCACGCCCGCGAGGCCATGTGGCAGCGATTCATCCCGGCGAGCGTGGTGGACTCCGTGGATGTGGACTTGCTGGTCTCGCGCACGGAAGGCTTCTCGCCCGCGGATATTGAGTACGCGGCGCGAAGCGCCTCGCAGCGTGCCCTGGAGAAGGCAGTTTACGACGTCGGGGCGTCACCCTCCGGGGGCTCCGCACCGGCGTCGGATGCTCGGAAGGGGCCGGTCACCCAGGACTACCTCGACGCAATCGCCGACACCCGCACCACTGTCAGCGAGGAAGTGCACCAGGACTTCCTCGAAGACATCGACGTCCTGGGCCGAGTCTAAGGGCAACGCGGAAGGAAGAACCTTGAATCTGTTCCTGACGATCCTGAGTGGAGTCGCCTGGACCACCGTCTACGTCTGTGCGATCTTGGTCGGCTTCCGGGACAAGAGCTACGCGATCCCGGCGGCGGCCCTGGGCCTGAACATCGCGTGGGAGGTCATTTACGCGCTCCACTCGCTCAGCACGAGGCTCTCCGTGCAGGGCATCATCAACATTGCCTGGGCTTTGGCGGACATGGTGATCGTGTACACCTTCCTTCGCTTCGGCAGGCGGGAGCTCCCCGGCTTCGTTACGCGCCCGCTGTTCGTTGGATGGTCAGTCCTCCTGCTCCTTGCGTCCTTCACCGTGCAATGGCTCTTCATCGCCGAGTTCGATTGGGATCCGGCCTCAAAGTACGCGGCCTTCCTGCAGAATCTCCTCATGTCCGGCCTGTTCATCGCCATGTTCGTTGCCCGCCGCGGACTGCGGGGCCAATCCATGGTGATCGCGGTGGCGAAGTGGATCGGTACCCTGGCGCCGACCATCAGCTTCGGGATCCTGGGAAATTCGTTCTTCATCTTCGGCGTCGGAGCCCTGTGCAGCGTGTTCGACCTGACATACATCGGCCTGCTGTGGTGGGCCAAGCGGAACCCCGCCATTGTCCGCAGCTAGCCGAATTCGTGGGTGGTGGCCCCAAACCGGCGTGCCGGAGCGCAGCTGACGGCCCGCACCCACGATGTCGGCTGCGAGCCCGCCGGCACGAACGTACCGATTTCCCGCCTCGGGCACTTGATCCTCGCCCGTTCGAGGCGCAAAATGAAGAAACCGGCACGAACGTACCGATCACACTCACGGCTCGCGTATCCCCCGAAGCGCGCGCATGCTCTCCGGGCACGAGGAAGGATGGACATGTCCCCCAAGGAATTCACCGAGTCCCTCGGCGCCACGGTTCGCGCCCGCCGCGGCTCCCTCAGCCTGAGCCAGTCCGACCTCGCCGACCTCGCCGGCGTCTCGGAGCGGTTCGTGCGTTTCGTGGAGCAAGGGAAAACCACGGTCCAATTGGAACCCCTACTCGCCGTGCTTGGGACGCTGGGCCTCGAACTCGCAGTGCAGTCCGCGGGCAAGGCCTACAGCCAGCCATGACATTCCATCGCATCGCCGACGTGTACAAGCGAGGGATCCTGGCCGCCCGCATCGAGCGCCATGAAGGCGGCACCAAGTTCAGCTACCTGCCCCGGTACCTCGAATCGGGCCGTCCTGCCGTCGCCACGACGCTCCCGCTGACAACCGAAGCGGTCTTCACCCCGAGCGGCGCGGTTCCGCCATACTTCACCGGTCTCCTCCCGGAAGGCCGCCGCCTGAACTCCCTGCGCCGCGCGGTCAAGGCCAGCGCCGACGACGAGCTCGCCCTTCTCATGGGGGCGGGCGGGGATGCCGTGGGCGATGTCCAGACGGTTCCCCACGGCGAGCCGCCCACGGAGGGAGGGTCCGCCGTCGTGCTCGATTCGAAGCTGCCGCTCGACTTCGATGCGCTGCTTGGCGATTCAGGCCTCATCGATCCTGTGGCGTTGGCGGGAGTGCAGGACAAGTTGTCGGCGGGGATGATTTCGCTCCCGGTGGCGCAGGCAGGCAAGCGCTACATCCTCAAACTCAATGCCCCCGAATTCCCGTTCGTAGTGGAAAACGAGTTCCTGATGTTCCGCTTTGCGCGCAGGCTGCGGATCCCGGTGAGTTCCGTGCAGTTGGTGCACGACGTCGGCGGGCGGCCCGGGCTGCTCGTGGAGCGTTTCGATCGCCTCACCGGAGCGGATGCCGCGGCGGTGCGGCTCGCCGTCGAGGATGGCGCCCAGGTGCTCGGACTATATCCGGCCGATAAGTACAGCGTGCCGTTCGACGAAGTCTGCCTGGCTCTCGCGGCGCATTGTGCCGCACCTTTGCCGGCCTTGCGGAACTTGGCGATCCAGCTGGCTTTCGCTTGGCTCAGCGGCAACGGCGATCTCCATGCCAAGAACGTGTCCATGGTTCAGTAGCCGCAGGGCGAGTACACGATCGCCCCTGTCTACGACATCCCCTCCACAGTGGTCTACGGCGACAAGACGCTCGCGCTCGGCATTGGCGGCAAGAAGAGCGGTATCTCGAGGAAGCACTTCCTCGCTTGGGCCCGCAATCTGGGGCTGACGGAGCGCGCCGCGGAAGGAGTTTTGGGACTCGCGCTCAAGGCATCGGGTCCGCTCATCGCAGAGCTCGACGCCGGCGCCTCACCTTTAGGGCAGTCGCAGACGAGAAACTGGGCAAAGGAACTCAGGCACCGGCAGCGATTGATGAGCGGATAAGTTCCCCGACCGGGACTAGTGAAATGGAATTCAACTATCGCTTATTGCTTACCCGTTAACAGGAACCCGATCGTGGCATAAAGTGAGGGCACCAACGATATCTGCGCAGGTCGCAGACCTGCGGAGCGTGGAATCAGCATTTCCATTCGTAAACAAAAGGGAGACCGTCATGTTGCTTTGGATAGCCATCATTATCGCTGTTCTCTGGCTTCTCGGCTTTATTGGCAATATCGGCGGCGGGTTCATTCACCTGCTTTTGGTCATTGCCGTGATCGTCCTGATCTTCCACTTCCTACAAGGACGATCCCGCGTCTAACGCCAGGCTTTAGACGGGAGGGACGCGCCGCGGTCCTGCGCAATATGCAGAATCCCGGCCATTGATAGGCGGGCCATGCTGAAAGCGGCGCGTTACCCTTTCGATAATTCCTACTGCCCGGCTACTGCCTTCCGCACAGCGGTGCTCAATTCAAGGTTGCGGCAGCCGACACCGCCCGGCTCTGCCTGCTGCGGCACGTACCCGAAAGCGAGCTCATACACAGGGTCAGCAAACCCCAAAGATGCGCTGGCGCCGTCGTGACCGAACGCGCGGTAGCTGCCGTAGGGCGAGCGCGCATGCGATCTCATGAACACGGTTCCAAAGCAGCTGGTCTCTCCGGAGACCCTGTCGATACCAAAGACCTGCTCGGACGACACGGCCCGGATCGTCTCCTCGCTAAGGAGGGGAGCGACGGCGGGACGGCCGTCGTCTGCAGCAAGTCCGGTGAGTGCCGCGGCGTAAACGCGGGCCATGCCTTCGGCGCTGGCGACCCCGGCGGCGGAACTCAGGCCGGCGGCCCGCACCTCGCGGATGTTGGGCAGGTCAAGGATCTCGCCCGCCGTCGAGTTCACCGCGAGGCCGAAATGGCTCGCGGGATCAATCCAGGGAAGGGAAGGATCCAGGGCCCAGCGAAGGGTGGCGTAGCGCGGCTCCTCAGATTCAGGCAGCCCCAAGAAGAAATCGGCGCCCGTGACCAAACGAATGCGTTGTTCGTAGATTTCCTGGAGGGTGGATCCGGTGATCCTGCGGCAAAGCTCCTCCATGAAGACACCGATGGTCAGGGCGTGGTACCCGAACGCGGTTCCGGGTTTCCAGAGCGGTCGCATTTGCGCGAGTTTGGCGGCGGCCAGCTCGGAGTTGTTGTATTCCGCCAGGGTGAACCCGCCTTCGACCCCCAAGAGCCCGGCCTGGTGGGAGAGCAGTTGGGCCACGGTGATCGAGGCCTTTCCTTCGGCGCCGAACTCCGGCCAGTATTTGACCACCTCGGCGTCGAGGTCCAGGAAGCCGTCCTGGACCAGCAGCGCGATGACCAACCCGGATACCCCCTTGGAGCAGGAGAACACACCGGTGACGGAATCCGGGCGGCTGTGCGGTCCGCCGCTGATGTCCAATACCTTGACGCCGCGGTGGTAGGCCGCGAGCTGCGCTGAATATTGCGGGTCCTCGCTGAGGAAACGGCCGAAGAGTTCGGCTACCGGTTCGAATCCAGGGGCAATCGTCTGTGCATCCACCCGCACAGCCTAGCCGCGGGCATCCATGGTCACCACGATTTTGCCCTTGGCGCGTCCCTGCTCCAGCGCGGCGAAGGCGTCGGCGATCTTTTCGAGCGGATAGCTGCTGTCCACCACGGGTTGCAGTTTCCCGTCGGAAACCAGGCGCGACAGGAATTTCAGGTCCTCGCCGCTGGGGTGCATGAACAGGTAACGGTATTTGACGTTCGCTTCCCTGGCACGGCTCCGGATGCCGAAGCTTGCAGCCCAGAACAGAGCGGTGATCCATGGCGGGGCAGCAAGGTCTTTCAAGGCCGTCTGCGGTTCGGGCATCCCGGCGATGCTGACCACTTTCGAGCCCGGCTTGAGGATCTTGAATGTCTGGTCCAGCGTCTCGCCGCCCACGAGGTCCAGCGCGGCGTCGAAGCCGCTGAGTGCTTCGGCCAGGTTTTCCTTCGTATAGTCGACGACGGCGTCAGCCCCGAGCCGCCGCACCAGCCCTTCCCCACGGGGAGATGCAGTCGTGGTCACCTCGGCGCCAAAGTACTTGGCCAGCTGGATCGCGAGTGTTCCCACTCCTCCAGCGCCTCCGGAGATGAACAGTTTGGTGCCGGGCCTGACCTTGAGCTCATCGCGCAATGCTTGCAACGCAGTCAGGCCCGCCAAGGGAAGGCTCGCGGCCTCGGTGTAGCTGAGCGAGCGTGGCATGAGGGCCACGAGGTCCTCATGGACGGCCGCGTGTTCGGCAAAGGCGCCCAGCAGGGTCTTGTCCACGCGGGCGAACACCCGGTCTCCCGTGGAGAAGCGGGTGACGTCCGGGCCAACAGCTTCCACGATCCCGGCCAGTTCGCTTCCGGCCACCAATGGCAGCCTCGGCCTGGTGATCACCCGCACCGCTCCCTCGCGCTGCTTATAGTCCACGGGGTTGAGCCCTGCGGCAAACACCCTGACCAGGACCTCACCAGGACCGGCAACCGGTTTGGGAACCTCCTGCAGCTCCATTGCGTCGGCGCCGCCGTAGCGGGTCAGCACATAGGCGAGCACTTAGGCCCCTTTCCGAAGGGTTGATTGCTGAATGCCGTTCCAGATCCAAGGCCCGCGTGGCAAGTGGGCCGGATCAAATCTACCCAAGGCCTCGCCGAGCGGCCCTCCCGGCAACCCGAGTGATTCCAGGATCACGTCCCGCACCTTGCCGGCGGAGAACCCGACGGCGGCAAGCTCGCCGAGCGTCACCGCACCGTCGCGCTTGGCCAGCCTGGCGCCGTCGCGATTCAGCACCAGGGGGACGTGGGCATATTCCGGGATAGGCAGGCCCAACAGGGAGGCCAGATAGGCCTGGCGGGGTGTGGAAGACAGGAGATCGTCTCCGCGGACCACCTGGTCCACGCCTTGCTTCGCGTCATCGACCACTACGGCCAAATTGTAGGCAGTGACGCCGTCGTTCCGCCGGAGCACAAAGTCGTCCACGACGCCTGTGTAAGAGCCGTGCAACCGGTCCTCCACAGTCCATTCGCGCGTTTCCGAGCGGAGCCGGATGGCAGCCGGCCGGGACGCCCGGCGGATCTCAAGCTCCGCCGTCGACAGGTTCCTGCACGTCCCCGGGTAGGCGCCTTGCGGGGCGTGCGGGGCGGACGGTGCGTCCTGGATCTCGCGCCGGGTGCAAAAGCATTCGTAGGTCAGCCCGGCATCGGTCAGGCGCTCGATGGCCGCTGTATATAGCGCGGTACGGCCCGTTTGGCGCACGATGTCGCCGTCCCAAGTCACGCCGATGGCTTCCAGGTCGCGGAGCTGGACTTCCTCGGCTCCGGCCCGCGCACGGTCGAGGTCCTCCACGCGCAGCAGGAAGTCGCGGCCCGTGGAACGCGCGAAGAGCCATGCGAGGATTGCGGTGCGCAGGTTGCCCACATGGAGTTCGCCGGAGGGGCTCGGTGCGAAACGGCCAGCGGAAGTCATGGCACAAGACTATGCGCCGCCGCGCGTCCCTGCAGGATCCAGCAGACCTCGTTGGCCTTAACCGCACCTGGGACTTTACTTATGGAATTACATACTTTTAGTTTCCAAAGAAAGGATCAACGTTGAGCTCAGCTCGAGTCACGGCGACCGTTTCCTTCTGGAAAGCCGAGGAAGGTTGGGGGGAACTTGTTCTTCCTGATGGGAAGAAATGCTTTGGACATTTCTCGGTCATCCAGCAATCGGGCGGGTACAGGGCGCTCGAAGCCGGCGATCCGGTGGAGCTCGAGCGGACGGCCGTCGCTCAAGACGAGTACGACTATGTCGCCGTGTGGATTCAGCCTCTCTGAGCACAACCTCTTTGAGCACAACCCGGGCAGCACAAGAGCCCCTCAGCTACCGCAACGCGTTCGGTGGCTCAGGGGCTCTTATGGTGGTGCCGGCCGCCCTTCATGGCGACGCCGGCGGGTGCGGAAAGACAATGCTGTGAACAAGAGTCATTCAGCGGCTGCGTCCTTGCGGGACGGTATTTCGGGTGGCCGGGTGGTGTACCGGGGAATCCTTAGCCTGCGGGTTCCGGCGGTAGCCTTTCCCCTTGTTGCCACAATTTGAGCAGGAACACTGCAGCTGGCGCAACGGACTCAGGCGTGACTAGTCAATCTGACCAATTGCTCAGCAGGAGACGAACAGCGAATGGTCACTTTGCCGATTGGACCCTGGAGGTTGCTTCCTCGGCCAGCCTGCTGATCCGATTCCAGTCTTTGGCTGCGATGGCGTCTGCCGGGGTGAGCCAACTGCCGCCCACGCAGGCCACGTTGGGCAGTTTGAGGTAGTCCGGTGCCGTGGCCTGGGTGACCCCGCCGGTGGGGCAGAACTGAACGTGTGGGATCGGTGCGCCAATGGCGGCCAGGTAGGAAGGTCCGCCCGCAGGCCCTGCGGGGAAGAATTTCATGGCGTCCAGCCCGGCTTCCATGACCGCCATGACCTCCCCCGCGGTGGCGACCCCCGGGAGCACCGGGACATCCAGCGACAGCATCGAGGTGAGCAGGGCGGGGGTGAAGCCGGGACTGACCAGGAATTGCGCTCCGGCCTGCACGGCCGCTTCGGCTTGGCCCGGGGTGAGGATGGTGCCTGCGCCCGCCAGGATCTCCGGCACTTCCTCGGCAATGAGTTTCAGTGTTGTGAGCGCGGAATCGGTCCGAAGCGTGAGTTCAATGATCCTCACGCCGCCAGCCACCAGTGCGCGGGCCAGCGGTACGGCGTTCTCGGGATCGTCGATGGTCACCACCGGAATGACCGGCGAGATGCGCAGGACCCCTGATGCGTCAGCCATGGTTGATCTCCTTTCGCAGGCTCAAGAGCCCGTCATCTGGCGGGCGTAAGAACTCTTGCCGCCAACTGCGCCTTCACGCTGATTTCTGCTGCTTTGAGGGCGTGCTCCTGCGTCATGGCGTTTTCCGTGCGGTCCAAGCAGTCGCGTACAAAAGCCCCGAAGAACGGGTAGCCCACCCGGCCGGTTGCATTGATATGCTGTTCGCCCTCGCGGTTGACCAGGAACACATGGCCGCCGCCCTCGTCGGTGCCGATGTTGATGTACTTACGGAGTTCGATGTAGCCGTCCGTGCCGAGAATGATCGTTCGGCCATCGCCCCACGTTCGCAGGCCGTGAGGCGTGAACCAGTCGACCCGCACGAACCCGGTGGTGCAGTTGTCCATCACGATTTGAGCATTCCCAAAGTCCTCGAACTCCGGGTACTCAGGATGCGCATAGTTCGCCACGGAGGCGCTGACGACCTCCGCGTCTGAAGCCCCGGTGAAGTAGAGCATCTGTTCGAAATTGTGGCTACCGATATCGCAGAGAATGCCGCCGAACTTATCACGTTCATAGAACCAGTCAGGACGCGTATCCAAGCCGCCGATGCGGTGTGGTCCGA
The DNA here is from genome assembly GCF_021483235.1 of Arthrobacter alkaliphilus. Taxonomy (GTDB): domain Bacteria; phylum Actinomycetota; class Actinomycetes; order Actinomycetales; family Micrococcaceae; genus Arthrobacter; species Arthrobacter alkaliphilus. The sequence goes on along the minus strand of NZ_JAKEEC010000031.1, from coordinate 2,045 downwards.
GGCCGATTACTTCAAGCACCTTGCCGATGGCGCCGCGCTCAATTAATTGTCCGGCCAGAACCGCGGCCTCAACGTGAAGCCGCTCTGAGTAGTACACGGCATACTTGCGGCCGGTGCTGGCACATGCCGCACGGACGGCCTCAAGTTGCTCGAGGGTGGTCAGCGGCGTTTTGTCGGTGAAATAGTCTTTGCCGGCAGCCATTACCCGGAGACCCAGATCCGCACGTTCGGAGGGTACCGCTGCACCGGCCACCAACCGCACCTCGGGATCCTCGAGTACCTCCGCTTCGCTGGAAGCGGCCATGGCTTGGGGAAACTTTTGCCTGAAGGCCTCAACCTTGGCTTGATCGGGGTCAAAGACCCATTTAAGCGTGGCTCCGGCTCCGATCAACCCCTCGCTCATTCCGTAGATGTGGCCGTGGTCCAGACATACCGCCGCGAACACGAATTCGCCTGGCCCGACTACCGGCTGCGGCATAGGAGCAGGTGCATAATTCGCGCCTTCTGATGCAGTCATCACTACCCTCTCTCTTTGGACAAGCGTTCCAGCGCGATAGTAGTCCTCGTCGGCGGAAAGCGGCAGGGTCACAGTGGTCCTCGGCAGCAATTGTCCGGAAGAATGGGGATCGGCTGGTCATTTTGACCAGCCGATCTTCGACGACTAGGCAGAAGGTGGCCGTCATGCAGGAACTGGACTCAACGGACAAGCGGATCCTTGCAGCGCTCGACGACGACCCCCGGGTGCCGATCATGGTCCTCGCCCAGCGCTTGGGCTTGGCGCGCGGAACGGTCCAGTCGCGCCTTGAGCGCATGTCGGCGTCGGGCGCTTTGCGTCCGCACAGCAGCCGCGTGCTGCCCTCCGCCCTGGGCCGCGGCGTCGCGGCCGCGGTGAGCGCGGAGTTGGATCAGAGCCGGCTGAATGAGGCGATCGCCGCCCTGCGCGACATTCCCGAAGTGCTCGAATGCCACGCGCCGGCTGGCGATACCGACCTCATCATCCGCGTGGTTGCCACGAGCCCCGACGACCTGTACAGGGTGTCCGAAGAGATCCGGCTGTGCCCGGGCATCGTGCGGACCTCCACCAGCATGTTCCTGCGCGAGGTCATTCCTTACCGGACGACGGGGTTGCTGCGGGCCTGATTTTGGCGAGGCGCGCGTGATAAATGCGCCGAACGGCAGGAACAGCAGACGCACCTAGGCAGGCTTACGCAGGTCCGGATGGCGCCCCCAGTACTGCCGGTGGCTCCAGTAGTACAGGTCCACGGTTTCCGGTGCCGGGCCGCCGGGTGGGCCGCCGTTCAGGGGTATACCTAGTGTTTCGGGTGTACCGGGCAGTCCGGATGTTCCGGGTAGTCCAGGCGTTCCGGGCAGGGAAGGGGCCGTGGAGCGGTAGTGGTGTCCTGTGGGGGTGCGGATCTCGAGGACGTGCGGTGTGGCGGGGTGGGTTTGTGCTGTGCTGGTTTTTGTTGGGCGGGTTTGTGTTGTCCAGCCGGGGAGTTCTTTGGTGTGGTTGCAGGCTTCGCACAGGCCTGCCCCGTTGGCCAGGCTGGTGGCGCCGCCTTGGTGCCAGGGGATGATGTGGTCGAAATGCCGGATGGGCGCGTCGCAGTAGGGGGTGCGGCAGGTGTCGTCCCGGGCCTGGATGAAGCGCCGCATCCCGGGCGGGAAAAACCGTGCCCTTGAGTCCGCTGCGAGGAGTTCCCCGGTTTTTGGGGCAGTGAAGAGGCGCCGGAGCCAGACCATGAAATCCTGCTCCCCACCGTGCTGGCCGGGTTCGTCCGGTCCTGTCTGGTCTGGACCTGACCGGCCTGGCTGGTGTGGCTGGTCTTCACCCGGTCGACTTGGCTGGTATGCCTGGTCCGGTCCTGCGCGGCGTTGTCTTGGCTGGGGCTGGCCGGATTCGGTCTGACCGGGCTCTGTCCGGCTGGGCCGGGTGTCTGCGTTACCGGGGTTCCCGGCCAGCAGCTTCCTGGCCCACGCGGCCGGGACGATCCCGTACCCGGCGAGCCGGGCCGGTTCGCTGTCTGCCTGGAGGAGGGTGCGGT
>NZ_JAKEEC010000030.1 GCF_021483235.1 Arthrobacter alkaliphilus | reverse complement strand
CTAAATGCCAATCCCGAAACCACCGTTAAACGGACAGTCCCATGGCGGGGACTATCTCGTTAACGGTGTATCCGGCGGTTTGTTTTAGAAGTTTTCAGCTGCCGGGAATCGGTCGCTGAAAGTGATGGCGAAGGCGTTCAAAGCGGGCTTCCAGCGCATTGTCCATCGGGTCCTGCCGGCACCGGTCGGATCGAGGGATCGGGTGACCAGATACAGGCACTTTAGCGCAGCCTGCTCGGTCGGGAAGTGACCACGCGCCTTCACTGCGCGCCGGTACCTGGCGTTCAATGATTCGATGGCGTTAGTCGAGCAGATCACGCGCCGGATTTCCACGTCGTAGTCCAGGAAGGGGATGAACTCCTCCCAGGCGTTCTCCCACAGGCGCACGATCGCCCCGTATTTCCTACCCCAGCGCTCCGTGAGCTCCTCGAACGCCGCTCGCGCGGCCGCAGCGTTGACAGCGGTGTAGATCGGCTTCACGTCGCGTTTGAGGGCGTCCCAGTCCTGCTTCGAGGCCAGCCGGAAGGTGTTCCGAATCAAGTGAATAATGCACGTCTGCACCGTGGTCAGTGGCCACACGTTCCCCACGACCTCGGGCAGGCCCTTGAGCCCGTCGCAGACCAGGAAGAAGCTGTCCCTCACGCCGCGGTTCTTGATGTCGGTGAGCACGCTCATCCAGAACTTGGCGCCTTCCCCGCCAGTCCCGGCCCAGAGGCCCAGGATGTCCTTCTCGCCCGCGAGGGTGACCCCGACGGCGGCGTAGACGGGCCGGTTGGCGACCTGCCCGTCCCTGACCTTGACCACGATCGCGTCGATGAAGATCGCGGCGTAGACCTCGTCCAGCGGCCGGTTCTGCCACGCCGCCATCTCCTCAAGCACCCTGTCGGTAATCCTCGAGACCGTCTCCTTTGAGACCGAGGCACCGTAGATCTCCGCGAAATGCGCGCTGATCTCACCGGTCGTCAGGCCCTTCGCGTAGAGCGAGAGAACCATCTCGTCCACGCCAGTCAGCCGCCGCTGGCGCTTGGCGACGATCTTCGGTTCGAACGTGCCGTCCCGGTCACGCGGAACGTCAATCTCCACCGGGCCTGTCGTCTCCGTCAGCACTGTCTTGGGCCGCGTGCCGTTGCGCGAGTTGGCGGTGTCCTTGGCCGCCGTGTCATGCCTTTCGTAGCCCAGATGCTCGGTCAACTCCTCGTCCAGGGCCGTCTCAATGACGGTCTTGGTCAGCATCTTCAGCAGCCCGTCAGGCCCGGTCAGGGACAGGCCCTGCTCTTTGGCCATCCTCACCAGTTCGCGGGCGGCCTCGACCTCGGATTTTTCTGTCAGTTTTTCAACGGTCTTGGTACTCGGCACAGCCTCAAGTGTCGCGGCCATATCGGGCTCCTCCCCGCCAGGCTCACCGCCCGGCGTGTCGAGCCAGATACACCCTTAATTCCACAGTCCCCGCAGACCTTGGAATGTAGAACGGATTTAATTCGTCAGAGGGACGGTGCGTGGCCTGAGCCGACCGATGCTGGTTATGCGTTGGATTCTGAGCTTCAGGAGATCCTTGCAGTGAACCGTGAGTTGATCTGCGGGGTGAGTTCGGCGGCAAGAACGTGCCGGGAGTTTCAGTCAGAAGTCGGTCCTGCTGACATTGGCGTTGTTGACGTTACAGGGGATGTGACTCTTGCTGAGTGCAAGCGTGCCTCTAATCGTCAGATCCGTCGCGAGGTGGTGGCACTGATGGTCGACTACGCGGCCCGGCTCTGGGGCATGGATGCTGAGGATTTCGATGCCCGCTGGCGTGCTCGGACGTCTGAGGTGTTGTTCGATCAGGGCGATGACGGCTTTTAGCTGAACACGATGCCAGGTCCGGGTACGTCCGTGATCGCTGTGGAGTAAGCGCAGCTGAGGGGGAGTGCTCGCTATTCAAGTCCCACCAGAGCGAACCGGGTGGTACCAATTATTTAGTAATCATGCTTACTATTGACCGTCGCTAGGCACGTTTAAGGGGACACCGCTCACTGGGGGCAGTGGAACCGTGCCGGAAACTGGAGCCAATCGTGAGTATTGAATCTGCCGACAACGGGCTGTCCAACGAGGAACTGATGGCGGAAGGGGCAACCCCGCTGCCGGACAAGGAAGTCGCTTCCGTCCTGGACCTGAACGCCGACCTCAACCTCGGCATTAGTGCCGCTGCCCCGATTGACCTCGGCGTCGCAGCCAACGCCAACGTCGCGGCCCCAATCAACGCCGCCGCTTCTGCCAACGTGCTGTCCTTCGGATCCGGATCCGAAGCGCTTGCCAACCAGGGCACTCTGATCCACCAGGGCATCACCGGAGACGCCACCGCCCACACCGTGCAGGACAGCGGCATCGACCAGGGCAGCGCTGCGCCCGCAGGCGGCAGTGGCACCGCTCCCGCCGCCGGCCCGACGACAACGGACCCGGCCACCGCGGGAGCAACGGCGGGCGCGACCCTTCCCGCGGGTACCACCAGCGGGGCCCTCCCCGGCGGGGTGCTCCCGGCAGGAAGCACCCCGGATCTGGGCACGACAACGGCAGGGGCTGCAGGTGCCCTGAACGGCAACCTGCTCAACGTTGACGTCAACCTCGATGCAAATGCCGGCATTGCCGCCCCCATTAACGGCGCAGTCGCCGCCAACGCCAACGTTGCCGCCCCGATCGACGCCGCAGTCGGCGCCAACATCGGCTCGATCGATAGCAATGCGATCGCGGGCGCCCATCAGGATGCCATCATCAACCAGGACATCAACGGCAACGCCACAGCCGGGGCCCAACAGCAGTCCACCATGAAGCAGTAGCCAGTCAATGACCAGCATTCAAGGCGGGCCGTCCCTCCCGGACGGCCCGTCCGCCCCTGCCCCGGAATCCGCAACATCAGCCACCCTGCCGGCGCCCGCGCTGGCCGACGGCGTCCAGCTGATCGGCGAGACCAAGGGTTCCGGCTACAGGCAAGCCCCGTCACTGGTTCGGCGCGCCGACGGCCAGACCATCCAGCTGACCCGGCTGCTGTACCTGATCCTTGAGGCCGTGGACGGCAACCGCGGTCTGGAAGAGATCGCGCAGCAGGCCGGGAGCGCCTTCGGCAAGCAGGTCAGTGCCGCCAACGTGCGGACCCTGATCGACACCCAGCTGCTCCCTTTGGGACTGCTCCGGCTGGCCGATGGCTCTCAGCCCCAGGTCCGCAAGGCCAACCCGCTGCTGGGCATGCGGTTCCGCTACTCCGTCACGGACCCCGAACGCACCCGAAAGATCACGGCACCGTTCGCCGCACTGTTCAACCCGCTGATCGTCATCGCTGTGACCGCCGCGTTCCTCGTCATCTGCTGGTGGGTGCTGATGGTCAAGGGGCTTGCGTCCGCCACGCACGAGGCCTTCGCCAACCCGGGCTTGGTCCTGCTGATCTTCCTGGTCACCATACTCTCTGCGGGTTTCCACGAATTCGGCCACGCGGCGGCCGCCCGACGCGGCGGTGCGACCCCCGGTGCAATGGGCACCGGCCTGTACCTGATGTGGCCGGCGTTCTACACAGACGTCACCGACTCCTACCGGCTGGGCCGGGCCGGCCGGATCCGCACGGATTTGGGCGGCCTGTACTTCAACGCGATCGTCGCAGTGGCCATCATGGGACTGTGGTGGGCTACCGGTTTTGACGCACTTCTGTTGGTAGTGGTGACACAGATTCTGCAAATGGTCCGGCAGCTGATGCCGATGGTCCGCTTCGACGGCTACCACATCCTCGCCGACGCCACCGGCGTGCCCGACCTTTTCCAACGGATCAAGCCGACGCTGTTGTCACTGATCCCTTGGCGCAAACCGGACCCACAGGCACAACTGCTCAAGCCCTGGGCCCGCGCCGTCGTCACTGTCTGGGTCCTGGTCACAGTGCCCTTGCTGGTCTTCAGCCTGGCCACCATGGTCCTCACCCTGCCCCGCGTCGTCGGAACGGCCTGGGACAACGGCGGGAAACAACAGGCCGCGCTGGCTCACAGCCTGACCTCCGGGGACCTGGCGGACGCCGCTGTGCGCGTGCTCTCGCTGGTCTGCATCGCCCTGCCGGTGGCGGGCATCTTCTACATCCTGGTTCGACTGGGCCGCCAAGTCATTACCGGCCTGTGGCAAAAGACCCGGGGCAAGGCCTGGCAGCGCGCCGCTGCCATGGTCGCCACCGCAGCCGTCACGGCCTGCCTGGCATGGGCTTGGTGGCCCGGCGCCGAAACCTACCGCCCGGTCCAGCCCTACGAGCGCGGCACACTTGCCGACGCCACCACCACGATTTTCCCGATGACTGCCGGCCATGACCTAAGGCAGGGCCAGGCCGGACGGACCGTGGCCCTCTGGCCGCAAGGTGCCCGCAAACCCACCCGGGACGAGCCGCAGCTGAGCATGGTTCTGGTCCCGCATACCTCTTCGGCGACACCCACGGCCTCCGGCGCAACCACCGCGGCCCCGTCCTGGGTGTTTCCCTTCGACAAGCCCGCGGCGCCCGAAGACGGCGGCAACCAGGCCCTCGCCGTCAACACCAAAGACGGATCCGTCGTCTACGACGTCGCCTTCGCCCTGGTCTGGGCCGAAGACGGTGAGGACGTGCGCAACACCAACGAGGCCTACGCTTTCGCCAACTGCAAAGACTGCGCTGCCGTGGCGGTGGGTTTCCAAGTGGTCCTGATCGTAGGACAGGCCAACGTAGTGGTTCCCGAGAATCTATCCGCCGCCGCCAACTACAACTGTGTCCGGTGCCTCACCTACGCCCTCGCTAACCAGCTGGTCCTGACCCTTGACGGGCCACTGAGTGCCGAGGGCATGGCCAAGCTGAATGCGCTCTGGCAGCAGATCGCCGAGTACGGCAGGAACCTGCAGAACGTGCCGCTGTCTGAAATCCAGGGGAAGCTGGAGGGCTTCAAGAAACAGATCATGGAGATCATCCAAGCCGATCCCAGCGCCAACCCACGCGGGGCCGGGACCACTGCACCAACATCGCCGGCCTCCCCGGGGCCAACGCAATCCGCGGGCCAGTTCTCGACCCCAACTCCAGGGACAACGGCACCTGCGTCCGGGGGCGAAACGGCGCCGCCCGCACCTGCGGCTCCGGCGCCGGCTCCAAATCCAACGGCAGCCACCGGCTCAGGTCAGACGACCGGCGTTCCCACTGCCCCGGCACCCGGGCCGGCCTCGCCCGGCCCGGGCCTGCAAACGGGAGCACCGGCACCCACTGGAACCACGGCACCCACACCGTAGCCACAACCTTCGGTTCCCAACAGACCCCAAAAGCAAGCCGTTTAGGACCTTGGCGGAGATCATCTTCGACCTCGGTCGGGCGAACGGCCGGAAGCCGGGAGCCTCGTGCCTCTCGCCTTGGATGGCGTCGTTAGGTTCGGGCTTGGTCGATATCCGGAAAGGCTCCGGCCGGAGTGCGATCGTGAATCAGTAAACCTGCATGTAGTCCCAGCGATCCCGGCATTCATTGGAGCAGAAACGGGACTTTGATCTGCCCGGAAGGGGCTCCTGGCAGAATCTGCAGACACGGGCGGGCATGGGGAACCATAACAGGCGTGCAAGCGCTTTGCCCTCGACGTCAGAAGGGACGGGAGCACCGCCACCCGGGCATGATGGGGGTCCCAAGTGGCGATGCACTCCAAAGCTACCAAGCACTCTCGGCTTTTTCGCCGGATATTTACGAAATCTTTATGATCAATACCCAGCTTTCATGCCACCGACGGAAGTCCCAGTGTTCGCTGGTCCATCGCTATCGCCACGGAACGTAGTGCGGCCCAGCGATCCTCTTCCCTGGTTTGAAAGGCTTGGGGCCAGCTCTTCTCGGGAAGGCGGCGGCTCCTCGAACACGGACGTAATGCACCCTCGAAGTACTCAACGGCTGCCAGTGCCACCGCCGAGGTAACGCCGCTGGGACCGTTCGGCCAGATCGCCTGAGCTTCTCCCGATACATGAAGCCCACCGGCTCTAATCCCGATGTCGCAGGCTTGTTCAGCATTCAGGGTCAGCGCTAATACTGCGAGGTCTGGTTCACCCAGACGCCACAACTCCCGGGCTATGGACACCGAAGGAATGGTGATCACGAATGTTCCCATGGGCCTTTCACCCTTGACCGAGGACCATGGGCGTGCGTGGCGCCGACGATTACGACGGCATCATTGAAACGGTAGCGGTATTGTCCGACGCGAAACTCGTCAAGGATTTTGGCAAGGGGCTGTGGAAACTGCGCTCTCTCGTCATGGACGATTTCGTCCAGCTCCTGGAGGGCTGCTCGTGGGCCGGTATCGGGACTGCCTATTCTCAGACAACTCTTCGTCGGGGCCATTTCGCTAAGGAGCGTGCCCGCGTCTATGGTGAGCTCGTGCGGCTGATAGATGCACGGTTGTCCGCGGCGGGGGAGCTGGGCATTTTGGTCATGGACGGGGACGGCAGCGATGATTCCTATGTCTCGGCGCACCGGAGTCAGTCCTTGGCCACTCGGTCCTTGATCGAAGACCCGGTCTTCCAGCATTCCCATCGCAGCCAGTGGGTGCAACTTGCCGACATCACGGCCTATGCCGGTTACCAGCATCTCTTGCAGCATGAAGGCAAGGAGTTCTCTTGGCCTTGGTATCCGCGGCTGATGGGACGCGACGTTCTTGGTGGTCCGCGGGCGGTCTGATATCAGCGCTAAAGAAGCTAGACCCGTTGACGTGTGTTCACAGGGCGGCTCTGCAGCTAAAAGTATTCAGACGATGTCATCTTGCCCACCCTCCGTATCAAGGGTGCTGGTCACTCCGGCGGGCGTCATGGTGCAAATCCCTTCCATGGAGGCGGGGCTGCGGAGCAAAGATTGCCGGCTCCCGTGATTCATAGTCCGTCTGATTCCTTGGTCGGGAAATCTTTTTCGGCGCCGGTCATGGGGTGTTTCGAGGCCGTGTCGATGAATGCTCGAAGAAGGAGATCCTTTGATGACGCTGTTTTCAGACCGTCAAGTCGGCCGGTTATGCGCATGGTCCATGAAATTGAACGAAGGTGACCGGCCTGCGCATGGAGTGGCGTTTGAGCGTCGTCCGCGGCGGCGAAAAGGGGGTGTGCACAATGTGCACACCCTTGCCGTCGGACTGGGCCGTACCGGTGCCGGACTGGGCCGTACTCGGCATGTTTTCTGGAGTTCCCAGTGTTTCCGGGGCGTGGAAGCCGGTTCGAGTCCCACCTCGGGCACAGTGTTACCTGTTCAGAGGCTTGTTTGCCTCTGAGTGTGCACAAATGTTCACGGATGGGCCCCTTCGGGGGCCTCTTTCATTGGTGGCCGGTGGTGTGGCCGGTTGCCTCCTTACTTGGTTTGCTGATCGACTGGCTGGCGTTCTCCACCTGTTCATGGTTGCTGTCGGCGTTGACGGCATGACGCTGTTGATTTTCATCGGACTGTCCTGCGCTGGGGCAACTGCCGCCTGGGCCGTCTTTCATGCCTGTTCATTGCACGGCTGATGCGTAACGACATGACCGAACGATGAGACGCCAAAGCACCCGTGGCGGATAAGGGCCCATACGCGAGGACCGTAGAGAATTTGCTACGGCCGCCACGGAGTCTTTTGGTGAACAGGGCTAGCTCTTCCGTGCCCGCAGCTTCCGGCTCAGGTGAGCGGCGGATGAGCGTTGCGTCCATCTCCCGCGTAAACGGTGCCGGTTCGTCTTCGGCGACGGAACCTGATCGAAGGCCAAAAGTTCACCGGCTGGATCCTGACAGGGCGGCCCGATTACCTCCTCCCGGACCTCGCACTCAAGGACGGGTGACATGTCACCTTCCTGGACGCGTTGCCCCTGTACTCGGATGAGGCCAGGTTCGCGACCAAAACCGGCCGAGGAGCTTCTACGAATGTGGAAGGAATGGGAGGTGCAATCCTGCGATCTGGATCGAGAGCTGCATCCCAGCCTGCGCAGAAACAAAAGATGATCCTGGCTGCGGTCAGCCCTGACGGGCCGACGAAGGCTCCGATCCGTTTCGGACTGTCCGCCCTACCTGCTTCGTTCCGGTGACACCGCGGTTTCGCCGGCCAACACGAAATCATTCCTTTACCGCTGACGGACGACCCGGACCAAAATTCCAGTAGTCACCCTGTTTGAGGAGTCTGCCATGGTTGCTCTGAGAGGATTTTCTGCACCTCACAGGGGCGGGTGAGGAGCGCGGCGAGGCCCATGAATTTGTATAGCCAGGCCAAATCCACCTCGTCGCCATCTACGGGCCGAGGCCGCTGCAGAGACCGCAGGAAGTTGTCTCGGGCAGCTGGTGACAGCCCGCCCAGATATTCGTCGGCCGCAAAGCCCGCCATCTCCAAAAGCGCATCGTAGGCCTCTATTGGTTCAATGGGCGGCGACCCGCCTGGCAGTTCGGAAGTCCGCAAACGCAGTGTTTCCAGGAAGCTCGGCGGTTTACTGACTTGGGCGGCTCGAATGTCGAGCACTCGCTTCCTGAAGGCGCGTACTTGATCCACGACACGACTCCTTAACTGGTCGATGAGTTCAGGAATGGGCACGGAGATTCTCTGGGTCGACTCGATGGCTTCGCGGATCACGGCAAGCGAGAGGCTGCCGATCGCCTCGTGTGCGTTCAGATACCGGACGCCATCTATGTAGTCGTTCGTCAGGTCGAACTTGGTGATCTTGGCGGCTATGGCGCTGTTCTCGTTGCGCCACCCACTTTCAATCTTGACGTCGGGACGCAGCCGGACCCTGTGCAGGTAGAAGGACTTCTGGTGTTCATTTTCGTCTCGGATCCGTCGGAGCATCGAATCGATGGCGGCCTCATAGGTACCCAAATGGATCGCCTGGTTCTCGTGACGCCGACGGTATCTCTCGATCTGTTCCTCCGGCCAATGGGCTCGTTCGCGAAGGTGCCAGATCAGACTGTCTTCCAGCGGCCTTGACGTCCGAGGCCATTCAGGATCCGTGGTCGTATGGTACCAAGCGAGGTCTGGCAGGGCAGCGTCACTCAATGCAGGGTCCTCGGGGTCCGTCAGATCGACAACCGCTGGACCGAAGTTGAAGTCTTTCCTGCAGCCGTCGCAGGTCATTATGGCGTCAGGGATTCGGAAATAGTCCTCGCTGGAGAGCCAGTTGCTTGCGTTGCACTTCTCACACCGCATGCGGAACTCATTGGCGAATTCGACCGGACGCTCAATCAGCATTAGCCACCTCACCAACGAATGGCGCGGAAATGTCCTTTGGAGTCAGTTGCCGGTGCTTGATCTCGCCCTGAAGAAACCTGGCGCCCAGCATTCTCGCGCCGCCGGGGACCCTATTGAGCAGGAGGTCGGACGGGAAGGTGCTGACCAGTCGCGGCTCCAGGTCATCGCCTCGGGTGGTCTTTGCCGCGAATATCCTGGTGGTGTCCAAGGCACGGAACGAATCTATCGGCAGGATGGAGGTCGCGTTGTCCGGGAATATCAGCCGATCGAACTGCTGGGTGCCGCTCCAGTGCCGTTTGATCCGCTTCCGGATGTCCCATGCCTGGCCGATATATGCCTGCCTGTACCCGTCGAGCACCATGACGTAAACACCTATCTGCCCGTCAACAACGGTTAGGTTCTCGACCGGCCGCAGGCCTTTGTGTTTGCGCAGCATCTCGTTGAGCGCCTCTTCGAAGCTCATCATGGACAGCTGTGCGAAGAACGTCATGTTCAGGTCGAAGTTCTCCAGCGCAGCCTCGCGCTGGCGCGTGCAGTAGTCGTCGGCGAGCCGGGTGTGCTCCTGATCTTCGTAGGCCCACGCGAGGGATTCCCACTGCTCGTCTGTGTACCACTCCCGTGGGAGCTGGGTTGACGACGTCTTGTTTACCAGGGCGTACATCTCGCGGGTCAGCCGGTGTCCGTACCTTCCTGGCCGCGCTAGCTCACCAAAGTGCTCGACCGGAGGTGCAGACTTCGAACCTGTTCTTGCCATGCCGTCCCCCAGTCTTTGTCCTGCACGTAATCGTAGGGCCAGATTGCCCACCGGAATGCTCAGTGCGTGGGATGGCTGACCAGGTTCGCCTTCTGAGTGCTGTGCTTGACGGTGCAGTGCTGGCGAGGAGGGCAACCTTCTTTCATCCCGGGGCAGACGGCAGCGCCCGGCCTGACGATTCTTCAGAACGGGGTACAGCATGGATAACGGCTCCGCCGTGTTTCCCGGTTTTGTAGGTCTCCTGACTGAGATGCTTATGGTGTGACTTCTCTGTACAAGCTTTCGGACCTGGATGATTACTATTCATCCCTTTTCCAGGTCGGCGCAGGTCCTGCGTTGCCGACCGCCGCGAATCTGAAATCCCTAAGGACCGCCATGTGGATACGGAGTTTGGGGCGTAAATCGTGACTAGGCTTCTGAAGGCGATTGACGACCGCAAAACCTCGTGGGTTTACCTTGTGCCCGTCGGACTAATACTTGCTGTGTTCTTCGGCGTACTCCAGGGACCAAACGGCGACGCCAAGCTGCAAGCTGCGCTCTTGTTGGGGCTTGCAGCCCTAGCTATGGGTATCTGCTGGATGTGGGCCAGCACGTTGTCCAAGTCGGCGTTATCCCGGGTCGACTACATCAAAGGGACCACGACGTCCAGGACAATGCTTTGGTACTGGATGGTTTTTGGCACTGCTTCCTTGGTTGCCGAAGTTCTTGACATCGGATCCCGAATGTTTGCACCCCTGTGGGAGTCCTCGCTTCTGACGTTTGGGGGAGTTGGATCAATCCTGCTAACGGCAGGGCCCGCATATAAGGAATTTCGGGAGGCTCAAGCTGCAGTGATAGCTCCAAGCGAAGGGTGAAATCTTCTCGTCCGGGTTTTGGTTACGTCTACCGCGCTGATACAACCTGGCCGCGCTGCCAAGAGCAGCTTCGACTCACAGATCCGGTTTGCTTTCACTCCATGGATGTACGCGACACAGCCTCGCGCGGGGATGTCCCCAAGTTGGAAAATATGTTCGCAACGACAACCGGAGGGGAGTCCCGGTGCGTAGTACGCATGCGCGTGGCGTGGCTCCGCGGCGCGTAAACCGAGACTCACTCACTTCGGCGGTCGGTGTCCGGCCGAGACGTGGGGGCAATCATGCGAACGTTCTTCACCCCGCAGACAGACTGTTTCGATGTCGCCTCGGTGTTGTTCGAACCGCTCCCGGACAATTTCGGGACTCGAGGCGGTCGGCGTCGGAGGGGAACATCGTTTCGAATAGGGGGGTCGGCGAGTTCGGGCTCGTCGGGAATCAGTATGGCTGGTCGCGGGCACCGGGCACCGGGCGGTAAGCGCGGAGTGCTGTTTCTCTCGATGCGGGGCATGGTGACTTCGGCCGGACCGTGCCTCCGCGTTCAAACAGACCACAGTGAATTCTATTGCTTTGAAATAAGAACCACTGATCTGGCCACTAAACAGGGAAGAGGCTGGGGGAAGGGGGGGTGCAAGGGGCTCGACCTGGCCGATTTAGCGGTCTCAGCGGTCCGCTTACTGCGGCTGGCGGCACGCCCAACTTTACAGGGGAAGTTGGTGCCGTCTAGGAGCGTCGAACTGTTAGTCTGTGAAAAAATTCATGGGGGATTTATGGGAACCAGGCGACTAACAATTTATCTACTGCGGAACGTCTCGCAACCAGACGACGCGATCGCGCCAGATAAGAGCCCGCAGTCTCAAACGCTTGACGCTTCCTCCGGCCTTGAGGGGAAGTTCTATTTTTCGTCCCGCCGGGCCGACCCGCCAGCGTGGGTTTCGTTCGTTGAGCCGATTCTTTCCTCACCGCTGCAATCAGTGAAGACGTCATCTGCCTCTGGTCTCCTGATCATCACGGCCAATGACAGGCATTTCGCTCTTACCTTCGGGTACGGACGTGGCTTCATAGATCCTTCCAAGGTAGAGCACCAGTTTGGGCTTCGAGTCGCTCTCAATCGTATTGATCCGCGTCATATCCGTAGCCTCGACACCAAAACGTTTGAAGACATGGTGGTAACCAAGAACACACAATCGAGCAAAAGCTCCGACTTGCCCACATTCGGTGTTGACGTATCTCGAGACATGCTTCGCGCTGTTACTGGCGAGCCCCGAGATAAAACCTTAGCGAAGCGTCTTTCCGGTTCAGATGCCTTGGTCCTCAACGTAGAAATCCTCCCCTCTGATTTACCAAAGCTCTGCGAGGAGCTTTATGAAGCCTTCCAAGATGATGCATACAAAGCGAACTTCGAGTGGATCGATCACCTAGCGCTAGTCACTGATGCAGAGTCTGTATCTAAACTCAACAGTCTTCTTGAAAAGCAACTTGTTGCTGGCGATACCTCCAACACGCACATGGCGATGCCTGAAGCAATCGACTGGGAGGATGTCGACGCGTTCAGGATTGGGGGAACTCGAAAGGAGGAGTACGAGGACCTGGACTTGGATGATTATCTCGGCCGCTTGGGCGAAGAAAAATCTGAAATCACGATTGAGCGACTGCGCTCCCGCCATGTGTCTGTACGCTTCAGCCGTTCCAGTGAGTTTGACTCTCGGTGGAACGTTTATCAGTGCCTAGTGACAGAGCAGCGACTTGGAGCTCAACTGCACGTATTGATTGAAGGTCGCTGGTTCGTCGTGAGTGATTCATTAGTGGCAAAGGTCGATGAATTCGCCTCCTCCTTGCCGGGACCTACAACGGCGCTGATCGAATCCAAGGCTGGAGAGATAGAGGCAAAATACAACGCACGTTTAGCCGATTCAGCGCCGTCGCACCTCCTCCTGCTTGACGCGCGCATCAAGAGGCCAGGAGGAGCATCCAGCGGGATCGAGCTCTGCGATGTCCTTTCGGCCAGCGGAGAATTCATACATGTCAAAAGGAAGACGCGGTCTGCCACCCTGAGTCATCTTTTTGCCCAAGGCGCAGTGTCGGCAACGACATTTGTTGCTGATGGCACCTTCCGTGATGAGCTCCGGAAAGTTGTTGAAGCTGAAACAGAAGAACCTCAGAGGACGATCTGGCTCGAGATGATTCCGGACGGAAAATCCTTCGTGGATCGGTCTAAGTACTCCGTTTCCTACGCTGTGATTGCCAATTCCAGCCGCTCAGGAACCGACTGGTTGCCCTTCTTCAGCAAGCTAAATCTGATGCAGAATGGCCAGCAATTGCTGAATCTCGGCTTCCGGGTCTCAGTTTCTAGAGTCGCAATCACCGCATGATCGCTCACAGGGACGAGAACGTGCCGATCACGGCCTTACCGAGCCGTCCGAATACGCCAGCGCAGATGCACTTTCAGCTCTCCCTTTACCATGCAACTGAGAGCGGAAAGTGAGTAAACGCTCAGCCCGGAAGGAACCCGTCGTTGCGGACTTGGCATAGAGAGCGCGGAGCTGCTCATGTTGTGTAGCTGTCGACCGACCGGCGAGTCCGACGGAGCGCATACCGAAGGGACGCTGTCCGCCAGCGAGAATGGTCTCCATGAAGAATGGGGACACCGTACACGCGAAGTCGCTGCCTAGGAATAGCGCCGGCGGCGGGGTTGCAGACAGGCTGGGCAACACGTATGAGTTGTCCTGGGCCGTTCACTGCGCTTTGCGGTGCATCCAGGACGAGCGGCGCCATCACCCTAGAGGATCTTGATCCCGACCTGGCCGACGGTTCTGAGTTCACCTTCGTTGATGAATCGGGCACCGTTGCCGTCACTCAGGTAAAGCGTCAGCACAGCATCAACGATCATTGGACTGTCGCAGCCCTGCGGAGGCGCGGTATTTTCGCGTCTGAGTATCCAAATATGCCCGAAGGCGGAGCGCGAGGATTTGCGATAGAAATGGGTAATGATCACGCACCTGTCCGACTGGCGTCAGACCTTCCGCGAAGCGGATGCCCTTCCTTCAACTGCCCCGCCAAAGGCGAAGGCGGACCGCGGCCGTATGCTGGAGCGCATCCTTTCTGCCATGTTCGACGAGGCGGGGCTTGCGCCACGGCTCAACTATAGACCGAAGGGCGAGGAGATCGATGGATCGATCTGGTTCCATGGCCGAACCATTCTCGTTGAGGCCAAATGGACGGGCGATCCGCATCCTGCGTCGAGCCTGTATCAGTTCAAGGGGAAGGTCGACGGCAAACTGGTCGGCACGCTTGGGCTCTTCACCAGTGTCGGTGGATTCAGCACGGATGCCGTCGACGCGCTCGTGGCGGGAAAGGAACTGAACCTGATCCTTGCCGATGGCGACGACATGAGGTCGATCGTTCAGAACGAGATCTCCGTCGCGGAGGCACTTGAGCGGAAACTCAGAGCCGCAGGCGACGCAGGGACACCGTTCCTGCCGTTGGCTGCTCCGGTCGATGCACCTTCAACAGTAGAAGGCCACTACTTGGTAGTTGTCGAGGGAAGGTCCGATGTCCAGCTTTTCGAATCTGTACGTCGGGTATGCGGCGCAACTGCCCCGGTGGTGTTCGTTCCTGCTTCTGGCCCAATGAACATGGTCCCGGTAATCCGTCTCATGCTCGAAGTCTCCAGTTCTGTTGCAGGTCTAGCCGTCATAGTGGACGGAGACCTAGAGGGGCGGATGCTGGAGAAGCTGCGCGATGACATCGAGATAGTGGCATCTGACTTCGGGCTAGAGCCGAACAGCGTCAACGTAATTGCGCTCCATCCGGACGCCGAGGCGGCCTTGGGGCTGGCCGATCCTGACATACCGTGGGCCAAGCGACATCAAATAGGCAAGCTGTCAGACAGTGCGCGGGACGAACGCGTTACTGCGGCTGACGTTCTTGGCCGCGCGGCCAAGAACCCAAGTCTTGCCAAGGTGTTGGATGTAATTGGAGTCGGACCGTCGATCTGACTTGGGGGGGGAGACCTGTATCACCTGGACGAACAACATGCCGGACAACTTTCTCGGCGGCGTCCAGGGTGGCTGCTCAAGGGGTACGCCATGTGCCGCGAGTGTCCTATTTCCTATCCGGCATGACGGCGGACTGATAGAACTGCCAAGGTCATCTTGTAGACGAAGTAGTCGCGTTCGGTAAGCGGAGAGACGAAGATCTCGACGGAGATTCCGATCCGGCTGGCTTCGCCAAGTATCAATACTGGTTGCGTGCAGTTTCGAAGAAGTCCGAGTGAGTCTGCGAACGACGGAACGGTGAGAAGGAATTCAATACCGCCAAGGCTCTTCTTCTGCTTCCTGGATCGTGAGATGGTGCGGGGCATTTCTGGCCAGACAGGCAGCGCGAGGGGCATCGAAAGCCCCATGATGTGTGGTGGGCTCTCGCGATGTCATCCGAGGTCACTCCTCCACGCGAATTTGCGGATTGACTTCGGTTGCCTCCTCGCTTTCGCTTGCTGATCATTCCGTGGAACAGGGTCTAGTGACGGCTCATGGGTACCTGGGCGCGGACATTCAGCTGGACGTTTCCGATACCATCCAAACGTGACCCGTCGAAACTCTGATCGTTCAAATGCTGAAGCGCGCCGACGGCGCGAGGCCCAACAGCGCTTCGGCGACCAAGTTCGATCGCGGTCTGCGGAGTCCGCGTTGCCAGACTCTCCGACCGAACCGCAGGCCGATTTGTGGGCGGCTTCAAGGTCTGGCGCCCGTGCCGGGCGCGGGTTCCGTTATCAGGATCTCGTCACGGCCCTTATTGTGCTGAGTCTGTGGAGCGAGGGCGAGGCGACCGCGCTGGTGACCCCGGAGGGGTACGACGACATTTCCGTGCAGTCCCGCGGCGGGTCGCATTTCATTCAGGTCAAGTCGCGCCGCGAGACCGCGGGCGAGTTCCCGGCGACGGAGCTGCGCAAACATCTTCGCTCCGTCGCCACCGCTTGGGTGAAGCGCCAGGATGCGGGGCTTCCACCCGCGACGATCCTGCTGCTTGAGCGTCCCGTCGTCGGCATCCAGATACCAAGGTGGGACAGCGCTCGGCGGGCAGGCTCAACCGCCGGGCCGGAGTTGTCCTGCGAGTTGGATGCGGTCTTCCTTGGAGACGACCAAGCGAGGGCAGCATTTGCGGCCTCGATTTCTGTCGCGTTGTGTCCGGACCCCCAGGCTCGAGCGATCGATATTGTCGCCACGGCCCGTGGCATTCCAGAGTCGCTCGCCGAGATCATCGTGGCTGCGGTTTGTACGCAGATCGGAGAGACCAGCAACGCAAACGCAGATCGCCTTGCGGCAAACCGTGCAGTCGTTGACATCGCCGGAATCGATGCCCTCGTCGACCACGTCCTCGCGACTGTCGATCTGGAACTGCTTGACGAAGCAAGGTCGCTCGGGGTCTGTGAGGCCATTGATTGGGGGAGGCCAGGCGACGGTTCGGACCTACGGCAGGGTGCGCACGTGGGAGCTTCGCATGTCGCTGCCGGAATGCTCGTGGGCCGCCCCGACCTCATACGGCAGGTGATCGAAGTGGCCGAGGCGCGCCGCCTAGTGGTCATCAGCGGGCCGAGCGGCAGCGGCAAGAGCGCGCTCGCCTACACCGCCGTTCACGAGACTCGCACCTTGTATCGCTGGCAGCAAATTCACTCGCTGACACCCTCGGGGCGCACCGGTCGTGATGCTGTTGCTCTGCTCGTTGCGCGCATTGAGTCCCTGCGACCCAGCGTCTATGCCCCAGTTGGGGTTGTGATTGACGACGCTGGGCGCCATGAGCCTAACTTACTCGACCGGCTGCTGCGGCGGCTCGCGGATCTGCCGAACGTGGTCACCCTTGTTTCGATCCGCGAGGAAGACCGCTTCCCGGTCCCGCTGCTGTCGTCTATCGCCACGATAACGCCCATGCTGGACGACGCCTTCGCAGAGGAGCTCTGGCGTGACTACCGGGCCCACGATCTCACCGCTTGGCCCGGCTGGAGGGAGCCAGCCGAACGCGCAGGCGGGCTCCTTCTGGAATACGTCACTCTGCTCACCGAAGGCGAGAACCTCGATGCCGTAGTCGGTGCGCAAATCCGGGCGCGCGAAGCCGACGAGAGTCGGTACCTCGAGCTTGAGATTCTCCGCCTTGCATCTTGCGCTAACCAATATGGGGTCGCCGTCCCCGCATATGCGATCCAATTGGCCTTAGATGCCGATCCTGGCGCATTCACCGCCGCCAGCCGTCGCCTAATCGACGAGCACTTAGTCATCGAGGACTCGAGCAATCTTTTACGACCCCTGCACGAAATTCGCTCTTCAGCGCTCGCCCGGGCAGCCCACCCGTTCGGACAGCGGGAGAGCCTTCGACGCGCCGTCGCACTTGTACCCACCTCCGAACTCGCACGATTCCTCCGACGCGCGCTCGAATCCGGAACCGACCCCGTAGTTGTGATCCAAGCCGCAACCGAGCGCGTCACACGCGATCACGAACTGCAAACGCTCATAGCGGTCGCGTCGGCCTTCCGCGCCGACGGGTTGCGACGGCGGGCCGACGATTGGAGGCGCATCCTCGACGAATGTGGCGTTGATGCAGGTGACGCTGTTACTGCGTTCAGGTTGTCCCGCACGCAGCCGCGCCCCGACACTGACCAGCTCTTCAAGCCTGAGATTGTCGCTGCCGTCGAGCGGCTCCGGCGCGTCCCGACCGATCCGGATGTCCAATCCCTGTGGAGAACGATCGACGCGAAGCTTGTCGAAGAACTCGTGACCACTGCGGTCTCCGATGACGATACAATTCATCTCCTATTGCAGGCCATCACCGTACTTCGTGGTTTTGACCCCACAGCCCTAGAGGCCGCCGCGGACGCAATCGGCACCCGACTAACGGTATGGGCGCTGCACGACGCGGCCGACATCACGGAAGCGTTACGCCGCGCCGCACCCGAACTCGCGGAACGCGCTGTCACGGCCGCTGGCGGCGAACAACTTCTTTTGCGGAGGATCGCAACAGAAACGCCGTGGCTAGACGCGCTGGACCGCGCGGATGACGGCGTTGCCGGCAGCTGGATCTTCATCGACGAGGAGCTACAGCCGGATCCGAACGAGTCGGTCGTCAAAGTTTGCCGGCTCGCCCTCGCCCTGGCCCCCACGGCGATGATTGCGAAAGTTAGTGCAGTCGATGCCCTCGGACGTTTGGTCAAGCTCGGCGACTACCCTCTCGTCGACAAAACAATCCCACGGGAGAATCTGCCACACAGCCTCGAAGTCTCCGAGAATAGAGCCCAGGCTCGAGCCTTAGCCCGAAAATACGGCGCGGGCACCGTGACATCCAAGCTCGCGGCTGAGGCCACAGCGCTAGGGGACATAACCGATCTGCTCCCAGAGATCACGATCGCCCACCTGGGCGATCGAGCCATGCCACAAGCAACTGTTCGCAGGTTCCAGGCGGCAACGGCACTGCTTCCGGAGATGAATGCTCCGGCAGACGAAGGTTACACGGACGAGGTTCCTGGTACTCTCGGCGACTATCCCGTTGAAAGTACCGCCGTCACCGTCGTACGGTCGCTGCTCCAGCATGTCATTCCCAACCTTGCACGGGCAGTCGTCGCCGAGCGACGCCCCATCCTGGCAGCCGGAATACTTGACGACCTCATCCGCAAGGTCGGCACATTGATCGAACTCGACAGATACCGCTACCTCCCCGATCCGCCCGACTGCGCTCGGCTGCTCGACTCTCTCCGCGGCTTGCGCATGATCGCGTCCGCCAGCGCACGAGCGGACACCTCGGTCCGCGCATCCATGCGAGCCGCGGCTGGCCGGCACACAGGAAGTGCAAGGATTCTGGCTGCGGCCGCCGTTGCGACCGAACGCTCTTCCGTCGCTCTCCAGAAAGAGGCCGCGCGAATGCGAATCGCGCTCGCCGGCTCGGGGTACGCCGTAGCCGTCGTCCCGAGCTGGTCCGACCACACGATGTTGAGTTGGCCTCCCGGAGACCTAGCGATCGTCGTGGAAGGGGAAAGTGTCCTCGCTCATTTGCATTCCGTTGCGACCCTCGCGGATGCTGCGCGGAATGCTCGTGACCAGCCGGACCGCTGTCTATGGATTGGGCTTAGCTCGCCCGAGGGGTTCCCGCGTGCCTCGATCTTCCAGGTCGCACATGAAGGGGTTCTCCCACTTGGCAATCGCGAAGCGCCCTCCGCGTTCGCAAGTTCACTAGGCGCGACACCGATTTCCGGTCCGTATGGGAATTATCTGCGGCTGGCTCGTCGTCTCTCGTCGATCGCGGCGATTATTGCGATCCGCGGAAGTTCTATGATCCCCGACGACGAAGGCCGGGTTCTCGAAGAATCGTCGGAGGGTCTCGTCAGCGTCAAAGCGCAGCTCGATGAGCTCACGTCCGCTCACGTTGGAACCGAATACGCTTCGGCACTCCACGAGATGTTGACGATCATCGGCACGGCGGTCATGGAGGACCTGTCAACCGCCAAGGACTTAGCGGAAGAAGGCCGATCGGGCTGGGACGAGATCGCGAGCTTGCAAAGCCTGCTGCTCCTTGACGCGGACAAAGCGGCAATAGCGGGCACCGATGCCTCGGTCGTCTACGGCACGGCAGCCGTCATCGCGGACATCGAGGACGATTTTGAGGGCGCAGATGACCGCATTGCTCATATGCATGAGCACGCTTCAAATGCCTAGACGAGCGCTCCATTCGCAATAACCTGGTGGCGATTCGGCAGATGACGGGGTCGGGCTCGAGGATTGGCGTCGAGGTTCGGAGTCTGGGTCGTACGCTAAACAGCGTGCTCGCGTTCTTCGGCTGGCCCCGAGAAACGATCAACCCACGCGGGATCGTTGCTCGAACCGGAGGATTCAGACCCCTCATGCAACCTCGATTTCGAGGAGCCAGATAGTATCTCGATGTGACATCAGTAGTGGCCGGGGAACGTCAGGTGGGACAGCTTTCGGAAATGGTTGTCGCTAGCGACAGCCGTCTTGGCGGAGGTAAGCGCCGGGACGCCTGCGCGAAGATAAGCTGACGTGAATGCCCCTGTGCCAAGCGCGACGCAGTTTGCTTTGCCGCCAAGGCTGAAAAGCCCCTTGGTTTGTCTCCGAGGATGGCTCCTACGGGGGCACGGTTGGCGCAGACGGGGCGGGCTCCCTCCTGCTGAACAGCAACGACGATACGAACAACAGTGATGGCCGTCGCTGGACCATCGTGCGGAATTGAATCGTGTGAACGCTGGCATCTAAATTCAGAGTGCTGGGTCGAGGGTATAGCTCTTGAGTTGTAGAACCTGTGGGTTGTAGCATGGGTCGGTGTGGAATGTTGACGCAGAGTTGGTGGAGTCGTGGCTGCTCGCGCTCGATCAGGACTCGTACGAGCAGGTGATCGCCGCGTTGGAGCTACTTGCTGAGCGTGGGCCGCAGCTTGGCCGTCCGCTGGTCGATACGGTGGTTCGTTCGCGGCATAGGAACATGAAGGAACTTCGTCCGGGGTCGAGTGGCCGGTCGGAGTTGCGGATCTTGTTCGCCTTTGACCCTGAACGGCATGCGATCCTGCTTGTCGCAGGTGACAAGGCCGGCAACTGGAGCAAGTGGTACAAGACGAACATCCCGATTGCGGATGACCTGTTCGATGATCATCTGAGAATTCTGAAAGGAGGATCGTGATGGCAAAGACTATCGAAGAGATGCTGGCCAAGCGGCCTGTTGACCGGGTTGCTGTGGACGCCCGCAAGAAGCATCTGCTCGATGAGGTCCGGGCTTACCGGCTTCGGGAGCTCCGCGAGGCCTCGGAGTTGACGCAGGTCGAGTTGGCTGCACGGCTGCACGTCAGCCAGAACCGGGTGTCTCGCATTGAGCACGGCGACATCGACCGCGCGCAGGTCGACACGCTGCGGAAATACGTCGAAGCGGTCGGTGGCCGGCTTCGTGTCGAGGTTGAACTCGGCGACGAACGGATCCAGATCGCCTGACCCGGCAACGCGTTCCTGGACGTTTGAACAACTTGGTCATGGCTGGGAAGCGGGTTCAAAAGCCGAAAAATGGGGTGTGCACAATGTGCACACCCTGGCTGTCGGACTCGGCCGTACCGGTGCCGGATCGGGCCGTAATCGGCATGTTTTCGGAACTTCCCTGTGTTTCCGGGGTCTGGAACCCGGTTCGAGTCCCACCTCGGGCACGTATTTTAACTGTTCAGAGGCTTATTTGCCTCTGAGTGTGCACAAATGTTCACGGATGGCCCCTTCGGGGGCCTTTCTTGTGCCCGGGTGCCTCGCCTTCCTTCTTCGTTGAGTGGCAGATTCTGTGGTCTTGCTTCTTCATGGTATTCCCGAGGCGGAACGACATGACCGGGCTACATCCAAGTCACGCCTCCAATGTGGCTGGTTGAGGCCGCCGCTACAGAAGCCTTTGGCGTCCGTAGGGTCACAAGAGGACTACCAACAGACAGTTGCCAGAAACCGAATCACGGCCTCGTCGTGACCACTTGGACCACGGAAGAGGACTACAAGAACTGGCCCAACGGCCAAACCGGCGAACACCACAGCGGTGACCGTAAACCCGTGGTCAGCGTCGCAGACCTCCTGGAATTCGAAACCATCGAATTCTGACCATGCGCTCCACTCACCGCTGCCCCCTCCGGTACAAATGGCCGCCATCCTGGCTGGTGACACTGTCTTGTATGGCTAGTGAATCGAGGCATTTGGGTTGTGAGACACTCGCCTCGGTTCGGAGAAGGGGTCAACTGTCCGTAAGCGTGGTCCTTCGCCGGTTGTTTTTTCGTCTCGAAAGCCATTTTGGCGGTATCCATGAGGAAAGAAATTTCCCTACCGATGTCCGGCGAGGCAGGAACCATTGCTGCCAAGGGCCATCATCCTCACAGCCCGTATCCACCTGACGACGTCCTGGGCCCGGGTCTTCACGGAAGACCCACCACTCCGGGGCGCTGGGGCCATCAGGCGAGGCCGTGGCATAGTTTTTGATAACTCCATCTCAAGGACGTGGGTGGACTCAGTCGCGGGGCCCGCCTCCCGGAGAGGAATCGAGCCCGAAAGGAAACGGCATGGACATCACAGAGGTCATCCTGAACGATCATCACGAGCAGCGACGCATGTTCGCTCTCCTGGACGAAATGCACGAGGCCTCCCCGGCTGACCTGAATGCGGTGTGGTCTCGGCTGCGTGTCCTCCTTGAGGTCCATGCGAAGGCCGAGGAGTTGCTGTTCTATCCGGAACTACTCACCTTGGGCAAAGGCGGTGATGACGCCGCCTCACCGGAGGAGGAGACAAGCGACGCGATCCACGACCATAACGAAATCCGTGACGCGATCGCCGCCGTCAGTAAGCATGCCACCGGATCCGACGCCTGGTGGGACACCGTGGGGCAAGTGAACGAAGTCAACGGAGACCACATGGCTGAGGAAGAACGCGAAGGACTCAGCGACTTCCGCCGGCACGCCAGCTTGGAACTACGACACTCCATCGCGCTGGCGTTCAGCGTTTTCGAAGCAGCCCACGCCAACGGCATCACCGGCCAGGACGTAGATCCCGACACCTACGTCCAACAGCACCAATAACGGCCAAACGATCGACAACCTGCGGTCACAGCAAGATGAGGCCAGCGACGAAGCGGGCCGAGGGAAGAAAGACGCTGCCGCGCCAACCCAAGCTAGGCGCTGTCCCGAGGAACATACAGAACCTCCTGCCCAGAGTGCGCAAAACCCGTCCAACGCGGCGTGCGGGGATACGGCCCGGCACCTCTTTGCACTCCACGAACACCCTTGGGTGGGTTGTGGTAGGTAGACGCCATGGAGGTCTCTGTAGAGTTCCCGCTTGACTCGGACGGGTTCATCTGGCGCGAGTGTCCCAATTGTCAAGAAGAGTTCAAGTGGCATCATGGTCCAACGGCCGATGCGCCGTTCTCACCATTCGCCGTCCTGGCGTCGTCTTTAGCGAAGGTATCTTCGGGTCGAAACATCCCTGCAAGCCAGGTTCCAATAAGGGCCGGTTCATACGCCACAGTGAAAAAATGACTAGGGCCTTCCAAGAGCTCTACGACAAAAAATATGGCAATAAGCGCGGTCAGCACGGACAAGGTAACGAGGAGCCAACCGACTGGTGCGAATATCAGCTGAGAGCCTTTGACGTGCCCCCGCAGAAGAAACACCGCACAACAGCCGGCCCCAGCAACAACCAAGAGCAAACCGACCCACCCCAAAACATCCCGGGTTCCGTCTTGATCTCCGACACCCCCCAGCGTCAAGGAAGTCAGTGCCAGAAGAATCACGGCGCATACACCCGTTGTGCGCTGCCGTGGTCAAGTCCCGTGGAGTGGTGTAACGGTTGATCCTTCGCTTAGGCGCTGAGGGCCATGATCGTGTCGGTGTCTGCCTCGTTTCCGGTGTCAGCGATGGGGCGCATGCGGGAGCGGGCGAGGATGTCGAGGCCGAGATAGCGGCGTCCCTCGGCCCATTCTTCGGTTTGCTCGGCGAGGACGCCACCAACGAGGCGGATGATCGCGTCCCGGTTGGGGAAGATGCCGACACTGTCGGTTCGGCGGCGGATCTCTCTGTTCAGCCGCTCGTTGGGGTTGTTTGACCAGATCTGTTGCCAGAGGTCCTTGGGGAACGAGGTGAACGCGAGGATGTCTGCCCGGGCCGCGTCCAGGTGCGAGGCGACGGCGGGAAGTTTCTCGCTCACGTAGTCCAGGGTCCGGTCGAACTGCGCGGTCACCGCGGCGGCGTCGGGTTGGTCATAGACACTGTGCAGCATCGCTTTCACGGCCGGCCACATGCTCTTGGGTGTCACGGACATCAGGTTCGCTGCGTAATGGGTGCGGCAGCGTTGCCAGGCTGACCCGGGCAGGTTCGCGGCAATCGCGTCTTTGAGCCCAGCGTGCGCGTCGGAGGTGACCAGCTGCACCCCGGCAAGGCCGCGGGCGCAGAGATCGGCAAAGAACGCGTTCCATGCCGGACCGGTCTCCGCCGTGGCGACCTGGAGGCCGAGGACCTCACGCCGGCCGTCGCCGTTGACCCCCGTCGCGATCAGGACCACGGTGTTCACGACCCGGCCGCCCTCCCGGACCTTCATCGTCAAACGCGTCCGCGGCAACGAAGGTGAACGGGCCGGCCTCGGAGAGATTGCGGTGCCGGAACTCGTCCACGTGCTCGTCGAGATCGGCCGCCATTCTGGACACCTGCGATTTCGACAGGGAGTGGATACCGAGCTGCTTCACCAATTTGTCCATCCGGCGGGTCGAGACGCCGGCGAGGTAGCAGTCCGCGATCACGGTGATGAGTGCGGCCTCGGACCGTTTCCGGCGTTCGAGGAGCCATTCCGGGAAGTAACTGCCCTGCCGCAGCTTCGGGACGGCGACATCGATCGTCCCGGCACGGGTATCGAGGTTCCGATGCCGGTAGCCGTTGCGGTGGGTGGTGCGCTCGGGGCTGCGTTCGCCCCATTCCGCCCCGACAACGGCATCGGCGTCAGCCGAGAGCAAAGCGTTAATCATGGTCTGCAGCAGGTGCCGCATCAAATCCGGGGACGCGTCGGTCAGGGCTTCGCCGAGCACGGTCGCGGGTCGACAATATGAGGAGCGGTCATCGTGTTGATGCCTTTCGAGAGGGATGTGAGAGTTTCCTCGAAGGATCACACGGTGACCGCCTTCACGTCAGCAACGACGCAGACAACCACCGTGGCATTACACCACTATGCGGGACTCCACTGCTGCGCAGGTGCCGTGACTAGAAGACTGCGCAGTTGGACGATCGTTCTCGTGCGGGAACGAACCGCGGATTCCCGGGCCAAGCGCAGCACACGGATCGACTCGACAACACCCGTGGTGACCTTCGGGATCGCGGTGGCCTGCCCCGAGAGCGCTTTGCGCGCTGCTGCTTCAGCGTCGATCGAATCGTCTTTGCCGCGGCGCGCTCTCAGGTGCGGGTGCGGCTGGTTGACTTCCACGACATCGACACCTGATTCGAGGAGGAACCGTGTGATGCCGGCCGCATACGAACCGGTGGATTCGACGCCGATCTTGTCAATTAACCCGAACTTTGCCAACCAGTCCAGTGCGTCACGATATCCGCGTGATGAAGCGGGAAAAGGGTGGTCGCCGAGTATCTTCCCGGTCGTATCGAGCGCGACGACATGATGAGTGTCGGCGTGCGCGTCGATGCCTCCGATGACGATCACTGCTTGCGTCGTCTGAGCGTTGTTGCTCATGCTGGTGGGGTCTCCCTTCGATGAGGGATGCCCTCGCCAGGCCGGGCGGACATAACAATGACGAGTCATTGATCGAGCAAGGTCCTATGAAGTCACGTCCCGCCCGGTCCGGCCACCCGAAACGAGCGCGACCCCGGTACGCGCCGACCCGTCGGTGTCAGGACAATGCCCGAGAGCACGTCAGTTAATCAGCAAGTCAGACCCGCCCGTAGCCGCAACTCCATCTACATTGTTTATCGGACAGTCCGGACAGGCCTGGTGGCGTCTTGTAAAGCTGTTGTATTCCAAGACGCGTCAGGACTTTTTGGCTGTAGTGGGTTTCGGTCGGGTTTCCGGTTCGCGGTTCAAGATTTGTCGTTGCCAGTGGGAGCGGTGTGGGGTGATGATGCCTTTATGAGTCTTGTTCTGGATGGTTTTCAGGGTGCGGTTCTAGCGCCGGAGGATCCCGATTATGGGGAAGCGCGGCGGATTTGGAACGGTGCGATTGACCGGCGCCCTGCCCTGATCACGCGCTGCCGCGGTGTGGAGGACGCGGCCGTGGCATTGGCATACGCGCGCCGGGAGAGCCTGCCGCTGGCTGTCAGGGGAGGCGGCCACAATGTCTCGGGTTCGGCTTTGTGTGAGGGCGGGGTGGTAATCGATTTCTCCGTGCTGCGCGGTGTCCAGGTCGATCCGGGTGCCCGTGTAGCGCGGGTCCAGCCCGGAGCGCTGTGGGGTGATGTTGACGCTGGGACGCAGGCGCATGGTCTGGTTACGCCTGGCGGGATCGTGACGCATACGGGAGTTGCCGGGCTGACCGTCGGTGGAGGGTTCGGCTGGCTCAGCCGCCGGTGGGGCCTGACCTCGGATAATCTGCTCTCTGCCCGTATGCTGCTGGCAGACGGGGATCGGGTCCGGGCGGCTGCGGACGAGAACGCGGATCTTTTCTGGGCGGTCCGGGGCGGGGGCGGGAACTTCGGGATCGTGACCGAGTTCGAGTTCGGACTCCACAAGCTGGGCCCGACTGTGCTGGCCGGTCCAATCCTGTTCAGGCCGAACAGGCGCGAGGTGCTTTCCTTTTATCGTGAGTTTATTGCCGGTGCCCCGGACGAGCTCGCGGTGTACCTGAACCTGCGGACCGCGCCGGCGCTGGAGTGGGTCCCGGAGGACCTCCGCGGAACAGATGTGCTTTTGGTGATTCCTTGTTATTCCGGTGACCTTGATGATGGGGAAGCGTTGCTGCGGCCGCTCCGGGAATTCGGGCCTCCCGCGGCGGACCTGGTCAGGCGTAAACCGTATGTCGAGCATCAGTCGATGTTCGATGCAAGTGTGCCGCACCACTGGGGTTATTACTGGAAGTCCCACTACCTTCCGCCGCTGACCGAGGACGCCATTGACGTTCTGGTGGAGCGCTCATGGGCCAAGAACTCGCCCGCGTCCTACACGCTGCTCTTTCATATGGGCGGTGCCATGATCGACGGACCTGTGGGCGGCTCTGCAGCGTCGGGCAGGGACGCGGCGCACGCAATGAACATCAACGCCGCGTGGCCGGCAGGGGGCCAGGATCATGTCGACATAGGCTGGTGCAGGGAGTACTTCGCCGCGATGGAACCGCACGCCACCGGCGGAGAGTATGTGAACTTCCTCCACAACGACGAGGGGGAGGCCCGGATCCGGGCTTCCTACGGCAACGGCTACCAGCGATTGGCGCAGATCAAGGCCATATACGACCCTGAAAACATTTTCAGCTCCAATCAGAACATCAAACCCTCCGCCGGTCAGCCAGCTCCGTCCTGACCGGTCCCGGGTCTAGCTTGTTGCACGCGTCTGAGCGGTGCGGAAATCGATGATCGCCCTCTTGACGCGTGCGTGGTTTTCCTCGTGCATGAGGTGGGAGGCATGGGGTATGCGGACTGTCCACGTGTTCGGCGGCAGGTCGTTGAGCCGACCGGTCAGACGGTGCAGGAAAGCCGGACTTTGATTCCCGGTGAGCTCCTCGGACGAGCCCTAGGACGCTAGTAACTATGGGGCGGCCATGCGTGCTT
Organism: Arthrobacter alkaliphilus; assembly: GCF_021483235.1. Classification (GTDB taxonomy): domain Bacteria; phylum Actinomycetota; class Actinomycetes; order Actinomycetales; family Micrococcaceae; genus Arthrobacter; species Arthrobacter alkaliphilus. Next base: position 23,827 of record NZ_JAKEEC010000030.1, on the reverse strand, counting down.
TGTAGTTCAGGGCCAAGCCATTGTGCTGGACGTTTCCAACCGGGCGGCCGTGCTCCGTTAATTCCCCGCAACCTTGCGTCCATGCGGTGGGCGGAGGATGGTCGCGATGGGGAATCGACCTATGACACTGAGGAATTGGGCCATGGACATCAGACTTTCCCGCAAGCCCTTCCTGCTCGGCGCTGCGCTCTCCGCAGCAGCCCTCCTGAGCTGCACGGCCGTCCCGGCCGTCGCCGCCCCGGTGTAGCCCTATACGGTCAAGACGTTCGCTGCCGTGGGCGGCGAGCGTAAGCCGGATGACATCACACGCCTTGGCAACAACATTTACGTGGCGTTCCAGAACGAGCACGATCGAGCAATACTCCCTGGACGGAATGCCGGGCGCGTCCCTTGACGATCAAGGGCAAGATCGACGGGCTGCACGCTGACGACGCCGGCCAGCGGCTGCTGGTGACGACGAACGAGGACGGGAACTCCTCCTTCCACACCGTGACACCGGCCGCCGGCAGCACCGCGGTGAAGAACTTCGCCTACACCGGGATGACGCAGGGCGGCGGGATGGCCACCGCCGCGATCTACCATGGCAAAATCTTCATCACCGCCTCGAATCCGGCCGACACCACCGGGCCTGCCGTGTACGAGGCGGCCTTGAGCGGTTCGACAGCCGCACTGGCCCCGGTCTTCGCGGACAACGCCACAGCATCCGTCGCGAACACCGGCGCGACCGGGACCACGGCCCTGGCTCTGACCGATCCTGACTGCGCGAAGGTGGTTCCCGCCGACAGCATCCGCTTCAGAAACGAGTTCGTACTCGCCTCGCAGGGCCACACTTCGCTGCTGTACTTCAAGCAGTACCAGGACGCGAAAACCGGGAAGCCCGTTGTATGAGAAGGCACGGACCGGCACGAACGCGAAGGCCGGTGATGATCTGTTCCGGATCCTCAGGGAGGAAGTTGCTGGGGGCAAGCTTCCGCACGTGTCCTACATAGTGGCCCCGGAGGCCTACACGGAGCACTCGAACTGGCCGCCGAAGTTCGGCGCCTGGTACGCGGCGAGCGTCCTGGACATCCTTACCTCCAACGCTGAGGTGTGGAGCAAGACAGCGGTGCTCTTCACGTATGACGAGAATGACGGGTTCTTCGACCACATCGTCTCGCCGCAGCCGAACACCCCGCAGATCCCGGGTGCGTCCACGGTCTCGACCGCGGGGGAGTGATACGACGGCAGCCCGACCTATTACGGGAACAAGGATGTCCCGGGGCACTTCGGCCTTGGTGTGCGCGTAACGATGATTGTGGCCTCGCCGTGGAGCATGGGTGGCTGGCCACCGGTGTCATCTTTAATGAGCACGGTTCATACATGGCACCCGAAACGGCGAGGCGACCGGAGGTTCGAAGACTTACACCCATGCGTTGATTTCTTGGAATGAATAGAATTTCGATGGGATATATGAGCTGAAAAATCAGTGCCGGATTACTGCAATTCAGGGCAAGTCGGTGGGCAAGATGTTCGGGTTCTCGACCAGCAACGGGCCTTGTGAAACCGCCGGAAATGCTGACACTGGAAGCATCAAGGGAAGGAGTGGGCATGCCGAGGGTGGAAATGGACGTGGATACCCGTGTGGGGCCGGAACGAGTACGGGCAGCATTGCTGGACTTCAGCCCTCGCCGGCCTGAGATCTGGCCCGGGATTTACCCGCCGATGTACGAGGTCTACCAGGTGGGAGAGACTTCCGCGGATATCAGGGAGGGCAGCAAAGCCCCCGGTGGGCCGATCTGGGCAAAGGAACACTACGACTGGTCAACTCCCGATGCCGTCACCTGGACGGTGCAAGACAGCAACTTCTGCGCACCGGGCAGTTACGTCACCGCACGGATCAAACCAAGCGATGGCGGCGGGTCACGGATCCACGTTATATGGAACCGGCAGCCCACAAGTATTGCCGGGCGCATTGCCACGTTCATGATCGTAGTAACCCGGGGCGCGCCCGTGGCAGCCTCTCTGCGCAAAGGCCTCAAGCGGCTCGAAGACCGGCCTGCCGCCTAGTCAGGCGGCAAGGAGCCAGGCTCAAGCTCAGGTCCAGAACTCGTCTACCATGGCACTGTCGTCGAAGTACTCCCGCACTGCCGGCGCCATACCGAATCTCATCCTCGGCAAAATATCGGAAAGCGTGGCCATAGCCAATGCGTGAAAGCCTCGTATCCGCGACGCATAAGTCCCCCCGTTCTCCTGCCCACCATGTCAGACACCTTCCCGTCATCCTCGTCTTTCGACGGCCCGCCACACCACTCTGCGGGACGCTATCACGGTCCTGCCGTGGTGGTTCTTCGGCGGACTAACAGTTATAGCGAATAGGCGGGGAGGCTGACCATCAGTGAGGGTTCAGCCGCTCGTGGTGGGCGTTGACCTATGTGCTGCACGGGCTAGACAGCGCAGCTCGTCCGGGAGCCTCCCCAGCTCGGCAAAGGTCGCCGCAGCTTCATGAAACAGGGCGTTGGCCTGATCATCGTGGCCCTCTGCGAGACGAAGCAGTCCACGTGTTTCCCAGACGGCTGCGTGCCATGGTCCGCCTGGCCACATGCCGGCCAGTTGCTCGGCTTTGGCGAGCCTGCAGCTGGCGGCGTCTTCTCGTCCTGCCGTTGCGTAGCTCATTGCTGCGGCGACCTGGAAGCCTATGGAACATGGCGGGCAGGCGCCACTTTCGGTCATCGCCGAATCGGCTCGCTCGATGATCCGGACCGCGTGGCCTGGGGAGACGGCTGCGTCTACGAGCAGACCGTACAAGCGCGGTACGAGGTGGGGCTCGAGCCATGTGGAGGAGGCGGCAATCAGGGCGCGGGTCGCTTCCCGTGCGCCGATCCAGCCGATGAGTATCCCCATGACCTGTTCCAGCGGACGCAGGGTCCCGGCCGGGCGCAGGCCCAAGGGTGTGGACAGCGGTCCGGTTACCAGCAGGGGCACGGCGTTGGGGTGCCGCAGGCAAACCCGGCGCAGCGCGTGGGCAATCCGGCGCAGCTGCTCCTGCCAGTTCGTATCGTCGGGAAACACTTCCAGCTCGTCGAGCATCAGTTCGGCGACGCCGGCCAAAAGTTCGTTCCGGTTGGCGGCGTGCCGGTAGATGGACATCGGGTCGCGGCCCAGGGCTTGCCCGAGGCGCCGCATGCTCAGGGCGTCCAGACCGTGCTCATCACAGTTCCAACGCCGCGGCCCTGTCCGGTTGTGCCTGCACGTTTCACCATTTGTTGATACCTTCCGGGCGCCGTTTGGGGGAGTGTCCGGCGAAATCCATTGCGTTCTGTCGCCTGTAGGGCTGGACTCCACGTTCCGGCGACTGGGAAGCTTCTTGCTGCCCTGCATGCGTGGTGCACGCGGGTGTGGAACGTCTAGAAGCGTCCGTGCGTCGAGGCTACGGGGCAGTCGAAGCCGCGGCCGGCTGCCAGGCCCACGTCATTGAGGTATCGGACCACGATGCTGTAGGACTCCACCAGGGTTGTTTCGGTGTAGGGGATGGAGTGCTTGGCGCAGAATTCGCGGACGATCGCTGCTGCTTTGTGGAGCTGGGGCCGCGCCATGTCCGGGAACAGGTGGTGCTCCACCTGACGGTTGAGTCCGCCGAGAAGGAAGTCCATGAAGCGGCCGCCGGTAATGTTGCGCGAGGTCAGGATTTGCCGGTTGAGGAAGTCTGCCCGGCTGTCTTTCGGAAGGACGGGCATGCCCTTGTGGTTCGGCGCGAAGGAGGCCCCCATGTAGAAGCCGTAGACCATGATCTGGACGCCGAGGAAGGCAAAGGCCAATCCGATGGGCAGGAAAGTGAAGGCCAGGACGGGAAGGGCGCTAAGCCTCGCTACGAGGATAGGCGCCTCTACCGAGCGGTGGCGAACGTTCGGATTGCCGAAGACAAAGCGCAAGGAGTCGAACTGGAGGCTCAGTCCAAGCAGTGTGAGGAGGGGGAAGAAGAACCAGCCCTGTTTCTTCGTCAGGAACGCCAGACGGCCCTTTCGTTCGGCTGCGGCATCTTCGTGGAAGACCAGGGCGTTGTTTTGGAGGTCAGGGTCTTTGGAGATGACATTGGGGTGGTTGTGGTGTGCGCCGTGCTTCTGTTCCCACCACGAGTAGCTGATGCCGGCCACTCCAGTGGCGAGGATTCGGGCTGACCAGTCGTTTGCGCGGCGTGAGGCGAAGATCTGCTTGTGTCCGGCCTCATGGGCCAGGAAACTCAGTTGCGTGCAGAGGATGCCGACGGCGGCCGCGATTAGGAGCTGGTACCAGGACTCGCCGATCAAGGCGAACCCGAGCCATGTTCCGGCCATGAGAAGGATCAGGGCCACAAAAACCCAGATGTAGAAGCCGCTGCGACGCTCGAGGAGGCCTGCGGATTTCACGCTTTTCAAAAGCTCTGAGTAGCTCTGGACAACGCGGTTTGGCTGAATTACGCGTGCTTTGGAGCGCTCAGCGGTGGACGTGGGTGCCATGATTGTGCCCCGTATCGCTAACGGGCAACGCTGCAGCCGACGTTCGGACTGCACGGTCTGGATCACCCTCCACCCAGCATACGCGCAAGGCCCTACAAATGCGTCCTCGGAATGCCGGCAGTTGGCCCGCCGGCCGTGTGAAGCAATCGTGGACGGAACTGCAGCCCCAGGACTCTCCGGCCCCGAACGCTAGGGCGAAGAATCCAGCTTTGACCGCATAGCTGTCAAAGCAAGTCATGCAGTCAAGAACCGCACCAAGAAGCAACGGGATGCCTGTATGTGTGGGCCGGGACGCTGACCCCTGCGAACAGCTGCGCGCCGAACTCGAGGCCGATCTGGTTTATGGTCTTTGTCGACGAGTACCGCGGCACACACTCGGTTCGATGCCGTGCCTGTCTGAGAGCCTGCGGCACGAGACCGGCGCGCCTCCGGACAAGAAAGTCCCGCCGGATTGGGGGCGAACCAGGGGACAGGCCCACTGTACCAACCTGCCGTGGATAATTCAGCACAGCTGTGTATCCGCTTCGTTTCAAACAGGTGTTCGGGCGTCCCGTCTTGGCAGGGGATAGTGTCCACGGCGCGCCGTCTCATTGCTCCGGAAACCTGGCCCTTCTTTGACCTCGTCCACTAGGCTCCTACAGGCGTAAGTTCAGGGTTTCAGGTCTTCACAGTCTTCGCGCCCAGATCGGGGAGCGGTGTAATTTTGCGGTTTCTGATGCCCCAGTTAGGCTCTGAGGTCGTGAGCCAGCGTCGCCGTGTGAGCCTCGTCCTTCTGCTGAATGCCGCTATGATCGGCGCCCTTGTGATCGCCGGCTTCGCGTCGAACTCCCTTGGGTTGCTGTCAGAGGGCGGGGACTTCTTCGCCGATTCGGTTGCACTCGCTCTTGGGTTGCTGGCGATCTACCTCCGGGATCACCACCGCAACGAGAAAGCCACGACGTGGGTCGCGCTGGTGAATGGACTGTGGCTGTTGGCCCTATCCGTGTGGGTCGGAACCGAAGCCGTCTATCGCCTGATTTCGGGCACCCCGAGGTCCATGGCTGGCCGGTCCTGATCGCCTCCGCAATCGCGGCCGTCGTCATGCTCGTCGCTGCACTGATCCTGGGGGCAGACGCTGGCCGCGAAGACCTGCACATGCGCTCGATTCTCCTCGACACGGTCGCGGACGGCGCTGCCGCAGCTGTTGTGGCCGTCGTCGGAGCCGTCATCGCCATCACACAAGGTCTCTATTGGCTCGACTCTGCTGCAGCTTGTCTCGTCGCTGCACTCATCGCCGTCGCGGCAGTCCGGCTGTTGGTCGACGTCGTCCACGTCATTCGGACTGGGGTTGCCTACGTCCCCGCCAACGACGACGACTGACGTCGCGGAAATCTGTGTCGACAGGTGCCGAATGCCGTGAAGGCTAACCGAATGGAATGTTCGTAAGGGCTCACCCATATGGGCGTCCGCTTCGTGGCCGGCTGTTGGTTCAGGGCGTGCCGTCAAAGGGCTCCAGACCGCGTGGCCTTCTTTGACGTCTTTACCAATGCTCCTATAGGCGTCTAACTTGGCGTGGCTTTGCGCTAGTAGTGACAGGTTTGTCCTCCGTTGCAGCCCGGACGGGGTCGCTGGATTTTGCTTATAGGGCTAGCCTGTCAGTGTGTCGGCAAGTTCGTTCGCTTTTCGATAGATACCTGTTGGGTTAGGTAGCTGGTCTCCTTTTCACGGTGGGGCCAGAGTGGCTGCAGGAACTAGGAAGCGCCTTTAGGGTCTCGAAGGGCGAATGAACGGAATGAATATGGGGACTGGCCGTCACCCTGGTTCGACGTCGCCTTCCTTCGGGAGCGTGTACGTCGTGACTGGTGAAGATCTCGTCGGGCGGGGTTTGCGGGGGCTATTGGAGGCTAACGGGTTCGGAGTTTCTGGGGAGTCGCAGTCTGTTCGCCATGCGGAGCGGAGGAACCCTGCGCTGAGTCCGGATCTAGTAGTCATCGACGATGATCTGCCCGATGGCTCGGGGACCGAGCTTTGTCGAACTATCGCAGCTACTGATGCCACCATTCGATGTGTGCTGATGACGGGTGAAACTGATCAAGCGGCGCTTATTGGGGCTATCTTGGCCGGTGCGTGGGGTTGTTTTTCGCAACAGGATGACAATGAGGAGCAGCTCACGCTGGTCCGGCGGGCCATCCAGGGATACACCGCCTACAGCCGTCGCTTCGAAACCGGCATCCTGGCCCCGACCCAGGCCGACGGCACGAACGGGCCCGACGGCCACCGAGGTGGCGGTGCTCGTCTCCGGCGACCTTGAGCGCACAGGGGACCTTGCGCAGGAGGACCGTCGTAGTCGTGACCAAGACTAGGTCGCGAAAGTGACCGCGGCGCTGGTTATCTGCACCAGCGAGGCCGGCAGTGTGGCCGCCCCGTCCAAAGGAGTGCTGGTATTGGACGCCATGCGGCTTGCTGATGCCTGGTAGTTACCTGTTCCGGGCCTCACGTGTTAGACACTCGCCGGAGCGGCGGATGAAGTTTCAAAGCCCCGAAGCCCTGAGCCCCGGACCTGACGGCCGGTGAATCCCGGGGCGCAGACGGTGCGACCGGTGCCACACAACCAGCCGTTTGCTGGGACTTAGTGCCCGCGATGGTGAAGCTGGCGCAGATGACGGCGTCGTTAGTTCCCGTGGCACGGCGTCAGCGGTCTTTCCTCTGGAGCTGGGCGGCGAGACCTGAGAGCAGGATGGTGAGTCCCTGGTCGAGCTCAACGTCGCCCTCGTAGTTGGCCAGTACTGGGCCCAGGGCGCGGAGGTGCGGGAAGTCCTTTGCGGGGAGGCGGTGCAGTCCGAGGCGCAGGAGCGCTTCGTTTTCCTCCGGGTCAACGATGCATTCGCGGAGTTCGTTGAGGATGTGGCCGTAGAGGAAGCCGTAGTAGGCCCTATAGGCATGAAGGGCCTCGGTGGGCGAGAAGCCGGCACCTATCAACAGTCCCAGAATTTGTTCGAGGGGGCGCAGCGTGCCAAGTGGGCGCAGACCCAGCGGAGTGGACAGGGGCCTGGTGACCAGCAAGGCTACGACGTTGGGGTGCCGGAGGGCCAGGAGCCGGAGGTCGTGCGCCATCCCGCGCAGCTGGGCTTGCCAGTCCGGCTCTTCGGCAAACATCGTCAGTTCGTCCAGGACGACTTCGGTCACCCCGTCCAGCAGGGCTGCCCGGTTGGCCGCGTAGCGGTAGAGGCTCATCGGGTCCCGCCTGAGTTCCTGGCCAAGCCGGCGCATGGTGAGGCCGTCCAAACCTTCAGCGTCCACGATTTCGAGAGCCGTGGAAAGCACGGCGTCCTTGTTCAGGGGCACTTTCCTGGAGCTTCGGCTGTTGAAGGGGTCTGGGGAAGTGGCCATGTAAGAGTCGTCCTGTTCATTGCGTCAGGGAGGCAGCCCGTATGGAAGCTTACTGACGTTCTTACCTACCCGTAAAGTCTACGTCGTAGAGAAGTTGTCAACATGGTTTCAGCCGAGGGATCAGAGTTGCGTGGCCGTTCAGGCTGCTCACGCAAGCCTTTAGGAGAATCCGATGGCTACTCATACCGTGAACGACGACACCGGCCCCCGCGTCCATGGCCTATACACCAGCTGGTGCCCGGTGTCCGGCCAGGAACGGGTCTGCTGCACGGATAGGTGAGAGTGGTTAGTCACGCGGCCTGTGTGGCCTGCGTGTTCATGATGGACTCGTATTCGATGGGGGTCAAACGGCCGAGTGTGANAGTGGTTAGTCACGCGGCCTGTGTGGCCTGCGTGTTCATGATGGACTCGTATTCGATGGGGGTCAAACGGCCGAGTGTGACTTGGCGTCTGCGGCGGTGGTAGGTGCGTTCGATCCAGGCCACGATCGCGATCCTTAAATCCTCCCGGGTAACCCAGGAACGCCGGTCCAGGACGTTCTTTTGCAGGAGGGCAAAGAATGATTCCATCGCCGCATTGTCCCCGCATGCCCGGACCCTGCCCATCGACCCGGTCATGCCATGACGATTCAGGGCATGGACGAGTTTCCTGCTCCGAAATTGGGCGTATTCAACCGGTCGAAGCAACACCCGATTACGGAGGTGTTGGATGTCGGTTCGCAATCGGCAGAAGCAAGTACGGGCGTATCGAGGGCAGATCCCTTCACCGGGTCGGCCGTCGGTGGCCTGGAGCGAGGACCGAGTACGGTTCTGGGTCGCGATCGCCTCCGGTGCGAAGACCCGGGACTCCGGCGTCGCGGCCGGCGTGTCAGAGCCCGTCGCGCATCGCTGGTTCCTGCACGCTGGCGGTGTGAATCCTCAGCTGGCCCCGACACTGTCCGGACGGTATCTGTCCTCGAGCGACCGTGAGGACATCGCGTTGTGGCGTGCGCAAGACTGTGGGGTGCGAGAGATCGCTCGCCGACTGGGCCGAAGCCCGTCTACGATCTCGCGCGAGCTGCGTCGGAACGCGTCGACGAGAACGTATCGCTTGGACTACAAGGCGTCTACAGCGCAGTGGCATGCCGAACGACGAGCCCGCCGTCCCAAGACCGCGAAGCTGATCACGAACGATGGCCTCCGCGACTACGTCAATGACAAGCTCAGCGGACACGTCAGATCGGGCGGAGGAGAACGTTTGGGCCCGGTCGGCCCGATCTGGGACGGGAAGAACAAACCGCATAAGGAGGACCGCGAATGGGTGAGGGCGTGGAGCCCTCAGCAGATCGCGAAACGCCTGCCGGTCGAGTTCCCGGATGATCCAACGATGCGGATCTCGCACGAAGCGATCTACCAAGCCCTTTACGTTCCGAGCCGAGGCGGACTCGCAAGGCAGCAGGCGTGGCATCTGCGCCGAGGGCGCACGAAACGTATGCCACGCGCGCGAACACGTCAGCAAGCCTGGGCGCATGTCACCGACGCCACAACCTTGAAGAAGAGACCCTCCGAAGCCGACGAGCGGAAAGTCGCAGGCCACTGGGAAGGAGATCTCATCATTGGTCTCAACCGGTCAGCGATCGCGACTCTGATCGACCGCACGACGCGTTTCGCCATGCTCGTTCATCTGCCCCGGCAGAAGGGTTACGGACTGGTCAAGCCGACAAAGAATGGGCCAGCATTAGCTGGCTACGGCGCGGTCACGATGAAGAACGCACTCGTCCGGACCTTCGAGCCGCTCCCAGCGGACCTGCGACGCTCCCTGACGTGGGACCGGGGAAAGGAGATGTCCGCGCACGCCCTTCTGACGCAGGAAATCGGGCTGCCGGTCTATTTTGCCGACGCGAAGAGCCCGTGGCAGCGCGGGAGCAACGAACATCTCAACGGGCTACTTCGGCAATACTTCCCGAAAGGCACCGACATCTCTCGCTGGAGCACCCCAGAGATCCAAGCTGTCGCCGACATCATCAACAACCGGCCGCGCGGCATCCTAGGATGGCGCATTCCAGCGGAAGCCTTCGCGGACCAGCTAAGCTCAGTCCCAATAGCAACTGTTGCTTCGACCGGTTGAATACGCCTTGAGATCCGCGATCGGTATGCAGAATGCAGCCGGCCACCTCACCGCGTCGGGCGACCGCACTGTTCAGTGCTGCCAGGGCCAGGCGGGATTTCATCCGTGAGTCGATCGAGTAGCCGACGATCCTGTTGGAGTAATCATCCTTGACCGCGCACAGGTAGAGCTTGCCTTCGGCGGTGGCGTGCTCGGTGATGTCCCAGAGCCACAACCGGTTCGGAGCATCGGCGGTGAACTCGTGCCGGGTCCGGCCATTGCTGTCGATCACGGCACAGGTCATCGTGGACCGGTGGGCCGGCCTTCTTGGTCTTGCCACGCTTCTTCCCGAAGACTGACCACCAGCCGTTGTCCGTGCAGATCCGCCAGGCGGTCCGATCAGACATTGCCCCGCCCGAGGTGCGGGCTCCATCGACCAGGAACCGGTACCCAAACTCGGGGTCCGCAGGCACAGCACGTCGCGTGGAGCGCTATGCGCGAGCGGCTCAGCACAGGGAAATTCCTCCATATGAAGAAGTCTCCGGCAGCGGCCGATTCCATCCCTTGCCAGCTACCCGGCTCTGGTCTGAGACATCGGCCCCTGCCAGCTACCCGGGGCCCCATGCTGCCCGCCGGACGGATCGTCCGGAAGATAGTGCTGGCTGTGGCGGAATCAGTGGGGGTAAATATCCAGCAGATAGCCCCCTTGTTAGCGGAAGGTGCGGCAGGTGAAGGGTCTTGTGCTCGTCGTGCCTGCTGATTACGACTTGCGCGCAGACTTGATGAATGAAGGGGTCCATAATGCTCTTACCATGTGCGTACCTCTCCCCCTCATCCGCGAGACGACGGTCTGCACGGTGTCCTCATCGCTGACCCAGCAGACCGGTCCGGCAACGTCAGCTTCTGAACCACCCAGGCTTTTTAGGTACAGCATGAACTGTTCGGAGCTGGACTGGTTGGAGTTCATGCACCCCCTGAGGGTGGTTGCGCGGCGTGTGCCGACACAGCCAACACTAGGCCTCGCCGACCTGGTTGCACTTGGAATACCCCAAAAATCATTCCTGCGGCTTTTTGTTCGTCCCGCCGATGGGCTGAAGCAGTCGTAGAGCGGCGCGGGGGCGCATAGTTGGACTAATGGGACCTTTTGATAACCGCAGTTTTTGCACGCGTGGTGACTCGTTCAGCATTGGGGACTCACGGGAACATGCCGAACGGGCGCTACTGGCCTTCGATGCAACCGACGTCCGTTCCAGCCAACGAGGCAACCTCAGCGCCATCGCCTTCAAGGCCTGCGGAAAGCAGTTTCGCATCGTCATCTCTTTACCGGATCCGCACGGCGGGGCCGCTGGTGTCGGCGGTGACGCCGGGGAGGTCCACGGCCCGGAGATTGAAATAAGAGTCAGGGAGCTCAGCGCCCGCAGGTTTTGGCATTCTTTCGCTTTGTCGATAGACGCAAACTATCGACTTGGCTGAGGTGGCCTTGTCTCCTGAGCTGGGGGTGCTGCGAGGGCCTTCTTGTCGGCGCGTTTTTCCTTGATGGCCTTGGTGGATTTCTTGGATGCTGTTTGGCGGGGGATTTGCCAGTCATGATTGCTCCTGTCGCGGAACCGAAGGGTTCCTGACGTTGACCGATACAGGTCGCGGCCTACCTCAGCCTCGGAGCCCTCGAGCGTCCTCGAAGGCGTGCAGACCGTGGGCGGCCGCTGCGGCACGCTGGGCAGAGGCTACGTCCTGGCATCCGGAAATTTCCGGGGTGCTGGCTGGCTCGTTGAGTAGATGTCAAGGGCGCGAGGATCAGAGAACCGCCAAGGCACTTTTCACGCTTTCCACCAGAACGTGGGTGTCGGCGGGAAGATGTCTAACCTCGCCGTCAATCTGGCAAGGAACAGCGTCACGCGTGCTGAATGCGTAGCTGCTGACGCTTGGCTGATTCCCGAGTCCCAACGTCACGGCCCGAAGAGTCATCAGGGCCATCTTCCAGCGCCCGGAGTGGGGGAGCGTCACAACCTCGAAACGGCCGTCATCGGGGGCCGCCGACTCGCTGACCGTCCCATACTTGGCCATCCGCGAAATATTGGCCAGGATCAGGCTGTCGAAGCGGGCGATGGCCCCGTCTGCCCGGACGATCTCGAACGGGCTCAAGTGGGAGAGCGTGCGGGCGACGGACAGGAGTTCGAGGATTTTGCCCTTCCCTCCGTTCTCGATTCCGATCGCCATCAGGGGCGTAAGTCCGAAACCGATGTAGGAGTGGGCGTAGTGAACCTGTACCTGCTGCTCCTCTCCAAACGTTATGCGCAAAAGGTCGATGTGCCGGACCGGCTGGTCCCGGACAGCATCGGGCAACGGTCTTGCGGGCTTGCTGCGGTGGTGGTCGTTGGCGTTACCTGCCGCGACGACGGTGCACACCGCTTTGCTGCCCGGGACGTCCATTACCCCGTTGATAACCTCGTTGTACCCGCCGTCGCCGCTGACGGAAACGATGAGCGGGGATCCTGTGGCCGCGACGGTCCGTGCAAGGTCCCGTGCGTGCCCGGCGAATTCGGTCGGCTGTAAATCAACCTGCAGCTCGAGTGTGTCGGCGGAGAGTTCCCGTCGCAGTTCGTTAATCTTGGCGGTCATACCAGGCTTGCAGGGATTGAAGACCAGCACAATCCGGTCAAAACGTGCTTCAGGCGCCCCGTTAGGGCCATTCGCTGTCATGGGCGTTTCGGCCCTGTCATTCCCTCAGGTCGTCCGCTACGCGGCGAAGGTCCTGAACCCAGCCGGTTGAATGGCGCGGTGCTCCTGAACTGGCTTCGAAGTTGCCAAGAGCTTCCGCTATGCGCTCCAGTGCTTCCGAGATATTGAGCTTGACCGCCGCGTAGCCTTCCTCTGAGCGGGGGTCAGAAGACGCCGCCGACAGCTGCTCAGCTCCGGACCTAATGATCAATGAAGCCTCATACTCGTTCACACCTGCACCTCGCAGCTTCGTTGGATGGGCCGTGCGGCAACTCTACGAGCACAACAATACATCCGTGGTATCCCGACTCGGTCGCGTGAAGGTAGAAGCAGCTGATAGTTGCTACGGGGAAATCGAAAACATGACTAGCGGCAAAAGGTTCGAAGCCAGGCGCAGCAGCTGCCATCAGGAAGATGAGGATGTTTCGGGCTTCCTATCTGGGCTTCCCGAAGAGCAGGGGCGGTGGGGGCCATGCCCTTATGAGTGACCAACACAGCAAGGACCAGCAGGGCCAAACCCCGCATCACCACGGGCAGTCGACGACAAGTACGGAGCCGATGCGTACCATCGGGCAACGTCGGCGGAAATCGGAAGAGAAGCTGGGCGCTCACCTTCGTGAAGCGCGTCAGAAGAATAAACAGCATCAAGCCGCTGAATCAGAAGGAGCCGTCAGCAATGTCCGGGCTGAGGAATAGACGCCGATAAGCTTGCCGCCATCCAAAATGATGACCAGACCCGGCGGTCGGCGATAAGGAACAGGCTCCAATGGGCCCGAAATCGCTAAGATCCTCCGCAGCGAAAGTCCGACGAAGTTGGAGGTCAACCACCGAACCGCGGTGCGCCGGCTCAGAGACAAATTCCTTTCCCTTGGTCGCTTTGCACAGATGCCCGACCGGTAATGGACTGTCAACACGCCGAAGCCATTGACGAACTCTACGATCTTGCGGTAACCGGCTCCTTGAGCGACGAGTTCCTTGTTTACGAGGGGTAGGTGTGGTTGTTGATTCAGTTGTCGAAACGCGAGCAGTTGAGGATCATGGGAGACTGTCACAACGGCAGCAGGCTGCTGTGAGATCAAGGTGGGTATTGGTGATGTAGTCAGTCAGACAGTGCGCGGGATAGTCTCAGCGAATGTCAATGTCAGGCGCCGGAAGCGGCAGCCAACCCGAACCTCCGGAAACTCCGAAGACTGACGAGGCCAGCGGGGCGGAAGCCGCCTCGGACGTGGCGAACGAATACGGGCCCCGGTCTGGACCGACTTATGGGATGCAATGAGCGCACACGGACGAAAATCGTGAACGGCTATGAGGGGTTCAGATCCGGAAACCCTGGAGGCAGACATGATGGTCTTGTTCATCCTGTGCTGTAACCTTCGGGACTGGATCATGACCGATGACACGGTTCCCTTCGACAATGACCTGAAGGCCATCGAGACTAGCGTGCCCTGCATGCGCCGGTGCCGGGCGGTGGCGACTACCGGCAACCAACGCACCTCGGCAAGGGTTCAGGTCGCGGTGATCCATGACAACTCCAGGGCCAAGTATCCGCTTAAGCGAGGACCCGACCGATAGGGTCGATGCGTTGGAACTGGCGGACGAGTGCCTGCAGTGGTGGCGCACTTACCTCACAGCACATGGACTTGCAACACGCTGAGGGCATTGCGGGAACTGTGGGCAAGGCGTAACTGAGCGGTCTCGATCCGATTCAGATCGATCCTGCCCCCGTAACTGGTTATCTCCTTGGCTCATCTATCTCGCATTTCCTTTGGCAACAGAGCACGGTTTAGTCAAGGGCGGCCGCCGATAAGGAATAGCCTTCATAGACCCCGGGGGCACAGCAAGCCCCTGATCGGCTGCGTAGCCCTCTTGAACGGGCGTAGCCAGGGTCTGGCCGGAGCTTGACAGGGGCAAAATTGATTTTTGGGTTTTCACCTTTCGTGGCCGACGAGGGCGTACAGTTAGAAGATCGGGACGCTGTGACTGGACATCCGGCCTCCCGAGCAACGAAACCAACTCCGAGTCAGCCACCGGCACACCGGCGACTGGGGGATCCCGTCACTGCAGTGAACACGTGGTGATGAGTTGGGACAACGAGGGCGGGCCTGACCGTTCTGTTCCGCAGGTCGGACCCTCCGGCTTATGCCCTCCTCTTATATGGGGCCCGGTTTCGGGTTCCTTGAACCCCAGTCACAGTCGATCCGCCCGTCTCTGCGGTTCTCACAGTGCATCTTCAAGAAATGTTGGCGCAATGCCATGACCACCACCCAAGAACAGCCTGTCCATGTTGAGGGGCGCCTTGCGCTCAGCGGCGTTCTCGCCTCGGCCCTGCCTCACGACCTCGGCACGGCCAGAGGCGCCTCCCGGTACACCGTCCCTGCGGTTTTCTCCCGCAGGCCCCAGCCCCGGGAACTCGATTTGTTGCATGACAAGAGCGTCACCCGGCGCTTGGCGGAGGAAGGATACAGCGGCGTCGAACTGCGAGTCTCTGACCGCCGCCTCCTGATCACCAACACCAATTTGCAGGAACTTAAGTCAGGACTTGCCCACCTTGTCGGTACGATCCTGAGCGACATTTCCGTGCAGGCCGAAGCCGAGCGCGTCCACAGGTCTGAAGAACTGGCGGCCTTGGGGCTGCTTGAGGAACAACGACTCGAAGCTATCCGTCAATCGGCGGCCGAAGTCCATTTCGACTAACACCCGTACCAAGGACCGGGGAGACGACAGTAGGAACCCTTGTGTTGTCTTCCGGGCCGGAGTGGACCAGCGGGGCCGCTGACGATAGTGATCAGCGTGCTTCCTCGGCACATACTTGGAGGGACGAGGAGGCACCATCGCCACAGGGCAACCATCAGGCCCGTTACGCGGCCAAATTCTGGAAGCTCCGGACGCATGCGCGCGCCTACTTGCAGTCCCACACGAACCCAAAACCGCAAAGGAAACAATGACTTCCATGCACCTTGAGAAGCACTGGCACCGGCTGTCCCCGGCCAGCAAGCAGTGGCTTATCGACCATCCTGGTTGTGTGATTCTGCCCCGGACCATCTCGGCAGAAATAAATGCCGAATCCGGCGAAGGCGCTGATTCAGATAGTCACGGCGAAACTGTCCTGTCACAGGAAAACATCGATTTCATCCGATCCAAAACACGCCAGAAGGAGCCGTCTCCGGCACAGCCGACCTACCGGTTCTTCGACTCTGTACAGCCCTAAACCCCAGGCCCCGCGCAACCGGCCGCCAAACCCCGGGCCGGTGTGTTGACGACGCTTTAGAAGTGCACCAGTTTCGACGGTGAAGAAGTGTACCACTTCCTACGCTTTGGGAGTGATGACTGTGCATGATTGGCTGAGATCCGGAGACTTGCCCTCGTCGAGAAACCATCGTCGCGGCAGATTGCTTTGCGGCTTGGTTGTACCCGAAGAACGGTCCAACGGGCCCTGGCTGCGGCCGTTCCGCCGCAATTCCGTTCGCCCCGGCGTGCATCGGTCTTTGATGACTTCGAGCCGCGGGTCAGGGAGCTGTTGGCTCCGTATCCGCGGATGCTGGCGTCCGTGATCGCGGAGCGGGTCCATTGGGATGGTGGTGAGTCTTGGTTCGGGGAAGGGCCGCCGCGATCCGGCCGGAATACAAACCCGTGGATCCGGTGGACCGGACCTCGTATGCGCCCGGTGAGATCATCCAGTGTGACCTGTGGTTCCCGCCGAAGATCCCCCCGGTCGGGCCGGAGGTTCTATCGGCGCCGCCGGTGCTGACGATGGTTTGCGGGTACTCGCGCTGGATCATGGCCATGGCGATACCGACCCGCACCACGGAGGACCTGACCGCTGGCATGTTGAGGCTGCTGAAGGGTCTGGGCGGGGCGCCGAAGACCCTTGTCTGGGACAACGAGGCCGGCATCGGACGGCGCAACGCCTTGACTCGCCCGACCCACACGCTGGCAGGGACTTTGGGGACCAGGATCTGGCAGACCAAGCCCTATGATCCGGAGACCAAGGGAATGGTCGAACGGGCCAAGCGGTACCTGAAGGAATCCTTCCTGCCCGGGCGTGCGTTTAGCTCAGGGCAGGACTTCAACGCCCAGCTGGCGGACTGGCTGCCGATCGCCAACGAGCGGGTCGTCCGTGCCACCGGTGCCAGGCCGTGCGAGCTGCTGGACAAAGATCTGGCACGGATGCGCCCGATCCCAGCGCTGCACCCGCATTTCGGGTTCCAGACCCGGATCCGTCTGGGCCGGGACTACTACGTCAGGGTGCTGAGCAACGACTATTCCGTGGATCCGTCCGCGATCGGCCGCCTCATCGATATTCGGGCCGACCTGGCCACAGTGACCGCGCATCTGGGCCCGAGGCTGCTGGCCTCGCATGAGCGTTCCTGGGGCCAGCGCGGCACCATCACCGATCCGGAACACCTTCACATCGCCGGGACTCTGCGCGCACAACTGGGCGAACGTCCCAGATCACGGAACACCGCCTCCGAGGTCATCGTGCCGATGAGAAACCTGGCCGACTACGACACGCTCTTCAATATCGATCTGGCCCAACCCACCGAGCAAGGACACCGGTACTGACAAATGACACCACCACAAGAAACGGTCATGACCCCCACGGGACCTGAAATCACCCATCTGGCCATTCCCCTGGGCGTCAAGGCTGCCCAGGCCGGGCATTCGGTGCTCTTTGACTCAGCTACAAACTGGGTCCGCCGGCTCGCCGCTGCCCACGAGAGCGGAACACCTCCGCAGGAACTGAAACGGCTCCGCCGTTACAGGCTCCTCATACTGGACGAGCTCGGGTACCTGCCTTTCGACCCTGACTCGGCAAACTTGTTCTTCCAGCTCATCAGCGCCCGCTACGAACAGCGAGCCCTGATCCTGGCCAGCAACCTGCCCTTCGCACGCTGGGGCGAAGCCCTCTCGGACGACGTCGTCGCAGCCGCGACCATCGACAGGATCGTTCATCACGCCGACGTCATCGCCCTTGACGGCAAGTCCTTCCGAACCCGGAACATCAATCAGAACCGCTAAACTAACGACCACCCACTGGTGCACTTCTTCACCGTCGAAACTGGTGCACTTCTGGACCGTCGTCAACATGGGGTTTGATGGGATTCGCCCACGTCCCGAGCTATGCCTGGGTGTATCCGGGACGAGGCATGAAGAACGAGTGGCTATCCGGTCCAACTTTTGCGTGTTTCGCCTTGTCAGGGCGTTTCCACATCAGGTTTGGCGCGGGAGTATGCCGATGCATTTGAAAGCGTAGACATGCTGATCGAGGTTGCTGCAATATCTTCGGCCTGATCGCCTCTTACGGCGAACCGAAACGACTTCGGCGCACCCGTGACATCAGTCGTCAAGATGCGATCCGCTATGGGCAACCTATCAGGCGAATTATTGCGAGCGGGCTTGCTGTGACGACGACGGCTCGTATTTGGGCGTACGACGCCGGTGATCGCCTTCAAGCCCGGGTCACCGTCGCCCTGCCTGAGCCGGGGCTGATCGCGCCGCTGAACGATGCCCCGACGGGAGTCACCACTCTTGTACCGTGGGGATCGCGATTCAGGTCTGAAGGAAGAGGACCATTTCGACGTCCTTTTCAACCATGTGCCTCCGGACGGGGTCGGTCTCCTGCTAGTCAGCCTCCGCAAGGCGATCCACACTCTCAAGAACGGTACGGAGCGTCCCTTTGTCGAAGTCCGGCTCAATGGCGCACCCATCGGTGAGCTTAGCAACGTCACCTCCGCACATCTGTTGCCGCTTCTGGAACACGCCGAGACCGTCGGGGAAACCGCCCTCGCGTACGCTAGAGTCACCGGTTCCGCCCTCGCCGCCCAGCTCGTTCTGCACGCCGCGAAGGCCACCGAGATCAGCAACGACTGGCTATCCGCCGGGCCGCACCCCGCACCAACGCTTCTCCCATGGACCACCGCATATGACGTTCCGCCCGCTTACAACCCATAGGAGACACTCCGGGCAGGGATGCCCCGGGCTTGCAGTGGCGTGTCGTTGTCGTGAAATCAGCGAGCCGGGGCGATCCGGTCGCCCGAATATCCCCTCTGAGGGTAAGGAATGGATCATGCAGACATGCAGATCCGGCCGGGGCACCGTGATCCCTGAACCGGGCGCCATATTCTCGGTCAAGATCAGGGTGTCCTGTTTCCAGGCGGTGCGAAAGCCGAATGCCGGCAGGATCCTGCCGGGGATCTGGTCCCTGTCCTCATGAAGCAGATGAGGCTCCGATACGCCGGGGTATGGCGATTGTGCGGCGCCTCTCTTGCGCCCGGCACCGAGGCGGTCTACGAAACCGAAACGAAGACGGTCCGTTGCTTGACTTGTGTCTCCGAGGTGATGTCACCGGCTCCCGAACCACTAGGCGAGGATTCATCGCCGGCGGAGTCCGGAATTGCCGGGGCGTCGGCGCGACGTGAGTACGAGCGCCGCAAGGCCAAGGATGAGGAGAAACTCCGCGGGAAATGGGGTCGGTTGGGCGGCCTTGCCGTTGCGCTCAGTGACGAGCGGCAAAGCACCAAAGCGTGGGAGCGGGGTGCGGTCGGAGAGGAACGTCTCGGGGCCAGGCTTGACTCCGCGGCCCACGGTCGTCTCGCGGTTCTTCATGACCGCCGGATCCCTGGTTCGAAGGCGAATATCGACCATATCGCCATAACCCGCAAGGGGATCTGGGTGATCGACACGAAGCGGTACCCGGGCCGACCCGAGCTGAAGATCGAGGGCAGTATCTTGCGGCCACGCGTCGAGAAGCTCCTCGTGGGCGGGCGCGACTGTACGAAGCTGGTCGATGGCGTGCTCAAACAGGTCGGGCTCGTACGCGACGTCGTCGGGGATTGGCCGGTCACCGGGGCGCTGTGCTTCGTCGAAGCTGACTGGCCCCTGACCGGGGGCTCGTTCGCGACTCGGAGTATTCACGTCCTTTGGCCGAAACGACTAGCCAAAATACTTGCAGAGGAAACAGAGGGCGACGTTGATGTCGCCGCTATCCGCGAAAAGGTAGCCGCACGGTTCAGATCGTCGTGAAGTAACGGGATCACGGTCGTCGCCTGACTGGGGAAACCCACGCTGACATTCTGGTGTGGAGTGCGGCTGGCGCCGCGTTCAGAACCACGGTCCTGCTCGGTTCTTCGTGGCTCCAGCGTCTCCTTTCGCTTATTGCGCCTGTTCTGTTTATTTCGTTTGAAGAGTAGGGTAAATATATACAGACAAGGAGAGGATGCGACGATGGCGACTCAAACACCAACCCCGGCCTACCCTCACGGGAATGATTCTGAACTGGCGCGGGAGGCGTTGAAGACGCTGCGTCGTGCGGTTGAGGCGCACTCGGATCCGCAACAGCCGGTGGAAATGAAGGTGACCGACGGGGGAGAGCTGGAGATGCCGCGGGCTGCGGCGGATCTGATGATAAGAATTCTTGGGAAGATGGCAGCGGGCCAAGGGGTCACGGTGGTTCCGATGAATGCCGAACTGACCACGCAGCAGGCAGCGGACATTCTGAATGTATCGCGCCCGCACCTGGTGGGGCTCCTTGAGGCCCGTGAAATCCAGTATCGAAGAGTCGGTACCCACCGGCGGGTCCTCGCCGAATCGCTCTACGCTTACAAGCGCCGCACGTCCGTGGCTCAGAAGGACGCCGCTGATGAGCTCTCGGCACTGGGTCAGGACATGGGGCTTATCTAGGGTGGTTTTTACTGTCATTTACGATGCCAACGTCTTGTATCCAAGCATGCTCCGTGACCTGCTGATCCGGGTTGCTCAGGCCGGGTTGGTTCGGGCCCGGTGGACCGAAGCCATCCTCGATGAGACCTTCCGGAATCTCAAGCAGAACCGGCCGGACCTGGACCCGGCGAAGCTTGCCCGGACCCGGGAGCTGATGTGCGCTGCGGTGCCGGATTGCATCGTCGATGACTACCAGCCTCTGGAACAGGTCTTCATGGGCCTCCCGGACCCGGGGGATGCCCATGTGATGGCTGCGGCGTTGAAGGTGCAAGCGCAAGTAATCGTGACGAACAATCTGAAGCATTTTCCGGCGGAAGTGCTTGGTCGTTGGGGTGTTGAGGCCAAACATCCCGATGATTTCCTCATGGACCAGTTCTACTTGGACGCGGTGGAACTCCACGTTGTCGTGCGCAACATGTCCGAGGCCTACCGGAATCCACCGCTGGGCGTTGACGATGTCCTGGATCGTCTCGAGTCCGAGGGAATGCCTCAAATCGCGTCAGCCCTTCGCAGGTAAGACGCACACCATTCTCGTCCAGCGCCCCGACCAGCGTTTCCTCGTGGAGGTGACTCGGTCATGGACGGCCGCAGTCGTTTCCGGACCGGGCCAAGGTAAGGGCCACCAACTGCATGGACGTTGCGTGACTCTCTCCGCTAGTGGGCTGTGACCAGGCTGGCCACCGGACATGCAGTGGTTCGTTCATGGAACCATGAATGCTCGAAGGAGGTGACCACTGATGAGATGTGAGCGGGCCGTTGCACCTGCCGGGCTACGTGGGATTCGCGCGGGACTGAATGCTGGGACCTGCGTGATGGACTGCTTGGGGCTCACCGGCTGGATGCGTGGGGGTGAAAAAGAGTGTGTGCACAATGTGCACACCCTTGCCGTCGGACTCGGCCGTACCGGTGCCGGATCGGGCCGTACTCGGCATGTTTTCAGGAGTTCCCTGTGTTTCCGGGGTCTGGAACCCGGTTCGAGTCCCACCTTGGGCACGTTTTCCCATGTCAGAGGCCCTTTTTGGGTCTCTGGCTCGGGATAAATTGTATTTTTTCTAGCTCCCGCTGGGGGCGTTCTACCTGTCTCCGGCTCCCTCCTTGCTCTGTTGGGGATCTGGTTGTGTTGGCTCCTGGTCTTTCATGGCGGCAGACAGCTCGGGCGACATGACTTGTGAGCCCCGTCGGCTGCATCAGTCGTTCACGGTTCATGGCTGGCGGGTGCCCGCTGATGGATTGGCTCTGGCAACCGGGCCGTGGGTTTTGTCAGCCTGGCCTCCTCCAGTGCAGGACCCGCCTGGCAGCGCTCGTAAGCATCGATCCTTTACCCCACTGGGCTCGTTCTGTCCTAGTACGA
The DNA here is from genome assembly GCF_021483235.1 of Arthrobacter alkaliphilus. Lineage (GTDB taxonomy): Bacteria > Actinomycetota > Actinomycetes > Actinomycetales > Micrococcaceae > Arthrobacter > Arthrobacter alkaliphilus. The sequence goes on along the minus strand of NZ_JAKEEC010000030.1, from coordinate 2,113 downwards.
GTGTCTGGGCGTCTCTCCGGACCCCTGTCTCATGGAGTTAGGCATTTGAACCGGCCAGACGTGCGCCGGGCTAGGCCTGCCTTGGCAGCACGTGATGGCCTAGAGTGCCCACATGCAACTGAGGGACATATCGGCTGGATTAGGAATAAGTAATGCTTTCGATAGGAGTCGTGGCCCGCGAGCAATGGTCCCAACAGCCCATTCGACCGACCGCCGGATCCTACTGGCTTCGATGCAACCGGATCATCCTTACCGTGCAGAACGCCGGCTCGGGTACACCACCTGGCCGTCAGGTCAGGAAATTGAAATCTCTAAGGGCAAACGCTCCAGATAAATGGCCGTGGTTCTTCAGGTGTCTCGCTCTCACCCGGGAGGGCTGCCCGTTAGCCGGTCGGCTACCGGACTTTTTGTAGCTCACGATCGACCAGTCCTTTGTGGTCAGCCTTGACTGCAAGTTTCGGCTGAGGGGTGGCCAGCGGATCGTGTCCGTAGCGGACTTTCTGCCGCGGAGCCAGTCAATAAGGAACCCAATGCCCAGCACCAAATAGGTGGTGCCTGCGGTTACAAGATGGGCGAACCCGTGACCGGCGTAGGCATAGCGAACGATTCCTGTGGCGGGATCGCGGTGGATGGTCACGGCTGGAGGATCCGGAATGAAAGTTCTGGGAGGGCACTGGGTCCGCCCAGTCTCGTCGATGTACGGTTAGCCTTGAGCCCCGATAGGGATGAGCTTGTAGCGGTCCACGGTTGTCCCGTCTCCCAGTTGCCCTGCGTAGTTGTATCCCCAGGCCCATGCGGTTCCGTCTTGTTTGATCAGGTAGCTGCTGGCGTAGCCGCCCGCGCTGATCGACACAGCGCCGGTCAGGCTTGGGATTGGGCCCGGCAGCAGGCGGGTCGGTGAGGTGGGGGGGTCGAACAGCGCCCCGTAGGCGTTTGCGCCCCAACCCCAAACTGACCTGTCACTCCTTATGGCGAAGACGTCTCCATAGCTTCCTGGGGCGATTGACGTGACCTGGGAGAGGCCCGGGAGTTGGACGGGCAGGGCCCGGTTAGTGGTTGTCCCGTCTCCTAGTCGTCCGACACTGTTATCCCCCCAGGCCCACACGGTGCCGTCCTGCCTGATAGCGAACGCTGACCCGGTGCCGGCGGCGATCGATGTTACTCCGGTCAGTCCTTGGACCTGGGCGGGGGTTCCGTTATAAGAGCCGCCTGAGGCGGTGCCGTTGCCCAGTTGGCCTGCGTAATTGGTGCCCCAGGCCCACACGGTTCCGTCGTTCTTGAGGGCGTAGCCGTTCATGTAGGCTCCGACCGCCAAGGCTTTGACGTTAGTAAGGGACAGTGTAACGGGCTGGTGCCGGTCAACGGTGGTGCCGTCGCCGAGTTCCCCAAACCCGTTTTTGCCCCAGGCCCACACAGAGCCGTCTGCTCCCTGTGCCAAGGCGTTTGCGGAGCCCGCGTAGATCGCTTTGATACGGGGAAGTCCTAGGACTTTGACCGGGGTGAGCCTCGGGGTCGTGGTCCCATCGCCGATTTCCCCGAAAGTGTTGGATCCCCAGGCCCAAAGCGATCCATCCGATTCCAACGCATAAGTGTCGGATCCCGTTGCAGCTACTTGCGTCACGTTGGCCAACCCGGGGACCGGTGCCGGCAGCGTGTGACTGGTTGTCGTCCCATCGCCGAGGGCGCCGCCGTTATTGTTTCCCCAGGACCAGACGGTCCCGTCGTTCTTGAGGGCATAAGCGTTGCCATACCCGCCGACAACAGCGGCAATGTTGGTAAGCGCGTTCGCATTCGGCGGGGGGGCCACGGTGACGGCGAGTCCTGTAGCCGCGGCCGTTCTTGCGTTGTCCGTTGTTGTGATGGTGAGGTTGCTGGTGCCTGCGTTTGTAGGCACTCCGGTGATGGTTCCGTTGGTTGGTTCGAGGGTGAGGCCTGGGGGGAGTGTGCCTGTGGTGATGGCCCAGGTGTAGGGGCCGGTGCCGCCTGTTGCGGTGAGGGTTGCCCGGTATGCGATGCCCGTGGTCGCGGTGGGGAGGCTGGTTGTGGTGATGGTGAGTGGGCCGGTGGTGGTGGGAGGCGGTGGGGGCGGGGTGTCGTAGGTGGCGATGCGTTT
>NZ_JAKEEC010000003.1:63325-214611 GCF_021483235.1 Arthrobacter alkaliphilus | reverse complement strand
GCTTCTTCGACGGCCGCCCGGTCCTTCGAGGCGAAGGCGAAAGGCTTCCGGACATCGTCTGGCTTGACGTCGACGGAACCACCATGACGCCGTCGGACTGGGACAGCGCTTTCGGCCGCTCGGTCGGCGTGTTCATGAACGGTGACGGCATCCGCGGCCGGGACAACCAAGGCCGGCGCATCACGGACGTCAACTTCCTGCTCTACTTCAACGCCCACGACGACGAGGTCAAGTTCAAGGTGCCCTCGGACGAATACGCACCCGCGTGGGACATCATCATCGACACCGCCGGCGGCTCTGCCGACACGGAACCCGTGCAGGCAGAGGCCGTCCTGGGCGTCGGGGCCAAGTCACTCGTAGTGCTGCGTGCGCACAGCGCCCCGCAGGATGAGCCCGACCACTCGGTGGCCGCGTCCCTCGCCGCGCTGACGCAGACAGCCACCGCCGAAACGGCTTCCTTGACGGTGCCCGCTACACCGGCACCGTCCACCTCGGAACCCGAGGCTGTGCCGGAAGCGGCCCCCGAACCGAAAAAGCATCATTCCCGGGAATCGAAAGCTGAATCCGGAACCAAGCCGGCGGCTGCGCCGAAGAAGCCCAGAAAGCCACGCTCCAACAAAAACGGGGGATCATGAGGACACCAGTTTCCACCTACAGGCTGCAGATCAGGCGGTCGTTTACATTGCAGGACGCCGCTGCCCTCACGGGCTATCTCCGCGAGCTCGGGGTGGATTGGGTTTACCTGTCGCCCATCCTGACGGCTGAGGAGGGTTCGGACCACGGCTACGACGTCACCGACCCCTCCACCGTTGATGCGTCGCGCGGCGGCCCCGAAGGACTCGCCATGCTGTCAAAGGCGGCCCGGGAAGCCGGGCTAGGGGTTTTGGTAGACATTGTTCCCAATCACATGGGAGTCGCGTCGCCGCCGCAAAATGCATGGTGGTGGTCCCTCCTCAAAGAAGGCCGGGCCTCCCGCTACGCGGACGCGTTCGACGTCGACTGGGCCTTCGGCGGCGGCAAGCTGCGGCTCCCGGTCCTCGGCAGCGACTCCGACATCGACAAGCTGGAAGTGGTCGACGGCGAGTTGCGCTACTTCGACCACCGCTTCCCGCTGGCCGAAGGCACCTTCGCCGCGGGTGACAACCCCAGGGACGTCCACGCACGCCAGCACTACGAGCTGGTGGGCTGGCGCCGGGCCGACGACGAGCTGAACTACCGCCGCTTCTTCGCGGTAAACACCCTGGCCGGGATCCGCGTCGAAATCCCCTGGGTCTTCGAGGAAGCCCACGCGGAGATCGCGCGATGGTTCCGTGACGGGCTTGTCGACGGGCTGAGGATAGATCACCCGGACGGGCTCGCGGACCCTGCCGGGTACTTGGAGCGGCTGAAGGAAACCACAGGTGGCTCCTATCTGCTCGTCGAGAAGATCCTGGAGCCGGGGGAGGAGCTTCCGGAGAATTTCGACTGCGAGGGGACCACGGGCTACGACGCGCTTGCCGACGTCGACCGCCTTTTCGTGGATCCCGACGCCGAGGGGCAGCTCAACGCGCTGGACGCCCGGTACCGGGGCACCGGCTCGCCGGCGGATTACCAAGCCATGATCCATGAAACCAAGCGGCGGATCACGGACGGGATCCTGCACTCGGAAATCCTGCGGCTGGCTAGGCTCGTTCCGGACTCTCCTGAACTGCCCCGTGCCCAGGTGGCCGACGCCCTGGCCGAAACCATCGCCTCGTTCCATGTCTATCGGAGCTACCTCCCGTACGGCAAAGACCACTTGGTGGAGTCCGTTGAGCGGGCTGCCCGGGCCAGGCCGGACTTGGAACAGGTCCTCGGGGCGCTGCTTCCACTGCTGCTCGACGCCGGCAGTGAACTGGGCCGCCGTTTCCAGCAGACTTCCGGCATGGTCATGGCCAAAGGCGTGGAAGACACCGCGTTTTTCCGCTACACACGCCTCGGCACGCTGACCGAGGTGGGCGCGGATCCTTCGGAATTCGCCTTGGCCACGGCCGGATTCCACGAGCGCATGGCGCGGCGGCAGGAGCTGCTGCCGCTCTCCATGACTACCCTGACCACCCACGACACCAAGCGCAGCGAAGACACCCGTGCCAAGATCTCTGCGATCTCCGAGGCAGTACCCGAATGGGAAGCATTCGTCGATCGCATGCAGGAACTGGCGCCGATTCCGGACGGTCCGCTCGCCGTGCTCGTATGGCAAGCGATCGCCGGTGCCTGGCCGGCCAGCCGCGAACGGCTCCAGGGCTATGTCCTCAAGGCGGCACGCGAAGCGGGAAACTCCACCAGCTGGACCGAACCGAACGAAGCGTTCGAAGCGGAGCTCGCCTCCGCCGTCGACGCCGTGTTCGACGTGCCCGAGGTGACGGCGGCGCTCGACGAGTTCGTTGCCCTCCTGGACCCGTACGGGACGTCCAACTCACTGTCGGCAAAGATGGTCCAGCTGACCATGCCGGGTGTACCGGACGTCTACCAGGGGACGGAGTTCTGGGACCGTTCGCTGACGGACCCGGACAACCGGCGCGCCGTCGACTTCGAACGGCGGAAGGCGGCCCTCGCCGACCTCGACGCTGGTGTCCAGGCTGAAGCAGGCGACGAGTTGGCCAAGCTGCTGGTGACTTCCCGTGCCTTGCGCTTGCGCCGGGACCGGCCGGAGCTTTTTGGCGGATACAGTCCTGTCGATGCCGAGGGTCCCGCGGCCGAACACCTGATCGCCTTCGACCGTGGCGCCCTTGCCGCCGGGCGCGGCGCCATTACCTTGGCCACGAGGCTCCCGCGGAAGCTTGAGCGGAATGGGGGGTGGCAGGACACCGTCATCCGTCTTCGGAGCGCGTTCCGGGATGAACTGACAGGCACCAGCTACCCTCAGGGCGAGATTCAGGTCGGAAGGATCCTGCAAAGATACCCCGTGGCCTTGCTCGTACCCATTAGCTAGCTAAAGCACCTTAGCTAAAGCACCGACTGGCCAGAGCACCGACGACGGCGGGCGAACGAAGCCCGGACGAGAAAATTGAGGGGGAGCAATGGCTGAGAAGACCAATGCGGGGAAACGATTCGACGTGTGGGCACCGCTTGCAGAGTCTGTCACTCTGCTCGCAGCAGGCCAGCACCACGAGATGCGCCCGCACGAAGACCGCGCCGCCGGGTGGTGGACGGCGGATGTACCCCGGGAGGCCGGGACCGATTACGGCTACCTCGTGAACGGCGAAGGGCCCTTCCCGGATCCGAGATCGCAACGCCAGCCTGCCGGGGTCCACGCTCTTTCGCGCACTTTCGACGCCTCGGCCTTTGCCTGGAACGACTCGGAGTGGGCCGGGCGCGGGCTCGGCGGCTCGGTCATCTATGAGCTCCACCTCGGGACCTTCACCCCGGAGGGCACCCTGGACGCGGCCGCGGAAAAACTCGACTACCTCGTTGAACTCGGTGTCGATTTCGTGGAGCTGTTGCCGGTCAACGCTTTCAACGGCACCCACAACTGGGGCTACGACGGCGTGCTGTGGTTCGCCGTCCACGAAGCCTACGGGGGACCGGAGGCCTATCAGCGGTTCGTGGATGCCGCACACGCTGCCGGACTCGGCGTGATCCAGGACGTGGTCTACAACCACCTGGGCCCCAGCGGGAACTACCTTCCGAAGTTCGGCCCCTACCTGAAGTCAGGCGAAGGCAACACCTGGGGCGACTCCGTGAACCTGGACGGCCCGGATTCCGACGAAGTCCGTCAATACATCCTGGACAACGCCGCCATGTGGCTGAGCGAGTTCCACGTGGACGGGTTGCGCCTTGACGCCGTACACGCCCTCCGCGATGAGCGGGCCGTCCATATCCTCGAGGACCTCGCCAGCCTCGCCGACGGGATCGAAGCCGAGACAGGCGTCCCCAGGACCTTGATCGCGGAATCGGACCTGAACAACCCGCGCCTCATCTATCGCCGGGACACTAACGGCTACGGCTTGGAAGGGCAGTGGAGCGACGACTTCCACCACGCCGTGCACGTGAACCTCACTGGCGAAACTGCCGGCTACTATGCGGATTTCGACTCCTTGGGCGCGCTGGCCAAGGTGCTTGAACACGGCTTCTTCCACGACGGGAGTTACTCAAGCTTTCGCGGCAGGCACCATGGCCGCCCTATCCGCTCGGGGTTCGCCCATCCTGCCGCGCTGGTGGTCTGCAACCAAAACCACGACCAAATCGGCAACCGCGCCGCGGGCGACCGCCTGAGCGCGAGCCTGTCCTACCGCAGGCTCGCGTTGGCCGCCGTGCTGACCATGACCTCGCCGTTCACCCCAATGCTCTTCATGGGCGAAGAATTCGGCGCATCCACTCCTTGGCAGTTTTTCACCTCGCATCCCGAGGAATGGCTCGCGAAGGCCACGGCGGAAGGCAGGCTCAAGGAATTCGAACGGATGGGCTGGGACCCTGCATTGGTGCCCAACCCGCAAGACCCGGAGACGTTCGAACGTTCCAAGCTCAAGTGGGAAGAAGCGCACGACGGCGATCACGCCCGGTTGCTCGAACTTTACCGGGCGCTGGCGCAGCTCAGGCGCTCGACGCCGGAGCTTGCCGGAGGCGGATTCACCGACACCCATGTCGATTTCAGCGAAGCGGACAAATGGCTTGTCCTCAACAGGGGCGACGTGAGGGTCGCCTACAACTTCGGGGACCGGGCACTGACGAAGGCGATGCGCGGCGAAGTCTTGCTCGCCACGGACTCAGCGGCCGCCGTCGGGAACGGTCAGCTGACCCTCCCGGCGGAAAGCGCCGCCGTCGTGCGCCTCGCGTGACTGTAGCCAAAGTGAGCGTGCCCACATGACGGACATCACACTTCGGGGTTCAGTGGCAGTGGCAGGATGGTAGGTATGACTTATTCGGCCGCGGAAAACCGCTATGAAACCATGCCCTACCGCCGCGTCGGACGCAGTGGCCTCAAACTTCCCGCGATCTCCCTGGGACTGTGGCACAACTTCGGCGACGACAAGCGTTTCGAAGAGCAGCGCGCCATCCTGCGCCGGGCCTTCGATCTGGGTGTCAACCACTTCGACCTCGCCAACAACTACGGTCCGCCGGACGGATCGGCCGAAACGAACTTCGGCCGCCACCTCAGGGACGACTTCAAGCCCTACCGTGACGAACTCGTCATTTCCACCAAGGCCGGTTACTACATGTGGCCGGGCCCCTACGGAGAGTGGGGCTCCCGCAAGTACCTGCTCTCCAGCCTCGACCAGTCGCTTCAGCGCATGGGCCTGGACTACGTGGATATTTTCTACAGCCACCGTCCCGATCCCGAAACCCCGCTGGAAGAAACCATGGGCGCCCTGGACCACGCAGTCCGTTCCGGCAAGGCGCTCTACGCCGGAATCTCGTCCTACACCCCGGAACAGACCCTCGAGGCGGCCCGGATTCTCAAGGAAATGGGCACGCCCCTGCTCATTCACCAGCCCAGCTATTCCATGCTCAACCGCTGGACAGAGAACGGTTCGCCCAACCTGTACGAAACGCTTGACCAGGTCGGCGCAGGATCCATCGCCTTCTCTCCGCTCGCTCAGGGGATGCTCACCGACCGGTACCTGGACGGAATCCCCGCGGATTCGCGTGCCGCCAAGGAACGGTTCTTGTCCGGATCCGCGCTGACCGAGGAAAAACTGGACAGGGTGCGTGGTTTGAACGCCATTGCCGAAGGCCGCGGCCAGACGCTCGCCCAAATGGCTGTCGCGTGGATCCTGCGCGATCAGCCCAAGGGTTCGCCGGTGACCTCGGCCCTCGTGGGCGCGTCAAGTGTCGCGCAGCTGGAGGACACCGTTTCCGCGATCAACAACCTCGACTTCACGCCAGAGGAACTGACAGCGATTGACGAGTTCGCCGTCGAGTCCGACATCAACCTGTGGGCGCAGAAGTAGGGTCGAAACTTAATACTCGTGCGGGGCCGGCTGGGAACAAAGCCGGCCCCGCGCTGGTTGGCTACAATGCAAAGAGCGCCGAACGGCGCTGTGCCTTTAAGACGCCGTCGTACACACCGGTACGGACGCGCCAGGCACCTGAGGTTAGTGCTCAAAGGAGTTCCGTGTCTTCACATCCGATTCGTGTCGCCATTGTCGGCGTAGGTAACTGCGCCGCTTCGCTGGTCCAAGGTGTCCACTACTACCGCGATGCCGACCCCCAGGCCACGATTCCGGGTCTGATGCATGTCGAGTTCGGCAAGTACCACGTGGGCGACGTCCAGTTCGTTGCTGCTTTCGACGTCGACAGCAAGAAGGTCGGCCTGGACCTCGCGGACGCGATCGGTGCGAGCGAGAACAACACCATCAAGATCGCGGACGTTCCGTCCACCGGGGTGATCGTGCAGCGCGGCCACACCCTGGACGGCCTGGGCAAGTATTACCGCGAGACCATCGTCGAGGCACCGGAAGGGGCCGTCGACGTCGTTGCCGCGCTGAAGGAAGCCAAGGCCGATGTGCTGGTCTGCTACCTGCCCGTTGGTTCCGAAGAAGCAGCACACTTCTACGCGCAGTGCGCCATCGACGCGGGCGTTGCGTTCGTTAACGCCCTGCCGGTCTTCATCGCAGGCACCAAGGAGTGGGCTGACAAGTTCACCGCCGCGGGTGTGCCGATCGTCGGTGATGACATCAAGAGCCAGATCGGCGCCACCATCACGCACCGTGTCATGGCCAAGCTCTTCGAAGACCGCGGTGTCACCCTGGACCGCACGTACCAGCTGAACGTCGGCGGCAACATGGACTTCAAGAACATGCTGGAGCGCGACCGCTTGGAATCCAAGAAGATCTCCAAGACTCAGGCCGTGACTTCCAACGTCGAAGCCGAGCTGCACGCCGACGACGTCCACATAGGCCCGTCCGACTATGTTGCCTGGCTCGATGACCGCAAGTGGGCGTTCGTCCGCCTCGAAGGCCGCAACTTCGGCGACGCCCCGGTGTCCCTCGAATACAAGCTCGAGGTTTGGGACTCCCCGAACTCCGCCGGCGTCATCATCGACGCCATCCGCGCCGCCAAGATCGGCCTGGACCGCGGCATCGGCGGGCCGCTGCTCTCCGCTTCCAGCTACTTCATGAAGTCCCCGCCTGAGCAGTTCAACGACGACATCGCCCGCGAGAAGGTCGAAGCTTTCATCCGCGGCGACGTGGAGCGCTAAGCCCCCCCCGGACGCCCGGTCACCTTTGGCGGGTTTTTGACGGACGCCCGGTCACCTATGACGGGTTTTTGACGGACGCCCGGTCACCTATGACGGGTTTTTGACGGACGCCCGCTCACTTCAGGTGAGCGGGCGTCCGTCGTTTAAGGGCACTGGCGGCGGAGTGCGGGTGAGCGCCGACGCCCGGTCACCTTTGGTGCGTTCAGACTGGACGCCCGGTCACTAGACAGCGGCCGCGAAGCCGGACGCGACGGCGGGATCGACCCACGCTGATCGCAGCGCCTTTTTGATCTTCTTTGTCGCCACATCGAAGCCGTCGGCCAAGTCCTCCTTGCGGAATACAAGCACGGTCCAACCTGCCGCTTCGAAGGCCTTATTCCGCCGCCGGTCGCTGAGGGACTGGGCGTCGGCGAGGTGATGGTCGCCGTCGTACTGTATGGCAATCCGCCTTTGGCGGAAGCCCAGGTCCGCCGACGGCGAGAACGGATCGTCGCGCCGCAACGTCACTTGCAGTTCGGGTTCGGGAATTCCCGCGTCCAGCATGGCCAAACGAAGCAGTGATTCAGGCGCGGAATCCGAGCCAACGCGCATCAGCTCGAGCGCCTCGCGGGCACGCACTATGCCTTGCAAATTTGGATGCCGTTCCACCATCGCGCGTAGCCCTGAAAGGGTTGCGAACGGGGCATCCCGACCTTCCAGCGCCATCCGGGGCACACGAATAAGCTCGTCGCCCATGCAGACGAGGTCATTCAGGGGAAGCAGCTTCGCCATGTCGAGCCAAGTGCGGGATCGGGTGCTGATACGAATTCCATCAACGGATTCGACTTCATCCTCGGCCACGATCACCTTGTGTCCGATGATGCCTTTGCGGCGCACCGCCGGCAATGATCGGGGCTTGCTGAGATGCAATTCTGTTGATTCCGAAAGCCACGGTGGAAGGCAGGAACATCGGAGTCGCGCGGCTGTCACGTGGGAAATCCAGGCTCCCGGTGTCGCGGCAGACAATGCCCGCGCAGCCGACTCGAGTTCGAAGTCCCAGCCGGCCGGACGATAGAGACCACGGCTCACGCCTTCGACGTCGGCGCGCCGGAGGTCGCCGGGGTGGACGCCCTGGGCTTTTGCCTCGGTGAGCGTGAACGGACCTGAAAGCAGTTCAGTTGGAAGGTCAATGTGGTTTCGCATAACGCATTGTTGCGCAAACCGACGGGTGCGTGCAGAAGTTATCCACGGGCCCGGTATTCCTGTCGGTGGACAGCGCGTAAGGTGAGAAACATGTGATTGGGCGTTCCGGCCTGGGGCCTCATATGTGACCGAGCGTTCCGCCCTGAGCACTATATGTGACCGAGCGTTCGGGGAAGGTGCCCTATATGTGACCGGGCGTTAGAAGAGGCCGATCGGGTTGCCGTGCCCATCGACGTCCATGCGGTTCGCGGCCGGTTCCTTGGGCAGCCCGGGCATGGTCATGACAGCGCCCGTCAACGCGACAATGAAGCCCGCGCCCGTCTTCGGGATCAGCTCGCGCACGTGAATCGTGAAACCCTTCGGGGCGCCCAACTGCGCCGCGTCGTCGGTGAATGAGTACTGCGTCTTTGCCATGCAAACGGGCATTTCGCTCCAGCCGTTGCGTCGGATGTCCGCGAGGCGCCTGAGCGCGGGGACGGAAAAGTCCACGCCGTCGGCGCCATAGATTTCCTGCACGATCGTGCGGATCTTGTCCTCCACAGGCAGGTTCAGCGGATACAAATGCCGGAAGTCCGACGCCGTTGCTGCCGCCACCGCCGCGGCGACCTTCGCCGCGAGCTCGTCGCCGCCGTCGCCCCCTCCGCCGCGGCCCCAGACGTCGGCCACCGCCGCCTGGACTCCTTCCTGTGCGCACCAAGCCAGCAACCAATCAAGCTCCTCGATTGTGTCGGTCGCGAATTTGTTGATTGCGACAACCGGCGTGACGCCAAACTTCTCGACACTGTGCACGTGGCGCTTCAGATTCTCGACGCCGGCAGCGAGTGCCTCGAGATTCGGCTCCTTGAGCAGATCCTTCGGGACGCCGCCCTGCATCTTCAGAGCCCGGATAGTTGCGACCACGACGACGGCGGATGGCGCGACGTCCGCGATGCGCGACTTGATGTCCATGTACTTTTCGGCCCCAAGGTCGGCGCCGAATCCCGCTTCCGTGACCACAATGTCGGCAAGCTGTTGGGCGGTACGTGTGGCAATGAGCGAGTTGCAGCCGTGTGCGATGTTGGCGAACGGGCCGCCGTGCACCAGTGCCGGCGTGCCTGCGATGGTCTGCACGAGATTGGGTTTGATGGCGTCCTTCAACAGCATCGTCAGCGCGCCTTGGACGCCGAGATCGGCCACGGTCACCGGGCGACGGTCATAGGTGTATCCGAACGTGATCCGGCCGAGGCGTTCGCGGAGGTCGTCCAAGTCCGTTGCGAGGCAGAAGACGGCCATGATTTCGGAGGCGACGGTGATGTCGAATCCGTCCTGTCGCGGTACTCCTTGTGCAGGCCCACCCAAGCCGATGATGATCTCGCGCAGCGAGCGGTCATTCATGTCGAGGACCCGTTTGAAGGTCATGCGGCGTGGATCAATATTTAGTTCGTTGCCTTGGAAGATGTGGTTGTCCACGAGGGCCATGAGTGCGTTGTTGGCCGAGGTGATCGCGTGGAAATCGCCTGTGAAGTGAAGATTGATCTGGTCCATGGGGAGAACTTGCGAGTAGCCGCCGCCGGTCGCTCCTCCCTTCATCCCCAGGATCGGTCCAAGGGAGGGCTCGCGCAGCGCGATCATCACGCGGTGCCCGGCCCGCGCCAGGGAATCGGCGAGGCCCACCGTGGTTGTCGATTTCCCCTCACCCGCCGGCGTCGGGGACATAGCCGAGACGAGGACTATCTTGCCCGGGCTCTTGCCAGCCGGGAGACGGATCTTGGCCGGATCAATTTTGGCTTTGAACCGGCCATACAGCTCCAACACATCGATGTTGATCCCGGCACGCTCCGCGATCTCTTCGATGGGACGCATCGCTGCCTTCTGGGCAATATCAAGGTCGCTCAAGGTCTTGTTTTCAGACATCCTCGTCCTCAACTCCGTGCGGAACACTGTTCGCGACAATCTATCAGTCGTGTCCCCGTAGGTGACCGAGGGTTTGGGGGTTTGCCGTTATAGGTGACCGGGGGTCGCCGGGAGGGGGCCGAGAGGTGACCGGGGGTTTGGGGGCTGGCCGTCATAGGTGACCGGGCGTTGGCGGGAGGGGGCCTATAGGTGACCGGGGGTCGTCGGGAGGGGGACCAGAGGTGACCGGGCGTCGTCGGGGAGGGGCCCAGAGGTGACCGGGGTTTAGCTTGGGCGGACCAAGACCGCGCTGACGGCTTCGCGGTAGCTCTCGAGCGCGATGGCCGCTGTCCTGTGCCAGCCGAAGGCTTCCGCGTGCACGGCCGCGGCACGGCCCATGTCTTCGCGGGTGTGTGGATCGTCGTGCAGGGCTTCGATGGCGTCCGCCCAGCGGGCGGGGTCGTGGCCGTCAACCAAAATGCCCGTCCGTCCGTTGGCAACAGCGCGGGACAACCCACCCACGTTGGTGGCAACCACCGGAGTGCCGCAGGCCTGTGCCTCGAGGGCAACCAGCCCGAACGATTCGCTGAAGGAGGGCATCAGGACGACGTCGGCGGATCGGAACCAGCTGGCCAGCTTCGGCGCCTTGACCGGCGCACGGTGCGTTACGACGTCGTCCAGGCCCGCCCCCGTGATGAAGGACTGCAGATTGAAGTCCTTGGCTCCGCTCAAGGCCCCCAGAATCGTCAGTTGGAGGTCGATGTCCGGGCGCCTCTTGCGGAGGATGCCTGCGGCTTCGACGAATATTTGCGGGCCTTTGAGCCGCTGGATGCGTCCGGCGAACAGCAAGTGGAAACTCCCGGGCCGCACGCCATGCTCGGCTCGTGACCTGGCCCGGAACGCCGGAGTGAACACGGTCAAGTCAACGCCCGGGGGAGCGACGTCGATGTGGTCGAAGTCGGCGTCGTAGTGCGAAACGAGTTCCTGGGCTTCGGCCGGAGTGTTGGCCACGAGGCGCGTGGCCCCATCCACAATCCGCTGTTCGCCTTCCTCCCGACGCCGCGGTTCGGGGCGCTCACCTGATTCGAGCACCAGGTTCTTGACCTTGGCCATGGTGTGCATCGTGTGGATCAGCGGAACATTCCACAGCTCGGCGAGTTCCAGCCCGGCCACGCCGGACACCCAGTAGTGCGAATGGATGGCGTCGTACCGGCCATGAGGCTGGCGCTGCCGGATCTTCTCGATTTCGGCAACCATGGCGTGGAGGAGCTCGGGAAGTTCCTCTTTGGGCAGCTTCCGTGGGGGCCCGGCCAGGACATTGTGGACACAGACGCCGGGACCGGGATGTTCGACGGCGGGCTGGCTGGCCGACGTCGCGCGTGTGAAGATTTCCACTTCCACGCCGAGATCGGCAAGCGCCATGGCAAGGGCCCTGACGTAGACATTCATGCCGCCGGCATCGCCCGAGCCGGGTTGCTCCATGGGCGAGGTATGGAGGGACAGGAAGGCCACGCGACGGATCAACGACACGCCTACCTCCTGTATCCAACGCAATTCAACAACCGATTCAAAGCCGCGCGGGGCGCAACTTCCTCTGCGTCTCAGCGAAAACACTACTCCTGCCAGCGGTAGCGGTGCAGCCCGGCTGCCGGCGCACGAACGGCTGCTACCGTAGCGAGCGTGAGTGATTCAAACATCGACACGGCCGCAGATTACGAGATCCGACCCGCCCGGGCAGGCGACTGGCCGGGGATTTGGGTCGTCTTGGAGCCCGTGATCCGGGCGGGGGAGACTTTCACGTGGGACCGGGACACGTCCGAAGAGGCGGCACGGAGTAAATGGTTCAAGGATGCGCCCGGCCAGACTTTTGTGGCAGTGCGCGACGGCGAGGTGCTGGGTACCGGTGAACTGCACGCCAACCAGGGTGGCGGCGGAAGCCATGTTGCCAATGCGGGATACATGGTCCACGCCGACCACGGCGGGCAGGGGATCGCGAGGGCGCTGTGCGCTTATTCGCTGGGAGCCGCCCGGGACGCCGGCTTCAGGGCCATGCAATTCAACGCCGTCGTCGAAAGCAACGTCCGCGCGGCAGGCCTTTGGCAGTCGATGGGCTTCCGCATCCTGGCGACAATTCCCGAAGCCTTCCGGCATCCGAACTTCGGCTACGTGGGACTGCATGTCATGTACCGGGAACTGTAGCCGGCCGCACCCGGCTCGGCCGCGGGCCTTGCTTTCCGCGCCAGGGGGGCTCGGCAGGAAAGGCCTTTGCACACACTAGGCCACAGCGTAGTCTGCCGTGCATGGACGCAATCCCCAGGATTGGATTCGATCCCCTCGCCGCGGTGCGAAGTCCGGGAGCAGGGGACGGTTCCGACTGCGATCTCCTGCTGACAGGGACCGTATTCCAGGACATCATCTTCACCGGACTGGACCGCAGCCCGGAACCCGGGACCGAAGTTTGGAGCCAAGGGATGGGAAGCTGCCCCGGCGGCGTGGCCAACCAAGCCATCGCGGCTGCCCGGCTTGGCCTGCGGACCAGCCTCGCCGCGGCCTTCGGGGATGACGGATACGGGGACTTCAACTGGCGGATCCTGGAAAGCCAGGAGCATGTTGACCTTTCCCTGTCCAGGCGGTTCGAAGGCTGGCACTCTCCGGTCACTGTCTCCTTGTGCGTGGACCAGGACCGTTCCCTGGTCACCCACGGACACCCGTCGCCCGTGAGCGCCTCCGAGCTGATTGGTGATCCGCCCAAGGCGCTCGCCGCCATCGCGGACCTGGGTGAGGAGCCGGAGCCTTGGATGCTTGCAGCGAGGAAGGCCGGAATCAAACTCTTCGGCGACGCCGGATGGGATCCAACGGGAGAGTGGTCGTCCAAGCGGCTCGACCAGCTCAGCAACTTCCACGCCTTCATGCCGAACCAACGCGAAGCAATGGCCTTCACCGGGAAGGACAACCCCTGGTCTGCGCTCTACACCCTTGCCGACCGCGTTCCGGTGGCTGTGGTGACGCTGGGATCCCAGGGAGCCATGGCCGTGGATTCCGAAACCGGGGAGGAGGAATGGGTACCTTCCCTTCCGGTAACGGCGTACGACCCCACGGGAGCGGGTGACTGCTTCGGTGCGGCCTTTGTGATGGGCAGCCTGGCCGGGTGGCCTTTGGGGGACCGGCTCCGTTTTGCCAATCTCTGTGCCGCGCTCGCGGTGCAGGAAGTCGGTGGCTCGTTGGCTGCGCCTGGATGGGGTGACATCGCCGATTGGTGGCACCGGGCCAACGCCCGGAGGGAGCGGCAATCCAGCCAGTGGCTCAGGCGGTTCGCTTTCCTCGAGGACATTGTGGCGGATGTTCCGCCTGGAGCCCAACGTCGGGCAGCTGCCACGATCGCCCACAACTCCGACGCCTGAGCGGGGGGGCTCATCCGGCCGGACAACCCGCAGGCCGTCGCGGCACTAGAATCGTGAGGGTGACTTACGAAGCAGCTGCCAGGTTCGAGCCCTCCACGAGAGCGGGTTCGGCAACGGTCCTCGAACGATCAGCCATCATTGACCTGGATGCCATCCGGCACAACGTACGCCGATTCGTGGCCATCGCGTCGCCCGCAAACGTCATGGCCGTGGTCAAGGCCGACGCCTACGGGCACGGCGCGGTGCAGGTAGCGCGGGCGGCCCTGGAAGCCGGCGCCCGATGGCTTGGCGTTGCCCATATTTCGGAGGCCTTGGTGCTACGGGCCGCCGGGATTGACGCCCCCATGCTCGCTTGGTTGCACACCACCCAAAGCAACTTCCAGGCGGCCGTTGCCGCCGGCGTCGACGTCGGGATTTCGGGCTGGGAGCTGGACGCCGTGGTCGCGGCGGCACGCGAACAGGAGCGGCCGGCCCGCATCCACCTCAAGGTCGATACCGGCCTGGGCCGCAACGGCTCCACCATGGCCCAATGGGACAGCGTGGTGGGCCAGGCCATGGAGTACCAGGACCAGGGGCTCCTGCGCGTGGTGGGCATCTTCTCGCACCTCGCGGTCGCGGATGAACCCCACCGGCCGGAGACCGATGAGCAGTTGGCAGCCTTCAGGGAAGCGATCGCCGTGGCCGAGGATGCCGGAGTAGACACCGAGGTCCGGCACCTGGCAAACACTCCCGCGACGCTCTCGCGCCCGGATGCCCATTTTGACCTCGTCCGCGTGGGACTCGGTCTTTACGGTCTGTCTCCTTTCGAAGGCCAGCCCTCCGCGGAACTTGGACTCCGCCCCGCCATGACGGTCCGCACCCTCGTTTCCAACTGCAAGCGCGTCCCCGAAGGCCAAGGGGTGTCCTACGGACTCACCTACCGCACTCCCAGCGAGAGTGCCTTGGGCCTGATCCCGCTCGGTTACGC
Organism: Arthrobacter alkaliphilus; assembly: GCF_021483235.1. Lineage (GTDB taxonomy): Bacteria > Actinomycetota > Actinomycetes > Actinomycetales > Micrococcaceae > Arthrobacter > Arthrobacter alkaliphilus. The sequence goes on along the minus strand of NZ_JAKEEC010000003.1, from coordinate 200,030 downwards.
CGACGGTGTGCCGCGCGTCGCCACGGGCGGACCGGTGCGGGTCAACGGACTCAACTACCCCGTGGTAGGCAGGATCGCGATGGATCAGATGGTCATCGACCTTGGGAACTCGGTGACGGACGCGTCCGGCTGGCTGGGCGCCGAAGCCGTCATGTTCGGTGACGGCGCCGACGGCGGCCCGACGGCGGACGACTGGGCCGCCGCTGCCGGAACCAACAACTACGAGATTGTCAGCCGCATCAGCCCCCGCGTGCCCCGCATCTACGTCAACGAGACCCCTGGGGCGGATGCCCGGTGAGCGAAGCCTTGTGGGAACGCACCGTCAAGGTCGCGACGGCGGAGCAGACACACGCTTTGGGCTCGGCGCTCGCCGGGGTTCTTGAGCCGGGCGACCTGCTGGTCCTGACAGGCGAACTCGGTGCCGGCAAGACCACCTTCACGCAGGGGCTCGGCGAAGGACTGGGCGTCCGTGCCGGCGTCATCTCACCCACGTTTGTCCTGGTACGCATCCACCCAAACCTGCCGGACGGTCCGCGGCCGGGCGGTCCCGATCTGGTCCACGTTGATGCCTACCGGCTGGCGTCCGCCGCGGAGATCGACGACATCGACCTCGAAAACACCATGGACAACTCCGTGACGGTGGTGGAGTGGGGGCGCGAGCGCGTGGAACACCTTTCGGATAGCCGCCTGGACATCGAGATGCACCGGACGGTGGGCGGCGCGGATGGGTCCGTCGCCAGTGCTACCACCGCCCAGGACGCCGTTCTGGATTTCGATCCGGAGGACGACGACGAACCGCGCACCATCGTTTTCCGCGGCTTTGGCCCGCGTTGGAACGCCATCCCCGAAATACTGGAGGAGAACGCCTGATGCTGATCTTGGCCATAGATACTTCGGCCGTGGCAAGTGCGGCACTTATCTCTGACGATGCCATGGAAGGCGTGGTGGAGTCCTTCGCCACGGAGGATACCCGCAGCCACGCCGAGGTCCTGGCCCCCGGCATTGATAAACTCCTCTGCGACGCCGGTGTGAGCGCGGCCGACATCGACCTCATTGTCACTGGAGTCGGACCTGGGCCGTTCACGGGCCTGCGTTCAGGGATTGCGACGGCCCGCACCTTGGCATTCGCCTGGAACAAGCCGCTCTTCGGCCTCATGAGCTTGGATGCCATTGCTTTGGAAGTGGCCGAGTCAACGGAAGCGAAGCCCGAGTTCCTCGTGGCCACGGATGCGCGCCGCAAGGAGGTTTACTGGGCGCGCTACACGCTCAAGGACGGCCAGCTCCCGCAACTCGTGGACGGTCCGCACGTCGGTTTCGCCTCTGAGTTGCCCGATCTCCCGGTCTTCGGTGCCGGTGGCGGCATCTACGCGGACGTCGTGAACGCAAACGGAGAATTCAGCACCACCCAGCCTGACGCCGCCTCGCTGGGCCAGTTCGCCTTGGCCCTCCTTGCAGCAGGGGTGGAACTGCCGGATTCCACCCCGCTCTATTTGCGGGAATCCGATGCGCAAGTGCCCGGTCCCAGGAAGCGTGCCCTGTGAACACTGTGAACCCGTCGCACCAGTTCACGCCCGGCGGCGTGACCTTGCGCGACATGACCGCCGACGACGTCACCGCCGTCGAACTCTTGGAACGCCGGCTCTTCCCCGTGGACGCATGGCCGATGCAGATGTTCTTCGATGAACTCGCCCAGGTTGATACCCGCCGCTACGTAGTGGCCGAAGCCGGTGGGCAGATTGTGGCCTACGCCGGGCTCATGTGCATCGAGCCGATCGCGGACGTCCAGACGATCGCCGTCGTTCCCGAGTTCGAAGGCAAGGGAATCGGCTCGGCCATCCTCACGGAACTGATCGAGGAGGCCCGGCGGCGCGGCGCTTGGGAAGTGCTCCTGGAGGTCCGTGCCGACAACCCACGGGCGCAGGCTTTGTACACACGGTTCGGCTTCGAGCAGATCCACGTCCGTCGTCGCTACTACCGGGACGGCGCTGACGCCCTCATCATGAGGCTGACATTGACTGAAGGAACCCCGGCATGAACCAGCCCAACACACTTCAACCGCTCGTGCTGGGGATCGAGTCCTCCTGCGACGAAACCGGCGTCGGGATTGTCCGGGGCACTACTTTGCTGACCAACACGGTGTCCTCTTCGATGGATGAGCATGTCCGCTTCGGCGGTGTCATTCCGGAGATCGCATCGCGTGCGCACCTCGATGCCTTTGTGCCCACCCTGCAGGAGGCTTTGCACGAGGCAGGGGTGACCCTTGACGATATCGATGCCATCGCAGTCACCTCCGGACCTGGGCTGGCGGGGGCGCTCATGGTGGGTGTCTGCGCGGCAAAGGCGCTCTCTATTGCCACGGGCAAGCCGCTTTACGCGATCAACCACCTGGTGGCGCATGTCGGCGTCGGGCTCCTTAAAGACGCCGACGGCGGCACCGGCGGCCGCGGCGGACTCCGGGGCGGCCAGCTGCCGGAAAACCTCGGAGCGTTGCTGGTGTCCGGCGGTCACACGGAAATCCTGCGCATCCGCAGCATCACCGACGACGTCGAAATGCTCGGTTCCACAATCGACGACGCCGCGGGCGAGGCTTACGACAAAGTGGCGAGGCTCCTGGGCCTTGGCTACCCGGGCGGGCCGGCCATCGACAAACTCGCCAAGCAAGGCAACGCCAAGGCCATCCGCTTCCCGCGCGGCCTGACGCAACCAAAGTACATGGGTACCGCGGAGGAGCCGGGGCCCCATCGCTACGATTGGTCCTTCAGCGGGCTCAAGACCGCCGTCGCGCGCTGTGTTGAACAGTTCGAAGCACGCGGCGAAGAGGTTCCCGTGGCCGACATCGCCGCCGCATTCCAGGAAGCCGTAGTGGACGTCATCACGTCCAAGGCCGTGCTGGCCTGCAAGGAGAACGGCATCACGGATCTCCTGCTCGGCGGCGGCGTGGCAGCGAACTCCCGGCTTCGTGAGCTGACGGGACAACGCTGCAGCTCCGCCGGGATCACCTTGCATGTGCCGCCGCTGTCGCTGTGCACCGACAATGGCGCCATGGTTGCTGCGCTGGGCTCGCAGCTCATCATGGCGGGAATCGCCCCCAGCGGCGTCGCGTTCGCGCCGGATTCCTCCCTCCCGGTGACTACGGTTTCGGTCTAAGGACCGGAACCCGGCCGGGCGCAGTTCCCCGGGGGTCCAGCTAGGCGGTCGGGACGGACCGCATTTGCTCGACCAGATCCTGGACGACCGCGCGAAGGTCGCCGTCGTGCTGGGCGGCGACGCGGCGCTGGCGCTGGTAGCCGGCTCCGCGGGCGATGATTTTTTCGACGTCGGCCAGTTCCGCCGCGCAACCCAGCTTTTCAGCCACCGGCGCCAGGCGCAGCAGCGTTTCCTTCAAGTGCTCGGTGACCAGCTGTTCGTTGCCTTCGGCGTCGAGGATGATGATCGCTTCCATGCCATAGCGGGCGGCGCGCCATTTGTTTTCCTGGATATGCCACGGCGGCATGGTGGGAATGCTGCCGCCGTTGTCGAGGATCGTGGAGAACTCGTCCACCAGGCATTGAGTCAGTGCCGCAACCGCGCCGACTTCTTCGAGGGTTGCCAGGCCGTCGCAAATGCGCATCTCGATGGTTCCCAAGTTCGGCACCGGCCGGACGTCCCAGCGAATTTCAGACAGGGTGTCGATCACCCCTGTGGTGAACATGTCCTGGACATAGGACTCATACTCGGCCCAGCCGGGGAACTGGAAAGGCAATCCGGCAGTGGGAAGCTGTTGGAACATGAGGGCGCGCTGTGACGCATAGCCGGTGTCTTCGCCGCCCCAGAACGGGCTCGACGCGGACAACGCCTGGAAATGGGGGAAGTAGTTGACCAGGCCATCAAGGATGGGGAGCACCTTGTCCCTGCGGTCCAGGCCGACGTGCACGTGGACCCCGTAGATGACCATCTGCCGCCCCCACCACTGGGTGCGGTCGATCAGCTTGGCGTAGCGTTCTTTGTCGGAGACCGGCTGGAGCTGCGGCGGGCTGAACGGATGGCTTCCAGCGCAGAAAAGCTCCACGCCCATAGGGTCCGTGACTTCCCTGACGGCCTGCAGCGAGCGCGCCAGGTCCTCCTTGGCTTCCTTGACGGTGTTGCACACGCCAGTGACGAGTTCCACGGTATTCAGGAGCAATTCCCGCTTGATATGCGGATGCTCGTCGTCTTCGTTCAGGTCAGGATGGGCCGCGGCAACGCCGCGCAGGACCTCATTCGCCACCGAGACCAATTCGCCGGTACGTGCGTTGACGAGCGCCAGCTCCCATTCCACCCCCAGGGTCGACTGCCTGGATGGAGCGAAATCAATCTGCACGTGGGTCCCCTCGGTATTTACAAAAGCGCCCTGAACAATGCCCGCCGTGGGGCCGCTCGGCGGTTGGATCAAGTCTAATGCAGGGGCGGTACGGCATCGCATGAGGAGGCCCCTGCCGAGTTGCTAATGAGAACGGTTTTCATTTATGATGATCGGCATGCATCTTTCTGTTGTCAGCTCACTGGACAGCCAATGCCGCGAAGCAGCCACAATCAGGCTTGGGCGGACCCATCGTGATTCCGTCGTGGTACTGCACGACCTTTTGGACGGATCCATCGTCCTGCGAAGGATCTTCCGCGACGGGCAGCTGGTGGAGCAGGCCCAAGCCACTTTGGAGCACGGGTGCCTCAGCTGCACGGTCCGGCTCGATGTTGTCCCGACCGCGGAACGCCTTGCATCCTCAGGCCATGACCACATCGTGCTGGGCCTTCCGCCCGGTGTAGCCGTGGATATGGCCGTCATGGAACTCAAGCGCGGCCTGGAACGGCCCGCCGTCATCGACAACGCCGTGCTGGCGATAGATCCTTCCGGACTGGAAGACCACATCTGGGACAAGCACACACTGTATGAATCCGGCTTCACTTCCATGCCCGAGGACGAGCGAACCAGCGGAGAATTCCTGATCGGGGAGCTGGGCCACGCGGATACCGTCATGGTGCACGCCGGCCTGGGCGCAGAACTGGCGGGTTCGCGTCCGGACACAAGCGAGGCCTGGGCCAAAGGGGTGGAACTGCTCGGGCAGCTTGCGCCGCACGCCGCCATTTCGGCGGCCGACGACGACTTCCTCCCCGGCTGCTACGACGGCGTGGAGGCGCGCGCCAGGGTTCGTCCCGGTTCAGTGCGGGTGCCGCTCGAGGAAGGGTCCGGGAGTTTCCGGACCGTGCTCCACAAAGTGGAGCGGCCCCTTCATCCCGGCCGATTCCAGGAGGCTTTACCCAAGTTGGCCGAGGGATGCCACTGGATGCGGGGCCGCTTGTGGCTTGCCTCGGCTGCCAAAGTCCGGATCGCCGTGCAGGGAATCGGGCCGCGCGTCTGGCTCGAGAGTACGGGCGAGTGGCTGGCGGACGCGGCAAACGGCCCGGTCTCCAGCAGCCACGGTCCGAACCTCGGAAACGGACTCCACGACGTCGACGCCGTCCTCGACTGGCATCCCCGTTTCGGCGACCGGGGCACCGTGCTGGCCATGACCGGGCGGGGCGATGACGTAGACGCCGCAGAAATCCGGGCACTCCTGGACGGGTGCGCGCTGAGCGAAGCAGAGATGAGGCTCGGCTTCGCGGGACTCGAAGACCCTTTTGAACTCGAATCAACTCTCTAGGCAATAAAAACCATCACAACCCGAGAAGGAGAAACCCATGAAAGTCAGAAATTCGTTGCGCGCACTGAAGAAGATCCCCGGCGCGCAAGTGGTCCGCCGGCGCGGCCGCACCTTTGTTATCAATAAGCTGAACCCGCGCTTCAAGGCGCGCCAAGGCTAGCTTCCCGTCTAGGCTGGGCGGAGAACCCGCTACACGAAGGAAGCCCCGTTATGCCGATCCTCAATAAAGACATGACGCTCTGTATTTCACTCTCCGCCCGGCCCAGCAACAACGGAACGCGCTTCCACAACTTCCTCTACGAGGCGCTCGGCCTGAACTGGATCTACAAGGCCTTTGCTCCCACCGACCTCCAGAACGCGATCGCCGGCGTGCGCGGCCTGGGCATCCGCGGCTGCGCCGTCTCGATGCCGTACAAGGAAGACGTCATCGCCCTCGTCGACCGGATGGACGCTTCGGCGGCCGCAATCGACTCGGTCAACACGATCGTGAACGACGACGGCGTACTGACGGCCTACAACACCGACTACACGGCTATCGCCCAGCTGATTGAGCGCAACACGATCGACCCGGCCTCGTCGGTTCTGCTCCGCGGTTCCGGCGGCATGGCGAAGGCCACCGCGGCAGCCCTCCGCGACGCCGGATTCACCCGTGTCACCGTAGTTGCCCGGAACGAACAACAGGGGCAAACCCTGGCGGGCCTCTACGGCTTCGGCTGGCAGTCCGACCTGGGGGAGTCCACCGCCGACGTGCTGGTCAACGTCACGCCGATCGGCATGGCCGGCGGACCCGACTCCGGCTCACTGTCCTTCCCCGAAGCGGCGGTGGCGGCCGCGACCGTCGTGTTCGACGTTGTCGCTTTGCCTGCGGAGACTCCGCTCATCAAGGCCGGCCGCGCGGCAGGAAAGACCGTGATCAGCGGCGCCGAGGTAGCCACCATCCAGGCGCTGGAACAGTTCATTCTCTACACGGGCATCACGCCTACCCCGGAGCAAGTGGCCGCGGCCGAGGAGTTCACGCGCGCCCAATAAGGTAGTTCAGCCCGGAGGCCGGCTCACGCAGCGGCCACCGGCTCCACCACAACGGCCACCTTTTCCTCGCCGATCCTTGTGAGGACCAGGGTGGCCGTTTTGTCCCCGCGGCCTTTTGCGGAGCCCTTTCCCGCTGGCAGCAATTGCTTCCGGAGCTCCTCGGGGGTAACGGAGGTGCCGCGCTTCTTGATGTCCAGGACGCCGATCCCGTTGGCCTTCACCCAGGCTTTGAGGGCCTTGACGTTCAGCGGCATGACTTCCAGCACCTTGTAGGCACGGGCGAACGGCGTATCCACCAGTTCCGGAGCGCAGATATAGGCGATGTGTTGATCCACCAAGTGGCCCCCCAGCCCGAGTGCCACGTCTGCCACCAGGCCCGCTCGGATCACCGCGCCGTCGGGTTCGTACAGGTATCCCTCCACGGGCCCGACCTCGGGTACCGGTCCGCCGTCGAAATCTTCCCCGCTGGTGATCTCGGCCGCGCCCTGCGGCCCGAGCACGAGGGCCGCGCGCCGGACGCCGGGACGGGCGACGCCGTTGAACCACAGCGTCACTTCCGTCACGTCCCCTCCCACGGAAACCCACTGCGCTTCGCAGCCGGCGGGAACCGATGCGTGAGGAATCCCCGGGCCCATCTTGACGCCAACGGACTTGCCGGTAGCGGCCAATGATTCGACGAAGGACAACGGCGGCGAGAAAGCCTCCGGGTCCCAGATCCGTTTGGTTCCCGACGACGACGTCGTGCGGCGCGCCGGATCGAGCCACACGCCGTCGACCCCGTCGAGGGGCACGGACATGGCGTCGGAGTGCACCACGGATGCGTGCGGGAAAGGTATGAGGTTGATGGTGGCGCACGCTGCGGTGGTCTCATCCAGTTCCACGGCGGTGACCCCGATGTCCATCGAGGCGATGGCCATGGAGTCGGCTCCGAGCCCGCAGCCGAGGTCTGCTACGTGGCGAACGCCGGCCTTCGCGAATCGCTCTGCGTGCCTGGCTGCGACATTGAGCCGGGTTGCTTGTTCCAGGCCGGCCTGGGTGAAGAGCATTTGCCGGGCGAATTCGCCGAATTTGGCCTCCGCACGCGTGCGGAGCCGGGACTGGGTGAGAACGGCCGCCACGAGTTCGGGGGAGTGGCCGTCCTTGCGTAGCCGCTCATTGAGGGCGAACGCTTCGCCATCGCGATACGGACCCAAGGATGCCAGCAGTTCCCAGCCCTCCGTTGTGAGCAAGGGAGCAATCTGTTCCTGGGGTGTGTCAGCCATGGGAACAAGCCTAGTGCTCGCCCGTCATTCAGGGCGGAGGGGGAACCGGGCCGCCCGGGCGGATAGGGTTGATGCCATGGAAGACAACCCAGTACGCCAGCCTGACGACGCCAATGGTTCTCCCTCTGCTCCTGATAACGGTCCCTTCGCCGGAAATCTCTCCAAATATGCCCGGCCCGCGCTCATCGTGGGCTCCCTGGTTGCCGTTGTCTGCATCGCGCTGTTGATCATTATTTTCTTCCTGGACTCCTTCAACGCGGCCACGTACTCGATGACGGGAAAGAGCGTCCAGGACGCTACGGACGAGGCCCGGGACATCCGCGACACCTACACGGGTGCCCGCATCGGAGCGATCGTCGGTCTCGTGGTGTTCGGCGTCGTCGCGCTCGCCAGCGGGGTAGTGCTCTACCTGAACCGCGGAACCGCGGCGGAGAAAGGGTACGACGACGGCGAGGACGTTGACTTCGACGACCTCGCCGGGCAATGAGCTGCTCGGGCTGAAGCCCTTTCGGGTGTTCGCCCGTGACCGAATTCTGGCACTCGCCTTGACCGAGTGCTAATGCTTACATAGAGTCTTGATTAGCACTCTCCCTAGGCGGGTGCTAATCATGCCGCTAGGCACTTACCGGCACCGCGACGACGGTAGGACCGCCACGGCACCCCTGGTTTGATAGTCCATGTACTACCTCACGTAAAGGAGAGATCCGAGTGTCGGTCTCCATTAAGCCTCTCGAGGATCGCATCGTTGTCCGCCCGCTCGAAGCCGAGCAGACCACGGCTTCCGGCCTGGTCATCCCGGACACTGCACAGGAAAAGCCGCAGGAAGGCGAAGTTGTCGCAGTTGGCCCCGGCCGCTTCGATGACAACGGCAACCGCGTCCCCGTCGACGTAACTGTTGGCGACGTCGTCATCTACTCCAAGTACGGCGGAACTGAAGTCAAGACCGGCGGTAGCGAATACCTCGTTCTGTCCGCCCGCGACGTTCTGGCGATCGTCGTTAAGTAATTCCCTGGACCCCGCATCGCAGATCGGGTCGGACTTCTTCCGGCCGGATCGGCGGTGCGGGTTTTCCGTCTTGAAAGGACACAACCATGGCAAAGCAGCTTGCGTTTAACGACGCTGCCCGTCGCTCGCTCGAAGAAGGCATTGACAAGCTCGCCAACACGGTCAAGGTCACCCTTGGCCCGCGCGGCCGCAACGTCGTTCTGGACAAGAAGTGGGGAGCTCCCACCATCACCAACGACGGCGTGACGATCGCCCGCGAAGTCGAACTCGACGACCCGTATGAGAACCTTGGTGCGCAGCTGGCCAAGGAAGTCGCCACCAAGACCAATGACGTCGCAGGCGACGGAACCACCACGGCCACCGTGCTGGCGCAGGCCCTCGTCAAGGAAGGCCTGCGGAACGTTGCAGCCGGAGCCGCCCCTGGCCAAATCAAGCGCGGCATCGAGGTTTCAGTCCAGGCTGTGGCTGCCCGCCTCCTGGAGACCGCGCGCGAGGTAGAAGGCACCCAGGTTGCCAGCGTTGCCGCGATCTCGGCCCAGAACGAAGAGGTTGGCGAGCTCCTTGCCGAGGCCTTCGACAAGGTCGGCAAGGATGGCGTCATCACCATCGAAGAGTCCTCCACCACCCAGACCGAACTGGTCCTCACCGAGGGAATGCAGTTCGACAAGGGCTACCTTTCCCCGTACTTCGTCACTGACGCGGAACGCCAGGAAGCTGTCCTGGAAGACGCGCTCATCCTGATCAACCAGGGCAAGATCTCCTCGCTGCAGGAATTCCTGCCGCTCCTCGAGAAGGCCCTGCAGGCTGCCAAGCCGCTCTTCATCATCGCTGAGGACATCGATGGCGAGGCACTGTCCACGCTGATCGTGAACCGTATCCGCGGCACCCTGAACGTCGTTGCCGTCAAGGCTCCGGGCTTCGGCGACCGCCGCAAGGCCATGCTGCAGGACATTGCCACCCTCACCGGCGCCCAGGTTGTCTCTCCGGAGCTCGGCCTGACCCTGGACCAGGTCGGCCTCGAGGTCCTCGGCAGCGCCCGCCGCATCACCGTCACCAAGGACAACACCACCATCGTTGACGGCGCCGGCACCCCTGAGGACGTCGCGGCACGCGTCGCCCAGATCCGCGCAGAGCTGACCCGCACCGACTCCGACTGGGACCGCGAAAAGCTCCAGGAAAGGCTTGCGAAGCTGGCCGGCGGCATCGGTGTCATCAAGGTTGGCGCAGCCACCGAGGTCGAGCTCAAGGAAAAGAAGCACCGCATCGAGGACGCCGTGTCCTCCACGCGTGCCGCCCTTGAAGAAGGCATCGTCTCCGGCGGCGGGTCCGCCCTCATCCACGCCCTCAAGGCCCTGGACGAGGACTCCGCCGTCAAGGCACTCGAAGGCGACGCGGCCGCTGCGGTCGGTATCGTCCGCCGCGCCCTGACCCAGCCCCTTCGCTGGATCGCCCAGAATGCCGGCTTCGACGGTTACGTCGTGGTCGCCAAGGTTGCCGAGCAGGAAGACAACCACGGCTTCAATGCGAAAACCGGCGTTTACGAGGACCTGATCGCCGCAGGCGTGATCGACCCCGTCAAGGTCACCCGCTCAGCGCTCCAGAACGCCGCATCCATCGCAGCCCTGGTTCTCACCACTGAGACCCTGGTTGTCGAGAAGCCGGCCGAGGAAGACGAGCACGCAGGCCACAGCCACTAATTCCGGTAGTCGTAGGCAGGAGGCCCGGTCCCCTTCGGGGGGCCGGGCCTCCTTTTTAAGGCAACGCGGGGTCACTTACGGCCCATTGGGTGCTGCCGGATGGGCCGTAAGTGACCCCGCGTTGCTCAGATGACGGCGTAGAGGATTGACCCAGACAAGGTTCGGGAAGCTCCCAGCGCCGTGTGTCCTAATGGATCAGAGGAAGTCGGTTGAACGCGGTCTCAATTGACGATGAACATTTCGACTCAGTAGCGTAGTCGGTTTGAGTAGCACCCTGGAGGCAAGACCTTGACAACCACGCGCCCGATTGCGCTTCGGCGAACTATCGGCGAGAAGCAGAAGCCGGCACCCAAATCGACGTTCCGTCCTGAGATCCAAGGGCTCCGATCCGTTGCCGTACTCATGGTTGTCACCTACCACATCTGGTTCGGCCGGGTCTCCGGCGGGGTAGATGTCTTCCTCCTGATCTCCGCATTCCTTATGACGGCGCAGTTCACACGGCGGTATGCCGACGGGCGGCGGACGGGACTGCTCAAGCGCTATCTTCGCCAGTTCAGGAGGCTCTTGCCCGCGGCGGTGACGGTGATCGTTGGAACGCTGCTTGCCACCTATCTCTTCATGCCGGCCACCCGCTGGGTCGACACCATCAAGCAGGGCTGGGCTTCCCTTTTCTACGTCGAGAACTTCCTGCTGCAGTCGCAGGCAGTCAACTACTACGCCGCGGACCACAGCCTGGCCAGCCCGCTGCAGCATTTCTGGTCGCTGTCCATCCAAGGGCAGGTCTTCATTCTTTGGCCGATCATTTTGGTGGGCGCGGGCTGGCTGGCAAGGCGCTACCGGCTCGCCTACGTTCCCCTCCTCCGCTACATCTTCGGCCTGGTCTTCGTTGTATCCCTGGTGTATTCGGTTGTCGACACCGCCACGGACCAATCCGCGGCGTACTTCTCGACAGGAGCCCGGCTATGGGAGTTTGCCCTCGGAACCCTGCTTGCCCTGTTCCTGCCCATCCTGAACATCGCAAGGCCTGCCCGGATCGTGCTCGGATGGATCGGCATCGTGGCGATGCTCAGCTGCGGCTTCATTCTCGATGTCGAAGGGATGTTTCCCGGATGGGCGGCATTGTGGCCCACCTTGGCGGCGGCTTGCCTCCTCGTGGCCGGGCAGACGGAAAGCCGGTTCGGCGTCGACCGGTTCCTCAGTTCCAAGCCGCTGGTCCGGTTGGGCAACAATTCCTACGCGCTCTACCTTTGGCACTGGCCCATGTTGGTCATCTATTTGGCTTGGTCAGGCAAGACCCACGCCGGCTGGTTGTCCGGCACAGTGATCATTGTTGGCGCTTTACTCCTGGCTGTCCTGACCACCAGATTCGTCGAGAAGCCGCTGCGGGAGTGGAAGTGGCCCGAGGCGAACCGGCGCAGAAGCGCGATTTCGCTGATTGCGATCGGGACCGCGGCTATTCTGCCGTTGGCGGCTTGGCCGCTGCAGATTGATCACACAAACCGTGTCCTGGTGGCAAATATGGATGCCCGCAACCCCGGGGCCGCGGCCGTGGGCGGAGACTTTGTATACACTCCCGATCCCGGGGTGCCCTTGGTTCCCAGCATGACCGCCATCGATGGAGACTGGCCGGTTTTCCCGTCCGCTTGTACGGGGACGAAGGACCCGCAGGACTTCGTCAACCGGTGCACCAACGGGATCAAGAACGGGACGAAGTCCGTGGTGGTCATAGGCAGTTCCCACGCCCACGTGCTGAACACCCCGCTGCTGACGATGGCGGCAAAGAACAATTGGAGCCTCACGTCGATCACTAAGGGATATTGCCCGCTGGGCGAGGACACGGCGGCAGACATTACGCAGGCGTGCGTTGACTTCAATAAGGCCACGCTGGCAGAGGTCCTGAAGATGAAGCCGGATGTTGTGGTGACAACCAGCACGCGCACCAACGCCCAGAGCAACATCCCGGAGCGGCTGGATCCCTCCTGGGTCACGGAAGTCAAGACCCTCAACGACGCCGGAATCCAAGTGGTGGCCTTCCGGGACACACCACGGGCAACGCAGCCGGTTCCGGCCTGCCTGGAGAAGAACCCCGGCGCGTATGTGTCCTGTGGCTCCCAACGCGCCGGCATCTATTCAGAAGACTCCCCGACGGCAGCGGTTGAAGCGGACTTGCCCAACACGAAATTCCTTGACCTTTCGAAGTACTTTTGCCCCGATACGAATTGTCCGGCCGTGATCGGCAACGTGATTGTCTACAAAGACGACAACCACGTGACCGCCACCTACATGAAGACCCTCACCCCATACTTTGAGAAGGCATTCATGGCCGCGACCGGGTGGAGCTAGCCGCCCGAGGCTAGTTGGCCGGCTCTGCTGCCCGACGGCGGATGCCGGGTGCCGTTGCTCACATAGCCCCCGCGGAATATGGCGATCGGCGGCAAGGTTCTACTATTTATTCAGAACCTTTCTGCACAGGCCAGTCCCGTAATGACGGGCTGGTCATCAGCTGCAACCCCTACCAGAGCAACCCCCAAGAACCAAGGTAAGAGGCGCACTCATGACCCAGCCCGAACACGATCCCTTTGGCTTTGTTGGCCTGACCTACGACGACGTCCTGCTGCTGCCGGGCCACACCAACGTCATCCCGTCCGAAGCTGACACCTCGTCCCGGATCTCCAAGCGGATTTCGGTCCAGACGCCGCTGCTATCGGCCGCCATGGACACTGTCACCGAGTCCCGGATGGCCATTGCCATGGCCCGCCAGGGCGGCCTTGGCGTGATCCACCGCAACCTGTCCATCGAAGACCAGGCGGACCACGTCGACCGGGTCAAGCGCTCCGAGTCCGGGATGATCACCAACCCCCTGACCATCCACCCGGAAGCCACCCTTCAGGAACTGGACGAACTGTGTTCCCGTTACCGGGTTTCCGGCCTGCCCGTGATCGACTCGGATGGCCGCCTGCTGGGTATTGTCACCAACCGCGACACGCGCTTCGTGCCCGAGTCCGACTTCCCGCTGCGGCTTGTCAGCGACGTCATGACCAAGATGCCGCTCATTACGGGCCACGTCGGGATCAGCCGGGAAGAAGCTTCGCACAAACTGGCCACCAACAAGATCGAGAAGCTGCCCCTCGTTGACGAGCAGGGTCGCCTTAAAGGCCTCATCACCACCAAGGACTTCACCAAGGCAGAGCAGTACCCGCTCGCGACGAAGGACGAGGAAGGCCGCCTCCGCGTCGGCGCAGCCATCGGCTTCTTCGGCGATGGCTGGGAACGCGCCATGGCCTTGATCGACGCCGGAGTGGACGCGCTTTTCGTGGACACCGCAAACGGCCACTCGCAGGGCGTCCTGGACATGATTGCGCGCCTGAAGTCGGACCCGGTGGCGGCGCACGTTGACATCATCGGTGGCCAGGCCGCCACCCGTGAAGGCGCCCAGGCACTGATCGACGCCGGTGCTGACGGAATCAAGGTGGGCGTAGGCCCGGGCTCCATTTGCACCACCCGGGTTGTTGCAGGTGTTGGCGTCCCCCAGATCACAGCCATCTACGAGTCCTCGAAGGCTGCCATCCCCGCCGGTGTTCCGCTGATCGCCGACGGCGGCCTGCAGTACTCGGGCGATATCGGCAAGGCCCTCGTGGCCGGTGCAGACACCGTCATGCTCGGCTCATTGCTGGCCGGCTGTGACGAGTCGCCGGGTGAACTGATCTTCGTCAACGGCAAGCAGTTCAAGAGCTACCGCGGTATGGGTTCCCTGGGTGCCATGCAGTCCCGCGGCAAGAACACGTCCTACTCGAAGGACCGCTATTTCCAGGCGGACGTTTCCGGTGATGACAAGCTCATCCCGGAAGGCATCGAAGGCCGCGTCGCCTATCGCGGCCCGCTCGCCTCGGTGGCATACCAGCTGGTCGGCGGCCTGCGGCAGACCATGTTCTACACGGGAGCTCCGACCATCGGCGAACTCAAGGTGCGCGGCAAGTTTGTGCGCATCACCGCGGCCGGACTCAAGGAGTCCCACCCGCACGACATTCAGATGACCGTCGAGGCACCAAACTACGGTTCCCGCTAGGCGTCATTCCTGGTCCAAGCAGTTCGAATCGAGCCCGCCGCCTCCAATCCGGAGGCGGCGGGCTCGCTTGTTGTCCGGGCCTAGCTAGCGGTCATGCTGTGGGTCACCCTGCCGGAACATCGCGCCGCACTGGGATAACCTAGAGCAGTGACTTACGAGATTGAGATTGGCCGTGGCAAGCGTGGGCGTCGTGCCTACTCCCTGGATGACATCGCGATCGTCCCCAACCGCCGGACACGCGACCCCAAGGACGTTTCCGTCTCGTGGCAGATCGATGCCTACAAGTTCGAGATGCCGGTGATCGGCGCGCCCATGGACTCCGCGATGTCGCCTGAAACGGCTATCGCCCTTGGCCGGTTGGGCGGCCTGGGCGTCTTGGACCTCGAGGGCTTGTGGACGCGTTACGAGGATCCCCAGTCCGTGCTGGACGAGATCTCCGCCCTTGCGGATGAGACAGCCAGCCCGACCGTCACACGGCGCATGCAGGAGCTCTACCAAGCTCCGATCCAGCCTGAGCTGATCACCAGCAGGCTCGCGGAAATCCGCTCGTCGGGCGTGACTGTCGCCGGCTCGCTTACGCCGCAGCGCACCCAGGAACATTACAAGACAGTGGTGGCTGCCGGCGTCGACATTTTTGTCATCCGGGGCACGACGGTCTCGGCCGAACACGTTTCCAAGAACCACGAGCCGCTGAACCTCAAGCAGTTCATCTATGAGCTCGACGTCCCTGTGATCGTCGGCGGGGCCGCTGGCTACACCCCGGCCTTGCACCTCATGCGCACCGGAGCAGCCGGTGTCCTGGTCGGCTTCGGCGGCGGCGCAACCACTACCACGCGGCGTGCCCTTGGCATCCACTCGCCCATGGCTTCATCGATTTCCGACGTCGCCGCCGCCCGCCGCGACTACATGGACGAATCCGGTGGTCGCTACGTGCACGTCATCGCCGACGGCGGCATGGGTACGTCGGGTGACATCGTCAAAGCCATCGCCATGGGCGCCGACGCTGTTATGCTCGGCAGCGCCTTGGCCCGCGCCGAAGAAGCCCCGGGCAAGGGCTGGCACTGGGGCCAGGAAGCCCACCACTTGGAACTGCCGCGCGGTGACAGGGTCAACGTGGGTACCGTCGGTCCCCTCGAAGAAGTACTCTTCGGGCCTGGCCACCACACCAACGGAACATCAAACCTGATCGGCGCGCTCCGCCGCTCCATGGCGACCACGGGCTATTCGGACCTGAAGGAGTTCCAGCGGGTCGACGTCGTCGTCTCGCCGTACTCGGGCCAGTAGACTCCCGCCCGGGTGGCCCCGGGAGTCGCGCGAAAACCCTGCCCAAGCCTGCGGACAAGAAGTAGTGTGGGGGACTACGGGCTTTTGTGCGATGGGAGGCGTCCAATGGGCAGTGCTGCAGATGGTTGGCAAAGGGTTGGTGCATCGACCGGTGCATTGAGCCCGGAGGCGCGGGAAAGATCCATCGAAGCCCTCAAAAGCACTACGGAGCCTGGCAAGGAACTCGACATCCTGATTGTCGGGGGAGGCGTTGTGGGGGCCGGTGCCGCGCTGGACGCGGTGACCCGCGGCTTGTCCGTGGGCATTGTCGAGGCCCGGGACTGGGCCTCGGGCACGTCCTCAAGGTCGTCGAAGCTGATTCACGGCGGCCTGCGTTACTTGGAAATGCTGGACTTCGCACTGGTCCAGGAAGCACTCCAGGAACGCGGATTGCTGATCCAGCAAATCGCTCCACACCTCGTCCGTCCGGTTCCGTTCCTGTATCCGCTGACCCGGCGTTTCTGGGAGCGGCCATACGTAGGTGCCGGCATTTTCCTCTATGACACACTCGGCATCACCTCGGGCCACAGCCGCGGTGTCCCCATGCACAAACATCTCTTCCGGCGTGGAACGCTGAGGGCTGCGCCGAGCCTCAAGAGCGACGCCTTCGTCGGCTCCATCCGCTACTACGATGCCCAGGTGGACGATGCCAGGCTGGTAGTCAACGTCGTCCGCACAGCGGCGCACTATGGAGCCCACGCCGTGAACAGGATGCGCGTGGTGTCTTTCGTCCGCGAGGGCGAACGAGTGGTGGGCGCCAAGGTGGAGAACCAGGAAGACGGCAGCATCATCGAAGTCCGCGCCAAGCAAGTGGTCAACGCCACGGGAGTCTGGACGGACGAGACCCAGGCCATGGTGACGGACCGGGGCCAGCTCAAGGTCCGCGCTTCCAAAGGCATACACCTTGTGGTGCCGCGCGACCGCTTCCAGTCCACCGTGGGATTGATCCTCAGGACCGAAAAATCCGTGTTGTTCGTCATCCCCTGGGGGCGGCACTGGATCATCGGCACAACGGATACCGACTGGAAGCTTGATAAGGCGCACCCGGCCGCGTCCAGCAAGGACATCGACTATATTCTCGAACACGTCAATCGTGTCCTGAAGCGGCCGCTGACCCGCGAGGACGTCGAGGGCGTATACGCGGGACTGCGTCCGCTGCTGGCGGGGGAGAGCGACTCCACGGCCAAACTTTCGCGCGAACACGTGGTGGCGCACCCTGTTCCAGGGCTGGTGGTGGTTGCGGGCGGCAAGTTCACGACATACCGGGTCATGGCGAAGGACGCGGTGGACGAGGCCACCCGGGCCATGGACGAGCGCGTGCCCGCGAGCTGCACCGATACCATCCCGCTCCTGGGAGCAGAAGGATTCAAAGCCGCGTGGAACAGGCGGGGGCGAACCGCAGATGAAGCCGGGGTCCACGTCGCCAGGGTGGAACACCTGCTCAACCGCTACGGCTCCATGGCCACCGAAGTCCTCGCCATTATCAAGGACAATCCCGCCATGGCGGAGCCGCTGCCCGGGGCGGACGACTATTTGGCGGCAGAGGTGGTCTATGCCGCCACCCATGAGGGAGCCAGGCACGTCCATGACGTGCTGACCCGGCGCACCCGCATCTCGATCGAGTCGTGGGACAGAGGTGTTTCCGCGGTCCCGGTTGTCGCTAAGCTGATGGGAGAAATTCTTGGCTGGAGCGATGCGCAGCGGGAAAGCGAAATCAAGCACTACCTGGCCCGGGTGGAAGCTGAGCGGCTCAGCCAACAGCAGCCCGACGATGAATCTGCCGATGCTGCGCGCATGGGCGTCGATGACATCGTTCCCCTGCGCTGAGCGGCCTGGGTCGGCTGGGCACACTGGAGGGAAGACGACTTGGCGGAACCACTGGACCCGTATGATGCCGAACTAACCACGCCGGAGACCGTCATCCTGGAGATGGAAGCGGTCGACAAAACAGACGCCGCGGCCCAGCTCGCGGAACGGCTGTACGCAGCCGGACGCATCACGGACCTTGAGGGCTTCCTCGAAGTCGTCAACTCACGCGAACACCAGCTTGCTACCGGGCTCCCGGGCGGCATCGGCCTTCCGCATGCCCGCAGCGAGTTTGTCTCCAGGGTCTCCATCGCGGTTGGTGTCACGAAGTACGGTCATTCGTTGGACTTCGGCGCCAGTGACGGACCCGCCACGCTGGTCCTGCTCATCGCGACGCCCGCCAGTTCCTTCTCGGACCACTTGGAAGTCCTCGCGACCTTGGCCCGCTCGCTGTCCAAGGAATCGTTCAGGGAGTCCCTCCGGCGCGCGCACGATCCCGAAGTCATCGCCGAACTGATCAACTCCAGCCTGGTGTTCTTCGACCATTAAAGATTGGTCAGGCCGGAGGCAGCAGCTTCGTTTAGCTGTTCTACAGCTTGACGAAGTACGGTTAAAGGGTGTTAAAAACCGCTCTGAAGCCCCGCTGGATCGCAGGACTTGTCTTCGCGCTCCTGCTCTCCGGGGTGTTCGTGCTGCTCAGCCAGTGGCAGTTCGGGCGTTCGACGCAGAGCGACACCCCTGTTGACCCATCGGTGGAGCAAGTCAAGCCGCTCACCGCGGTCCTGCAGCCGGGGACATTCTTCCCGGGCGCGGTCTCGGACCAAATGGTCACCGCGAAGGGCACCTACGACGCCTCCAAGCAGGTCCTTGTGGAGGGCCGGCTTCTCGCCGGGCAAAAAGGGTACTGGGTGGTGACCGCGTTCGCCGTCGACGGCGCCCCCGCCCTGCACGGCGTCGGCGCTTCCCAGAAGACCTGGATCCCTGTTGCCCGCGGCTGGGTTGCCGATCCCGCCCAAGCCGGCCCGCCGCCGTCGGGCACTCTTGAACTGACCGGACGGCTCCTGCCGTCCGAGGCGCCCGTGCCAAACGTCGACGCCGGAGCGGGACGCGCCTCCGCGGTGTCGGTCGCCGAACTCATCAACACATGGGAAGTCTCAAGCTATCCGGGCTTCGTCGCCGCGACCTCGGAAGTGGCCGCAGGCAAGGCCGTGGCGCGTCCGGACCAGCTCAAGCCCCTCAACATAGCGGCCCAGCCTCCCATGCAGCAGATCAACTGGCTCAACCTCTTTTATTCCGTGGAATGGGTGGTCTTCGCGGGATTCGCCCTCTACATCTGGTGGCGCATGGTGGCCGATGACTACCGGCGCAGCCTCGAAGACGACGAGCCCGACGACGACGCCCCCTCAGACGATGTACCAACAACCACTGAGCCAGAACAGGTAAAGCCATGATTGACCCCAAACCGGCCATCCAACCCGAGCAGTCCGGATCCGCCGCCAAGCCGGCGACCGCCAAGGCCAAGAAGCGCCGCTTCGGCGGAACGACGGCGCAGATCCGTTCGGCCCTCAAGTTTTACAAGGTCATGGCTTACCTCACGGGCACCATGCTGCTGCTGCTGTGCGCCGAGCTCGTGGCACGCTATGTGTTCGGCGTGTATCTGTTCGCCGGCGGTACCAATGCGCTCACCGGCCAGCCCTTCGGTTTCGGATTCGCCGACGCTGAATCCAAGGCGGTTTTGGGCGGGGTCAACGTTTCCGTAGGCGTCCTGATTGTCCACGGTTGGATGTATGTGCTGTACCTCATCTCGGACTTCCGGCTGTGGTCGCTCATGCGTTGGCCTTTCACGAAACTCATCCTGCTCGCCTTGGGCGGCGTTGTCCCCCTCATGTCCTTCATTGTGGAGAAGAAGTTCCACTCTGAGGTGGAGATGGAACTGGCCGCGAATCCGCAGGCGTCCAAGCGCTACTGACGGGTATGGTCCCGCGCACTGTGAGATCGCTAACGTCGGACCGTTCCGAGGCTGATTTCCGGGCTTCATGGCCCGCTTCAAGGTGCACCGGGGCAGCCCGGCAAAGTAGGCTGTTACGGTGACTACTCCCACCGCATCCTTCAGTTCTGAAGCTCAGACTTCGCAGAAGCCGGTGCTGGTTGTTGACTACGGTGCCCAGTACGCGCAGCTGATTGCCCGCCGCGTCCGTGAAGCGAATGTGTACTCGGAGATTGTTCCGCACACCTTCACCACCGAGCAGCTTCTGGCTAAGAACCCGGCAGCCATCATCCTCTCCGGCGGACCTTCAAGCGTTTATGCCGAGGGTGCCCCCAGGGTTGGCGCGGACCTTTTCGAGGCCGGGGTCCCGGTCTTCGGTATCTGCTACGGCTTCCAGGCCATGGCGAACGCGCTCGGCGGCAAGGTCGCGCGCACCGGGCTGCGGGAGTACGGCGCCACCGAGGCAACCACTGTTGGCGAGGCGCGGTCCATCCTCGCAGGTGTTCCCGGGTCCCAGAACACGTGGATGAGCCACGGAGACTCCGTTCACGAGGCTCCCGAAGGCTTCGAGGTCCTGGCGACCACCGCGGGCGCCCCTGTGGCTGCTTTCGCGAACGAAGAAAAGCATCTCTACGGCGTGCAGTGGCACCCGGAAGTAAAGCACTCCGTCCACGGCCAGCAGATCCTGGAGAACTTCCTGTTCAAGGGAGCAGGCCTGGAGCCGAACTGGACCACCGGCAGCATCCTCGAAGAGCAAGTGGACCGGATCCGCCGGCAGATCGGTGATTCCAAGGTCATCTGCGGCCTCTCCGGCGGCGTTGACTCAGCCGTTGCGGCAGCCCTCGTGCAGCGCGCCGTGGGCGACCAGCTGACATGCGTTTTCGTGGACCACGGATTGTTGCGTGAAGGCGAGGCCGAGCAGGTGGAGCGCGACTTCGTCGCGGCAACCGGCGTCAACCTCTACGTCGCGAACGAGCAAGACCGCTTCCTGAACGCCCTCGCCGGAGTCAGCGACCCGGAGACCAAGCGGAAAATCATCGGCCGGGAATTCATCCGCGCGTTCGAGGAAGCAGAGCGGGCCATCATCGCCCAGGCTGCTTCCGAAGGCGAGAGCATCAAATTCCTCGTCCAAGGCACCCTGTACCCGGACGTCGTCGAATCCGGCGGCGGCGAGGGCGCGGCGAACATCAAGAGCCACCACAACGTGGGAGGCCTGCCCGAGGACCTGCAGTTCGAACTCGTTGAACCGCTCCGCGCGCTTTTCAAGGACGAGGTTCGCGCCGTCGGCGCGCAACTCGGCCTGCCGCAGGAAATCGTCGGCCGCCAGCCGTTCCCCGGGCCAGGCCTGGGTATCCGCATCGTCGGCGAAGTGACGAAGGAACGGCTCGACCTGCTGCGCAAGGCGGACGCCATCGCGCGGGCTGAACTCACGGCAGCCGGACTCGACAATGATGTCTGGCAAATGCCGGTGGTCCTGCTGGCGGACGTCCGCAGCGTTGGCGTGCAGGGCGACGGCCGCACTTACGGACACCCGATCGTGCTGCGTCCGGTTTCCTCCGAGGACGCGATGACAGCCGATTGGTCAAGGCTGCCGTACGACCTGCTCGCCAGGATCTCCAACAGGATTACCAACGAGGTTGACGGCGTCAACCGGGTGGTACTCGATGTGACCAGCAAGCCGCCGGGAACCATCGAGTGGGAATAGCGTTCTAAGTGACCGGCCTCTGTTCCGAGGCCGGTCACTTTGTTTTTCCCTGAAATCAGGGCTAATTTGCCTTTCCACCAGTGTTGCGGTGCGGAGTGCCGGTGGATTCCCGCTACCCTCGAAAGTATGCCGATTTGGTCCAAGTCGTCTCGAGCTATATCAGAAAAGAAGGCAGCGGTGTCAGTAGGTCAAAGCCACGAAGAGAGCTCCTTGGAGCTTCGGAAATGGCTGTCTGGGCTTAAGCCGGTGACCGGCGCGGACACCATGCTCCGCTTCGTCAAGACGCCGGAGGGGTCGATCGACCTTAGCAACGGCCACCCTTCAGGCCTGGCACAGCTCCTCGCCGGACGCCGGACCCGGCTTTCCACCTTGATCCGGGATCGCCAGCAGTATCTTGTTGCTGCACGTGCAGCCCGGAACCTCCGTTCAAAGATCTTCGAACTCGGAAACGACCGGGGAATCGACGCCGGTTATCTCTCCTGCGGCACGGTCGTCTGGACGTCGGCGGTGGGAGGTAAGCCCCAACGAGTCTCCGCCCCCGTCATGTTGGCCGCCATCTCGCTCACCGCGCGGCCGGGTGAAGACGACTACGAGCTGCAACTGACCGAGCAAGCGAGCATCAACCCCGCGTTGGTCCGGCACCTGAAGACCGTCCATGGAATTGTCTTTGACGTCAACGCCGTGAGCCGCATGGCCTACAACACCGCGCGCCTTGACCCGTTGCCGGTCCTGGATCGTCTTGCCACCCTGGTACAACCGATCCACGGCGCCGAAGTAACCCCCAACCTCCTCGTCACGACGTTGGCCGATCTGTCCGGGAACCTGGACGACCCGTGGATCAACGAGAACAGCCGAGTGGTCGCCTCCCTCGTTGAAGCCGCCACCGGTGGCGACGTGGAGCCTGAACCCATCAAGTCCGGACGGTTCCCGAACCTCGACGAGCGCGAGCCGGGCGAAGAATCGCTGCTCCTGGATGCGGACCCGGATCAGCAGTATGTCGTGGACGCTGTCCGGGCAGGGGATTCCCTGGTGGTGAGCACGCCACCAGGCAGCGGCCAGACCCAAACCGCGATCAATGCGATCGGCGCCCTCGTCAGCGAGGGGAAATCGGTGCTTGTGGTGGGCGACCGGCGGGCGAGCCTCAACGGCTTGGCGGGGCACTTCGAAGCCCTTGGGCTTGAATCGATGCTGTTCAGGCCAGGCAACGGTGCCACGCCGCAGCAGCTCAAGGGCCAGCTGGTCAGCGCGATCATCCGCAATGAGAAGTCGTTGGAGCCGCAACTCGCGAATCTCCACAAGACCCTGACCGAACATCGGCACGCCCTCATGGACCACGTCGCGTCGTTGCACAACGTACGCCAGCGCTGGGGATGCTCGCCCTATCAGGCCATGCAGTCGCTCGCGGAGCTCACCTCGATCCACCCGGCCCCCGCCACGACAGTGCGCTTGAAGCGCAGCGTCCTGGACAGTATCAAAGACCGGGCCGAGCTGGCTGAAAGACTCCGCCGCGCGGCAGAGCTTGGCAGCTTCAGCCGCGAATCGACGTCGAGCCCCTGGTACGGGGCCCGGCTCGTCACGCGCAAGGAAACCGAGGAAGCCCAGCAACTGGCCACCAACGCCGCCGAACAACTTCCCCGGTTGCGGGAACGGATGAGCCAAGTTGCCGAGCACTCCGAAATCCGGCTGGGGACGAACTTTGCCGAATGGGGCGCGCAGCTCGAACTCTTGATGGCGGTCCGGGAGAGCCTGGACAAGTTCACGCCGGATATCTTTGACCGGCCGGTCCACGACCTGATCTCGGCTACCGCTACCTCCGCGTGGCGCCGTGAGCGGGGAGTGGAGATGCCGTCGATGCAGCGCTCCCGCTTGCGCCGCGTGGCAAAGGAATATGTCCGCCCTGGTGTCCACATCGCGGATCTGCACAGCTCCTTGGCGCTCGTCCAGGAACAGCGGGCGCTGTGGGCCCAGTATGCGACCACCCAGCGCCATCCGGCAGTTCCTTCCGGACTTGCCGAGCTGGGCGCAAGCTACCGCGAACTGGACCGGGATCTGCGCCGTTTGGGCGAGTGCCTCAAGCACACCGCCGCCGGCGGCGACCTCCACGAGACTGGCTATGAAGATCTCGTGGAACGACTTGAGCGCCTTGTAGCCGACACCGGCACCCTGGAAACGCTTCCGGAGCGCACGCTTCTCATTGAGGACATGCGCGAGCACGGACTCGCCGAGCTTCTTGATGACCTGGCTGAACGCGAAGTGCCGGCAGAATCCGTTGCTGCGGAACTGGACCTTGCCTGGTGGCAGTCCGCCTTGGAAGCAATGATCAGCGGTGACGACTACCTTGCGATGTCCGATGGCGATTCCCTTCGCCGGCTCGAAGCGGAGTACCGTTTGGCCGACCAAGCGCATATCGCCAGCGGAGCCGCGCGCCTGCGGTGGAAGCTTGCCGAAATGTGGCGGACCGGACTCGCTGAACACCCCCGCCAATCGGAGCTCCTGCGGAACCTGATCAAGGATGGCCGCATTACCCTCTCCGCGCTCAGTGCGCAGGCGCCAACCCTCGTCTCCCGCTTGGTTCCAGTGTGGTCCATGAGTCCGTACCTGCTGACGAGCCTCCTGCCCGCAGAACAGAAATTCGATGCGGTGGTGATTCTCGATGCCGAGAGCACGTCGTTGCAGGCCGTGCTTCCGGCCATCGCGCGGGCCCAGCAAGTAGTTGCCTTCGGCGACGCGAAGATCGCCAACGCCCGCACCTTCAGCGTGGCCGTGGAGCCACCGCTGGCCGGAGCTGCCAGCCACGAAACGGTGGAGAGTGCATTCAGCGCCCTGGGCCGGGTCCTGCCGACATGGCAGTTGAACTGGGTGTACCGCGCGATTGACGAAGACCTGGTGCTGCAGCTGAGCAAGAACTACTACGACGGCGGCCTGCGCCGGCTGCCGGACGGACAGTCCGTGACGGGGCTGGACCGCTCTGTAGTAGTCGAATACATCCCGGACGGTACCGGCCTTCCCGGTGCAGACCACGAAGGTGTTGAGTCGGTCGCGGCTGAAGTCAACCGCGTGGTCGACCTGGTGTTCCAACATGCCAGCCTTCGGCCACGGACCTCTCTTGCCGTGGTCACAGCAAGCCTGCGCCACGCCGCGAGGATCGGCGAAGCCATCCGGCTCCAGCTTCCCAACTACCCCCTTCTGTCGGGCTTCTTCAACGCCGGTCCGGAATCCTTCCGGGTGGTGGATTTGGAGCGCGCACAAGGACTGGTCCGTGACCACATCATCTTCTCCCTGGGCTTTGGGCGCACGCCCCATGGCCGGGCGCTGCACAGTTTCGGGCCACTCTCCGTCGAAGGCGGGCGAAACAAGTTCGCCTTGGCAATGACCCGCTCCCGGAGATCGCTGCACGTACTGAGCTGCTTCCGGCCGGAGGACCTCGATCTTGACAGGCTGGCTCACGGCGCGGTCGAGTTCTATGAACTCCTCGACCGTGAGCTGTCCGGGAATTCGGATCTGGGGACACCCGCCACCAGGGCTGCTGCCAGCGAGCAAGCACTCGGTGAGGATCCGTTGGTGGCGGATCTGGGCGAGCGGCTCCGTGCCCGCGGAGCCCGGGTGTGGCACCACTACGACGGAGCCTTGGACATGGCTGTAGCAGCCGACCCCGTGCATACGATCGGCCGGGATGACAGCGAAATGCCCACCCCCGTGGCCATTGAATCCGATGGCACGGAACGGTACCGCCGCATGAGCGTCAGGGAGCGCAGCAGGCTCAGGCCCCAGCTTCTGGAACGCCTGGGTTGGCGTTACATGTCCTTGTGGACTATCGAGGTCTTCACGGATCCTTCGTCCTGCGCCGACCGCATCGGGTCCTATCTGGGGCTGGAGAAGCCGGCGGCACCCTCGTACGGTTCCGTCCAGGATGGATTCCTGGATGTTGATGTTGAACAATTGGATCTGAATATTCAGACGGACCCCGTCGCGGCCGCACCTGGCGGTGTGGAAGGCGCCGGACCGGGGCCGGCGAACGCCTAAGGAAGCACAATGGCGGAGAACAAGGGCACCCAATCCAAGGGCGCCACGGACAAGGGTGCCGACGCAGTGGGCGATGACGCGGAGTCGGACAAGCAAGGGAAAACAACAGTGAAGCCCGCGCCGAAGCGGAAGCCGGGAGGAGAAGGCATTCTGCCGAAGAAAGCCTCCGAGGATGATCCACGGCGTTGGGGCGATGAGCCTGGGTATGACCATGATGCCTGGCTGAAGGAGCAGAGGCCTCCGCACTGGGGATGAACCCTTCACTGCTCGTGCCTACCCGGCCGTGGGCTGGGATTGCCCGTTGTCAGAGGGATCGACGAGGACAAAGAACAGTTTTCCCCGTGTGGAAGCGCCGGCGAGGACTTCCGCCTGCCGCGGATTGGCGGCGACAACCACAAGGCCGTCCGCCTCGTTGGTGCCCAGCCATTGGCTGGCCTTGCCTCCTTGCCTGGATGTCCACAAAACCGGGACGGCCGACGCTAATAGTTCGGATTTCTTGCCGGCTCCTTCGAGTCCATCCGCTGCTGTGAGCACGACGTTGACCAGCTGGCCCGGCGAGACGAGCTGGATGGACGCAGGATCGGCCATGCGAAGTGGAACGGCGGCGGTGGCGGGCGGGGTGCCGGTCAGCAGGCCGGGCCCCAGGAGTTGGGCGTCGGTGGGAATCTGCCTCTTCTGCAGGGGAGAGGCAAGCTGCTTCCCACGGAATTCCGTTTTGGGAGTGAGCGCCCCGGCCGGAAGTCCATCAGGAAGGACTGCCAGGGGTAACAGGTCCGAATCCGTCAACGTGGACCCGGCCGGGAGATCCCGCGCGGCGGCCAGGACCGTAGTCCGCTGCTCCGAAGCAGGGGTCAGTTGATGCACTGTGATCCCGGCGGCCACGCATAGCAGGAGTGCCACCACGAGGCGGCGGTTGCGGTTTAGCCAGCTACCGAAGCTGCGGTGCCTGGATTGTCGCGTCGGAGCGCCAAACCGCCCGCGTGCCGTGAAAGGGAATGCGCTCGGGGTTTCTGCCATGGTGCCAAGCTAAAGGGGCACGCTGGCCCATGGCAGGGCCCTATCGGGCTATGTGGAAACGCTGAGTTATGTGGATAACGGCAGTCAGCTCGCGGTGGCCGCGGGCACTGACGCCGGCGCCGGAGATGCAGCTGGTGCGGCCGGAGCGGCCGAAACGGTGCTTCCCTTGGAGTCCCGGGAGTCGGTGCGGTAAAAGCCCGATCCCTTGAAGACGACGCCCACGCTGTTGAACTTCTTGCGCAAAGACCCCTGGCATTCAGGGCAGTCGGACAGGGAACTGTCCGTGAAAGCCTGAACGATGTCAAAGGCATGTCCGCAGTCTTTGCAGGCATAGGCATATGTTGGCACTGGTGATCCTCCTCCGGGACAAACTAGAGGTCCCGTGCTGCCATGCCGGATTGTTCCAGCCATTAGCAGTCGCAGGGCCTGAGTGCTAATTCTATCATCAGGAGCGGAGGCCGCCACCAGGGAATGTGGTGGAGTAGACAGGGCCGGGGACGGGGTCAAGCAGCCGGAACCAGCCGGACGATGCGGTCAGGCGTAAGTGCCTCCGCCACTGGTTTGTCGAACGGTTCTGCCGGGATCGTCCCTGCGGGCAGCACTTCGTGGTCATACACGACGGCGACAGTCGGCGGACGCTGCCCCTCGGCGTCGAGCCACTCGAGGAACCGGTCGTAGTAGCCTCCCCCTTGTCCGATGCGGTTTCCGCTTTGATCGACGGCGGTGGCCGGGAGGAAAATGCCGGCCGCATCCTTGACGGCGCCGCCGTCTAAGCGTTGGCCCAGGGGTTCGTCAATCGGGGCGTATTCCGAGCGTACAAAGGGCGTTTCCGGTGTCCAGTAGACCCAGCTTAGGCGCCGTTCCGGTTCACAGACGGGAAGAAGGATCCTGTGGCCGGCGTCGTGCAGCGCCACGAGCAAGGGCATCGTTTGCGGTTCGGCAGCCACTCCCACGTAGGCAGCAAAGGTCGACTGCTTTCCTCGCGAAACGCCATCCGCCCACAAAAGGCCTTGGCGGGCAATCCCCGTTCCGGCATCGGCGCGCTGCTGAACAGTCAATGCGAGCCTGCGCTTCCGGTGGTTCCGGCGGATTTCGTCTTTCAAAGTCATCTTCGCTCCAGTTCTCGCTGCTGTGCTTTTCGGGGATGGGGCACAAACGACAGCTTCGCGCGGTGCGCGGCAGGTTCCTGTTTGCCCAATGTCCGCTTCATTCCGTTAGATTAGTCCGGTGACCTCCAATAACTGCGCCGTCCGCAAGGCCGTTATCCCCGTTGCCGGACTCGGCACCAGATTTCTGCCTGTTACTAAAGCCATGCCCAAGGAGATGCTCCCGGTGGTCGACAAACCGGCCATCCAATATGTTGTCGAAGAAGCCGTCAGTGTAGGACTCAATGACGTCCTCATGATCACAGGCCGCAACAAACGGGCGTTGGAGGACCATTTCGACCGGGTGCCGGCCCTCGAAGCGACCTTGGAAGCCAAGGGAGACACCACAAAGCTGGACTCCGTGCAGGCGACCAGCAACCTCGGCGACATCCACTACCTCCGCCAGGGTGACCCCAAGGGTCTCGGACACGCCGTGTTGCGTGCAAAGCAGCACGTCGGGCACGAACCCTTTGCGGTTCTTCTGGGCGATGACCTCATCGATGCCCGGGACACCCTCCTCAGCGACATGATCGCGGTCCAGCAAAAAACCGGCGGATCCGTTGTGGCGCTCATCGAGGTCGAGCCTTCCCAGATCAGCGCGTACGGCAGCGCGGACATCGAGGACATGGGCGAGGACGGCTTTGTCCGCATCAAGCAACTGGTGGAAAAGCCAGCGGCCGATGAAGCTCCGTCGAATTTGGCCGTGATCGGCCGTTACGTGCTTCACCCCGCGGTTTTTGAAGTTCTCGAGAAGACCGAACCTGGCCGCGGGGGAGAGATCCAGCTGACGGACGCCCTTCAAGTCTTGGCTGCGGGCGAGGGTGAAGGCAGCGGTGTCTACGGAGTTGTATTCCGCGGCCGTCGCTACGATACCGGGGACAAGCTCAGCTACCTCAAGGCCTGCGTCCAGCTCGCATGCGACAGTGAAGACCTCGGTCCCGGCCTGCGAGAGTGGCTCCCCGGCTTCGCTGCCGGCCTCAACAAGTAGCCCCCTGTGTGGGGGGCCGCCATTTGGCCGGTGACGCTGGAGAGCGGGGATCTCATCTTGCGTCCCATCCATTACCGCGACAAGAAGGAATGGACCGAGGTCCGCTCACGCAACAGTGATTGGTTGGCGCCCTGGGAAGCCTCAAATCCCTCCCCGGGCGGTCGCCTGCCGAACTACCGGCAGATGGTGGCTTCCCTGAACTCGCAGGCGCGGCAAGCGACCGCACTGCCGTTTGTGATCACTGAGCGTATTCCCGGCTTCCTGGAACCCAGGATCGTCGGTCAGCTAACGGTCTCCTCGATTATGTGGGGGTCGGCGATGACGGCCACGCTTGGCTACTGGGTGGATCAGGCGCGCGCCGGACGCGGAATAGCGCCCACCGCGGTCGCCATGGCCACCGATCACTGCTTCGGGACCCTTGGCCTCCACCGGATGGAGATCAACATCCGGCCCGAGAACGGTCCCAGCTTGCGGGTTGTTGAGAAGCTGGGATTCCGCGACGAAGGCCGCCGTGAGCGGTTCCTCCACATTAACGGAGAATGGGCTGACCACCGGAGCTTCGCGTTGACCTCGGAGGAGGTCCCCGGCGGTTTGCTTGCTGCCTGGCTGAGGCGCCGGGCCAATTAGCCGCCTCGGCGGATGAGAGCCGGTAAATCCATTGATTTGCGGGCTCTGCGGCGACACACCGGGGGGAATGCGGTGGCCTCTGCGTATTTGCTTCTACGGTTTTGATTGTGGACTTCCCTCTCAGCAGCTCGGTGATCTTGGTCATTGCCGTTGCCCTGTGGATTGTTTGGGTTGCGCCATACATGCTGCGGAATCGTCACAACCACGTCCTGGTGGCCGGTGACATGCTGGCAGATGTTATCGACGAAGACGCTCACGAACTGCAAGCCGGGGTGGTTCTGCCCATCACCCCTCGGCAGGAGAAAGCAATGGAAACCATGCAGAGCACCGCACCCGCATTGCCCGAGGCGTCGGCCGACGCCGGCGAACGACGTGATGCTGCATCGGATGCGGCGGTCTTCAAAGTCAGATACGGACGCTGCGCCCTGGCGCTCGCCGGTCTCCTGTTGCTGCTCACCGCAGCTGTTTCAGGCGTGCTTCGCATTCTTGGCCTCGTTTCGGGATGGCTGCCCCTGGTATCCATCGCCGGTGTGGTCGGGACTGTCGTCCTGCTCAGGCGGCTCGCCATTAGGGACCGCAGGGCGAAGCTGAACAGGGCCTTCCGGTCTGCAATGGGTCCCGCGGTTGAGAGCCCCCGCGTAAGTCCTCCGGCGCCGGAGCGGCCGGCCACCAAGATTTTCGACGCTGAAGCCCATGCCCCGGAAGCGACCCGTCTGACCGCCTTCGAGCTTCGTCAGGCCGCGCTCAGCGTTGCCGAAGCCGCGGGGGACAAGACCGTCCGTTTGCCGTCGGATTCCAAAGAGTCTGAGTGGCAGCCGGTGGACGTGCCCAAACCGACATACGTCGACGCCGCCAAGGCGCCTCGGCCGGCACCTGAACCCCTGGATTTGCCTGAGGCGCCCAAGCCGCTCGGCAAGCCGACGCTGAAACCGGCCAGCGCGCCGACCGTTGGCGCGGGGGTCCAGGCTCAGTCAAGCAAGCCGCAGAGCGCCCTTAGCAACCTCGACGACGTTTTGCAGCGCCGCAGGGCCTAGCCTTCCTTGCCTACAGTCTGCGTCGCAGGTGGCACGGGGCAAGTGGGCCGTGAAGTAGTCCGTTTGGCGCTCGACGCCGGACTGGACGTGACGGTGCTGAGCCGCCGCCCGCCGTCGGGCACCTCGCAGTCGCGTCACGACGGCGCCCGCTACTTCCAGGCTGATGTCACCACAGGCACCGGGCTGGCAGAAGCCCTCCGCGGGGCCGACGTCGTGATCGATTGTTTGGAAGGGCGGTCCGGCAAGGCCCGCAGGAATTTCGCCGACGGCGGCGCGCGCCTGCTCGCGGCGGCCGCTGCGGCGGATGTCCGCAGGGCGGTTCTTCCCTCGATCATTAACTGCGATCAGAGTGGCGCGGCGTTTTATGTCTCCAAAGCGGACAAGGAGCGGGTCTACGCACGTTCGCCGCTTGAGACAGTTGTTGTCCGGGCCACCCAGTTCCACAGCCTCATGACCGAGGTTTTCGAAGCGGGGGCCAAAATTCGCCTCATCCCGGTCTTCAAAGGGGCGCGCTTCCAGACCATCTCGCCAACCGACGTCGCTTCCGTGTTGCTTGACGAAGCGCTGGGGGAGTCATCCCCGGAGCGGCACCGGGTCCGGACCATCGGAGGGCCGGAGATCCGGACGATGCGCGAACTCGCCGAGGTTTGGCGCAACTCCCTGGGACTTCGCGGACGAATTATCGAACTGCCGCTGCCCGGAGCGATGGGAAAATTCCTCCGGAACGGGCTTAACCTCATTCCGGAGCAGCGCCTCGGAACCGAGACGTTCGAGGCCTGGTTGGCGAAGCGCGAAGAAAGTTTGTAGCCTAGGGTCTGGCAACGTCAGTTGACCAGGGGCTATAGCTCAGTTGGTAGAGCGCTTCGTTCGCATCGAAGAGGTCAGGAGTTCGAATCTCCTTAGCTCCACAGAAAAAGGCCCTCCGGCCAGCGGAAACGCTGAGTGGGAGGGCCTTTTGTTATCAAGACGGGAAGACCACACGGAAACCACACGTTTTCGCCGAAAAACCCGTTCGTCGGTGATGGTCCCTCCGGGATGTTGGAATGCGGTTGCGCCGGCACATCGCGCCGGCCGACTAACGGTTGCTACATCGGGACCCTCGACGAGGGGTTGAATCGCACTCAAGGATGACTTGCGATGGCCCACGTTCCAGGTTCCCGGCGGCCTGACCTTCGACCGCCGCGGGGACTTTGACTAAAGCCGCCCCGCTAAGGGAAGTCGCCGGTGGACTCACGCCAGATGATGCGTTGCAGTCCTCCTTCGGGAGCGGGTTCCGGCTCACCTCGCAGGGCGGCAACTAGTCGCTGAACTGATCGGGAACCAAGCCTTTGGTAGTCCAAGGAGACAGTAGTAATTGACGGGACTTGGAGTGCGCTGGAATCCAAGTCGTCCCACCCTGTGACGAAAAGATCGCCAGGTACTGTCCATCCCCGCTCCAGCGCGCCACGAACCACCCCGGTGGCGACCAAATCGTTGGACGCTATGACTGCCAGGGGAGCGGCCCCCTCGGGAAGATCGCGAATTGCGTTGAGCCCTGACTCTCCTGACCAATCTCCTTCGATGACGCCCACGGATTGGAGCCCGAGTTTTTCGACGGTCATGAGGTAGGCATCCCGGCGCGCCCTGGCCGAACGGTAGTCCAACGCTCCGGTGATGTGGAGGAACTGCCGGTGGCCGCGCGATGCCAGTTCTTCCATCATGGTGACAAGAGGTGCGGGGTCAGTGAGGTCCCCGGACACTTTCATATCGTCATCGAACTCGGCCAGGGACAAGAGGGTCGCTCCGTCCTCGTTGGACGGGCCTGGTTGCACCGGCGCGAAAGACAGCACTCCTTCAAACTGGCCGGAGTAGACGATCTCATCGAGGCGTTGTTGCCTGGCGCGCAAGTCGCCCGGGAGTGTCTGGAACTCGATGGTGTAGCCGGCCTTTTGGGCTGCCTGGGTTGCCCCGGCAAGGATTTTGGACGCAAACCAGGTGGTGGTCGGCAGCACCAGGGCCAACCGGCCGGTGCGCTGCGTCCGCATGGAGCGCGCCGCCAGGTTTGGGCGATACCGCAACTCTTCGGCGACCTTAAGCACACGCTCACGTGTTGCTTGTGAGATACCCGGCCGCCCTGTCAGGACGTTTGAGACCGTGGACTGCGACACTCCCGCCCGCGCGGCGACGTCACGGCTGGTTGGAACTCGACCCATGCAGCTTCTCCTGCCAGTTATCGATCTGCCTCTTGACGCTTTAGTGATCTTGGTCTCATACTAGCAGATACGTATTACTAATACGTACCACAAGGACGTGTTGGTCTCGTGAAAGCCCCCATTTCAAGGCAACTTAAGGCACCAGGGGTCCCATGGCACTTCGTGGGCTGCTCCTGTTTTGCTTCACGGAGAGAGAGACGAGCGAATGCTCAAAATCGGAATCATCGGCACCGGAGGAATCGCGGATGCCCACATTCGCGGATATCTGGAGTTCCCCGGCGAATGCGAAATAGTCGCGCTGGCGGACATCCATCCCGGGAAGGCGGCGAAAAAGGCAGAAGCGTTCGGCCTGGTTGACGCCGCGACCTATGATGACCCCGCAGAACTCATCGCTGCCGGCCGACTCGATCTGATCAGTATTGCCACCCCGCCCAGCAGCCATGCCGAACTCTCTATCGCGGCGTTGGATGCTGGCGTCAACGTGCTGGTCGAAAAGCCCATGGCACCGTCCCTTGAAGAATGCGACGCGATGCTCGCCGCGCAGAAGCGGTCCGGAAAGGTTCTGTCCGTGGTCGCACAAAACCGCTTCCGCGACGATATGGCCATCCTCAAGGAAGCGGTCGTGTCCGGCCTCATCGGCTCTGTGTCGCATATGCGTATCGACTCCGCCTGGTGGCGTGGCCTGCCGTACTACGACTTGTGGTGGCGGGGAACGTGGGAATCCGAGGGCGGCGGGTGCACGCTCAACCATGCCATCCACCACATTGACCTGACCTTGTGGCTGATGGGCAGGCCCAGCCAGGCCGTCGCCATGATCACCAACGCGCAGCACGACAACGCCGAGGTAGAGGATCTCTCCGTCGCGATCCTCAAGTACGGACGCGGTTTGGCGCAACTGACCAGCTCTGTCGTGCACCACGGCGAGGAGCAGGAGATTGTTATCCAGGGTGAATACGCGCGGATCTCGCAGCCATGGCGCGTCACCGCCGAAGTATCCCAGCCCAACGGATTCCCCCGCGAGGGCGGCAACCCCGTACTCGTCGACAAACTGAACGCGCTGGCCGACGCCCATGTTCCGCTCGCTCATCAAGGCCACGCCGGGCAGATCGGCGACGTGATGGCGGCTATCCGTGCCGGACACGCGCCCACCGCGGACGGTATCGACGGCCGCAACGCCGTCGAGATCGTTACTGCGATCTACAAAGCCGGCATCGAGCACGAAGTTGTCGACCTGCCACTGGGCGCTGACGACCCGTACTACCGGGCCGGCGGTCTGCTCCAACGTGCCCCGCACTTTTACGAAAAACGAGAGTCCGTAAGGGAACTCACCGGCGACATCATCGTAGGCGCCGCGACAAGCACGGCCTCCGACTGACCGAACGAGAGAAAGTCTCAAGATGCCCAACTCCGACGGCGCCACGTATGCGCCCGCTCCCATGCCCCAACCCTTAGTCAAACCCGGGGAATTCATTTTCGCGGCTGCGCACCTGCACCACGGACACATATACGCGATGACCGAAGGTCTGCTCGGTGCCGGAGGCACACTCAAATGGGTTTACGACGCCGATCCAGCCAGAGTTGCCGCGTTTCGTGCGAAATTCCCCGACGTCCAGGTCGCTGCCAGCGAGGCCCAGCTCCTCAACGACCCGGAGGTGCGGTTGGTCGCCAGCGCTGCCATTACCTCCGAACGCGCTGCGATTGGACTGCGCGTCATCGAGGCAGGAAAAGACTACTTCACCGACAAAGCACCCTTGACAACGCTCGAGCAGCTCGACGCCGTCCGTGAAGCCACGGCCCGGACCGGCCGGAAATATGCGGTGTACTACTCCGAACGCATCCACGTCGAAGCGGCCGTCCTCGCCGGGCAGCTCATTGAGCGAGGCGCCATAGGCGCCGTCCTGCAGGTCACCAGCCTCGGCCCGCACCGGATCGGCGCCCCGGGCTCCCGACCGGACTGGTTCTACGACAGGGACCAGTTCGGCGGAATCCTCTGCGACATCGGCAGCCACAACTTCGAGCAGATGCTGTACTTCACAGGGGCCACGGATGCCGAAGTCGTCAGCGCAACCGTTGCCAACTACTCACATCCAGAACACTCCGCGTTCGAAGATTTCGGTGACGCGCACATCGTCATGAACAACGGAAGCACCGGCTTCGTCCGCGTTGACTGGTTCACGCCCGACGGCCTGCGCACCTGGGGCGATGGTCGAACCATCATTCTCGGCACGGACGGCTACATCGAATTGCGCAAGTACATCAACATCGCAACCGACGACGGCGCCGACAACCTGTTCCTGGTGAACAAGGACGGCGAACAGCACATCAATGCAACCGGCCGCGTGGGCTACCCGTTCTTCGGCGCGCTGATTCGTGACTGCCTGGACCGCACCGAGACCGCGATGACGCAGGAGCACGCCCTCAAAGCCGCGGAAATCAGTGTCAAGGCGCAGCTGGCGGCAAGAGTTCTAACGCCCGCCAGATGACAAACGGACAAAGGACCTAAGCAGTGAAAATCACCGACGCACGGGTTGTGGTTTCGTCGCCTGGACGGAACTACGTGACGCTCGTTATTGAAACCGAGGACGGAATCACCGGCATCGGCGACGCAACCCTCAACGGCCGGGAACTCGCCGTCGCGTCTTATCTCTCGGAGCACTTGTGCCCGTTGCTGATTGGACGCGACGCCCGCCGGATCGAGGACACCTGGCAGTACTTCTACAAGGGCGCCTACTGGCGCCGGGGCCCGGTGACCATGACCGCGATCGCCGCGATCGACGTCGCCCTCTGGGACATCAAGGGCAAGGCCGCGGGCATGCCCGTCTACGAACTCCTGGGCGGCGCGGCCCGTGAAGGCGTGATGGTGTACGGCCACGCCAGCGGCGCCACCCTGGAGGATCTCAGTGCAGACTTCCAGCACCACCTGGACCTCGGCTACAAGGCAATCCGGGCCCAGGCAGCCGTGCCCGGCCTGGACAAGACCTACGGCATCGCGCCAGTGGACGGAAAACTCTACGAGCCCGCCAGCAGCAACGTGCCGCAGGAGGACACGTGGGAAACCACGGCATATCTAGACTTCGCCCCGAAGATGATGGCGCACGTCCGGGAGCAGTTCGGCTACGGGGTCCATGTCCTGCACGATGTCCACCACAGGCTGACGCCCATCGAGGCCGGGCGGCTGGGCAGCTCGCTCGAGCAGTACCGGCCGTTCTGGATCGAGGACCCGACGCCGGCCGAGGACCAGTCGGCGTTCCGGCTGATCCGCCAGCACACCACCACACCCATCGCGGTCGGCGAGGTGTTCAACTCCATCTGGGACTGCCAGCAGCTCATCACCGAACGCCTGATCGACTACATCCGCACCTCGGTCTCGCATGCCGGCGGCATCACGCACCTGCGCCGGATCTTTTCCCTCGCCGACCTCTACGGCGTCCGTTCCGGCTCGCACGGTGCCGGCGACCTGTCCCCGGTGTCCTTCGCCGCCGCCCTCCACGTGGACATGTCCATCCCCAACTTCGGCATCCAGGAATACATGGGCCACCGCGACCCGGCCAGCGAGGTCTTCACTACTTCCTACACGTTCAACGACGGGTACATGCACCCCGGCGACGCGCCCGGCCTGGGCGTGGAGTTCAACGAAGAAGCCGCCGCACGCTTCCCCTTCGAGCCCAAATACCTGCCGGTGAACCGGCGCCTTGACGGATCGGTGCACGACTGGTGAACGGCATGCAGAACACTTTCGACGTGGTGGTGATGGGGGAGACCCTCGTCGAAGTCGCCACGGACCTGCCCTTCGGCCATGGCGTTCCGGCGCGGCTGGGCATCTCCGGTGACGCGCTCAACGTCGCCGCGGCAGCAGCCGCAGCCGGCGCCAGGGTGGGCCTGCTGTCTGTGCTGAGCGACGACGAGCTGGGCCGCGCCATCGCCGCCCGGGTCGCGGAACTCGGCATCTCCACGGCGCTCTTGACGTTCCGCCGCGGGCAGCAGGGCGTTTACCTGGTGCACAGCGATCCCGACGGCGAACGTGAGTTCTCCTACGCCCGCACCGGCAGCGTCGGGTCAACGCTCGGACCGGACGACGTCGACCCGGCAGTCTTCAAGGCGGCCGGAGCCGTGGTGGCCGGCGGGATTGCCTGTGCCATTTCGACGACGTCACGCGCCGCCGTCGTCAAGGCTGCCTCCCTTGCGCATCGATTCGTCTACGATCCCAACTTCCGTCCCCGCCTTACCACCGCGGAAAGTGCGACGGCGGCCCTCACCGAACTGGCACCGCTGGCCTTCTTGGTCACACCGTCCTTCCCCGGCGAGACAAGTGCGCTGCTGGGTGCAGGCTCCCCGGAGGAGGTCGCCGGCCGGCTCCGCTCGCTGGGCACGGCGAACGTCGCCGTGACGTGCGGCGCCAAGGGGGTCCAGCTCGATGCGGACGGAGTGTCCGCCTGGGTCCCCGCCATTCCCGCGCCCTCCGTGGTGGACCAAACCGGCGCAGGGGACGCCTTCGTAGGGACAACGACCGCCCGCCTGGTGCTCGGGGACGACTTCCCGACGGCGGCGCGTTACGGCGCTGCCGCTTCCTCCTTGGTGGTGGGCGGCAAGGGCGGCACAGGCTTCATCCCGACGTTCGAGCAAACCCGTGCGCACGCCGCAGGGAACTTTGACAACAGGCTCACGAGCCTGCGAAAGGAGACCAACCATGGCTGACGCGACCAGCGTCCTTCACGTGTCCCCGGTCATCCCGGTCGTCACCATCGCAGACCCGCAGCACGCCGTTCCGGTGGCCCGGGCATTGATTGACGGCGGCGTCGGCGTCATCGAACTCACGCTGCGGACCGACTCCGCGCTCACCTCGCTGAAACTCATCGCCGAGGAAGTGCCGGACATCCTGGTCGGCGCGGGCACCATCCTGACCCCCGGTCAGGCGGAAGCCGCAGTTGCCGCTGGTGCGCAGTTCCTGGTCAGTCCCGGCGTCACGCCTTTTTTGCTGGACCACATGCTGCAACTCGACATTCCAGTGCTTCCCGGAGTGGCGACCGTCGGCGAAGTGATGACTGTGCTGGAACGTGGCCTGAAGGCCCTGAAGTTCTTCCCCGCCGGCCCAGCCGGCGGCCCGGAGTACCTCGCCGCCATCGGAGCGCCCCTACCGGACGTGCTGTTTTGCCCGACGGGCGGGGTAAGCCTTGAATCCGCGCCCGGGTACTTGTCGCTCACAAATGTCGCCTGCGTCGGGGGCAGCTGGCTCACACCGCGCGCAGCCATGGAGAACAACGACTGGGAAAAGGTGACGAACCTGGCACGGGAAGCGTCCGGGCTCACGAGGACCCGACTGCGCCACTAATGTGCCGCTCCCTTTTATAAGCATCGCCATATCAGTATCGCCCGAGGGGCGACCATCATCGAGGAGGATGTAAGTGGTTAAGAAAATGCGAACAACAGCACGTTTGCTGGCAGGGCTTGCCGCCGTCGGAATGCTTGCTGCATGTGCACCGGGACAGGTCGAAGGCCAGGGCGCGGCCGCGGGGCCGTCCGCTGTGCAGAGTGTGGATCCGGCACAGTTTGCGGGTAAGACCCTCAACTACGTTTACTTCACTGATGGGCCGGACGCGGAGGCGACCGCCCAGCTCATCTCGAAGTTCGAGGAAAAGTACAAAGTCAAGGTAAACCTGGAGACCTTGCCCTACAAGGACCTCGTGACCTCGGTCCAGGCCAGGCTCTCCGGTGGGAATGCTCCCGACGTCGTTAGGCTGACAGGTTTGACCGACTTCCGCGACGACCTCCTGGACCTGCGCAGCTACCTTGGCCAAGACTATGCCAAGGAATTCCTCCCCGGACCCGCGGTCGGCGCAACCGGCCAGGATGGCAAGATGCTTGCCGTCCCGTCCGACCTGACGCTCAACGGCCCGTTCGTCAACGTGGACATGTTCAAGAAGGCCGGCGTCAGCCTACCCGATCCCGAGAAGCCGTGGACCTGGAAGGAAATGATCGACGCTGCCACCAAGGTGCAGAAGGCAACTGGCTCACAGTACGCCTTTGCTATGGATAAGTCCGGACACCGACTCTCGACGATCCTCAACGAGTACGGCACGGCACTGGTCGCAAACGGAAAGTCCGCGCTGGATACTGAGAAAGCGAAACAGGCACTGACGCCCCTTATCGACATGATGCGTGACAACCGGATGCCCCGGGACTTCTGGCTCGGCTCGGGATCCCGCTACTCGGGTGCCAACGAAATCTTCCTCGCACAGGATGCCCCGGTCTACCTCTCCGGCAACTGGCAGGTGGGTCAGTTCGCCAAGAACGCCAAGTTTGAGTGGGCCGCCGCCCCCAACCCGTGCGCTGATAAGTGCGGTGGTTTCCCGGGTGGCAAGTACATGGCTGCCCTTCAAAAGAGCAAGAACCCTGCGCTCGCAGCGGAGTTCATCCGGTTCATGAACACGACCGAAAACCAGGCAACCTTCATCAAAGCCGGAGGCTTCCTGCCCACGCGTAAAGACCTGTCTGAAAAAGGTGTTGCGTATCCGGCCCGTCAAGCGGACATGGACGTCTTCCTGAAAGACCTGGCGCGTACTCCCGAGCTTGGATACGCCGCCAACTCTGATCCGGCTTTCACTGGTTCTGCCACTGAGCTCGTCAATGCAGTGTCCGACGTCGTAGGTGGAAAGAAAGACTTGTCGACAGCGGTGTCAGACCTGCAGAAGAAGACCCAATCCCTCGTACAGGAACTGCACTAATGGCAGCAATACAAGCCTCGCCACGCCTTCGGCAGCGCAAGGCGTCGTTGAAGATGCGTCTGGTTCCCTATCTCTTCCTGCTGCCGAACATGGCGATCTTTGGCCTCTTCACCGTTTGGCCGGCTATCAACGGCTTCAACATCTCGATGTACTCCTCGTCCAACGGCCGCACGTTCCGGTGGGAGGGCGCCGGCAACTACCAGCGCATCCTCACGGACGAGGATTTTTGGGGCATCGTCAGGAACACGGTCGTTTATGCTCTGTCCTTCGTCGTATTGTCTGTTGTGCTGGGCGTGATGCTGGCCGTCCTTGTTGACCAGCAGCGGCGGGGCCGGACCTTCTTCCGGTCGGTGTTCTTCGTCCCCGTCTTGATCTCGCCCGTCGTCGCCGGCCTGGTGTGGAACTGGATGCTTGAGCGCCAAAACGGCCTCATCAACACCTTCCTGCGCTCCTTCGGAATACCGGAGGTCCCGTGGTTGGTGGATAACAACCTCGCCATGGTCGTCGTCATTGGCGTCGGGACATGGATGCAGGTGGGTTTCTACATGCTTATCCTTCTGGCCGGTCTGCAAAGTATCGACCCGTCGGTGTACGAGGCGGCAAAAATTGATGGTGCGTCACGCTGGCGGCAGTTCATCAGCCTCACGTTCCCGTTGCTGCAGCCCAGCATCCTCGTCGTCGTCGTACTTGCCACGATTCACGGGTTCCAAGCATTTGATTTCATCTACACGTTGACAGGCGGCGGCCCTGTGGGCGCAACGACGCTCATCGTTCAGTACATCTACGAAAATGGCTTCGTCTCGCCCATCCGGTACGGCGTCGCTTCAGCCGGCAGCGTCCTGCTGTTCTGTGCAATATTCGCGCTGACCATCGTCAACTGGATGATCGGCCGCAAAAGGGAGGCAGCATGAGCAACAGCACCGTAACCGAAAGCGCTCCCGAGATCGCTCCGTCCAAAACGTGGACGTCCACGGGCCGGAGGAAGGTCACCTCGACGGACGCATTGAGGGTAGTCATCCTGGTGACGTCAGCCCTGCTCGCCCTCATCCCCATCGTGTGGCTCGTTCTCGGGTCGTTCAAGACACCGGCGGAACTCTCCAAGCGGCCGCCCACGCTATTGCCCGAGTCCTGGGGGCTTTCGAATTACACGGAGGCTATGACCCGGTTCAATTTCCCCTTGTACCTGACCAACAGCGTCATCGTAACCCTCGGCGCGACGTTGCTTACCTTGGCCATCAACTCCATGGCCGCCTACGCCTTGGCGAAGTACAACTTCCGGGGGAAAAACGGGCTGTTCCTTCTGACCCTCGCCACCATCATGATCCCACTGCAGGTCATCTTGCTCCCTGTGTACCAGGTTGTGGCGTCCCTGGGCCTGGTCAATACACTCTGGGGTCTCATCATCCCCGCAGCAGCCACGCCAACCGGGGTGTTCATACTGCGGCAGTACATGCTCTCGATTCCCGACGAGCTCATAGAAGCAGCGCGGGTGGATGGGGCAGGGGAGTTCCGCGTCTTTGTCCGGATCGTTCTTCCGATGTGCCGGCCGGCGCTTGCCGTCGTCGCCATCCTGTCCATCATGTGGCGGTGGAACGATTTCCTGTGGCCCCTGGTGGTTGCCCAAAGCGAGTCTGTCTACACCCTGCCGGTTGCCCTCGCCCGGTTCACGGCTGAGGAAACCGTTCCTTTCAACCTCATCATCGCCATGAGCGTGGTGACGGTTCTGCCCGTGATCATTCTCTTCCTGTTCTTCCAACGGCAAATCGTCACCGGCATTGCCAACACGGGCATCAAGTAACCGAACGCCCATTCCCCGGAACTAACTTTCAAAGGACCAAAATGAACAGCCCAACGGTGCTCGAAAAGAGCCTCATCATCCATGTGCCGGAGAATCAGCAGACGGTAACAGTCCGGCTGGAAATCGAAACCTCCTGCACGTGTGCAAATCAACGCGTTCAGGTGGCAGGCTCATATATTGATGCCGAACCGCCCAAGCGGTCCTGAAGCGCATAACCGCGTCTTAACGGAGGGCTTCGCGGATTTCCGCCGCGATGAGGCGGCGTGCGTCTTCCTCCAAGTCCAGGTTCAGGATTGCGTTCAGCGCCCGCGCCATCTTGGGGGCCGCGAGAAGGAGTTCGGAGAGCTCCGGGTCACCGGTAAGGTCGAGGGCAGCGAGGGTTGTTGGTGTGAGCCGGTCGCTGACGTGGCGGTTGCTTAGGACGGCGGAGACAGTCATTGCGTTCCTTTGCTGAAGACATGATGCGTACCGGTTCCAGCATGGGATGGCAAGGTTGCTTGGTGATTGCGACGAGATGATCGTTCGGTATCGGTTGCCCGCTGTTTGTCGATAATTCCCGACTGGTCGTCTTTTGGTCGTTAGTCCAGGATGCTCAGGCGCCTCGTCTCGTACCTGGTCATGACGACGCCACCGGGAAATGTCCGCGTCTCCACCAGGTTCAGGTTCACCCACTTGTCCAGCGCGGCGAAGAAGGGCGTGCCGCCGCCCACCAGAACCGGATGGGTCACCAGAACGTACTCATCGATGAGCCCGGCTTGCATGGCCGCCCCGGCAAGCGTTGCGCCGCCGACGCTCATCGGGCCGCCATCTTCGGCCTTGAGCCGTGTGATTTCGCCGATCGCGTCGCCCGTGACCAGGCGGGTGTTCCAGTCGAGCTTCTCGATCGTAGAGGAGAACACCACTTTCGGCGTGTCCCGCCAGTTCCGCGCGAACTCGATCTGCGCCGGGGTGGCGTTGGGTTGCTGGTCGCCGGTGGGCCAGTAGGAGCTCATGGTCTGCCACAGCTTGCGCCCGTAGAGCGACAGACTGCTCGCCCGCTCCTGCTCGAGCCACCATTGGAAGAGCTCGTCGCTCGGCCCGCTCCAACCAATGTCATCGCCGACCGCGGCGATGTAGCCGTCCAACGTCAGGTTCATGCCGTAGATGAGTTTTCGCACAGCGCCAGCCTCCATACGTGGTTACCCAACTTATC
The DNA here is from genome assembly GCF_021483235.1 of Arthrobacter alkaliphilus. Classification (GTDB taxonomy): domain Bacteria; phylum Actinomycetota; class Actinomycetes; order Actinomycetales; family Micrococcaceae; genus Arthrobacter; species Arthrobacter alkaliphilus. The sequence goes on along the minus strand of NZ_JAKEEC010000003.1, from coordinate 157,755 downwards.
GACCGGTGCGAAGGTTTGCCCGCCGGTGGCAGTGTCCGGACGTCCGCGGTAACCTTGCAGACCATGGAAAATGTAGAGCGGTTCCGGCAGCTGCTCGAGGAAGAGCGGGGCCGCAAGCAGGCCCTCCTCAGCTCCCTCCGCCAGGACATCGTCTCAGTGAATGCGGCCCGGGAGGGGTCCAATGTCGACGACGAACACGATCCCGAAGGCAGCACGATCGCGTTCGAGCTTTCCCAGGCCTCGGCGCTGTTGGAGCGGAGCAGGTCCGGGCTCGAGCAAGTCGAGGCCGCGCTGCAGCGGATCGCCGATAGAAGCTACGGAACGTGCGCGGTGTGCGGTTCCGCCATTTCGGAAGGACGGCTCGAGGCAAGGCCGTGGACGCCGTTCTGCATTAACCACGCCTCCGGCAGGCGCTGACTGCATGAGCCCTGGATTCCGGCGTCCCGGCCCGCGGCTGGCCCCTTACGTGCCGGAGATTGCTTCGCTCACGTCAGTGGGCCTGCCGTATTCCTTGTCTGGCAGTTTTTCCAATGCGGAAATGACGTTGTCGTCGGCTCCGGATTCCTTGGCACGCGCGATGAGCGTCTCCCGGTTTGCGGGATAGTCGATGCCACCGAGGAATTTCTGGATCTGGATCGGGTTTGGAACGTCGTTCATGACGGATGTTTCCTTTCCTTTCGGGTATTCGTTGTATGCCTGGACGCTGCGGTCCGGGATTGTGGTCGGCGCCTCCAAGTGGACGGCACCGGACGGCAGGATTCCGGCCCCGCCGTACTTCTCCATGACCCGCCACTGCGCCAAAACGTCCTCGCCGGCATGGGTGGGTGGAATGTCTGTCCAGAAGCCGAAGCCGCCTACTTCCTTCAGCGCGGATGTGCGGTACATGACGCATCCTCCAAGCCACGCGATCCGATAGGCGAGCCACTGGCCTGCCCGTATTCCGAGGTCGGCGCTCAAATGGACCAGGTTGGCCGCGCTATGCAGGGGCCAACGCTGGAAGGCAGCGGTATCCGGAGTGATCCGTTCGGGCTGAACCGGCCCTGTCCAGGGGGAGAAGCTGGTTGCTCGTTCGGGCCTTTTGTCGGCTATATACGAAAGCCCTTGAGGGGCCATGCCGACGAACCCGCACCCCAGTTGTCCCAATGCTTCATCGAGTCGTTTCAGGCTCTCCGGCTCAAGCCATACGTCGTCGTCGAGGAAGAGGACGTTCTCCGCGGTGGCGTGATCGAGCATGAATTGGCGGTGTTCCGCCATTCCATTTCTCGGCACGTGCCGAAGGAGTTCAACCACGCGCCCCTGCGCCTTCAGGACCCGGACCATCGCCGCCACCGCGGGCGATTCCCACGCCACGGTGTTGGATGATTGGTCGCTGATGACAACCCGGAAGTCCGGGTCGGATTGTGCGGCCAGTCCGGCCAGGGTTACGGCGAGTTCCTCCGGGCGTTCGTATGTAGGGATGAGGATGTCTACTGCGGCGCCGCGGGCGGTCCCGTCGGCAACGCCCCAATGGGATGACGGACGGAGCATCGCAACTCTCCTTACGGGCTTGCGTCGATGTGCGTTGTCACGTGCTTGCGGCTTTCGGGTCACGATCCCTGCAGTTCGGCTGGCCGGTGACTCAGTCCCAGATAATAAGCGTACTGATCATTTTTGAACGTGAAAAGCCTCCGAAGGAGCGGATTACCTTCAATTTCGGACGACCGGCGAGGCCTCTTTGCCCTAAGCTGTAAGGATCATCAGTATGCTTAGTATCTACCGGTGGGAGGTGTTGTGCGTGCCAAACGCTCACTCCTGAAGCGATTCTTCGGCATCCTTGGCCCGGGTTTGGTGACCGGAGCTGCAGACGACGATCCTTCGGGCATCGCCACCTACGCCCAGGCAGGGGCGGCGTTCTCCTACGGGATGCTCTGGACCGTTCCGGTCACCTTGCCGCTCATGATGGGCGTCCAGGAGATTTGTGACCGCACGGCCCTCGCCACGGGTGACAGCCTGGGAACCTTGGCACGGCGTCGGTTTGACCGCCAACCGCGCATTGTGATCGGCATCCTGACAGTCGCCTTACTTGGGGCAAACACTATGAGTTCAGCGGCTGACCTCATGGCGGTGGGGCAGGGGATGCAGATGCTCGGCGCAGGTCCTGATCAGCTGTGGACTGCGCTGGCCGGCATCGGCATAACCGTCGCCCTGGTGGCTGGCCGATTTTCGGTCATGGCGAAGATCTTCAAGTGGCTTTGCCTTACGCTTCTCGCCTACGTGTGCGTCCTGTTCGTCTCGGATATCGACTGGCGGGACGTCCTCGCGGGCCTGCTGGGACTGGACTTCCGATTCAGCCTCGACTATTTGGGCTTCATAGTCGCTGTTTTGGGTACCACGATCTCGCCCTATCTGTTCTTCTGGCAGAGCGCACACCGGGTTGAGGAGCTTCGGGAAGAGAACGACGACGGCGACGATGCGGTCAGCTTGGAGGCCCGGCCCGTGTCCTCCGCGAACAACAAGTTACGTGCCGCGCGGGCAGATGTCTTCATAGGCATGTTCTTTTCCGTGCTGGTGATGTTCTCGATCATTGCTGCGACCGCCGCGACGGTCGGGAAACACGGCGGCCAGATCAGTTCAGCCGCCGATGCGGCGAGGGCGCTGGAGCCGATCGTCGGTCCAGCGGCGAAGTTCCTCTTCGCGGCGGGTTTCGTGGGATCCGGCGTCCTGGGTGTCCCCGTCTTGGCCGGCTCGGCTTCTGCCGGTCTGGCAGGTCTCTGGGGTAAGCAGTGGGGTATTGACCGCAGTGTCCGGCGCGCCCCTGTCTTCTATACCCTCCTCGGCGTTGCGACCCTTGGCGGAGTGCTCATCACGTTCTTTGTCGAAGACCCGATCCAGCTCCTCATTCTGAGCGCCATCGTCAACGGCGTGGCCGCAGCCCCGTTCCTCATCGTCACAATGCTGATCTCGGGAGATCGAAAGATCATGGGCGAATACCGCAACGGAAAGCTTGCCGCCGCGCTCGGGTGGGGAACCACGGCCATCATGGTGGTCACTGGTTGCACCGGCATCTGGGTCGCGATCGCGGGAAGCTGAGCCGATACGCCAGGGCATGAACCCCGATCTTTCACCACCATGTCATGTGTTGTTCGGAGAGCGTTGGCCGATCTCACCGGGGTGGGCCCGAGAATTGAAGGATCCGGTGAGCACGGCCGGGCGCCTGGGGCACGAAATCATGGTGGACAGTTACCACGTCGTGGCGGGCGTGGAGAGCTATCGGAGGCCCTGATGATTGACGACCGCGAACGGGCAATCGCCTATGTCACCGGACGGCTAAGCACGTCGTCCAAGGCCCGGTTGATCAAGGAGATGGACACCGGCCGGCTTGTCGTGATGAGTGGGGATGTGAGCGAGGACCGCATTCATGTCTACGACCTCCAAACCCGGGGATACGTCGCAGGGAGCAAATCAGCGGGCAGGTGGAACCTGTTTCACGCCGTTGATAACGCAACAATTGAGCTCATCCCAACCGAACCGGGACGGTTCGCCGGCCTGGACCATTCATCGGGCCGATGGTTTGCCGTCACGGTGACAGGCAAAATCTCCGTAGTCAAGGACCTCGTTCCCGGACGGTCCCGCCGATACTCGCTCTGAGGCCCGGGCCGCAGTTTCAGTGGGGGCCGCGGTTGCCGATGGTCATCGGCTGCAGGTGGCCGCCGGGACGTCGACAGGGGCTACCGGGCGTGAGATCAGGTAGCCCTGGGCTGTGTCGCAGGCCATGCCGCGCAATGCGGCGAGTTGAGTGTTTCGCTCAACACCTTCGGCGGTCGTTTTGACTCCCGCGGCTTGCAGGACGTGGATAAGTCCGTTGACGATGGCCGCGGCACGTTCGTCCGTATCGATTTCGTCGATAAAGGACTTGGCGATCTTGACGGTCGTCAAGGGAAGGGCGCGAAGCAGCGCGAGGGTGGAGTAGTCGGTCCCGTAGTCATCGAGGGCTACCCCGACACCGGTGTCGATCAGTTGCTGAAGTTGCGCCGCGGCCCCGGACTTGTCCGTGATTGCCGTTCCTTCGGTGATTTCGACCTCCAGGAGGTTTGCAGGGACGCCGTGCTTGTCCAATGCGCCGAGGACCTCGGCGACCAGCGTTCCCGACGCCAACTGAAGGGGAGAAACGTTGACGGCGACTCTCAGCGGCGTCCCGGCGTCGGACCACAGCCGTGCCTGCCCGCAGGCTTGGTCGATGACCCAGGCGCCGATCCTGAGAATTTCCCCGGTATGTTCGGCGACGGGAATGAATTCGGAAGGCGGGACCTGGCCCAGTTCGGGATCCGTCCAGCGCACGAGGGCTTCGACGCCGTGATCCTCCCCGGTAGCCAGGTCGCGGAGCGGCTGGTACTGCAGGCTCAACGTGCCCTCCCGAAGTGCGCCCGGAAGGCGGCGGCGGATCAGGGCCTCGCGGGCGAAGCCGCCGACGTCCACCGCAGGGCAGATCCGACCGACGCGGCGTTTTCCCGCCTGTTTGGCGTTGAGCATCGCACCGTCAGCGTGGCGCAGGACTGCCTCGAGCCGACTCAAGGCACCCTCGTCCGTGACATCACTCGCCATCGCCAGGCCGACCGTGGCCGTTACGTCCAGGTGCTGGCCGTCGACGACGAAATGCTCGTCCATGCACTCCAGCACCCGGTCGGCAACGGCTCCGGCCTCGGCTTCGTCCACACCGACCAGCAACACCGCGAATTCGTCCCCGCCAAGCCGGACCACGGTGTCTTCGTCCCGGACGCATCCTGTAAGGCGGGCGGCGAATTCGGCGAGCACGATGTCTCCGGCACGGTGCCCGAAAGTGTCGTTGACGCCCTTGAAGTCGTCCAAATCGATGAAGAGGATCCCGATCCGGGAGCGGTCTGTATTGCGGGTTAGGGCTGGCGCTTCAAGCTCGAGCATGCGCCTGTTGGGCAGCCCTGTGAGCGGATCGTGCAGGGAAGCATGCCGGAAGACGGCCGACAGGCCTTCGAAAACTTCCGAGACCGGCACGATCCGCGGTGCGCCCTCGCCGACAACGAGCAGGTCCTGGTAGCGGCTCGCTTCGGGCCGCTCCAGGATGACCGCGACGGCCTCGGACATTCCGAGCCGATCCGAGACCGAGAAATGGGATGCGCCGAGCATGTCCGCGGCCGTCGCCCGGGCATGCAGCGCCCGGCCGAACCCCAGACGGCCCGACATCTTGTATTCCAGTTGGTTCCGGCTCAACAACGCAGGGCCGGAAGGGGAATCGACAACCACTCCGCGCAGGCTGCTGTCAGCCCTGAAAAGTTCATCAACGTCAAGCGCCTGGGTGGAACCCGGCAGAACAATTGCCTCAAACCCGAGCTCACCCAATACCAGCGCATTCTGCTGGCTATACGGCATCGCATTGCATTCAGTGTCCCTCACCGACTGTTAATATCACGCCTTGGACCCTGAATGGATGCATCTTTCATGACTGTGGAATGAACAATGGGCGGCAGTAAATCAGCGCGGTCATGGAAACAACCCTTTGGGCCCCCGAAGCACGAGGCTCAAAAGAGGAGAATGTACCCATGAACATCGAAGTGCTTCATATCAGCGACTGTCCGAATACCGATGAAGCAGCCCGGCGTTTGGGCGCGGCTCTGACTGCCTTGGGGCACGGAGGCACGGCGGTCAGGATGCGGTTGATGGAATCCGCGAAGGACACGGTCGGGACCGCGTTCGCAGGATCACCGACGATCACTTTCAATGGGACCGACATCTTTCCCGACAGGGCACCGGCCCAGGAGCTCGCTTGCCGGGTCTACCGCACTCCGCTCGGCCTGGCTGGCGTGCCGAGCATTGACCAAATCAAGGACGCCCTCACGAGCAGCGGTATCTGAGGAACACCAACACTTGCGGGCCACGGCCCGGGCCTTGATATTGCTCTCGCCCGGATGTCGGATTCTGCTCAATCATTCGAATGGGCAATTGCCGAGCCCGCCGAATCACGGGACCGGCAATGGCGACGAAGGGAACGGTCCAGCAGAATCCGACCGCGTTCCTTATGAGTTCCAGTGGTAGTGGCCGTTCTTGTCCGGGCCTTTGCCTCCGCATGTGTAGATGTTCCCTGCGGCGGAAATTCCTTGCATTCCAACCTCTGCGTTGGGGCAGAAAGCGCCGGGGATCACCCCTTGCACCAAGTTCGTGGCCGGGGCTGGCGCTGGAGCGGGAGGGACGGGGGCTGGCGCTGGAGCGGGAGGAACGGGGACCGGAACTGGTGCGGGGGCCGGAGGCGCTGGCGGAACGACGGGTGCCGCAGGCGGCGCGGGTACCACTGCGGCTGTGGTTGGCTCTGGGGAAACGGTCCGGGTGGGAGACGGTGTCGGCGTTGGAGTGGGGGACGCGCTGGGTGAGGCGGCTCGGCTCGAGGTCGGAGTATCCGAAGGCGACGGGCTCGGACTTGCCAATGTTGGAGCTGGAGCAGTAGAGGGCTGGCTTGAGCTGGGAGGCTGCACATGCGAAACCGGCGCAATGGACGTGGCAGCGGCGGCCCCGCCCACAGCGACGAAACCGATGACCAGGCTTCCCGCAAATGCCGCGATGCCTATCTTGCGGCTTGGGAGATGGGCCCATGACCGCCTTCCGGTGACCATTGTGTACAAGGCCGTGACGATGAGGAAAAGGAAAAGGAACAGGAGCCACACTGCGGGAGCGCCTGTGGTACAGGCCAAAATAAACAACAGGAATGTAGCGGCCAGGCCCACTTTGGTCGAGGCGCCTAGAGATCGAATGGTTTTCAAGTTATCCCCCAAATTATGCGAGGGCCTGGCTAGGCCGCTCGCAATTAATAAGTCCACTTATTAGTACACGATGAAAGTGGTAATGCATAAAATGAAATTGCCCCGATATGTCGCGCCGCAGACCCTCCGCTATGAAGGAACGCCCGGTGCTCTGCCTCAGCTGAGCCGCTCAGCCAATGCCACGATGATTCCCTCTGGACCGCGCACGTAGGCCATGCGCCAAGCGCCCTCGTACTCGCCGATGCCGCCGACCAGTCCATATCCTTCCGAAGCGAGCCGATCGATCCGTGCGTGAAGATCGTCGACTTCGAAGGACAGACTCCGTAGCCCGAGTTGGTTGGCCATGGCGGCGGGCGATCCGGGCTGCGGGGCCGGCCTGACGAAGCTGGACAGCTCCACCCCTGTTCCGCCACCTGGCGTCCGCAACATGACGATCTCAGTACGGGAGTCCGGGAGCGCCGTGACCGTATCGATGAACTCGCCTTCCACGAACGTCCGGCCTTCGACCTCAAGCCCGAGGCCCACGAAGAACGCCGTTACGCGGTCGAGGTCCTGGACGGTGACGCCGACGTGGTCGAACCGTAGGATGCGCGACATGGGAGAACCTCCAGGTGTTGGCTTGCACAGCTCAGACGGAGCCTACCGCGGACTCTGCGGCGGATCCACGCCGGGACAAAGCAGTGACCATGTCAGACTGGACATATGTGTGCCCTCCCTGCGAAACCGAGCGCTCTGTCCAACAGCGTTGAGAACGGGGGCCCGACGTCGTCGAGCGGCGCGGGCCGCCATCTGGCGCTGAGGATCGACGATGCCTGGCTCAGATTCCAGACGCGTCTCGCGATCCGGCGCGGCCGGGTAGTGACCGTCATCCCTTATACCGGTTACGGCACCACTTCCTGGGTCCGGGTTTTGGCGCGCATCGTCCGAAGTGAACCGCAGGATTGCGGCAGCGGCGGCCAGGAAGGTGCGCTCAAACCGCTGAAGGACGGCATACGCGGCTGGCGCAATTTCACGAGCGCGCCCGTGGCGAACGCCAGCGTGCGGGTGACGATTGCGGGTACGGTGCACGAGGTTGAAGCCGACCGCGGCGGTGTGGTCGACGCGCGTATCCCGGCAGCCCTCGACGCCGGCTGGCACACAGTCACCCTGCAATCCGGCGGATCCAGCATCGTGGAAGCCCCGGTGCAAATTGTTGCGGACGACGCACACTTTGGTGTGGTCTCCGACATTGACGACACCGTGATGGTCACGGCCCTGCCGCGCCCTTTCCTGGCCGCCTGGAATACGTTCGTGCTGGATGAGCATGCGAGAACCCCGACGCCCGGCATGGCGGTGTTGTATGAACGGATTGTGGGTACCGAGCCCTCGGCCCCCGTGGTTTACCTGTCGACCGGAGCGTGGAACGTGGCTCCAACGCTGTCGCGCTTCCTGTCCCGCAATCTGTATCCGGCCGGTCCGAAGCTCCTGACCGATTGGGGTCCCACCCCGGATCGCTGGTTCCGCAGCGGCCAGGAGCACAAGAGGACCTCGTTGGAACGCCTCGCGGCGGAGTTCCCCGGCGTCAAGTGGCTGCTGGTTGGCGACGATGGACAGCACGACGAGGCGATCTACGCCGAGTTCGCCCAACGCCATCCGCAGAACGTGCGGGCAATCGCCATCCGCCAGCTTTCCGTCGGGGAAGCGGTGCTGGCAGGCGGGCGGTCCAAGTCTTCAGCGCCGCCCACCCCGGGGATCCCTTGGATCTACTCTCCGGACGGTGCGGGGATGTCTGCCCAGCTCGAACAGCTAGGCATCATCCGGCGCAGCGTGCGGTCCGCCGACATGCCGGAGACGCCGTAGGGACCATCCGAGCGACCCCTGCGCAGTCGGGTCCTGGTCAGACGAAAACGGATAACAACAGCGTGAATCCGAATCCGACGACGGAAATGATGGTTTCCATGACCGACCAGGTCTTGATCGTTTGGCCCACGGTCAGTCCGAAGTATTCCTTGACCAGCCAGAAGCCCGCATCGTTGACGTGGGAGAAGAACAGCGATCCGGCACCGATGGCGAGCACAACCAGGGCCAGCTGAGCCGGCGACAAACCCGTCGCCAAGGGCGCGATGATTCCTGCGGCTGTCACCGTGGCAACCGTCGCCGAGCCGGTGGCGAGACGGATCAGAACTGCGATGATCCACCCCAGCACGAGTGCGGAGAGGCTAGCCGCGACGGCGATCTTGGCGATCGCGGTTCCGGTACCGCCGTCGACGAGTACTTGTTTGAAGCCGCCGCCTGCGCCGACGATAAGCATCACGCCGACGATCGGCAAAAGGCTCTCGCCGATCTTGCTTGTCAGGACGGAAGCGGAAAAACCGACCCGGGTACCGAAGGTCACCATTGCCAGCAGAACGGCCACGAGAAGCGCGAAGACCGGATCGCCGATGAAGTCCAGCAGCGGCCGGAGCGGTGCGCTCTTGTCCATCCAAATGTCTGCGCCGGCCTTGATGAGCATGAGCACCAACGGAGAAAGCAGGGTCACGAGGGTCCAGCCAAAGGAGGGGCTGCGCGTGGCTTGCGGATCTTGTGCCTTGCCCGCGGGTGTGTCGCCGCGGGAACTCGCGGCTTTTGCGCCGGGCCCTTGCGATCTGGCCGGCCCGGCATTCTCGGCGCCAACAGAAACGGCGAGGCCGGCGCCTGCGGCTCCGATCGGTACTATCCGTGCGGCGAGACGGCCGAAGAGGGGACCTGCGATGATGACGGTCGGAATGGCGATGAGCAGTCCAAACGCGAGGGTGACGCCGACATTGGCGCGCAGGACGCCGATCGCGGCCAACGGGCCCGGATGTGGCGGGATGAACCCGTGGAGCACCGACAACCCGGCCAGCGCCGGAATGCCCAGGCGCATCGCGGGCCCCTTGGAACGGTGCACAGCGAGCATCACAACGGGAATGAGCAGCACGAGCCCGATCTCGAAGAACATGGGGATGCCGATGATGCTGGCGATGAGTGCCATCTTCCAAGGCAGAGTTGCAGGCCGGCCGTGGAGGAGTGTGTCCACGATCTTGTCCGCGCCTCCGGAATCAGCCAACAGTTTGCCCAGCATGGCTCCCAGCGCGATCAGCACACCGACGTAGCCCAGCACCCCGCCGACGCCGTTTTCGTAGGAGGTGGTTACTTTGTCCAAGGAAATACCGGAGGCAATGCCGACGAAGAGGGCGCCGATGCTCAATGCGAGGAAAGCATGCATTCTTGCCCAGACGATCAGTAAGACAACTATCGCGATCCCGACGGCGGCCACCACAAGCACTTGGGTGTCGTGGGCCGTCCATGGTTGATGCATCGCATCCGTGGTGGCGTCGGTGGCGACCCCGGCGAAGGGTCTGCTGAGGATGGAGATTCCGTTCATGGTTCTCGTCCTGTTCCGCTCGGCCGCAGGCCGAACTTGTCCATGATCTGTTGGGCGATCACTCCCGGAGCCGGACCAACGTCGATCCGGATTCCGGGCTCATCCGGGGACAGTTCCTCAAGAGTCTCGAACTGGCTCCCCAACATACTGGCCGGCATGAAATGGCCGTGGCGTTCGGCCAGCCGTGCACTGATGGTCTCGGGCGTCCCGGACAGAAAAACGAAGACGACGCCTGAACCTCGGTGGTTAATGATGCTTCGATAGGACCGTTTGAGGGCCGAACACGTGATGACGCCGTTTTCCCCGTGATCCAGCCTCTCGTCGACCCACCGGGCAATCCTCTCCAGCCACGGATATCTGTCCTCGTCCGTGAGCGGATGCCCCGCCGCCATCTTGTCGATGTTTGATTGGGGGTGCAAGGCATCGCCTTCTTCAAAGGCCCAGCCAAGCCGGCCTGCCAAGAGTGCGGCAACCGTGGACTTCCCGGAGCCCGAAACGCCCATGACAACCAGGACAACCGGTTCGGCCAAAGGGGGTGACGCCGTGTCAGGCGCCGTGTCAGAAGAGCCCATGGAGCCCATCTTGGCAGCAGGTGGGCCTCTGTGCCATAGCAAATCGCGCCGGACTTTCCCCTGGCCAGGGCCATGTTCGGCCGCTTCGTTGAGCAAGGAATCGGGGCTATTTCCTTCGGCTATGCCATTTCGACCGCGGACAGTAGCGGCAATTCGCGAACGGCGGTCGAAGCGACAATCCAGCACCCCGAGGTCACGACGCCGAGGCTCGCCACGGCGAGCACGCCGCCGGTCGGGAGGAAGAGAGCGAGCGCGCCGGCAACGGCTGCACCGATCGGGTCGATACCCCATGTGAGGACCCTGCTGGCGGAAGAGAATCTCCCGATGGCTTCCTGGGGAATAAGAAGCTGTTTGAGTGTTTCCGTTCCGGTGATGTTGACCATCACGCAAGACGCCCAGAAGCCGAGTGAAAGCCCGAGAAGGAGCACGTTCGCCATGTCTTGCCCCGGCGTGATCAAGAGCATGCCGAGGCCTGCGAGGGCAGGCAGCATGAATGTCGGTAGCAGTGCCCAGACGGGCCGGAACCTGTCCCACACCCAAGGTGCGACCCCCATGGATAGCAGGCCGATGACTCCACCGGCAGCTCCAGCGATTCCAATCTCGGCCGGCGTCATGGATCCTGTGCGCAACGCGTGGGTGACATAAACCGATTGGATCGCTGTGGTGAAAAGGTTGAAGTGGGCCCCAGAAGCCCGAGAAAGAACACGGTTCCCAGTCCGGCTGCCGTGTTTATCCAGGCAACATCCGAGGCGGAAGAGTCAAGGAGCTGGAGCGCCACGACGGGAATCGCGAACAGGGTGAGCTGGCTTCCGAAGAAAGATACCGCTTCGCTCCACCACAGCGTGCTGAAGTCGCGATTCCAGAGCTTGGTCTGGTCGCGTTCGATTTGGTCAGTCATGAGGTTCCCCTGTCCCTGTTTGAGAGGATACGGACAGCGGTCGCGCGAAACAAACCATTTGCCCCGTTTTGGGGCCGCCTAGCGCGGCCCCCGTAAGTTGCCAGTTCTTTGGCAATCGGTTGTCAGGCCCTTCCGGGCTGGTTAGACTCGATCGAAAGCATGCCGAGGAATTACACCTTGGCGCGTCCTGCTGGCCCTCGGCGCCTGCCACATCGATCTGCGCAGCCTGTAGGTTCAAAGGGAAACATCTTTCGAGGGAGAAGAATGCCTAAGGCAGCAGTCATCGGTTGCGGGGATGTCTCGAGCGTGCACTTCGGGGCGATCGCCAAAATGGAGGACGTTGAACTCGTGGCGGTATGCGACAGCGACGCCGGACGCCTGCAGGCGGCAGTGGCGGCCTACGGCGTGGCCGGGTACGCGGACTACCTTGAGATGATCGAATCGGCGCGGCCCGACGTCGTGCATATCTGCACTCCGCACCACCTGCATGCCTCGTTGGCGGCGGATTGCCTTGAGCGCGGCGTCAGCGTGATCGTCGAGAAGCCGCTCGCCCACACCCTCGAAGAGGGCCGCCGCCTGGTCGAGGCGGCGGAGCGGAGCACGGCGAAGATCGCCGTCTGCTTCCAGAACCGTTACAACGCGACGTCGCAGGCCATGCGGAGACTGCTCGACGACGGCGGGCTGGGCCAGGTGCTCGGCGCGTCGGCCACCGTGATGTGGCACAGGACGGCCGAGTACTACCGCGACAGGCCCTGGCGCGGCACCTGGGTTGAAGGGGGCGGCGGCCTCATGATGAACCAGGCCATCCACACGGTGGACCTGCTTCAGTGGCTGGTCGGCGACGTGACCAAGGTTGAGGGCCACGCCTCCACGCGCGCTTTGGGCGGCGTGATCGAGGTGGAGGACACGGCGGAATTCATCGCCGGGCACTCCAATGGAGCCACCAGCGTCTTCTACGCGACCCTCGCGAACGCCACCAACGCGCCGGTGACGCTGGACATCGTGACCGAAAAGGCCACCCTCAGCCTCCGGGGCGATCTTGTTGTCTCCTACACCGACGGCACCGTGGAAACCATCGCGGAACGTGCCCTGGAATCGGGCGGGCGCGCTTATTGGGGTGTATCGCATGAGCTCCTGATCAAGGATTTCTACGCCAAACTCGGAGATCCTGCTCCCTTCTGGATCAGCCCGGCCGAAGCTGAAAAGTCGCTCCGGATCGTCAAAGACATCTACGCCCAGAGCTTCCCGGAAATTTCCGCGCAAGTGGGCTAACCCCTCGGCCCTCGAGGGCCCGAAACCAACGGAGGACACCGTGGCAAAAATTGGCGTACAGGCGATGATGCTCAAGGGCAGCTTCGTGGAACTCGGAGCGTTTGAGACGCTTCGCAAGGCCAGTGCGATCGGGTACAACGCCGTCGAGATCTCGCAGATCCCTATGACGCCGGAAAACGTTGCCGACCTCGACCGCTCCCGCACGGAACTGGGGATGGACATCGCGGCGCTTTCGGTCGCCATGGAGACGCCCAAAGGCATGCCGGGCGACTCGCTCAAGGACCATTTCGACAAGATTGTTGACGACGCTAAGCGGCTGGACGCGCGCCTCCTGCGGATCGGCATGCTGCCGTTCCCCGCCATGAAGTCGATCGACGCCGTCGTGGCCTTCGCGAAGCAAGCCAACGAATACGCCGAAAGCCTCCGGGAACACGGCATCGGCTTGTACTACCACAACCACCACGTCGAGTTCGCCAAGTTCGACGGCAAGTACATGCTGGACATCATCGCAGAGAACTCTCCGGCGATGGGCCTGGAGATCGACGTGCACTGGGTACAGCGCGGCGGCCTGGACCCTGTCCGGACCCTGGCCAAGTATGCCGGACGCACTGCCATGGTGCACCTGAAGGACTACCGGATCGGCACGTTGCCGGAGTCGGCTTTCGGGCTTCTGGAAACGGGAGACATGGCGGGCTTCATGGCCGAGTTCAAGAACGTGGTCCAGTTCGCCGAAGTGGGGGAAGGCAACCTGGACTTCCCGTCCATCATTCCCGCCGCCCAGGCTGCCGGCGCGCAGTACCTGCTTGTGGAGCAAGACGAGCTCTACGGCCGCACTGTGTGGGAAGCGCTGCAGACCTCGTATGACAACCTGGTGGCCATGGGCCACGCCGACCTCTTCTAATCCCACAACAACGAAAGATTACTTATGAGCAAGAAAGTACGCCTTGGCATCATCGGCCTGGGCCAGCAGGGCGGCACCTACGCCAAGTTCATCGCTGACGGGCTGGTTCCGAACATGGTGATCGGCGCCATCTGCGACTCCGATCCCGGCAAGAAGGAACTGGCGGCCGCCCGGTTCCCCGACGCGCCCTTCTACGATGACTACATCACCATGCTCGAAAGCGGCGACGTCGATGCGGTCGTCACGTGCGTGCCCCACTACCTGCACCCGGAAATCGGCATCGAATCGCTCAAGCGCAACATCCACGCCCTCGTGGAGAAGCCCGCCGGGGTCTACACCAAGCAGGTCAAGGAACTCAATGAGTTCGCTGCCTCCAAACCCGGGCTTTCCTTTGGAATCATGTTCAACCAGCGCAACAACCCGCTGTACAAGAAGCTCAAGGAGATCGTAGACAACGGCGAGATCGGGGCCATCCGCCGCACCAACTGGATCATCACCAACTGGTGGCGTCCGCAGGGCTACTACAACTCCAGCGAATGGCGCGCCACGTGGGGCGGCGAAGGCGGCGGCGTCCTGGTCAACCAGGCGCCCCACCAGCTTGACCTGTGGCAATGGATCTGCGGCGTGCCGAAATCGGTCTACTCCAAGGTCGCGTACGGATTCCGCCGGGACATCGCTGTAGAAGACGAGGTCACCGCCGTCGTGGACTACGGCAACGGTGCCACCGGCGTCTTCGTGACGGCCACCCACGACCTCGTGGGCACGGACCGTTTCGAGATCCTCGGCGACCAGGGCAAGATCGTGGTGGAAAACAGCAAGACCGCCACTGTGACCCGCCTGGTCAAGCCTGAACGCGAGCTCAGCGACGGCATGGACATGGACGATGTCCGCAAGCTTTTCATGGGCGAATTGAAGGCGGAGGACTACTGCACCACCGAGGTGATCGAGTTCGAATCGGCCTGGGGTGGCCAGCACGCAGGCGTTTTGGAGAACTTCGCCGCCAACATCCTGGACGGCACGCCATTGTTGGCACCCGGCTCGGACGGCATCAAAGGCGTCCGCCTGGCCAACGCCATCCACCTGTCGAGCTGGACGGGCAGGGAAGTCCCCCTGGACTTTGATGAAGAGGAGTACATGCGCGAGCTCAACAAGCGCATCAGGGAAGAGGGCAAGTTCGCCGAGCGCGCTTAGCGGCGCGGCAGGTTAATAGGGCACTAAAGCAGGGGACTGAAGCAGGGCGGTGGCCGGCAGGGCGGTTTGGCAACCGTCCGGCTTTTGTTGCCAAGCAAGATTACGATGGAGCGGTGACCGAAGCGATGAATTCCGGAGCAGCACCTTCCCCCGCCAAGCGCGGACGCGGAGAGAAATCCTCGCCCACCATCTACGACATCGCGAGGCTCGCGGGAGTCAACCCGTCGACGGTCTCCCGCGCGCTGAGCAAACCGGGCAGGGTCAGTGCCAAGACCCAGAAGATCATCGAGGATGCCGCGGAGCAGTTGAACTACCAAGTGAACCCCTTCGCCCGGGCACTCCCCACCGGGCGTACCCAGACGATCGGACTAATCGTCGCGGATATCACCAACCCGACGTTCTTCGACATCATCCGGGGCGCGGAGACCACGGGGTCAGCCCGTGACTACACCTTGGTCTTGGCGGAGTCTGCGGAGTCGCCTGAGACGGAACTGACCGCCGCCCGGAGGATGTTGAGCACGGTGGACGGCCTCATTTTGGCGAGCCCCCGCATGGACGACGAGAGAATCCGGGCCTTGGCCGCGGACAAACCGGTGGTCGTGATCAACCGCGAAATCGAGGGCGTGCCATGCGTGGTACCGGACGTCAACAAGGGGATTAGCCAGGCCGTGCGGAGCCTTGCCGCCAACGGCCACCAACAGCTCGCCTATGTTGCTGGTCCGGCGCAGTCCTGGATGTCGCGTCGCCGGTGGGAGGGGGTCCAAGCTGCCTGCGATTGGTACAAGTTGGCAGCGGTCCGTTTGGAATCGTCCAAGCCAACCGTCGACGGCGGCCGGCAAGTAGCGCGCGACGTCCTCGCAAGCGGTGCGACGGCGGTGATCACCTACAACGATCTCCTTGCCATTGGCCTCATGCAGGAACTCCAGGCCGCCGGAATGCACGTTCCGGACCAGATCAGCATCGTGGGCTTCGACGACATCTTCGGCGCAGACTTCACGACGCCGGCGCTCAGTACGGTGAGATCGCCCCTGGGGGAGTGCGGTTCCCGCGCGGCGACACTCCTGCTGGACATGTTGCTGGGCCAGGAAGGGCCGGCGGAAGCAGTCCGCGTGGACACGGAGCTCGTGGTCCGCGGCTCCAGCGGGCGCCTGATCGCCTAACTCCAAGCGGCCTCCGGCGGGAAATGCAACGGTGTGGCAATAGTTGGCAACCGGTTGACAGTTTGATTCTTCCGAACCAAAATTGACCTATGTCACAGTCGATCGCAGCCAATCCTGACCGGCTCCTGCCCGCTGATCCCGGGACGCGCAGCATTGCGCGCTCCCTTCTGGAGCGCGTCCAGGACCTGCCCATCATCTCCCCGCACGGCCATGTTGACGCCGCCGTCATCAACAACAACACGCCGTTCCCTGATCCGGCCGCGCTTCTGGTGAGCCCGGACCACTACGTCACCCGGCTGATTCACGCGAGCGGAGTCCCCATGGGCAAGCTGCTCTCGGGAGGCGCCAAGCCCTCTGAATCGCGGGAGATCTGGCGGGCTTTCGTCCAGGCCTGGCCCCTCTTCGATGGCACTGCATCCGGGTACTGGCTGCGCACGCAGTTCGACAGCGTGTTCAAGCTTGGGGCCGACCTTGGCGAGATGCCCGCGGATGCCAGCTACGACGCTATTGCCGCCAAGCTCGTAGAGCCTGACTTCCGTCCGCGCCAGCTCTTCAAGGACTTCAATATCGAGGTCCTTGCCACCACCGACGATCCCCTGGACAGCCTGGCCAACCACAAGGCCATCGCTGAGGATGCCTCCTTCAACGGCCGGGTGCTGCCGACCTTCCGCCCGGACGCCTACCTGAACATCGCACACCCGTCGTGGAGTGCCAACGTCGAACGGCTTATCGATTCTGCGGGCGACGGGACCACTGGATACGCCGGCTACATCACGGCCCTGGAGAACCGCCGTCGTTATTTCGTGGACCAAGGTGCGGTTTCCGCCGACCACGGCGTCCGCACCCCGGCAACGCTCAAGCTGGACCGGGCCGAAGCCGAGCGGATCTTCGAGTTGGCACGGGCCGGCAAGGCCTCGGCCGAGGACCGCGATACGTTCGAAGCCCACATGATGTACCAGATGGCCAGGATGTCCGTGGAAGACGGTCTCGTCATGACCATCCACCCCGGTTCGTTCCGCAACCACCACCAGCCCACGTTCGAAGCCTTCGGTGCCGACACGGGACACGACATCCCGTTCGCCGTGAACTACACCGAGGCGGTCAGGCCCCTCCTGCAGGACTTCGGCACTGCCAAGGACTTCCATTTGGTGCTGTTCACCCTTGACGAGACGGTGTTTTCCCGCGAGCTGGCCCCACTGGCAGGCTTCTACCCTTCCGTCTACCTCGGCGCGCCGTGGTGGTTCCTCGACGCACCTGACGCCATGCTCCGCTTCCGCTCCGCCGTCACCGAGACCACCGGCTTCTCCCGGTCCTCGGGCTTCATTGACGACACCCGCGCGTTTTGCTCCATCCCGGCCCGGCACGACGCCTCCCGCCGGGTCGAAGCATCCTTCCTTGCCCGCCTCGTCGCCGAGCACCGTGTCAGCGAAGACCGAGCCCACGAAATCATCGTCGACGTCGTCGACTCCTCGCCCCGAAGGGTTTTCAAGCTGTGAGCGGCGAACCCGCGCGAACCGCGGAGCTTCCCCGGCTGAGCCGCGCCGTCCAGCCCCTCGCCAAAGCTCCCGTGCGCATTGTGCACATGGGACTGGGGGCCTTCCACCGCTCCCACCAGGCGTGGTACACGCAGCATGCAAGCGACGCGGCTGAATGGGGCATCGCATCCTTCACGGGCCGCCGGCCGGATGCCGCGGAAGTCCTCGCACCGCAGGACGGCCTGTACACCCTGGTGGAGCGCTCGGACGCCGGTGATTCGTTCGAAGTCATCGGCAGCATTGTCGAGGCCGTCGACGGTGCCGACGTCGAGCGTTTTGTCGAGCTCGTCTCGGCACCGCCGACGTCGCTCATCACACTCACCATCACCGAAGCCGCCTACCGGCTCGGGGTCGATGGGAAGCTGGATAGCCAAGCGCCCGACGTCGTCGCGGACCTCGGCGTGCTCGCCGGCGGTTCGGCTTCCGGCAAGCCGGCGACGCCACTGGGCCGCCTGGTTCTCGGTCTCGCCGAGCGTCGCGCCGCCGACGCCGGTCCGATCGCCGTAGTCTGCTGTGACAACCTCTCCAACAACGGGACCGTTGCCAGAAGCGCCGTGACGGGGATGGCCGGGGCGTTTGACGCCGGACTCGCCGCCTGGATCGACACCAACGTCAGCTTTGTCAGCACTTCCGTTGACCGCATCACTCCGCGTACAACGGCGGCCGATATCGACGCCGTCGCCGCAGCCTGCGGATACCGTGACGAATCGCCTGTGGTCGCCGAGCCATTCGTGAACTGGGTTCTCAGCGGGGACTTTCCCGCGGGACGGCCCCGCTGGGAGGATGCGGGCGCTGTGTTCGTGGACGAGATCGAGCCCTACGAGAACCGCAAGCTGTGGCTCCTCAACGGCGCCCACTCGCTGCTCGCCTATGCCGGCCAGCTGCGCGGACACAAGACAGTGGCCGAAGCACTTGCCGACAATTTCTGCCGGCAGGCCGTGGAGGAGTTTTGGGACGAGGCAGCCTCAAACCTGCCCGGTGAGGACTTGGGCATCCCCGAGTACCGGGCCGCCCTGCTGGAGCGCTTCGGGAACTCCCGGATCGCCCATCATCTGGCCCAGATAGCCATGGACGGCAGCGCCAAACTGCGCATGCGGGCATTGCCGGTGCTCCGGGCCGAGCGCGCAGCCGGGCGCAGCGGGCAAGCCTCTGCACGGATGCTCGCAGCCTGGACCGCCTACACTGCGACGGCCACCGGCCTCCAGGATCCGTTGGCCGCCGACATCGCCGCCGCGAATCTTCTCGCGGGCCGTCCCCGGCTCGAGGCCCTGCTCGGGCTTGTGGATCCGGAGTTGGTTTCCGACGCGGCCGTCGTGGATCTCGTTGAGCGTTTGGCCGAGTCCTTCGCGGCTGCCGGCAACCTCAAGTAATCCGACCGGTCGCGGCCGTTCATACCCCGATACGTGACCGGGCGTCTCTCGAAAACGCGCCGGATGTGACCGGGCGTCGGTCGAAAACGCGCCGGATGTGACCGGGCGTCGGTCGGAAACGCGCCGGATGTGAGTGGGCGCCTGTTTCCCCGGACGCCCGGTCACTTAATCGTGGGTTTTCCTGGGATGCCCGGTCAGATGTTGGGGGTTTTCCTGGGATGCCCGGTCACGTATTTGGGGGTTTCCTGGGATGCCCGGTCAGATGTTGGGGGTTCTCCCCGGACGCCCGGTCACCAGCCCGACGAAATAGTACTGCAACCGGTTGCCAATAATTGTCATCCATCCTAAGATCGTTTTTACCTGCTCTGTGATGCACGTCGCATCCGGACCAGCCCAGCCCTCGATCAGCAACCCTGAAAGGACCAGCTGTGAAAATCACTGCCGCTGAAGTGTTCGTGACCAGCCCCACCCGGAACTTCGTAACGTTGCGAATCACCACCGATGAGGGCGTCACCGGCATCGGCGACGCGACGCTCAACGGCCGTGAACTCGCCGTCGCCGCATACCTGAAGGAACATGTTGCCCAGCTGCTGATCGGCAAGGACCCGCACCGCATCGAGGACACTTGGCAGTTCCTATACCGCAGCGCGTACTGGCGCCGCGGACCCGTAACCATGGCCGCGATCGCCGCCGTCGACATGGCCCTCTGGGACATCAAGGGCAAGGTTGCCGGACTGCCGGTGTACCAGCTGCTCGGCGGCGCCTCCCGTAACGGCCTCCGCGCATACGGCCACGCCTCGGGCGCGGACATCCCTTCGTTGTTCGACTCGGTCCGCGAGCACCTCGAACTGGGCTACAAGTCGATCCGCATCCAGACCGCCATCCCTGGCATCAAGGCCGTGTACGGTGTCGCCGCGCAGGCTCAGGCCTCGGGTGAGCGCTACGACTACGAGCCCGCCGGCCGCGGCGCGTTTCCGCAGGAAGAAGACTGGGACACCCGCGCCTACCTGCGCCACCTGCCAACGGTCTTCGAGGCCGTCCGGAACGAGTTCGGTCCGGAAATCCCGCTCCTGCACGACGGTCACCACCGCATGACCCCGATCCAAGCCGCCAAGCTCGGCAAAGCCTTGGAACCGTACGACCTGTTCTGGCTCGAAGACTGCACTCCGGCGGAAAACCAGGAGGGGCTCCGCTTGGTCCGGCAGCACACTACGACGCCGCTGGCCATCGGTGAAATCTTCAACACGGTCTACGATTTCCAGACCCTCATCAAGGAACAGCTGATCGACTACGTACGGGCCGCGTCCACCCACTTCGGCGGAATTTCGCCGCTGAAGAAGGTCATGGACTTCGCCGCCCAGTACCAGATCAAGTCCGGCTTCCACGGCCCCACCGACATTTCCCCCGTGGGTTTCGCCGCTCAGCTTCACGTTGGCCTGGCCATCCACAACTACGGTATCCAGGAGTACATGCAGCACTCGGACAAGACCAACACGGTCTTCGAGCAGTCCATGACCTTCACCGACGGCTACCTGCACCCAGGCGACAACCCCGGCCTCGGCGTCGAATTCAACGAAGAAGCCGCCAACTCCTTCCCGTACCAGCAGGCCTACCTGCCCTACAACCGCCTCGTGGACGGCACCGTCCATGACTGGTAGCAGCGTGGCCGCAACCGGCGACCCCAGCGCAGCGGCGGAGAAACCGCGGCGCATCGTGGTGATGGGCGTCTCCGGTTGCGGCAAGACCACCATCGGGGACCTCGTCGCCCGTGCTTTGGGAGTTCCGTTCATCGACGGCGATTCGCTCCATCCGGTGGAAAACGTTGCCAAGATGGCTGCAGGAACACCGCTGACCGATGAGGACCGCTGGCCGTGGCTGGCGACGGTGGGCACCGAACTCGCCAAAGCAGGCGACGGCGGGCTGGTTCTCGCGTGCTCTGCCCTCCGGCGCAGCTACCGGGACTCCATCCGTGAGAAAGCGCCGGACACCGTCTTCCTGCACCTGCACGGCAGCAAGGAGGTGCTGAGGAAACGGACAGAAGGGCGATCCGGCCACTTCATGCCGCCCGCCCTCCTCGATTCGCAACTCGCCACCCTGGAACCGCTCGACGACGACGAGGCCGGCTTCGTCGTCGACATTGCCGCCCCGGTAAGCGAGGTTGTTTCGGAGGCGCTGGCTGGAATTGCCGCCGCCGCGGGTTCCAAAGCTCCGGCGGCCGGCAGCCCGGGCACCGCGGGCACCCAGGCGCGGCAGTTCGACGTCGACCTCCAGTCGGCGCCGTTCAACCTCGACGACGAGGCGGTTGCCTGGGTGGACTCCACCATCCGCGGCATGAGCCTTGAGGAAAAAATCGGGCAGCTCTTCATCAACCACAACAACGATTACTCCCCGGAGTACCTCGACGGCGTGCTGGAGAACTATCACGTCGGCGGCATGCGGTACAGGCCCGGTCCGTCCGCCGCTGTCCAGCAACACATCCGTTACGCCCAATCGAAGACGCGCATACCGCTTCTGGTGGCCTCCAACCCGGAAATGGGAGGGGCTGGAAGCTGCGACGACGGAACATTCGTCTCAACCCACTTGCAGGCCGGTTCCCATCCGGACAAGTCCATCGCCCGGAAAATGGGCCAGGTGGCCGGCGTCGAAACCGCCGCCTTGGGCTGCAACTGGGCCTTCGCGCCGATCGTGGACATCCACTACAACTGGCGGAACACGGTCATCTCCACCCGCGCCTTCGGCAACACACCGGAAATCGTGGTGGAGCGGGCAAAGGAGTACTTCGACGGCATCAGCGAGTCGCCCACGGTCTGCGCCATCAAGCATTTCCCGGGCGACGGCGTGGACGAACGCGACCAGCACGTGGTCACTTCGTACAACACGCTCGGGTATGAGGAATGGAATTCCAGCTACGGGCATGTTTACCGGGAAATGATCGGCCACGGCATCCAGTCGATCATGGTCGGACACATCGGGGCGCCGGAGCTCACACGGCATTTCCGTCCCGGGACGCAGGACAGGGACATCCTGCCCGCCACACTCTCTCCGGAGCTTCTCCAGGACTTGCTCCGTGGCGAACTCGGCTTCAATGGACTGATCCTCACGGATGCATCCCAAATGGTCGGCCTCACCCAGGCCAAGAAACGCAAGGACCTCGTTCCAGCCACCATCGCCGCCGGCTGCGACATGTTCCTGTTCTTCCGCAACCCGGCGGAGGACTTTCAGTACATGATGGACGGCTACAAATCGGGCGTGATCAGCGATCAGCGCCTCCATGACGCGCTGCGCCGGATTCTGGGGTTGAAGGCCAGCCTCGGGCTGCACAAGAGACTGCCGGAAGAATTGACGCCGTCGCCCGAGGCGCTGGGGCTGATCGGCAGCGAGGCCCATCTCGCCGTCGCCGCGGAAATCGCCGACAAAACCGTCACCTTGATCAAAGACACTGCCGGCAACCTGCCCATCACCCCGGAGACGCATAAGCGCATTCGCCTGTACGGCGTCTCGGGCGGTTCCGATTTCACCCGGGCGGATCCGTTGGCCTACCTGGATACGGTAAGAGAGGAACTTGAAACCGCCGGTTTCGAGGTCCACCTCTTCAAGACGGCGGAGCAACGTGAAGCTGCGGGGGAGTCCGGCGTGAACTTCATGGACGTCATCTCGGACGAAGCAACGGGCGACTATGCGGACAAGTACGATGCCGCATTCGTCTTCGCCAACGTCAAGGGCTTTGCCCAAGAGGCTGCGATCCGCATCAAGTGGTCCAGTCCGATGGCGGCGGAAATCCCGTGGTACGTCACGGAAGTCCCCACGGTGTTCGTCTCGCTGAACCAGCCGAACCACTTGATCGATGTGCCAATGGTCAAGACGGCCATCAACGCCCATGCAGGGACCCGCGAGGTCATCCGGGCTACCATCCAGAAAATCCAGGGCAAGTCGGAGTTCCAGGGAACGTTCAACGAGAACGTCTTCTGCGACTCGTTCGACACCCGACTTTAGCGTGTGGTGGCCATTCCCCAGAGGCGGGGAACGGCCACCGCGCGCCCGTTGCTCCGGAGCGCTTTGGGGTAAGGAGTTCGAATCTCCTGACCTCCATATTGTCTATGCCCCGCAGTAGTATTCGGGCATGCCTGACGAGCCTGAATATCCCGCGCCCTTGAATTCAGTCGGTGCACCAGCCCCGCGGCAAACGGAACCGATTTCAACCGTTCCGAGAGTGCCCGTTATTGCCAAGCTCGTTTGGCCGAAGTACCTCCAATATGTTCCGGCCATGGTCACGCGGACCTCGGAGGGCAAGGTTCTGGTGCAATGGTGGCCGAATCCCTTCGGATCGGCCACCAGGTTGACGTGGCTCAAGGATACGGACGTGCGGGCTGAGCTGCGCTACGAGCGTTGAGTCAGGCGGCCGGGTTCGCGACGTCCAGCAGCGCCCCGGGACAGCGCCAGTCGTGGAAGCCCATACTGGAGCAAGATGGAAGCGCATCCCGACGATCCGGACATTTGGAGGCTCGATGGGCAACCCCCGCACCGCGGACGAGCCGCAGGCCACGGGCAGGCCGGCACGCATGAACGGTCCCGTGTTGGCCGGTGTGCTTCCGGGCCAGCCTGCCGCGGTGGTTGGGAAAGCGGCGGAAGTGGCGCTCAGTGCCGGACTAGAGCTGGTCCTGGCTTACGCCGACGTCACGACCTTCCCCACGGCAGGGGACCGGGACGGGCATCTGGCGGCCCAAGCGATTGATCCCGACGGAATCGACGACGACGCCGCGGCCATCGCCGAGTCGCTCCGGTCCCGTATCGCCGGGCAACTCGATGGGACGAGTGTGCAGTGGACTTTCGTGACGCTCGCCGGTGAGCCCGCCCGTTCGCTGGGCCGTTATGCAGCGAGCATCAACGCTTCGATGATCGTCGTGGGAACCAAGGAACATGGCCTCGGCCGGAAGCTTGAAGGACTGGTGACCGGATCTGTAGCCTTGCACTTGGCTCATCGCCAGAACTGCCCCGTGCTCATGGTTCCCTTGGGCCGTCACGACCCAAGCAGGAATCAATGAAGGAAAGCAGCACCGCACCGGCCAAAACCAAAGTGTCACCGGACCGGCAACCGCACCGCCCGCTCCATCTTCACGGGCGGTTCGTTCTGCTCGTCGTGGCCGGAGGAATCCTGGGGGCTTTGAGCCGCTACGGGTTCGGCATGGCCCTTCCGGCGCCGAACGGGTGGCCGCTGCCCACCCTGCTGATCAACCTGTCCGGGGCGCTCGCGCTTGGTTGGCTTCTCGAAGCACTCGCCCGGAGCGGGCCCGACGCCGGCCTCCGCCGGATTGCCCGTCTGGGCGTCGGAAGTGGTTTCCTAGGGGCCTACACGACTTACAGCACCTTGGCGCTGGAGTCGGTACATCTCTTCGGGGCAGGGCGCGGGATGGACGCCATGTGGTACTTGGTGGCCAGCCTTTTAGGGGGCGTCGCGGCCACAACCCTGGGTATTTGGCTTGGCGCGTTCCGGCACAGGTCCAACCAGCGGGTTCAGAAAGCCAGGCCATGACACTTGCTTTGCTTGCGCTCGCCGGGGGCATAGGCGCGGCCGCCCGTTTCGTGGTGGATGGAGTGGTCCGTTCCTGGGCCAGGACCGCGCTGCCGCTGGGAACGATCTTCATCAACGTCTCCGGGTCGTTGCTCATCGGGATCCTGGCCGGGCTGGTCATGGCGCATCAGGCTCCCGAGTCCCTCCAGCTGATTCTCGGCACCGGATTCCTCGGCGGATACACCACCTTCAGTACGGCAAGCCTCGAGACCGTCAGGCTTGTCCAGAGCGGCCGGACCGGACTGGCCCTCGTCAATGGCGTTGGCACCATGGTGGCGTGCGTCGGAGCGGCGGCGGCCGGCGTCGGGCTGGTGTTGTTGTTCTGAGTCGCGCGTCTACGTAACCGTCCGCCCGACAGCGGCAACCAGCCCTATAAAAACCCTCTGGAGAAAACCATGTTTGAAACAGCCGTGCGGGGCGGGGTCGTCCTGAAGCCCCTCGAGACATGGCATGCCTGCGAGTTTGCCGAGCATATGAGCAGGGCGCAGGACCATATCCGGCCATGGGTCGGGCCGACCTTTGTCACCGACACGGTTGAGGGTGCCCGCGCCACCCTTCAACGCTACGCCACAGCCACGGCGAATGATGGAGCGCGCATCTACGGTCTATGGGACCGTGGCAGGATCGTCGGAGGCGTGATGTTTGTGGCATTCGACCCCGCCTGGGGCATCTGCGAGATTGGCTGTTGGCTCGAGCCCGATGTTGTCGGCGGCGGCCTCATTACACGGTCAGTGGAACTGCTCATGGAGTGGGCCTTCGTGGAGCGGGGGATGTCCCGCGTGGAGTGGCGGTGCCGTACTGACAACCGCCGCAGCGTTGCCGTCGCGCAGCGACTGGGCATGCGCTCAGAGGGCGTCCTCCGAAGTAGCTGGGTGTACGACGGCAAGCGGTACGACAAGGAAGTATTTTCCATACTTCGTGCCGAGTGGATGAGCGAGCGGCCCCGTATCGCCCAATGATCGACGTCGGCCGACGGCGGCGGATGTATGGAAATGGCGGCTCTTGTATGGAAATACCGCGCTAAAGCGCCCACTTCGACCGATTGATAAGTATACTTACGACTTGGATGCTCCGGCCGCCGGCCAGGGCACGCACCCAAACAAAGGAGAATCTCATGTTGCTTTGGATAGCCATCGTTATCGCCGTCCTCTGGCTTCTCGGCTTCATCGGCAACATCGGCGGCGGGCTTATTCACCTGCTTCTGGTTATTGCTGTGATCGTTCTGATTTTCCACTTCATCCGCGGCAGGTCGCGCGTATAGCGTCCAACTGCCACACTGTCCCCCTCCGGACACATGTTCCGGAGGGGGATGGACGCGGCCCGACGGCGAGCCGTCCTTCAGCTGCCCGCCGCCTCTACTTCTTCGAACGGCTCCGGGGCTTCAACCCGCCCCAGGAGCGCCAGCCGGCTCGCGATTCTGGCAAGGTCGACAGGCTGCACGCTCGTTTGCTGGGAGCCGGTTCGGTGGGCCGGATCACCGGCCACGTCCCAGTTCAAGGGACCGTGGCCCACCAGGAAGAGCGTGATGTCCTGGTCGTGCAGGATATCCACAACATGGCTGAATCGTTGCCAGGCTGAGGCGGACCCGGCCGCCGAACCAATGCTCGGAGAGGGCACGCCGTCAATCACCCAGGTTCCGTAGTCCGCAGCCAGAGCCAAGTAGTCCGCCGTCGACATCAGGCCGCCGCACAATTCCGCGAAGTCGACCCAGAGCATGTCGTCAGCCGCTTCGACCGCGAGTGGTTGCGTTGTCGGGGTCAGGATCCGATTCTGCGACTTCGCCGGCCGGAACAGTCCGAAAGCTCCGAGTTGTGCGGGCGTTCCGGGAGTAATGATCTTCCCCATCCTGAAAGCCTCTTGGCCAGGGGAAGTGCCCGGCGGTTCGGCAGCGGAACCAGGAACCGGCGAACGCCGGAAATCAGTGTCTCCATCGATCTCCATGATGTCCATCATCTCCTTGATCACCCCGATGGTCGGGATGAAATGGTCGTGCCACAGAGGGTTCGGCAACAACTTATCCGGTGCGTAGTTAGACGTCACGACGAGCGCGGCCCACGGGACCGTAAAGGTAGATGCTGCGCGGCGCCCTCCGCCGGAGCATCGAGCGGCGGCTGGGGAGTGACTCGCCCAGCTGGCAGAGCCGGGCGGCTGCGGCGGCCTGGGCCGGCTCAAGGTCGAACCCTGAAGCGTTCGCGTCAGCGATGATTTCCGCCATAAAACCCGACGCATCGAGGCGTCGCCCGGGGGAGACCGGGAACACTAGAGCCAGTTTTTCCGTTTGAAGACGACCCACATGGCAAAGCCCGCCAGGACCATCATGCCGAGCGCCATGGGGTAGCCGAGCGGCCAGTGCAGCTCGGGCATGACGTCGAAGTTCATGCCATAGAGCCCGGTTACGAACGCGGGTGCGAAGAAGATCGCCGCCCACGAGGAGATCTTCTTGGTTTGTTCGTTTTGTGCCGCACTAGCCTCGTTTTGCCGGTTCGCGGTCAGCGTCCCGTCGAGGGTCAGGGCGTTTTGCAGCAGCTCGCGGAATCCGTTTGCCCGGGAAATCACCTGTTCGACGTGGTCTTCCACGTCGCGGAGCTTGCGCTGCAGTTCGATGTCGACTTGGTATTTCACGAACCCGCGCCTCAAGGCCGCCATCATCTCCGGGAGCGGGTTGATCGCGCGCTGGAACTGGATGACCTCCCGGGCGAGTTCGTAGATGCGCCGCGAAACCAAGGGATCGCCGCCAAACAGTTGGTCTTCGATCTCGTCGATGTCGTTTTCCAGCCCGGAGATCACTGGGCCGTAGTCGTCCACCACCCGGTCCAACAGTGCGTACAGGACGGCTTCGGGACCGTGCCGCAGCAGCTCCGGCTGTTGTTCCAACTCGCGTCGAACCTTGGCGACGCCGGGTGTTTCGGCGTGCCGGACCGTGACTACGAAGTTCCTCCCCGTGAAGATATGAAGTTCACCGAACTCCACGGTCTCAGTGGCGTCGACGTATCTCGCAGGACGTAGGACCGTGAAGAGGTTGTTGTCGTACCGCTCCAGCTTGGGCCGCTGGTGGGCGTTGACGGCGTCCTCGACAGCTAGCAGGTGGAGACCGAACTCGGCAGCCACCGCCGCCATTTCCGCCTCGTCCGGCCGGTAAAGTCCAATCCACACCATTCCGCCGTGGGCGGCCAGAGTTTCGACACTCTGCTCAATGCTTTCCGGAGTCGCAGTCCGGACACCGTTCACATAGACGGCATTGTCAATGATGGTCACAAGGGTATTCTCCTCCTACTGCAATGCCCCGATGATGGACCCGGCGACGGTCATGGCCACGATGTCATGGCCGGAATCGATGAGGGTCACGGCGGACGGCCTGCCCGCGAAACCGTTGTGGATGACGTGGCCGCCGACACGGAAGACCGCCGCGATCACCAGTGCGAAGAAACCGGCTGCGAGGCTTCCGTGGATGTCCAGCTTCCCGATGAGGACAGCAAGCAGGATGCTCGTGAGTGCGGCGGCCACCATCATGGGGATCCAGATCGCTGCGCCTCCATCGATCTTCTTGAGGTCTTCCGCGGTCTTGCCAATGGCCTGCATCCATCGTTTGCCGAGGACCGCCGGCATGTACCAGACAAAACCGATGACCATGCTTGAAACAAAGGCCAGGAGAATCGCCAGCCAATTGAGGTGCTGAAGGGAAGTAAGCCAATCCATTCTGGAATCCTAGTCGGCTTCGCTGGGTGGCGAATCAGCGGAAACCTGCGGTTTGCCCCGCTTGGCGGCGCCCGCAGTTTCCGCGGCAACCACGAGCCTGCCGATGAGCGGCTCTGTCCGGTAGGGGATGTGGGTATGCAGGGCGAGCACCGTTTCCGTGCGGATGACGCCCTTGGTTCTGAGGACCGAGCGAAGCGCGGTCTGCAGGTTGTGCGTGTCGGTGGCCACCACCCGGCACAGGAGATCGCCCCGCCCGGAAATTTCATGAACCTCAAGGACCTGCGGGATCCGGCGCAGGGCGCCGATCACGCCGTCGAGTTCCCGGTGGGTCACCTCCAGCGTCACAAAGCCGACGACGTCGTACCCCACCTTTTCGAGGTCCACCTCGCGGCCGCCGTCGTTCAGTACGCCCGACCGGACCAGGCGGCGCATCCTCGATTGGGCGGTGTTGCGCGCAATCCCCAAGGACTCGCTGAGTTCGCCGATCTGAACCCTGGGATCGCGGATCAGCTCCAGCAGGATTTTCAGGTCCGTAGGATCGAGGGTGTTCAAATCATCACTCCGGGTCATCTGTAGACATCAATTTTGATTGTTTTGATCAATTCTTTCACGGATATCTGATCCATCTGGCAGGCATGCGACATCCTGTTGCCATCATTTACTTGGGCCGTCCAGTCCAGGCCCAAAAGGCTGGTTCCGTGATGGCCGCTGAGGCAAAGGCATGGAAATGACTGTCTTTAGCGAACTGCGCATGCGTCAGGCCACCGCCGGACGCTGGGGCTGGGATGCTTCCACCACTGCACGGCTGGTCCTTGCCGGCGCCGTCATGTTCACACTGCTGGTCGGCGCCAACTTGGCGAGCCCCCTGTATCCGCTGCTTCAGTCGGAACTGGGAATTACGTCACTGGGCGTGACTATTGCCTTTGCAAGCTACGTCCTGGCGCTCGTCGCCGTGCTGATGCTCGCAGGCCATTGGTCCGACCATATCGGCAGGCGTGCAGCCCTGGTGCTGGCCGTCACCGTAGGTCTGGCCGGCGGACTGGTTTTCGCGAACGCGGACAACCTCTTGATGCTCTCGGCGGGCCGCATGCTCCAGGGCGTTGCCGTAGGCCTTGCCACCGGAGCGAGCTCAGCGGCGTTGCGTGAGCTGCTTCCGTCCCGGCCGGAGTGGGCTTCGCGCTTCACCCTGCTTTCTTCCTCGGGAGGCGTGGCGGCCGGTCCGGCCATCGGCGGACTCCTTTCGCTGCTCCCGGGTGCGACGTCGACGCCGTTCTACGTCCACTCGGCGCTCCTGCTCGTTTTGCTGGTCCCGCTGTGGCTTCTCAAGGCACGCCCGGCTATTCGGCCGGCGGAGGGCCCTCGTCCCTACACGGTGCTCGCCCCGCGGCGGCCCTCCGTGTCGCGGGAAGCCAGGGGAGCGTTTTGGCTGGCCTCAGGCGTCGGTTTCCTCAGCTTTGCCGTTTTCGGCTTCTGCCTTTCGCTCGCGCCCGGCTACTTCGCCGTCGTCGTGCATGCCGATTCCCGGCCCATGACGGGGCTGCTCGCCGGCCTGACGCTCGGGGCCTCCGCGCTCAGCCAATTGCTCGCGGTCCGCGGCAGGTTCGCCGTGCCCGCAGGACTGGCGGTGCTTGGCGTTTCCATTGTGCTGGTGGGTGCGGCGGCATCGCTGTCCAGCCCGGTGCTCTTGGTGGCCGCGAGCCTGTCCGCCGGGGTGGGGCAGGGGATCGCCTTCCGGCTGGTGTTCAACGACGTTGCCAGCAAAGTCGAAGCGGCCAGGCATGCCCAGATCATTAGCACCGTCTACGTCATCACCTACCTTGGCAGCGCCGTGCCGGTCATCGGGCTCGGCCTTGCTGCCTCGGTGATGGGGCTGGGTGTCGCCGCCGGTAATTTCACGGTGCTGTGCGGCCTGGCGGCTGCGGCACTCGCTGTTGTGTCCCTCCGCAGCGTGCTCCGAAAGCGCTGACCGGCGGTCCTGATTTCAGGCCGAGAGTTGCAAAGATCGGTTTGCAAAGAAACTCTTGCAAAGGTTTCTTTGCAAGAGTAGCGTCTCGGACATGGAGAAGGTTCACGAGCCGGAATTCCCCGTCCGCAAGGTCGATACGGCGTCCCTCAAAGCGCTCGCTCACCCCCTGCGCGTTCAGATCCTTGAGATGCTGTCCCGATACGGACCGCAGACCGCGTGCAGCCTGGCCGAGCTCCTCGATGAGTCCAGTGGCGCCACGAGTTACCACCTGCGGCAACTCGCCAAGTTCGACTTCGTCCACGAAGTCCAAGGCAAGGGAACGGCGCGGGAGCGGTGGTGGGAGCGGCCCAAGGGGGCCATCCAGATCACTTCCCCCGAATTGGCGCACTCGCCGGCGACCCAGGAGGCATCGCGCCTGGTGACCCGGGAATTCGAACGCGGGAGGCAAGCCGTCCTCGCCGACTTCATGGCACACGGCATGGACTCTTTGGACGAAGAGTGGCTCGAGGCGGCAATCGTCAACACGGCCAACGCCCGGATGTCGGCCGAGCAGCTTGGCCGCTACTCCCGCTCCGTTGAAGCCTTCGCCCGCAATCTCCTGGAGGAGATCCGTAGCGAACCCGAGGCGGATGACGCCCGCCCCGTGCAGATCCATCTCAATGCGTTCCCCATTCTGGGAGTACCGGCGTGGGCCGGAGACAAGAAGTCCCGCGATGCGAAGTCGCACGCAGCAGCCACCGAAGGGAAAGAGTCATGAGCACAGCCACCGCATCATGCGGCACCTACCGCCGGCCATCCATGGTGGAATCGGCAGCCGCCGGAATCGGAGCCGGCCTGGTCTCTTGGGCCGAGCGCAGGCGCTATCTTCCTCCGCTCGAGGCGACATTGCGGCAATCGGCGCTCAGGCGCCGCCAGGAACTCAGCGACTTGCGCCAGGACGCCATCGGGGCCGCGCACTCCGGACTCGAGCCGCGTCACTGAGCCGCGTCACTGACCCCCGCCCCGGGGCGGGCGGTTATTCCGGCAGAGGTCCGTGGTTGCCCTGGATATGGGCGAAGACCAAAGTGGTCTCGGTGTGGCCCACCACAGGGTCTGTGGCGAGGTTGTCCAGGACCCAGTCGCGCAGGTCGTCGGTGTTGGCCACTGCGATGTGCAGGAGGTAGTCCACGGAGCCCGAGGTGTGGAACGTGGAGATTACCGCAGGGAGCGCGGGAACCCGGGCCGTGAAGCGGTCGATTTGGTCGCGGTCATGGGCGCGAAGCCGCACGGCGATCAAGGCCTGGACCGATCGGCCGATGGCCGGGAGGCTGAGCACAGCTTCGAATCCCTCGATAATGCCGCGTTCGGAGAGCGACCTCGTGCGCATGAGCGCCGTCGACGGCGCAATGCCGACGAGTTCGGCCAACTGCTTGTTGGAGATCCGGGCGTCGTCAACCAAAGCCGCGAGGATGCGTTCATCGATTGCGTCCAAGGGCTCGCTGGTGCCGACGGGCCGAACGTTCTTCGGGGTGATGGTCACGGATCCTCCTCAAAGTGCTTTCTATTCATCATAGGTGCCGGTTTCCGCTCAATCCATTCATTTGCACTGTCGATCTCCGAATTATTGCCAGATACTGACCGAATTCAACGGTGAATAATTCAAGGAGAGCAGTGACAGCCATCGATACACTCGCAGTGCACGCAGGCCGGACAGGACTCACGGAGCAGGGCGTGCATGCCGTTCCCATCGACCTTTCAACCACTGCGCCCCTTCCTTCTGTCCACGACGGCGGCCTCGCCTACGAGCAGATGGCCACCGGCGGCGCGCCGCTGGACGGTCAGAGCACCGTGTACCAGCGTCTCTGGAATCCTACGGTCGCCAGGTTCGAAGACGGCGTAGCGGCGCTCGAGGGTGCTGCACAGTCGGTTGGTTTTGCTTCCGGCATGGCCGCCTTCAGCGCCGTGCTGCTCGCTGCCCAATCAGAAGGCAAGACGCACGTGGTTGCGGTGCGGCCGCTCTACGGCGGCACGGACCACGTCCTGGCCAGCGGCCTGCTTGGCAGCCAGGTCACCTTCGTCAAGGCCGACGGCGTGCGGGGTGCCCTCCGTCAGGACACCGGCCTGGTGGTGGTGGAAACGCCGGCAAACCCGAGCCTGGATCTTGTGGACCTCAACCGCTTGGTGGCCGACGCCGGAAGCGTTCCTGTTCTCGTGGACAACACCTTCGCGACGCCGATCCTCCAGCAACCCCTCAAGCATGGCGTTGCGATGGTGCTCCACAGTGCCACGAAATTCCTGGGCGGCCACGGCGATGCCATGGGCGGGGTGGTAGCAACAACTGCGGAGTGGGCCGCGCGGCTGCGCCGGGTGCGGGCCGTGACCGGCGGGATCCTGACGCCGTGGCCCGCCTACCTGTTGCACCGCGGCCTCGCGACCCTCCCCATCCGGGTACGGTCCCAGCAGGACCACGGCCACAAGATCGCGGCCGCGCTTGCGAGCCACGAACTTGTCGCCAAGGTGTACTACCCGGGACTTCCCGAGTGCGACCCGCAGCACTTGGTGGGTACGCAGATGAGCGGTCCTGGCTCGTTGATCTCCTTCGATCTCGAATCGGCCGAACATGCGGAGCGCATTCCCGGCGCTGTCCGCCTCATCACGCACGCAGTGTCCCTGGGCGGCATCGACACGCTGATCCAGCATCCCGCCGGACTGACCCACCGTCCCGTGGCCCCGGAGGCCAAGCCCCACGCGCGCATGCTCAGGCTTTCGATCGGCTTGGAAGATCCGGCCGACATCATCGACGATCTTGTCCAGGCAATCCAGTCCACCCGGTAGCCGCTACCGCCCGCACCTTCACGCGGAGGAGCCGACGACGGCGGCCCGGCGCGCCGGGGATCCGGTGCACGACGGCGGTGATCACCGCCGTCGTGCACCCCAGCGCGATGACCGTCCAGGCGAGCGCGGTCCACCCGAAAGCCTGGAAAACGAGTCCGCCGGCCCAGCCGATAATGCTGGAACCCAGGTAGTAGGAGAGGTTGTACAGGGACGCCGCTTGCGCGCGACCGTTCGTCGCGATGGTCCCGGTCCAGCCGGATCCGATGCTGTGCGCGGCGAAAAACCCGCCGGTGAAGACCACCAAGCCGGCCAAGACCGCGGCGATGTTGTCCCACAGCGTGAGTCCAAGTCCGGCCGTCATGGTTGCTATCCCTGCGAGCAAGACCGTGCGCCGGCCGAAGCACATGGACAATCCGGCTCCCCAGCGGGAGCTCAGGGTTCCGGACAGATAGGCAAGGAAAATCAGGCTGACCAGGGTGGCGGGCATTCCAAAAGGCGCGGCATGCAGGCGGAATCCGAGGTAGTTGTAGACGGCGACGAAGCCGCCCATCAACAGGAAGGCTTGGATATAGAGGGCCAGCAACCGTGGATTGGTGGAATGGCCCGCCAGCGTCTTCATGGCCCCGCGGAAGCCGCCAGCCGAACTCGGGCTGAAGCGGCGCGGCTTCGGGACCAGCACCAGGAACAATGCGGCCGATGCAGTCGCAAGGACGGAGACGGCGAAGGCTGCGGCCCGCCAACCCCACAGCTCACCGACGGGTCCCGCGAGCAAGCGGCCGGCAAGGCCGCCAAGGGTGGTTCCGGCCACATAGCTTCCAGCGGCCAGCGCGGCGTGCACTTTGTTGACCTCTTCGTTCAAGTACGCGATGGCGATCGCGGGGATGCCGCCGAGGGCCATGCCCTCCAGCGCCCTCAAGGCGAGGACAAACGAAAAGGTGGGGGCCAGGGGAACCAGCAGGCCCAGGACCGTGGCCGCCGCGATTCCGATGGCCATGGCACGCACGCGGCCGATCTTGTCCGCGACGAATGACCAGGGCAAGACCGTCGCGGCGAGGCCCACCGTGGCCAAGGAAATAGTGAGCGCTGCCTCGGCAGCCGTGATGTGCAGTTCATTCGCCATGAGCGGCAAAACGGCCTGGGTGGAGTACAGCTGCGCGAAGGTGGCCACACCGGCGAGCGCGAGGCCAGCGAGGATCCGCCGGTACGCGGGGGAGCCCTTCAGGTGGCCTTCCCACTGGGACTCTGCAGGATTTGTGGTTAACGCGCTTGTACTCACCTGTCCACACTAGGGCGGGAATGAGTGATGACTCCAATGCATGATTTGCCTAATATTGATAGCGGCAGTGGATGGTTTTGAAGCAGTTGATCCGGAGGCAGGGCATGGACATCGAACACAAACAACTGGTCCAGCTGCTGCCGTTGCTCCCGCTGCTGGCTGAGCTTGGCCGGACAGAGCACGTCACCGAGACAGCCGAGGTGCTCGGGGTTCCCCAATCGACGGTGAGCCGCGCGCTCGCCCGGGCAAGCGCCGTCGTCGGGACCGAACTCCTTATCCGTGAAGGCCGCGGAGTCCGCCTGACCCAGGCCGCCAAGACGCTGCTTCCGTATATCCAAGCGGCGCTCGCCGAGTTCCAGGCGGGACTGGACGTGGTCCGGCACGAATCCGATGTTGTCCGGGGCAGAATCGCGGTGACCTTCCAACACACTTTCGGCGAGGCCACCTTGCCGCTGCTCATGAGCGCATTCCGGAACCGGCACCCCTTCACCGCTTTCGAGCTCAGCCAAGGAGCCCGTGCCGCCTGCCTTGAATCGCTCATCGCCGGCGACGCCGACTTCGCCTTGACGGCGCCCGTGGCGGCTCCCGCCAGGAACCTTGGCTCGGCGTCGCTTTACCGCGAGCCGTTGCGGCTGGTGATCCATCACCGCCATCCGTTGGCCCGCCGCGTGAGCGTGCGGCTCGCCGAGATCAAGGATGAACCGTTTGTTTCCATGGGCCCCGGGTTTGGCTTGCGCTCGTTGAGTGACGCGATCTTCCGTGACGCGGGCTTTCGCCCGAGGATCGCTTTCGAGAGCCAGGACTCCCACACCGTCCGCGGACTCGTCTCCGCTGGACTGGGCTACAGCATCTTGCCGCCGGGCGGATTAGGGCCGGGACCTCAAGGGGTCCTGGATTCCACGGATCTGGGGTGGGTGGAGGTACCGCTCGATTCCGGGCTCGCCTACCGGGAGATTGGGATTGCCTGGCGTGAACGCCGCAACGAGCCGGACCCGGTCAGGCTATTCCGGGAACTGGTGTTATCCGAAGGGCCGGGTCTGCTCGCGGGCCTTGTCAAGGCCCGGTCCGGAAGCCAATAGAAGCACCCGCTACGCCGCGCTAGGCTTTTGGACGTGGAGACTGCAGAGAACGCGACCCCCCGGCCCGACATGACGGTCATCGGGCTCGATATCGGCGGCACCAAGACCCGCGGTGTCCGTTTCGAGGACGGCAAGGCGGTCCGCGACGAAAGCACCGGCAGCTCCAACGTCCAGAACGTGAGCCGTGAGACGGCGGCCAAGAACCTCGCCGACCTCTTTGCCATGATCGGCGGGGGTCGCGTGGACCGCGTCCTCGCCGGTGCAGGCGGCATCGATACCGACGCCGACGCCCGCGCCCTCGCGGAGTTGATCGAACCCCATGTTCCGGGCGCACAGGTAACGGTGGTCCACGACTCCCGCCTGCTATTGGCCGCGGGTGGGGCCAGTACGGGAGTGGCCGTCATAGCCGGGACCGGATCCGCTGCCTGGGGCAAGAACGCGGAAGGAGAAGAAGCCCGCGCCGGCGGCTGGGGCTTCCTCCTGGGCGATGAGGGCAGCGGTTACTGGCTGGGCAGGGAGGCCGTACGCCACAGCCTCCGCCGGATGAATAAAGGACTGGAACCGGATGGGCTCACCGCGGCCCTCCTGGAATCCTGCGGATTGGACGATCCCAATAAGCTCATCGCGCTGTTCCATTCGAAGGACACCGACCGGCGTTACTGGGCCCAGCGTGCAAGCTCCGTGGTTGAGACCGCGCGCGAAGGGCTCGGGATCAGCCGCCAATTGCTGGACCAGGCAGGCCGGGATCTCGCGGAACTGGCAGCGCAGGCCGTTCGCCAGCTGGGCCTGCCCGGACCGGTGATCCTCGGCGGCGGGCTCGGCATGAACGTGGAACCGTTGCAGTCCGCTTTCCGGGCGGGACTGGCCGCGCACGGGATCACCGACGTCCGCGTCCTGGACCAGGAACCGGTTTTCGGCGTGCCCCGGATTGTCGCAGAGCTGCCCTAGCGATGCCGGGATCGCGGCTTCAGCTGGACTCCCGGCATCGGCGGTGCGGGGATGCGCCCGGCTTCGGCTCCGGCGTCGGGCCCGTGGCCGTGGACCACGCCGAATCGCGCATTCCGGGCCTCCTCGTCGCCCAAGAGCGCCTGGGCTTCCCAATCTTCGCGCGCCTGCTCCACTTCCTCGTGCGTCCTGGCCACGAAGTTCCACCACATCAGGATGTCCTCTTCGAAGGGTTCGCCGCCCAGAAGCATGAAGCGGGTTCCCGGGGCTGTATCGAGGTGGAGCGATTCGCGGTCCATGCCGAGGAAGGCCAACGGGCCGGGATCGACTTGCTGGCCGTCAATCACCGCGGAACCGTCCAGGACCAGGACAGCATGCTCGAAATCGGGATTCAGCGGCAACTCGACGGCGCCCGAGGCTGAGACTTCGACGCCGACAATCGGGCTGTACATGACGGCGGGGGAGCGCTGACCGGCGAACTCTCCGACGAGCACAATGGCCCTGAAACTGTCCGTCGCGACCACCGGCAACTCGACGATCTGCTGGAACGACGGCGCGCGGTGCCGCGCGTCGTCGGGCAACGCCACCCACAACTGCAGGCCCCGGGACAGCGGCAGAAGGGTGCCGCCGTCGGGTGCGTCCGGCTGAATTCCCGCTGGGAGGACCCCGAACTCGGAATGCGAGATGCCTCGGCCGGCCGTCATGATGTTCAACTGCCCGGGACGGACCACCACGTCGCTCCCGACGCTGTCGCGGTGCCGCACCTCACCCTCGAGGGGCCACGTGACCGTCTGCAGTCCGATGTGCGGGTGCGGGAGAACGCTCATCGCGATGCGATCGGGGCCGAAGCTGTCCAGGAAGCACCAGGCCCCGACGGTTGGCATGCCGCGCTGGGGGAGCATGCGGGAGACATTCATGGCCCGGACGCCGCCAAGAGGAACTTCGCGGGCCGGCCAGAGCTGCACAAAGGCTCCTTGGCCGGGATGTCCGGCCGGGCAGACCTCCTGTGAGGGGGCCGTTTCCAAGTTGGTCACGATACAACTCCATGTGCTGGGACAGTGTTCCTTTCAGCTTAGGCCTAGGCTGGCTCCATGAGCATCCAGTTCGACACCCGCCCGGCCGCTTACGGAGTGGTCATCCGCGACGGAGCGATCCTTCTGGCCTATTGGAAGCAAGACGATAAGGAAGGCTGGACCCTCCCCGGGGGCGGACTGGATTTCGGGGAGCATCCCGTGGACGGCTGCCGGCGCGAGATCCAGGAGGAAACAGGGTATGACGCCGATATCGGCGTGATGCTCGGCGTCGACGTCGGCCACTGGCCGGGAGAACTGCGGCCGGACGGATCAGTCCGTGATTTCCAGGCAATCCGGCTGGTCTACGAGGCAAGCATCACGGGCGGCGAATTGACCCACGAGATTGACGGAAGCACCACCCACGCCGCGTGGGTGCCGCTGGGCAGGGTTGACGGACTGCAGCGGGTGTCCCTGGTGGACATCGGCCTGCGCCTGCATACTGAACGTCCCCTCAACGGAAAGCTGCTGACACCCTGAGCATTGCCGATTCATTACGGTCGCCGTGCCTGCGCTGACATCGCCGGTGGTGCTGGTTAGGCTGTAGAACATCAGTTCACTGTTGAATGAGTACCATCGTTGATATTTGCGGCCCAACAAGTTAGGTAAGCCCCGGAATGGCTGAAGCCATGATTGAGTTCCAGAGCGTCACCAAGCAGTACCAAGGCGGGCAACCCGCTGTCGATGGATTGAGCATGTCCATCGACAAGGGCTCCATCACCGTGTTCGTTGGGCCCTCCGGCTGCGGAAAGACCACGTCCCTGCGCATGATCAACCGGATGGTAGAGCCCACCTCGGGCACCATCACCGTGGCCGGCAAGGATGTCTCGAACGAGCCGGCCGCGCAGCTGCGCCGTTCCATGGGTTACGTCATGCAGTCCTCGGGCCTCATGCCGCACCGCTCGGTGCTGGACAACATTGCCACCGTTCCGCGGCTCAACGGTGTTTCCAGGGCGGCCGCCCGCAAGCGCGCGGAGGAGCTGCTCGACGTCGTCGGGCTTGCTTCGACGCTCGGCAAGCGTTACCCATCCCAATTGTCCGGCGGCCAGCAGCAGCGCGTCGGCGTAGCCCGTGCCCTCGCAGCGGACCCGCCCGTGCTCCTCATGGATGAACCATTCAGCGCCGTCGACCCGGTGGTCCGCGATGAGCTCCAGCAGGAGCTCCTCCGGCTCCAGCGCGAACTGGCCAAGACGATTGTTTTCGTCACCCACGACATCGATGAGGCCACGGTGCTCGGCGACAAAGTGGCTGTCTTCGCCGTCGGCGGCAAACTCGCGCAATATGCGGCGCCCGAAGAGATCCTCCGGGCACCTGCCAATGACTTCGTGGCCTCGTTCGTGGGCCGTGACAGGGGATTCCGGCATTTGTCGTTCAATGCCGCCGATGCCGTCAGGATCCATCCGGTCAAGACCGTGGAGGCTCCGGAGCTCGCTGCGGGAAACAGCGAATGGGCGGTAGTGGTCGACGCCGGGTCCCGGCCCTTGGGATGGGCCTCGCCGCGCGACGGCGCCGGGCTGATTCCCGGAGGTTCCTTGTTCCGGCGCGGAGACTCGCTTCGCAGGGCGCTGGATGCCGCTTTGTCCTCGCCCGCAGGGATGGGCGTGGTGGTGGACGAACACGGCAGGCTTGTCGGTGTGCTCAAAGCCGATGAAGTCCTGGCGCTGATCGAAGAAACCCGTCATAAGCGGGAGGACGCCACCTGATGGAATGGTTCCTGGCCAACAGCGGTACGGTCTTTCAACGGGCCGGCGAACACCTCGTCCTGGCTTTGATTCCGATGGTGCTCGGCCTGCTCATCTCCGTGCCCTTGGGGCAACTGGCGCGGAGGAACCGTACCCTCAGGACCGTGGTCACCACCGCAAGCTCGCTGCTGTACACCATTCCTTCGTTGGCGCTCTTCATCATCTTGCCGCCCATCCTCGGTACCAGGATCCTGGACCCGCTCAACGTGGTCGTTGCCCTGACGATCTATGCCGTTGCCTTGCTGGTGCGGGCCGCGATGGATGCTTTCGATTCAGTGGACGATGACCTCCGGATGGCGGCCGTGTCCATGGGATTCAAGCCGGCCGCACGTTTCTTGCAGATCGACCTGCCACTGTCCCTGCCGGTGCTCTTCGCAGGCCTGCGCGTGGTGTCCGTCAGCAACATTTCCCTCGTGAGCGTGGCCGCGCTCCTCGGTGTCGGGAACCTGGGAATCCTCTTCACCGACGGCCTGCAGCGGACGTTCGTCACTGAGGTGGTGGTCGGTATAATCGCGATCCTCCTGCTGGCGCTCGTCATGGACACGGTCCTGGTCCTGCTGGAGAAACTGCTGACGCCGTGGACCCGCGCCGGGGCTGCCACCGCAAGGCAGGACAGCCAGGCTGCAAAGTTCATCGCGGATGCCGAAGTCCACGCGGAGGCAGCCCGATGAGCGACATCTTTACTGACACCTTCGCGTGGCTCACGGATCCGGACCACTGGTCAGGAAGCGGCGGAATAGCCACGCGGCTCCTGGAACACCTCGAGTATTCCGGCCTTGTCCTGCTGATCGCCGCCGCGATCGCTGTGCCCGTTGGGCTCTTCATCGGCCACACCGGGCATGGACGGGTTGCCGCCGTCGCGTTCGCCGGCGCCTTGCGGGCCCTCCCGACCCTTGGCCTGCTGGTCCTCTTTGCCCTGTTGGCTGGAAGCGGACTCATGCCTCCGGTCTGGGCCCTCGTCATTTTGACCGTCCCGCCACTCCTGGCGGGAACCTACGCCGGGATTTCCAGCGTCGATCCAACGGTTGTCGACGCGGCCCGGGCCATGGGCATGACGGAACTTCAGGTCCTGTTCCGTGTAGAGCTGCCCAACGGACTTCAGGTGATGTTCGGCGGCATCCGCACGGCTGTCCTTCAAGTCATCGCGACCGTATCCGTGGTGGCATACCTTCCGTTGGGGGGCCTAGGACGCTATCTTTTTGACGGATTGGTGCTTCAGGACTTCCCCCGCATGCTTGGCGGGTCACTGCTCATCGCGGCGTTGGCAATCGCCGTCGACCTCGTTCTGGCCGTGGCGGAGAGAATCTTCCTTCCACACGGACTATCCATCGATTCCCGCGGCGGCCACAAGGCCGCCGGAGATCTAGCAGCCGCCGCACCGGCGGGGGCTGCCGTTCAAGGAGGTACCGCATGAAGCAACCCGTCACCCTGACCCGCCGCGGGCTCGGCGGCCTGGCCGCCGGAGTCGGCATTGCGCTCGCACTTAGCGCATGTGGCGGCAGCCCGTTGTCCAGCCCGTCCACCAACGCCCCTTCCGGGGCCGGCGGCTCCCTCACCGTGGGCTCGGCAGATTTCCCGGAGAGCCAGGTCATCGCCGAGATCTACGCCGGAGCACTGAACGCCGCGGGCGTTACCGCTACGACCAAGCCCAACATCGGCTCGCGCGAAATCTACTTCAAGGCAGTACAGGACGGGTCGATCGACCTCGCCCCGGACTACTCCGGCAACCTGTTGTCCTACCTGGACACCAAGGCAACGGAGGTTTCGGCCGACGACGTCTACAAGGCGCTGCCCGGGAAGCTTCCGCAGGGCCTGGGTGTGCTCGATCCCGCCAAGGCCGAGGACAAGGACGCCATGGTTGTCACCAAGGCCACGGCGGAGAAGTACAAGCTGAAGTCCATCGAAGACCTCGCCAAGAACTGCGGAGACTTCACGATCGCGGCACCGGCAACCTTCGAGACACGGGCCTACGGGCTCCCGGGACTCAAGGCCAACTACAACTGCGTGCTCAAGGGCCTCAAGCCGTTCAGCGACGGCGGCGGGAACCTCACGCTGCAGGCCCTGCTGTCCAACGACGTCCAGGTCGCCGACATCTACACCACCACGCCGTCCATCCCGGACAACTCATTGGTGGTCCTCGATGATCCCAAGAACAACTTCAAGGCCCAGCAGGTCCTCCCGCTGTACAACAAGGCCAAGATGACGGATAAGGCGAAGGATGCCCTCAACAACGTCTCGAAGATCCTCACCACGGACGACCTCATCAGCCTGAACCGCTCAGTCAGCGGCAACCAAAAGCAGAATCCCAAGGACGCTGCGGCCGCATGGCTGAAGGACAAGGGAATCGTGAAGTAGGTCCCCACCGCCAAGGACGACGACGGCGGCGGCGAACCCTTCGGGGGCTTGCCGCCGTCGTCTTTAATGTGAGTGATGTCTCAGCGGAAGTACATCACCCGTATGGCATATTTGATGAATGGCAGAATTCAAGCAGTCCACCAAGCTTCATAATGTCCTTTACGACATCCGTGGACCGATTCTTCAGGCCGCCCAGCAGATGGAGGCAGAGGGTCACCGCATCCTCAAACTGAACATCGGAAACCCGGCACCGTTCGGATTTGAAGCGCCGGACGCCATCTTGGTGGACATGATCCGCCACCTGCCCCATGCCCAGGGATACAGCGATTCGCGCGGAATATTCTCAGCCCGCACCGCCGTCTCGCAGTACTACCAGACCCGCGGCATCCAGAACATCCACGTCGACGACATCTACCTCGGCAACGGCGTCAGCGAGCTCATCACCATGTCGCTCATGGCTTTGCTGGAAGCGGGCGATGAGATTCTCATTCCCACTCCCGATTACCCCCTCTGGACCGCCTCGGTGGCGCTCGCGGGCGGCCGGCCGGTCCACTACCTGTGCGATGAAGAATCAGGTTGGCAGCCGGACCTGGAGGACATGGAATCCAAGATCACGCCCAACACCAAGGGCATCGTGGTCATCAATCCCAACAATCCCACGGGTGCCGTGTACCCGGAGGAGACCCTCAGGAAGATCGTTGCCCTCGCTGAAAAGCATGGCCTTGTAGTGTTCGCCGATGAGATCTACGAGAAAATCCTTTACGACGACGCCGTCCACGTGAACCTTGCCGGGCTCACTGGCGACGATGTCCTTTGCCTGACGTTCAGCGGATTGTCCAAGGCCTACCGGGTGTGTGGCTACCGCGCGGGCTGGATGGCCATCTCCGGCCCCAAGAAAGACGCCGCGGACTACCTGGAAGGAATCAACCTGCTGGCCAACATGCGCCTGTGCGCCAACGTGCCGGCCCAGCACGCGATCCAGACGGCCCTCGGTGGCCACCAAAGCATCAACGATCTCATCCTGCCCGGCGGCAGGCTCCTCGAACAGCGGAACAAAGCCTACGAACTGCTCAACGCGATCCCCGGTGTCAGCACGCAACAGGCCAAAGGTGCCCTCTATCTGTTCCCGAAGCTGGACCCCGAGGTCTATCCCATCCGCGACGACGAGAAATTTGTCCTCGACCTCCTCAAGGAGCAGAAGATTCTCGTCTCGCACGGACGCGCCTTCAACTGGGTGCGTCCTGACCACTTCCGCATGGTGACCCTGCCGAACGTCAAGGATATTGAAGAAGCGATTGGCCGCATGGCGGACTTCCTGGGACGGTACCAAGGCAACTAGCCTGTTGAGCAAGCCGCGACAAATGCGGCCGGACCAAAGGGGACATCGACATGGCCGGCATCAAGGAGTTCACCAAACAGGTATCCGTGATCTTGAAGGCCGGTCCTGGATTCTCGTTGGAGGCCGTCGACCCCGGATCGACGCCGGGCTACAAGGGGAAGAAGCCTGACGGCGTCGCCCTCCTGGAAGCGCAGGACGATCGTTTGGATGTCCTGCAGGAAATGCTCTTTGCCGAGGGTAAATACGGCAGCTCCAAACGGGTGCTCTTGATCCTCCAAGCCATGGACACCGCGGGCAAAGGCGGGATCGTTGAGCACGTCGTCGGATCGATGGATCCGCAAGGGGTCAAGGTTGTTCCGTTCAAGGCACCGACTGATGAGGAGAAGGTGCACGATTTCCTGTGGCGGGTCGAAAGGGCACTGCCCGGGCCCGGAATCGTCGGGGTTTTTGACCGGTCCCACTACGAGGACGTGCTGATCCACCGGGTGCACGGGTGGGCCAATGAAGCTGAACTTGAACGGCGCTACGCCGCGATCAACGAGTTCGAGGCCGGCCTTGCCGAACAAGGAACGGCGATCGTCAAAGTCATGCTCAACATCAGCCGCGATGAACAAAAAGCGCGGCTGCTGGCCCGCTTGGATGATCCATCCAAGCACTGGAAGTACAACCCGGGCGATCTCGAGGAACGTGCCCTGTGGGACTCCTACATGGAGGCCTACCAGCTCGTCTTCGAGAAGACGTCAACCGAGGTGGCACCTTGGTATGTGGTTCCAGCAAACAAGAAATGGTACGCGAGGATCGCTGTCCAGGAGCTTCTGCTCGAGGCCCTCGGGAAGCTGGACCTGAGCTGGCCGAAAGCCGACTACGACGTGTCGGCTGAACGGGCGATGGCCGTCGAATCCTAAGAGGGCGTGGCTTCAGCCTCGCCGTTGTTCCGGGCCGCGGCCAACCTTCTGCGGGCACCCTCCAGCCAGTCTTCGCACCGCTGCGCCAAAGCCTCGCCGCGTTCCCAAAGGGCGAGTGACTCCTCAAGGCTCGCTCCGCCGGCTTCGAGGCGGCCGACAATGGCCATCAGCTGCTCGCGGGCTTCTTCATAACTGAGAGCGTCCAGGTCCTCAGCGGAAGCCTTGCCCACAGGGGATCCGTTTTCTGCTGTCATTTTCTTAGTCCTCATCTTGCTGGTGCTGGCTGGGTTGTCCGGAGGGTGCGGGCGCTCCGGACGATACGGCGCCCAGGCGGCCTTCCGCCAGCCGGAGGGTCAGCTCCGTGCCGCCGGGGGCCTGGACCGGGTTCCGGACGACGTCGTGGCCCAGCCCGTCCGCGCCCGCGAGCTGCACGACGGCGTAGCCGCGGTCCAAGGTTTTTTGGGGAGACAACGCCCTTACCTGGGCCCGAAGGTGGTGCACTTGGTCGAGTGCGCGGATAACTGCGGAGCTGACCGCGGTGTGGGCATGCTT
Source organism: Arthrobacter alkaliphilus (assembly GCF_021483235.1). Lineage (GTDB taxonomy): Bacteria > Actinomycetota > Actinomycetes > Actinomycetales > Micrococcaceae > Arthrobacter > Arthrobacter alkaliphilus. The sequence continues at coordinate 113,399 of NZ_JAKEEC010000003.1, read as the reverse complement.
CCGGAGCCGTTCGACGTCGTCCTCCCGTGCGGTGACCATTCCTTCGGGGGACGCCATCACAGGGCGTGACCTTAGCGCGTGGAGTCGGTCCCTCTCGCGGTCCACCAGGCGTCCCACGCCGCGGCGCAGCTGCTCACGGGCCTGGCGTACCCTCGCGAGTTCTTCTGCGACGTCCGGGACAATACGCTTTGCGGCGTCGGTGGGCGTGGATGCGCGAAGGTCGGCGACATCGTCCAGGATGGGATGGTCGGCTTCATGGCCGATTGCGCTGACCACAGGAGTGACCGCTGCGGATACCGCCCGGACGAGGTCTTCATTGCTGAACGGAAGCAGATCCTCCAGGGCGCCGCCACCACGGGCGATCACGATCACGTCCACGTGCGGATCGGCGTCGAGTTCCTTGAGTGCAGCCAGGATCTGGCTGACTGCCGTCACACCTTGGACTGCCACCTCCCGCACGGCGAATTCGACGGCGGGCCAACGAAGCGCCGCGTTGCGCAGGACGTCTTTTTTTGCGTCGGAATCGCGGCCCGTGATGAGCCCGATCCGGTGGGGGAGCAGGGGTAGGCGCTTCTTCTTCGAGTCCGAAAACAGCCCCTCGGCGCCAAGGGCCTGGCGCAATCGTTCGATTCTGGCGAGGAGGTCGCCGAGGCCTACTGGCCGGATGTCCTTGATCGACATGTTGAGCCGGCCGGTCTTGAGCCAGAATTCGGGTTTCACCAAGGCCACAACGCGCGAACCCCGCTCCAACGGCATCTTCTGGCGGTCGAGGACATTGGACCACAGTGAACCGGGCAAGGAGATTTCCGCGTCGGTATCCCGCAACGTGACGAAAGCGCTGCCGCCACGACGGTTGAGCTCGATGACCTGGCCTTCGATCCACGCCGCGGGTGCCCGTTCTATGTGGGCCTTGAGCTTGCGGGACAGCAACTGCAGCGGCCAAGGATGGTCGGGACTGGTCTCTGCTGCCGTGGCGGGCAGGGTTGACTCTGCCTTGGTGGGTTCTCCGTCGCTGGACTCTCCGTTCGGGTCCGGGAATCCTGAAATCGGCAACGCAGGTGGCGCCCCGCCGGGCACGGCGTCATAGGACACGCGGGTAGCCTCCCGTTGGTGGCTGGTGCATGGTTCGGTCCTCGCTGGTACTTTGCTAGGGAGTGCCGGAAGCATTCCTGCAGGCTTCCAACTCTATCCATACCTTGTAGCATGTATGACCGACATTCACCCGTCGTTGCCCCGCCTGGACCGCTGCACTCCAAACTCGAGGAATCCATTGCGCTCGTTCATCTCTGCAATCGCAGTGATCTTTGCCCTTCTGCTCACAGGAATCGCCGTCCCCATGGCGTGGGCGGACGCCAACATCGTCCGTGAAGACGGTTTTGTGGCGCTTACCTCGCCGATCGGAAAGGACCAAGCATTCCAGGCGCGCCTTGCCGCTACCGCCGTCGCAAGCTTGGAATCCAAACTCAACTTGCCGGCGCCGGTGGAACAAGCTGCTTCCTCCTTGCTCAAGGACGCGGCCACGGCGATGACCACGTGGCCGGAATACCCGCAAGCGTGGAATGAAACCCTGCGCCGGAGCCACAAACTGACCTTCGCGGGCAATGCCGGCTCCGGTAACCCGGCAGCGGCAACGTCCTTGGTGCTCGACGTCGGGCCGCTGGTCAAACTGGCCGCTGACCGGCTGCACACCGCAACCGGCCTCCCCATCGCGACGCCGGACTCCGCACTGGTCAACATCGGAGGCCCGGCCCAGCGCCAGCAGGTGGACGCCATCGCCGCGTATGCGCCGATGTGGTGGATTCCCGGCCTGGGCGCCGTCCTGCTGTTCGCCTTGGGCTTGCTTGCCGCGAAGCGCCGGGGCGTGGTTTTCCTCTTTGCCGGACTGGGCCTGGCCGCCGTCGCCGCGCTGTGGCAAGTCGCCGCGACGGTGCTGAAGGGCGCAGGCGATGTTGGCCTCGGCGGAACCGCCACGGGTGGCCTCTTTGCGCGGCAGCTGGTGGCAGCGGCTGCCGACCATTTCGCCGGTTGGATCACTATTGCTTGGATTGCCGCCGGAGTGCTTGTACTGCTTGGCCTGCTCGGCGTGATGTTCGCCCGGAGGGCAGGCCGAGCACGCGGGTGAACGCTGCCGGTAGCATGGAGGGATGACCAGCACAGCAGTTTCCATTCCGATGCCCTCAGTCCCGCGTAGGCGTCGGACGCCGGAAGAGGTGCTTGCCGCCGCTCCGGTCTCCGGCCCCAAGCGGGTATTGCTCGCGGCCCCCCGCGGATATTGCGCAGGCGTCGACCGCGCCGTCATCGCGGTGGAGAAAGCGTTGGAGCACTACGGTCCGCCGGTTTACGTTCGCAAGCAGATCGTGCACAACGTGCATGTGGTGACCTCGCTGGAGGAGAAGGGTGCCATCTTCGTCGAAGAGACGGACGAGGTGCCGGAGGGTGCCCTCGTGATCTTCTCGGCCCATGGTGTCTCCCCGGCCGTGGTCCAATCGGCCGAAGACCGCGGCCTGCGCACCATCGATGCCACCTGCCCGCTCGTCACGAAGGTGCACCGCGAAGCCGTCCGCTTCGCCAAGGAAGACTACGACATCCTCCTCATCGGCCACGACGGTCACGAGGAAGTGGAAGGAACGGCGGGCGAAGCCCCGGACCACATCCAGATCATCAATGGTCCGCACGAAGTGGACAAGGTCACTGTGCGCAACCCGGAGAAGACCATCTGGCTTTCGCAGACCACCCTGAGCGTCGACGAGACCATGGAGACCGTCCGGATGCTCAAGGAGCGGTTCCCCACGTTGCAGGATCCGCCCAGCGACGACATTTGCTACGCCACCACCAACCGCCAGGTGGCCATCAAGAAAGTTGCCCCGCAGGCCGACCTCGTGATCGTGGTGGGATCTGCGAATTCTTCCAACTCCGTCCGGCTCGTCGAAGTGGCGCTTGAGTATGGTGCCAAGGCCTCGTACCGGGTCGATTTCGCGAACGAGGTCGACGAGAGCTGGTTCGAAGGCGTGGCCACCGTTGGGGTGACCTCCGGCGCATCGGTTCCCGAGGTCCTGGTCCAGGACGTTCTGCGCTTGCTTGCCGACTATGGCTACGGTGCGGTTGAAGAGGTGGTGACGGCGGAGGAAGACCTGCTGTTCTCCCTGCCGAAGGAACTGCGCGCTACCCTCAAGGAAGCCGGAGACGTTTCCCGCGCCTTGGGTGGACGCGGGAACCGGCCAAGCTCATAGTCGGGACAGGGCCAGGCGCATGATGCCCGGTCCGGACCCCGTTAACAGGCCGTCCTAGGCGGCGGATTCGTCTTCGATCAGTTCGGGTGCGGCAAGGGTCCGCGGTACGGATTCCACGGCCGGCGGTGCCACCAGGCCGTCGGTGTCCATGGAGTTGAGCTTCCGCGCCGTCGGCAAGACGCGTGCTTCGAGCGTTCCAACCAGGGCGTTGTAGCGATCCACCGAGGTCTTCAGCGACGAACCCAGCTTGCCCACGTTGTCACCGAGGGTTCCCATGCGTTCGTAGAGCTGCCGCGCAAGCTCGAAGAGCTCCCGGGCGCTGTCCGTCAGGACGTCCTGGCGCCAGGTGAAGGCGACCGACTTAAGAACCGCCAACAAGGTGCCCGGCGACGCGAGCACTACGTTCCGGGACAGCGCGTGATCCAAGAGTGCGGGGTCTGCTTCGAGGGCGGCCGCCAGGATGGACTCTGCGGGCAGGAAGCAGATCACCAGCTCGGGCGAGTTGCCGGGGATGTCCCAGTACTTCTTGGACCCCAAGGCATCCACGTGGGACTTGAGTGCCTTTGCATGTGCGAGCAGCAAGGCATCCGCACCGTCACCCGCGGGATGTACGCCGTTGAGCCGCTGGCTGGAACTACCCTGTTCCTGGGCGGCGAGGTATGACGCCAGCGGAACCTTGGCGTCCACCACCAACTGCTTTCCACCAGGCAACTGGACCACAAGGTCCGGCCGGACGGCGTTGTCCGCGGAGGCGGAGTGCACCTGCTCGTTGAAATCGACGTGACGCAGCATGCCTGCGGCCTCCACAACGCGGCGCAGTTGGACCTCACCCCACTGACCCCTGGCGCTGTTGGACCGAAGGGCGGAGGCCAGGGCATGCGTGGACCGCAGGAGCTGTTCGTCGGACAACCGGGCCTCCTGGAGCTGCTGGGCAAGCTGGCCGTACTGCTCCAAACGATCCCGTTCCAGAAGCGAGACCTGTTGCTGCACCGCCGTCAGCTTCTCGGCAACAGGTGCGAGTGCCCGCAGCACACTTCCATCGTGGTTCCTGGACTCGTTGAGCTCACGGTTCTGTGACAACAGAAGCCGCCGTTCGGCGTCGGCGGCGGCAAACTGGGCGTTCACCGCGGCAAGCCGGGCCGAGACGCCGTCGAAATCTTCTTCAAGCGCGGCAGTGCGGCGCCTGGACAGGAGGAACCCGGCCAGCACCCCGGCGGCCGCCCCCAGAAGAAGCATGAACAAAGCGAGCAGTACTGCAAAACCATCCATGCCTCCAACCTTGGCATAGGGGCCGGACAATATAGCGGAGCCGGATCACGGCACCCGGGCGCGGGTCCAGAGTTCCATCCGCGAACGCGGGGAACGACGGTCAACGGGTAGAATCAATGCTCGTGGCTCTTACTATTGGCATCGTCGGACTGCCCAACGTCGGCAAATCAACTCTTTTCAACGCACTGACCCGCAACCAGGTGCTGGCCGCGAACTATCCGTTCGCCACCATCGAGCCGAACGTCGGCGTCGTCAACCTCCCGGACCCGCGCCTGCAGAAGTTGGCCGAAGTCTTCGGATCGCAGCGCGTCCTGCCCGCCGTCGTCTCGTTCGTTGATATCGCCGGTATCGTCAAGGGCGCTTCCGAGGGCGAAGGCCTGGGCAACAAGTTCCTGGCAAACATCCGCGAAGCAGAAGCCATCGCCCAAGTCATCCGCGTCTTCGACGACCCCGATGTTGTCCACGTCGACGGCAAGGTCGATCCGCGCTCGGACATCGAGACGATCAACACCGAACTGATCCTGGCCGATCTCCAGACGATCGAAAAGGCCATTCCCCGGATCGAAAAAGAAGTCAAGATCAAGAAGCGGGAAGCCGCCGAACTGACAGCGATCCTTGCCGCCCAAGCCGTCCTGGAACGTGGCGACACCATCTTCTCCTCGATCAAAAGCGACAAGCTCGAGATGGAACACCTCAAAGAGCTCAGCCTCCTCACCGCCAAGCCCTTCATCTACGTCTTCAACTCGGACGAAGGAATCCTGGGGAACCCGGACAAGCAAGCGGAACTGCGTGCCATGGTGGCGCCGGCGGACTGCATTTTCCTTGACGCCAAGCTGGAATCGGACCTCGTCGAACTCGACGAGGAAGAAGCCCGCGAGATGCTCGAGATGAACGGCCAGGACGAATCCGGCCTCGATCAGCTGGCACGCGTTGGTTTCCACACCCTCGGACTGCAGACCTACCTCACGGCCGGTCCCAAGGAAGCACGGGCCTGGACGATCCACCAAGGCGATACCGCGCCTCAGGCCGCAGGAGTCATCCACACGGATTTCCAGCGCGGATTCATCAAGGCCGAAGTTGTCTCCTTCGACGACCTCATCGACGCCGGATCCATGTCCGAGGCCAAGTCCCGCGGCAAGGTGCGCATTGAAGGCAAGGAATACGTCATGGCCGACGGCGACGTGGTGGAGTTTAGGTTCAACGTCTAGCGTCTGGCGGGTCCCGCCGACCCCGTCAGCCTGGAAAGGGGCCAACATTTTCGTCACAGGCCGTAACATCGCTGAGCATGTGGCGGGAGTTGTCGTGTGAAATGTAAATGTCAGACAGCCAAATACACGGCCCTCCGCGTCTTTCACGCGCACAGCCTGGGGATCGTTATCTGAATTTACGTTGAGTACCGTCTTCTGGCCCGGGGCCAGCACTCGAGCACGTGGCGAGGCTCACGCAGTCCGTCGGCACAGAGAGTGAATACCCAGGCGACGGGGATCCTTTTCCTCACGGTCCTGGTCCAGCCGAAAAATCTGCCCCGGATCTCCCGTCTAGGAAGTACGCGGGCAGCCAGCCGCATGGCGCCATGAGAGCGCCGTAGATTCTGAAGGCCGCCATGTGTGTCTCGGCAAGCTCTGCCCTGTAAATGGTTTCATCATAGGAACCTCTGGCTAAGATGCGTGACCAACGACCTCGGCGCTAACTCTGAGTACATTGACGTGAGGATCGCCGAAATAGAGAGAGCAAGACGCCCATGGGATCAGGTAGAGTCCTCCCGGTGGGGGCACTGGCATATCTGACGAATTGGGGTTTGGTTTAGGTGAGCGGTGATGTAGCAATTGACTACACAACGTGGGATTGGCTTCCCATGGCTGCAACTGAGATGGAATCGTACATTGCGAGGCTTTTGGAAGAGTCGGGGATCAAACCACACGACGTTTCAGCTAGGGCTAAGTCGATCGCATCATTCCAGCGAAAGCAGCAGAGCAAGCGGTATGCCGACCCCGTGCAAGAAGTAACCGACATCGTTGCGATTCGAATAATCACGTACTCAAATACAGATCGCAAACGAACCGGCGACCTGATTCGTGGTCGATTCGTCGTCAAGGATGGCGAAGACAGAAATCCTGGGGATGAGAAGACGGAGCGCCTTCGCGGATACGACTGTCTCCACATTGTCGTTTCGGGTGAGGATCCTGGCGCAGAAACCGATTGGCTGGTATCCGGAGGAAAACTGGCGAGGTATTTCAAAGAATTTGGTGGACTCGAGATACAAATCCGGACGGTTGCTGGTCATGCGTGGGCTGAGTTTGAGCATGCCAGACGATACAAAGGCGTTCAGTACCAGGCGATTAATGAGCAGGATCAGGAAACCATTGATCAGCTTTTCGGGGCGGCCTCGGATGCTAGGCGAGCGCTCGATGAAACCTTCGTTGCCATCGACCGTATCTTGGCACGTCCCTCGGTAGTCAATAAACAGGAACACATCGGCGAGGAGCTTGAAGAGCACGGGACTTCTGCCAACGTCGGATCCCCCCTCGACGATCGTTCTCTAGCTATCCTGCTGGCGAATAGATTTCCGGACGACCAGGAAGCCAGTGAGAAGGGAATCGCTTTTGGGCTGGAATTAGCTCAGCTCTGCGGTTTGAAAACAATTGAATCCCTCGATGCAGCTCTTGAGGTTGTGGATAGTGAACAGGTCCTCGCGCTTATGGATGCCAGCGGTCCAGTCACCAGGGTGCGGCGACTCGATGATGAACTTCTTGCGCGGTATGGAGAGGACTACATCCGCCTCACGGGGAAGGCTGGTTCCCGAAGTACTCGGGCCCAACAATTGGACTGGCGGTTTGACCGGCTCCGAGGGAAGGCACGCTACAAGGCCTACTTCATTCATGGAATCGATCGTCCGGCGGACCTAGAGCCGGGTCCTCACACAGCGGCCCGAACAGTGCGCGAACTTGCTCGTTTGGTTGCGCAGAAAAGTGGGATTGACGCAGTGATCGCTACCGATGCGATTAGCCGTGCTGATGATTTGCCGAAAGGAGCTCGGGCAAAGGAGGTTCCTCTGAGTTCGGAGGAATCGATCTGGGTGATCTCAAATCTGAACCGCGAGTACGCAGAGTTCCTGATGAATCGGATTCTTCGTCAGATTCCCGAATTCAAACTCCAGGTCGTGAGAGATGACGCCGTCGTAGCGGCGGGCAACCTGGGGCAGTAACGGGACGAATGGTGTTCGGACGCCAGATTGACTCCGCTGCTCATATAGGCGAGACGCTCGGGAGGGGCTCGGATGACACGATCTGGGCCCAGACCGCCAAAGAGGTCGCGTGGTTACGAAACGTGGTGGAGTTTAGGTTCAACGTCTAGGCCCTGCCGGGCAGCAGAGATGTGATCACCGAGTCGGACATGTGAATGTGTCGTCGATTGCCGGGGGAGCAGGATCACGGCATGAGCTCCGCGCGACGGAACTGCAGCTCGCGCAGCGTCCGGGTCAGCGGTGAGCCGGTGAACGGCAGTTCTTCCAGGTGGATGGCTGATGCGGCGGCGAGGGCGAGGGTGTTGGCGGCGGCCGCTGCCCGCTGAGGGAGCCCGATGGCGGCGGCGAACTCCTGCCAGTGTTTCGCTTTCAGTGCTTTGACTCTTCCGTTGACTGTGAGGGCCATCGTTTCATCGCCGTAGAGCAGCGTGCACGGGATGTCATACATCGGTGCCACGACCCAGCCGCTGTGCGGGCGCGCTAGGACTGACAGGTTTTTGGCGTGCAGGTCACCGTTGCCGGTGAGCCATGCGAAGACGAACTGCAGGTATAGGTTCCGCACGGCCACCGGCCTGGCCTTGCACAACCCGGCCAGCGCGAGGACGACGTCCTCGGAGCTGACCGCGTACTTGGACGCTGGCGGGAGGTTCATCACCTGTGCTGCGTCCTCCAGCGGCAGGCGCAGGACGTCGCCGTCGTCGTTGTCCTGGATGCGGTCGAAGCGCTCCACGAGCAGCCCGGGGAGGCTGTGCCGGTCATGGACCACGCTGTGGGCCGCGACGGGGATCTTCAGGGCCTTGGCGCTCGTTAAGTGCGCCGCCTCGTTGGCCACCAGATGCCGGTGGAGCGGCGGGTCCAGCTTCAGCAGGTAGCGGCGGCCGGCCAGCGCGAGCGGGGTGGTCAGCATTGACGCGCTGGCCTTGCTCTGGACACCCGGCAGGCCGTGCAGGTCCACGGCGTCGGCGAAGGCAGCAAAGTCGAGGTCTTCGGGCCTGGAAGTGTCGGCAAGAGGCGCGGGCTCCAGGGGCGGCTGACCCGACGGGACGATCTGGACATCGCCCGGAACGTCGGCGCCGACGGCCAGCAGCAGGCTGAGTTCGTCCGCCAGGCTCGTCTTGACGGCATCCTTGAGCACGGTCAGGCGGTGGCCTTCGGGCAGGAGGCCGGCGAAAAAGGCCGGCAGTCCGCCGTTCGGTGCTTCGACCGGATCGTGCGTGAAAGGCAGGGAACTCGCAACGGGACTGGCGCCGGAGGCTGCGTAGCCAGGGGCGTAGCTGAAGACCACGCTGCCGCGCTCCGTGCGTTCCAGATGGCCGGCCAGTACCCCCGACTTGTAGACATCCGCGCTCCGGACGAACTTCAGCTGCGCCAGATCCTCAGCCATCAATCGTCCCCAAGCGCAGGCCCACAGCATTGGCAGCCGCGACAACCGTCAGGAGCGACGGGTTCCCCGTTCCGGTTTCGATGGCGTGCACAGTGCGTGCGGACGTGCCGATCAGATCCGCAAGGGTCTCCTGCGTGATACCGGCAGCCCGGCGGGCACGCCTGATGCTCACACCGATAGCCTTGACGTCATCCATGGACTGACCGTTTCTGAAATATGTTGCTGATCTGGCATCGTACAGTTCTCAGCCTGCATGGTTCAGGCAGAATATGCAACATATTTCCGAAAGGAGTGCTTTACAAGGCCATGCGCGGCTCTCTGCGGGAAATCTGCAAAATAGTTCCGGTTTACGGGTTCCAGGTACGGGCTCCTGCCGGCCGCACCATTGATGCGTCCGGGCGGTGGTCTCCGAGCTAGCCCGCAGACGATGGCATTATGTGTGGATGCCGCTCATCCAGGCTCACAGCGCGTCCCCATTCTCCACCGAGAAGAAACGTCAGCTGCTCGCTGCGCTCACGGCCACCTACGCTGAGGTCATGGAGATCCGCCCCGATACGATCCGGGTGATCTTGCATGAGCTGCCCCGCGAGAACTGGTCTGTCGGCGGCATCACCCTTGCGGATTCAGGGCAAAACGAGTCCGTCTAAGCCTGAACAGATCGGGCGGCCCCCCGGGTCAGGTGCCTGAAGACAAACGCGCGGCGACCACCACTAGTAGTCTGGCCGGATGGAGGAAGCGCTGCCCGGCGGCAACATGAATGACGTGATCCGAGCCGGCAATACCGTACGTCGGCCTGCCGGTCCTTGGACCGCCACGGTACATAAGGTGCTCGATGGTCTGCGTCGAGCGGGGATCGAGTGGGTTCCCCGTCCTCACGGAATCGACGAAGCAGGGCGGGAAATCCTGGACTACGTCGAAGGGGTCGTGCCGTCATACCCCTTGCCGGAATGGGTCTGGGAGGATTCCTTCTTGGAGGCGGCGGGCGGCCGCCTAAGGGAACTCCACGACGCAACGGCAGATCTGACAATTGTTGACGCAGTATGGCAAGTATCCGGTCACGAACCGGTCGAGGTGATCTGTCACAACGACTTTGCCCCCTACAACTTCGTGTGCCGGGATGGCCGCTTCGCCGGAGTGATTGACTGGGACGCGATGTCCCCCGGGCCCCGCATCTGGGACGTGGCTTACCTCGCCTACCGCCTGTGCCCGCTCGCTGCGCCGACGAACCCCGACGGGCGTCCAGGGGACAATCCCTCGGAGCAAGGCCGGCGACTCGGGCTTCTACTCAGCTCATATCGTGGCGAATTCACGGCCGGCGACACTCTGAGCATGGCTGTAGCCCGGCTTGAAGACTTAGGGAGGTTCACCGCAGACCGGGCTGAAAGCGAAGGACGGCCTGATCTTGCCGGGCATGTGAGCCTCTACCGAAATGACATCGGCTATCTGAATGCCGTGGGACAAAGCATCCTCTCATCCCGAGCCGGCGCCGATGCCTAACCAAGACCATTGCTCCTGACTATCGGAATGCCCCTTGGTGCGGATCCCTCAGGGGGACGATCGGTAAGTGAACCGCCCGTTCGACGCCAAGGCCGCGATCTGGCTCGCAGTCTCCTCGGGGTCCGCTCCTGGCGAGATAAAACGATGGCGGTCCTCGATGATCGATTGGTCGAAATCGCGCCACATGTGCTCCGCGGCATCAATGTCGGTAAAGCCGTGGTGGGTACGTGTCTTCACCCGCTCGAGGCAGACAGCGAGCGGGGGCAGAAGGATCACATAATGCACTTCCTCAAGCCCCGTGTGCGCGAGGAAGGTCTTGATGAACCACGGGCCGACAACACCGTCGTAGACGACATCGGAGTGTCTGGCCAATCGTCCGGCGGCTTGGGCGGCGGCTTCGATGACAGCCGTGTTTTGCGCGTGCGCCTCAGGCAGCCAAGGTGGGATGTAGCCCTGTCGAAGGAAGCCGAAGAAGCGATCGCCTTCGACGACGGCACTTGTTTCAAAGCTGTCAGCCAACAGACCCGCGACGGTTGATTTGCCCGATCCAGGCGGCCCGGTGACGACGATGATCCCGTTCACAGCGCCATCCTTCCATGGCTCAACTAGTGCATGCGAGTGCGATCGCCGCTTCGAGGAGCTGGCCGCGTCTGGTGGACGTTGTCCATGCCCGCTCGGACCAGGACGCCCCGTGAAGTGCGTCGCCGCTGTAAAGCACGTGCGCGTACTTGACGCCGCGGAACTGGCAGACGGCTGCCAGCGATGCCGCTTCCATCTCGACCGCGGAACACCCTTCCGTTCGACGACGTTCGACCCGTGCGCGGGTCTCTCGGAAGTCTGCGTCCGTGGTCCACGTGGTGCCCGCCCGGGCAGAGATCCCATGTTGAGCAAGCCCGCTGACAATCCGTTGGACTTCTTTGGGATCAAATTCGACACGGCGGCCAGGCGGCAGGTAGTGGAATGACGTTCCCTCGTCGCGGACCGCTGATTCCACGACCATAACGTCATCCCGGCTGAACTCCTCGACTAGGGCTCCGGCGCCGCCAATCGCGAGAACGGATCTCACGCCGCTTGCGATTACCTGCTCGAGGCAGTGGGCACTCAGGGGGCCGCCGACACCGGGATGGAAAGCCGCGACGCTGCGGTCAAGAGTCGCGAAGATGCCGGCTCCGCCGATCTCGTCACTGAATTTCCCGATCTGGATGAGCCGACCTTGTTCGCGTAGTTCTTCAAGCGCCTCGTGGAAGAAGCACAGAACCACGGTATCCGGAAAGCTTCCGTTGATGGTGACGGGTCTTGGTCGATGCACGGAGTCGTCAACGTCGTCGAACTCTTCGAGCGGAATAGTCACATGAGCACACTAACAAGGCTCTGATTCGGTGGCCGCCCCCTGCCCCGTAAGCCCACCATCTTCGGACACAGGCTTCCAGGCCGGGACGATCCGCGAACGCATGGGACGATGCCCAAGTGACATATGAGGGCGGACTGCCGGTGGACGAGCGCCGATTCCGTGCCAACATCATTATCGACACAGGTGCAGAGGCGCTTTTCCAGGAAGATAGTTGGATCGGCGCCGAGCTGGCGATCGGAGACGAAGTCTGCTTACGGCTGCGTCAAGGTATGCCCCGGTGCGTGATGATCGACCAGCCTCAACAGGGCGTCGCGGCCGAACCGAAAACCCTGAAACTTCTCGGAACGCACAACAAGACGACTCTAGGATTGCAGGTCGACGTCATCCGCACGGGAACGGTTCGTCTCGGCGACAAGGTCGTCCTCCGCCATCCGCAGGTGGTGCCCCGGTTTTCAGACCCCACCTAGGCGTTTTCACTTTCCGAGGCTGGGGGAGGGGAACTGGATTCGGAGCTCAGCTCTGAGGGGGCTTGTCTTCCTGCTTCATCTCTTTCATCGCAGTCAGGACGACCACGACGTTTCTAGCGCAGGCAAAAGCAGCGAAAATGATCGCACCCCAAAAAATATAGAGCCTCGGCGAAGGTGCCTGTTGCAGGGCGAACGTGATCATGGCCCATAAGCCAGCTGCAAACGCGCCCGCATAGACGTATGCAAATATCACTGCACGTCTTCGACTCGCTGCCGCCCGATTGGGCCGCTGAAGGCCCGGCGAAGTATTGGTCAACACACACCCCCGAATGTTTTTTAGCGTGGCACCGCGTCCGCTCGGTTGCACACTACTAGCTTGGGCGTGTCCTAGGAAGAGTGGTGGCTCTTGCCATTACTTACCCGGGGATGCCGACCGAGGGTTCGGTCCCGGTACGAACTCGCCGCGGCGCACTATCCTTTCGTGCGGCATTCCTTCGTTCGGCCTGGGTCCGGCAGGTTGGCTGCCCAGGAGGGTGCGTGTGAGCGTTTCGGACTCAGCCATGAGCCGGGCTGCGGCGTCGTCCAGGTGACGGTCCCCGGGCTCCGCATTCTCCTCCGCGGCGCTGAGTACAGCCCGTCGGACAAGCTCTTTGGCGAGCGACGCCGTCGTCCCTTCGACAAGCGCGGCCGAGCGCGCCAGTGCGGCGTCGGAGAAGGCTAGGTCGCGCCCGTACAGAGCGAGCAGGGCGCGGCGCTCGGCGAGCCCGGGGAGCGGGAGTTCAATGGCGAGGTCCACGCGGCCAGGCCGTTGGGCGAGTGCGCGCTCGAGCATTTCGACCCTGTTTGTCGTGAGGACAAACGCGATGTCCGCATCGCCGTCGAGCCCGTCGAGGGCGTCGAGGATCTCAAAGAGGAGGGGCTGGGGGCCCGGGCCGAAGCTGCGGTCCTCGGCTACGAGGTCAACGTCCTCGAGCACGACGATCGAGGGCGTGAGCGCACGTGCCATCTGCGCGGCCTCGCTCACACGGGACAGCGAACGCCCGGTCATCATGAGCACGGTTGTCCCTTCGGCAGTCCCGATGAGGTGCCTCACCGTGTGTGTCTTGCCAGTGCCGGGCGGTCCATAGAGCAGGAGCCCGCGCTTCAGGTGCTGGCCAAAGGCGGTGAGCGCAGCTGCGTGTCGACCCACTGCCAGCGTGTGGTCCCGGATGCGCTCAAGGACCCCGGGCGCGAGGATGACGTCTGCGGCGGCCACCCGAGGGCGCTCCACGAACGTGATCCCACCGGAGGCGGGTGCGCGGCCGGGACCGAACCCGGTCGCAGAGAGCAGTACCACCTGGCCCTTGAAGATGCTCTCCCTTTCAAGGCGCTCCCGAAGTTCGAGGAAGAGGCGGGATACGGCGTCCTCATTGGTGGCGATGACCTCCAGCGACGGGACGAACCGCTGATCGTTGGGGGATGCCCCGCGTTGCAGGATCGCGACCGGCGCGTCGTCGTACCGGAAGAGGCGGAGCCCGAACTGCAAGGTGCGCCGCTGTTCGCTCGGACCTACCGACGAGTTCGAGTAGTCCGGCTGCGAGACTGCCGGGAAGGAGCGGCCGTGGGGGCCGGGATCGAGCATGCCTCGTAGATCCGTGTGCATGCGCATCTGGCCACCGCCGACACCTACAACCCGTGCGGATGGATCGCGACTGGCGATCTCGTCGAGAACCATGTCAGTGTCGACGAGGCGGAGCATCTGGATAGGCTCGACGACGACGGCGAGCTCGCCGGGGTCCGTCCCAAGATGCTCGCACACGACGTCGCGGATCGGGCTACCCAATTCGCTCCGCGCGCTCCCGGCAGACAGACGCACGAGCTCACCGAAATCGGTGAGGAACCTCCCGAAAGCCTCATCCATGCCCCGAGCCTAACAATCAAACGGCAATTCGGAATGCGTCTGGCTCAGATCGGATTGTTCCCCTTTTCCCGGTGCTCATCCTCGGGGTCCTGAATTGCGCCCATCAGACCTCCGACCTGCTGGCCAGCGTTGGTCTGCCCGGGTGCAAAGTCCGGCTGTTCCTTATCGGGAGTATCGGTCTCGGTGGAGATGTCTTCCTCGAGGTGTTCGTCCAACGGCTGGTCCGGGGTGGGTTCGGTATTCGTCATGCGCTCAGCCAACCACCCCGGGGCGCATCGCAGCAAGGGGAAGCGCTTAGCTCGGTGCCGCAGTCCGGCGACTAATTTCGGGCTGGCCCCTTCAGTCGAGTTCGCGCCAGCCCTGGCGGGTCAGCTTCAGCAGCCCGGCCAGTTCGCGGCGGTTCCGATGACGGTCGGCCCGCCGTTCATCGCGCAGACCGTCTGCGTCATGGCACAGCGGGCAGCAGCATGTGCTTGTTCCGGTGTACTGGAGTTCCCAGTGGCAGGATCCCCGGCCCGTGGAGCTACCCGAGTCCTCGACCCGTTCCAGGTCTTCGAGGACGGTGGCGGGCAGGTCGCAGATGCCGTCCCGGTGATCGTGGACAGCAATGCGGTGCAGAGTGCCGTCCCACAGGCGGATACGCAACGGCTGGGTCTTCTCGGTACGGGACATATGACGCTCCATTCTGCGGCAGCGTCCATCCCGCGGGATTACGGGTAGGTCACCGCCGCCTAGATAGGTCGGCGTCACGAGGTCTGCGGAACATGAGACTCAGTCTGGCACCTGGCGAGCGCAGATGACCAGTCCGTTAGCGGATCGGCTTGCGGTCACACACATCGAGGTTGGAACGTGGCAACCTCATGCCCGGCCCTCAGAGCCGCTGGTCGTAGACGGAGTTGACCATGCCGTGCAGGGACGCCTCCAGGAACCGGACGACGTCATCGGCGCTCGTCTCCCGCTCGATCGCCAGGCTGATCAGGGTCTCCTCGGCGAACGCGACCCAGGACCGCAGGGCGACGCGCAGCAGCGTGGTGTCCGCCAGGCCAAGTTCAATGAAGGAATCGTACAAGCGACCGGCGTTCAGGTCCCGTGACTCGTCTACGATCCTCCGCACCGCGGGGTCGCCGCTCGCAGCGCCCCTGACCAACGAGTAGAAAGTTCCACTGTGCTCCTGCACGAACATGGTGATCCTCAGCAGCGTGTCCCGGATCCGCTCGCGCGGCGCGAGGTCTTGGCGGGGAACGCTGGCGAGGAGCAGGCTGTCCCGCGCCGTCGTGACCACGGCGCGGTGCATACCCTGTCGGGTCTCGAAGTAGTGGAACACCAGCGGGCGTGAGACGCCTGCCCGGCGGGCGAGCTCGTCCATGGTCAGTTCGTCTAGCGCGTGGTCGGTCAGGAAGTTGACTCCGGCCGCCACGAGCTGCGCCCTTCGGTCTTGGGGGCTGAGGCGGGCGCGCTGCGGTTCGGACACACCAGAAAGTTTACTGATCGGCAGGACTTTACGTCGGACCGCTATTGACTAACAGTCAACAAGCTCGATATCTTCGAACCGAGTTCCCGCTGCTCAGGGCGGGCCCTGTTCCAGGAGGATCAATGAAGTTCCCCATCTCTCAGCGTGTCCGCAAGATGCGCGCATCCCACGCAGGCCGCATCATCCTCGTCGCCGTGCCCTCGGCCCTCGTCGCCTCACTCCTGATGGGCGGCGTCGCCGAGGGAGCGGTGCCCGTCTCCTTCGCAGTGTCCGGCAGCCAGTTCCAGATCGGTGCCTCCAAGCTCGACGGAACCGGGTTCTCCCAGTACGCCGGCGTCGCCAAGGACACCGAAGGCAAGGAGCACCCGGTGGCGATCGCCAACATCAAGAGCGCCACCCTCTCCGACCTCTGCCAGGCCGTAGTCACGGAGACTCCGCTGGGCAAGGTGGGCGTGCTCATTAAAGCCGGCGGCGGCGGCAACCCCGCCACGGCCTCCGACCTGCAGATCGGGATGACCGGGCTCAAGGGAGATGCTGCTTTCAGCAACATTCGCATCGGCGTGGACGCCTCGACGGTCAACACCGCGGCGAAGGGTTCCGCCGGTGACTTCGCTCAGGACTCCGGCAGCATCTCGATCACGAACCTGCAGCAGACAGCCTGGAGCACGCAGGCCTCGGTGTTCACCCTGACGGGGATGAGCATGGACCTTACAGATGGGTCCAAGGGATGTTTCTGAGCGCCCGCGCGTCGACAACCACGGAGGACGGCGTGCCCGTTCAGTCGCGGAGCGAGGCGATGCCCGGACAGGCCGCCGCGTTCCGGGACTGGCGCCGAGGGCGGCCGTTCGTCGGCGGCCTGCTGGCCGCCTTCGGTGGGGTGGAGATGTTCTTCTCCGGGCAGCTCGATCTCGGCCACCTGCACATTCAGCTCGGGATCGAAGGGCTCCAGGCCACCGTCATCCCGATCGCGCTGGTACTGCTGGGAATCCTGTCGATCACCATGCCCGCCCACCACGTGTTCTACGGAATCCTCACGCTCGTGGTGGCCATCTACTCCCTCGTCGGCGTGAACATGGGCGGCTTCATCATCGGCATGCTCCTCGCCGGGGCCGGGGGTGTCCTGGTCGTCGCATGGATGGGCCCGGGGGCCAAGCGAGGAAAGAGGGCGGAGTGAACGTACGCCGCATCCGCGCCGTGGCCGCCGTCATGACGGGCTCGGTCCTCGTGCTGCCCTTCACCCTCGGAGCTGCGCGGGCCCCTGAGAGCGCCCCGACTGAGCTGTGCGTGCCGGTCCTCGTCTCCTGCCCGACCTCGACGCCGGGGCCGGGATCTCCCACCCAGGGACCGGGCCCCGGGCCGCTCCCCACGGTGCCCGGCACCCAGCTGCCGGACCTCGGGGCCAGCCCCATCGCCCCGGCGGTCCCGGGTGTGAGCCCTACGGCGAGCCCGACCGCGACACCGAATCCGACATCCACCGCCCCGGTGGCGGCGTCCCCGGACAGCGGGACGACGGTCTTCACCAAGACGCCGGCCTCGATGGGCTCCCAGAACATGTCTTTCACGGGCCTCAGCTCGGTAAGCATAGTGACCGTGCCGACCGCCGACGGCAGCGGCCAGCGTGCCCTCAAGATCACGGCCGACTCGATCACCATCAACGGGTTTACCCTCACCGTGCGGCAGCCCAACGGCCCCGGCCTCGTCACGTCGGCCGACAAGATGGTGCTCAGCGGGCATGTGAGCGTCTACCTGGGGTCCGTCACCGGGACGACCTCCGACGGGCGCAGCCTGGCGCTCGGCACCGACACGCCCCCACCGCTCGACGACGTCGCGCCCGGCCTCCTCAGGGTCACCATGGGCCTCGTCGGCGCCACGGCAGACTCGATTAGCTACACGAACACCGACCAACGGATGGTCCAGCCCTAGCCTTCCTGCCGGGACCAGCCGTGGCTCGGGCGGGAGGCGCCCATCCGCGCCTAACATTCCAGACCTCGCACCCGCTCAGTGGGAAGACCGGCGTCTGCGGCTCAAAGAGCTAGCCGACGGTGCTTAGGACATCGCCGACTCAGAACAGCGGCCAAGGCACCGCCGGCATCCCGCCGCTCGGAGCCGGAAACCGCCCTGCCAAGCGCAACCGGGCGCAGCGCGCGGCGAGCGAGTCGATCTCCTCGCCGCTGAGCGATTCCGCAAGACCTCGGCCGAGCCCGCCGTGCAGTTCTTCGCTGACACGATCGAGGCCGTCGCGTTCATCGGCACTCAGGGGGTCTCCCAACCATCCCCACAGCACCGTGCGCAGCTTGTGGTCACGGTGAAAAGTGAGCCCATGGTCCACGCCATGCCGGTGTCCGTTCGCCATGGCAAGGATGTGGTCGCCTTTGCGGTCGGCGTTGTTGACGACGGCGTCGAACACCGCCATGCGCCTGAGCGCCGGCGAGTCTTCGTGGATGAGGGTGACCATCCGTCCGGTCTCATCCTTGCCCTCGAGAACGTGCTTCCAGCCCGTCTCCGGCAGGTGGTCCGTCGCCACCAGGTCCACGGCGTTTTGGCCGAAGTCTTGCTCCTGCCACAGCTGCACCATGCCTTCGCCCATCGGACCGTCGCGCAGCCAGGTCTGCGGCACGATATCCCAGCCGAAGGCCTGCGAGACCATGTAGGCGGCCATTTCGCGGTGCGCCAGGGTGCCGTGGGGAAAATCCCACAGCGGAGCTTCGCCTGCTATCGGCTTGTAAACAACCGCCACGTCCCCGATGCTGCCCAGAAATGTAGCGTTCGAAGCCGTCGTGATGCGGCCGGTGAGCTTCAATTCGGCGGTCATTAGCTCCGGCGTCGGCATCAGGCCTCGGGAATTGTGCAGGTGTGTCCGTCGGCGTCGATGGGGTTGCCGCAGAGCGGACAGATCGGGCGCCCGGCGCCCACGACCTCACGGGTGCGCTTGGCGAACGCGCGGGCGGTGCCGACCGGCATGCGCACAAGCAGCATTTCGGCCGCTTCAGCGCCGTCCTGGTCAAGAGCAGCGTCGTTGTCGTCATCATCAACAATGACGATGGGGTACGCCTCAATGACGATCTGGGCCGTGGTAGGGTCCCAGCCAAGTCCCATGGCGCCGGCGCGGAACTGCTCCTGAACGGCCTCAAGCCCGTCATTGTCGACAAGTTCGTCAGGGGTACCCGTGGGAACGCTGAAGGGGTTACCCTCGACGGTGATGAGCTGATCGAGAATTTCGTCGATCTTCTCCGCCAGCAGCGCCGACTGCTGTTTCTCCAGGGCAACACTCACGATCTGCGTGCCGGCGCGTACTTGCAGGTAGAACGTTCGCGCCCCCGGAAGGCCAATGGTGCCAACGACGACCCGGTCAGGCCAGTCAAATTCGTGAACACGTGTAGGCATGTCAGTATTCTAGGCGCATGAGGTTCACGGCGCCTTTTGCCCTGCACCGCCGCCAACCGGTGCATCGCCAGAGGGAATGCCGTTCGACAGCCACGACAGATCACCCGCCTCGGTATTGGTTGCGTAGACGGTTGGCCGACTACCGCCGTAGCGCACGATCGATACCGAAGCGGGGCCCACGGTAATCCGCTGGAACAGGTCAAGGTGCATGCCAAGCGCGTCGGCGAGGATTGACTTGATGATGTCGCCATGACTAACCGCAGCCCAAACGGCTCCTGGCCCGTGCTCTGCCTCGAAAGCCGCATCGCGGCGCCGAATCGCCGCGACCGCCCGGGCCTGCATCGCGGCCATGGATTCACCTCCAGGAAAGACGACGGCGGATGGCTGGGACTGCACAACCGGCCACAGATCTTCGGCCGCGAGATCACTGAGCGTACGGCCCTGCCATCGGCCGTAGTCACACTCGGTAAGGTCGAGATCGACGGGCGCGTAGGGCGCACCTGCCTGTCGGTCGAGGATGTGTTGGGCAGTCTGCTGACATCGCTCAAGAGGGCTCGACACCACCGCGACCAAGGGAACGGCCGCGAGCCGGTCTCCGGTGAGGGCCGACTGGTCGCGCCCGACCTGGTCCAGGCTGACGCCGTCCGCCCGACCGGCCAACAGTCCAGTGGCATTGGCTGTGGTGCGGCCGTGCCGCACGAGAATAACTGTTGCCATCCACCCAGCCTAGGCGGCGGGTGCAGCGGCGGAGGCCTTCTTCCCGAGCGCCTGGACTGCCTTCTGGATCTTGGCACCGTATCCGCCGTTCAGCGCGGTGTCCTTGATCTTGTTGGCTTGGGTGTCCAGGTCAGCCGGTGCCGCGTCCTTGAGGGCCTTCAGGTCCGACTGCAGGTTGGCAGGGAGCTTGGCGAAGACCTTGGGGTGGCTGATCAGTTGGTCGGCGATCTTCTGCATGCTGGCGCCCGGGTTGGCTGAAGTGAGGGCGGTGCGCAGTTCCTGCCGCAGACCGGCGGTGCTGGTCGCCGCCTTCTGGAGGTTCTCGGCGCGCTTCTGGATATCGGCGCCGTATCCGCCGGAGAGGGCCGTTGTCTTGATTTTGACGGCGTCCTTCACCCGGTCAGCGGGAGCAGCGTCCTTGAGCGCCGTCAGGTCCGCCTGCAGGGTGGCCGGAAGCTTGGAGAAGACCTTCGGGTGGGCCACCAGTTCGGCCGCTGCCTTCGCGGCGCGGTCTCCGGCGGCCTGGGGGCTGTTCGCGTCGAGACGCAGGAATGCGCCAAGGTTTCCTGCGCCCTCGTGCGTGCCCTTTTTGGCTCCGGCGGACGGGCTTGCGGTTGCGGACGGCGCCGGGGCAGACGGTGAGGCTGAGGCTACGCCGATGCCGACGGTGGCCATCGCGCCTGCGGCCAGGACGGCGGCCGCTCCAATCCCGATACGGGCTTTCAGTGACTTCGTTGTGGGCTTTGCCATTCGGTGTCCTTCCACATGCGGTCCGTGCCTGTCCCTTTCATCGGGCAGGCAGATAAGCCGAGTTTATGTTTCCACTCTGGACGCAAGCTGGGTGTGTGGTGCCGCGGAAGTCGCGTCGATGGTCAGCCTTCATGCGTGAGCCATTTCCTTTGCTAGGCGACGGATTCTTCCAGGGACTCCGTAAGCGGCAACTGATTCAGCCATTCCCTGGCGTCCTCGACGGACGTAAAGTATCCGTTCGGACACTCCTGCTCACGCAACAAGGCCCCGGCCATCACCCGATCGACTACTGTGGCACCCACCAGCGCGACGGCGGACACGAACCGGGTTCCCAGCAACGTCGCTCTCGACTCGAAACTCATGCTGACGTCCACCACCTCGACGAGCATCGGCTGCAGCCGCCCACCCGTGACGCTCCGGACGGCTGCGACGACGGCTTCGGCGTCGGCGCCAGACACAGACGAGCCCGGCGCCCACCGCAGATGGAAGGTGCCTTCCGCGTCCACATTCAAGGTTGCGTTTGTGCTGGTCAATACGATTTCCATTCGGGCCCCCTTGGTCCTCAGACGAGGCTAGCGGTTCCCGAGGAAAAAGTGTGACTTATCGAACAGTTTCTTGGAATTCTTACGGCGCGAAGTCCCCTGAGATGGTGATGGCTCGCAGCGAAAGGGCCTGCGGCGCCGGCCACAACGGGGCGGTGATGCGAAAAGTCGTAGTTCTCGCCGCCGACCGAAATCAACGGCTTGTTGGACGACTCACGGTGACCTGGGGAAAATCTTGGTAAATGCTATGGATACCAAGGTTTCGAGGCCCGGTTTTGTGAATCCCGACGGCATTTGCTTGAATTCGCCAAAGCACTTCTAAGCACTTCTAAAGCAGAATGCGGCTCCGTGCAGTGTGATTTATCGGCGGCGGAAGTCGTGGTTGGCTAGTCGGTCTTCGGGTACCAGACGACTTTCGCGGGCTCGCCGTCGTCGGACTCGCCAGCGGGTGCCTCGGCTAGAGGCTGGCCGTGCGCCAAACCGGACCACTGGTATTCCCCGTCCGGGTGGATCTCAGGGAAGTCCGATACCTCGCCCTCGCTGCGTTCCTTATCACGGGGACCGCCTTCATAAGTGAATTTCTCGCTCATGCATCCCAACGTAAACCCCGGGACAAAGGTCTGGATACCCCTGCGGACTGCCGGCGGCTCAGGCGGGGCCGTTCCGTGCGCTCGCCGCTTGGAGGGTTCAGTGATGGGGAATTAACTCAGTTAACCCCTTGGTTCGCCGTGAAATCGCGGCTTATGCCATGTTGCCGCGAATCAGGGAACCCCTTGGACGTCCTTTAATGATTGCATCTCGATAACAAACGTTACCGGCGGGAAACTTTAGGCCCAAAGATCCGTTCCGGGCGCTAGGCTACTGCTCATGTGAGACGAACCACAAGCCTGCTGAGGGGGTTGTGGCAGTCTGCCGGAGTCAACAGCGCCGGCTTTTTCCACTCAAAAAAAGGAGGCGGAATGCGTTTCGGACGTACTTCCAAAGCAGTGGGTATTGCGGCAATCGCCGCGATCGCACTGAGCGCCTGTGCCGGCAATTCCGGTGGCAATACCCCTTCCACTGGAGCAGCCAAGACGGGTGGCACGGCCACTGTGGTCGAGGTCAACGCATTAAACACGTTCAACCCCAACACAGCCGATGGCAACACTGACATCAACTCAAAGGTCAGCTACGCGACGCACTCGGGCTTTTACTACATCGACAACAAACTGAACGTCGTTCACAACGACAAGTTCGGCAAGATGGAGAAAGTCTCGGACAACCCGCTGACCGTCAAGTACACCATCAACGATGGCGTGAAGTGGTCTGACGGAACCCCGGTCTCCGCGGCTGACCTCCTCCTGCAGTGGGCCGCCTTCTCCGGTTACTACGACGACGCCGACCCCAAGGCCAAGACGGGTACGTCCTACTTCTCTTACGCCGGTGACAACACCGGCTTGGGCCTGACGGACTTCCCGGAGATCAGCAACAACAACAAGACCCTCACGCTCAAGTACTCCAAGCCGTTCGCTGACTGGGAGATCGTGCTTGGTGGACCCGGCATTGACGTTCCGGCGCACGTCCTTGCCCAGAAGGCGGGCCTGAAGGACACCCAGGCCCTGATTGACTTCTTCAAGAGCAAGCCGCGCGGAGATTCGAAGGCACCGCAGCCCGCGGACCCGAAGCTGAAGGCAATGTCGGACATGTGGAACACGGGCTTCGACACGAAGACGCTTCCCGCGGACCCCACCCTGTTCCTCTCCAACGGTCCTTACATCGTCAAGAGCATGAACCAGGACCAGTCCCTCACGATGGTCCGCAACAAGGACTACAACTGGGGACCGACACCGAACCTTGACGAAATCACCGTCCGGTACATCGGTTCGGCACCGGCCCAGGTCCAGGCCCTTAAGAACGGTGAGGCGGACATCATCGCCCCGCAGGCTTCCGCGGACACCCTCGACCAGTTGAAGGCGCTCTCCAGCCAGGGCGTCACGGTCGACCAGGGCAACCAGTTGGCATTCGACCACTTGGACCTCAACTTCTCGGGTCCGCTGGCCGACCAGAATGTGCGCACCGCCTTCATGAAGACTGTGCCGCGCAAGGACATCGTCAGCAAGATCATCGGCAAGCTTGACCCGAACGCGAAGCCGCTGGACTCGCAGATCTTCGTTCCCCAGCAGGCCGCCTACGCTGAGTCCGCCAAGAACAACGGCTCTTCGGCGTACCAGGACGTGGACATCGATGGTGCCAAGAAGCTCCTGAACGGCGCTACTCCGGAAATCCGCATCATGTACAACAAGGACAACCCCAACCGTGTTGACGCTTTCTCGCTGATCCGCGAATCCGCCACCAAGGCGGGCTTCAAGATCGTCGACGGCGGGCTGGGCAAGTCTGACTGGGGCAAGGCCCTGGGCAAGGGCGGCTACGACGCCACCATCTTCGGTTGGATCAACCCGGGCGTCGGTGTCTCCGGTGTTCCGCAGATCTTCAAGACCGGAGGCGGCAACAACTTCAACCAGTTCAGCAACCCTGACGCTGACAAGTTGATGGAACAGCTCGTGGTCACCACGGACCGCAGCAAGCAGGACGATCTCCAGAAGCAGATCGACAAGAAGATCTGGGACTCCTCATACGGTGTGCCGCTCTTCCAGTCCGTGAATGTTGACGCTTACAGCGACCGCATCACCGGTGTGAAGCTCATGCCGAACCAGACTGGCGTTTGGTGGAACTTCTGGGAGTGGGCTCAGAAGTAAGGCCTAGCTCCGCGCACAATATCGCCAACCGAGGCGCCGGGACCGACGTATTATGGTCCCGGCGCCTTCGGGTTGGTGAACCGGCACACTGTCTGCTTCCCCAACGACCTTAAGCAGGGAAGGGGCACGATTCTGCGATAGGCACCGGCGACCCCGGGCCTGGATTTCGAGGTTCTTCACCATGGTGACCTATATAGTCCGGCGGCTGGTAACCGCCGCATTCATCCTCCTTGGAGCATCCTTCCTGGTGTATCTCCTGACGGCGTTGTCCGGAGACCCCTTGGAAGAACTCCGCACGAGCAGCGCGCCGAACCGCCAGGCGTTGATGGATGCGCGAATCAACCTGCTCGATCTCGACACCCCGGCGCCGCTGCGCTATTTCAAGTGGTTGGGAGGCGCCGCCCAGTGCCTGGTTCCCTTCGGGAACGCCTGTAATCTCGGCAAGAACATCTCCGGGCAGCCAATCACGGAGGCACTCGGCTTCGCGCTGGTCCAAACCCTGACGCTCGTCACCGGTGCGACGATTCTCGCGATCCTGATCGGCATCTCTCTCGGCATCGTCACGGCGCTGCGCCAGTACAGCGCGTTGGACTACGGCGTAACCTTCATGGCCTTCCTGTTCTTCTCCCTGCCGATCTTCTGGGTAGCCGTTCTCCTCAAGGAATTCGGCGCCATCGGCTTTAATGACTTCCTCCGAAATCCGGAAATACCGCCGGCTGTGGCTCTTGGAATCGGGGCCGTCCTGGGCATCATCGCGGCAGTCGTCGTCGGTGGTGCGGTGAAGCGTCGACTGATTGTCGGAGGTTCGGTCTTCGCAGCCGTTTCGCTCATTCTCTTCTACTTCTCGCTGACCCAGTGGTTCCGCAACCCGGGCCTCGGGCCGGTCATCATTGCCATCATGGGCACCGGAATCGCCTTCGGAATCACCATATTGGTCTCCGGACTCAAGAACCGCAAGGCCCTGCAATCGAGCCTGATCGTTGCCGGCATTGGCGTAATCGCCTACTTCGCTGTGCAGCCGCTCCTCAATGACGCGACCGGCCTCATGATCTTCCTGCTCGCCATCGCCGCTGTCCTTGTTGGCGTCGCAGTGGGCTATTTCATGGGCGGCTACGACCGCGGACAGTCCATGCGCGCTGCAGGAATCACCGCATTCCTGGTGGGGGGCCTCATCATCGTTGACCGCTTCATGCAGGCCTGGCCGTCCTATTTCAACAACAGCCGGGTGCGCGGGCGGCCCATCGCCACGATCGGGGCGGGAACACCGAATATCCAGGGTGATTTCTGGATCATGTCGACAGACACCTTGACCCACCTCATCTTGCCGACGATTGCCCTCATCCTTGTGTCGTTGGCCAGCTACACCCGGTTCACCCGCTCGTCGATGCTCGAAATCATGAACATGGACTACATCCGGACCGCGCGGGCAAAGGGCCTGAGCGAACGTTCCGTCATCATGGGCCACGCCTTCCGGAACGCCCTGATCCCGATTGCTACGATCGTCGCTTTCGACATCGGTGCGTTGATCGGTGGCGCCGTCATCACCGAAACGGTGTTCTCCGTCCGGGGTATGGGCTTCCTGTTCATCGACGGACTGCTGCACACGGACCCGAACCCGGTGATGGGCGTGTTCCTTTGTGTCGCAATCACCGCCATGGTCTTCAACCTGATAGCGGACCTCGCGTACTCCGCGCTCGACCCACGCGTAAGGATCAAAGCATGACCCAGCCAACCCAAGAGGAAGAACTCCTCGCGCAACAGGCACTTGCCGAAGCTGCAGTCACCGAAAGCAGCGAAATTATCAGCGGTCTGAGCCAAGGCCAGATTGTCCGCAAGAGGTTTTTCGGCCACACCGGAGCCCTGATCGGGCTCGCGGTTTTTGCACTGATTTTCCTGCTCGCCTTCACCTCGGTGGGCGCATTCGGGATTCCCGGTTGGTGGAAGTACAACCATGTGGACGTTTCGCCCCTCGTCAATGACGGCGTACCGACGTCGTCGTTCTGGCCCTTGGCTTGGGGTGAGCACCCGTTCGGCCAGGACCGGATTGGGCGCGATCTCTTTGCCATGACCATGCGCGGCGCCCAACAGTCCATCACGGTCATGGTCCTGATCGGCGCCATCGCCGGCGCGGTCGGCGCAATCGTCGGCGGACTCGCCGGTTATTTCCGTGGCTGGGTCGAAGCGATCCTCATGCGCCTGACCGACGTCATCATCATCATTCCGTTGCTGCTCCTCGCGGCCGTGGTCGGCCAAATCGCCAACCGTAGGGACCAGGGAAGCTGGCTGACCGGATTCGCCGCCAACAACGGCGTCGTCATCCTTGGCGTCTTCCTTGGCTTTGTGAGCTGGGTGGGCCTCGCCCGCCTGGTCCGCGGCGAGTTCCTGACCCTCCGTGAACGCGAGTTCGTCGACGCGGCCAGGATCTCCGGAGCCTCCAACGCCAGGATCATCTTCAAGCACATCCTCCCCAACGCCGTGGGCGTGCTGATCGTCAACGTGACGCTGACGATGTCCGCCGCGATTCTGCTGGAGACCGCCCTCAGCTACCTCGGCCTCGGAGTGAAGGCTCCTGACACGTCGCTCGGACTGCTGGTTGCACAGAACCAGGAGGCTTTCGCCACAAGGCCCTGGCTGTTCTGGTTCCCCGGTTTGTTCATCATCCTCATCTGCTTGAGCATCAACTTCATCGGAGACGGCCTGCGGGACGCTTTCGATCCGCGGCAGAAGAAGTTCAAGGCCAAGACCGCCGTCGAAACCACGCGCCACTCCAGCGCGACCGCGCCGGTTGCCGAAGCTTCGAAAGGCAGCTGAGTGCTACCCGTCGGGCGAAACCTCCTAAAGGAAGATCGCCCAGTAGCTGGCCGCGGCCAGGACTACCGTGGCCGCTATGCGGAACCATCCGACGGCGACCGTCACCACGGCTTCCTCGGCCCGGCCAGGTTCCACGCGCCCGGCCTCCACGAGGTCCTGCCAGCGGGTGCGGACGAGTACCGCGGCGGCACCGGAATCGGTGTTCCTGAGGTCTCCCGGGCGAACCGAGCTGCCGGGGCCGTACGAGGTGCCGGGGAGTCCCTTGAGGTGCTCGGGGCGGGCATTGCGCCCGCCCCAGATTCCCGGTGCGGGAGCAGCCCACGCCGGATATTTCTTGCGGGGTGTCACCAGGGTGAGGGCGTAGCGGGTATCAACCTGCACCAGCGCGTCCCAGGGAACATCGATGGTGCGGTAGGGATTTTCCAGTGCGACGCCGGAATCCCGGACCACCACGACCGGCCGCCAGAAAAGCAGCCAGCCAAGGAACGCTATGAAAAGCAGGGGAGTGGCTCCGGGAAGGGCTTGCGGTCCCGCCACCACAAGCGTGATGACCACTCCGAAACCGGCAACGGCCCAGCAAATCCAGGCAAACGCCGTGCTGGTGCGGGCCTTGAATATTTCGACATTTCCGGCATACGGCGCTCTGCTCATGCCCCTAATAATTCAGGATTCCGGGCTACTTCACTAATCACCCCTTGGAGGGGTGCCCGGGCGGAAGGGAAGACACAACATGACTGACAATGCCACCCCAGAACCGGAGGCTACTCAGCTTGAGACCGAGTCGGATAAGCGCGCCCAGGGGGCCCCGGTCCTGGAGGTTCGCGATCTCAGCGTTGACTTCGGTGTGGACAAGAAGTGGGTCCCGGCCGCCATTGGACTGAACTACGAGGTCAGGGCCGGCGAGGTCCTCGCGATCGTCGGTGAGTCCGGCTCCGGCAAGAGCGCCAGTTCCATGGCCCTGCTCGGCTTGCTCCCCAGCAACAGCCGCGTCCGGGGGAGCGTCAAGCTCTCGGGCAAGGAACTGCTCGGTGAGAAGTCGGGCAACATCCGGGACGTCCGAGGCAAAGAGGTCGCGGTGATCTTCCAAGAGCCCATGACCGCGCTCAACCCTGTTTACACAGTGGGTGCGCAGATAGTGGAGACGCTCCGGCTGCACAACGCGATCTCCCCGGATGAAGCCAAACAGCGGGCCGTGCGCATGCTGGAGCTGGTGGAACTGCCGGACCCGGAGAAGGCGTTCAAGTCCTATCCGCACCAGCTTTCCGGCGGCCAGCGGCAGCGCGCCATGATTGCGCAGTCCTTGTCCTGCGATCCCAAACTCCTGATCGCGGACGAACCCACGACCGCCTTGGACGTGACGGTACAGGCCGAAATCCTGGACCTGATGCGCAACCTCCGCAACAAACTGGACAGCGCGATCATCCTTATCACGCACGACATGGGCGTCGTGGCCGACCTCGCCGATCGAATTGCCGTTATGCGCCACGGCGTCATCGTGGAAAGCGGCACTGCGCAGCAGATTTTCAACAACCCGCGGCACGAATACACGCAGGCGCTGCTGGCCGCTGTTCCCCACCTTGGGCAGGGTGCGGACAGCGCCGACGTCGACGTCACCGCGGCACTTGCCGCCGCGACCCATTCCGAACTGGAATCGGTCGACCACGATGAGCTGGTCCGCCGGGAAGTCGAGAACCAGGCCGCTTTGCAGCTGGCAGCCGAAGAAGCAGCCAAGCCCAAGGGCGAGCCTGTGCTTGAGCTGGTCGACGTTGCCATCGAGTACCCCAAGCAGGGCCGGGTTCCCGCGTTCCGCGCTGTCGAGGGAGCCAACCTCGTGATCTACCCCGGCCAAGTGGTCGGCCTGGTGGGGGAGTCCGGGTCCGGCAAGACGACCATTGGACGCGCCGCCGTCGGCCTCTTGCCTGTAGCCGCGGGCAGCATGCGCGTGGTGGGGCAGGACATCTCGGGCGCAAAGAGGAACGGAAAACAGCTGCACCAAGTGCGCCGCGACATCGGCATGGTGTTCCAGGACCCGTCATCGTCGTTGAACCCGCGGCTGCCCATCGGCGAGAGCATCGGCGAACCGATGTACCTCGCCGGGGTCGCGAAGGGGGTCGATCTGCAGAAGCGGATCGAGACCCTCTTGGACCAGGTGGAACTGCCGCGCGGGTACCGCAACCGGTATCCACATGAATTGTCGGGTGGCCAGAAGCAGCGCGTCGGCATCGCCCGGGCGCTCTCCCTGCAGCCCAAGCTGATGGTTGCGGATGAGCCGACGTCGGCTCTGGACGTTTCGGTGCAGGCAAAGGTCCTGGAACTGTTCCAGAACCTGCAGAAAGAGCTGGGATTCGCGTGCCTGTTCGTCACGCACGACCTTGCCGTGGTTGATGTTCTCGCAGACCGGATCTGCGTGATGCAGCGGGGCCGGATCGTGGAGCAAGGCAGCCGCGAGCAGATCCTTCGCAATCCGCAGGAGCCCTACACCCAGAGGCTGCTGGCGGCGGTGCCGCTTCCAGACCCCGAGAAGCAGCGTGAGCGCCGGGAGCTGCGCGCCCAACTCATCGCCGCCGGCATCGAGTAGCAACCCGGAGCCGTTCGCGGCGGCACGCAGTTGCTTCCCGCAACCGCAAAAGAGTCCCTGTGGCCACTGGCCGCGGGGGCTCTTTTTCGTGTTTGTTCAAGGCGACGGGTGGGTCTTTTCGTGCCCCTGACTGCCCGGAAAAAGCCCGTCATTCCGGGGCAAACTACGGGGGTAGCCGCTTGGAGTCTAGCAAGGGGCCGACCATTTCGTGAAATGACTGCTTCATTTACTTGAAATGACTGCTTCATTACTAAAACTGTCAAGGGCACACTTCGATGTTCATGCCAATGGGATTCCATATTTCGGACATCGTGTGGTTAGGATTACACATCCATGTAGGCCGCGTCACAGGATAATTCTGTGTCTGGCCCCGGGGACAGCTATGAGTTGCCCCGACCCATCCCCCTGAATCCATAGGAGGCGGAATGCGTTTTTCGCGCACTTCCAAAGCTCTTGGCGTGTTGGCGGTCGCCGCACTTGCCCTCACCGGATGCGGCAGCGCCAGCTCCGGAAACAGTGCACCGACGGCTGCCGGCGATCCGAACAAAATCATCACCGCATACAGCAACGAACCCCAGCACCCCCTTATCCCTTCCAACACCAACGAGGTGTACGGCGGCCGCGTTGTCGACCTGCTGTTCGAAGGCCTGACCAGCTACGACGCCAATGGCAAGTCCGTGAACGCACTCGCGGAATCCATCGACACGAGCGACGGCCAGAACTACACCATCAAGGTCAAGAAGGGCGCCAAGTTCACCAACGGCGAGGCAGTCACCGCCAAGAGCTTCGTTGATGCTTGGAACTTCGCCGCGCTGAGCACCAACGCGCAGGCAAGCAGCAGCTTCTTTGAATCCATCGAAGGCTACGACGCAGTCAGCGCTACCAAGAAGGAAACCGGGGCGGACGGCAAGTCAACGACGACTCCTGCACCCACCGCCCAGACGATGTCCGGCCTGGTACTGAAGGACGATTCCACCATCAGCGTCAAGCTGGCACAGCCGGAAGCCGACTGGCCGCAGCGCCTCGGCTACTCCGCCTTCATGCCGCTTCCGGCCGACGCGCTCAAGGACCCCAAGGCATTCGGCGAAAACCCCATCGGCAACGGCCCGTACAAGATGGCCGCCAAAGGCGCCTGGCAGCACGACAGCCAGATCGCCCTCGTCAAGAATGCTGACTACCAAGGTCCCCGCATGGCCAAGAACGGCGGCGTGACCTTCAAGTTCTACACCGACCCGGCACCGGCATATACGGACATCCAGGCCAACAACCTTGACGTCACCGATGTCCTGCCGACGAACGCCCTGAAGACCTATACCGCGGACTTCCCGGACCACAACCTCAACAAGGCTTACGCAGGCAACGCGACGCTCAACATCCCGAACTACCTGCCTGAGTTCCAGGGAGACGCCGGCAAGCTCCGCCGCCAGGCCATTTCCATGGCCATCAACCGCGACGAAATCACCAAGGTCGTCTTCAACGGCACGCGTATCCCCGCGAAGGACTTCACGTCTCCGTCCATCGATGGCTACAACGCCAACGTGGCTGGCTCCGATGTCCTGAAGTTCGACGCCGCGCAGGCGAAGGACCTGTGGGCCAAGGCAGAAGCCATCAGCCCCTGGCCGGCCGGCAAGACCCTTCAGCTCGCATACAACACCGACGGTGGCAACAAGGAATGGATCGACGCCGTTGCCAACAACCTGAAGAACAACCTCGGCATCAAGGCCGAAGGCCAGCCGTTCGCCAAGTTCGCCGAGATCCTGAACCTCCGCAAGGCCAAGACCCTTCCGGGCTTCACCCGCGCAGGCTGGCAGGCAGACTACCCGTCGCTGTTCAACTTCCTTGGCCCGCTTCTGAAGACCGGCGCCAGCGCCAACTACGAGGGCTACAGCAACCCGGAATTCGACAAGCTGCTCACCGAAGGCCTTGCTTCCAAGTCCACCGGCGATGCCAACAAGAAGTTCACCCAGGCACAGGAAATCCTGTTCAAGGATCTCCCGAACCTGCCCCTGTGGTACCAGGCACGCCAGGCTGTATGGAGCCAGAACGTCACGAACGTTGACTCCGGCTGGAACGGCGTCCTGCTCTACTACAACATCACCGCAAAGTAGTCCTCCGGACTCGTTCCAAGCTCGCTAGTGCACGATGGGGGTCCGGCCGCAAACCGGGCCCCCTGTGCGCTTGATCCGGCACGAAAGCTACCCCACATGAATCCCCTCAGTTTCAAGAGCGCTCAGGAAAACTTGCTGTGATCCAGTACATCCTCCGGCGTTTGCTGCAGGTCATCCCGGTCTTCCTGGGAACCACCCTGCTTGTGTACTTCATGGTCTTTGCCCTCCCGGGAGACCCCATCCGCGCCTTGTTCGGCGACCGGCCTCCCAGCGAGGCCGTCATTGCCGCCCTGCGCCGGCAATACAACCTTGACCAGCCGTTCTGGGTCCAATACGGACTCTTCCTGAAGAACCTGTTCACCTTCAACCTCGGCGTAGACTTCACCGGCCAGCCCATCGCTGCCACCCTTGGTCGCATCTTCCCCGTCACCGCGATGCTCGCCGTTGAGGCCCTGGCCATCCAGGCCGTCTTCGGCGTGGCCTTCGGCCTGATAGCGGGCCTGCGCAAGGGGAAGCTCTTCGACTCCACGGTGCTGGTGGCCTCGCTCGTCGTCATCGCCGTCCCCACCTTCGTGCTGGGCTTCGTGCTGCAGCTCGTCGTCGGCGTTCAGCTCGGCTGGGCCAAGCCGACCGTCGGGGCCAACGCCGACTGGGGCACCCTGATCCTTCCGGCCACGGTGCTCGGCCTCGTGTCATTCGCCTATGTGCTGCGCCTGACCCGCGCCTCGGTCATTGAAAACATGAACGCCGACTACGTCCGCACCGCAACCGCAAAGGGCCTCTCCCGTCCCCGCGTGGTCCTGGCCCACATCCTGCGGAACTCCATGATTCCCGTGGTCACGTACCTGGGCGCGAACCTGGGTGGCTTGATGGGCGGCGCGATCGTCACTGAAGGCATTTTCAACGTGCCCGGCGTCGGCCAGAAGCTCTACCAGGCCGTGATCCGCAGCGAAGGGCCCACCGTCGTCGCGATTGTGAGCGTGCTGGTACTGGTCTTCGTTGCCGCCAACCTTTTGGTGGACCTTCTTTACGCCTGGCTTGACCCGAGGATCCGTTATGAAAAGTAACCGTCAGATCGAGCACTATGTTGCCCCCATCGACGAGACACCGCTGCTGGCGACCGACACCCTCAAGGCCGACGCGGCACCGCTGAGCCTGTGGGCGGACGCCTGGCGGAAGCTCCGCCGTCGGCCGCTCTTCATCATCTCGGCGCTCATGATCCTGCTGCTCCTCGTCGTCGCGTTCTTCCCAGGCCTGTTCACCCAGACGGCGCCGAACGACAACTGCCAGCTGAGCGACTCCCTCGCGGGTCCCTCGGCCGGCCACCCCCTCGGCTTCACCTTCCAAGGCTGCGACATCTACTCCCGCGTCATCCACGGGACCCAGGCATCCCTGACCGTCGGCGTCGTGTCCGTCCTCTTCGTCCTGATCATCGGCGTCACGCTCGGCGCGCTGGCAGGCTTCTTTGGCGGATGGGTCGACACCATCATTGCCCGCCTCGGCGACATCTTCTTCGCGTTGCCTTTGGTCCTTGGCGCCCTGGTGGTTACCCAGCTGCCCTTCTTCCGCGAGAACAAGAGCGTCTTCACGGTGGTCATGGTCATCGTGATGCTCGGCTGGCCGCAAATGGCGCGTATCACGCGTGGTGCCGTGATCGAGGTCCGCAACGCGGATTTCGTCACCGCGGCCCGCTCGCTCGGCGTCTCCAGGATGGGCACGCTGGTCCGGCACGTTATTCCGAACGCGCTCGCGCCGATCATCGTCCTGGCCACGATGGAACTCGGCGTCTTCATCGTGACGGAAGCAACGCTGTCGTTCCTTGGTATTGGGCTGCCCGGCAGCATCATGTCCTGGGGCAACGACATTTCCGCAGCGAAGGACACGTTGCGCACCAACCCCGAGGTGCTGTTGTTCCCCGCAACCGCACTGTCCATCACAGTCCTGAGCTTCATCATGCTTGGCGACGCGCTGCGTGACGCCCTTGACCCCAAGAGCCGCAAGCGATGAAGGAGGCAACCATGACAACATCCAACGTCACCATCGACGAAGCCGGAAGCGAAGAGCGTCCGCTCTTGGAAATCCGGGACCTCGCCATCTCCTTCCAGACGGCGAACGGCGAATTCCAAGCCGTCAAGAACGCCCACCTGACCATCATGCCCGGCGAGACCGTCGCCATTGTGGGGGAGTCCGGTTCCGGGAAGTCGACGACGGCGCTCGCCGCCATTGGACTCCTGCCGGCGAACGGCAGGGTTTCCGGCGGGCAGATCCTGCTCGACGGCGAAGACATCTCCCACGCTCCGGAGCGGCGGATGATCGAGTTGCGCGGCAACACGATCGGCATGGTCCCGCAGGACCCGATGTCCAACCTCAACCCGGTGTGGAAGATCGGCTACCAGGTCCGCGAGACACTGCGTGCCAACGGCAAGCCCAACGCTCCTGCCGACGTCGCCCGCGTACTCGGGGAGGCCGGCTTGCCGGACTCCGCACGCCGCGCCAAGCAGTACCCGCACGAATTCTCCGGCGGCATGCGCCAGCGTGCCCTGATCGCCATCGGCCTGTCCTGCCAGCCGCGGCTCCTGATCGCCGACGAGCCGACGTCGGCCCTCGACGTAACGGTACAGCGGCAGATCCTGGATCACCTCGACACCATGACGACGGAGCTCGGCACCGCGGTCCTGCTTATTACGCACGATCTTGGCCTCGCTGCTGAACGTGCCGACAAGGTAGTGGTCATGTACCGCGGAAACGTGGTGGAGGCTGGTCCTTCCCTCGAGCTGCTCCGCAACCCGCAACACCCCTACACCCAGCGGTTGGTGGCCTCGGCGCCGTCGCTTGCTTCCCGGCGGATCCAGGCTGCGAAGGCTGAAGGAATCCAGACGGAAGAACTCCTCGCGCCCACCGAGGCCGTGGAAGAAAAGGCGCTGCCGGACGACGTCCTGAAGGTAGAGGGCCTCACCAAGGTCTTCAAACTGCGCTCCGGAGTGGGCAAGGCAGCCGACTTCACTGCCGTGGACAACGTCTCCTTCAACGTCAAACGCGGGACGACGACGGCGATCGTGGGTGAGTCGGGCTCCGGCAAGTCCACCGTGGCGCAGATGGTCCTCAACCTGCTCGCACCGACGTCGGGCCGGATCGTGTTCGACGGTGTGGACACCTCCACATTGAACAGCCGGGAAATCTTCAAGTTCCGTCGCCGGGTCCAGCCGATTTTCCAGGACCCGTACGGTTCCCTCGATCCGATGTACAACATCTTCAGGACCATCGAGGAACCGCTCCGGACCCACAAGATCGGTGACAAGGCCAGCCGCGAGAAGAAGGTCCGGGAACTGCTGGACCAGGTGGCGCTGCCGCAATCCACCATGCAGCGGTACCCGAACGAGCTCTCGGGTGGCCAAAGGCAGCGCGTGGCGATTGCCCGGGCGTTGGCTTTGGACCCCGAAGTGATCATCTGCGACGAAGCGGTTTCCGCCCTGGACGTCTTGGTTCAGGCCCAGGTCCTGAACCTTCTGGCCGAGCTGCAGTCCAATCTTGGACTGACGTACCTGTTCATCACGCACGACCTCGCCGTCGTGCGGCAGATCGCGGACCATGTCTGCGTGATGCAGAAGGGCAAGCTCGTGGAAACGGGCAGCACGGACGACGTCTTCGATGCGCCGCAGCAGGACTACACCAAGGCCCTGCTCAACGCAATCCCCGGTGCCAGCCTCATGCTGCCGCCCGCGGTGGCCTGACGGGCCAGGCGCCCGTCTGCTGAGTCCAGCGAAGCGAGCAGGAGAGCCGGGACCATCTCCGTGAGGGGAAGTGGTCCCGGCTCTTCTGCTGTTTCCGCGCCTGCCGGCCGTGCCTACGGTTGTGATGAAGGGCACAGTTTCGCTGCCTTGAGGGTGATTTTTAGGCCAACAAATACCACAGCGTTTAGACTCTATAGAGGCGCCCTGTGTCAAAGGGTCTAATCCGTCGTGCGTTCCGGTTGGAAATGTCGCGATACAACAGCTGACTTCACCACTGAATCGAGCCATTACGCATGTCTGAAACCACCACCAACACCGCCGCGGCCACTGCATCGCGCAGTGATCTGCGCAACGTCGCGATTGTGGCCCACGTTGACCACGGCAAGACCACGCTGGTCGACGCCATGCTCAAGCAGACCAACTCCTTTGCCGAGCACAACCACCTGGAAGACCGCGTCATGGACTCCGGTGACCTGGAGCGCGAAAAGGGCATCACCATCCTCGCCAAGAACACCACGGTTGCCTACAACGGCCCGTCGTCCAATGGCGAGACCATCACCATCAACGTGATCGACACCCCCGGCCACGCCGACTTCGGCGGCGAGGTGGAGCGCGGCCTGTCCATGGTTGACGGCGTGGTCCTCCTGGTCGACGCTTCCGAAGGTCCGCTTCCGCAGACCCGCTTCGTGCTCCGCAAGGCCCTTGCTGCGCACCTGCCTGTCATCCTGCTGGTCAACAAGACCGACCGCCCCGACGCCCGCATCGAAGAGGTTGTCCACGAGTCCATGGACCTGCTCCTCGGCCTGGCCTCCGACCTTGCTGACGAAGTTCCTGACCTGGACCTCGACAAGGTCCTCGAAGTGCCCGTCGTCTACGCCGCCGCCAAAGTCGGCCGCGCGTCGCTTGAGCAGCCTGCCGATGGCACCGCACCGGACAACGAGGACCTCGAACCCCTCTTCAAGGCGATCATCGAGCACATCCCGGCTCCGACCTACAACCCCGAGGGCGTCCTGCAGGCGCACGTCACCAACTTGGACGCTTCCCCGTTCCTCGGCCGACTCGCCTTGTTGCGCATCTACAACGGCACCCTTCGCAAGGGCCAGACCGTGGCTTGGGCGCGTGCCAACGGCGAACTGAAGAACGTCAAGATCACCGAACTCCTGGCCACCAAGGCCCTCGACCGCGTACCCGCGGAGTCCGCCGGTCCGGGCGAGATCGTGGCTGTTGCCGGTATCGAGGAAATCACCATTGGTGAGACTCTGACCGACGCCGAGAACCCGCAGCCGCTCCCGCTCATCACGGTGGATGACCCGGCGATCTCGATGACCATCGGTATCAACACCTCCCCGCTGGCCGGCAAGGTCAAGGGCGCCAAGGTGACGGCGCGCCAGGTGAAGGACCGCCTGGACAAGGAACTGATCGGTAACGTCTCCATCAAGGTCCTGCCCACCGAACGTCCGGATGCTTGGGAAGTCCAGGGCCGCGGCGAGCTCGCGCTGGCCATCCTCGTGGAGCAGATGCGACGCGAAGGATTCGAGCTGACGGTCGGCAAGCCGCAGGTTGTCACCCGGACCATCGACGGCAAGATCCACGAGCCGATGGAACACATGACCATCGACGTTCCCGAAGAGTACCTCGGCGCGGTCACGCAGCTCATGGCCGCCCGCAAGGGCCGCATGACCAACATGGCCAACCACGGAACCGGCTGGTGCCGCATGGAATTCATCGTTCCTGCCCGTGGCCTGATCGGCTTCCGCACCAAGTTCCTCACCGACACCCGCGGTGCAGGCATCGCATCGTCGATCTCCGAGGGCTACGAGCCGTGGGCAGGCCCCATCGAATACCGCACCAACGGTTCGATGGTTGCCGACCGCGCTGGTGTGGTTACCCCGTTCGCGATGATCAACCTGCAGGAACGCGGTTCCTTCTTCGTGAAGCCCACGTCCGAGGTCTACGAAGGCATGATCGTGGGCGAGAACTCCCGCGCGGACGACATGGACGTCAACATCACGAAGGAAAAGAAGCTCACCAACATGCGTGCAGCTTCCTCGGACTCCTTCGAGAACCTGACCCCGCCGCGCGAACTGACCCTCGAAGAGTCCCTCGAATTCGCCCGCGAAGACGAGTGCGTCGAGGTCACGCCGGAAGACATCCGTATCCGCAAGGTGATCCTTGACGCCAACGAGCGTGCCAAGGCGAGCCGGGCACGCGCCAAAGTCTGATCCTGCGCAGATCGGGTATTGACGCGCAGAACGGACTGACGCATTGACCAAGGGAGCCACCGGAGCAGTACGCGGCATTGCCGCCGCTGTTCCGGTGGCTCTTTTTGCTGCCCTCGCAGGCACCGCGCTGCACCGGCAGGCGTTCTTCGTTGCCGGCGTCGACGTCCACTGGGGTCCTGCGGCCGCGTTGCTCCTGCTCGCGTCGCTGCAGCTCCTGCTGGGTGCGTGGTCGCGGTCGTTGCTCCCGACGGCGGTAGCGGGCATTGTCTGTTACGCCACCATCGGACTGTTGTCCACGGGGGGACCGGGCAAGCAGCTGATCGTCGCGGATGTGCCCGGTAATGTGTGGGTCTTCGGAACCGCGGGCATCACTGTCGTGGTGCTCTTGTGGTGCCGGCGCTACCGGCGTCCTCCGCGCGGATAGCTAATCGGCGGTTGGGTCCCGGTGGTGGGCGATCAGGAGCGAGGTGGCCTCGCCGTCGTCGTCCGCCGGAAGGTGCATGTATTCCTCGACGACGGCGCGCAGTTTGTCCATCATTTCCTGCTGCCGTGCGGTGTTGAACTTGACCCCGAGCCGCCAGACGTCGATGTCCTCGGGTGCGAGCCGGCGCGTTTCCTGGACGAATGTTTCGATCAGGACCGGGGAAATCCCGTCGACGGGGGTGCTCCACGAGGTGCGGGTCGCGAGATACGGCACCTCTTTGGCGCCGCGCTTTCCCTTCCGGCCTTCCTGGGCTTCGAGGAAACCCGTGCGCACCAAGGTCCGCACATGGTGCAGGCTCGACGCCGGGTTGATCTCCAGCAGCCCCGCAATCTCCTTGTTGGTGCGCGCTTGGTGCAGGCAGAGCCGGAGAATCCTCAGGCGCAGGGGGGAACTCAACGCGCGGCCCTTGGCCACCAGGTCACCGTTCTCCCGCGCGTCTTCCTTCATGGTGGCCAGTGTAGCCAGCTATGAGTGATTGACATATACCAATCACTGAACGAGACTGGGCGGGTGAACGCCGGAACCACCCGCAATGCCGCGCAAACTGACACAACCCGGCCGGCTGCCTCGCTGTGGCGGGACAGAAACTTCATCACCTTCTGGTCAGGGCAGGCCGTCAGCCAGCTCGGAGCGCAACTGGGGCAACTGGCGTTTCCCGTCCTCGCGGTGACTTTGCTCGGTGCGAGTGAGTTCGAAGTCGGCGCCCTCAATGCCGCCGGCCTCGCGGCCTTCCTGCTGATCGGTTTGCCCGCAGGAGCATGGGTCGACCGCTGGCTCAAGCGCCGCACCATGATTGTGGCTGACTTGGTCCGCACCGCGGCGATGGCAACTGTGCCCATCCTCTGGTGGGCCGGCCTCCTCCAGATCTGGCACCTTTACGCAGTGGCCGCCGTCGTCGGGGCCGCGACGGTGTTCTTCGACGTTTCCTACCAGAGCTACGTACCCGTCCTCGTGGACGCCGTGAAAGTCTCGCAGGCCAACTCCAAGCTCGAGGCTACTTCCCAAATCGCTCGGATCGGCGGTCCTGCCGCAGGCGGTGGCTTGCTGGCGATTGTGTCCGCCCCCGTGCTGTTCGTCGGGGAGGCGGCCGGATACTTGCTGTCGGCCATCTTCCTGCTTAGGACGCGCGACGCGGAACTGCCCGTGCCCGCGAAGGATCGGCAGCCGCTCGCCAGCGAGATCAAGGAGGGACTGGTCTTCGTGGTCAGGCATCCTTTGATCAGCAGGATTGTGGCCTGCACGGGCGGGGTCAACTTCTTCACGACACTCGCCTCCACCTTGATACCGGTCTTGGTGCTTCGTGAACTTGAACTCGGACCGGAGGGCATGGGCCTCATTATGTCGGTCGGTGCTGTGGGCGGACTGATCGGCGCCGTTGCCGCGCCCAAGATCGCGGCGTGGATCGGCGAGGGGACGGTTATTCCTGTCGCGTCGATGATCAGCGCGCTTTTCCTCCTCTTGGTTCCGTTGTGCGTGCTTGCTCCTGAACGATGGATGTCCCTCGTGATGCTCGTTTTCTCCGAGTTCGGGTTCGCCTTCGGAGTGCTGGTGTACAACATCATGCAGCTGAGCATGCGGCAGCGGGTGTGTCCGCCCCGGCTCCTGGGGCGGATGAATGCGTCCATCCGCTTCGTGGTGTGGGGAGTCATGCCGATCGCAGCCCTTGCCTCGGGTCTCCTGGCCGAGAACATCGGGCTGGTCCCAACACTCTGGATCGGCGTGGGCGGAAGCATGGTTTTCGTTGCACCAGTGTTGTTCTCACCGCTGCGGGGAATGCGCCGGCTGCCGGACGCCGTGCAGGGTGCCTGACCTCCCTCGGGACATGCCCCGCCTTGGTCCGCAGCGCTGGACATAATGGCATCATGCGCATTCCTTGGTCTCCACGCGGCGCATGCTCTGCCGTAACGGAGGCACATGTCCAGCGTTTGCCCGCAAGAATGGACGGGTTGTTTTCCACATAGCGAATTTCGGTGCTTCCGGACCGCCCGCATCAGGGGGAACGATGGGGCGCATGGTGAACATTATCGACGTCGTGTCAGCGTACGACGGCGTGGCGCGGGCCAAGCATCTCGCTGCGGCCGGAGTGTCGCACTTCCAGCTGAAGTCCGCTTTGGCCAGCGGCCGGATTCTCCGCGTGGCTCGAGGGGTTTATGCGGTGCCGGGCGCCGATCCTGGCTTGCTAGCCATCCGGTCCCTCCCTGCGGAGCCGGCCTGCGTTTCCGCAGCCGAACTGGCCGGGTTGTGGGTAATGGACGCCCCTCAGTTTCCCCATGTGGCAGTCCCCCACAGCCGCAAGTACAAGGGCTTCGTCTGCCACAGATCCGCCGCCCCGCCCACGTTGACGGATTCTCTCATTCAGGCACTGCGCTGCCTGCCGGACCTGGATGGCCTCGTCATTGCTGAATCGGCGGTGGCTCTTGGCAAGTTACCTCTGACGGCCATCAGGATGAGGTTGACCGGGCGGAATGATGCACGCGAGCGGAGGCTCGTGTCACGGATCGTTCCCCAGTCGCAGTCGATCATTGAGTGCATCGCCCGGCACCTGCTGCGCGAAGCCGGCTTCCATGTTGAATCGCAAGTGCACATACCGGGAATGGGGCATCTGGACCTGATGGTGGACGGAAGACTGGGGATCGAGACCGACGGAGCGGGGTTCCACATGGACAAGCCGAGCTTCGAGGAGGACCGCCGCCGGTGGAACGTCACCACAAAATTGGGTGTTCCCACGCTGGTGGTGAGCTATTCGCTGGTGAAGCACCGGCCTCGCGAATTCGTAGCGCTGGTACGCGACACCCTGAGGTCGCTCGACCGGGCCGCCTGACGCGTTCATGACACCTGCCCGGCCCAACATCCGCGTCGTCCCGAAGGGACATGCCCATCGCTGCTCGTCACGACCGGACATGTCCCTTGTTCGGCCCGCGTCTCCGCAGGACATGCTCTGTCTTGCGACCCAACACTGGACATATTGGCATTATGTCCAATGGTTCGGCCGGGCACGGGGCATGTCCGGTGGGTGAACCGGGCAGGGGGCATGTCCAGTGGGTGGACGGGGGTGGTGAGCAAGGGAGTGCAGGGAGCCGCAGGGTTACTCGCCGGTTGTGCGCGGACTCCTGCGTGGGGGCGGAGGCGGGACCTCTTTGGCCGCCACGACCAGCGCAAGGGGGATTTCGACGTCGGACTGGCGCGTACGGATGGTGCACGAATCATCGGTGACTGAGACCAGGTAGCCGAGGGCATCGGTGAAGCCGGTGGCCAGGCGGTATCGGACAACTACCCGTGTTCCGGTTACGGTATTGAGCAGGAAATCCTGGGGCCGGGGCAGAGTCACCAGTTCATAGTAAGACGCCCGGCTAGGTTGCTGAGTTCCGGCTGGTGGATAATAGGCTCAGAATTCGATGTACCGGCCACAGGGCCGGTGGTACTACCCGGAAGTGATCCGGGACAACTGTGGAGAGGCAAGGGACGTGACCTACGTAATCGCGCAGCCGTGTGTGGATGTCAAGGACAAGGCATGCATTGAAGAATGTCCTGTTGACTGCATCTACGAAGGCGAACGTTCCCTCTATATCCACCCGGATGAGTGCGTGGACTGCGGAGCTTGCGAACCGGTTTGCCCGGTGGAAGCGATCTACTACGAGGACGACACCCCGGAGGAATGGGCGGACTACTACAAGGCCAACGTCGAATTCTTCGATGACCTTGGCTCCCCGGGCGGAGCAGCGAAGATCGGCAACACCGGCAAGGACCACCCGTTCATCGCCGCGCTGCCTCCGCAGAACCAAGACCACTAAGAACGGTTGCTTCCTTTGATTTCTGCGGCCCCCGCTTTCGGCCTCAACCTGCCCGACTACCCCTGGGAAGCTATGGCGCCCTACGTCGCCAAGGCTTCGGAACACCCGGGCGGGGCAGTCAATCTCTCTATCGGCACCCCTGTGGATCCCACGCCGCAGTTGGTCCGCGAGGCACTCGCGGCGGCGGCTGACGCCCATGGCTACCCAACCGTGCACGGCACGGAGGGTCTTCGTGAGGCCGTGTCCAGCTGGTTCGCCAGCCGTAGGGGAGTGCCGGGAATTGATCCGCGGGACGTCATGCCGACCGTCGGCTCCAAGGAACTGGTGGCCTGGCTGCCGTTCCTGCTGGGACTGGGCTCAGGCGACGTCGTGGTGCGCCCTACAGTGGCCTACCCGACCTACGACATCGGCGCCATGCTCGCCGGGGCCACCGCTGTGGCCGCGGACAGCCTTGACGAACTGGACTCCGCAACCCGCTCCAGGGTCCGGCTCATCTGGATCAATTCCCCGGGAAACCCAACCGGCAGCGTCCGGGATGTTGAGTCCCTCCGACAGATCGTCGCCCAAGCCCGTGAAATCGGTGCTGTCGTGGCGTCCGATGAATGCTATGCCGAACTAGGCTGGGGCGAATGGGATGCCCAGCGTGGCGGCGAGGCGGTGCCAAGCGTCCTTGACCCGCGTGTCACGGGAGGATCCACCGATGGCCTCTTGTGCGTCTACTCCCTGAGCAAGCAATCGAACCTCGCCGGATACCGTGCCGCCTTTGTTGCCGGTGACTCGTCGATCGTGGCGAATCTGGTCAACAGCCGCAAGCACGCAGGCATGATCGTGCCGTATCCGGTCCAGGAAGCCATGCGTGCCGCGCTCGGCGATGCCACCCACGTGCTCGCCCAGAAGGACCTCTACCGCGGACGCCGTGAACGCCTACTGCCTGCACTGCAGAACTTCGGCCTGGAGATCCACGAGTCCAAAGCAGGCCTGTACTTGTGGTCCACCGCAGGGGAAGCGACATGGGACACAGTCCAGCGCTTCGCCGACCTGGGGATCGTCGTCGGGCCCGGAGTCTTCTATGGAGACGCGGGCAATGGATTCATCCGGGTGGCGCTCACCGGTACGGACGAACGCATCGATGCGGCGGTCGAACGCCTGGGCGGCGCTCGGTAACAGGCGCTCGGTAACAATGCTGTGACTTCCCGCACACGGCCGCGTCATTCCGCCAGTAACCGGGACTGTAAATTAGTCTGTCCCGCTTACTGGCGGTAGCTTTTAACTGACTATCAATGGTGGCTTTCTCCACGAAGGCAGTCTGGCCGATGGCGCCTGCACTTGCAGGGCCCCGGTTGGAGTCACCAGATGTTGGTTGGATCAAGCTTTCGACCGAGGCCAAGAGCCTCATGAAGGGGACTCCATGACTGAGACCACCAGCGCTACCCTGCGCCATGCCGGCGGAGAGCTCGAGCTCCCGCGGATCAAGGTTGTAGAAGGAAACGAAGGATACGACGTTTCCAAGCTGCTGAAGCAGACGGGCGCCGTCGCCTATGACCCCGGCTTCATGAACACCGCCGCCACGACGTCGGCAATCACCTACATCGATGGCGACGCCGGTATCCTGCGGTACCGCGGATACCCGATCGAGCAGCTTGCCCAGCACTCGAGCTTCCTGGAAGTTTCCTACCTGCTGATCTACGGAAACCTCCCGAGCCCCACGCAGTTGGAGGAGTTCGACCAGAAGATCCGTCGCCACACCCTGCTCCACGAAGAGCTCAAAGGCTTCTTCGGCGGATTCCCGCGTGACGCGCACCCGATGCCCGTGCTCTCCTCGGCCGTCTCGGCGCTGTCCACGTTCTACCAGGACTCCCTGGACCCGTTCAACGCTGAGCACGTGGAAGTTTCCACTATCCGCCTGATGGCCAAGCTTCCGGTCATCGCGGCCTACGCACACAAGAAGTCCATCGGCCAGCCCATGCTGTACCCGGACAACTCCATGAACCTCGTGGAGAACTTCCTGCGCCTGAGCTTCGGCCTGCCTGCAGAGCAGTACGAGCTCGACCCCGTCGTCGTCAAGGCGCTGGACCTCCTGCTCATCCTGCACGCCGACCACGAGCAGAACTGCTCGACGTCGACCGTCCGCCTTGTGGGCTCGTCGAACGCCAACCTGTTTGCTTCTGTGTCCGCGGGCATCAACGCCCTCTTCGGTCCCGCCCACGGCGGCGCCAACGAGGCCGTGCTGAAGATGCTGCGCCAGATCCAGGCCGAGGGCATCAAGCCCGAAGATTACATGGAGAAGGTCAAGAACAAGGAAGCCGGCGTCCGCCTCATGGGCTTCGGGCACCGGGTCTACAAGAACTACGACCCCCGGGCGAAGATCATCAAGGCGACGGCTCACGAGATCCTGGGCAAGCTCGGCGGCAATGACGAGCTCCTGGACATCGCGATGCGCCTCGAAGAGAAGGCCCTGGCTGACGACTACTTCATCCAGCGCAAGCTCTACCCGAACGTCGACTTCTACACCGGCCTGATCTACAAGGCGATGGGCTTCCCCGAGAAGATGTTCACCGTGCTGTTCGCGATCGGACGCCTCCCCGGCTGGATCGCGCAGTGGCGTGAAATGATCAACGATCCCCAGACGAAGATCGGCCGTCCGCGGCAGCTCTACACAGGAGAGCCGGAGCGCAACTACCCGGCCGTCTAACTAGGCGAACGCGGGGTCACTTACAGCCCGTCCGAAGGGACATCATGGGCTGTAAGTGACCCCGCGTTGTGTTTTAAGCGTTGTAGCCGAGGGGGTTGTTCTTCTGCCAGCGCCAGTGGTCTTCGCACATCTGCTCCACGGTCTTGGTGGTGGACCAGCCTAGGTCGGCCAAGGCAGAGGAGGCGTCGGCCCAGAACGCGGGCAGGTCTCCGGCGCGGCGGCCGGTGATCTCGTAGGGCAGCGGGTGCCCCACGGCCTGCTCAAAGGCATGGAGCATCTCCAGAACGGACGTGCCCTTTCCGGAACCAAGGTTCCAGCGGTGCACTCCGGGGCGTCCGGCGACGTAGTCCAGCGCGGCGACGTGGCCGTCCGCGAGGTCGACGACGTGGATATAGTCCCGTAGGCAGGTGCCGTCCGGCGTGTCGTAGTCTCCGCCGAAGACCATGAGCTTTTCGCGGCGGCCCACGGCGACCTGGGCGATGTAAGGGACCAGGTTGTTCGGGATGCCCTGG
The DNA here is from genome assembly GCF_021483235.1 of Arthrobacter alkaliphilus. Classification (GTDB taxonomy): domain Bacteria; phylum Actinomycetota; class Actinomycetes; order Actinomycetales; family Micrococcaceae; genus Arthrobacter; species Arthrobacter alkaliphilus. Next base: position 68,529 of record NZ_JAKEEC010000003.1, on the reverse strand, counting down.
GGGTCCTCACCGATCCTGCCGGAGGGGTGTGCGCCCACCGGGTTGAAGTAACGCAGGAGGGCGATGTGCCAGCGCTCGTCCGCGGCGCCGAGGTCCGTGAGGATGTCCTCGATCTGTTCCTTGGTGCGGCCGTAGGGGTTGTTCGCTCCGATCTCCATTTTCTCGATGTAGGGGATCGGGTTGTGCTCGCCGTACACCGTGGCAGACGAGCTGAAGACGATCGAGCGGACACCGTGCTTGTCCATGGCGCGGAGCAGGTTCAGGGTGCCGACAATGTTGTTGTAGTAGTAGTTGAGGGGTTCCTGCACGGATTCGCCGACTGCCTTGAGCCCGGCGAAGTGGATGACGGCGTCGATGCTGTGCTGATCGAACACGGCTTCAACCGCGGCCTCGTCCACGAGATCCACTTTATGGAACGCCGCGGTCTTTCCCGCCAGTTCGCCGACCCGGCGCAGGGACTCTTCGCTTGAGTTCACGAGGTTGTCCACTACGACCACTTCATGTCCGGTTTCCAACAAGGACAGGACGGTGTGCGACCCAATGTAGCCGGTGCCACCCGTAACAAGAATTCTCATGCAAGCAACGCTATCTGAGGTTTGACCAGGCTCGCTCGGTGTTGCGTAATCCGGTGTCGCGTAAGCCACAGTCCCGTTGCTCTAGTGCGCCGCGCCGCACGGATCAAGCACATTCGTGCTAAAAAGATCTGTGCCCAAGATCGTTGATGCCGAAGCCCGGCGCCAGGAAGTAGTCGAAGCCGTCTTCAGGATCATTGCCTCGGATGGCCTTGAACGCGCGTCCTTGCGGGAAGTGGCCGACGAAGCCGGACTTGCCGTCGGCTCGGTCCGGCACTACTTCGCCAGCAGCGATGAACTGCTGGTCCATTCCTTCGCCGTGGTCATCGACAGGATCGCCAAGAGGCTCGAGGAGGCGTTCGCCGTCGTCGAGTCCTTTGCGCCCGGCCTCGCAGAACACGATGCGGCCGTGTTAACCCTCCTGGGTCAATTCCTTCCGCTCGACGAGGAACTGGCCGTCGACGCCTGTGTCTGGATGGCCTTCCGGCACGCGGCCCGGATCCGCCCCGTACTCGAACAGGAAGCCGCCCGCAGCCACCGGGCCGTGGCCGCCGTCGTCGGCCGTTTGGTGATGCGGCTGATGCCCGACGGCGGACCCGGCCAAGAGCGCCTGGTAACCGAAGCCGAGCGCCTCTTGGCGACCCTCGACGGCCTGTGCATGCATGCCCTGCTGCAGCCCGAGTGGATGACTGCCGAGGTCTGCCGGGACGTCCTGACCACGCATCTGGCCACTCTTGGTGCGGTCCCTTCGAGCCGTTAACGTCGAGGCTCATCGGGAATAGACTGGAATCCTGAGCGGGCACCTGCCAAGGAGGCAATCGGATGCATGACACAGGCGGTCAGGGCTGGCGGATCACAATGGACACCTCCGGACCGATGCTCATTGCCTTGTATCTGAGAGACGTTGCTGGATTGGACGGGGCCGGAACGCCAACGTTGTCCCACGCCACACCCAAAGTCAGGCACGCGGACCACACGCATCTCACTGCCGAGGTAGGCGGGGTGCCGGCCCTCAAGACAGAGTGGGAGGCCTGGTGGGAGCAGCTGTTGAGGGCGTATCCGGATGCCGCGCCGGAGCTTTCACCCCCGGGCTTCAACGCGTTCGGAAACTCGCCTGCTCTGCGCCGGGTATTGCAGGCCCACTTCGGGGCCGCCCTCACCTGGGCCCGTGAGCGCTTGGAAGAGTATGAAAAACTCGAAGCCGAACGCGAAGCGAGCGGCGCCACGTTGCTCCTGGGGGACATGGTGGAGGACCGGCTGCTGGAAGTCGGGCGTAGCTCCCGGGACTTCCAATTGACCATCATCGAACTACCCCTCAGCGAGCCGAGGGCCTGGTACCTTGAACCGGACAAGATGATCATGAGCCACCAGCTCCTGTCCGAGCCGGATATCTTCCGCAGCTACGTCCAGCCGGTGGTTGAACTTCTGGTCTGAGGCGGGAACGGGGCCGCCAGGCACCGCCCGAACTACGTTTTCGGAGCCGACACCGTGATGGTCACGGAACCGGATGCTGCCGCTGGCTCCTGCCAGCCCTTGTGGTCCTGCCGGTTCCAGGTGGCGCCGGCAACGTCAACCTGGGTCACGGAAAAGGCCTTGGCATTCGCTACGGCCCACTGGCCTACAGCCCACGCCTGTGCACCACTGATGTCCAACTGCACGGTGCGGCCCTGGGCGACGGCCGGCTGGGAGCCGAAGGCCGCGGTGATGGCCGCGACGACGGCGTTCGGGTCGCCGGCGGTGTCCGCGGCGCGGAGCGTGCAGTCGAGGGCCCTTTCGGAATGTCCCGTCAGGGCCGACGCATATGCCCGGCCCATGGGTTCTTGCTGTGCGTAGGCCTGGGGGTAGGCGGAATGCTGGACAGCTTGGGCCGCTTCCGTGATTGCCATGGTTTCGTAGCCCGGTATTTTCACGAGGCGGTCATAGAAAGCGTTGGTCGCGTAGACGGGATCCATGACCTCGGCCTCGGTGCCCCACCCTTGCGAAGGGCGCTGCTGGAACAGACCCCGCGAATCGGGGCCCACCTCGTCACCGTGGCCGATGTTCCGAAGCTTGGATTCCTGCATGGCCGTAGCAATGGCGATCGTGGCTGCGCGCGGTGGAAGCCCCCGCCGCAGGGCAATGGCGCTGATGAGGGCGGCATTCTCGGCCTGGTCCGTCGCCAGTTCGTAGGACTCCGAGCCGACGACGGCGACGCAGCGCTCCGTAACCAAGGTGTCGGAGCGCTGCAGCACAGTCACAACGGCGTAAATGGCACCAGCCACCAGGGCCAGGGCCAGTAGCAAAACGATGGTGCGTCGGAGACGGCGCATCCAGATATCAGCTAGTTGGCGTGGAGGGCTTCGTTGAGTTCCACCGTCTGGCCCTTGCGGGGGAGGACCTCTACTTCACCCGTGGTGGAGTTGCGGCGGAACAGCAGGTTCGGCACGCCGGAGAGCTCAACAGCCTTGATGATGCTGCTGGTGTCCTCGCCGTTGGCGTCCTTCGGGCCGGGGATGCGCACGCGGGTTCCTGCGGTGACGTAAAGGCCGGCTTCAACCACGGAGTCGTCGCCGATGCTGATGCCCACGCCGGAGTTGGCGCCCAGGAGCACGCGCTCGCCCAGGGCGATCTTTTCCTTACCGCCGCCGGAGAGGGTCCCCATGATGGACGCGCCGCCCCCGACATCGGTGCCGTCGCCGGCAACAACGCCCGCCGAGATGCGGCCTTCCACCATGGACGTGCCGAGCGTTCCGGCGTTGAAGTTCACGAAGCCCTCGTGCATGACCGTGGTGCCTTCGGCGAGGTAGGCGCCCAGGCGGACCCGGTCGGCGTCGGCGATCCTAACCCCGGTGGGGACGACGTAGTCCACCATGCGGGGGAACTTGTCCACGCCGTAGACGGTCACAGGCCCACGCTTGCGCAGGCGGGCACGGGTCAATTCGAAGCCTTCCACCGCGGCCGGGCCGAAGTTGGTCCACACGACGTTGGGAAGCTTGCCGAAGATGCCGTCCAGGTTGATGCTGTTGGGCTTGACCAGCCGGTGCGAAAGCAAGTGGAGGCGCAGGTAGGCGTCAACGGTATCCGCGGGTGCCTCGTCGAGGTTGATCTGGGCGAAGACCACTTTCTGTTCGGTCCGCCGGTCCGCGTCGTGGCTTTCAGCTGCAAGCGCGGTCAGCGACTCGTCAGCGTGCTCTACGGCCCGCAGTGATGCGGCGGCCTCGCCCAATGCCGGTGCCGGAAACCACACGTCCAGCACTGTGGCTTCGCCGGCGTCGGAGGTGGCGATGGTGGCCAGTCCGAAGCCATAGGCGGAGCGAGCGTTGTCGGAAGCGCTATCGAGAGCAGCGGAGGCAGCGGTTTCAGTCATGGCGCAAGTCTATCGAGAGCCACTGCTTCCCTTGAAACCGAGCGTGGACCGAAGGGTCGCAATTAGCACGGGATACAGTTGAGGGGTGACCGTTGAAACTACCCCGATCCTCCTTGACATCAGGCAAGACGTTGCGCTGCTGGCCGCGGCGCTGATGGATATCAACAGCGTGTCCGGCAACGAAGCCGCGATCGCGGACGCCGTTGAATCCGCCCTGCGCACGATCCCGGGCCTGCAGCTTGTGCGGGACGGCGACGCCATCATTGCCCGGACCGAGCTGGGGCGCCCGGAGCGGGTGATCCTGGCCGGCCACCTCGACACCGTGCCGTTGCCGACGGTGGAAGGTTCGCTCGGCACCGTGCCCGCCACGTGGGAGTCCGGCGTCCCCGGCACGGGCAACCTGTATGGACGCGGAGCCACCGACATGAAGGGCGGGGTCGCGGTGCAGCTTGCGCTCGCCGCGACAATGTTCGACGGCGGCGCCGAGCCGGGCAAAGATGTCACCTTCGTCTTCTACGACCATGAGGAAGTTGAAGCGGTCAAGAGCGGTCTGGGCCGCTTGGTACGGAACCACGCGCAGCTTCTGGAGGGGGATTTCGCGATCCTGCTCGAACCCACCAACGGAACGGTGGAAGGCGGTTGCAACGGTACCAGCCGCTTCGAAGCCACTACCGTCGGGGAAGCGGCGCATTCTGCCCGGGCGTGGATGGGCAGCAATGCCATCCACGCTGCCGCGCCCATCCTGGGCCGCTTGGCCGCCTACGAGCCGCGCACCGTCAACGTGGACGGGCTCGATTACCGCGAAAGCCTCAATGCCGTGAAGATCAACGGCGGCACCGCGGGCAACGTGATTCCGGACCGCTGCGTCGTGGAAATCAACTACCGCTTCGCCCCGGATAAGACCCCGGACCAGGCCGAGGCCCACGTCCGTGAATTGTTGGACGGCTTCGACGTCGTGCGCACCGATGCCGCCGCTGGAGCGCGGCCGGGCCTCAACCACCCCGCTGCTGCGTCGTTCGTTGCCGCCGTTGGTGGCGAGCCGAAGCCGAAATACGGTTGGACCGACGTCGCCCGCTTCAGCGAGCTGGGCGTTCCCGCGGTCAACTTCGGGCCGGGCGATGCGCTTTTGGCGCACAAAGACAACGAACACGTCGACGCCGACGCCATCCGTGAGTGCCTTCGCGCGCTGCGGTCATGGCTGGCGGACTAGGCAAAGCTATCGTTTGAGAACGTGGGTGTGGCCCGTGGGCTTGGTTCCGGAACCAAGCCCACGGGCCACACCCACG
>NZ_JAKEEC010000003.1:0-63285 GCF_021483235.1 Arthrobacter alkaliphilus | reverse complement strand
CCCCACCCCCACGACTTCGGAGATCTTGCGGCTAGCCCTCGATATCGACAATCTCGGACTTGGCCACCTTCACCACTTTGACGCTCCGGCGCATCCTGCCTTCAAGCCACTTGGCGATACCGGCCAGGATCAGGCACATTCCGACGTACAGGACCGCGGCGATGATCGCAGAAGGGATGATTGGCGCGCCGTACTGGGCTTGGCTTCCGAAGTACTTCGCCTGGAACAGGATCTCGTTGTAGGTCACGATGAAGCCCAATGCGGTGTCCTTGAGGATGACCACAAGCTGGGAAATGATCACCGGGAGCATTGAACGGACCGCCTGCGGCAGCAGGATGTTTGTCATGACCGCGCTCTTCGGCAGGCCGATCGCATAGCCGGCTTCGCTCTGGCCGCGGGGGAGCGATTCGATGCCGGCCCGGAATACTTCCGCGAGCACCGAGCCGTTGTAGAGCACCAAGCCCGCAACGACTGCCGTGAAGGGCGTGATTCCCTGGACGCCGAGCGGAGGGAGCCCGTAGTAGAAGATCATCATCAGGATCAGCAGCGGAATGGCACGGAAAAGCTCCGTGAATCCGTAGCAGGGCAGGCTGATCCACCGGCGGTCGGAGAGCCGCCCGAAGGCCAGGAAGACGCCAAGCACCAAGCTAAGCACTGCTGCGGTGGCAAAGGCCGAAAGCGTGGCGCCCACTGATTGCAGGATGGTCTGCTGGACCAGCGGGAAGGTGAACAGATGCCACTTCTTCTCGTCGAACTGACCGCTTTGGGCGAAACGAAGGACGATGAAGCCGACGATGGCGATAATGACCAGGGCGGTTACGACGCCGAGGATCCGGTAGCGTGAGCGGGCCTTCGGGCCCGGGGCGTCAAAAAGGACCGAGCTCATCGGACCACCTTCCATTTCTTTTCAAGCTTCCGCTGAGCGTAGGAAAGCATGAAAACGAGCAGAACGAAGATCAGTGCGACCCACAGCAGCCCGGCCATCTGGGGCTCACCGCGCTCCGAAAGATTCGCTCGGATGGATCCGGCCTCAGGGACCGAGAAGCCCGCCGCCACGGTCGTGTTCTTGAGCAACGCAATGAACACGCTGAACATGGGCGGGATGACCGCGCGGAATGCCTGGGGGAGTATCACTAGCGTCAGGGTTTGCGCGAACGGCAGGCCGATGGCCCGCGCGGCTTCGGCCTGTCCAACAGGCACGGTGTTGATGCCGGAACGCACGGCTTCGGCAACATACGTCGCGGTGTACAGGGTGAGGCCGACTGCTGCGGCGGTCATGAAATCAATTTCCACCAGGCCGAGCTTGGGGTAGCCCAGGGCGAAAAAGAACAGAACCAACGTCAACGGGGTGTTCCGCACGACGTTGATGTACAAAGTGGCCGCAGCGCGCATCGCGGGGATCGGGGAGACACGCAGCGCCGCCACGATGGTACCCAGGATCAGCGAGCCGATTCCGGCAACGATGAAAAGGATGATGGTGTTCCGGAACCCTGTGATGAACAGGTCCGAATTATTCAACAGCGTATTCACTGAATGGTCGCTTTCAGGCCGATGTTGGTGGGGGCGGCCCAGGGCCGCCCCCACAACATTGGTTTAGTAGTTGTCCACTGCGGGCTGGGTGACCTTGGTGCCCGACTGTCCCAGTGTGGAGTCGTAGATCTTCTGCCACACCGAGCCGCCGTCGGTGAACATCTTGTTGATGAACTTGCGGAGAGCGGTGTCGCCCTTCTTCAGACCCACGCCGTACTTCTCAGTGGTGAACGGCTGCCCGACCACCTTGAGGTTGTCGGTGTCCTGGGACGCGTAGCCGATCAGGATTGCCTGGTCGGTGGTCACGGCGTCGACCTGGCCGCTCTTGAGGGCCTCGACACACTGCGAGTACGTGTCGAACTCAGTGGTCTTGGTGCCGGGGAAGTTTGCCTTGATGTTCTGGATCGGGGTTGAGCCCGTGGCTGAACAGACGTTCTTTCCGCTCAGGTCCTTTTCGCTGTTGATGGTCGTGTTGCTCTTCTTGACCAGAAGGCCTTGACCCGTCACGAAGTAGGGACCCGCGAAATCGATCTGCTGCTTGCGCTTGTCGGTGATGGAGTAAGTCCCGACGTAGTAGTCGATGTCGCCATTGGTAATGGAGGACTCGCGGTTGGCAGAAGGAATGGGCTTGTACTCGATCTTGTCCTTCGAGAATCCGAGGGATGCCGCGATCCACTGGGCAATCTGGATGTCAAAACCGCTGTACTCGCCGGTCGCGGCATCCTTGAAGCCCAGGCCGGGCTGGTCCTGCTTGACGCCGATCCGGATTTTTCCGTTCGACTTGATCGTGTCAAACGTGGGGCTTCCCGAAATGGACACGTTTTGAGCCACCGTGAACGCCCCGGCATCGGTGCTTGGCGCGGAAGTGGAACCGCCACCGCCGCCGCATGCGCTCAGAGAGAGAGCGAGCGCCGCGCTTGCGGCGACCAGGAGGGATTTCCTCTTGGTGATAAAAGCCTTCATGATGTTCCTTTCATTGTGCGGCCACCTCTGCGGCCTGGGTGCGGAATGCGTCAGTGCGTCAGGAGTTTGGAGAGGAAGTCCTTGGCGCGGTTGCTCTGGGGATTGGTGAAGAACTCCTCGGGCTTGGCGTCTTCCACGATCTGCCCGTCGGCCATGAAGACAACGCGGTCGGCGGCTTTGCGCGCAAAGCCCATCTCGTGGGTGACCACAATCATGGTCATGCCTTCCTTGGCAAGCTGGACCATGACGTCCAGGACCTCGTTGATCATCTCCGGATCAAGTGCCGAGGTGGGCTCGTCAAAGAGCATGACTTTCGGCTTCATCGCAAGCGCCCGGGCAATTGCCACACGCTGTTGTTGGCCACCGGACAGCTGTGCCGGCATCTTCTGAGCCTGCTGCCCGACGCCGACCCGCTCCAACAACGCCATGGCGTCCTTTTCCGCGGTTGCTTTGTCCTGTTTCTTCACCTTGATCGGTCCCAGCGTGACGTTTTCGAGAATCGTCTTGTGGGCGAAGAGGTTGAAGGATTGGAAGACCATGCCGACGTCGGCCCGGAGGGTAGCAAGTTCCTTGCCCTCTTCGGGGAGCTTCTTACCATCGATCGAGATCTCGCCTGTCTCGATGGTTTCCAAACGGTTGATGGCGCGGCACAGCGTGGATTTGCCCGAGCCGGACGGCCCGATGACAACCACGACCTCACCCTTTTTCACTTGGAGATTGATGTCCTTCAGGACATGCAGTTGACCAAAGTGCTTGTTGACGCCATTCAGGGCGACGAGGGCATCGCTGGCGGCTTGAATAGTCATGTGATGAATCTAGCGAAGAAATGTTTCAAGATGCGCCAGCTCACACTAAGTTCCGTGGATCGTGATTCAACAGATACCTGTTTTGCAGGAATCTGACAGCAAGTAGTGGTGGGAAACCCAACACCGCAAAGAACAGGGGCACGCCAGGACGGATGCAGCTCCCATCCGCGCTAGCCTAGGTCAATGAGTACCAGCCAGCCCCAAGTTCCTAGTCCAGACGCCAATGGCAAGGCGATGAGCAACGGATCGGCAGCATCAGCTCCGGCCGTAGCCGCAGAGGCGCCCGCCAAGCATAAGGGACCCTTGGAGCTTCGCCGCAAACAGGCCGCCGTGCCGATGTCGGACCAGCGACTCCTGGACACCAAGGGAGCTGACCACTTCATCCACACCGACCCCTGGCGGGTCCTGCGGATCCAGAGCGAATTCGTTGAAGGGTTCGGTGCGCTCGCCGAGCTGGGCCCCGCCGTCAGTGTCTTCGGCTCCGCCCGCACCAAACCGGGCACCGGCTACTACGACATGGGCGTGCAGGTAGGCCGCCGCCTCGCCGAAGCGGGAGTCGCCGTCATTACCGGCGGCGGCCCGGGATCCATGGAAGCCGCCAACAGGGGAGCCGTGGAAGGCAACGGCGTTTCCGTGGGGCTGGGAATCGAGCTGCCCTTTGAACAAGGCCTCAACCGCTGGGTGGACCTTGGCATCAATTTCAGGTATTTCTTCGCCCGCAAGACGATGTTCGTCAAATACGCGCAAGGATTCATCGTCCTGCCGGGCGGTTTGGGAACCTTGGATGAACTGTTTGAAGCCATGGTCCTCGTGCAGACCCGCAAGGTGACGTCGTTCCCCATCGTGCTTCTGGGCGTCGATTTCTGGAGCCCGATGATTGAGTGGATCAAAGGGACCCTGGTGGCAGAAGGCATGGTTTCCGCGAAGGACCTGGACCTCATTCAGCTTGTGGACGATCCGGCGGACGCCGTTCACCGCGTCCTGCACGGAATTCCGCGGCCACCCTCGACCAACGGCGACCAGCGGCCGGAGTAGCCCCCGCCCGCACGGAGCTCCCAGCTGAGTCTGGCACGATGGTGCTTGTGAGCTTTTTTCTGGTGTTTCTCGCGATTGTCGTTATCGGTGCCGTGTTGTTCCTCGGCGCCGGCATGGCGAGATCCAGCCGCGACTCCGGCGCCGGCATGGATGAGCCGGTCCCGAACCTGCCGCCGGTCCTGTTACCGGCAGGAGCCAAGGCGTCCGACGTCGACCGGGTGCGCTTTGCCCTTGGGCTGCGTGGTTACCGGATGGACCAGGTGGACGAGGTCCTCGATGAGCTGCGGGATCAGCTGACCTCGCAGGAGAAGGAAATCGAACGGCTGAAAATGGCCTTGGAAGCAGCCGGGAACCAGGAAGAAACAACAGAGTGACCCCGTCCGTCGAATCACGGTCCCCGGCGGGATCACTGGGCAGAAACCTGCGCCGCGCGGGAGCCCGCGCCGCAGGCTGGCCGTGGTGGCTTCAGGTCTCCCTCGTCTACATCGCCTCGAGGCTTGTCAGCGCTTGTATCTTCATGGCCGCAGCGTTGCAGCAGGGACCCAATCCTTGGTTTCCGCCAGCTCCTGATTACTGGAACTTCATCACGATCTGGGACGGGCGCTGGTACGCCGAAGCCGCGGACAACGGTTATCCGTCTGTTTTGCCGGTCAACGCGAACGGCGGAGTCGCGGAAAATTCCTGGGCGTTCTATCCGCTTCTTCCGTACCTCGCCAAGGCCCTCGGTGCGCTCACCGGACTGGCGACGCTTCCGGCCCTGACGGTCATCGCCATGGTGGCCGGACTGGCTGCGGCCCTGGTGGTCTACGCGCTGTTCCGGGAATTCGCCGGGAGAACCACGGCCCTGTGGGCGCTGGCCTTCTTCTCCATGTTCCCCGTCTCGGCGATCCTGCAGGTCCCCTACGCGGAGTCGCTCAATACCTTGCTCCTGGCGGGCTCGCTTCTGCTGCTGGTGCGGCGCAAGTACCTTGTGGCGATACCCGTGGTCCTGCTCATGAGCCTGTCGCGGCCCACCGGTGTGCCCTTCGCGGCCATGGCGGGCCTGCTCCTGCTCCACCAGTTGTGGAAGAGGTTCGGACGCCGTTCATCAGTGCCGGACGCTGTGGCCGGCGCCGAGCCGATTCCCAGTCTCCGGGAGCTTGGATCGCTGGCCGCGCTAGGTGCAGCCAGCGTGGCAGGGGCCCTCGCCTGGCCAGCCATCGCGTGGGCAGCCACCGGGGATCCGTTTGCTTACACCAAGACGGAAACTGTGTGGCGCGGGGACGATCTCGTTCCGTTCAAGCCATGGTTTGAGACCGGCCAAATGCTCTTCGGCCCGGTACTCGGTATTCTGGCGCCGTTTGTCTTCGTTGCGCTCTTTGCGTTGTTGATGTTCAGTAAACCCGTCCGGGCACTGGGAACCGAGCTGAGGCTCTGGTGCACCTGCTACATGGGGTACCTTCTGGTCTTCCTGCACCCCCAGACGAGCACATTCCGGATGCTCTTGCCCTTGTTCCCCTTGGCACTCAGCGCAGCCTGGTTGTCCCGCTCGAAGGCCTACCGCGGCACGGTGTTGGTCATGTTCTTCCTTCTCCAGATCGTGTGGATCGTCTGGCTGTGGGCCTGGGCCCCGTTGCCCGGCGGCGGGGACTACCCTCCCTGATGCGCACGCTCCGTTTCGCCTGTTCAAGCGCGATCACGGCCACCCGGGAAAAGTCCATCAATTAGCTACGGGCGGGTAATTACGAGATAATGGACACAAGCAAGGACGAAGGCACTCTTGGGTGCCAGGCGACGACGACCGAACTGTGATGACTGTCGACGCCGTACATTCCACGCGGAGCCAGCCCGGCCGGGTTGGCGGGATGGGACAACTGGAGGGGATTTTCCTAATGGCGGCTATGAAACCACGTACTGGCGACGGCCCTATGGAAGTAACCAAAGAGGGCCGCAGCCTGATCATGCGTGTGCCGCTCGAAGGCGGAGGACGGCTGGTGGTCGAGCTCAACGCAGCGGAGGCGGCAAACCTCAAGGAATGCCTGGTAGGCGTTACCGAATAGATTCACTGGGCAGGGCCCGGCAGAGAGCCGGAGCCCTGCTTTCATGTTTAAGCCTGAAAGCTGGCTGCGGGCTACTTCTTGACCGCTACCAGCAAGCCGTCGCCGGTGGGAAGCATCGCAGAGGAGAGCCTTTCGTCGTCGCGGATGGCCTTGCCGATCTGGCGCAATACCACGGTGGTGCTGTCCCTGGCAGCCGGGTTGGAAACCCTGTCCTTGTCCAGCGCGTCATTGATGACCAGCGTTCCGCCCGACTTGAGCAACCGGATGGCTTGCTCGACGTAACCGGGAAAGTTCGGTTTGTCGGCGTCGATGAACACAAGGTCGTAAGCGGAGTCGGTGAGGCGCGGCAAAACGTCGGCCGCCCGGCCGGAAATGGTCCGCGTGCGGTTCGCCGGGCTGCCGGATTCAAGGAATGCCTCGCGGGCGGCCTTGAGATGCTCGACGTCGACGTCGATGGTGGTCAGGACGGCCTGCGGGCTGAGGCCACGCAGCAGGCACACACCGGAGACGCCTGCCCCCGACCCGACCTCGACGACTGTCTGGGCTTTCGACGCCGCCGCCAGGACCGTGAGCACTGCGCCCACACCCGGGCTCACAGGAGTGACACCCAGCTCGAAGGAGCGTTCACGGGCGCGAAGCAACACGTCGTCCTCGGCAGGCAGATCTTCTGCGTAGGACCAGCTGGTTGACTTGTCGGCACTCATGGGGTTCGCTTTCCAGACAGAGGGGTATTGCTTCCAGACTACTGGTTACGGGCCGCCCAGCCCGGACGCCTGCGGGCCCCTGATTTTGTGTCTTCCCGGCCCGCTCCGGACGATGTTCGCTCTGCGGGAAAAGACTGCCCGCGATCAGCAAAATCTCAGGGAACACTGGGATGATGTATATCCAGCCATCCAAGTGACGGCCGGCAACGAATTCCTGAGTGACCGGCAGGATGACAAACAGTTTGAGGGGAGCGGACGATGCGGGCATCAAAAGCTGCGCCAGTCCAGGCAACGGCAGCAGTCCTGAGTTCCATCGACACGGCCCCGCCGGCGGAAGAATGGGTCAGGCCAAGCTGGGAAGAAGTGGTTGAGAACCACTCCGCCAAGGTCTTCCGCCTTGCGTACCGGCTCACTGGAAACAAGTTCGACGCCGAGGATCTCACCCAGGAGGTCTTCGTCAGGGTCTTCCGTTCGCTCGAAAACTTCAAGCCAGGCACACTGGACGGGTGGCTGCACCGCATCACCACCAACCTCTTCCTTGACCAGGCCCGTCGGAAGAGCCGCATCCGCTTCGACGCTTTGGCCGAGGATGCAGAATCCCGGCTGCCCGGGCATGAACCCGGACCCGAACAGACCTTCGAGCTGAACAACCTCGATCTCGATGTCCAGCGCGCACTGGAAGAACTGCCCCCGGACTTTCGCGCCGCCGTCGTGCTTTGCGACCTTGAGGGCCTCTCTTACGACGAAGTTGCCGAAGCGCTGGACGTGAAGCTGGGAACCGTCAGGTCCCGTATCCACCGCGGCCGGACAATGCTGCGTGAAAAGCTGGCGCACCGGGATCCCCGTCCGGTCCAGGCACGCAAACCGCGGCTCAAGATGCCGCGCATCGCCGGCCTCCTGTAGTCGCCGATGGGTCTGCTGAGAGGACGACGCAGTGGATTGACCAGGGGAGGTATCCGGCACAGCCGGGCCCCCGGCCATCTGCAGCGATGCTCTGAATGCCATGCCGCGGTCCTGCGGGAACGCCAGTACCTCGAGCGGCTTCGCCGTGCCGCCGTCCCCGAGGCCAGCCAGGACTTCACCAACAGGCTGATCGAGCACACCCAGCGGCTGGCGCAGGCCGATGCTGACGAGCGTACGGTGCCCCAGCGAAGCGTGTGGCACGGTATCCGGCTCGCCAGCGCGACGGCGGGCGGCCTTGCCGTCAGCGCCGGAATCCTGGCCGTCGCAGCGTACGCGTTGGGTGGCGAAGTTGCGCCGCAAGCTTCCGACCGCGGAGAGCAGGAAGTCCGGACCCTGGTCAGTTCAACGGTGCCCGGAAACGCCGGCGAGAAACTTCCCGTGACAGGTTCGCAGTTGAGCCTGCCCGTTGGCGTTGCCGGGACGGTAAGCCTGAACGAGCAGCAGCTGTCCGAACTACGGAAGGACGGCTGGGCATGTCCCGAAATGGCAAGCATGGGTTACCACGTGGTTTCCGCCCGGGCCCTGATGCAGGATGGGCACCCTGCCGTTGAACTGCACCTCAGCGACGGCGACCACCACGCCACCCTGGTGGAGGAGCACTTGGAGGGAAGCGGCACTTCGGGGACGCACCTGTCGATCACGCAAGGGGCTCCGTGGCAGGCCGTCTACTCCTCGCCGGTGGCTGTGCTGCGTTATTCCTCCGACGTGCCGGCCAGCCAGGCGGCGGGAGCCGTGCCGGAGCTTGTGAAGGCAGGCGACTCGCTGGTCGTTGCCCGGCCCGCCGAAAACAATACAGAGACTTGGGACGAACGGCTGCAGCGCGGACTCCATGCCTTGGCGGGCCTCGCAGGTTTCTGAGCGGACCAACGGACAAGGTAACCTTCGATACGTGTTTGGAATCAATGGCTCGGAGTTTCTCGTCCTGCTGATCATCGGCGTCATCGTGATCGGGCCCAGCCGTTTGCCTGAATACACGCGGAAACTGACCAATCTGGTCAAGGAGCTTCGGCGCATGGCTTCCGGAGCGCGTGAGCAGATCAAGGAAGAAGTCGGCATCGACATCGATGATGTCGACTGGAAGAAGTATGACCCGCGCCAGTACGATCCGCGCCGGATCATCAAAGAAGCACTGCTCGACGACGACACGAAGCCTGTCAGCGAGGGCGGGCCTGTCGCTGTAGCAACCGCGAAGGCTCCGGCGCGGGTTGTCGAACGGCTTTCCGCCGGCGAAAAGGCGCCCTTCGACTCCGAGGCCACCTAAGTAGGCTATTTCGGCTGGATCCCGAGGGACATGCCGGCCAGGCCACGCGGCTTGGCTTGGAGCTTTGCCGCGATGCCTTGAAGTGCCTGTGCGGCGGCCGTCTCCGGAGCCGACAGCACCAGCGGGCGCCCAGCGTCTCCGCCTTCACGCAGACGGATGTCCAAGGGGATCTGTCCCAGCAGCGGAACGTCGGTCCCGACGGCGGCGCTCAGCCGTTCAGCCAGCACCCGCCCGCCGCCGCTTCCGAACAATTCCATCCTGCCGCCGTCGGGCATCTCGAGGAAGGACATGTTCTCCACGACGCCGGCAAGCTTCTGGCCCGTCTGCGTTGCGATCGTTCCGGCCCTCTCGGCAACATCCGCCGCCGCTGCCTGCGGGGTGGTCACCACGAGGATTTCGGCGTTCGGAAGCAACTGCGCCACCGAGATCGCGATGTCGCCCGTGCCCGGTGGAAGATCCAGGAACAGGGTGTCAAGATCGCCGAAATAGACATCCGTGAGGAATTGCTCCAAGGCACGGTGCAGCATGGGCCCACGCCAGGCAACGGCCTTGTTCCCGGAGACGAACATCCCAACCGAGATGACCTTCACGCCGAAGGCCACGGGCGGGAGGATCATGTCATCCACCGGGGTGGGCTGCTGCGTGATTCCCATGAGCGCAGGAACGGAGAACCCGTGGACATCGGCGTCGACGATTCCCACGCGCAGCCCCTGCGCAGCAAGCGCGCACGCGAGGTTGACCGTTACCGAGGACTTGCCTACGCCGCCCTTGCCGCTGGCTACGGCGAAGACTTTCGTCAGGGAGCCCGGTTCGTTGAAGGGTATGCCGCGTTGCCCGCCTGGGCCCCGCAACTGTTCCTTGAGCGCGTCGCGCTGTGCTTGGGTCATGACCTTGAGCTCGACTTCGACGCCGGTCACGCCCCGAACTTTGGTGAGGGCGGCGGTGGCATCGGCCGTGATGGTCTCACGCAGGGGGCAGCCTGCGATGGTCAACAGCACCGTTACCCGGACCTTGCCGTCTTCGCTGGCTTCCACGGAATCCAGCATCCCCAGCTCAGTGATGGGCCGGCGCAGCTCGGGATCGATTACGGTTGCCAAGGCACCGTTGAGGGCCTCGACAGATGGTGTGCTCATGTTCGGGTGGTCAGCTTTCGGGCTGTGCGGGAGGACTTGAGTGGCGCGCCGGCGAAGTGCCTACAGCCGAAAGGTCGGGCGCAGCGTGCTCTGCTTTCGAAGGTCCGGCATGGACCTTGGGGATCTGCTGAGTGGGGGGATTGCGCTGTTTGTTGCGCTTGTCCTTGGCCGTTTCGCCGTTGCCTGAGCTCCCGGAGCCATTTGGCCCCGACTCTTCCTGCGCTTCGAGCAGATCTGACAACAGCGAACGGAGTTCGGCACGTACATAGTCCCTGGTTGCAACTTCGCGGAGGGCGATGCGAAGAGCCGCGACCTCGCGCGTCAGGTATTCGGTGTCAGCCAGGTTGCGCTCGTCACGGGCCCGGTCCTGCTCGATGGTCACGCGGTCCCGGTCGTCCTGGCGGTTCTGGGCCAGCAGGATCAAGGGCGCCGCGTAGGAGGCCTGCGTGGAGAAGAAAAGATTGAGAAGGATGAACGGGTAGGGATCCCATTGGAAGCCGAACAAGCCGATGACGTTGAGCGCTATCCAGACGACCACGAAGATCGTCATGTAGAACAGGAAATTCGCTGTGCCCATGTAACGGGCGAAGCGCTCGGCAAAGCGGCCAAAGGCATCGGGGTCGCTGCTGAAACTCGGCAGCATGCGGGAGCGCAGCTCGAGCGGGGTGTCCAGCCCTCCGCTGGTGGGCTTCTCAGCCAATTCGGCCTCCTAGTTTCCTGATCGGGGCTCCGTCGTCGTGGGTTCGCCAGTCGTCCGGGAGCAAATGGTCCAAGAGGTCATCAACAGTCACCGCCCCCACGAGGCGTCCGGCGCTATTCACGACGGGGAGGGAGTTGAGGTTGTAGGAGGCCATGATGTGGCTGACCTCGCTGATGCTGGCGTGATCGGAAACCGGCTCCAGGTTCTTGTCCACGATGCTGCCCAGCTGCTCGGGCGGGGCGCTGCGGAGCAACTGCTGGATATGCACGACGCCGAGGAATCGGCCTGTGGGTGTTTCCAGTGGCGGGCGGCAGATAAAGATGGCCGAGGCCAGGGCGGGGGAGAGTTCCTCGCCGCGCACATGGGCCAGCGCCTCTGCGACGGTGGCTTCCGGTGGAAGGATGACAGGAACAGGGGTCATGAGACCGCCCGCCGTGTCTTCGTCATACTGCAGAAGCCTGCGGACGTCGTCGGCCTCGTCGGGATCCATCAGGAGCAGCAGTTCCTCGGCCTTCGCGGAAGGCAGGTCCGCCAGCAGGTCCGCGGCGTCGTCCGGGTCCATTTCTTCGAGGACGTCGGCTGCGCGTTCGTTGTCCAAAGCGGACAACAGCGTGACTTGGTCTTCTTCCGGCAATTCCTGGAGCACATCGGCGAGGCGCTCGTCCTGGAGCTCGCTGGCCACCTCAATCCGTCGTTTGTCCGACATCTCCTGGAGCGCGTCCGCGAAGTCGGCGGGTTTGAGGTCCTCGTGCGTGGCGACGAAGTGGCTTGCGCCCTGGGGGTCGTTTTCGGAGCCCTGCAGTGTGTCCGCCCAGTCCACCAGCAGGGTGTGACCGCGGCGCAGCCCCCGGAGCCTGGAAGTCGAGGTGCCCATTCGAACGAAAAGCTTGGAGACGAGCCAGTCACCGTTGCGCTGCTGGTCCATGGCGATGTCTTCGATGATGGCGTCGCCGCTGCCGTCCTTGAGAGTCACCTTGCGGTCAAAGAGCTCGCCGACCACCAGTTGCTCGGCGCCGCGTTGCTGGAAGCGCCGCAAATTGACCAGGCCCGTGCAGATGATCTGGCTCTGGTCCATGGAAGTCAGCCTGGTCATGGGAACGAAGACGCGCTTCTTGCCCGGAACTTCGACGACGATGCCCACCACGTGCGGAGCCCCGCGCAGTCCGCGCGACAGCACCACGACGTCGCGCAGTCGGCCCAGGCGATCACCCAGGGGATCGAAGACGTCGAGGCCGAGCAAGCGCGCAACAAAGATGCGTGAAGGATTTGTGCTCACCTTTACAGGCTACCGAGTCTGCTCTCTTTTAGCTGAATTTCAGCCGGTTCTCATCTGTATGGGACAGAATGGGGGTATGGCGAACATTTTCGGTGCTCCTAAGGCCACGGAGGAATCCCGCAGCGTCCCCAAGGGCGACACCGTGGGCTCTTACACTTCCTATCTTGATGCCCAGAAGGCGGTGGATTATCTTGCCGACCAGCAGTTCCCGGTCCAGCATGTCTCCATCGTTGGAAACGACCTCAAAATGGTCGAGCGGGTAACGGGACGGCTCAGTTACCCCAGGGTCGCTTTGTCCGGTGCCCTCAGCGGCATGTGGTTCGGCCTGTTCGTGGGCGTCATGCTTTCGTTCTTCACCCCCGCCGGCGGGCCCTTCTCGATCGTGACGTCGGTCCTCATGGGTGCTGCGTTCTTCATGCTCTTCGGGATCGTCACCTATGCTGCCCAGCGCGGGAAGCGGGACTTCACCTCCACCAGCCAGGTGGTGGCGACGAACTATGACGTCATTGTCGCCTTTGAGGCATCGCACGAGGCGCGCAGGCTCCTTCACCAATTGCCGATGAGTCCTTCCGAAGCCGCTTTCGGCCGGCCGCCGCAGGCATACACGCCGCATGACTACCGAAACCCGCCGACTCATCCCGGTGCACCACAGGGTGGGGCTCCCGAGCGCCCGGCGTCTTGGCAGGATCCCTACGGACAGCGTGGTCCTGAAGCCGGACAGGGAACGGCCGACGCCGCCCAGCCTGCAGCAGGTGGCCCTGCCCCCGCCGCAAGGCCAACCACCGGCGTCCGCTACCCGGACCTCCCGGACGGCCGCCCGCAGTACGGTGTCCGAGTGAACGAACCCGGGACCGGCGAGGAAGCCGCGAAGGGTGAGGATCCGGCCAAGCAGTAGCTGTCAGCAGGCCGTCTCCAAAGCAAAAGAGGAGGGCTACCGGATCAATCCGGTAGCCCTCCTCTCGCGTTTCGTCAGTGCCTGCCGGCCGCTACGCCTCGGCTTCCTGGTAGATGCCCGCCATCCAGGACTCGACGTCGTCGGCCTTGCGCGGGAGCGCGGCGCTGAGGTTGACGGGACCGTCTGCCGTCATCAGGATGTCGTCCTCGATCCGGACGCCGATTCCGCGGTATTCCTCCGGAATGGCGAGGTCCTCGTCCTTGAAGTAGAGCCCGGGTTCAATGGTGAAGACCATGCCTTCGGTGAGCACGCCGTCCAGGTAAAGGTCCCGCTTGGCCTGGGCACAGTCATGGACGTCCAGGCCAAGATGATGGCTGGTGCCGTGCGGCATCCAGCGGCGGTGCTGCTGGCCTTCCGCGCTGGTGGCCTCCTCCACGGAGACGGGCAGCAGGCCCCACTCGGCAAGGCGTTCGGCGAGGACCGTGGTCGCGGCGGTGTGGATGTCGCGGAACTTCACGCCGGGCTGCGCTGCGGCGAATCCGGCGTCGGCGGCGTCAAGCACCGCTTCATAGACCTTGCGCTGGACGTCCGAGAACTGTCCGTTGGCCGGAATGGTGCGCGTGACGTCGGCTGTGTAGAGCGAGTCCGCCTCCACCCCCGCGTCCAGCAGCACGAGTTCCCCGGCGTTGACCTTGCCCGTGTTCCGGGTCCAGTGCAGCACCGTCGCGTTGTTTCCGGCAGCCGCGATGGTGTCGTAGCCGAGCTCGTTGCCATCCTCACGGGCACGTGCGAAGAAGGCGCCTTCGATGACGCGTTCGCCGCGGTGGTGGGTCATGGCGCGGGGGAGGGCACGGACGACGTCGGCGAACCCCTCCACCGTGGCTGCGACGGCGATCTTCATCTGCTCGATTTCCCAGTCGTCCTTGACCAGGCGCAACTCGGAGAGCGCCTCGCTGAGCAGTTCGTCCAAGGCATCAAGTTCGCCGAGGTCCAGGTTCTCCGGATCCTTGGCTGTGTTGTAGCGGGCCGTGTCCACGAGGGCGTCGATGTTCTCGTCTACTTTTCGGACCAGGCGGATGGAGATGCCGCCGATTTCCGGGGCTCCCACGTTCTTGGTGATGGCCATCTCGAGTTCGTCAATGTGCGCTGTCCTGAGTCCGAGACGCGCCTCGAATTCGGCGAGGGTCGGACGCGCGCCGATCCAGAACTCACCGGAACGCGAGTCGGCGTAGAACTGTTCGGTGTCCCGGCCGGCCAGCGGACGGAAGTAGAGCGTCGCGAGGTGGTTGCCGCCGTCGTCGCCGGTTCCCTCCTCAACAGGTTCCAGGACCAGCACGGCGTCGGGCTCGTGGTCCAGGCCCAAACCGGTGAGGTGGGCGAATGCGGAGTGGGGACGGAAGCGGTAGTCGGTATCGTTCGAGCGGACCTTGAGGGGGCCGGCCGGCAGGACGAGGCGCAGGCCCGGGAACTTGTCGGAGATGGCCCGACGACGAGCGGCGGCGTGGTCTGCGACGGCGTCACGCGCAGGGGTCACCTGCGGCGCGGGCGCCCAGTTGCTGGCCATGAACGCCTTGAAGGCATCGGATGTGGGCCGCTGGGAGCGGTTGTTGACGCGCTCCTCCAGTGGCTGGGAGGCTGTGGTTTCACCGTTTTGGGTGTTTTGTGCATCGTTCACCGTCCCATAGTCCCATCAAGGCAGACACTAGGCCAACGCTGAAACGGTCCAAGCTGTCTCGGATCAAATAGGCTTGGAAAGTGAAGATCGACCTGCACGCGCACTCCAACGTTTCCGACGGAACCGAGGCTCCCGCGGGAGTGATCGCTTCCGCGTCCGCGGCGGGCCTGGATGTCGTGGCACTGACCGACCATGACGCCACCGACGGTTGGGAGCAGGCCTCCGCGGCTGCCCTCGAACTCGGGATGGCTTTCGTGCCGGGGATAGAGATTTCGTGCCGCACGCAGGAGGGGATCAGCGTGCACCTGCTCAGTTATCTCCACGACCCCGCACACCCCGGCCTGCTCGAGGAAATCACCAAGGCGAAGGACGCGCGGCTCACCCGCGCCAAACGGATGGTTACGCTCCTGGCCGAGGATTACCCCTTGAGCTGGGACGATGTCATCCACCATGTGGCTCCGGGCGCAACGGTGGGCCGGCCCCACATCGCGGACGCCCTTGTAGCTGCCGGTGCGGTAGCGAGCCGCTCCGAGGCGTTCACCGCGATCCTGACTTCGCACTCGCGCTATTTCGTGCAGCACTACGCACCGGACCCGGCGCTCGCCGTCGAACTCGTCCGGGCTGCGGGCGGGGTCCCCGTCTTCGCCCATCCGGTGGCGTCGGCCCGCGGCCGCGTGGTCGGGGAACGGACGTACTTGGAAATGATCGACGCAGGGCTGCTGGGCCTGGAAGTGGAGCACCGCGACAATCCCGAGGAAGGCCGGGTGTTTTTGCGCCGCCTGGCTGCAGAGCATGGCTTGTTGATGACGGGTTCGTCCGACTACCACGGGACGGGCAAGCCCAACGTGCTCGGGGAGAACCTGACGTCCCCCGATGTCCTGGCCCGTATCGAGGAACTGGGCACGGGGAGTTCGGTGGTCCGCTAGTTGGGGTAGAAAGTGGCCTTGCCCTCCAGGCGCCTGCGCATCACGTCGATAGCCGGGGCGTTCTGGTCCACGCACACAAACTTGCGCCCGAGCTTGGATGCCACTGACCCGAGTGTTCCCGAGCCGGCAAAGAAGTCGAGGCACCAGTCTCCCGGCCTGCTGGATGCGGTGACGATCCGCCGGACGAGGCCCTCAGGCTTTTGCGTGGGGTAGCCGGTCTTTTCCTTGCCGGTCGGGGAGACGATGGTGTGCCACCATACGTCCGTTGGGAGCTTTCCCAGTTCGCGCTTGGCCGGAGTCACGAGGCCCGGCGCCATGTACGGCTCACGGTCGACCTCGGCGTTGTCGAAATGGTACTTGGCGGGGTTCTTGACGTACACGAGGATATTGTCGTGCTTCGTGGGCCAGCGGTTCTTGGCGCGTGCGCCATAGTCGTAGGCCCAGATGATCTCGTTCAGGAAACACTCCCGGCCGAAGATCGAGTCCAGCATGACCTTGGCGTAGTGCACTTCGCGGTAGTCGAGGTGCAGGTACAGGGTGCCATCGTCCGCGAGGAGGCGCCAGGCTTCCACAAGCCTGGGTTCAAGGAACGACCAGTAGTCGCTGAACGCGTCATCGTAACGGTGCAGGGCGCCCTTGATGGTGTCATACGAGCGTCCCTTGAAGCCGACGCGGTCGCCCTCGCCCTCGGCGTTGCGGACCATGCGCATTTCCTGGCGGCTCTGGACGCGGCCCGTGTTGAAGGGCGGGTCCACATAGATCAGTGTGAAGGCGCCGTCCGGCAGCGTCGGGAGGAAAAGCGCGTTGTCCGCGTGAACCACCAGGTTGCCGCCGTCCGGCGCCCAAACAGTGTCAATCATCGAGGCCGTTAAGCCTCAGTGCTCTCGGTGGAACCACCGGAGGAGGTCACCACTTCGCCGTTGCGGCGGCGGGTGCGGGAACGGCGTGCGCGGGCCGGCTTGTCCGCGCCCTCGCCGGACTGTGGCTCGGCAGTCTGGGCCGTTGCCTCAGCGGGGGCTGCTTCGCCTTCCGAGGTACGACGGCGGCGCGTGCGGTTGCGTCCGCCCTCACCATCGCCGTCGCGGGCCGGAGCGTCGCCCGACTTGGGACGGCGGCGTGCGCCCTCGCGCCCGCCCTCACGACCGCCGTCGCGGCCGGAGCGTCCACGACCGGAACCGCCGCCGGAGCGGGAGTTCTTCTTGCCGGTCTCGCCAAGATCCTCCAGGACCTCGGCGTCGACGCCCGCCAGTGTGCGCTGGTTCCGGGGCAGGCGGCCCTTGGTGCCTTCCGGGATGTCGAGGTCCGTGTACAGGTGCGGAGAAGAAGAGTAGGTTTCAACGGGCTCGGGGACGTTGAGGCCCAGGGCTTTGTTGATCAGCGCCCAACGGGGAACTTCGTCCCAGTCGACGAAGGTCACGGCAGTGCCTTTGTTACCTGCGCGACCAGTGCGGCCGACGCGGTGCAGGTAGATCTTCTCGTCTTCGACGCACTGGTAGTTGATGACGTGGGTGACATCTTCGACGTCGATACCGCGGGCCGCGACGTCGGTCGCCACCAGGACATCGACCTTGTTGTTGCGGAAGGCCCGCAGCGCCTGTTCACGGGCACCCTGTCCGAGGTCGCCGTGGATGGCTGCCGCGGCGAATCCGCGATCCACCAGTTCTTCGGCCACTTTCGCTGCGGTCCGTTTGGTCTTGGTAAAGATGATGGTCCGGCCACGGCCGCGGGACTGGAGGATGCGGGCCACCACTTCAGTCTTGTCCATGCTGTGGGCCCGGTAGATGAGCTGGCGGATATCGCGCTTGGTCAGGCCTTCGTCGTTCGGGTCCGCCGCCCGGATGTGCGTGGGCTGTGTCATGTAGCGCCGGGCCATGGCGATAACCGGGCCGGGCATGGTCGCGGAGAAGAGCAGCGTCTGGCGCACCGCCGGCGTCGCGGCGATGAGGGTCTCCACATCGGGGAGGAATCCGAGGTCGAGCATCTCGTCTGCTTCGTCGAGAACCACGATCTTGACGTTTTTGAGGCTCAAGTGGCGCTGCTTGTAAAGGTCGATCAAGCGGCCGGGAGTACCGACAACCACTTCGACGCCCTTTTGCAGCGCTTCGATCTGGGGCTCGTAGGCGCGTCCACCGTAGATCGTGGCGATGCGCGCGTTGCGCTTGCGGGATGCCGTCTGGAGGTCGTTGGCCACCTGGACGGCGAGCTCGCGCGTGGGGACGATCACCAGGGCCTGGGGGGCGCCGGGGACGGCAAGCTTGTCGAAACCATCGTCGCCGGGCCCCACTACGCGCTGCAGCGCGGGAATGCCGAAACCGAGTGTCTTTCCGGTACCGGTCTTGGCCTGGCCGATGATGTCGTGACCACCCAAGGCCACCGGGAGGGTCATGGCCTGGATGGGGAAGGGGTGGGTGATTCCGGCGTCGGCGAGGGACTCGACGATGTCGGCGCGGACGTTGTAGTCGGCGAAGGACTTCTCTGCGATCTCGTGGGGTGTTTCGTCCGAGGAGATGGTTTCCTCGGGTTCGATCGTCTCGGTTCCGTCTGTCAGAACTTCATGGGTGTGCAATTCACTCACTGGGAGTTTCCTTATTCATTTGGGCTGCGCTGCGTGCTCAACGGTTGTGGCAGGGCCGTTCCGGAGCACGGATGGGCGCAAGCAAATCCAGTGGAAGCCGATCGCGGGCTATCTGAATACTGGCACTGGGGACCAGCAGGTGTATCTCAAGATCGCGTAGGGGCGGGCTTGTTGATGTCAAAAAATTAACTGAATCAACGACCGGGCATCCATTACTACTCACACAGTCTAGCGGCTGGGGGCAATAAATCCCGGATCGCGGCCTTATGCCCGTAAACGGCTGCGGTTAGGAGAGCAGTTCGAAGGTGACCCGGCGCGTGGGAATGTGCGCGTCAAGCAGTTTCACGCGGACTTTCGTGCCGGACTCCATTTCGCCATCGCAGCGGGCTGTGACGGCCGGCTCGGCGATCTGGACGACCCCGTAAGGGCCGTGCGAGGTTCCGTTCCCGTTTCCGTTGCCGTTGATGTTGTTCCCGTTGCCGTTTCCGTTGTTCTTGGCCGGCTTCGACCCGGAAATGACCACGGCGTCGAACTCCTGCCCGATGTGGTTCACCAGGAGTGCCGCCTCCACGGTGTCCAAAGCGAGGCGCTCCATCCTGGCTGCAAGCTGGTCGGATGATGCCATGATCTCCGGCAGGCTCGGCAACGCATCCCGGGCCCATGCGGGTATCGCTGTTCCATTGCTCAGCGCTTCGCAGATGACCAGGACAAAACGGTCGACCAACCTGCGCAACGGGGCCGTGGTGTGGGCATACGGTGCCCCGATGGCGGACTGCATCACGCTTCCAGGTACTTCGCCGTCGAAAGGCGTATAGCCGGCGCCGCGGAAGAGCAGCCCCGCGGAATGGAGGATGGCCAATTGCCGGGGGTCCTTGCCGTCGAGGGTCCGCAGGTATTCGCCGTAGCTGGTGCCCTCGGTCCATGGCTTGCCGAGTGCCGCGGCCTGCCGTTTGAAGTGGAGCAGCGAGCGCTCATCGGGGGCGGGCATCGTGCGCAGGATTCCGACTTTGCCCTCGAGCATCAGCCGGGCGGCGGCCATCCCGGTCATGAGCGACATCTGGGCGTTCCAGTCCTCCACCGGGAGGGAGGGAGCTGCGACGATCCTGTAGCCACCGCCGTCGGGCAGTTGGACGATTTCCTGTTCCGGCATGTTCAAGCTCGCTCCGCCGCGGCGGCGCTCGAGTTCCACCCGCTTGAGGCCGACTTCCTTGAGCAACTGCAGGACGGGATCAGCTGTGCCGGAATCGATCGCCGACTGGACGCCCTTGTAGTCGAGCTTGGCGCGGCTGCGCACCGTTGCCCGGCGGACCGAGACGCTGCGGAACTCCGCTTCCGCATCGAGTTCGAAGTCCCACACGAACGCGCCGCAGTCCTGGCCAGCCAGGAGGCTTCCGGCGTGCTCGCTGATGATCTCGGGGTGCAGCGGTATGCGGCCGTCAGGGGCGTAGTACGTTTGCCCGCGGTGGCGGGTCTCGGCGTCGAGCGCTCCGCCGGGTGGCACAAAGGAAGGCACATCGGAGATGGCGTAGAGGACCCGGTAACCGTCGCCGTCCCGGTCAATGAAGAGGGCCTGGTCGAGGTCGGTTGAAGCGGGCGGGTCGATCGTGATGAACGGAACGTCCGTGAGGTCCTGTGCCGGAAGCGTGTGACTGGAAACCGCGGCTTCTGCGTCGCGCAGCGCTTCAGCCGGATAACCCGCGGGCAGTTCGAGTTCAGTCCGAAGCGCCGCCAGCGCTGCCGCGAGCTGGTTCGACGTCTCACTGACGTTCGGGGCTATCCGCTGATGTGACACGAAAGTCAGGGTAACTCCAAATCCTCCCGGCGTCTCGCTAGGCCGCCGCTGCGTCCAAAGCGGCCAGGAGCGCCCGTGCCGCCGCCGTCGGATCCTCCGCATCGGTGATGGCGCGGACCACCACGATGCGGCTCGCGCCGGCCCTGACCACTTCCTCCACGTTGCCGAGATCGATGCCGCCGATCGCGAACCAAGGGAGCACGACCCCGCCGACGGTCTCTTCGTCCGCACGCTTCACCGCATTGGCGGCGTACTTCACCAGATCAAGCCCGACGGCGGAACGTCCAGGCTTGGTGGGCGTGGCCCACACCGGCCCGACGCAGAAGTAGTCCAGGCCGCTGCGGCCGGGCGACGCGGCGATGGCAGCGTCGATCTGTTCCGGAGTGTGCGTGGAGAGCCCGATGATGGTGGGGTCGTGAAGCAGCTTCCGGGCGGAGCGCAGCGGAAGGTCCTTTTGGCCGATGTGGAACACCGGTGCGCCGGACAGGGACGCTATGTCCGCGCGGTCATTGACTGCCCAGAGCCGTCCGTGGCGGTGCGCCACGGACTGCAGGATCTCCAGCAGCTCCAGTTCCTCAGCCGCTTCGATCGTCTTGTCACGCAGCTGGATGATGTCCACTCCGCCCTCGAACGCGGCATCGACAAATTGCTCAAAGTCGCCCTGTTGCTTGCGGGCGTCCGTGCAAAGGTACAGGCGGGCAGTGGTGTGGACATCGTGCTGGGTCATGGAAACAGACTAGTTCCTCTAAACTGGGCTGGTACCGCGGGAGCTGCGGCGGCGGTCACATTCGCCGCGCGGCTGAGAGGGCTTCAGCGCCGACCGCTTGACCTGATCCGGCTAGTACCGGCGTAGGGAAGGACTCCATGAACGAAATAAGTACCCGGCACCGGCCCCTGCGTGCCGACGTGGCGGTCATCGGGGGCGGCGTCATTGGCTTGGGCATCGCATGGGAAGCCCGAAGGTCCGGCCGCTCCGTTGCCTTGATCGATCCCGCACCGGCGAGCGGCGCAACGTTCGCGGCGGCCGGCATGTTGGCACCCGTCAGCGAATTGCACTACCAGGAAGAGGACCTCCTGGAGCTCATGCTCGAATCGGCGGCCTTGTGGCCGGAATTCGAACGCAATGTGACCGGGCCACGCGCCGGACGCAGCACGGGATACCGTACGACGCCGACCCTCGCCGTCGGTGCGGACGCTGCGGACCGCCGTGCGCTCGCGGACCTCCGGGACGTCCAGCTGGCCCATGGGCTGGTGGTGGAATCCGTGCCGTTGCGCGAAGCACGTGAGCGCGAGCCGCTTTTGAGCCCGCAGATTTCCTGCGCCTTCGACATTCCGGGCGACCACCAAGTGGATCCGCGCCGGCTCTCGGCCGCCATCCTGGGCGCCCTGGCGGACCACCAGCCCGGGGATTCGAGCTGGATTGCGGGGGCCGAGGGCGGTTTCGCGGTCCGCGACACTGCGTCGGGCCTCCTCTGGGAGGACGGGCGCGTCGTCGGGGTGCGGCTCGGCTCAGGCAGCGAAGTGCTTGCCACCGAAACAGTTGTCGCCAACGGGCTGGATGCTTCCCGCTTGAACGGCCTTCCGGATGGATTGGCACTCCCGTTGCGTCCGGTGTACGGCGACATCCTGCGCCTGCGGGTGCCGGGCCACCTGCAACCCCTGGTCACGGCCACGGTCCGTGGAATAGTGCGCGGCGTGCCTGTGTACATCGTCCCCCGCGACGACGGGACCGTGGTGATCGGCGCAACGCAACGTGAGGACAACTTGGCGGCTTCCGCGGGAGCAGCCAATCCGGTGTCCGCCGGCGGTGTCTACCAGTTGCTGCGCGACGCCCAGGTACTGGTTCCGGCTGTGGCCGAACTGGAACTCATGGAAGCAACTGCCCGTGCCCGCCCGGGCACTCCGGACAACGCACCGCTGCTCGGCCGCGTGGAAGGCTCCGAAGGAACGGTACCCGGCCTCCTCGTGGCCAGCGGCTTCTTCCGCCACGGAGTGCTCCTGACTCCGGCAGCGGCGAGAATCAGCGTCGGACTCATGGATGGCACGGCGGACCCCCGGTGGAACAAATTCCGTCCGGACCGCTTCTCCGGCCAGCCCTCGGCAGCAAGGACCCCCACAGACGGCCCGTCGGCCGATACCCTAGCCCATTCGAAGGACCACGCATGAAGATCAAATTGAACGGCGAAGACCACACCCTGAGCAACGGAGCTTCCGTCACCACGCTCGTCAGCCACATCACGGGACGAGACGTGGACTCCAAGGGCCAGGCGGCCGACGGACGCAAGATCGGCGTCGCCGTCGCACGCAATTCCGAAGTGGTGCCCCGCAGCCAGTGGGCTGCCACCGCGCTCGCAGAAGGCGACGAACTCGAAATCGTCACCGCAGTACAGGGAGGCTGAACCATGACCACAGCAAGCACCCAGACCGTTGCCGACGGCCTGGTCATCGACGGCGTCGAGTTCGGTTCGCGCCTCATCATGGGTACCGGCGGAGCGCCCAGCCTGGACGGCCTGGGGGCAGCCTTGCTGGCTTCCGGCACCGAACTCACCACGGTCGCCATGCGCCGGTATTCTCCGACGGAAACCGGTTCGCTGTTCCAGTTGCTCGTAGACCACGGCATCCGTGTCCTGCCCAACACGGCCGGCTGTTTTACCGCCAAAGATGCCGTCATGACGGCCGAGCTTGCCCGGGAGGCCTTGGAAACGGACTGGGTGAAGCTCGAGGTCATCGCCGACGAACAGACCCTGCTGCCCGACGCGGTGGAGCTGGTGGATGCCACGGAGAAACTCGTGGACCGCGGCTTTAAGGTCTTCGCTTACACGAACGACGACCCTGTACTGGCGCTTCGCCTGGAAAACCTCGGCGCAACCGCGGTGATGCCCTTGGGCGCGCCCATCGGCACCGGCCTGGGAATCCTGAATCCCCACAACATCGAGCTGATTGTGTCCCGCGCTTCGGTGCCGGTAGTGCTCGACGCCGGCATCGGCACCGCGTCCGACGCCGCACTGGCCATGGAGCTGGGCTGCGATGCCGTGCTGCTGGCCACCGCGGTGACGCGTGCGCAGAACCCGGTGCAGATGGGGGAGGCCTTCAAACACGCGGTCATCGCCGGTAGGCTGGCGAAGCAGGCGGGCCGCATTCCGCGGCGGGAACATGCCCTGGCCTCCTCGGCCATGGAAGGCCGGGCCGAGTTCCTCTAGCGGCCGTCAGTGGCCGGCCTGGCGATTCCTGCGAAGATTCCGCGTCTGTGAAGGAGCCCCGATGGCCGGCAAGGATGACATTCTCACCGGGTCAGCTATCGACGACGCCCTGGCGGCGCTGCCCGGCTGGCAGTACCGCCAAGGTGCCCTCGTTGCCGTCTATAAATGCCCGACGTCCGCTGCCGCGCTGGAGTTGATTGCCGCCGTCGGGCGCATCGCCGAGCAGCAAAACCATCACCCGGACCTGGACTGGCGCTACAACCGGGTGATCATCCGCTATGTGTCGCATGACGCCGGGAGCGAGGTGACCCGGCGCGATGTCAAAGCCGCCACGAGCGCAAGCGGAGCTGCTGCGGCGGTGGGGGCTACGGCCGAACCGGTAACCTCAACCTGAGCCGGCCGGCGGGCAGCCGGCGCCGTGGCGCTGGCTAGAGCCCGGTGCCGGCTAGAGCCCCGGCGCCGGTTAGAGCCGCAGGATCGCGGTCAGCTGGGCGGTGTCGTGCCGCTTCCGGCGGCGGCCCAGGAAGTAGGACGCCACCGCAGCCGCGACGGTTCCTAAGATGATGGGCAGGACCCATGGAATCCACGTCAAGCCGGGCTGGTAGCCAAAGCCGAGTTGGATGAAAATTATCCAACTCAGCATGGCGACGGCCACGGAAACGCCCGCGGGCAGGGTGATTCCGTACGTTCCACGGCGTTTGTCGTTTCCCCAGACAATGAAGCCTGAAGCGATGGTGGCTAGCGCCACGATGACAAGTGAGAGCATGTGGACTCCTGGCTCAGTGGTCTTCTGCGTGTTGCTTAGAGAGCGCCGAAGCCGACCCTGCGTACTTCCTCGGCGCCGATTTCCACGTACCCGAGGGCGCTGCCGGGCACGATGACCTGGCGGCCTTTTTCGTCGGCCAGACGCAGGTCCGTGCCATTGGCAATCGCATCGCTCACGATTTTCGCAACAGCCTCGGCATCCAGTGCGGACTCCAGCGCGATCTCACGGCCAACGTTCTGAATGCCGATCTTTACTTCCACAGCAGGGCCTCCCAGCCAATCAAGAATTTACTCAGTCCTTTATTTCTAGCCTAGGACTCTTTCGGGAATCGACTGATTCCGCGCCAAGCTAAACGGTAGATCAGGTCGCTGGCGACATCGAGGTCCAAATCGCCGTCGGTTTCGAGCCAGTACCTGGCGCTGACCTGTGCCATTCCGGCCAGGCCCCGGCCCAGCAACTGGGCCTCCAGCGGCGGCAGCTTGGTGTCTTCCGCGATGACCTTGGCGACGGCGTCGGCGAAGGTCCGGTTGAAGGTCTCCAACCGGGAGCTGACATCAGGGTCGTTGATGAGGTCGGATTCGAAGACGAGCCGGTGGGCCTGGTCATCGGCCGCGATGAAACGGTAATAGGCGCGCATGACGGCCTGGACGCGCTCCTTGTTGTCCGTCGTCGAATTCAGTGCCGTGAGCATCTTTTCCGTGAGCATGGCCAAATGGCTGTCGAGGAGCGCCATGTAAAGCTCCCGTTTGGACGGGAAGTGTTGGTACAGCACCGGCTTGCTGACGTGGGCGGTCTCGGCGATTTCGTCCATCGCCGCGCCGTGGAAACCGTTGGCGACGAAGACCTCCAAAGCGGCGTTCAAGAGCTGGGCCCGGCGCTCATCGCGCGGCAGCCTCGCCGAGCGTGCGGAACCGGCCCGATCTTGCCTGACCTGTGCCTCCTGTTTGACACGTGCGCCCTCAGCCACTTGTCTGCCGCCTTTCCTTTGCAGTTATGACCACAATACTTCGCAGTAATGTGACCGGGCGCCAGCGGCAGGCATACTTTGGAGTATGGCCACTACTTCTGCTGCCCAAACGTTGCCGCCCTCTTCTTCGTCAACACTGCCGCCCCTTGTGGAACCGGCTGCTGAGCTGACCACCGAAGAGGTCGAACGTTACTCGCGCCACCTTATTATTCCCGAAATCGGCGCCACCGGGCAGCGTCGGCTCAAGAACGCAAAAGTTCTCGTGATCGGGGCAGGCGGGCTGGGCTCTCCGGCCTTGCTCTACCTGGCGGCCGCCGGCGTGGGAACCCTCGGAATCGTGGACGACGACAACGTCGACCTCAGCAACCTGCAACGCCAGATCATCCATGGCGTGGGCGACGTCGGACGGCCGAAGATCGAGTCGGCACGGGACGCCATCAAGGAACTCAATCCGCTCGTCAACGTTCAACTGCACAGCGTCCGCCTGGACTCCTCCAATGCGTTGGAGATTTTCTCCGGTTACGACCTCATCCTCGACGGCGCGGACAACTTCGCCACCCGGTACCTCGTCAACGATGCCGCCGCGATTCTCGGCAAACCGTATGTTTGGGGATCGATTTTCCGCTTCGACGGCCAGGTCAGCGTGTTCTGGGAAAAGCACGGACCCAGCTACCGCGATCTCTACCCGGAGGCCCCTCCTGCAGGCTCGGTTCCGTCCTGCGGCGAGGGCGGCGTGTTCGGCATGCTGTGCGCCGCCGTGGGGTCCCTTATGGTGACGGAGGCAGTCAAGCTGATCACCGGCGTCGGGCGCTCCATGCTGGGGCGAGTGGCGCTCTTCGACGCGCTCGGCGGCAGCTGGCGTGAAATCAAGGTTTCGAAGGATCCGGAGGCGGAACCGGTCACCGAATTGACCGATTACGAAGCCTTCTGCGGCATCACTCCGGCACCCGCCAAGGACTCCGTTCCGACCGTCACTGCCACCGAACTTTCGGAAATGCTCGGCGCCCGGGCGGCGGGGGAGCGCGACTTCGAACTGGTCGATGTCCGCGAGATCGGTGAACACGAGATTGTGAGCATCGACGGTTCGGTGCTCATCCCGCAAGGGCGCATCCTCGCCGGGGAGGCCTGGGCGGAGCTGCCGCAGGACAAGGACATCGTGTTCCACTGCAAGGCCGGCACCCGTTCCGCCGCGGTGCTCGCGGCCGCACAGCGCGCCGGCTACACGCGCGTCAGCCACCTCGACGGCGGGATCCTGGCTTGGGTTCACGACGTCGAGCCGGGCAAGCCGGTTTACTGAAACCCCACCACCGATACGCACGAAAGGTCCCGATATGAGCCAGGAATCCACGACCACGCCTCAAACTCCCATCGGATCGGGTTTCGGCCACGGCTCCACCGCAGCTGAGGTCATTGCCGGTTTGGACCTTCACGGCAAGACCGCGATTGTCACGGGCGGGTATTCGGGGCTTGGCCTGGAGACTGTCCGCGCATTGTCCTCCGCCGGAGCCCGGGTCACGGTGCCTGCCCGTCGTCCCGAACACGCGAGGGAAGTCCTTGCCGCGGCCGGCCTGGGACCTGAGCAAGTGGCCGTCGACGCTTTGGACCTGGCCGACCAGGACGCAGTGAAGGATTTCGCGGCACGTTTCCTGGAATCGAACCCGACCCTGGACATCCTGATCAACAACGCCGCCATCATGGCCAGCCCGGAAAAGCGTGTGGGTCCGGGATGGGAATCCCAGTTCGCCACCAACCACCTGGGCCACTTCACGCTCCTCAACGCTTTGTGGCCCGCCCTCGCGGCCGCGGGTTCGGCCCGCGTTGTGGCCTTGTCCTCCACCGGACACAAACTCTCGCCCATCCGTTTCGAGGACATCAACTTCGAGAACGGCTATGACAAATGGAAGGCCTATGGCCAGGCGAAGACGGCCAACGCCCTGTTCGCCGTCGAGCTTGACCGCCTGGGCCGCTCCTCCGGGGTGCGGGCGTTCGCCGTCCACCCCGGCGGCATCATGACCGAACTCCAGCGCTACCTGCCCCGCGAAGAGATGGTCGCGGCGGGCTGGATGGACGACGCGGGCAACGTCCGGGAGGGTTTCAAGACTCCGGAGCAGGGCGCCGCGACGTCCACGTGGGCAGCGACGTCGCCGGCATTGGAAGGCATGGGCGGGGTGTATTGCGAAGACTGCGACATCGCCAAGCCCACGGATCCGGGCTCCCCGCTCGCCCGGTACCAGGGAGTGGATGCGCACGCTGTGGACCCGGAAGCCGCAACGAGGCTGTGGGCCGTGTCAGCGCAAATGACGGGCGTCAACGCCTTCGCGTAGGACTGCGCGGTCCCGGTTCCGCGCCCGCCACCAAGGGATATGCCCCTCGTTGGTTCTGGGGATTGGACATATTGCTGTTATGTCCATTGCTGGTGGCCAAGGATGGGCATGCTCGTGGGGGGGTGGGTTGTCACGGGTTGGACATGCCCCTCGTTGGTCCTGGGGGTTGGACATATTGCTGTTCTGTCCATTGCTGGTGGCCAAGGATGGGCATGCTCGTGTGGGGGTGGGTTGTCACGGGTTGGACATGCCCCTCGTTGGTCCTGAGGGTTGGACATATTGCTGTTATGTCCATTGCTGGTGGCCAAGGATGGGCATGCTCGTGTGGGGGTGGGTTGTCACGGGTTGGACATGCCCCTCGTTGGTCCTGAGGGTTGGACATATTGCTGTTATGTCCCTTGCTGGTGGCCAAGGGAGGGCATGCTCGTGTGGGGGTGGGCAGCGCATCCCAGGCAGGGGCGGCGTCGAGGGGGCTACGCGCTTTCAGCCTGGCCAGGTGACTGGTGGTGGTCCACCGGGCACTCAGCTGCTGGTGCCGCAGGCGGTTGTTGCTCCACCTGGATGCCGTATAGGGCTTCGAGGGCGGCCACGTATTCGTCTTGCTGGCCGCTGGCGGCGAGTTCGCGTGCGCGGACCGTGGGGATGTGGAGCAGTTGCTTGACCATGCGGCGGAGCGCGAACTCGACCTCTTCGGCCGCGGCGGTGCAGCCGTGCCGGGCCCGGACCTTCTCCATCTCGGCGTCGAGCACGTTCATGGTGTGGCGACGAAGGGCCACGATGGCCGAGTCTACGGAGCGGGCTTCGCGCTCTTGCTCGAAGGCCTCAGCCGCGCCGGAAACAATGGTGCTTGCCTGTGCCAGCGACTCCGCTTGCTCCTGCGGCGCCGCGAGCCGCACCGATTCGAGCGTCAGGAGTTCGACGCCGTCGAGCTCGCCGACCGCGGGATCGAAGTCGTGGCTGAGCGCGAGGTCGATCGCGATGAGCGGCTGCGTGGACGCAGCCCGGACCCTTGCAAGCTCGGAAGCCTCAACGCGGGTGTCCGATCCGCTGCAACCGATCATGACATCGGCGGCTGCGACTGCGGCGGGAAGGGTTTCGGCGTCGAGCGCGGTCCCGCCGCGGGTCGCCACGAAAGCCTCGGCCCTGCCGGAAGACGAGTAGACAGAGACATCGGTGCAGCCGCGATCGCGAAGCAGCGACATCGTGGCGCCGGCATAGGCCCCCGTCCCGAAGACAACTACCTTCTTGGTGCTCCAGTCGGCATTCTCGGAGAGGTCGGTGGCGAGGTCCAGGGCAACGGAAACGATGGACAGGCCCCGCGAACCGAGGGCGGTTTGGGCTCCGACATCCTTGGCCGTCTTGGAGGCGGCCTGGAACAAGCGGACCAGCCCGGAACTCGCGGTTCCTTCGTGCTGGGCGGTGATGAGGGCCCGGCGCACTTGGCCGGCGATCTCGCGTTCGCCGACGACGGCGGAGTCCAGTCCGGCGCTGACGGCGAAGAGGTGCCTGCTGACCTCAGGACCGGTGTGCGTGGTGAAGGCGCGTGAGACGAGTTGCTCGTTGAGTCCGCTCAGGCCACTGATCTGCGTGACAAGCGCGGAGCGGGCAGCTTCGAGATTCTCGGCCTGCGGCGTTTCGCCGTAGATTTCGTAGCGGTTGCAGGTGGCGAGGACCACGGCGCCGGAGACAAGTTGGGAATCGGCCAGGGCGGACGAGGCAACCTCGGATGAACCGTTGCTCAACTGAGCGACGGTCTCGAGATCGATGTCGGCGTGTGTAGCCACCAATGAGAAAAGAACCACAGCAAAGCAATCATAGCTTTTTCGGTGCCCTGTAGAACAACGGACAGAGGTGCTTCTCCGCACTGTCAGGAGTGATGCCCGTCACCCGGGTTGGTGTGGGACAGGCTGTCGTTATCTTTTGGCCCGGATCTTCGGCACAATCGATGGCATGACTTCCAGTTCCGCACTGCCTCACTCTGTGCCGGTCGACGGCGTTTCCGGCACCGCCCCGAGCCTCGATGCGAGCCACCCGCTCATGGATGGCCGCACCGCCGACTCCCCGCTGATCCAGGCGTACCGCGGAGGCAAGCCGTCCCGCCGTCCGGTGTGGTTCATGCGACAGGCCGGCCGCTCGTTGCCGGAATACCTGAAAGTCCGTGAAGGCGTCGCGATGCTGGATTCCTGCCTCCGGCCCGAACTCGCCTCCGAGATCACCCTGCAGCCCGTGCGCCGCCACGGCGTCGATGCCGCCATCTTCTTCTCCGACATCGTGATCCCGCTCAAGCTGGCGGGCGTTGGCGTGGACATCGTCCCCGGCGTCGGCCCGGTCCTTGACAAGCCCGTCCGCACCGCTGCCGACGTGGCCGCCCTGCCGCAACTGACGTGGGACGCCCTCGAGCCGATCCGTGAGGCCGTGCGGCTGACGGTGGCGGAGCTTGGCACTACGCCGTTGATCGGCTTCGCCGGTGCGCCGTTCACGCTCGCCGCATACATGGTGGAGGGCAAGCCTTCCCGGGACCACCTCGGCCCGCGCACCATGATGCACGCCGATCCGGAGACCTGGACGGCCCTGGCGAACTGGGCGGCCGACGCCTCCGGCATGTTCCTCCGGGCCCAGCTGGAAGCGGGAGCTTCCGCAGGGCAACTGTTCGACTCGTGGGCCGGTTCCCTTGGCTTGGCCGACTACGCCAAGTGCGTTGCACCCGCCTCGACCCGCGCCCTTGACCACGTCCGGCACCTCGGCGCGCCGCTGGTCCATTTCGGTACGGGAACGTCCGAGTTGCTCGTCGCCATGCGCGATGTCGGCGTGGACGTCGTCGGTGTGGACTACCGGCTGCCCCTTGACGAAGCAAACCGGCGGCTCGGCGGCACCGTGCCCTTGCAAGGCAACATTGATCCCGCGCTGCTCTCCGCGCCGTGGGAGGTCCTGGAAGCCCATGTGCGCGAGGTGATCGCCGCAGGTTCCGAAGCCCCGGGCCACGTCCTGAACCTGGGCCACGGCGTGCCCCCGGAGACGGACCCCGCGGTCCTCACCCGGGTCGTGGAACTCATCCACTCGATCCCGGCGGGTTAGCGGTCATGGGCCGCGGGCACACCCAGCCCGGCACCACCGCCGTCGTGGTAGGCGGCGGCATTTCCGGCCTGCTCGCCGCCCGGGAGCTGACCAAAGCCGGATTCGCCGTCACCGTGCTCGAAGCGAGCGACGCCTGGGGCGGTTGCGTTGGAAGCCACACGGTGGCCGGCCTTGAGCTGGACAGCGGAGCCGAGTCCTTCGCCACGCGCTCCACTGCCGTGGCCGATCTCGCCCGCGATCTCGGGCTCGGGGACAATATCGTGGCACCGCATCCCGGGGGTGCCTGGGTGCAGTTGCCGGACGGTGCGCAGGAACTGCCCAAGACCGGGGTGCTCGGAATTCCGGCGAACCCCTGGGATCCCGAAGTGCGGCGTTCCTTGGGCTTCGCCGGCTCCTTGCGGGCCTCGCTCGACCGCTATCTGCCCGCATCGTTGGGCACCTCCGCCGAGCTCACCAGCGTCTCCTCCTTGGTCCGGCTGCGGATGGGCAAACGGGTGCTGGAGCGGCTCGTCTCACCGGTGGTCGGGGGAGTGCATTCAGCCGACCCCGGACTGCTCGACGTCGACATGGTGGCTCCCGGCCTACGCGCGGCATTGCGCAAGCACGGTTCCTTGGCCGCGGCCGTGGCGAGCCAACGCGCAGCCGCCTCGCGGCAAAACGGAAGCGGAACGGCGAAGGCCGGATCCGCCGTCGGCGGCCTGAAAGGCGGGATGAACACCCTGGTCTCCGCCCTCGTGGCGGAGCTGCGCTCGCTGGGTGCCATCCTCGTCTCCGGCGCGCGGGTGGAGTCGATCTACCGCGGCGGGCGCGGCTGGCAGGTCTACGCCGCGGGCACAACGTACGACGCCGGGCGGCTGGTGGTGGCGCTTGACGGTCCGGCCGCTGTCGGGCTGCTCGAGGGGGCGCTTCCGGAGCTGTCCGCGTTGCGTCCCGCCGCGGGTCCCTTGGTGAGCCTGGTGACCTTGGTGGTGGACGTGCCCGAACTGGACTCCCGTCCGCGCGGCACCGGTATTCTCGTCGCTCCGCAAACCGCGGGCATCGAGGCGAAAGCGCTCACGCATGCCACGGCCAAATGGGACTGGCTCGCGCAAGAAGCCGGACCCGGAACCCACGTGCTGCGCCTGTCCTATGGGCGCGGCGAGGGCGCGGACCCCGCCTCATCCGCTGCCGCGCTCGATGACGACGCCCTGTTCGAGGCTGCGCTCCGCGACGCCTCGGCCTTGCTGACTGTGCCGATCGCTCGGGAGGACGTACTCGATTGGGACGTCGTCCGGTGGGCCGGCGCCTTGCCGTTCGCCGCTGTCGGTCACAAACTGCGCGTTGCCGAGGTGCGCCGCATCTGCGCCGGAGCCGACGGCCTGACCGTTGTGGGCGGCTGGCTAGCCGGAAACGGCCTGGCCGCGGTGGTTGCAGACACTGCTGCCCAAATCGAAGCGGTTTTGTGAGATGCACCACTTCTACGTCCTGTAGAAGTGGTGCATTTCGACTTAGCGGCATCGACGGGGCAGACTTGTACCATGAGCCACACTTCCGCCGAATCTGTCACTAAAACTGCTGAATCCGAAGAGCAGTTCTTTACGCTGTGGACCGTCTTCAAGCGGTCGGCCGATGTCACGCGCAGCGCCGACGCTGTCCAGGATTTCGAGAAGCTGGCTGCCAAGCTCGCCGAGGGCGGCGTGGTCCTCCGCGGGAGCTACGATGTCTCCGCCATGCGCTCCGACGCCGACGTCATGGTGTGGCTCCACGGCGCCAAGCCCGAGGCCCTCCAGCAGGCCGTCCGCGATATCCGCCGCAGCTCGCTCTTCGCCGGCACCGAGATCGTCTGGTCCGCGATGGGCGTCCACCGCGAAGCCGAATTCGCCAAGAACCACGTTCCCGCCTATGCCCGCGGCGTCGAGCCCAGCACCTGGCTGTGCGTCTACCCGTTCGTCCGCTCCTACGAGTGGTACATCCTGCCGGCTGAGGAGCGTGGAAAGATGCTGCGCGACCACGGGCTGCTCGGCCGCGACTTCCCTCAGGTCATCTCCAACACCGTGTCCTCCTTCGCCTTGGGCGACTGGGAGTGGATCCTCGGCCTGGAAGCACCCGAACTCGTTGACCTGGTGGACCTGATGCGTCACCTTCGGGCCACCGACGCCCGCAACCACGTCCGCGAGGAAATCCCGTTCTATACCGGGCGCCGCATCGCCGCCGCGGAGATCGCCGAGGTCCTCGCGTGAGCGGCCGCCACTCCGCCGGCCCGGTCAGCCTCACGGAGGTTAATGAGGTCACCGAGGCAGGACGCATGGCTCCCAAAGAGTACGACGCCGTCCTCCTCGCCTCCTTCGGCGGCCCCGAAGGCCAGGACGACGTCATTCCGTTCCTGCGCAACGTGACCCGTGGCCGCGGCATCCCGGATGAGCGTCTGGAAGAGGTGTCCCACCACTACCGCGCCTTTGGCGGTATCAGCCCCATCAACCAGCAAAACAGGGACCTCAAGGCCGCCCTTGAGGCGGAGTTGGCGTCGCGCGGCATCGACCTGCCCGTGCTGTGGGGTAACCGCAACTGGGATCCCTACATCCCGCAAACGCTCCAGGAAGCCTACGACGCCGGCCACCGCAAGCTGCTGATGGTCACCACGAGCGCGTACTCCTGTTACTCCAGCTGCCGCCAGTACCGCGAGGACATCGGGATCGCCCTGACCGAGACCGGCCTCGACGGCAAGCTCGAGGTGGACAAAGTCCGCCAGTACTTCGACCACCCCGGCTTCGTTGAACCCTTCGTGGAAGGTACTGCCGCAGGACTCGCGGAGGTCAAGGAGAAACTGGCGGCGGAAGGCCTCCAGGATGCTCCGGTGCACATCCTGTTTGCGACCCACTCCATTCCGACCCGTGACGCCGAGGCCGCCGGGCGTTCGGACGCCGAGCCCCGCGAGTTCGAGCAGGACTCGGCTTACGTCGCACAGCACCTGGCGGCGGGCGCCGAGGTGGTCCGCCGTGTTGAAGCCGAATCCGGGCTGACCGCACCTTGGTCCCTCGTGTACCAGTCCCGTTCCGGCGCCCCGCACATTCCGTGGCTTGAGCCGGACATCAACGACGCCATCGAGGAACTAGCCGGTCAGGGAATCAAAGGCGTCGTGATCGTTCCCCTCGGCTTCGTCTCCGACCACATGGAAGTGGCCTGGGACCTCGACACTGAGGCCCTGGAAACCTGCAAGAACCTCGGGCTCGCCGCCACCCGTGTTCCAACCCCGGGAACGCATCGCAAATTCGTCTCCGGGCTGGTGGACCTCATCTGCGAGCGGACTGTGGCCAATAACATCGCCGATCGGCCCGCCGTGACCGGTCTGGGGCCGTGGTACGACATCTGCCGTCCGGGCTGCTGCGCGAACTTCCGCGGCGAGAAGCCCACGATTGCCGGTGCGGACACCACAGTCGGCACCGGACATGATGCCTACCCCGCGGGAGAAGGCGCGAAATGACCGTACGGATCGGGACGCGCGCGAGCAAGCTCGCGCTCACCCAGAGCCAGCAGGCAGCCGACCAGCTGGCCGCCGTCGGGGGCTTCCCCGTGGAATTGGTTCGCATCAAGACCGAAGGCGATGTCAGGACGGGATCCCTGTCGCAGATGGGCGGCACCGGCGTGTTCGTCGCTGCCCTTCGTGACGCGCTGTTGGCGAACGCGTGCGACGTCGCGGTCCATTCGCTGAAGGACCTCCCGACGGGCGCCGCGCCCGGACTCACGATTGCCGCGACCCCCAAACGCGTCGACGTCCGCGACGCGCTCTGCGCCCGCGACGGACTCAAGCTGGCGGACCTTCCGGCAGGCGCAAAGGTCGGCACCGGATCGCCGCGCCGCGCCGCCCAGCTGCGCTCCGTCCGCCCGGATCTCGACGTCGTCGACATCCGCGGAAACGTGGACACCCGGCTGGGCCGTGTGCCGGGCCTCCGGGGGAACATCGACGACGCGCTGGTTCCCGGAAAGAGCGGCGACCTTGACGCCGTCGTCCTCGCGGCGGCAGGACTGGAACGGATCGGTAGGCTCGACGTCGTGACGGAGCTCTTCGACACCGACGTCATGCTTCCCGCCCCCGGACAGGGTTCGCTCGCGATCGAGTGCCGCACCGCTGACTCGGAGGGACAATCGGGGCCGGCCGAGGGTTCCGAAGGCGTGCTAGCCCAGGCCCTGGCCGCGCTCAATGACGAAGACACGCGGCTCGCCGTCACCGCGGAGCGGGCTGTCCTTGCCCGCCTCGAAGCCGGATGCGCTGCACCGGTGGGCGCCTACGCTTACCGCAAGGGCAGCATGCTCTACTTGGAAGCGGTAGTCTGTGCCGTGGACGGGAGCAAGTCGGTGCGTGAGAAAAAGGCCACCGACGGACTCACCGAAGTGGGGGCGACGTTGCTGGGGATTGAAGTCGCGGAGCTCCTGCTTGCCGCTGGTGCTGCGGACATCACAGATCTTGCGGCGTCCCGATAACCGGAGCCGACAGGAGACCATGGGACGGCACAGCGCGGCGAAAGCGGGTAAAGCCCGGGTCCTTGAAGGGGCCCGGATTCTTGTGACGCGCAGCCCGGATCGTGCCGCCCCGCTCGTCACTGCCCTCCGCGAAGCGGGCGCCGAGCCGCTCCTGTTGCCCTTGATCGACTTCGAGCGTGCCCGCGACCAGCATTCCCTCGAGGTCGCATTGGACGCCCTCCGAGCGGGAGCGTACGGCTGGCTGGTGGTCAGCAGCATCACCACGGTGCGCGCGCTGACGGAAAAGGCGGCCGAGCGTCGCTTGGAGCTGAAGGACCTGATTCCGGATTCCGTCCGGGTCGCGACGATCGGTCCGTCGAGCCGGCGCGTCCTTGAGGCGGAAGGGATTGCCGTGGACCTCGCACCGGAGGACGTCCAGTCGGCCGCCGGGCTCGTCTCCGTCTGGCCGGCAGGCCCGGCCAGCGTGTTGTTGCCCCAAGCGGACATCGCCGATGCGACGTTGGCGGACGGTATCGAAGCCAAGGGCGCCCTGGTCCAGGCACTGACGGCGTATCACACCGTGGACTATCCGGCGGCCCCCGAACGCCGGCTGACTGCCGCCTTGGCAGCAGCGAACGGGTGGCACGAGGGGAAGGAGCCCGCAGCTCCGGAGCTCACGCCGGAAGCCGCCAAGGCCGAGCTTTCCGGCGGCCGGCTCCACGCCGTCGTCGCCGCTTCGCCCAGTGCGGCCCGTCGCATTCACGCCTCACTGGCACCGCTGCATGATTGCCGGTTCATTGCGATCGGGCGCTCGACGGCGGCAGAGGCTCACGCTCTCGGCATCCCCGTTGCGGCAATCGCCAAGGAACCCACACCCGCCGGCATCGTGGCCGCCCTCTGCACCGTATTCGACACCGAAGGGAACGAAAGTTGAGCTTTCCAAACCACCGGCCCCGCCGGCTCCGCACCACCGCCGCCATCCGCCGGATGACCGCCGAACACCGGCTGGCGCCCGCGGACCTCATCCTGCCGGCCTTTATCCGCGAAGGACTCACCGAACCGGCCCCGCTCAGCTCGATGCCCGGCGTCGTGCA
The DNA here is from genome assembly GCF_021483235.1 of Arthrobacter alkaliphilus. GTDB lineage: Bacteria > Actinomycetota > Actinomycetes > Actinomycetales > Micrococcaceae > Arthrobacter > Arthrobacter alkaliphilus. The sequence continues at coordinate 27,149 of NZ_JAKEEC010000003.1, read as the reverse complement.
GCACACCACGGACTCGCTCAAGCGTGCCGCCGCCGAAGCCGTGGAACGGGGCGTCAGCGGAATCATGCTGTTCGGTGTCCCCGCGGTCCGTGATGCGCGGGGCACCGCCTCCCTGGATCCCGACGGCGTGCTGAACAAGGCCATACGCGACGTCCGCGCAGAAGTCGGCGACGACCTGGTGGTCATGGGCGACGTGTGCCTCGACGAATTCACCGACCACGGCCATTGCGGTGTCCTTGACGCCAACGGCTACGTGGACAACGACGCCACCCTCGAAATCTACGCCCAAATGGCGGTAGCGCAGGCCGACGCCGGTGCCCAGGTCCTGGGGCCGTCCGGGATGATGGACGGCCAGATCGCGGTGATTCGCCAGGCCCTTGAGGACGCCGGACACAAGAACACTGCGGTCATGGCCTATGCGGCAAAGTACGCCTCCGCCTTTTACGGCCCCTTCAGGGAAGCAGTGGATTCCCAGCTCAAGGGCGACCGCCGCACCTACCAGATGGACGCCGCCAACCGCCGGGAAGCCATCATCGAGGTGGAACTGGACCTCGAAGAGGGGGCGGACATGGTGATGGTCAAGCCGGCCATGAGCTACCTCGATATCCTCGCCGATGTCGCCGCCATGAGCCCTGTTCCCGTAGCGGCCTACCAAATCTCCGGTGAATACGCCATGATCGAAGCGGCCTCCGCGAACGGCTGGATCGATCGCCGGAGCGCCATCACAGAATCCGTGCTCGGCATCAAGCGGGCCGGTGCCAACATGGTGCTGACGTACTGGGCGTCAGAGCTTGCCGGCTGGCTTAAGGAGTCCTGATGACCGACGCCGCTTCCACGCCCACAGCCCCTGTCGGACCCAAGGAGATACTCCTCGGGCTGAATACTTTCGGTGACGCCGGGGTCGATGCCGAAGGCAACCCGAAACCCCACGCCCAGGTGCTGCGGGAGCTGTTGGCGGAAGCGGAACTGGCGGACGCCGTCGGGCTCCATGCTTTTGGGGTGGGGGAGCACCACCGGCGCGACTTCGCCGTCTCGGCGCCCGAAGTTTTCCTCGCCGCCGCGGCCGCACGGACATCGCGGATCAAACTCGGCTCGGCGGTCACCGTGCTCAGCTCCGATGACCCCATTAGGGTCTTCCAGCGCTTTTCCACAGTTGACGCGCTCTCCAACGGCCGGGCGGAAGTGATGTTGGGACGCGGCTCGTTCGTGGAATCGTTCCCGTTGTTCGGCTTGGACCTGGCGGACTACGAAGTCCTGTTCGAGGAGAAGCTGGAACTGTTCGACAAGGTCCGGGCCCAGAAGCCGGTGCATTGGGAAGGCCGCACCCGGCCGAACGTGAGCGGAATGAGCGTCTTTCCGCCGCTTGAACACCACCTGCTGCCCACATGGATCGGTGTGGGCGGTACTCCTGAGTCCGTATTGCGCTGCGCCCAATATGGCTACCCGATCATTTTCGCGATCATCGGCGGGGAACCGCGCCGCTTCGCCCCGCTCGTGGAGCTTTACCGCGAGGCAATGGAAAAATACGGGCAGCCCATGCAGCAAATTGCCACGCACTCGCCCGGCCATGTTGCCCCGACCGACGAAGAGGCCCGGGAGGAACTCTTCCCGCATTGGCTGGCCCAGCGCAACCGCATCGGCGCCGAGCGCGGCTGGGGACCGGCGAGCAGGGACGAGTTCGACGCAATGTGCGGACCCGAAGGAGCCCTGTATGTCGGATCCCCGGAAACGGTTGCCCGGAAGATCGTGTTGCTGAAGCGCAACCTCGGCGTGGACCGTTTCGACCTCAAATACAGCAACGGAACCCTGCCGCACGAATCCATGATGCGCTGCATCGAACTCTTCGGCACTGTGGTTGCCCCGCTGGTGGCCGAGCAGCTTGCCGGCGCTTGAGCCGTCATTCCGGCGCCTGAACCGTCCCGAATCCCTGAAAGAATGGACACCATGACTTCAAACACCCCTGTCTCCGACCAGCTGTTCGACCGTGCCCGTTCACTGATGCCCGGTGGCGTCAACTCGCCGGTGCGTGCCTTCGGCTCCGTCGGCGGCACCCCGAAGTTCATGGTTTCGGCGAAGGGCGCGTACCTCACCGATGCGGATGGCCGCGACTACGTCGACCTCGTCTGCTCGTGGGGCCCGGCGCTCCTGGGCCACGCACACCCGGCAGTCCTCGACGCCGTACACGCCGCCGTCGACCGTGGCTTGTCCTTCGGGGCCTCGACGCCGGATGAGGCAAACCTCGCCGCGATCGTCCAGGACCGCGTATCCGCCGTGGAACGCATCCGCATGGTGTCCACGGGCACCGAGGCAACCATGACCGCAGTGCGCCTTGCCCGCGGATTCACCGGCCGGAACCTGATCGTGAAGTTCGCCGGTTGCTACCACGGCCACCTCGACGGGCTGCTCGCCTCGGCCGGCTCCGGCCTTGCCACCATGGCGCTGCCCGGTTCGGCCGGCGTCACCGAAGCCGCAGCGGCTGAAACCCTTGTGCTGCCGTACAACGACCTCGGCGCGGTGGAAGCCGCATTCGCTGCGCACGGCAACAACATCGCTGCCGTCATCACGGAAGCCGCTCCTGCGAACATGGGGGTCGTCACGCCGAACGAAGGCTTCAACGCAGGGCTGTCCCGCATCACCCGCGAGCACGGCGCCCTGTTGATCCTGGATGAGGTGCTCACCGGCTTCCGCACCGGCTATGCAGGCTATTGGGGCCTCACCGGCCGCCAGGAAGGCTGGGTGCCCGACCTGCTGACCTTCGGAAAGGTCATTGGCGGCGGCATGCCGACGGCGGCACTCGGCGGGCGTGCCGACGTCATGGATTACCTTGCGCCGCTGGGCCCGGTGTACCAGGCGGGAACTTTGTCCGGGAACCCGGTGGCGATGGCTGCAGGGGTTGCCACCCTGTCGCTCGCGACCCCTGAGGTCTACAGCTTCGTGGATGCCCGCTCACTGGACCTCTCTGCGGCTCTCTCATCGGCGCTGGACGCCGCCGGCGTGGACCATTCCATCCAGCGGGCAGGAAATCTCTTCTCCGTGGCCTTCGGCACTTCGGCCAACGGCGTCCACAATTACGCAGATGCCCAGGCGCAGGAGGCCTTCCGCTATGCGCCGTTCTTCCACTCCATGCTGGACTCCGGTGTCTACCTGCCGCCGTCGGTCTTCGAGGCGTGGTTCCTCTCCGCTGCCCACGACGATGCCGCGATGAACCGGATCTTCGACGCTCTTCCCGCTGCGGCCAAGGCGGCCGCGGAGGCCACTGCCTGATCTGCGCTCTTTTCCGATGCCTGGCAGCCTGTTCCTTGCGCCCGATGCGTGCCGGGAACAGGCTGCGGGCATCGATCGAATCGACAAGGCCGAATCGACAAGGCGATGATTCATCTGCTCAAGCGATCCAGAACCTCTGTGCTCATCCTTTTCGCCCTGACGGCAGCGGCATTCGCCGGAATGGCGCATGCCGACACCGTTGACCGCGGTTTGTCGGCGGCCGGGGGCCCGTCCGCGAAGCCGAGCGCCCCGCATGCCGTCCCTGGTTTTTCCCCCTCGCCACCGGGCGGATCGCCGGCTGCGTCGGCTACTCCGGCCAGCCCCGCTGAACCGCCGCCGCCTCCACACCCGACGCTGGAGCAGCGTCTCGCGGACCTGACCCTGGAGCAGAGGGTAGGCCAGTTGTTCATGGTGGCAGCCAAGGCCGACGGAAGCGATTCGAGCGCTGTGGCCGACCTCCTGAACAACCACGTCGGTAATATCTATCTGGCGGGACGAAGCGAGGCAGGCGTTGCTGCGGCAGCATCGGTTGTGTCAAAGCTGAAGGCGGCCGTTTCCCCGGCCGCGAGCCGCGGGTTACCGTTGTCCGTCGCGACTGACCAGGAAGGCGGCCAGGTCCAAGTCCTCAAGGGACCCGGATTCCTGCCCATCCCCGCAGCCCTGGACCAAGGTAGCTCAAGTCCCGAACAGCTGCGCGCAGACGCCAGAAACTGGGGGTCACAACTCCTGCAGGCCGGAGTGAATGTTGATCTGGCTCCCGTAATGGATACGGTGCCCGGCCCCGAATTTGCGCCATCAAACAAACCCATCGGGGCGTTCAAGCGCGAATTCGGCTTCAATGCCGCGGCGGTAGCGGAGCACGGGAAGGCGATGGCGGAAGGATTGCGGGACGCCGGGGTGGCGCCCGTGGCCAAGCACTTTCCCGGAATGGGGCGCGTCACCCTGAACACTGACGTCAGCGCGAACGTCCACGACACGGAAACCACCCGGACTGATCCCAACCTGATGCCGTTCAAGGCGGCGATCGATGCCGGGCTACGGTGGGTCATGATTTCGAACGCCTACTACGACAAAATCGATCCGGAGAACGTGGCTCCGTTTTCAGCGGCAATCATGCGCACGATGTTGCGGGAAGACGCAGCGTTCACCGGCATTATCGTGTCCGATGACCTGTGCAATGCCGTGCAACTGTCGCCTTGGAGCGTGGGGGACAGGGCAACGAAGTTCATCGCCGCGGGCGGCACCATGGTTCTGTGCGCGGACCCTGCTTCAGTTCCGGCGATGTTCACCCAGGTCCTGCAGCGGGCGCAGGCCGACCCTGAATTCCGCAAATCAGTAGATGCCGCGGCCTTGACTGTCCTCCAGGTCAAAGACGGGAAGTAGCCAGGTACGAAAGATCCCCGGCTTCCGGACGATTCACCACCGCATACTCTACGCGGGTGTTACGTCCGGAAGCCGGGGATTTCCCAGGGCCTGCGCTAGAGCACGTCCGAAAGGAAGCCCTTCAAACGATCGGTCCGCGGTTCGGTGAAGAGCTGTTCCGGCGAGCCGGTCTCTACGACGACGCCCGCGTCCATGAACGTCACGGAATCGGAAACGTTCCGTGAGAAGCCCATTTCGTGGGTTACCACCACCATGGTCATGCCGCCCTTGGCCAGGTCGGTCATGAGCGCGAGCACGCCCTTGACCAGTTCAGGGTCCAGGGCCGATGTTGCCTCGTCGAAGAACATCACCTCGGGCTTCATGGCCAGCGCGCGGGCGATCGCCACGCGCTGTTGCTGGCCTCCGGAGAGGTTGGCTGGCCGGACGTCGGCCTTGTGCTTGAGTCCCACGAGGTCCAGCTGCGCCAAGGCCTCTTCCCGTGCCTTGTCCTTGGGCATCCCGCGCAATTTCCGCAGGGCCAACGAAACGTTTTCCGCGACCGTCTTGTGCGGGAATAGGTTGAACTGCTGGAAGACCATGCCGATCCGCCGGCGCAGTTCGTCGGGGTTGTCCTTGAGGACCGAACGGCCGTCGAGCAGGATGTCGCCCCGCTCGGGTTCGATAAGCCGGTTCATGACCCGCAGCAGCGTGGACTTGCCTGAGCCGGACGGGCCGATCACGGAGGCCGTGGTGCCCTTCTCGACGTGCAGGTCGATGCCGCGCAGGACATGGTTCGAGCCGAAGGACAAATGGATGTCCTTGGCCGTTAATGTTCCCGAAGCAAATTCGCTCATGCCTGGGCTCCCTTCCCGACGACGGCGGCTGCCTCGTCCGGCTCTTTCTTTTCAGGCCGGCCCGAACGCAGGCGGTGGTCCAGCCAGTTCACGAAGTGCGTGAGCGGAATCGTCATGACCAGGTAGAACAGCCCTGCTGCCACGTAGGGGGACAGGTTGCCGCTCTGCGACGCCAGATCCTTGCCGATTTGGAAGACTTCCCGTTCGGAGGCCAAGAGGCCCAGGACGAACACGAGGGAAGACTCCTTGATCAACGCGATGAACTGGTTCACGAGTGCGGGCAGGACCCGCCGGATGCCTTGGGGTACGACGACGAGGCGCATGGAAGCGCTGTAGCCGAACCCCAAGGCCCGGGTGGCCTCGAGCTGCCCTTTGTCCACGCTCTGGATGCCGGAACGGAAGATCTCGCCGATGTAGGCGGCCGACATCAACGACAGCGCCGCGATGGCCATCGGGTACGGACTCGTCGAGCCCGTCATGTGCCGGATAATAGGTCCGAACCCGAGGCCGATCACGAGGATGGTAAGCACGGCCGGCAGCCCGCGGAAGACATCCGTGTAGACCCTGGCGATCCACCGGGCGACAGGATTCCGGGAGATCCCCATGAGGGCGAGCAACATGCCGAGGAACGATCCGATAATGCCCGACGTCACAGCCAGGACGAGCGTGTTCGGCAAGCCGACCGCGAACATCTTGGGTATGACTTCGCCCATCGCCTTCCAATCAAGGAAGGTCTCACCGAGTTGTTTGAGGATTTCCTGGAGATCCATGGAACGCCGGGGTTACTTGGCCGGGATCTGGACGGCCTTGCTGCCCGGCTTCCAGCCCTGCGGCGTCTGCTCAGCAGTGGTCGGGCGGTCCTTGTACCACTCGGCCGTCAGCTTGGTCCAGGTCCCGTCGGCGATGACCGCGTCGAGGCCGGAGTTGAGCGCGTCAATCAGCGCCTTGTTGTCCTTGTTCACGGCCCAGGCGGTGAAGTTCTGGGTGTTAACCACCTTTTCGGCGATCTTGGTGTTGTCGCCGTCCTTGACCTGGCCGGTGGCCTGCTGCGACGGAGCGACCCAGGCGTCAACCTGGCCGCTCTTCACGTTGGCGTAAACAGTGTTGTAGTCCGGGAAGCGGACGGGCTCAAGCTTGAGCGTGTTGGTGACGTAGTCGTCTTGGACGGTGCCCTGGACGACGCCGATGCGGACGCCTTCCTTGAGGTCGGCGAAGCCCTTGACCTTGGAATCGGTCTTGGTCACGACCGCCATGTAGCCGAAGTCGTAGCCGTTGGTGAAGCCGACCGACTCGCGGCGCTTGTCCGTGGTGGAGATCGAGGAGGATCCGACGTCGAACTGCTTGTTCTTGACTTGGGAGAGGAGTGCCGCGAAGTCAGTGGAGGCGAACTCGACCTTGAGGCCCAGCTTCGCACCGACGGCACGCAGGAGTTCGTTGTCGTAGCCCGTGAACTTGCCGGAGGGGTCGATGAAGATGTTCGGCGGGGCGTCCGAGAGGGTGCCGACGTGGAGGGTGCCATCGGTGATGAGGCCCAGCTTGGACTTGTCGATCTTGTCCAGCGGGGTGACGTCCTTGGTGGTGTACTTGTCCAGCGTCTTCTGGTCGCTGCCTTGGAGGGCGTCGGTTGGCGAGGCGCTGCTGTTGGTGCCCGCTCCGCCACCGCAGGCGGCCAGGGAGACGGCGAGGACTGCAGCCACGGGGACAGTGGAGAACCACTTCAAGGCTTTGATTTTCATCAAGCAAATCACTTTCATCGGGGAACACACGTTCGTATCGAGACGGGCGGGGAACGCAGCCAAAGCAGGTTTGGGCCGCAATATCAGAACTCGACCCGCCAAACTTAATTATGTCATCGACCCATTCAGCGATAAATTGAAGGCGATATGACGCGCTATTCGCGAAAGATCCGAATTAAATTCAGCGCAGCGTGCGAACCGAAGGCGAAGTGCCGCGCCACTCCAGCCTCGAGGGGAATTCGTGACTGACGCTCAGGTGGCTTTCAGGCAATGCGCGCCATGTGACGTGCGTCCCATCACGCGGGTGCCGGGCCGACGGACCTGGACCCGGACGCTTTAGAAGTCTCCGCGGCTGGCATCTTCCGGGGGAAGAACCGGCCAATTCCCTTCGATGACGGCCGTCGGTTTGGTCTTGCGCAGGTAGCTCTGGAAGTCGGCGGCCTGCGCGGCGGCCCAATCGACCTGGAGGTGGTGCAGCTTGGAGGCCGGCATCTGCAACTTCGGGAATTTGCCGGCCATGGCATCGAGGACACGCAGGGTGGCCAGCGCGTCGGCAGCGGAGGTGTGGGCGTTCTCAAGGTTCACCCCGTATTCCTCGCACAGCGCGGTCAGCGTCCGCTTGCCTTTGCGGTACCGGTCGACCTGCTTGTTCATGACGTACGGGTCAAGCACAGGGAACCGGCTCAGTTGCGGCACTCCATAGCGGGCGGATTCGGCGGCCAGGACCGTGAAATCATAACTGGCGTTGAACGCGATGACAGGCACGCCGCCGTCGAACAGCTCCTGAAGTGCGGCGGCGACTTCGCGCGTCACTTCTGCCGCCGGACGGCCCTCGGTCCTCGCCTTCTCCGTGGTGATGCCGTGGACGTCGCTGGCCTCCGCGGGAATTTCCACCCCGGGATCCGCCAACCACTCGAGTTCCTTGACGATGCCGCCGTCGTCGTCCACAACCGTGATGGAAGCGGTGACAATCCTCGCGGAACGGGAGTTCCGTCCCGTGGTCTCAAGGTCGAACGCGGCACGGGGGAGGATGTTCCAGGAGCTCATGCGTCAACGCTACCGGCGCCCTCCGACAAGAACCGGAGCGACACTCCTTCCGCGCCGATCCGGCGGCCGATGCCGTTAGGCTGGTGGCATGCGGATGGAGTTTGTCACTGCGGTCCTGGCCGTCGTCGACCTCATGCCGCCGGGAGTTGCTGTGTCCTACGGAGATGTTGCGGAGCTTCTGGGCTCGGGCGGTCCCCGCCAGGTCGGATCGGTCATGAGCCACCACGGGAGCGCCGTGGCTTGGTGGCGGGTACTGCGCGCAAGCGGTGAGGCGCCCCCGGGCCTTGAGGCGGAAGCGCTGCGCCACTACTTGGACGAGGGAACGCCGCTTCTCGGCGCCTTTGCTGAGTATCTGCGGACCGGAGAAGGGCGCTGGCGGGTTGACTTGGCCCTGGCCCGGTGGGCTCCGACCGAGCGTGAGTTTGACAGCATCGACGCGATCTCCGAGCAACTCGAGCGTCAGCTCCATAAATTGTCGGTACCCGATGATGAAATGACCGTGTGAGTCCAACACCGCCACCTCAAGCAACGCCCCAGGAAGCAACGCCCCAGGAAGCAACGCCGCCGGCACGCCAGCCACAATCCGGGCAGGCACATTCGCGGCAAGCACAGCCGCCGCACGCGTCTGCCCGCTTGCGCCTGCTTCCCCCGCGCGAGGTCCACTACGCGGCGCCGGAGTTGTCCGCCGACCAGGCCGCCGTCGTCGGGCTCCCGCACGGCTCCGGGCCGGTGCTGGTGCCGGGGGCGCCGGGCACTGGAAAGTCCACCGTCCTGGTGGAAACCGCCGTCCGGCGTGTCCAGCGCGACGGCCTGGATCCGGAACGGATCCTGATTCTCGCACCCGGCCGGCATGCGGCGTCGGCGTTGCGTGACACCTTCACCGGGCGCTTGGACCGCAGCTTGAGCACGACGCCGGCGCGCACCTGGGCGTCATACGCTTTCGATCTGATCCGGCGGGCCAAAGCCGAGGGTGCGCTGCCGCTGCAGCGGCCGCCCAAGTTGCTCTCGGGGCCCGAACAGGACCTCATCATAAAGGAACTGCTGGAGGGGCACGCCCGGCCGGGTTTTGAACTACCTTGGCCGCAGGACTTGTCCGCCGCGCTGCCCACGCGCGGGTTCCGGCAGGAGATCCGGCAGCTTTTCGACCGGATCATCGAATCCGGCCGGACGGCGGAAGATCTCACGTCCCTCGCCTACGAGTGCGGCAGGCCGGACTGGATCGCCGCCGCGGACCTCTATTCGGAGTACCGGGATGTCCTGGACCTGCGGATGCCGGAAGCCTTTGATCCGGCCGGAATCATCACCGCCGCACGCCAGATCTTCCAGGACTCGCCCGGATTCCTGGCGGCAGAGCGCGAACGGCTTCAGTTGATCCTGGTGGACGACGTCCAAGAGGCAAATCCCGCTGTGTTTGAACTGCTCGCGGACATCGCCGAAGGAAAGGACGTTTTGGTGGCGTCCTCCCCGGACACCGTGGTCCAGGGGTTCCGCGGCGCCCGTCCGGACCTCGTCGCCGAACTGCCGCGGCTCCTTGGAGGTCTTGAAGGCACCGTGCGGGAGCTTCCCCTGTGGCACACTCACCGCCACCTCCCGAGTGTCGCGAAAGCGTGGACCGGCGTGGCGGCGCGCATTTCGCAGCGTGCGGGGGGCCAACTGGCCCGGCGCCTGGACCCGCTTCCCACAAAGGCCGAAGGGGCCCGTTCCGGGGGAGGGCAGGCCGCGGGCCGGGTGGAAGCCCACGTCCTTCCGTCCACGGTCCACGAATTGCGCTACGTTGCACAGCGCATCCTCGAAGCCCAGCTGCGTGAGAACCGCGAGTTCGGCGACATCGCCGTGATTGTCCGCAACGGTGGGCAATTGGCTCAACTTCAGCGCTACCTGAGCGGTCAGGGAATACCGGTCCGTGTCCCCGTCGCTGATTCCGCTGTCCGTGACGAAGTGGCTGTCCGTCCCCTCCTCGAGGTCTACGGCGTGGTGCTGGATGCTGCCAAACTGACGCCGGAGTCTGCCGTCTCCCTTCTCACTTCGAGGATCGGCGGGGCCACCGCCATCGAGTTGCGCCGCCTGCGGCAGTCCCTGCGCAGGGAGGAGCTGCTGGGCGGAGGCGGACGGTCCAGCGACGCGTTGCTCGTCGAAGCGTTGCTGGAGCCGGGAGCGCTGGGCTCTCTCGGCATCGAGGGGAGCTCGGCCCGGCGCTTGGCCCGCATGATCGCGGCAGGACGTTCGGCTGCCGCCGAACCCGGAGCCAACGCGGAGACCGTGCTGTGGGCGTTGTGGCAAGCCACCGGGCTGGCTTCACGCTGGACTGAAATGGCGCTCGACGGCGGAGCGGCCGGCGCGCGCGCGGACCGGGACCTCGATGCCATGATGGCCCTGTTCCACACCGCTGAACGCTTTGTCGACCAGCTCCCAGGCTCCGGTCCCGAACAGTTCCTCGAGTACCTGCTCAGCCAGGAACTTCCCATGGACACCCTTGCCGCCAGGGCCCAGGTGGAGGACGCCGTGGAGCTCATGACGCCTGCCAGTGCGGCCGGGCGGGAGTGGGCCGTGGTCATCGTGGCAGGACTGCAGGAAGGTGTCTGGCCCAATACCAGGCTCCGGGGTGAACTCCTCGGGAGTACCCTATTTGCCGACGCAGTGGAACATGGAGTGGAGCATGCCTTGCAGCGCGGGCCGCTCAGCAGGCTCCGGGACATCCGCTACGACGAACTGCGCAGCTTCTCCACGGCCGTTTCTCGTGCCCGGGAAGTGCTCATCTGCACGGCGGTGTCTTCGGAAGACGAGCAGCAGTCGGCCTTTCTCGACTATGTGGCACCTCTGGAGCCGGGGCAGTACCAGCGTGAGTACACGCCGGTCGGCCGCCCTATGACACTTCGTGCCTTGGTGGCTGAGCTGCGGCAGCGCGTCCAGCCGGACGATGCGGCGCTTGGCCGTCCCGGCGTAGCGGAGGAGGCCGCGGAAGCTGCGCGTGTGCTCGCCCACCTCGCCACCGCGGAGCCCGCGGTGCCGGGCGCGCATCCGGATTCCTGGTGGGGACTGGCGCCGCTTAGCAGCGCGGCCCCGGTAGTGCCGGCGGGCGGCACGGTGTTCGTTTCTCCTTCGAAGGTCGAAACCGTGCACAAATCGCCGCTGGACTGGTTCGTCCAGGCGGCCGGTGGCGAAGCCGCTACCGACTTTGCCCGCAGCCTGGGCACCTTGGTCCACGCGATTGCCCAGGAACTGCCGGAAGCTTCCGGCTCCGAATATGTCGCGGAGCTCGTCCGTCGCTGGCCGACGCTGGGCATGAAAGACAACTGGGAAGGCAGGCTGGACTTCCAACGGGCCGAGCAGATGGTCCGGAAACTTGCACAATACGTCCTTGTCATGCGGAGCGAAGGCCGAAGCCTCGCCGCGGTCGAAGCGGATTTCGAGGTTTCATTGCCTGAGGTGCTCCTGGGCCACGCCACCGAGGACCCCGACACCGGCCGGAACGCTGTGCTCCGAGGCCAAGTGGATCGTTTGGAAATAGACACCGAGGGCAGGCTGGTGATCGTTGACCTCAAGACGGGCAAACGCCAGCCCGGCAAGGCCGAACTCGCCACGCACCCCCAGCTCGGCGCCTATCAGGCTGCGGTGCTGCACGGGGCATTCGAAGACTTGCCCGGCCCGGGGCGTATTCCCGGCGGTGCCGTCCTGGCCCAGTTGGGAACCAAGACGAAGACCCCCGTGGTCCAGGTGCAGGAGCCCTTGGATCCGGGAGACAACTGGGCGCAGGACCTCGTCAGCGAGGCCTCCGTGCTGATGGCCGGAGCAAGCTTCGAAGCACGGCACGATCCCTCGAAAGGCAGCCATGGAGGCCACGGCTGCCGGCTGCCCGATATTTGCCCGTTGTGCGCCAGGGGAAAGCAGGTCACTGAATGACCGTCCAGACACTCGTCGGAATCGAGCCGGGCGACGCCGCAGAAGGCGTCCGGGCACTGCCGGAACCGCGATTTTCGCCTGGCGAATTGGCCCAAATCCTTGGCGAACGGAACCGTCCGACAGAAGAGCAAGCCGCCATTATTGCGTCGCCGCTTACTCCGCGGCTGGTCATCGCCGGCGCCGGATCAGGGAAAACCGCAACCATGGCGGACCGCGTCGTGTGGCTCGTCGCGAACGGGTGGGTTCGCCCCGAAGAGGTCCTTGGCGTCACCTTCACCCGCAAGGCTGCGGGGGAGCTGGCCAGCCGTATCCGGGCCAAGCTGGCCACCCTGCAGCGGATTGCGTCCTCGGACAACGGACAGTACGGCTTCCCTGAAGGGGTTGCAGGCTCCGATGAGCTTGAACCCAAGGTGTCCACCTACCACTCCTACGCCAGCGGGATCGTGTCCGACTACGGCCTGCGCCTGGGGATCGAGCGCGACGTCGTGCTGCTGGGGGGCGCCCAGGCCTGGCAGCTCGCGAGCGAAGTGGTCGAAGCGTACGACGGCGACTTTGAGCACTTCACCGCCGCCAAGTCCACCTTGGTCAACGCTGTGATGCAGTTGGCCGGCGAGTGCGCCGAGCACTTGCGCGAACCCGCCGAGGTTCAGGGCTGGCTCATGGACCGGGTATCTGAATTCGCGCAATTGCCCTACATGTCTGCCGCGAAAAAGAACCCAAGCCAAGCTGCCGGCGATCTCGGCGCCATGCTGCGGACCAGGGCCAGCGTCGCGGACATGGTGGGACGCTACCAAGAGGCCAAGAGAAACCGCGGAGTCCTCGACTTCGGCGACCTCGTGGCGCTCGCTGCGAAGATCGCGCAGGACATTCCCTTGGCGGCGGCCACCGAGCGGGCCCGCTACAAGGTGGTGTTGCTGGATGAATTCCAAGACACCTCACACGCGCAACTGGTCCTGTTCTCCCGACTGTTCGGGGGAGGGCACGCCGTGACGGCGGTGGGGGATCCCAACCAATCCATTTATGGCTTCCGCGGTGCCTCGGCAGGCCAGCTGTTCCACTTTGTCCAGGAATTTCCCGTCCGGGTGGAAGACAGCTCTGGAACGGCATCCCTTGCCACGGCGCCCACCTCGTATCTGACCACTGCCTGGCGGAACGGGCGCAACATCCTGGCTGCCGCCAATGTCATTTCCACCCCTCTGAACAAGGCGGCCGCGAATGAGGGAGCCCCGGGCTCGGCTGCCGGAGACAGCGCCGTTGCAGTGCCTCCGCTGCAACCGAGCCCGGCAGCCGTGGACGGCACCGTTGTTCTCGGACGGTTTGCCACCGATCAAGACGAAGCCGCGGCGATTGCCGGGGACGTCCGCCGCTACCGCCGCACAGTCTTTGAAACCGAGGCCGACGGTACCCCCGTTTCCCCCACCATGGCGGTGCTTTGCCGCCGTCGGGCACAGATGGAGTGCTTGCGCCGCGAATTCGAAGCCCAAGGTATCCCGTACGAAATTGTCGGCCTCGGCGGGCTCCTCGATACTCCGGAAGTCGTGGATCTCGTGGCTGCGCTCCGTGTCCTGGCCGATCCCGGCCGTTCCGACGCCTTGATGCGTTTGCTGGCGGGCGCCCGGTGGCGGATCGGAACTGCGGATCTGATGGCATTCCGCGACTGGTCCCAGTTTCTGGCCAGGCGCCGGTCCAACGGCGGTCCGGGAGACGGCGTCGCGGAAGATCCGTTGAGGGCGGATGAAAGCCCGATGGAGACGGTCGTTGAGAGCGACATTACCGATGCGGCCAGCCTTGTGGAGGCGCTGGACTTCCTGCCGCGCCCGGGGTGGACTTCCGGCCACGGACGCTCGCTCAGCCCGGCGGCTTTGGACCGTCTCAGCCGGCTGTCTGCGGAGCTCCGGAACCTGCGGGGATTCATCGGAGACGATCTGAGCACGCTGATCGGCGAGGTGGAACGTGCCATGCTGCTGGACATCGAGGTCGCCGCCAAGCCAGGGACGAGCATCCACCAGGCCCGCCGGAACCTGGATGCGTTCCATGACGCCGCTGCGGGTTTCCTGCAGACCTCGCAGCGCGTGGACCTCCTGGCTTTCCTGGGGTGGCTTGAAGCGGCCGCATCCGAGGAAGGCGGACTGGACATGGCCGACGCCGAGGTGAACCACGAGGCCGTGCAGTTGCTGACAGTCCACGCCTCCAAAGGCTTGGAATGGGATGTTGTCTTCGTCCCCGGCCTCAACGCCGGGGCTTTCCCGAGCAACCGGGACTCGCGGTGGACCAGCGGTGCCGCAGCCCTGCCGTGGCCCCTGCGCGGCGACAGGGCGGACCTCCCGCAATGGGATCTCGACCAGCCCGACCAGAAGGGCTGGCTGGATGCTGAAAAGGACTTCAAATCGGAAGTACAGCACCACGGCGAGGCCGAAGAACGGCGACTCGCCTACGTCGCCTACACCCGCGCCAAGTTCCTCCTCTGGGCATCGAGCGCCGCGTGGAATGGCTCCCGCGCAGGAATTGCCGAGACGTCCCCCTTCCTGGCCGAGCTGGCCTGCCTCGCAGGTGACGCAGGAGGCCGCGACGGCGCCGCATCGGCCGCAATTCACCCGCAGTCCCTGAGCGAAGACGCCCTGCCTACGGAGAGTCCCTTGACCGTAGGCATGGAGGTGGCCGTCTTCCCCTATGATCCGCTTGAGGGCCCGAGTGACCCCCGCACGGGGGAGCGGCTCCGCTTGGTACCCGGGCGGCGGGCGGCCATGGAGGCGGCGGCAACCCGGGTCAGGGACTCGATCGAAGGACTGCGGCCGGATTCGCCCCTGGTCAGTGATGCCCCTCCGGCATTCCTCCGTGGGGCGTCCGCCGGCTGGGCCGCCGAAGCCGAGCTGTTGCTGGAACGGCAGTTGAAGCGGAAACCGGTCCAGGACGTCCATTTGCCCGGACACATCTCAGCATCCATGTTCGTCGACCTGGGAGACGATCCCCAAGCGGTCCTGGCCCAGCTCAGGCGCCCGGTGCCCCGGCAACCCGGGATTTCGGCGCGCAAAGGCACCGCTTTCCATTCCTGGGTAGAGGAATACTACGGAACCACCGGCATGCTGGACCTCGACGAAGCGCCCGGCTCTGATTCCCACATCGACGAAGCGTATGGACTGGACGAAATGGTGGCGACGTTCCGTAACTCAGAATGGGCACACCGGTCACCGGCCTTCGTCGAGGTTCCTGTGGAAACAAGGATCGGCGACGTTGTGGTGCGCGGACGGATTGACGCCGTTTTCCGCGGCGCGGACGGGACATGGGAACTGGTGGACTGGAAGACGGGCAAGCGGCCGGCCGGAAGGCAACTGAAGACCCGTGCCGTGCAACTTGCCGTCTACCGGCTGGCATGGGCGCGGCTCAAAGGTGTGCCGTTGGAGTACGTCAGCGCCGTGTTCTACTACGTTGCCGACGACTCGGTGGTGAGGCCCCACGACTTGGACACCGCAGAGGAACTGGAGAACATCATCGCCTCCGCGCTGAGCACCCGAAACGGCTAGGCAACCGAAACCGCTAGGCAACCGAAACCGCTAGGCAACCGAAACCGCTAGGCTACCGAAACCCGGGCAGCCTGCCCGGGGAGGCACTAACGGTCCTTGGCGTCCTGGAGCGGCGCGCTCTCCACTACCGGGAGGGCCGTCGTCGACGTGTCGTCCGCTTCGGAGGCCGACGCCGGCGTCGAGGCGGTCCCTGTCACTGAAGCATCTGCAGGCTTCCCGGCGGCTTCCGCCGAGGCATCGGGCTCCGGCCGTTGGACGGGGACCGAGGCCGTGGAGGCCTCGGGCTCCAGCCGTTGGACGGGGACCGAGGCCGTGGTGGCGGCGGGTTCGGGGCGAAGCTCGGGAACGTCGTCGGGAGCAGGCTCCGGGATGGCTGTGACGCTCACTGTGGGCTTCGCTGGGCCGCCCGCCGGAGCTTTTGCTTCCGAAACAATGACAACTGGCGGCGCCGCCAGCCTCTCCGCGGCGGCGCGCTCCGCAGCGGCGGCGCGCTCCGCAGCGGCGGCCTCGGCCTCCTCGGCCAGCAACGCTTCCTGCTGTTCGATGTCCTCGGCGAGGGATTTGAGCATCGCCTCGGCTTCAGTCGTCATCTCGCTGTGACCGGCAGCCAAGGCCTTGACAAGATACTGGGCCAAGGCGAATTCAGCGAGAAGTGCCGAGCGCCGCAGCAGATGGCTGTCAGGGGTATCCCGTCTGGCTTCCGTGTAGTGACGGAGGACGGATTCAACAAACTTCTGTTCGTTTGACGCCACGAGCCAAGCGAAGTCATCGGCAGGATCGCCGACGCGCAAATCGGTCCATCCTGTCACCGCCGACACGCTGTCGCCGTGGACCAGCAGATTGTCTTCATGGAGGTCGCCGTGGACCACGCACGGGTTGAAGCGCCACAGGGCCACGTCTTCCAGCGCGTGCTCCCAGCGTCGGAGCAGGGAGGGCGGAATCTTGCCCGTGGTGGCGGCCTGGTCCAGTTCGTTCAACTTTCGCTGGCGGAATTCGTTGGCCGTATAGCTGGGAAGATCGGCGTTCTTGACGAGGGATTGGGGAAGGTCGTGGACGGCGGCCAGCGCCGTGCCGATCTCCTTGGCCAAGGCATCGCTGCAGGTGGACAACTCTTCGATGCTGCGGGTGGCCCCGGCCAGGTGGGCGTAGACAAAGGTGCTCAGCGCACCTTGGCGAACGGTTCCGGCCACAGTGGGCATCAAGAAGGGCAGCTCCGCCCGGATGGCCGGCGTGAAAGCCCGCAGAATCATGAATTCGGTTTCCAGCCGGGCGCTGGCTTCCGGATGGCGCGGCGAACGGACACGCCAGCGCTTGCCGTCGGCGTCCAGGAGAAGCGCCGAATCGAAATCGGCAGCATCATCCGGGGCGGAGGCGGCAGCCATCGGCGTCAGGCCGGGCACCGCCGCAGTAGCTATAGCGGCCAGTTCGAACGGTGTTTTTCTCACGCCTCCACGGTAGATTGACAAGCGCCCGTCGCAGCGAGGCAGTGCGGCGAGTCTTCAGATCCACTGGAAAACAGGGTCCGCGGGCCTGCCCCGCTGAACGATCCAAATGTCAATTGTCGGTGCGAGTCAGTACGGTAGGTACATGAGTTTCACCGAGTTCCAGGCGCCGGCAAACCACCTTATCGATACCGTTCTTCCGGTGCGCCCTGCCATGGTTGACCGCGGATCTGCCGAGCGGCTGAAACCGGGGATGCTTGACGGAGTGATCTCGTCAGGCTCGGCCAAGGCCATGGTGCTGTCGGAGCGCCAAGCCCTCGTCGTCGAGGACAAGTTGTGGTTTGGCGAGGCCGCGCCGCTCTTTGAATCCCTTCAGGCCGCCGGCGGACCGCTCACTGCCATCTATCTCGGCCGGACTCTGGCCGATTCCTCTTTGTCGGCGCAAACTCCAATCGTCCTGTTCGTCCCGTCTGAGCCGGTTTCGCCTGGAGTCGCCGGCCTTCCGTCCGGCGCCTCCTGGGCGGGATTCCGGGAGGTAGCCGGCCGCCTTGGTGCCATGGACACCGCCTTGTTTGTCGAGGCCAGCGCGATTTCCAATTGGCATGCCACCCATACGCACTGCCCGAAGTGCGGGACTCCCACGGAAATCGAAGCCGCCGGCTGGGTCCGGCGCTGCCCGCGCGACCAGTCGGAGCACTATCCGAGGACCGATCCGGCCATCATTGTTACCGTGGTCGGATCCGACGGCAGGCTGCTCCTGGGTGGCGGCGGGCCGCTTGACGCCAAGAATTACTCCACGCTGGCCGGCTTTGTTGAGCCAGGGGAGTCGCTTGAACAGGCAGTTGTTCGCGAAATCGGGGAAGAAGTGGGCATACGGGTCACCGCCTGCCAGTACCTCGGCTCGCAGTCGTGGCCGTTTCCAGCCTCTCTCATGCTCGGGTTCACCGCCACGACGGACGACGTCGAGGCCCGGCCCGACGGCGTCGAGGTCACCCGGGCGCGCTGGTTCAGCCGCGAGGAACTCCAGGAGGCGGTGCTCAGCGGCGAGATCACCATCTCAACGAGGCTTTCGATTGCGCGTTCCCTGATCGAGCACTGGTACGGCGGCGTCATCGAGGACCTCCAGCAGTGACAGGCGGCATTTTCGGCGACACCATTTCACTCGAGGACCGGATCCTTGGCGGCCTTGACGCCGAGCAGCGGGAGGTCGCCAGCAACCTCAAGGGACCCATGTGTGTCCTCGCCGGAGCTGGTACCGGAAAAACCCGGGCTATTACGCACCGAATCGCCTATGGCGTCCACTCCGGCGTCTACAGTCCGCAGCGCCTCTTGGCTGTCACGTTCACCTCCCGGGCCGCCGCCGAGATGCGCAGCCGGCTACGGGACCTCGGCGTGGGGAACGTCCAGGCACGAACTTTCCACGCCGCAGCGCTGAGGCAACTGCAGTTCTTCTGGCCGCAGGCGATCGGCGGCGTCCTGCCGAACCTGCTGGACCACAAGGCGAACATGATCGCCGAAGCCGCGCGGCGGCTCAGGCTGAGTACCGACCGTGCTTCCATCCGTGACCTCGCGGCCGAGATCGAGTGGGCCAAGGTTTCCATGCTGACGCCCGCCAACTACCTTGAAAACGCGCACGGCCGGGGCACCCCGGGAGGCTTCGACCTGACAGCCGTCGCACGGGTTTTCCAGTCCTACGAGGACGTAAAGACTGACCGCAACGTCATCGATTTCGAGGACGTCCTGTTGATCACCGTGGGCATCCTCCAGGAAGACCCGAAAGTGGCAGCTACGGTCCGCGAGCAGTACCGGCATTTTGTGGTGGATGAGTACCAGGACGTTTCCCCGCTGCAACAGCGGCTGCTGGAACTGTGGCTTGGCGGGCGCGACGAAATCTGCGTTGTGGGCGACGCCAGCCAGACCATCTACTCCTTCACGGGGGCTTCCCCCAAGCATCTTCTGGGATTCAAGGCCCAATACCCTTCGGCAACGGTGGTCAAACTGGTTCGTGACTACCGTTCCACGCCGCAAGTAGTGAAGTTGGCCAACGATCTCCTGGGCTCCCGCCGCAGTGGCGGAATGGTTGCCGATGCCGCTTGGGCAAAACCCCTCCAGCTGCTTGCCCAGCGCCCGTCCGGACCAGAGCCGCGGTTCATGGAGTGTCCCGACGACGAGGCCGAGGCGGCCGTGGTCGCGGGCCGGATCCGGGAATTGATCGACGCCGGTACCAAGGCAAGCGAGATTGCTGTGCTGTTCCGCACGAACGGCCAATCGGAAGCGTATGAGCAAGCCCTTGCCTCGGCGGGTATCGGCTACCAGTTGCGGGGCGGCGAGCGGTTCTTTGCGCGCAAGGAAGTCCGCGACGCCATCCTGCAGTTGCGCGCCGCCACGCGTGCCGTTGCCGAGGATTCGGCGAAGGAGCCACTCGGGCAACTGGTCCGGGACATCGTGGCTTCGCTCGGCTACACGGACTCCGCCCCGCACAGTGGCGGCGCACTCCGCGAACGCTGGGAGTCGCTGGCAGCCCTCGTGGCGCTGGCGGACGAACTCGTCGTCAGCCGCGGGCCGGAATTCACGTTGATGGAGTTCGTCAACGAACTCCAGGAACGGTCGGTGGCCCAGCACGCACCCACCGTCCAAGGTGTGACGCTCGCATCGCTCCACGCCGCGAAGGGCTTGGAATGGGATGCCGTGTTCCTGGTGGGCCTGAGCGAGGGCCTGATGCCCATTTCCTTCGCCGACACCCCTGAGAGCGTTGACGAGGAACGCCGGCTGCTCTACGTCGGGATCACGCGGGCGCGGGAGCACCTGAATCTGTCCTGGTCCACGGCACGCACGCCAGGCGGCCGCGCCAACCGCAAGCCCTCGCGCTTCCTCGACGGCCTTCGCCCGGATTCGGTGCTCGGGGCCAGCGCGCGCAGCCGCGCCACGCCTCGGCGGAAGGCGGCAGCGCCGGCGTCGTGCAGGGTCTGCGGCACGATGCTCGCCACGGGCGCCGAACGCAAAGTGGGCCGCTGCAGCCAATGTCCGCCGACGTACGAGGAACAGACCTTCGAAGCTTTGCGGCAATGGCGCAAGGAAGAGGCCCTGAGCAACGACGTTCCCGCCTACGTTGTCTTCACGGATGCGACCTTGACGGCGATCGCCGAGGCCCGGCCGGCGTCCCTTGAGGAACTGGCAAATCTCGCCGGTGTCGGGCCCTCCAAACTGGAAAAGTACGGCGAAGCCGTGCTGGCGGTTCTGGTCGAGAGCGGATCCGCCTAGTGCCCCGGCTCACGGCCCAGCCCGCGTCGCCGCTGACAACTGAGGACGGCGCGCCCGTCGTCGTTCGTCGCTCAGCCCGCCGTCGCCGTACCGTTGCGGCTTTCTGGGAGGACGGAAACGCCGTTGTCGCGATCCCCGCCCATTTCACGAAGGCCCAAGAGAACGAATGGGTCCGGCGGATGCTGGACAAGCTCAAGCGCCAGGGGGAGAGGGGCGCCCGGCGCCCGGGTGGAAGGAAACCCGCGAGCGATGCTGCCCTCGCGGCCCATGCCGGTGAACTGTCCGCAAAGTACCTGGGTGGGCGGGCCCGCCCGACGTCGGTCCGCTGGGTCGGCAACCAGAGGTCACGGTGGGGTTCGGCTACTCCAGCGGACGGGACCATCCGGCTCTCGGACAAGCTCCAGGCCATGCCGCAATGGGTCATCGATTACGTGTTGCTCCACGAACTCGCCCATCTGCTGGTTGCCGGGCACAACGCCGCGTTTTGGCGCCTGCTCGAGGCCTATCCCGAAACACAGCGGGCCAAGGCCTTCCTTGAGGGTGTCGCTTTTGCGACCTCGCGGGGGCTTGGACCTGATGAAGAAGGCGCCGGCGCACCAGCCGGGGGCCGGGACGCCGACGCCGATTAGGCGCTTGAAGAGCCGCTAAGCTTTGGGCCCTCCGGGCTCGGTGTCGTCAGTCGATTCTCCGTCTTCAGGCTTCGGAGCCTCGGGACTGTCTGCCTCTTTCTCCTCATCCTTCGGAGCGTCGTAGCCACCTTCGAGGAGCTTCTGCAGAGCATCATCCACTTCGGTGTCGCTGGCTTCAGCCAGGCGGCGCCGTTCGGTGAAGCCCGCCGGATCGTCGAGGTCATGTGCCGTGGGGAGCAAATCGGGGTGCTGCCAGATGGCATCGCGGCCGGCGATTCCACGTTCGTCCTTCAGCGCGGCCCACAAGGGGGCCGCTTCGCGCAGGCGCCTCGGGCGCAGCTCGAGCCCCACCAGCGAGGAGAACGCGTGTTCGGCGGGTCCTCCCGTGGCGCGGCGCCGCCGCACGGTTTCGCGAAGCGCGACGGCGGACGGCAGCATCTTCTCGGTGGCGGCGGCCGTAAGTTCGTCCACCCAACCTTCCACCAATGCCAGGGCAGTTTCGAGTTTCTCCAGGGCTGCCGCTTGTTCGGGAGTGCGCTCGGGCATGAAGACGCCTTGGGACAGCGCTTCTTGGATCCCCGCGGGATTGCCGGGATCGATGTCCCGGGCGAGGTCCTCGACACGGGACAAATCGATGTGGATTCCGCGGGCGTAGGCTTCGATGGCTCCAAGGAGGTGGCCGCGCAGCCATGGGACCTGCACGAAAAGCCGGGCATGCGCGGCTTCGCGGACAGCAAGGAACAGCCGGACGTCACTCTCCGGGACGCTCAGGCCTTCGCCGAACTTCGCCACATTGGCCGGCAGCAGGGCCATCTCAAGATCAGCGAGCGGAACGCCGATGTCGGTCGAACTGACCACTTCGGCCGACAGGGCACCGATGGCCTGGCCCAGCTGCATGCCGAAGATTGCTCCGCCCATGTTCTGCAGCATGGACGAGGTACCGCCCATTATGGCCTTCATTTCTTCAGGCATCTGCTGCGTGAGAGCGTCGGACAGGGCATTGGCGATGCTGTTGGCCACCGGTTCCGTGAGCCGTTTCCAGGTAGCAAGGGTGGCTTCCACCCATTCGGCACGGGACCAAGCGCGGCCGATGAGGCCCGTTGCCTGAAGATCGGTGACGGGATCCAACCAGAGCTCTGCGAGCCGGAGCGCTTCGTCGACCTCGCGGGCCTGCTGGGCATTCACCGACGGATCCGCGCCCGCCGCAGCAACCCGGCGCGCATTCTCGTGGGCAAGCTGCCAATTGACAGGGCCCTCCGAAGTTGAGCTCATCATGGCCTGCACCTGGGCGAACATCTGCTGCAGCATGTTGGGATCGTTCGGCAGCCCTGCGGCCTTCGCCAGTTCGGCGGGGTCAATGTTGCCCATGCCTTGCCCGCCCATCAGGTTCTTCAGCATTTCCGCCAAGGGATCCACGGGTGAATCGTCTCCATTGGAGGGAGTATTGGGGTTGGAAGTCATGGTGCCGCCGATCGTCGGTGTGACTGGTGATCACTTTCAAGGTACCGCGATGGCCGGGGGCTGTCTGCCTCAAGAACGCGTCGTTCGCTCTAGGCAAAGCACCGCTGGCACGCACAGCAAGTAGGGTGAATCGTTGGTATTTTTACCGCCTCCACGCTGAGGAGGTCGAAACGGTAGCGTCGGACATACGGTTCCCGCGCGGAGAGGTCCTTCATTGACTAGTTTGCCGAGCCACGGTGCTGCCGGGGAACCGGGGCAGGAAACGCCCGACGCTCCACAACCCGAACGGCGCCGCGACAGCCGGTACGTCGCGATGCTCGTCGCCGGGGCCCTGACCATAGTCTTGGGAATCGCCGCTGCTGTCCTCCCTGTTCCCTATGTCATTGAATCTCCCGGACCGACGTTCAACACCTTGGGCACGGACCACAACAAGCCGGTCATCACCGTCACCGGGCACCCGACGTATCCCGCCAAAGGAAACCTGGACCTGACCACCGTTTACATCAACGGCGGCCCCAACGGCCCGGTGAACATTTTCGCGGCCTTCCAAGCCTGGTTGGACGGTTCGAAGTCCGTGTACCCCGAAGAGCTCCTCTACCCCAAAGGCACCACCCGGCAGCAGTCCGAACAGGAAAGCGCGCTTGCCATGACCACGTCCCAGGAGAATGCGATAGCCGCGGCCCTCCAGGAAGAGAACATTCCGTACGGCCAGAAGCTTGCAGTCGCGGGGTTGTCCGACGGTTCGGCTTCGGCAGGAAAGCTGCAGACGGGAGACGTCTTCACGTCGATCAACGGCAAACCGGTCACGTCGCTCAACGTCGTCCAAACCGCACTGGCCGAAGGGGCGGGCGCGCCTGCCGCCGTCGTCGTCGACCGTAACGGCCAGCCGGTGACGGTGAGCATTACTCCCGGCAAGGGCTCAAACGGCAAATACATCCTGGGCGTACTGCTTCAGTACAAGTTCACGTTCCCGTTCGACGTCAAAATCTCCCTCGACCAGGTGGGCGGACCGAGCGCCGGCATGATGTTCGCACTGGGCATCATCGACAGCATCACCCCCGGAGACCTCACGGGCGGCAAGCATGTGGCCGGCACTGGGACCATTTCGCCGGACGGTGCGGTGGGACCCATTGGTGGAATCGCCCAGAAAATGCGCGGAGCCCGCAACGGCGGTGCAACCCTTTTCCTCGCGCCGGCCGCCAATTGCGACGAAGTTGTAGGGCACGTTCCGGACGGACTTCAAGTAGTCAAGGTGGACACTCTGGCGGACGCAAAATCAGCTGTGGAGCGACTCGGTTCCGGCCAGGATGTGTCCCGCCTTCCGACATGCTCCAACAATTAGACTGATGATGGAACTTAGCTCCACCGCCACTCGTGGCACTAATGACGGCCCTCCGCCATTACTACCAGGCACCGGGGCCGACGAACACACGCACTGACGACCGTTAACTGACGACCAGCGATGAGGTATCGAGTTTGTCCCGTCCAGCCAGCACCAGCCCGCCCGGTAGACCGCAGCGGAGACGGGGTGCGCTCACTCCAACTTTGATCATCGTCGCCGTCGCCGTGGTGGGATTCATTTTCTTCGCCAACGTGTGGACAGACGTCCTCTGGTATCAGCAGCTGGGCTTCTTCGAAGTCTATTTCCGGGAGAACCTTGCCAAGATCCTGATCTTCCTCGCCGGTTTTGTCCTGATGTTCGTGCCGGTCTTCTACGCAATCCGCGTTGCCTACCATGCACGGCCCGTCTACGCTCCGGATTCCGAGGTCAGGGACAACCTGAACCGGTACCAGGCCCAGCTTGAGCCCGTGCGGCGCGTGGTCATGATCGGCATCCCCGTGCTGTTCGGACTCTTTGCCGGCAGCGCGGCCGCGAGCCAGTGGCAATCGGTGCTTTTGTTCTTCAACCAGGTCCCATTCGGGCAAGCCGATCCCCAGTTTGGCCTGGACATCAGCTTCTATCTCATGACGTTGCCGTTCCTTGGCTTTGTCACGGGTTTCCTCATGAGTGTTGTGGTGATTGCCGGAATCGCGGGAATCCTGACGCACTACCTTTATGGGAGCATCCGGCTCATGGAACGCGGCATTTTCACCAGCCGTGCCGCCCAGATCCACCTGGCCGTGACCGGTGCCGTTTTCCTGCTGCTGCTCGGAGTCAACTTCTGGCTTGACGTCTACAGCACCGTCCAGAACAACGGCGGACACTGGGCAGGCGCCCTCTACACCGACGTCAATGCCGTGATCCCGACCAAGACCATCCTGGCCGTTGCCGCCGGCCTGGTGGCCATCCTCTTCGTCGTGGCTGCCGTGATCGGACGCTGGCGCTTGCCTGTGATTGGCACAGCCATGCTGATCATCACGTCCATCCTTGCCGGCGGCGTCTATCCGTGGGTCATCCAGCAGTTCCAAGTCCGCCCCTCTGAGCAGACTCTGGAAAACAAGTACATCGACCGCAACATCTCCATGACCCGGTCCGCCTACGGTTTGGACAAGATCAAGGTCAGCCCGTACAACGCCACTACGGACGCGAAGACGGGAGCACTTGCCAAGGATGCGCAGACTGCGGCCAACATCCGCCTGTTGGACCCGAACCTCGTTTCTTCGGCGTTCTCCCAATTGGAGCAGTACCGTCCGTACTATCAATTCCCCAAGGCCCTGAACGTTGACCGCTACACCGTGGACGGCAAGACCCAGGACACCGTGATTGCTGTCCGCGAATTGAACCAGGACGGGCTGAACGCCAGCCAGCAGACTTGGGTCAACAGGCACATCGTCTACACCCACGGTTACGGCGTAGTGGCCGCGAAGGGCAACACCTTCACAGTTGACGGCAAGCCGGACTTCCTGCTGTCCGGAATCCCCTCAATGGGCACCCTTGGCAGCGACGCAAGCTACCAACCCCGCATCTACTTCGGTGCCGGTTCGCCCGACTACTCGGTGGTCGGCGCCCCGGACGGGGCCCCGCACCGGGAACAGGACCGGCCGGCCGGCAAGGACAGTTCAACTGAAACCCAGTACACCTTCACCGGCAACGGCGGCCCCAACGTGGGCAACTGGTTCAACCGCCTCCTGTACTCCATTAAGTTCCAGTCCTCCGACCTGCTGCTGTCCGATGGCGTCAACGAGAAGTCCCAGATCCTCTACGACCGCACTCCGCGTGATCGCGTTCAAAAGGTTGCTCCCTACCTGACGGTTGACGGAAGCGCCTATCCCGCGGTGGTCGACGGCCGGGTGAAATGGATCGTGGACGGCTACACCACCAGCCAGTACTTCCCGTACTCCCAGCAGCAGCAACTGGGGAACGCTACGGCCGATTCCCAGACCACCTCCGGACGCACGGCAGCCCTGCCGAACAGCGCCGTCAACTACATCAGGAACTCGGTCAAGGCCACCGTTGACGCCTATGACGGCTCGGTCACGCTGTACGCCTGGGATGACCAGGACCCCATCCTGAAATCGTGGCAGAAGATTTTCCCGACCACCGTCAAGCCGTACTCGGAGATGTCCGGTCAGCTCATGAGCCACGTCCGCTACCCGGAGGACCTGTTCAAGGTCCAGCGTGAGTTGCTTGGCCGTTACCATGTGACCAATGCGGACAGCTTCTACCAGAACAACGACGCGTGGAGCGTTCCGAACGATCCCACAGTGACCGATCCCGTGCGGCAGCCTCCGTTCTACATGTCCCTGCAGATGCCAGACCAGACCAAGCCGGCCTTCCAGCTGACGTCCTCCTTCATCCCGCAGGTGGTTAACGGCGCCGCCCGTAACATCCTGTACGGCTTCCTCGCGGCCGATTCCGACGCCGGCAGCCAGAAGGGGGTGAAGGCGGACACCTACGGCCAGTTGCGGTTACTGCAGTTGCCAACGGATACCCAGGTTCCGGGTCCGGGCCAGGCCCAGAACAAGTTCAACTCCGATCCTGAAGTGTCGCGGGAACTGAACCTGCTCAGGCAGGGTGCCTCCGATGTGCTCAACGGCAACCTTCTGACATTGCCGGTGGGCGGAGGCCTGCTCTATGTCCAACCGGTCTATCTGAAGTCCACCGGTGAGACGTCGTACCCGACGCTGCAACGCGTGCTCGTGGCCTTTGGCGACAAGGTGGGCTTCGCGCCCACCCTTGACGGTGCGTTGAAGATCCTCTTCGGGGGAGACTCAGGAGCCTCGGCGGGCGACTCGGCCAACAACGGCCAGACCACCGCTCCGCCGGGGACTACTACGCCACCGGCGACTGCCGATGCGCAGGCCCAGTTGAAGGCCGCGCTGGACCAGGCCAACAAGGCCATCCAGGATGGTCAAGCTGCGCTGGCCAAGGGCGACTTCGCCGGATACGGCGCCCAGCAGAGCATCCTGTCCGCGGCAATCAAGAAGGCGCTCGACGCCCAGTCCCGGCTTGGCGTCACCCCGGCGCCGTCGGGGAGTGCCAGCCCCTCGGCGAGCCCGACGCCGTCGCCCTCGCCGAGCAAATAGCTGACTCTCGAGCGGACCGATTTTGGCTCGCCGGGATTTGCAAGACCGGGCCAGCCCCCACCAGGGCTGGCCCGGTCTTCGTTTTCCCCGAGCCCGCGGCGAACGAGACGGATGTCACGTCGCGTGGATTTGGCCTGACATTCACCTGCAGGTAAAGTAGTTGTTGCGACGCGGGGTGGAGCAGTTCGGTAGCTCGCTGGGCTCA
>NZ_JAKEEC010000029.1 GCF_021483235.1 Arthrobacter alkaliphilus | reverse complement strand
TTCCGTGTCAGGGAAGCGCGCTACCGCTGCGCCAATCGCCCAAATGCAATCCGGCCTGGACCGGAAACCAAGGTTTTCACCGAGGTGGGTACGGGATTCGAACCCGTGTATACGGCTTTGCAGGCCGCTGCCTCGCCTCTCGGCCAACCCACCGTGTAAGCACGATTCCCGACGTTCCAAGAAGTCAATGCCGTGACAGTGTCCTGCGAGCGGACGACGAGATTCGAACTCGCGACATCCACCTTGGCAAGGTGGTGCTCTACCAGCTGAGCTACGTCCGCATGGTCTTCTTCGGCGGCCTGTCCGCAGGGGGCATTCCGTCGCTTTCCGACGAGTAAAAACTTTATAGGAGGTTCCGGGAAACTCCAAATCGATCTGCCCGAATGGTAAGCAACAGGGGCAAGTTCCTTGAATTGGCGCGGATTTTGGGAGTTACATCTTTGTGATTCGGTGTTCGTCCGCGCGAGGCGTTGTTCCGGCGTTTTCCGGATTTTTGAATTCCGGCCGGGGTCGGTTAGTCTTCTTGTGCACGGGCGATTGGCGCAGTGGTAGCGCGCTTCGTTCACACCGAAGAGGTCACTGGTTCGAACCCAGTATCGCCCACCAAGAAAACCCCGCATGTCCTGCTACAACGCAGGACAGGCGGGGTTTTTCTGTGCCTAACTCAGGCGGGGCGATGCCCTGACCACCCGGTTCCTGCCGAGCGACTTGGCTTCGTAGAGTGCCGAATCCGCGGCCGCGATCATCGCGGTGAGGTCGTCGTCGAACTCTGTTGAGGTGACTCCGTAGCTCACGGTTGGAACGTGGATGTCGTCTGCGTCCTTGTTTGCGGCCAAAGCCTGGTTAATGTCTGCCGCGATGCTTTCGGCCCGCTCTTGGCTGGCACCCGGCAAGAGCAGGATGAACTCTTCGCCCCCGTACCGTCCAACCAGGTCGGTGGACCGCACGGAGGCGGAACACGCATCCGCGAATGCCTGAAGGGCGGCGTCGCCGGCGGCATGACCGTGCTCATCGTTGATCGCCTTGAAATGGTCCAAGTCGGCCAGGATCAAGGAGGCCACGGAGCTTCGGGCGTGCAACCGCTCCAGTTCCTTGGTGGCAAGGTCCATGAAAGTGCCGCGGTTGAGGAGCCCGGTGAGGTTGTCGCGGGCGGCGCGTTCGCTGAGGCGGTTGATCAACTGGTCGTTGCTGAGCGCAGTCATGCTGAAAGAGACGGCAACCAGGAGTACCAGCGTGACCAGGCTGGCTATCGATGAGCCGAAATACGCGGTGAAGTTCGGTCCGTTCGGGCCCTCCACGATGTACACGTCCAGGCGGCAGAAATAGTAGGCGGCCAAGAATGCCGCGGCGAAGGCCATCGACTTGTGCACGTGGGAGTAGCTGGAATCCAGTAGCCACAGATTGCGGGACGCCAAGGCGATGCCCACGGTCATCAGTCCCAGATAGACCAGGCCCCCGGACCAGGTGTTGTAACCGGGGTTTTCCAAAGCCGAGGCGACGGCGGTGGCGCCGCAGGCCGCGGCAAATTGCCATCTGGGCGCCGGCAACATCCTGAGGGACCGGGCGCCGGTCCACACACTGAACGCTCCGCCTACGAGGAGGACGTTTCCTGCGGGATTCGCCCAGACTTGATACGGCGTCCCGTTGAGAAGGAACGCAAGGTTGCCCGCGAGGAAGAACAGGAGGGCAACGCACCACCACCCGTTGTAGGACGACCGTGTGCGCCTATACGACGCGTAGAACAAGAGGAGCAAGGTCAGGGCGACCACCCCGAGGGCGACCCGCAGTGATGTTATGTCGAGGATCAAGACCGCTCCCAAAGCCGAGGACGTGACCAATTATGGCACCAAGGCTCCGCATCTTCCTGTCAGGGGTGTGTGAAAGAGTCTTCCTATGACAGATCCACTGCTTGCCCACGCCACCGAATATGGCCGGATGTATGCCCGGTCCACATCCGAGGCCTTCTCGGTTCCTTCCATCACCACAGTGATCGGCCAGCAGGCCCACTCCCTGGACGGGTGGTTCGGCTACATGGGTGCGAGCAGCTTGGCTCAGGACCCTGAACTCCCGCAACATCTGGCCAGTCCTGCCAGGCTGCGGCAGGCCGTCAACAAGGCGGCCAAGGCCGCAGAGGTCTACCGGGACCTCGCCGCGCGCCGCGGCGACCGCGTGCATTACTACTGCGAGCAAGTGGCCCTGCGCGCCCTGGGCCGGGCACACCGCGCGCAGGAAGCCCGCGACGAGCTCGCGTCGAACGGCGAGGAAGCTTTCGCGGCCCGCTTCGACGAATGGTGGGAGTTGTACCGGGTGGAGCCTGTTGCGCCCGAGATCACCGTGTGGAACTCCAGCGTCGGCTACGCCGGAACTTTGGACCTCGTGGCCAAAGTCAGTGGCAGGGTCTGCTTGATTGACTACAAGACCAAGGGCACCACCCGCGACGGAACGGTGAAACCGCTCGACGACAAGGTAGTGATGCAGTTGGTTGCGGGCATGAAGGCCGAGGAAAGCCTCGTGGATCCCGTGGCAGGGGAGTGGGAGCCGTGGAAGTACGGCGAGAACCCGGTGCTGTTGGCGGTGGCCATCGGCGAGACCGAGGTGCGTCCCCAGCGCGCCAACCCGGACGTGCTCAAGCGCCACTGGTGGAAGTTCTGCGCCCTGAAGCGGGTGTGGGAGATGTCGGCCGACGTGGCCGCAGCGGGAAGTGCGCTGCTCCCTGTAGCGCCGCCGTCGTACCCTGCCGCCACAGTACCCGCAGGCTCAACTAAACTGGCCTAGGCCCTTTCTGCAGGGACCGAAGCTATGCCGATCGTGAGGAAAGACAGCACATGGCCATTTTGAGTATCCGTATCATCGGCGATCCCGTGCTCCGCACGGTTGCTGATCCAGTCACGGAATTCGGGCCTGAGCTCGCCAAACTTGTGCAGGACATGACCGAGACCATGGAAGATGTGGACGGGGCCGGCCTCGCCGCTCCGCAAATCGGCGTCAGCCAGCGGGTCTTCACCTACCGGATCGGCGGCGTGGAAGGCCACATCATCAACCCCGTGCTGGAGAACAGCGAGGACTTCCAGCCTGACGAAGTGGAGGGCTGCCTCTCCATCCCCGGACTCGCGTTCCCGGTCCGCCGCCGCAGGGCCACCCGCGCCACCGGCGTCGACATCAACGGCAATCCGGTGTCGGTTGAGGCCGAGGGCATGCTCGCCCGCTGCTTCCAGCACGAGACCGACCACCTGGACGGGATCCTCTTTACCGACCGGCTGGAGGGTGAGGACCGGAAAACCGCACTCCGGGCCATCCGCGCAGCGAACTACCACTCCGTGACCGAGCAGACCACCGCGAAGAGGGCCAACACCGTAGGCTCCAGCTTCGGCAGTTTCGGCGCCGCCGGATGAGGGTGCTTTTCGCCGGCACCCCGGCTGTAGCCGTGCCGTCCCTTGACGCGCTGGTCGGGGCCGGATTCGAGATCGTGGCGGTGCTGACCAGGCCGGATGCTCCGACGGGACGTAAACGGATCCTGACGCCGTCGCCGGTGGCCGCCCGTGCGGCTGAGCTCGGCATCGACATCATCCATGCGTCCAAGGTGGACGCAGAGGCCACGGCCCGGATCGCATCCTATGAGCCCGATGTGGCCGCGATCGTCGCCTACGGCGGCCTCGTTCCCAAAGCGGCGCTCGGGATACCGCGCCACGGCTGGATCAATCTCCACTTTTCCCTCCTTCCGGCGTGGCGGGGAGCCGCGCCCGTGCAGCGTTCAGTGATCGCCGGCGACGACATCACCGGTGCCGCAACCTTCCTGCTCGAGGAAGGACTCGATACCGGGCCGGTTTTCGGGACCCTGACTGAAACAGTCCGGCCTGAGGACACCGCAGGTGACCTCTTGGAACGGCTCTCGCGCAGCGGTGCAGTCCTGCTCAGCCAGACCCTCTCCGCCGTCGACGCCGGGCAAGCGGCCCCCAGGCCCCAGGAGGGCGAGGTTTCGCTGGCCCCCAAGCTAACGCTCGACGACGGCAGGCTCGACTGGTCGCAACCCGCCCTCGCCATCAACCGCAGATCCCGCGGCGTCACGCCCGAACCGGGAGCGTGGACGACGCTTGACGGCCAGCGGATCAAGCTGGAGCCGGTGGGCATGCGCCCGGACATCCGCAACCTTGCACCCGGCCAAGTCAGGGTTGACGGCAAGAACGTCCTGGTCGGGACCGGATCCCATGCAGTGCAGCTCACCCGGATCCAGCCTGCGGGCAAGAAGATGATGCCGTCGGCCGATTGGGCCCGTGGTTTGGCAACACCAGAAAGCGTGGAATTCGAATGAGTGACTCCGGCCGTCGCGGCCCAAACAGCAGCGGGAACCGGGAGGGCGGCGGCCCGGGCAGCCGCGGACCACGCGGCGAAAGCAAGCGCAACGCCCAAGAACGGGAACGGAACAGGGGACCGCAGCGCGGTTTCTCAGCCAGTGCACCGTCCCAGCGGACCAGGCGCGCGGATCCGGCGCGATTGGTGGCGTTCGAAGTCTTGCGGGCAGTCGCTTCGGAAGACGCATACGCGAACCTCGTGCTGCCGGCCCGGATCCGGCACCACCACCTCGACAAGCGCGACGCCGGATTCGCCACCGAACTGAGCTACGGGGCGTTGCGCGGCCAGGGCATGTACGACGCCATCTTGGCCGAGTGTGTCGACCGGCCGCTCGCGCAACTCGATCCGGCAATCCTCGATGCGCTGCGGCTTGGCGCCCACCAATTGCTCGCCATGCGCGTTCCTGCCCACGCCGCACTCGACCAGACCGTCGGGCTGGCCCGCGCGGTCATCGGTGCCGGCCCGTCGTCGCTCATCAACGCCGTGCTCCGGAAGGTCACCGCCAGGACGCTCGCCGAGTGGCTCGACCACCTGCTGGAGAACGAGACCGACGAAACCAAGATCGCCTCCGTACGCCACGCGCACCCGGAGTGGGTGGTCCGGGCGCTGCGCCAATCGCTCGTCACGCACGGCCGTCCCGCGAGCGAAATCACCGAACTCCTCGAAGCCGACAACGCGGCCCCTGTGGTGAACCTGGTGGCACTGCCCGGCATCGGCAGCCTGGATGAAGCCTTGGAGAACGGAGCAACTCCCGGCGAACTCGTGATCGACTCGGCACTGTCCAGCGGCGGCGACCTCGGGCGTCTGTCCGCCATTCGCGAAGGCACCACAAGGGTCCAGGACGTCGGCTCCCAGCTCGTAGCCCGCGCCGTCGCGGGGGTGGACCTCGGTCCGGCCGCGAAGGACGGCGGGAAATGGCTTGACCTGTGCGCCGGTCCCGGCGGCAAGGCAGCGCTGTTGGCTGCCCTCGCCCATCAAGAAGGCGCCACGCTCCTGGCCAACGAACCCGCGGAACACCGCGCCAAGTTGGTCAGCCAGGCACTTTCGGCGGTACCTGCGGACGCCTGGACGGTACGGGTAGGCGACGGGCGCGACGTCGGCAAGGAACAACCCGGGACTTTCGACCGCGTCCTGGTCGACGTTCCCTGCAGTGGCCTTGGTGCGCTTCGCCGCCGCCCCGAATCACGGTGGCGCCGGACGCCCAAGGACCTCGCCGATCTCGGTCCTTTGCAGCGTGAATTGCTTGACTCCGCCATCGACGCCGCAAAGCCGGGGGGCGTGGTGGGGTACGTAACCTGTTCTCCGCACCCGGCCGAAACCACCGCCGTCGTCAGCGATGTCCTCCGCAGGCGGGACGACGTGGAGCAGATCGACTCCGGCGCGGCCTTGGACGCCGTCAGCCTGAGCGGCAACCTGGGCGCCGGGCACGGCTTGACCGCCCAACTGTGGCCGCACGTGCATCAAACCGATGCAATGTTCCTCGCGCTCCTCCGGAAGAAGCCGTAACCTTCGGCGCCCATCACCGGCTGAAAGTCCCGCGCCCTTAAGCTGGAGAATTGCCGAACCGCCCCGACCGCCACCAACACTGAGGGAATTGCCTTGACTGAGTGCTGTATCAACCCGAGCATCCTGTCCGCGGACTTCGTGAACCTGGAAGCCGAGCTGAAGAGAATCAGCAACGCCGATGCCGTCCACGTCGATGTCATGGACAACCATTTCGTCCCGAACCTGACCCTCGGCCTGCCGGTGGTGGAACGGATCCAGGCCGTCAGCCCCGTCCCGCTCGACGCCCACCTCATGATCGCCGACGCCGACCGCTGGGCACCGGCCTATGCGGACGCCGGCGTGGCCTCGGTGACCTTCCACGCGGAAGCGGCGACGGCTCCCATTAAGCTCGCCCGTGAGCTCCGGGCCCGCGGTGCGAAGGCGGGGATGGCCCTCCGCCCGGCCACACCGGTGGAACCGTACCTGGACATGCTCAGTGAACTGGACATGCTCCTCATCATGACGGTGGAGCCCGGCTTCGGCGGGCAGTCCTTCCTGGACGTGACGCTCCCCAAGATCCGCCGGGCGCGTGCCGCGATCGACGGCTCCGGCATCGGCGTCGCCATCCAGGTCGACGGCGGGATTACGGAGGAGACCATCGTCCGGGCGGCCGAGGCCGGCGCAAACGTATTCGTTGCCGGCTCCGCCGTCTACGGCCATGAGGACCCGGCGGCCGCCATCGGCCGGCTGCGGGCCGCCGGCCTCGCGGTAATGTGACATCCTCGCGGCAATGTGACAACAATGACGCACTGGCCTTCATATCGGTCCGGGAATACATCGGCCGGTGCTCCAGTTGTGTCAGAATAGCAACACACATACGTGCTCCGGGGTCGGTGTAATTCCGAACCGGCGGTCATAGTCCGCGACCCGCGAGCCATCGCGTTTCCTTTCACGGGAACCACGACGGCGGACGGTTGAACTGGTGGAATTCCAGTACCGACAGTCAAAGTCTGGATGGGAGAAGCACGTACAGTCATGCGTGGGCGTTCCGAGCGCCCCGCATCGCGCTGTCGTACACCCCCGGAGCCATCGCGGCATTCGAGGGAAGGAACGGCATGGACTTTCTGCGATGGCTCTTCGAAGCACAGATTCCCGTTGGCGGATCTGTGCTTGTTCTTCGCGAAGTGCTAGGCAATATTTTCGGGCTCGCCAGCGCCCTGGGCGGAATGCGCCGCAAAGTCTGGGCATGGCCCATCGGAATCGCAGGCAACCTGCTCCTGCTGACGGTGTTCCTCGGCAACGTCTTCGGCGCCGCGTCGCCGGCAACCCTCTGGGGCCAGGCCGGGCGCCAGGTCATGTTCATCAGTGTGGCCGCCTATGGCTGGTACCGCTGGCGCCAGGGCCCCAACGCGGGCACCCACGGCAGCGCCATTGTGCCCGGCTGGGCAGGCCCCAAGGCGCGGTTCGGCCTGGCCGCGGCCATGATTGTAGGAACCGCAGCACTCACCCCCGTCTTCGCGTCGATGGGATCCTACCCGCCCGTATGGGCCGACGCTTGGACCTTTATGGGTTCACTTCTGGCCACGTACGGGATGGCACGGGGCTGGACCGAGTTCTGGCTCATCTGGGTTGCCGTCGACATTGTCGGAGTTCCGTTGCTGTTCAGCGCCGGTTACTTTGCCAGTGCCTTTATGTATCTCTTTTACGGGTTCTTCACACTTGCCGGGTTCTTCGTCTGGTTGCGTGCGGACCGACGCGAAAGCCGCCCGCTGAGGCCAACAGCCGAGCCGGAAACCGCAGGAGCCCTTTCATGAGCGATGCGGCGAACCCGACCTTCTCGGAAGCCGAGTCGGCGGCAATGGAGACTGCCCTGCACGTGGCCCTCCGGGGCCAGCGTGGCGCCAACCCCTTGGTGGGGGCGGTGGTGCTTGGGTCCAATGGAGAGCAACTCATCACGGGCTACCACCGCGGCGCGGGCACGCCGCATGCCGAGGCAGACGCGATCGCCAAGGCGCAGGCAAAGGGCCTGGACCTCGCAGGGACAACCATGGTGGTCACCTTGGAGCCGTGCAACCACATAGGCCGAACGGGACCGTGCGCCAAGGCCATCATCGACGCCGGTATTGCGCAGGTGGTATACGCGATCGATGACCCCCACGATCCCGCCGCGGGAGGTGCAGCGACGCTGCGCGCCGCCGGTGTGGACGTCCGGTCCGGGTTGGCCGCCGCCGAGGCCTTGAAGCTGAACCGCGAGTGGTTCGCTGCAGTGGCGGCGCGGCGCCCGTTCGTCACGCTTCACATTGCGCAGACCTTGGACAGCAAGATCGCCGCCGTGGACGGGACCAGCCAATGGATCTCGAGTCCGGAATCGTTGGCCGACAATCACGGATTGCGCCGCTTGATTGACGCCATCCTGGTGGGTACCGAAACCGTCATGGTGGACAATCCGCGGCTGACCGCCCGGGAGGGGAACGGCGACGACTCGCCGAGCCAGCCACTGCGGGCCGTGATGGGTCTGCGCGAGGTCCCGGCAGACGCCGCCGTGCGTGGGAACGACGGCAAGTTCATCCACTTGCCCACCCGCGACC
This sequence comes from Arthrobacter alkaliphilus, assembly GCF_021483235.1. Classification (GTDB taxonomy): domain Bacteria; phylum Actinomycetota; class Actinomycetes; order Actinomycetales; family Micrococcaceae; genus Arthrobacter; species Arthrobacter alkaliphilus. Next base: position 44,767 of record NZ_JAKEEC010000029.1, on the reverse strand, counting down.
CTGCCGAGGCCTTGGAGTTGCTGTTCGCCGAAGGCGTCCGCCATGTCATGGTGGAAGGCGGCTCCAGCATCCTGAGCGCCTTCCTCGCAGCGAACCTAGTGGACGAATTGATCGTCTATCTCGCGCCAACCCTGCTGGGCTCCGGTACGCCTGCCCTGACGGATCTCGGCATCTCAACGCTCGCCGACGCCCAGCACTGGAACTGGGACGACGCCGGAGGCGGTGCGGTCCATGCGCTGGGCCGCGACCTGCGGCTGCATCTGAGGTCCGGGCCATCCGACGGAAACAAGCCGGCCTGGAGCAAGTCACATCCCGACNGACCTGCGGCTGCATCTGAGGTCCGGGCCATCCGACGGAAACAAGCCGGCCTGGAGCAAGTCACATCCCGACCACCACGAACCACTTCCGGGCAGGGACGCCCCGGACACCACGAACCACTTCCGGGCAGGGACGCCCCGGACACCACCACAGGAGGACACTGATGTTTACAGGAATCGTCGCTGAACAAGGCACGGTCCTGTCCGTCGAGCACGACGGCGGGGCCAGCGCCACGCTGCGCCTTATGGCCCCGAGTACCACCGAGGGGCTTGGCCTGGGCGGCTCCATCGCTGTCAACGGCGTGTGCCTCACCGCAACGGAGATCGACGGCCGGGAATTCAGCGTTGACGTCATGGGCGAAACCCTCGTCCGCACCACCATCGGCGAACTGGCTCCGGGTGACACCGTGAACCTCGAGCGTTGTGTCCAGGCGGGAGGCCGCCTGGACGGCCACGTCGTGCAGGGCCACGTGGACGGCGTCGGGCACCTTCTGGAGCGCGAGTCGCTGGGCAATTGGGACCGGCTCCGCTTCGGCGTCCCCGCCCCGCTGGCCCGCTACATCGCCGAAAAGGGCTCGATCGCCGTCGACGGCGTTTCGCTCACCGTCACCGCCGTCAGTCCCGCCGAGGAACAGAACCCTTGGTTTGAAGTGGGCCTCATTCCCACCACGCTGGACGAAACCGGACTCGGGGCGAAGGCCACAGGCGGGCGGGTCAACCTTGAGGTGGACGTCCTTGCGAAGTACACCGAGCGCCTGCTGTCTTTCCGTGCGCCGGCAACTGCGGGCGGAGCCGACCAGTGAGCGCCGAACGCAACGGGAGCACCACGGTGGTACGCCGCGGGCTGGACCCCGTCGAGAAGGCCGTGCAGGCGATGGCCGCCGGCCGTCCCGTCATTGTTGTGGACAATGAAGACCGCGAAAACGAAGGCGACATCATCTTCGCCGCCGAACACGCGACGCCTGCCCTGATGGGATGGACCATCCGCTACAGCTCGGGAGTCATTTGCGTTCCACTCGAGGAGTCACGGGCTGATGCCCTGGCGCTGCCCCCCATGGTAGTGGTCAATGAAGACGCCAAGGGCACGGCCTACACGGTGTCCTGTGATGCCGCCGTGGGTGTAAGCACCGGTATTTCCGCAACTGACAGGGCCCTGACTGCCCGGATCCTGGCCGATCCGGGCAGCACGCCGTCCTCCATCACGCGGCCCGGGCATATTTTTCCGCTCCGGGCCGTTAAGGGTGGAGTGCGTGAACGTCCGGGTCACACGGAAGCAGCAGTGGATCTTTGCAGGCTTGCGGGGCTCGCCCCAGTGGGCGTGATCGCTGAGTTGGTACATGACGATGGTGAAATGATGCGGCTGGACAGCCTCCGCGACTTCGCTGCCGAGCACGGATGTCCTTTGATTTCGATCGAGGATCTCGTGGCATATGTTGTAGCGTCGGAGGCTGGGCGGCAGGTTGCCATCCCGGCAGGAAACGAGGAGCAGCGATGAGCACATCGAAAACGCACGACGGCGGCACGGCGGCGCACGCGGTGCATCCCGTGAGCGGCGGCCCGATCGTCCAGCTGCCAACGGCGTTCGGTGAATTCGTGGCGCAAGCGTGGACCGACCTCGAAACAGGGGCAGAGCACCTCGCGGTGAGTTCCCCGAAGGCGCCGGCCGCAGGCAAGGCCCCGCTGGTGCGTCTGCACTCGGAGTGCCTCACCGGAGACGTATTCGGTTCGTACCGTTGCGATTGCGGCGAACAGTTGGCCTATGCCTTGGAGCTGATAGCCGAAGAGGGCGGCACGCTGCTGTACCTCCGTGGCCAGGAGGGCCGCGGGATCGGGCTGGCCAACAAGATCAAGGCGTACGCACTCCAGGAAGCCGGTTTCGACACGGTCGAAGCCAACGAGCAACTCGGCCTTCCGGTCGATGCCCGCTGCTACAAAGCGGCAGCCCAGATCCTCGCCGAAATGGATCTTCATGAAATCCGTCTCCTGAGCAACAACCCGGACAAGCAGAACCGGCTTGCCGCGGCCGGCGTGAAGGTGGTGGAGATGGTGCCTACCGAGGTCCCGTCCCGTGAAGAAAACCTTCGCTACCTTCAGACCAAGAAGGACCGCATGGACCACCTCCTGACCCTCGGTGACACCGAACCGGCTTCCATCGCGTTCGAACTCGACCAAGACTGACCTGTCCTTCCCGACGGACCTGTACTTTCACCCCTGACCTGTACTTTCACCACTGAACGGATTACCACACACCTATGAGCGGACACGGCGCCCCCACCATCGACCTCACCACCCTCAACCCGGCCGAAACCCAGGAGCTGAGGCTGGCGATCGTCGCCGCCAGCTGGCACACACAGATCATGGACGGCCTCCTCGACGGAGCATTGCGTGCCGCGAAGGAAGCCGGCATTGCCGAGCCCACGGTGCTGCGCGTCCCGGGATCCTTTGAACTTCCGGTCGCGGCTGCACGGCTGGCGCCGCACTTCGACGCGGTGGTGGCCCTCGGCGTCGTCATCCGCGGAGGCACGCCGCACTTTGAGTACGTGTGCCAGGCGGCCACGGAGGGGCTCACTGATGTCAGCGTCCGCACCGGCGTGCCGGTGGGCTTCGGCGTACTTACGTGCGACACCGAACAGCAGGGCCTGGACCGGGCCGGGCTCGAAGGCTCGTCCGAGGACAAAGGCCACGAAGCCGTGGCCGCCGCCCTCGCGACGGCGTTGACCCTCAAGCAGTACACCTAGCCATACCGACCACAAGGGATGTGGGCGAACCTGCGCAGCCTGTGCGTTCGCTCACATCCCTCCCGTCATGCAAGGGCCCGGCACGCGGTCATCGGCCCTGAGCAAGTAGGCTGTAGGGCGTGAAGAATTTCGAGACGCTGTTCGCAGAACTGAGCGAAAAGGCAGCGACCCGTCCGGCAGGCTCCCGTACCGTGGCCGAATTGGACTCTGGAATCCACGGCATCGGCAAGAAGGTCGTGGAGGAAGCCGCCGAAGTCTGGATGGCTGCAGAGTATGAATCCGATGAGGCTGCCGCCGAGGAAATCTCCCAGCTGCTTTACCACCTGCAGGTCCTGATGCTCGCCAAGGGACTGGGCCTGGAAGACGTTTACAAGCATCTCTAGCCACGTCCGCCCGGTCAGGACCTCCCGAAAGAGGTTCGTGCCGGAGCCCAGCGTGGCCCCCGCGCTCACTGTAGGTTCCCACGGAAAACATGAGCACAATGCCTGAAACCATCCCCTTCCACCCCCACGAAAGTCCCAAAATGCTGCGAGTAGCCGTCCCCAACAAGGGATCCTTGTCCGAAGCCGCCTCCGCTATGTTGTCCGAGGCGGGGTACCGCCAGAGGCGCGATAGCCGCGAACTGGTCATGGTCGATCCCGACAACGACATCGAGTTCTTCTTCCTCCGCCCCCGCGACATCGCCGTGTATGTCGGGCAGGGGACACTCGACGTCGGCATCACCGGCCGGGACCTCCTGCTGGACGCCCAGGTCGAGGCTGAAGAGCTGCTTCCCCTGGGCTTTGCCGCGTCCACCTTCCGCTTCGCCGGCCCCGTCGGCGACTTCTCCGCCGTCGAGCAGCTTGAAGGCAAGCGCCTCGCCACGAGCTACGACGGGCTCCTGCGCCATTACCTCGCCGAGCGGGGCGTCAATGCCAAGGTAGTCCGTCTCGACGGCGCCGTGGAGTCTTCCGTGCGCCTCGGCGTCGCTGACGCGATCGCCGACGTCGTCGAAACCGGCAACACGCTCAAAGCCGCCGGAATGGAAATTTTCGGTGAGCCCATCCTTAAGTCCGAGGCCGTCCTGATTCGCCGCACAGGCGAGGGTGGTGCCGCGAACGGCACCGCGAAGGAGATCGAGGTCCTGATCCGGCGCTTGCAGGGCGTGCTCGTGGCCCGCCAGTACGTCCTCATGGACTACGACATCCGCAAGGACCTGGTGGAATCGGCCGCCACCCTCACCCCGGGCCTCGAATCGCCCACCGTATCGCCGCTGCGCGACTCGGACTGGGTTGCCGTCCGCTCCATGGTTCCGAAAAAGGAAACCAACCGGATCATGGACGAGCTGTACGACCTCGGCGCCCGCGCCATCCTGGTCAGCAGCATCCACGCCTGCCGCATCTGATCCGGCCCGACGAACAGCACACCCAAGGAGTAGCAATGGCTGTAGCAGTACGGGTCATCCCGTGCCTGGATGTCGACGCCGGCCGTGTGGTGAAGGGCATCAATTTCGAGGGCCTTCGCGACGCCGGAGACCCGGTGGAGCTCGCGCACCGCTATGACAACGCCGGAGCGGACGAACTGACGTTCCTTGATGTCACGGCGTCGTCCGGCAACCGCGAAACTACATTCGACGTCGTTCGGCGCACCGCCGAGGAAGTCTTCATCCCGCTGACCGTTGGCGGCGGCGTCCGGGGCGTTGCCGAAGTGGACAAGCTCTTGCGTTTCGGCGCGGACAAGGCCTCCATCAACACGGCCGCCGTGGCACGCCCGGACGTCATCGATGAGATCACCCGGCACTTCGGCTCCCAGGTGCTGGTCCTGTCGGTGGACGCGCGGCGGACGAGGCCCGGTTCCGAACCCACGGCATCGGGCTTCGAGGTGACCACCCACGGTGGACGCCAAGGGACCGGAATCGACGCCGTGGCGTGGGCCAAGGAAGCCGCGGACCGAGGAGTGGGGGAGATCCTCCTGAATTCCATCGACGCCGACGGCACCAAGGACGGTTTCGACCTCGAGCTCATCCGCCTGGTCCGCGCCGCCGTCCGCATTCCGATCATCGCCTCCGGCGGCGCGGGGGAGCCGGCGCATTTCCCGCCCGCGGTGGAAGCAGGGGCCGATGCCGTGTTGGCTGCCTCAGTGTTCCACTTCGGTCCGGATGACATGATGGCGCAGGTCAAGACAGCGATCCGCGAAGCGGGTTTCGAAGTCCGCTAGCGGGTCCATCCACACGCGGGTTGGGTGCGGCTCAGAGGCCGAGGGTCAGGGGCCGACTGTCAGGGGCCGACTGTCAGAGGCCGACTTCGGCCGATTGCAGGAGCGCGACGGCGTCCGGCTGGCCTTCGAACGTGACCAGCGCGTGTTGGGTGCGGCCGTGCGCGTGCATCAGGAGTTCACCCGGCTCGCCCACGATGGCAACGGATACGGGAGCCCGCTTGGCAACATGCCGGGGGCCCGTGGGGCGGACCAAGACGATCCCAAGGTCCACGCCGCGGTAGAGAATGGCTGCCCGCTTGATCAGTTCATCCCACAGGGCGTCCGAGTATTCCTCGTCCAGGGCCCGCGGAGCCCAACGGTCTCCGGCGCGGCGGATGTCTTCCGTGTGCACGAAGTATTCGATGAGGTTCGACGACTCGTCGAGTGCCTTGATTTTCAGGGGGGACAAGGCGGGCGGCCCTGAGCGGAAGGTATTCACCAGCTCGGCGTAATCTTCCGGAGTCTCGAGTTTGGACGCCAGCTTGGCCGTCGCTTTATCCGAGGCGCGGGCGAGGCTCTTGACGAGCAAGCCGATGCCGACGGCCGCTTTGCGCTCCCGCAAGTACAGGTGTGCCGCTAGGTCCCTGGTCAGCCACCCTTCGCAGAGCGTGGGGGAGTCAGGTCCGGCCGCCAGGAGTGTTTCGGCCAGTACTTCGCGGGAGGGATCGACGAAATGCATCACTTGTGAAACTAGCACGAGACGCCCTCTGTTGCGCACTGGAACCGCCACAGATTTTCGGCCCCGGAAGAGGCACTAGACTTGATCTGATGTCTGAGCAGTCAACACCCCCAGCCACGCCCGCTGCCTCTCCCGCCGCGGAGCCCGACGTCGCGCCCGTAAGTCCGCTCACGCAAGAGCTGGCCGCCGCGCTGAAACGCGATTCCGCCGGTCTCGTGGCAGCGATCATCCAGCAATTCGACACCGACGAGGTCCTGATGCTCGGCTGGATGGACGACGAAGCTTTGCACCGGACGCTGACCACGGGACGGGTGACGTTCTTCTCCCGCTCCCGCCAGGAATACTGGCGCAAGGGAGACACCTCCGGGCACGTCCAGTTCGTGAAGTCGGTGGCCTTGGATTGCGACGGCGACGCGCTTCTGGTTCGCGTTGACCAAGTGGGCGCGGCTTGCCACACCGGTACACGCACCTGCTTCGACGGCCGGAGCCTCGCCGCCGTGACAGGCGAGCGGGACTAGCCCACTACACACCATCCACTGAGGCAAGAACACAAGAAAGCGGAGAACACTAACCATGCAGGACCTTGGAATCATCAGCCCGGGCCTGGAGGAGTTCCGCGAACTCGCCGCACACAGCCGCGTCATCCCGGTCCGGCTCAGGGTACTGGCCGACGCCGAGACTCCCATCGGGCTCTACCGCAAGCTGGCCCAGGGCCAGCCCGGCACCTTCCTCCTGGAGTCTGCAGCCGTCGGCGGAGCATGGTCACGCTATTCCTTCATTGGTTCCCGTTCCCGCGCCACCCTGACCAGCAAGGATGGCCAGGCACACTGGATCGGTGAACCTCCCGTCGGCGTGCCGGTGGACGGCAGCCCCGTCGACGCCGTCCGTGACACCATTGCCGCCCTGCAAACGGACCGCTTCCCTGACCTTCCACCCTTCACCTCCGGCCTTGTCGGCTTCCTCGGATGGGAAGCCGTCCGGCACTGGGAGAAGCTGACGAGCCCCCCGGAAGACGACCTCAACCTGCCGGAGCTGGCCCTGAACCTCGTCACCGACATGGCGGTCCACGACAACGTGGACGGCACCGTCTTGTTGATCGCCAACGCGATCAATTTCGACAACAGTTCCGAACGTGTCGACGAGGCCTGGCACGACGCCGTCGCCAGGGTGAAGCGACTGCTGGACCAGATCAGCACACCGGTGCAGCAGCCCGTATCGGTGCTGCAGTCCGAGGCCCTCGACTTCGCGTCCAGCGTCCAGGAACGCTGGAACGAGACGGAATACCTCAACGCGATCGATCGCGGCAAGGAAGCGATCGTGGATGGAGAAGTTTTCCAGGTGGTCATTTCGCGCCGCTTCGAAATGGAGTGTGCCGCGGATCCGCTGGACGTCTACCGCGTGCTGCGCAACACCAACCCGAGTCCGTACATGTACCTCTTCAGCCTCGAAGATGCCGACGGCCGCGAATACACGATTGTCGGTTCCTCTCCCGAGGCCCTCGTGACTGTAACGGGCAATGAGGTCATCACCCACCCGATCGCCGGATCACGGCCGCGGGGCAAGACCGTTGAGGCGGACAAAGCGCTGGCTACGGAGTTGCTCGCGGACCAGAAGGAGCGCGCCGAACACCTCATGCTCGTGGACTTGTCCCGGAACGACCTGTCCAAGGTCTGCGTTGCGGGAACCGTGGACGTCACGCAGTTCATGGAGGTGGAACGCTTCAGCCACATCATGCACCTCGTGTCCACGGTGGTCGGAGAGTTGGCGCCCGGGGCGAAAGCATACGACGTGCTGAAGGCGACCTTCCCCGCCGGTACGCTCTCCGGCGCGCCCAAGCCCCGCGCATTGCGCCTCCTGGACGAACTCGAACCGCACCGGCGCGGCATCTATGGCGGCGTCGTCGGTTACCTGGACTTCGCCGGCGATATGGACATGGCGATCGCCATCCGCTCGGCACTGTTGCGTGAAGGCCGGGCGTACGTCCAGGCCGGCGGCGGCATCGTGGCCGATTCCCACAAGCCGTCTGAGGCACTGGAGACCGTGAACAAGGCCGCGGCACCTTTGCGTGCCGTGCACACCGCGGGAGCGCTCCACAACATTTCCCCGGACGCCGTTTCCGCGGAGCCTGTGGTCGACGGGAACTCCGGCCTGTGAGTGCTCCCCGACCCAAGACGGCCACCACAAAGCCTCCCGTGTGGGCACGGAAGGGCAACTTCGTGCTTGCCACGGCAATTTTCGCCCTAGCCGTTTTCGGGACCACCACGCAAACCTGGATCAACGTGCGGCTCGATCCCGCCGCCACCGCGAACGCGGACCTCCACGTCCAGGGGAGCAAGGCGGCAACAGCGGTGACCGCACTCGCGCTCGTCTCCCTTGCCGGGGGACTGGCGGCGTCCATCGCGGGCAAGGTTTCACGCTGGATCATTGCAGCGATCATTGTGCTTGCCTCGGCCGGCATCCTCATCGCCGCGGTGACCGTCCTGGCCGATCCCCTCGGCGCGGCGCAGGGAACCATCGCGGCGACCACCGGCATTTCGGGTGGCCAAGCGGCTGCGTCATCCACCGTGTTCCCTGTACTTGCCGTCGTCGCCGCCGGCTTGCTTGCGTTGTGCGGCGGCCTGCTGCCCCTCGCGGGCCGGTATTGGAAAGCACGCACCAAGTACGACGTCGCCGGCCGCGCTGCCCTCGCCGGTTCCGGACCCGTCGACGAGATCGACAGCTGGGACAGGTTGTCGCGCGGAGAAGACCCTACATAAGACCGTCCGGACGTCGGACGATGTCCCGGGAGCGGTCAATAAATGGCAGAATGTAAGCAGTATTCACCCTGAGGAGATTTTCACATGAGCAAAACCACAGTGTCCGCGAACAAGGCCCCTGTCTCCGCTGCGAGCCACAGTGACGCCATCGGCCACGGCAACAGCCCGGCCGCGTGGACCTGCGTGATTGTCATGCTGGTTGGGGCCTTAGTGGCCTCCATCGCCTTTGTCATCGCCAGCACCGCCATCTTCATCGGCGGCATCGTCGTGATGGTTGCCGGCCTGATTGCAGGCTGGGCCATGCGCCGGGCCGGCTACGGCGTCGGCGGCAGCAAGCTGAAGAACGCCGGCCACTGACTGTGACCGTTCTTGATGACATCATCGTCGGTGTCAGGGAGGACATGGAGGCACGCCGCCGCCTGGTTGCCCTTGACGAGCTGAAAGAGCACGCCGCGGCCACCGCGCCTGCTCTGGACGCATGGGCTGCCCTGGGTGGTCCATCTGCCAGCCGCGACGAACTGAAAGTCATCGCGGAAATCAAGCGCCGCAGCCCCTCCAAGGGCGATCTCGCGAGCATCCTCGACCCCGCGGCGCTTGCTGTGGAGTACGCTGACGGCGGTGCCTCCGTGATCAGCGTCCTCACCGAGCAGAGGCGGTTCAACGGGTCCCTCGCGGACCTCGACGCGGTCCGTGCCGCCGTCGACATCCCGCTGCTGCGCAAGGACTTCACCGTTGACGAGTACCAGATCTGGGAAGCCCGCGCCCATGGCGCCGACCTCATCCTGCTGATCGTCGCGGCGCTTTCCGACGCACAGCTGCGGGACTTCAGCGCGTTGAGCCGCGAACTCGGCATGAACGTCCTGGTGGAAACCCACACGCCCGAGGAAATCGAGCGTGCCGCGGCAGCCGACGCGCGGATCATCGGGGTGAACGTGCGTAACCTCAAGACGCTCGACGTCGACCGCTCCCTCTTTGCCTCGCTCGCCGGAAGCATACCGGCGGGGGCAGTGGTGGTGGCCGAGTCCGGTGTGCGGAACGCCGACGACGTCGCGCATTACGCGGCAAACGGTGCCGACGCGATCCTTGTGGGGGAGGCGCTTGTGAGTGTCTCCACCCCGCGCGAGCGGATCAGCGAATTCAAGGCGGCCGGAGCCGCCGCCATCGCCGTCAGGACCTGAGACAAGACCTGAATCGCGGCGTGGACCCGGACAGCAGCAGGCGCGGCTGGCAGCTGTCCTGCGGCCCTCGGAAAAACCAAACTACCAACTGAACAGGACGGTGAGACTGATGGTGGACGCATCAACAGCCAACTCGCAAGAGAACGTGGCCGACGCATTCCTACAAGGTGGAGCCTCGCTCCGCAACGCCACCGGGCCGTACTTCGGCTCCTACGGTGGACGCTGGATGCCCGAGTCCCTCATCGCCGCCCTGGACGAAGTCGAGGACACGTTCGAGAAGGCCAAAGCCGATCCTGAGTTCCTTGCCCAGCTGAAGGACCTCAACAAGAACTACTCGGGCCGTCCGTCGCTGCTCACGGAGGCCAAGCGTTTCTCGCAGCACGCCGGCGGGGCGCGCATCTTCCTCAAGCGCGAAGACCTGAACCACACCGGATCCCACAAGATCAACAACGTCCTCGGCCAGGCTTTGCTCGCGAAGCGCATGGGCAAGACCCGTGTCATCGCCGAGACCGGTGCCGGCCAGCACGGAGTTGCCAGCGCCACCGCAGCAGCCCTGCTTGGCCTGGAATGCGTCGTCTACATGGGCGCGGAGGATTGCCGCCGCCAAGCGCTCAACGTGGCACGCATGCAACTCCTGGGCGCTACGGTGGTTCCCGTGACCAACGGATCACAGACGCTCAAGGACGCCATCAACGACGCACTCCGCGACTGGGTCTCCAACGTGGAGACCACCCACTACCTGCTGGGCACCGCTGCCGGGGCGCACCCGTTCCCGGCGATGGTGCGTTTCTTCCATGAGGTCATCGGGGAGGAAGCCCGCGCCCAGATCCTGGAACAGACCGGCAGGCTTCCCGATGCCATATGTGCCTGCATCGGGGGCGGTTCCAACGCGATCGGCCTCTTCCACAGCTTCCTGGATGACGCCTCGGTGAAGATCTACGGCTTTGAGGCCGGGGGCGAAGGTGTCGAAACCGGCCGCCACGCGGCCGCGATCTCCCTGGGACGCCCCGGTGTGCTGCACGGCGCCCGGTCCTACCTCATGCAGGACGAAGACGGCCAGACCATCGAGTCCCACTCGATTTCCGCAGGCCTGGACTACCCGAGCGTCGGTCCGGAACACTCCTACCTGGCGGACATAGGCCGCGTGACGTACGAGGCCATCACGGACACCGAGGCCATGGAAGCGTTCCGCCTGCTTTGCCGGACCGAAGGCATCATCCCCGCCATCGAGTCCTCCCACGCCCTCGCCGGTGCCATCAAGGTGGGCCAGCGGCTCAACGAAGGCAAGGAAAACCCGGCCGACACGATCATCATCGTGAACCTGTCCGGGCGTGGTGACAAGGACGTGGAAACAGCCGCCGAATGGTTCGACATGTTGGATGAGGACGGCCACGTCAAGGGCACCACCCTCTCCACGCGCAAGCCCAAGGGGCCGTCCGTACGCAGCAACCTCGAAATAGAAACAGAAGAACCAAACGGAACAAGCACCGAAGAAGCAAACGAGGGCCAGAACCGATGACCGAGCAGATGAGCAGCAAGTCCGCGGCCGCGATCGACCGCGCGCGGGCGCAGGGCCGGGCTGCCTTGATCGGCTACCTGCCGGCAGGCTACCCGGATGTCCAGTCGAGCATCGACGCCGGCATCGCCATGGCCCGCAACGGCGCCGACCTGATTGAAATCGGCATCCCGTACTCGGACCCCGTCATGGACGGCGCCGTCATCCAGGCTGCGACCACGGAGGCGATCGCCAACGGTTTCCGGGTCGGAAGCGTCTTCGACGTCGTCGCGGGCATTACGGCGGCAACCGACGTCGCGGTGTTGGTCATGACCTACTGGAACCCGGTCATGCGCATGGGCGTCGACGAATTCTCGCGCAGGCTGGCCGACGCCGGGGGAGCCGGGCTCATCACCCCCGACCTCATTCCGGACGAAGCCTCCGAATGGTTCGCCGCATCCGACAAGTACGGCCTCGACCGGGTCTTCCTTGTAGCCCCGTCCTCCACGCCGGAACGCCTCGCCATGACGGTGGAGGCGAGCCGCGGCTTCGTCTACGCCGTCTCCATCATGGGTGTCACCGGCGCCCGGCAGTCAGTCAGCAGCGCCGCGGAGAAGGTTGTGGCCGATACCCACGCAGCCGGCGCCGAACGGGTTTGCGTCGGGCTCGGAGTCTCCACCGCAGACCACGTCCGCGAGATTGCCGCCTATGCAGACGGCGTGATCGTCGGTACCGCCCTGGTAGCGGCACTCCGCGACGGCGGCGTCGACGCCGTCGCCGAACTCACCAAGAACCTCAGCGCCGGCCTCGGCCGTGCCACCGCGCAGGCCTAGAAAAGGAAAAGCGTAGACAATGCAGAGTCTCCTCCACGTCGCGGCAATGGCTCCCATGAGCATTCCGAGCCCCTCATGGTCCGGATTTGATATTCCGCTGCCCGGAGGGAGCCTCCGCATCCATGCCTACGCCCTGTGTATTCTCCTGGGCATCGTCCTGGGCCTCTGGCTCACGGCCGTGCGCTGGAAGCGCCGCGGCACGCCCGAAGGCAGCCTGTGGGACATCGCCATCTGGGCCATCCCCTTCGGCATCGTGGGCGGCCGGCTCTACCACGTCATCTCCTCACCGGACGCCTACTTCGGCCCGGGCTTCAACGGAACGGGTGACCTTTCCCTGATCCCGCAGATCTGGCGGGGCGGCCTGGGCATCTGGGGTGCCGTGGTTCTCGGGATTGTCGGTGCCTGGATCGGCTGCCGCCGTTCCGGCGTCAAGCTCACGGCCTTCATGGATGCCGCAGCCCCCGGCCTCCTGCTGGCCCAAGCGATCGGCCGGTGGGGAAACTGGTTCAACCAGGAACTCTTCGGCGGACCCACTACCTTGCCTTGGGGCCTCCAGATTGACCCCAGCAGCCCCAATTTCCCGGCGGGAATGCCCAGCGGCACCTTGTTCCACCCGACGTTCCTCTACGAATCCATCTGGAACATCATCGGCGTCGCGATCCTCCTCGTCCTGGACCGCCGTTTCCACTTCCGCCGCGGCAGGCTCTTCTGGCTGTACGCCATCTACTACACCCTTGGCCGCGTCTGGATCGAAGCGTTGCGCATCGACGACGCCGAACAGATCAGCCTCTTCGGCATCACCACCCGGCTCAACGTCTGGACGAGCATCTTCGTCTTCGTCGCAGCGCTCGTCGTCTTCATCGTCCTGGGCCTGCGCGGCAGGCCGGAGCCGGACACGGCGTACCTTCCGGGCCACGAGCCCGCCGCGGCGATCGCCGAGGAGGACGAGGCCGCCGCTCACACAGGTGCCGACGCTCACTCAGAGGCCGGCGCTCACTCAGATGCCGACGAGCCGGCCGCTGCCGATGAGGCGCACAGCACAATTGTGACCGATGCCAAGGCCCATGATACGGACGGATCTGTCTCAGATACCGGTGCGCATGGTAATCTCCCGAATAACCAAAGCGATCTGGGCCATACTGCTGAGCCTACGGAAACGGCCGAGGAGTCACATGCCGGCGTCACGTCGGATTCCGGCTCCGCGTCCACCGAAACCACCGCCAGCAGCGCCCCCGGATCCGGGCCGGAAGCTGGCAGCACCAAGTAGCCAGCGCTACGGCACAGGGGAACCGGGCTACCGCCCAGAGGCCCCCGGCCACAGCGTCGTGGCACACTTGGCAGTCGCCCGGCAGCACACAGAGGCTCCGCGGTCAAGCTTGGGTCAGGGGCATGCGTAACTGTTCGTTGCGTATTGTCCGCTGACCTACAATTTCAAGTAACTAGCGCTTTGTTATGCCCGTCACACGGCTGGCAAGGTGGGGCCAGCGTTGTCCCTTCCATTCGCACGATCTCGAGGAAGGACGTCTTCAATGACCCATCTTCATAATCCAAGCTGGTCCGAATCAGCCGAACCGCACGGGACCATTTCGCCGTTCAAGCGTTTCGCTGCGCTCCCGGAAGCCCAGGGACTCTACAACCCTGAGCAGGAAAAGGACGCTTGCGGACTGGCCATTATCGCCACCTTGCGTGGCGAACCCGGCTACGACATCGTGGAAGCGGCCCTGACCGCCCTTCGCAACCTTGAGCACCGCGGCGCCGTCGGCGCGGACGAAGGTACGGGCGACGGCGCCGGACTCCTCATGCAGGTTCCGGACGAGTTCTTCCGGGCCGTCACCGAGTTCGAGCTCCCCGCACCCGGCCAGTACGTGGTGGGTACGGCATTCCTGCCAGCTGAAACCCGCGAGGCGCAGACCGCAAAAGCGGGCATCGAGGCGCTTGCAGCCGATGAGGGCCTGACTGTCCTTGGCTGGCGTGAAGTGCCGGTGGTCGGGGACCTGGTCGGAGCCATGGCCCGTGCCTGCATGCCGTACTTCGCACAGCCGTTTCTTGCTTCCGCGACCGGCGAGGTGCTGGAGCGGAATGAACTTGACTCCCGGGCATGGCGCATCCGAAAGCGCGCCCAGAACAAGTTCGGCGTCTACTTCCCGTCCCTGTCCTCGCGCACCATCGTGTACAAGGGCATGTTGACCACGGCGCAGCTGGAGCCGTTCTACCCGGATCTCTCGGATAAGCGCTTCAAGACCAAGCTGGCGATTGTGCACTCGCGCTTCTCCACCAACACCTTCCCGTCATGGCCGCTCGCACAGCCCTTCCGGACCATCGCCCACAACGGCGAGATCAACACCGTCAAAGGCAACCGGAACTGGATGCGGGCGCGCCAGTCGCAACTCGCGAACCCGCTGCTGGGAGATACGCCTGAAGAGCTGTACCCCATCTGCACGCCCGGCGCCTCCGATTCCGCGTCCTTCGACGAGGTTGCCGAGCTGCTTTGGCTTTCCGGACGGCCCATCACGCATTCGATCATGATGATGATCCCCGAGGCCTGGGAAAACCACGCCACGATGGATCCCGCGCGCCGCGCCTTCTACGAGTACCACTCGTTGCTCATGGAGCCGTGGGACGGTCCCGCCGCAGTATCCTTCACCGACGGCAACCTCGTTGGTGCCACCCTTGACCGCAACGGCCTGCGCCCGGGCCGTTACTGGATCACCGAAGACGGCCTGGTGGTCTTCGCCTCCGAAGTCGGCGTGATCGAGGTCGAGCCGGCCAAGGTGGTCAAGAAGGGCCGTGTTTCGCCGGGCAAGATGTTCCTGGTGGACACCGAAGCCGGCCGCATCATCGACGACGCCGAGGTCAAGGCCGAGGTGGCCGCAGCCAACCCCTGGGCTGAATGGGTCAAGGACAACCTGATCGACCTCAACGACCTTCCCGAGCGCGAGCACGTGCTGCACACCGCAGCATCCGTGAACATCCGCCAGCGGACATTCGGCTACACCACCGAGGAATTGAAGATCCTCCTCGGTCCGATGGCCCGTACCGGGGCCGAACCGCTCGGCGCCATGGGCTCCGACACTCCGGTCGCTGTGCTGTCCAAGCGCCCGCGCCTGCTGTTCGACTACTTCGTGCAGTCATTCGCCCAGGTCACCAACCCGCCCCTGGACGCGATCCGCGAAGAGCTCGTGACTTCGCTGCAGTGCGCCATTGGCCCCAACGGCAACCTTCTCGACGTCGGGCAGGTCCGCCAGCCGCAGATCTCCCTGCCGTTCCCGGTGATCAACAACGACCAGCTCGCCAAGATCGCCAACATCGAGAACGCCGACGGGGACAAGGTCGCCATGAAGGTGCGCGGCCTCTACCGTCCGGAGGGCGGCGAAGCGGCACTGCGGAGCCGCCTCACCGAAATCTGCGAGCAGGTTTCCGGCGCGATCAACCGTGGCGTGCAGTACATCGTGCTGTCCGACCGCGACTCGAACGCGCAGTGGGCGCCGATCCCGTCCTTGCTCCTCGTCAGCGCAGTGCACCACCACTTGCTCCGCAGCGCCAACCGCACCAAGACCGCCCTCGTGGTGGAGGCCGGCGACGTCCGCGAAACGCACCACGTGGCTGTGCTCGTGGGCTACGGCGCTTCCGCCGTGAACCCGTACCTGGCCATGGAATCGGTGGAGCAGCTCATCAGCACCGGCGAAGTGGTGGGCGTGACTCCCGAAGACGGCGTCTACAACCTCATCAAGGGCCTCGGCAAGGGCGTCATGAAGATCATGTCCAAGATGGGCATTTCCACGGTCGCCTCGTACACCGGCGCCCAGACTTTCGAAGCCTTGGGCCTGTCCCAGGACCTCGTCGACGAGTTCTTCTCCGGCACCCACTCGCAGCTGGGTGGCGTCGGCCTGGACGTCATCGCCGCGGAGGTTTCCGCGCGGCACCAGATGGCCTACCCGGAAGGCGGCATCGAGCTGCCGCACCGCCCGCTTCTCGGCGGCGGCGAATACCAGTGGCGCCGCGACGGCGAACCGCACCTGTTCAACCCGGAGACGGTCTTCCGCCTGCAGCACGCGACGCGCGAACGCCGCTACGACATCTTCAAGTCCTACACCAAGGGCGTCGACGACCAGTCCGAGAACCTCATGACCCTCCGCGGGCTCTTGAAGTTCAAGGACAGCCTGCGCCCTGCCGTGCCCCTTGAAGAGGTCGAGCCGGTTTCCAGCATCGTGAAGCGCTTCTCCACCGGAGCGATGAGTTACGGCTCCATCTCCAAGGAAGCCCACGAGACGCTCGCGATCGCCATGAACCGGCTGGGCGCCAAGTCCAACACCGGTGAAGGCGGCGAGGACGTGGACCGCCTGCTCGACCCGGAGCGCCGCTCGGCGATCAAGCAGATTGCGTCCGGCCGTTTCGGCGTGACCAGCCTGTACCTGACCAACGCCGAGGACATCCAGATCAAGATGGCCCAGGGCGCCAAGCCCGGCGAAGGCGGCCAGCTGATGGCGCAGAAGGTGTACCCCTGGGTGGCCCGGACCCGCCACTCAACTCCCGGCGTCGGGCTCATCTCCCCGCCGCCGCACCACGACATCTACTCGATCGAGGACCTCGCGCAGCTCATCTACGATGCCAAGCGGGCCAACCCCTCGGCTCGTGTCCACGTGAAGCTGGTGTCCGAAGTCGGGATCGGCACGGTGGCGTCCGGCGTCACGAAGGCGAAGGCCGACGTCGTGCTCGTCTCCGGGCACGACGGCGGAACCGGCGCCTCGCCGCTCAACTCGCTCAAGCATGCCGGTGTCCCATGGGAGCTCGGCCTCGCCGAGACCCAGCAGACGCTCATGCTCAACGGGCTCCGCGACCGCGTGGTGGTCCAGGTGGACGGCCAGCTCAAGACGGGACGCGACGTTGTCATTGCTGCCCTGCTGGGTGCCGAGGAGTACGGATTCGCAACCGCGCCCCTCGTGGTGTCCGGGTGCATCATGATGCGCGTCTGCCATCTCGATACCTGCCCGGTGGGCGTCGCAACCCAGAACCCCGAGCTCCGCTCGCGTTTCACCGGCAAGCCGGAATTCGTGGTCAACTTCTTCGAATTCCTCGCCGAGGAAGTCCGTGAGCTGCTTGCCGAACTCGGTTTCCGCAGCCTCGAAGAGGCCATCGGCCACGCCGAGGTCCTGGATACCCGCGAAGCTATCGACCACTGGAAGGCCGACGGACTCGACCTCGACCCGATCCTGCACGGCCTTGAGTTCGACGACGATGTTCCGCTGCGGAACCTCACCGGCCAGAACCACGAACTCGACAAGCACTTCGACCAGCGCCTCATCGGCATGGCCGCCGAGGCCTTGAGCGACCGCACGCCCGTGAAGATCACGGTCGACGTCATCAATACGGACCGTTCGGTCGGCACCATGCTCGGACACGTCGTGACCAAGACGTTCGGCGTTGATGTGCTCGCCACAGACACGATCGACATCACCCTGAACGGCACGGCCGGGCAGTCGCTGGGCGCCTTCCTTCCGGCAGGCATCACCCTGCGCATGTTCGGCGACTCCAACGACTACGTCGGCAAGGGCCTCTCGGGTGGCCGCATCATCGTCCGCCCGGACCGTACCAACGTTTTCCAAGCGGAGCGCAACGTCATCGCCGGCAACGTGATCGGCTACGGGGCCACGAGCGGTGAGATGTTCCTGCGCGGCCAAGTGGGCGAACGCTTCCTGGTACGCAACTCGGGTGCCACCGCCGTCGTCGAAGGCATCGGCGACCACGGTTGCGAGTACATGACCGGCGGCCAGACGCTCATCATCGGCCGCACCGGCCGCAACTTCGGTGCCGGCATGTCCGGCGGGACCGCCTACGTGCTGGACCTCCAGCCTGCCCGTGTCAACAAGCAGGCGTTGGATTCCGGCGAGTTGCAGCTCCTTGAGCTCGACGACGAGGACCGCACCATCGTGCACAGCCTCTTGGTCAAGCACCTGGAGGAAACCGAATCCGTCCTCGCAGGCCGCTTGCTCGAAAACTTCGATGACACAGCCGCCCGCATCACCAAAGTCCTGCCGCGCGACTACGCCGCGGTCCTGCAAACCCGTATTGACGCCATTGAAGAGGGCCTTGATCCTGACGGCGAAGAAGTATGGTCCCGAATCCTGGAGGTAACCGGTGGCTGATCCACGCGGATTTCTGAAAGTCCGGCAGCGCGAGACGCAGCCACGCCGTCCTGTCCCCGTGCGCATCATGGACTGGAAGGAAGTCTACGAAGCCCAGGACAGGGGCGTGCTCAAAGCCCAGGCGGGACGCTGCATGGACTGCGGCGTTCCGTTCTGCCACCAGGGCTGCCCGCTCGGGAACCTTATTCCGGAGTGGAACGACCTCATGTGGCGCGGCAAGGGCGAGGAAGCGATCGAGCGCCTTCACGCGACGAACAACTTCCCGGAGTTCACGGGCCGGTTGTGCCCGGCGCCGTGTGAAGCATCCTGTGTCCTGGGTATCAACCAGCCTGCCGTGACCATCAAGCAGGTGGAAGTTTCGATCATCGACGACGCGTTCGAAAACGGCTGGGTCCAACCGCTTCCGCCGGCGCGCCTCACCGGCAAGACGGTCGCCGTCGTCGGCTCCGGACCTGCGGGGCTTGCCGTCGCACAGCAACTGACGCGCGTCGGCCACACCGTGGCCGTCTACGAACGCGACGACAAGATCGGGGGACTGCTGCGCTACGGCATCCCCGACTTCAAGATGGAGAAGGAACAGGTCGACCGCCGCGTCGAGCAGATGAAGGCCGAGGGCACCCGCTTCCGCACGGGTGTGGCGGTCGGAAGCGACGTGACCTGGGAGCAGCTGCGCCGCCGCTACGATTCCGTGGTGATCGCCACCGGCGCCACCGTTCCGCGCGACCTGCCCATCCCCGGCCGCGACCTTGACGGCATCCACTTCGCCATGGACTACCTGGTGCCCGCCAACCGCGTGGTCGCGGGGGAGACCGTGGAGGGCCAGATCGATGCCAAGGGCAAGCACGTGATCATCCTCGGCGGCGGCGACACCGGCGCTGACTGCCTCGGCACGGCGCACCGCCAGGGCGCCGCGTCCGTCACGACCCTCGCGATCGGCAAGCAGCCCCCGCTCGAGCGCGCCTCGCACCAGCCTTGGCCGACGTTCCCCACGCTGTTCGAGGTGGCCAGCGCGCACGAAGAGGGCGGCGAACGCACCTACCTCGCCTCGACCGTTGAGTTTGTGGGCGAAAACGGCAAGCTCACTGGAGTCAAGGTCGCCGAGACCGAGTTCGTTGACGGCAGGCGCCTCCCGAAGGCCGGCACGGAGCGCATCATTCCGGCCGACCTGGTCTTCTTGTCGCTCGGTTTTACGGGGGCCGAGCCTGCCGGAATCACCGAACAGGTCAGCGCAGAATTCGACGGCCGCGGCAACGTGGCCCGAGATGGGTACTACATGACCAACACCGAGGGTGTTTTCGTGGCAGGCGATGCCGGCCGCGGACAGTCCTTGATTGTCTGGGCGATCGCCGAAGGCCGCGCCTGCGCTGCCGCCGTCGACAAGTACCTCATGGGCAGCACCATCCTCCCGGCACCGGTCGCCCCCACCGACCGGGCCATAGCGGTCCTCTAAGGACCGGCGCACGACCCTTTCCCAACTCCAACCGCAGCACACTACTAGGGTAGGTATATGAGACGCGCAAAAATCGTGGCAACGTTCGGACCGGCAATTTCCAGTTTTGACAACACCCTCGCGGTGCTGGAAGCCGGCGTGGACGTCGCCCGCATGAACATGAGCCACGGCGACTACTCGGTACACGACAACACGTACGAGAACGTCCGCAAGGCTTCCGCCCAGCTCCGCAAGCCCGTTGGCATCATGGCCGACCTGCAGGGCCCGAAAATCCGGCTCGGCCGATTTGTCGACGGTCCGCACGAACTCGCCGTCGGTGACACCTTCACGATCACCACCGAGGACGTCCCGGGTACCAAGGAAATCTGCTCCACCACGCTCAAGAGCCTGACTGAAGACGTCAACGTCGGCGACGCCCTGCTGATCGACGACGGCAAGGTTGCCCTGCGCGCCATCGAGGTTGACGACGTCAAGGTGGTTGCCACCGTGACCGTCGGCGGCTGGGTCTCCAACAACAAGGGCATCAACCTGCCCGGTGTTGCTGTCAACGTCCCCGCGTTGAGCGAAAAGGACGAGGACGATCTCCGCTGGGCCCTCAAGCGCGGCGTGGACATGGTTGCGCTGTCCTTCGTCCGTGACGCCGCGGACATTACCCGCGTGCACGAAATCATGGATGAAGCCGGCCGCCGTATCCCGGTCATCGCCAAGATCGAGAAGCCGCAGGCTGTGGACCAGCTTCACGAAATCATCGACGCGTTCGACGCGATTATGGTTGCCCGTGGCGACCTCGGCGTCGAGCTTCCGCTCGAGGAAGTGCCGATCGTCCAGAAGCGCGCCATCGAACTGGCCCGCCGTTGGGCCAAGCCGGTCATCGTGGCCACTCAGGTTCTCGAGTCCATGATCGACAACCCGCGCCCCACCCGCGCAGAGGCGTCCGACTGCGCCAACGCCGTTCTCGACGGCGCCGACGCGGTCATGCTCTCCGGTGAGACCAGCGTCGGCAAGTACCCGATCGAGACGGTCAAGACCATGGCCCGGATCATCGAATCCACCGAAGAGCACGGCCTCGAGCGCGTTCCTCCGCTGGGGACCAAGCCGAAGACCCGCGGTGGCGCCATCACGCGTGCCGCCGTCGAGATCGCCGACCAGCTGGACGCGAAGTTCATCTGTACCTTCACCCAGTCCGGCGACTCGGCCCGACGCCTGTCGCGCCTTCGTCCGGTCAAGCCGGTCTTCGCATTCACGCCCCTTGAGCACGTGTGGAACCAGCTGGCACTGACCTGGGGCATCCAGCCCGTGCTCGTCCCCATGGTGGGCCACACCGACGCCATGACGGCACAGGTTGACCGCAGCCTCCTCGAAATGAAGATCGTGGAGAACGGCGACCTCGTAGTCATCGCGGCCGGTTCCCCTCCCGGACAGGCCGGTTCCACGAACTCGCTCAAGGTCCACAAGGTGGGCGACCTCGCAGACACTTCCCGCATGGAAGAATCCGCGGCCCGCAAGGAAAAGCTCGGACCGTGGCCGGAAAAGAAGAAGAGGGCGAAGGCCAAGGCCTGATCTCTTTAGTGCCGTTTAGGGGCTCCGCCGTTTGGCGGAGCCCCTTTTTTGGGGTTTGGGGCTCTGGCCGCGGTGGGCCGGCGGGGCCGGCCGCGGGGACGACGAAGGGCGCCGCTTCGAGTGGAAGCGGCGCCCTTCGAAGGGGAGTGCTAGTTGACCTGGTTGATGATGGTCTCGGCTACCTCGCGCATGCTGAGGCGGCGGTCCATGGAGGTCTTCTGGATCCACCGGAATGCTTCCGGCTCGGTGAGGCCCATCTTGGTGGTCAGGAGGCTCTTGGCGCGCTCTACAAGCTTGCGCGTGGCGAACTGCTCCTGAAGGTCGCTCACCTCGTTTTCGAGGGCCCTGATCTCTTCGTGGCGGGAAAGCGCGATTTCGATGGCCGGGACCAAGTCCGCAGGGGTGAAAGGCTTGACGACGTAGGCCATGGCGCCGGCGTCGCGGGCGCGCTCCACGAGTTCCTTCTGGCTGAACGCTGTCAGCAGGACCACGGGGGCAATCCGCGCCTTGACGATCTTCTCCGCTGCCGAGATGCCGTCCATGACCGGCATCTTGACGTCCATGAGGACCAGATCAGGCTTCAGTTCCTCGGCCAGCTGTACGGCCTTCTCACCGTTGTCGGCCTCGCCGACAACGTCGAAGCCCTCGCCCTTCAAGATCTCGATGATGTCCAGGCGGATGAGGGTTTCATCTTCTGCGACAACTACGCGGCGTGCCGGCTGGGATGCGGGCTTAGACTCCGTCTGTTCTGACACGGGATCTCCTTCAAGACGTACGGCGGGGTTCTCAACCATCTTAGTTGTACGCGGTCCTTGCGTATGATTTATGGCTCGGCCGAGCCGGTTCTGGAAATTAGCCTATCTGCATGTAGAGTAGTTTCGCGCACTGCAACAGGGAGCGTTGAGTTCTGTGAAGAGCCTGACGTCGGTTAGTCTTGTTTCGGTGTTCCGCGCCCGAGTGGCGGAATTGGCAGACGCGCCGCACTCAAAATGCGGTATCGAAAGGTGTGTGGGTTCGAGTCCCACCTCGGGCACAGTGTTTCTGCAGGTCAAAGTGGTTTTGGGCTTCTGAGTGTGCACAAAATCTCGTCTTTTGTGCACACGAAGCCTAGAATTTGGGCTATGGCCAGCATTTGGGAGCGCAAAAAATCTGACGGATCGACTTCGTTCACAGTCCGCTGGCGCAACCCCGAGACGCGTAAGCAAGAAGGAATCACCTTCTCCACGGCATCAGAAGCAGAGACCCTCAAGCGGCTGCTCGATGCAAACAACCAGTCCTTTGAAATCGCCCAGCACGCGATGATCAAGAACCAAACCAAAGCGCCCAGCGTCGCGGCCGTCATCCAGGAACATATCGACCTTTTGGTGCGGCCTTCTGTCGGCACGGTCCACACGTACCAAACGATGCTGAGGCTGCATATCGCCGATGTCATTGGTCACATTCCCGTGGACAAGCTGGACTACCGGCATTTGACCTACTGGATCAAGACGATGCAGGCAAAGGGTAGGTCTCCGAAGACCATCAAAAACAACCATGGATTGATCTTTTCGGCCATGGAGACGGCTGTGATGCTGCGATACCGAAAGGACAATCCTTGTCGGGGGGTCCAGCTCCCCTCCGGCGAGAAAGCCGAGGATGAAGCAAGGTTCCTGACTCACGCCGAGTTCGGGTTGATTCTCGAGGGTATGGGGGAGCGGTACAAGGCTTTTACCGAGTTCTTGGTGATGACTGGAACGCGTTTTGGAGAAGCAACAGCCGTGACCGTCGCCGACGTCGATCTGATGTCCAAGCCTGCCACCATGCGTATCAACAAAGCGTGGAAGCGCGGCGCTGACTCCGAGTACTACATCGGCGCGACCAAGACTGGTGCAGGGAAACGGACGGTCTCGTTGAACCCTCAATTGGTGGAGATCCTGATTCCCCTAGTGGCCAGCCGACCCGGTTCTGACCTCTTGTTCACGACGCCCAAGGGTGAGCGCATAGTTCACAAGCTGTACTGGCATCATTACTGGGTTCCCGCGGTTGAGGCCGCACAAGCCCGCGGTTTGAAGAAGTCACCTCGAATCCACGACCTGCGGCATACACATGCTTCCTGGCTGATTCAGGACGGCGTCTCTTTGTTCACAGTTTCGAGGCGCCTCGGGCATGCATCAACTCGGACAACTGAGCAGGTTTATGGCCACCTCATGCCTCAAGCGCTGCAGGATGCCGCGGATGCTGTCGAGCGATCGTCGATTGCGTGGCGAGCCTAAGGGCGTCTGTCAACACTACGAAATCCTCTGTTGTGATCGAGCTCGTGTCCCAATCATCCTCGGCGTAGACGTTGGTGTTGCAGTTGCCCTGACCTCGCGCAGCTCGGCAATCTCCTTTAGGTGGCCGGACGTGAATATGATCTTGCCCTTTCCCCAGACGACATGGGGGAACTCGCCCTTTGTCGCGCCCTCCCGAAGCCATGCCTCGGAACACTTGAGCACTGAGGCGGCCTCAGCTGGCTCGAAAAATTCGAGTTTCATGCGAGCTCACTCGATCCTCTCGTGGTCGCTCCTAGGACGAGAAACTTCTCCTGCCTTCGTCCATGGTTTCCGGTGGCTCGCACGGCATGACACGCACCTCGAAAATCAGGGCTGTTTCCCGTAGCAGCTCCTGAACCTGCTGGGGGTGAACCGTGAATCGGTGTGATCGGTTCTGCACGAGGCCCTGCTCGCGCATTAGATGGAGGTGCCGTCGGATCGCCGACGGCGAGACCTGGAGCTCGTCGCAGATTTGGGCGCAGGTGGCCGGGCCCCTTCGGACAAGAAACCGGACGATCCGACTTCTCGTTTTATTCATCAGGATGTTCGACATTGAGACCACAGCCTGGGTGTTGACGGGACCTGCTCCTGTAGACGGGTCTACAGGAGCAGGGTACGCCTCCTGGAATCGCGATGGAAGATCCGTGTAGCAACTCCGGTTGCCCGGCGGATGCTGCCCACGGAATACTGGGACGCGGAGGCCGGTACACGAGCGGCTTGGCGGACGACTGTGGTGGCGGGAGGGGACGGAGAATGCGCGATGACGGGGAATCTCAAGGTGACGCATTGTCTCCGCAAGCCCAACTTGCACGTCGTCTGAATCTTTTGCTCGATGTCGTGGTAGCCGAGCGTGGCAAGCCCGTGACTTTCAACGAAGTCCAATCCGAACTTGCGGCCAAAGGAATCAAGCTTTCCCGGGCCCGCTGGTTCTACATGAAAGAGGGGACTGGCCGGCTTGTCACGGACCGGGTCCTGCTAACCGGTCTGTGCAATCTGTTCAATGTCGATCCGTCCTACTTGATCGGTGACGATGCTGAATTGCCGGAACGCATTGACTCGCAGCTCGAGTTCGTCAGATCGTTGCGGGCGGCCCGGGTTAAGTCCTTTGCCGCCCGGACACTGGGCGATGTATCGCCCGAAACGCTGCGCGCCATCACAGAATTCCTCAACAGGGACATCAGCCTCCACCCAGAAGGAGAACAGGCCGCGGCTACTCCTCAAGTAGGTACTGCAGATGGGCCGCCAGCAGTTCCTTGATTCGTGCACCGTTGGCTGAATAGCGCGGAGAACGCCCGTGCCTCCGGCCTGGTTCAACGTCTACCGTTATCGCGCCGGACTCTTCAAGGGCCAGGAGATGTTTAGCCACACTCGGCTCGCGGGCGCTCACTGCGTCCACGATGTCCCCCCGGGTTGCGGGGCCGTGCGCTGAAAGGTAGCGGAGAATTTCGTTTCGAGATCTGTTGCCAAATGTCGCGACTGCCGCTTCGACGTCGGCGGACCACGCGTCGTCGTGAGGCTGGGTGATCCGTGGCATGGAACCATTCTTGTCGAACAGCAACGAAAAAGTAAGTCTCGCAGTCTTGACAATATTTTAAATACTCTTGACGATAGTTTGCATAGCTTTGCTGCGATTCTGGGCGCGAACCGGTTCTGGCCGTTGCGCCTAACCGGCGCCGGGGAAGCTGACGCCAGAGCTCATTCGCGTCTGACTGTCGAAGTGGTGAACACGATGGATGTCAATGCCAGGGCAATCGGCGCCCGGCACTATCAACCAGCATCAAGCAGTATTGACATTTCCTTGAGCAGGTCCCCAGATCCTGCCGACTTCCCTGTCCAAATCGATCAAATAATGGTGGCCGTCGAAGGCGTGCGGTCCTACGTCGTTTCCCGACTGTCGCGGATCGGCCGCGCGTGCGATGTCGATGACGTCATGCAAGATATCCGGATGGCCGTTTGGGACGGGATCAGGCGCGGCCACTATCGCCAGCTTCCGGGAGTGAGATTCGAGGCTTGGGTTCAGGGAGTGTCTGCCAACGTGTGCGCATCGCACATCCGTCGTGAACTGGCCCATGAGACGCTTCCGCTGCTCGTCGATCCCGCAGGGGCCGCTGAGGACGCGCCACCCGATGCATTGGCCGTTCTGGGCATTGATCGGGGGTGGGACGGTGGCGCCGATAAAGCCATTGACCAGGATTGGGCGCGAACAATTATTGCCCTGACACGGGCCAGCGTCCGCGAGGACGTTTGGGAACTTGCCCTCGACAGCCTCACCACCCCGCGTCAATACGGTCCGCCGTCAGCGCAGGATCGTCGACGGTGGCGTGCGGTGACAGTTGTACGCCACACGGCGCGGACAGTTCAAAACGCCCTTGATGTAAAGCGGTCAGATCTTCGGAGCGTTGAGGCTGTCTGCCACAACTCGGTGGAATGCCTCCCGACGCCGGTGCTGCGCAGGGTTGCCGCATGCATCGTTCGTCGAGATGTGCGCGGGTCGGAGCGAACCAGAGTCTTGGAGTCATTGGCCACGGAGCTCGGTGTCACAGAACGCTATCTGGCTGTGCAGATCGGCTTTGCCCGCCGCTTGTATCAGGCCTCCTGGCGGATTCTTCGAAACGGGATGGCGCGAGCCTCCTGAGTCATGGTGTATCCCGAGGTTCTCGTCATGAACTGGTGAGGAGGCTGGTATGACGATACAACGGAGGCGCCCACAGCGACGTAGGAGCGGATTGAGGGCTTGGTGGTTCGGCGTCGTAGTTCTCTCGAGCTTGGCCGTCGTGCTCTTGGTTCTCACGCGCCCTCCGACCGGGGTCAGATCGGGGATTGTCCCTCTATCGAGCGCCGCGTCGTCCCCTTCGAGCTCAGCGACCCCGAGCAGTTCGCCGCCGGCACCATCGCCTACGGCCACATCGGAATTGGTGTCCGCAGTTGACGAGCCTCATACGACGGATTACCGGAAGCTTTCTGAAGCGGCAGCGACGGCGATTTACACCTGGGACGCGCGAACGGCGTCGTACTCTGAGGTTTACTCCCGCCTCCGGGACTGGTGGGTGGTCCTGCCTGATGCTTCCAATCCCTTATCGGTTCTTGTGCAGGAGTTTGAGGCGACCGGCGTAAATGCCGGGACGTATGCGTCATTGACGGCACTTCATGCACGCCGTTCGGCAAAGGCTCAGTCCGTTCTGTGCGACGGCGAATTGGCCAAAGTGCGTGAGCACCCGGCGCCCTGGACGGGGCTGCACGTGTGCACGGTGACTTTGGGTGTCGTGGATCAATCCGATTCGGATCACAACGGGTACGTGGCTCCTGTAAGTGTCATGGTGAATTGCCCGCCGGCGACGACAGCGCCAGACGATCATTGCGTTCTGGTCGCCTTCTACGCGACGCCAGGCAGGATCGTCTACTGATGCCAGCTGTAGCAATTCTGGCCGGCTTGACGAAGCGCCGGGTGATCGCGCAGGCGTCGATTGCCGCTGCGACTTCGACGGGGCTTTTCCTTGTGTGTGCGTTCTGTGCAGGCGTGGCAGTGTTTGCAGCCGGATCAGCGGCTTCCGCCTATGTCTGCACCTTAGGCGCGGATGCAATAGGGCCACCCTCGTCGAATAGTTCCGGAGGCTTGGAGATTCAGCCACAGGGCCTGCCGCCGATCATTCTGACCCCTGGGCAGCGATCGGTTGCGAGGACCTACATAGCGGTGGGAAAACAAATGGGGGTCCCGAAAGACGGTCAAGTCATCGCCATCATGATGGCCCTCCAAGAGTCCAGTCTGCGAGTCTTGGCGAATTCGAATGTCCCAGACTCGCTTCAATTCGCGCACGACGGCGTCGGCAACGACCACGATTCTGTTGGCACCGCCCAACAACGGCCAGGCGCTGGCTGGGGGACGATCGGGGAACTGATGGATCCCGTCTACGATGCGCAGGCTTTCTACGGCGGCCCGACTGGTCCTAACCACAGCAGTCCGCGCGGATTGCTCGATGTTGCTGGCTGGGAGTCTTTGGCCAAAGGTGCCGCTGCTCAGGCGGTACAACTGTCCGCTTTTCCTGAGCTGTATGCGCGGTGGGAGCCGGAGGCCACGGCAATCGTGGACGCGCTCGCGGATGGCGCTGTGCCGGCGTCCTGCGGCAGTTCAACAAACGGCCCGGCGCTGCGGGGCTTGACGCCGAATCTGAGCCAGATTCGGAAGGACCTTCTGCGTTTTGCTCAGGAGGGCGTGGGTGGTGCTTACGTGTGGGGCGGCACGGCGTTCAAGGCCTGGGACTGCTCCGGATATGTTCAATGGATCTACAGGCAGGCAGGGATCCACTTGCCACGAGTGGACCAGTGGACCGTTGGGCACCAAACAGACAAACCGCAGCCGGGGGACCTCGTGGTCCAGGATCCACAAGGGCCCAACAACTGGGGGCACGTGGGCATCTACGCTGGTAACGGCATGATGTATAGCGCGCTCAACCCGGCGGTCGGGACCTTGTTGCATCCCATTGATTGGAACGCCGGAACGGCCTATTTCGATCTCACGGGAGCCATGTAGTCATCCACATCGACAATGTTCTGTGCCAATGCATTTGGCTCACACGAATCGCTAGTCCCTGAGCGCCCTAACTAGGTATGCCACCCATGGCCGCTGCCGACAGGAGTCGCAGAGAAATGTCGCTGAGGTAGGCGCTCGCACCCCTGCGCTGCTCGTATCCATGCCCGAAAGGCTGGCCCGAGGCTGCCTCGAGCCTACGGGCACAAGGTCACCGCGGCAGGTATCCTGCTCGTACGCAACCGGAAACGCCATCGGCTGGTGGTAACTTCGACTCTAGTGGGCAGCAAACATCCAAAGCTGCGAGCCTCGGGTTTTGTGTCAATGCCGGGGGATGCGCATCAGGACCGGAAGGAAGGCGTAGACCTTTTGGGAGTAGTAGCAGATTACCTTGGCCCTCATCTAAAGGGTCTGGCCGGACCGTACCTCTTCGTAGGTTCCGGATTGTCTCGCCGGTATGCGGGCATCCCTGACTGGGAGGGGCTTCTGCGGCATTTCGCGGACCTGACATCTAACCCGTATGCCTACTAAAAAGGTCTCGCCGGTAGTGATCTACCAAAGACCGCCAGCTTGATTGCTGATGCGTTCTACCCGGTGTGGTGGAAGTCCCCGGACTTCGAGGCGTCCAGAGCCAAATGGCAGGATCAGGTGACCGATCCATCATCTGCCCTGAAGATTGAAGTCGCCAATCTGGTTGACATCAAGGTTGCCAGCACTCCCATACCGCCCGACCATGCGGCTGAGTTCGATCTGCTCAAGGCCGTAGACGCCGATGGCGTCATCACCACGAACTACGATCCCCTCCTGTCAAAGGCATTCGAGAGCTATACCGCGTTTGTCGGTCAGGATCAGCTCCTGTTCTCTGACACTCAAGGAATCGCTGAGATCTACATGATTCACGGTTCCTCGACCGACCCCGGCTCACTTGTACTCACAGCAGAGGACTATCAAGACTTCCGAGACCGTAACGCCTACCTGGCGGCCAAGCTGATGACTGTCTTCGTCGAACACCCTGTCATCTTCCTTGGCTACAGCATGAGCGATCTGAACATTCAGGAAATCCTGGAATCGCTTGTAGCTGCGATGCGCGGTAAGAACGTAGATAAACTGCGTGACCGGTTGATATTCCCACTGGCGACCTACCTCCTCGCCTGAGGTCCGAACAAGATCTGTCCTGGCTAACGGGGTAAGCATTCAAGCGGTGGAAATCGTTGTGCCCGACTTTGTGGAACTGTTCACGGTTTTGGGTCAACGCGAGCGAGCAATGCCAGCCCGCGTGCTGCGCCACCTGAAATCTCAAGTCTATGAGCTGGTCAAGAACAATGATCCGCATGGACGTCCGGTGCGGGTATCCGACATCGAGGATGATGACAGCTCCGACAACTTCGACGTTGTCTTTGGAGTTGGGGCGAAGATGACCGTGAAGGGAATCATTGGTCTGACCCGCCACGACATCATGGACGATGTACTTGAAGCCCCAGATCGAGGCCTGGCGCCTGAGCAGGTTGTGGCAAACGCTATGCCGCATTTCCAACTGGCCTGGTACGTGCCTTGTTTCAAATACTTGCGCCAGATGAATGCTTTGACTGCGGACGGGCAGGTTGCCTCGGCCGCGAAGGTTCCCACCCAAGTAAAGAAGCGCGTAGATAGGGTCAATACGTTGCTGAGACCGAGGGTGGAACCTCAGACTCTCACAATGGACGAGCTCGTCTCGAAAAGGGGAACCGAATGGATCTTCAAAAACCCATGGGAGGTCGTCCGCTACACAGCTGATTGGCAGGGCTTGCAGCAATACCTACTTGCCAATCTTGCGCAACGCCAATATTCGTGGTGGACAACGCAGTACGGCAAACTCTGCGTAGTCTACGACTGGCTTCGCTACGGAACTGACCAAGTCCCGTAGGGCTGCTGGCCGACAACACTCCGCCCTACACTGCTGGCATGGTCAAGGCCGGTCCGCCCAGTGTCAAGACGAGATCTGGACCTACACGTTGCCCCGGATCATCTCCGGTCCAAGGGCCGAACTCGCTAACGTCCTCTTTGTCCCCGATCGTCAAGGTGACGGAATCCGGCTCCGAATTGGTGTCACGGAATCTAGGTGCCACGGTCCGGGACTAGGAACAACGCTTTCGCCTCTCGGTTGTTCCAAAGGTCCGTGGAGTTCACGGGGAGCCTAGAGGAGTCAGTTAGAAGTTAGCGGGAACCGGGTTGCCAGCGTAGCGCCCAAGCGATTGGGCATCCTCTAATCGAATTGGCGAACTGATGAAACGGGGTGCCAGCAGGGTCGATGATGTCGCCAAGTAGACGCCCGGCGCGGAAGACCCCTCTATTTTGAGGGCGGTGTTGCCTCGGCAGACCTTGATGACTCGGTCGTAGTTCTTCCCTGTCATCGGAGCATACTTTCGAAGTGAGAGCACATACTCACGCAAGCGACTGAGGATTCGGTGAGAGAAGTAGTGCTGCAGATGCGCGGCGCTTGCCAGATCGCGGTCGGTGTCGAGTTCCGGGGCGGCCAGCGAATATCCTCAACTTTCCCGAACTCATGTGGATTCGCCGCGTGGGTGCGCGAAACATAGCGGGTAAGGCTCATGGAGTCACGAGACATCGCAAAATTACGCATGATAATCACTGGCGGGGGTAATTCGTAAAACCCCCCTCGCGGTGACGGTGGGATTTGAACCCAGAATCATGGCTCCGGTAAACCTCGGAAAACCTCCAACTTCCTCGTGATTCCGCCATTCTTGGTGCACTCTTCCCCGGTCAACTCACATCTGCACACGGCTTTTCACGCCTGCACCCTTGTCAGATCCTTGTCAGGCGGGCCGGTCTGCTCGGCGCCGCCCCAGCGCGTCCGCAACAGTATCGGGGTCGTCCGGTCGGCATAGCGGTCCAGGGTCATCGCGCATCATGACGACCGCGCACATGCCCGATAAACAGACAGCACCAAGTAGACCTTCCGACCGGTCATGCACCTGCCGTGAAGTCAGTAAGGCAGATCGCCCCGGAGGAGGAGGCCGCAATCCTCGCTCGGGCCGACGAGCTGAACACCAGCATCGCCAAGGCCCTCAAGGGCCTACGGCCGAACTTGACGGACACATCGACTAAGACGGCCGAGACTATCCGCTGGTATCACGGCCACGCGGGATAGCATTCGGTTATGGATCATGGGGGCACTCTCGACGGTGCAGTAGAAACCGGCTCGGATCGGAAATTGGAACTGTTGAGCCTTACTCCTGGCTACAGCAGAGAACAGCACGGCGTCTATGTCGAGGCTTTGGCCGATGCTATCGAAAATCGGCCCAAGGTGAAGAACATCGCACTGACCGGCCCCTACGGCACGGGCAAGAGCAGCGCTCTGGAGAAGATTTCCGAGCTCTACCCGACTCGGGTGGTCCAGCTGTCGCTCTCGACCGTCGGGGACAAGCCGGACGAACCCGAGCCCTCCGCATCTCCGACACCGGGGACAAGCGCCAATCCGGCCTCGACGACGACGACGAACCGGATCCAGAAGGAGATCGTTAAGCAGATCCTCTACAGCCTGGATCCCGCAGAGACCCGGGGCTCGAGATTCCGCCGGATCACCCGCTTCAGGATCGCCGAGCCGACGCTCTTTGCGTTCGCGATCGGAGTAGCCGTTGTCGCTGTCCTGTTCCTTTCAGGCCTCGACAAGCCCCTGGTGGCCGGAGTCGGGAACGACCTTCTTCCACAGGTGCTTGCGCACGCCGTCCTAGTTCTGCTGATAGCCGCAATCCTGGTCACCATACTCTGGTTCACCCACAACCGGCTGTTCCTGGAGAAGGTGGCCGCCGGTGCGGCTACTGTGACGCTCTCGCCGCAGTCCACGAGTTATTTCGACCAGTATCTCGACGAGATCGTCTACTTCTTCGAGGTCAGCGGACGGGACATCGTGGTCTTCGAGGACATCGACAGGTTCGAGAACATCCACATCTTCGAGACACTCCGAGCCCTCAACACCCTGCTCAACGGGTCCCACCAGGTTGCGAACCGGGCAGGCGATTCCCGCGGATTCAAGCAGTTCTTTGGTCGCCCAACTACTGGCCGCCCTCCCGTGAAGTTCATCTACGCACTCCGGGACAGCGTGTTCGACAAGCTGCTGCAAGCCGATAGCGAGACCACGGACGAAGCGAAGGAACAGGGACACGCCGATCAGTTCAGCCGAACCAAGTTCTTCGACGTCGTAATTCCTCTCGTGCCGTTCATCACGCACCACAACGCCCGCGACCTGATGAGCAAAACCATGGGTGACCGCGTGGCTCGGCCCTTGGTCGACGTAGCCGCCCGTCACGTGGCCGACATGAGGCTCATCCTCAGCATCAGCAACGAGTTCGACATCTTCAAACGACGCCTCCTCGACGAGGTTGAAGATCAAAAAAAGATGCCCGGCCTCAACGCCGATCTGCTCTTCGCCATGGTGCTGTATAAGAACATGCACATGGGCGACTTCGAGGCCATCCGATTTGGTACCAGCAAACTGGACGAACTCCACGATGCGTGGAGGGAACTGGTCAGGGTGAATATCGATGACCGGTCTGAGCAGGTGCTGAAGGAGACCACGTTTCTCAGGTCGCACGACTTCATCGAGGAGCGCAGCCGGCATCTCGGAAAACGGCTGAAGGAAGTCGCCGCCTTCCACGGCCGGCTCGCCCGACGTGGAGGCTCCCAGCTGTTCCAGGTGGGAGGGGCATGGGTGCCTCTCGAACGCCTGGAAGAGAAGGATTTCTGGATCGACATCATCGCAAACCAGAGAGAGTTGTACGTCGACGCCGCAAGCGGAACCAACAGCCACACCTACTGGGTCCCCTTCGGTGACCTGCCGACATTCCTGAATGAGAAAATCGACCTGGCCGAGTGGGACCTCGAGGAGCGGTCAGCCATTCAGGGCCGGTGCGAAAACGCGCAAGCCGACGTCGCCTTCCTACGCCACCACGAGTGGCAGGAGATCTTCAACCGCCCGGAGTTCACGCTCGGTTCAGACTCCTTCCAAGACCTGGCCAAGCAGATCCTACAGTCCCCCCTCGCGTACGACCTGGTTGCCAACGGCTTCATCAACGAGTACTTCGCGCTCTACATCTCCATCTACTACGGCGAGCACCTTCGGCCGAACGCCCTCAACTACATCGTCCACTACATCGACAAAGGACACTCGGACTACACGGCACAGCTCACCCCAGAAGACGTAGAAGCTATCCTCGCCGAGAAGGGAGAAACGATCCTTTCAGACCGGAGCATGTACAACATCTCGGTGGTCGACTTCCTTCTGAGCCAATCGCCGTCCCGCGCTGACCCGCTGATGCGGCAGATCGCCAGCTGGGGCGAGCCGGAGCGGAAATTCGTCGGTAAGTACCTCGAACTCAGCACGGGAGAGAAGACGAGGTTTGTCGAGGATTTGCTCGGGCGATTGCCAGGATTCTTCACCTACCTCGCGACCGAGGCCCCCGTGGACGCGGGCGCACCGTCAGCTCTCTTCGATGCTGCCCTGTCCAGCTGGATGGATGGGCTCACCTACGAACTCGGGGACCCAGTGCGCGAGTACATCGACGCGCACTGGACAGAATTCGCGGCGATCACTGAAAGCGCCCGCCAGACCGACGCGCCGCGCGCCATCGACCTGATCACGCGGACCGGAACAAAGATCCCGTCGGTCACCCTTCTCAGCCCTGCCGCCCGCGCAGCAGTGGCGAACACCGGGGCCTACAGCATGACCGAAGAGAATCTTCTGGCTCTCGCGGGAGCGCCCGACATCGCACTCGACGTTCTCCGGTCCAACAGCGAGCCCGTATTCGGACAGGCAGTCGCCCGGGCCCCCGAATACCTTGCCGCAGTCAGTGCGTGCGAACACGAGCAGCCCACCATACACTCGCCCGCTGCCTTCGCAGAGATCATCGAAGCCGTTGCGACTTCGAGCTCGCCGGCGCTTGGAGAGATCATCAGGCGTTCCGCCGACGACTGCCGCATTGATGACCTGACGAGCGCGCCCGAAGCGGCATTCGGAGACCTTGTCTTCGACCTGAGGGTGCCTCCGACGTTTGCGAACATCACCTTCTACATGGACGCCACAGGTCAGATTGACACGAATCTCGCCACCCTGCTCGGGCACAGCGGGAAGGTCAGCGAAATCGAAGGAGCCTCCGAGCCGGCCCGCGCCAAACTGGCCGCGGCGATCCTGGACGCCCGCGGGCCACTGCCCAGCCAGTGCCTCCGCGCGAATCTCGCAGCAAGCCTCGAACTCTCCGATGTCCTCCCTGCGACCGGCATCACGCCTGAATCCGGAGATCTCATCGGCCTGCTCATCGAGCGCGGGATCATAGCCGACGACAGATCAGCATTCTCCGACAGGCTCATGATCGACTGGCCGACTCGCGAGTTCGCCATCAGTAAGTCCTCGCACTTCTCCGAATTCTTCGACCCCATGGTCCTCCCCGGCTCCCAATTGCCACAGCTGTTCGGCAGCGCCCTTGTGCCTGCCAGCGTCAAGCTCGCTGTGATCGGACATCTCCCCGCGTATGCAGCTGCCGCACCTCGCGGACTCGGCCCCATCGCCGATTTCGCCCTGGAAGAGGGGATCGCACTGAACCACGCGCAGCTCGATGTGCTCCAGAGAGGAGGAGCGGGATCTGCACGTCTCATCGGCCTCATTGCACGATCACAGGGTCTGCCGTTCGAGGAGATGCGCTCCCTGCTCAACGCCATGGGCGGGGATTACGCCACAATCACCCAACCGGGGACCCGGCAGGCCAGCCTCCCCGACGACGACGCGCATCGCTCGGTACTCGAGCGATTGAAAGAGGCCGGTGTCGTGAGCAGCTACTCCTCCAACAACTGGTCCGGGATGCTGCGCGTCCATCTCAAGCGCCCCTGACGGCAGTCCGACATCAGTCCGCTCCCTCAATGGCCGATCCGATCTGCCCGCCGAGGTCATGTCGTTCCGTCCCGCTGTGTCCATGAAGTCGTGAGCTCAAATTTGCTCATTCCTTTGGAAGTCGACGGACGGAGCGCGCGTCATGCTTTTCGCAGCTGTGGATCCGGGAATCACCCCGAACCCTAATTTTCCTTTCCTTGCCTCGCTGAAAGAGATCGGCGGCGGCATTCTGGTCGGTGCCTTCATAGTGATTGCCATTGTGGCGATCGTCGGGGCCGCGATGCTCCTGGCCGGAAAGTTGAGCCAGTCGTCGCGGCTGGCCTCCGGTGGCGGCATGATTCTGCTATGGACCGGCCCGGTGGCCGCGATCCTTGGCGGCATCAACGGCTACATCCTCTGGTCCCAGTCGGCATTCCCTCTAGGGTTCTAGCCATGCCGGTTCAGTGTGATCTGAACGGATGGTGGCCGCCTGGCTGCGGCCTCGTCTCCCAAGCGAACGATGGCTTCCAAGGCTCCATCACGTCGATGTTCGCGGAGATCCTCCAGAACATCGGGTCGTGGATCTGGTCATTCATCACCGGCGCGTTCAGCGTCTCAAACGTTGATGACTCCCAGTGGAGCGCGGTGCAAGGCCTAACGAACTGGTGGGTCGTCGTCATGTTGACCCCGCTCGTCATCGCTATGATCCTCCAGTTGCTGTCTGGGCTCATTAGCCAACAGCCTCGTCGTTTGATCAGGGCACTCGTGGGTGGTGCTGTTGCCATACCGATGGTGGCCGGTGCGGTCTACTTGGCCCGGCAGCTCACGAAGGTCGGTGATTCCGCAGCTGAGGCGCTCCTCGATTCGATGGGAACCGACCCATACGTCGTGTTCATGCGACTTTTCGGCTTCGAACGCGCATCTGAGGGATCCGGCCGGGAATGGAACGTGGTGTCGCTATCCCCGGGAACGAGCAGCGGTGCTGCTGGGGCGGTCATCGTAACGGCCATGGCCGTCATCGTGGTCTGGATCCTGGCATTCATCCTGATGTGCTCGATGATCTTCCGGTCGTTCGCCCTCATCGTGCTCGCGGCCGTCGCGCCGGTGGCCTTGATGCTCATGCCGTGGGAAAAGACGAAGTCCTGGGCTCGAAGGTGGTGTGAGATCGTGGTTGCGCTGCTCATCGCAAAGCCGCTGGCCGCAACGGTCCTCGCCGTGGCCATCAGGCTTTTTGCCGAATCGAAGTCATTCGCTGGGCTGGCCGGGGGTGCCGTCGGTATGGCCTTGGCGTGCGGCGCCCCTCTAATGGCTTTAAGGCTGGTTAGCTTCGCCGGTGGCGAGTTGGCGGCGGCTGCACAAACCGCAGGCGGTGGCCACATCCTTTCACGCAGCTCAGCCTTCACGGCCCGGCAGATCAGCCGGCAGACGGGCGGTCGATTCACACTCGCTGGACTGGCTTCCCGCTCGGCGATCACTCGGCCCATCCCGTCGAGCCGTCCTAAGTTTCCCTCGACCGCGCAGCCGCCCCGACCGGCCCTACCAGGAACGCCGCCGATTGTGCCGCCGTTGGGGAATTCTGGTGCAAAACGAGCAACGCCAATGCTCGACGCCGGAACCGCGCCTTCGCGTCTTGACTCGCCCGGAATGCAGGGATCCGGGGGATCGAGTTCGGCACACCGCTCAACTGACGGATTGACTCCGAAGACCCCGAGCCAGCCGCCGCAGTTCTCGGTGCCGGGACGTTCCGCATCGCCCAAGTCCTCTTCTCCAGTCGCCCCGACGGTCCCTCCGTCGGCCCAATCCAAAACAATCGTGAAGACGCCGAAAGCCAATGATTCCCATGTATGAAAATGCAAGAACGCTTGAGGCAGTCAAGTTCCCCCGGTACGAGCGCCGCGGTCTTTTCATGGGGCTGAAGTGGTATCAACTGCTTTGGCTTGCTGCGGGTGTCCTCGTGGCAAGTGTGGCCTCGGCTGTCAACGGACCCGCCGGCCTGTTCACCTCGGGCCCGCTGTGGCTAGTGCTGATCTTGCTCGGATTGCTGCAGTACTCGCGGATTCCGTACCCTGTGTGGGCGAGCCATGCTCTTCTGTTCTTCTATAGATCGATCAAAAGCCAGACCGGATTCTTGGGCCGGCCGGAACGCGCTGTCCTGGCCGGCCGGTTGGCACTTCCGGGCGGACTGGGAAACTTGGAGCTGCGCCGTACCGCTCATGGGGAAGCTTTTATCGTGGACGTCCGCGGTAGGGAAGCTGTGGCAGTGTTGCGCTGCAGCACTCGGTCTTTCGCGCTGTTGGACACCGACGACAAAGCCTGGGCCGTGCAGGCGTGGTCCCGGGTTCAGGCGGGAATGGCCCAGCGAACGAGTGTGGCGAGAATCGCCGTTCAGGATTACACCGTTCCTTATCCGTCGTCGGCTCTGCGTGCCTTCTACGAACGGGCGGTGGGCGCAGGCAGGCCAGACGAACTCACCTGGGGACAGCGAGCTTACGAGGACCTGATCTCGGCGGCTGGATCCGCCATGAGTCATGATCTCTTGATCGCTCTCGTTCTTGACACAGCCAAAGCCCGACGGCGGATCAGGGAATCCGGCGGGGGAGTGGCCGGCGTCGAACAAGTACTTCGGCTGGAGGTCGAAGCGATCACGACGGCGCTGGCGACCCACAATGTCAGGGTCGAGGAGTGGCTACCTGAGAACGGAATTCTCGACGTTATCCGCGCAGCATTCGACCCGGCAGCGGTTGCGGACAGCGCAGAGCATCGAGCCGTCGATGGAACCGAAAATCAGGACTCGACGAGACGAAATTCCGCCTCAGGGCCCATGGCGGTCGAAGAGCATTGGACGTATGTCCGAACCGACTCGGGGTTCCATCAAACGTTCTGGATCGCCGAATGGCCGCGGCAGAAGGTCTTTCCCGGATTTCTTCATCCCTTGATTTATGTCGGGGATTTCCGCCACACAGTGACCGAAGTGATCCGGACCGTGCCGACGGCGGAGGCGTTACGGGACATACGCTCCGCGCAAGAAGCCCATGAAACCCGGCGCCGGATCAACACGCGCTTCGACAGACCCCTCACCCGCGAGCAGCGGGCTGAGGAAGAAGAAGTCTCCCAACGCGAGGAAGAAATTGTCGCTGGCCACGGCGACGTGCGACCAGCTGCTTACATCACCATCACCGCATCGTCGCTTGAGGAATTGGCCAGACACCGCCAAGAACTGGAGTCTGCGGCGGCCGGTGCATTCGTCGAGTTGCGGCTACTGGCAGGACAGCAATGGGCGGCGTTTGTTGCGGGGGCGCTTCCGTTCGGAAGGGGTCTGCGATGACCCGCGCCGCTCAGAACGTCCAATACGTTCCGTCCGGTGGGAAACGCGCGTGGAAAGAACGACGGCGAGAGGTTGGGAGAGCGGATAGCCAACCTTGGGTCGGCGCCCTTCAGAAGATTGGTGAAGCGCTCGACGCCGGCCTGGACGGTGTTGAGCCTGGAGGAGACTGGGGCAGCCGCGAACCGGACTCCCTCCGCGGCCCTCACCGGCTGCGCCTGGCACCACACCGTGCGTCAACGATGACCTTCGCGGCAGCCTACCCATTCATCACCGAATCGGGCCTGGGTCATGAGGGAACCTACATAGGCACGGACGTCTTCGGGTCCGGTGCCTTTTCCTATGATCCGTGGATCCTCTACGACAAAGGCGTCATTAACGGGCCGTCGATCGTCGTTATCGGCACCGTCGGAACCGGAAAGTCAATGTGCGGAAAATCCTTGGTAGCTCGGTCGATCACCCTGGGGAGAAAGGCTGCGGTGGCTTCAGACCCCAAAGGCGAATGGGTCGCAGTCGCCAACGCTGTCGGCGGAAAAGTCATCTCCGTTGGCCCAGGTCGCGCCGCTCGCGTCAACCCGCTCGACGCCGGGCCACGATCCAGTGCCTTGAGCAACGCGCAGTGGCAGGCTGTGGTTCGCCAACGCCGTCGCTACCTACTGGTGGCCTTAGTGTCGCTGATGCGGCAGGGGATGCCACTCCATCCTGTTGAGCACACAGCCCTGGATATGGCCCTCATGGAGACGGTTGCCCAGAACTCGAACCCAACGTTGCCAATGGTCCTGGATCACCTGCTGAACCCGTCGAAGGAAACTATCGGGCTAGTCGGCAGGGATGGAGGAACTGCCGTGAGTCACTCTCTGCGGCGCACCGTATCTGGCGATCTGGAGGGCATGTTCGATGCGCCTTCAACCGTTGCGTTCGATGCTGATGCGCCGATGATGGTCATGGATACTTCGGCGTTGATCGGGGCATCAGAGCAGGCGCTCTCCCTGGCAGCGGCTTGTGGCGCCACCTGGTTAGAGGCTGCGGTTACGAATCCCGACGGCGGGAAGCGGCTCGTGGTGTACGACGAGGGGTGGCGAATGCTCGCCGATCCCTACATGTTGGCCAAAATGAGCGAGCAGTGGCGGCTTGCCCGCACTTACGGGATCGCGAACCTCCTCATTATGCACAAGGTTGCTGACCTCAACGAGATCGGCGACAGCACCAGCGGGCATCGTCAAAAGGCCCTCGGGCTTCTCACCGAGGCCGATACGCGAATCATCTACCGTCAAAAGCACGATGCCATGCGCCTCACCAAGGAAGCGCTCGGCCTGACCGAGGCCGAGTGCGAGCACGTGGAGAATCTCCCGAAGGGCGTCGGCCTGTGGAAGGTCGGCAATCGCTCCTTCATTGTCGCCAACCGTGTCACTACGGATGAGCTCGAGGTTTTCGGCACCGATGAACGGATGATCTGATGTTCATGCATCCGCGGGCAGGAAACACCAGCCCTATGGTGACGGCCGGGCTCATCACACTTTCCGGGCTTGTGGGCCTTTCCTTCCTCGTCCAGGCTCTCGCCGGTTTCCTCGTCACCTTGCGATGCGGCACCACACCTCCGTTGCGCCTCAACCCTGCTGCCGCCGTCGGACTCTTTGCAGGCCGGATCGACTGGATAGTGCGTCGCCCGGGCGACTGTGAGGTTGGCATGGGGGACGTCTGGTGGATTGTCGCCCCGGTTCTGCTGATCCTTGCCGCGCTCGCGGTCGCGGGTATTTGGGCGTGGCGAACATGGCGGCAGTCGGGGGCATGGCTGCGGCAAGAGATCTTGAACCGTGATGGTGTCGCAGGCCGCTCGGAAATTTTGCATGATTTCGGCGCGCGGGCAGTTCGGCGGCGGGGGAAGTTCACCCGGCCAGGATTGAGCAACCCCTCCATTGAGGATGTGTCTTGGACTCTCGGGCGGTCTCGAGGGGTCACAATTCACGTCTCGACCGAAGAATCGATGGTCATCCAAGGTGCGCCACGTTCGGGCAAGGGCTTGTACGTCGTTATCAATGCAATTCTCGATGCGCCCGGCGCTGTGGTGACGACTTCTACCCGCGCCGACAACCTTGTTGTCACGATGAAAGCCCGGGCGGCCGGGAACAGGCCCGTGACCGTGTTCGACCCGCAAGGAATGTCCGGGCTGGCGTCGACGCTGCGCTGGTCGCCGGTCCGCGGATGCCAGGATCCGGATATTGCCACGCGCCGTGCCCTGGTCATCACAGCCGACACAGAGATGAAGGGTGAGAACGCCGCCTGGCAGAAGCGATCCTTGATAGTCCTGCAGTGCTTGCTTCACGCTGCAGCTTTATCTGGCGAAGGCGTCAGTGCATTCCGGCGTTGGTCATCGAGCCCGGTGCTGGCCCGAGAGGCGTTGGAGGTCCTCAGCCGTCCTGGGGCTGGGCTGGGGTGGCAAGCCGACCTTATGGGAATCCTCGAGGACGATCCAAGGAATACGTCCAATTCCTGGATTGGCGTCTCGGCGGCTGTGGCGCCCTTGTCCTCGCCCAAAGTCCTGGCCGCGCTGAATCCTCGCGACGAGTCAGAAGAATTCGACCCGAAGAGTTTCATCCGGGATAGGGGCACGCTCTATTTGATCGGCACTCGAGCGGGAGCCGCAGCCGCAGGACCGTATCTCTCGGCATTGATCGACGACATAGACAACGCGGCCAGGGAAATGGCCTTCGTCTCACCCGGCGGCCGGCTCGATCCGCCCCTTACGCTGATCCTCGACGAGATCGCCAACCTCGCGCCGTGGCCCGGTCTGCCTATCGCGCTCGCCGACGGCGGAGGAATCGGCATCTCGACCCTCGTGGTGCTGCAGTCGCTCTCCCAAGCCCGGACGGGCTGGTCTATCGATGAGGCAGCCACTATCTGGGACTCGGCGATCATCAAGGTGATCTTCGGCGGCGGTTCGGACGAACGCGACCTTCGCTCGCTCGCCGGGTTGCTGGGGGAACGGAGCCTGACATTGAACACCCGCTCCTGGTCGTCCCAGGGCCGCCAGGACGGGGAACAAATCCGCGACAGCCCCGTCATTGCACTTGATGAGATCCGCCGGTTGCCCGCCGGTACAGCGCTCATGCTGGGCCGGCGCACCAGACCGATCCTTTTGGATCTGCGCGAATGGCACAAGCGCAAAGACGCAGCGGAACTGGGACGCTCCAAAGCGGAAATCGAACAGGCCCTGGCCGAAGGGCATAAGCAACAACAAATGGCCGAAAGAACAAGCGATGGGGAATCGTGACGACGTCGAATTCTTCGACATCCCGTCAGCAGGGAAGGACGACGACGAACTGACCGCAGAACTCTTCAGATCAGCTTTCCGCGCTACCGGCGCTTCCCCGGGAACAACCCACCGGTGGCGGGACATGAGCCCGGAACAGGCCGAAAACGTCTGGACCGCGCTCGCAGCTTGGGTGAAATGGCTGGTTGCCACTTATCAACTGACTACGTCGGTGGTGCCCGATTGCTGGTGGAGGCATCCGGAAATGGTGGCAGAGCTTTATGCCCTTCAACGGTTAGAGCAGGTTTCGTTCTCCGCCGATGACGCTGGGTTCGGGCCGCTGGCTTTTCACGAGAGGCTCCCACACGCCGTCGAGCGTCTCCGGACGCATACCCGGACGGCCGGCTGCGTAGGCCTGCAATCGCACAAGGAACCGACTGCGAGACTCCTCGCAGTAGAGGATCCCGAGTTTCTCCAATGGAGGTTGGCGCACCGGCAACCCGGGGCCGAGCAAATGAAGTCATGCTGTCTGGCCGCCGATGGACATGAATAGGTATCCGCATCCGGATTCCAAGAGGCATGGAGGTAGCCGTCGTGGCTCCGAGAAATGAAAGCGAACCGCGTTCCACTCTCGTCGGACCGCAGTCCGCGTTGCCCGGAGTGGGCAAGCAGCGGATGACACCGGAGGAGCGCATCGCGGTCCTGACGGATGGACTTCACACGATCCTGGAGCAGGCCGTTGAGTCGCCGTCTCGTTGGCAAACGCTGTTGGACGCGTCGGCAACCCTTTGGCGGTACTCCGGCGGAAACGTGGCACTGCTGATGATGCAGATGGCACAGCGCGGAACAGATGAGCCCACTCTCGTGGCTGGATACAGGGAGTGGGAACGCCACGGCCGAACAGTGCTGAAGGGCGAGCACGCTCTTTGGGTCATTGCGCCGCGCACTGCACGCATGCAGGAATTCACTCTGCCGGACGGCACCCGGCAACGGACGCGTGTTGGCGAGAAGCTACCTGGCGGCGCCGTGGACGACGGAAAGAAGACCGTCATCACTGGCTGGCGCGGCCAGGCCGTCTTCGACGTCTCGCAAACGTCGGGAACGCCGCTGCTCGTGCCGCGCGACCGAATCGGGCGCGGTGTGGTCGCTTCGAACCTTTTCGATTCCTTGGGGGAGGTTGCCCATCGGCGCGGCTTCAAAGTCCACATCGAGGATGCCCAGTATGGACTCACGAGTGGCTATACGGACTTCGCAAAGCACCACGTCCAGGTAGGTTCATGGCTGAACGCTGAGGAACGCACCGCCGTGCTCGCGCACGAGCTCGGGCACGTCCTCTTGCACGGGCCGGACGACGACGTCGGCCGGCTTTACGGAAGCAGCGCCGACCACCGCGGGCTGGCCGAGGTCGAGGCCGAATCCATTGCCTACACAGTCCTCCGCGCCCACGGAATCGACCGCGGACCACAATCAGCCTCATATCTCGCCGGATGGGCCGACGCCGTCATCGAGACCGAGAACGACGCCGCCTCGCAAGGACCGAGGGTGAAATTGCCTCGGTCCCGCGTGGACATCGCAAAGTCAGTGCTGGGACGAGTCACGGCAGCGACGAAAGGGATCCTCGAAGTCACCCAGCCGCCCGGGTTCGGAGGCAAGGTCCCCGCGACCGAAGCTGATCCATACCTCAACCGACCGGCAACCTACGTGAGCGTAGGCCAGCCCTTGAGTTTGCCGGACGAGCCCGTGATCGCAGGCCCGGGACTCTGACGATCAGTTAGGTGTCCAGCGGGAGAAGCCCGCTGGGACTGGAAAGGATGAAAGCAATGAGTACCAAGATTCCCATCAATATTGCCGGCAACCTCGTCGCGAACCCGGAGCTTAGCTATGGGGACTCCGGGGTAGCCCACGCCAAACTGCGTGTGGCCGTCAACCAGCGAATCCAAGGAGCAGACGGTACATGGCAGGACGGCGAACCGGTCTTCCACAGCGTCTCCGCATTCCGCGCGCTCGCAGAGAACGCTGCGAACTCGCTGAAGAAGGGTGACCCTGTCACAGTCGCCGGGGAGC
The DNA here is from genome assembly GCF_021483235.1 of Arthrobacter alkaliphilus. GTDB lineage: Bacteria > Actinomycetota > Actinomycetes > Actinomycetales > Micrococcaceae > Arthrobacter > Arthrobacter alkaliphilus. Next base: position 1,072 of record NZ_JAKEEC010000029.1, on the reverse strand, counting down.
TTGAGTTCCGTTCATACGAGAAAGACGGCGAAAAGCGCGAAGCTCGCCGTATCGTCGCTGACACGATCGGGCCGGACCTGCGCTTCGGAACCACTGTGTACCAGCGTTCGGCTCACACGGCGGCGGTCGGTCCTGATGCTGTAGTCCAGGCAGGTCCTGAGATATCGGCTGCTGCTGACACGCCGGTCTACAACATCGCTACGAAGAGCCCGGTGGTGGTGCGCCCTTTCGGGGCGGCGCAGGGGAGTGAGATGAGCTACTAACGTCCGATGTTGAAAATTTGGTTGCTTCTCCGTCAGCTCGGTCTATCTGGGTGGTCCGGACCATGGGCCCTAGGCATAAGGTATCCAAGTCTTGTCTAAGTTGAGAATGAATGATTCTGGCTCGTCATTTACGATTCTGGCTTAGGCTAGCTGCACTAAAACTAGGGAACGAAGAGAAGGCCCTGAGTCACGTCAGGGCCTTCTTAGCGAGCCGGGTAATGGGTCGGGAGATATGATTGCCGAGAACTAGAGGGGGACGGGATGAAATGGCGCTACCCACGCAGGATGGAAGCTGCGAGCCGCCGACTTAGGGACTGCTGCACGGATAGGTGACAGTGGTTAGTCACGCTGCCAGTGTGGCCTGCGTGTTCATGATGGACTCGTATTCGATCGGGGTCAAACGGCCGAGGGCGGCTTGGCGTCTGCGGCGGTGGTAGGTGCGTTCGATCCAGGTCACGATCGCGATCCTCAAGTCCTCCCTGGTAGCCCAGAAACGCCGGTCCAGGACGTTCTTTTGAAGCAGAGCGAAGAACGATTCCATCGCTGCATTGTCCCCGCACGCCCCGACCCGGCCCATCGACCCGGTCATGCCATGACGATTCAGGGCATGGACGAGTTTCCGGCTCCGAAATTGAGACCCGCGATCGGTATGCAGAATGCAGCCGGCCATGTCACCGCGTCGGGCGACCGCACTGTTCAGTGCTGCCACGGCCAGGCGGGACTTCATCCGTGAGTCGATCGAATAGCCGACAATCCTGTTGGAGTAAACATCCTTGACCGCGCACAGGTAGAGCTTGCCTTCGGCGGTG
>NZ_JAKEEC010000028.1 GCF_021483235.1 Arthrobacter alkaliphilus | reverse complement strand
CGGCGCCGTCTTGCCCGGTTGCGCCTGCAGGTTCCATCATCATCTCCTGGGTTCGAATGGCGGGCCGTTCGGGGAGGTCTTGGATGTGTCAGTCGCAAGTCACGGGTTTTTTCCGGACTTGTGCAGTGCCGCCTTCGTCTTCTTCTTCAATCAAAGCGGAACCCCAATCAGGCTATGTCGGTCCCGGAGGGCCGCGTACGGAACCGGGACTGATGGTGGCGGAGTGCGAGCCGCAGACCGGCCAGTCCCAGGACAGAGACGATGATGAGTCCGCCTACATAGAAGGTGGAGGACAGGGAGGCGACGGCGGCGTCTGTGCCGGGTCGGAGGAAGCCGTATTCGAGGACCGGGACGGCGTTGCCCGTGAAAATTACCGCCAAGACCGCGGCTATGCCGCCCATGGAGTCCCACAGCCCATGAAGGACAGCAACGGCGAGAAACGATGCGAGCACACCTTTGGTGAACCGGTACCTCGCTGACTGCTGGTCGGCAGCACCGAAAATAACTGCGCCCAGCAGGGAGGTCCACAGGACGTGTCCGACCGGGGTCAGGACCGAGCGCATCACTTCGGTCTGCAGCAGCGACCCCAGGTCGATGCCGTTGGTGGTCAGCGCCGCGTTGAAGGCATATCCGGCGGACTCGAATGCCGCAAAACCAGACCCGACACAGGCCCCCAATAAAGCCCCCTGGGAGGCAGTTTTTGGTCTCACCTGCCTGCCCATGACAACCACGATGAGGGTCTTGACGAATTCCTCGATCAATCCCACCCGGAAATAGATCCATGCGGAGGCGTGCAGGTCGCTCTCGAGCACAGAGGCTCCGAGCACGCCGAAGACTCCACCGACGAAGAACGCCAGGAAAACCTGCACGGGTGCCAGTGTCCCGGTGAGGCGCTCCACGACGAAAAGGACCACACTGAACGGCACCAGAAAGCTGCCCAAGAGAATCAGCGTCGGGATGAGGTTGCTGTTGAGTGTGCCCACGGTAACAACGATCGTGGCAACCCAAAGACCGAAGCCTGACAGCAATGTCTTCCACCACCACCCGTGCCGGTGCGTCCGCTCGTACGCAATACCCATGGGACCTTCTCCTTATTCCCCAGCCGCAGGAACAACGTACCTAGAATCCATAAGCATGCTTAGTACCTTAGTAGACCTAAGCGGATCGCAAAATACCAAACCTCAAGAAAACCATTTGGGACACCCCCATATATGCCCGGTGGCGGTGCTCAAGGTGCGGCCCGGGTTAGATGAATATGGGATCGCTGGGATTGCAACAGCGAACCGCGAAGTCGTGTCGTACGATGAATTAGTTAGACGATCGAGCTATCTGCTTAGAGGGAATGACGTGGGGATGGATGCGCGGAAGGTTCGCGGTGGTTATTGGTATGGGTCTGATGGGGGCGATCCGGGGCCGATTGACCTGCTGAATGCCCTCCGGGATTACCGGTCCTCGGAAGCTGCGATGCGGCGAAGGACCCGCACCTCAATGGGGATGGGAGAGACCGACCTGCTGGCGCTTCGGTACTTGCTCGAAGCCGAACACCAAGGGCGCTCGGTGAGCCCGAAGGAGCTGGCCACCTGGCTGGGAGTCACGTCCGCGTCCATGACGGCACTGATAGACCGCCTGGTGGCGTCCGGTAATGTCCGGCGCGAGCCGCATCCCAGTGACCGCCGGGCCCTGATCCTCCGCCCGACCCCAGGATCCGACCACGAGGTGCGCAGCACGCTCGGTGGAATGCACTCCCGGATGATTGACGTTGCGCGGTCCTTTGACGCCGGGGAGACCAAGGTCATCATCGACTTTCTGCGGCGCATGCAAAGTGCCGTCGACACCATCGACGAATAACGCCCCGGCGGCGGCTGGACAATCTTAGTAAGGTCCCTTATAAATAGTTCATCAAGCTACTTGCTGCTTGTACTATCCAGGGAGATTCTTATGACGGCGGTATTGGAAAGCCCCGGAAGCGGCGACCTGCGCTCATCGAATGCCGTCCCTCAGTCGGCCACAAACGATCAGGCTGTTGCGCTGGTGGGCGGTCATGGGCACGGTGCCGGAACGCCGGGGATCGACAGGCCGTCCCATTGTGGGAGTGCCATGGCGCTTTGCCTTGCAGGTGGAACGCCGCCACAGACCTGGATATCGGTGGAACCGGAATGGCCGGAGTGGACTTGCGGGTGCGGGTTGCGGGTTTTTGCCGAGATCGGTGACCTTTTGGGTGCGGTGTTGACGGCATCAGCCAGGGTCCAGACACTGCAGCTGCAGTTGGAGGCAGCGCGTTCGGCACTGGACCACGCCGTGCACCAGGCCCTTGGTTCGGGGGTGGAGCGCGGGGAACTCGCGCTCGCGTCGGGGTTGAACGGTTCCGAGATCGAGACCCTGCTGCCGTGAGCATCCTGGCGTCCGCACACCAGAGACCCTTATATCCGCCGGCAGTAACCTCGGTCCTTTCTCCGCGGATCTCCCTGTGGGACGGGCGTTACCGGCTCGGTCGGTCATTGGGCGGAGGAGCGGAAGCCGACGTCCTGGAGGCCTTTGATACCTTTACCGCCTCTTCTGTGGTGTTAAAGATCTTTCGGTCCGCCGGATCCGGTAGTGGGGAACCTTTCCTGCGGGAGATCGAATTCCATAGCCGGCTGCGTCACCGGAACATAGTCCGCGTCACTGGGCAGGGACGTCATTGGCTCGCCGGGAGCAGTGGGGAGGGACGTGACTATCTGGTGATGGAGCTGATGGCGGGCGGAGACCTGCGGTCCATCATCAAGAAGGGCCCGTCCTGCCCCCGAACGACCGCCAGGTGGGTGGCCGATATCCTTGACGGGCTTGCCTATGTCCACCGCAGGCGAATCATCCACAACGATGTCAAGCCCGGAAACATTCTCATCGGCGCTGCGCCAGGCAACGATGCGGCCGCCCCGGCGAAGCTATCCGATTTCGGAATCGCAACCAGCGGGCGACGCCAGGCGCTGGGCACTTCTGCCGGCACACCCCACTACCTGAGTCCCGAAGAGGCCCGTGGATATCCACCCACCGCGGCGAGTGACGTCTACGCGACCGGGCTGGTCGCTCTTGAATGCCTCACTGGCACCAAGACCTACCCGGGAACGCCGCTGGAAACCATGGTCGCCAGGACCCTCCGTGAGCCCCGTGTTCCCGACATAGTCTCCAGGCGCTGGGCCACGACGCTGCTCGAAATGACGAATCCGGACCCCCTCAAACGCCCCACAGCCACGAAAGCAGCCGGAATGATCCGGAGGCTCGGCGACGCCACCGGCGCACATCACAACCCAAGCTGCAGTTGCAGGACCCAGCCGGTCCTGCAACTCGCTGAAGCAGACCAGTAATCGGCCCCCTCTTACCTCCTAGCCAGCGGGCCGCCGTGACACGTCCGCGCTTGACGTTGGACCACTCCGGACTCTGACTCGTCGCGTGCTCCCGCCCAGCGGCGCCGCTCCGCGATAGGCTCGGCACAAAGGAGGACACGATGAAGCGGCACAAGTACTACTACGGCCAGCACTCCAGCCAATGGGGCGAACTATTCGTACCAGACACGCTGCAGCCACACCGCAGCAGATCCGATGGAGTGGTGGTGGTGATCCACGGAGGCTACTGGCGCTCCCAGTACGGCGCGGAACTCGGTGAGCCAATCGCCCGGGACCTCGCCGCGCACGGAATTGCGGCTTGGAACCTTGAGTACCGCAGGGCCGGAAACGGGGGCGGCTGGCCGCATACGTTCGAAGATGTCCTCGACGGCATAGACCACTTGGGCGAGATCGCCGGCAAACATGAACTCAACCTGAACAAAGTGGTGGCGCTGGGACACTCCGCGGGCGGGCACCTCGCCGTCTGGGCGGCGGGGCGCGACAAGCTGTCCAAGATCGGCGCCCCGGACGCCGACCGGCAGCTCCATCGGCATGAGAACGGCGCGGCAGTGCGGCTGACCGGCGTCGTGAGCCAATCCGGCCTGCTGAACCTGGCCGACGCCGAGCGGCTCAACCTGAGCAACGGCGCTGTGGACAACCTCATGGGTGGCGACTCGGTGAGATACCCCAAGAGGCACATCTATGCGGACCCCATGAGGTCGCTGCCCATCCCCGTTCCGGTCTTCGCCGTCCATGCCGCGTCGGACGAGGATGTCCCGTGCAGCCAGTCCGAGGCTTATGTTGCCGCGGCCACCGCTTCCGGGGGCGCAGCGCAGTTCCTCAAGGTGCCCGGCGATCATTTCGACCTGATCGATCCCCGTGCCGTTGCGTACAAGAAGTGCCGGGAGTTGGTGCAGCGGCTGCTCGCGTGACGGTTCGCCGGCAAAGTCACCGGCAGTCATCGGGAGACGTACACCACATCCGCGTGGCAGAGTTGTCCCATGCTGACAGTCATAGGTGAAGCGCTGGTCGATGTGGTTCAGCGATCGTCGGGAATTGAAGCCCACGTGGGCGGAAGCCCGCTCAACGTCGCCGTTGGCTTGGCCAGGCTCGGCCACCCGGTCCAGTTCATCGGCCGTTTCGGCGAGGATGCGTACGGCGACTCGATCGCAGCCCACCTGCGCTCCAGTTCCGTCATGGTGCCGCTGCCGCCGGACGAGAATCCCACCAGCGTGGCCACCGCCCTGATCGATGACGACGGCGCGGCCAGCTACACCTTCGACCTCGCCTGGGAGCTTCCCGGCCTCTCGGCGCGCCTGCCTTTCATGCTTCAGGGGACATCACTCCTGCATACGGGCTCGATTGCCACCATGTTGGAGCCCGGGGCCGCGGAAGTCCTTGCCGCCGTCGAGCATGCCCATCCGAACGTGACCGTCAGCTTCGATCCAAACTGCCGGCCCAGCATCATCCAGGATCGGGAATTTGCACGGGCCCAGGTGGAGAGATTCGTCGCGCTTGCCGACGTGGTCAAGGCCTCCGACGAGGACCTTGAGTGGCTCTATCCCGGCGCCGACGTCCTGGAATCGGCCCGGGGCTGGTTGCGCTTGGGCGGCAGCGGGGGACCCGCCGTCGTGGTGGTCACGCGGGGTGCGGACGGCCCCTGGGGTGTCACCGCGGCGGGCGCTGTCCAGGTTGACGCCCCCGATGTGGAGGTGGCGGATACCGTGGGTGCCGGCGATTCCTTCATGGCCGCGCTCCTCTCCGGGATCGTCGACCGCGGACTGGCAGGGGCCCAGAACAGGGACGAATTGCACGCCATGCCCGCTGAAGTGCTCGAAGGCCTCCTCCACCATGCGGCGCGGGCAGCGGCAATAACGGTTTCCCGGCCGGGTGCGAATCCGCCGACGAGGGCGGAGCTCAACGCGCTGGGCGTCCCGGAGGCCGGGGCAAGCGTCGAGGGGCAGCCATGAGCTACACCGATCTCCCGCACGTCCCGTCCTTCGATGTCTCCAGCGGCTCGCTGAAGGACGGCGATGCACTCAGTCCTGCCCAGACCAGCAAGCGCCTCGGTGTGAGCGGCGGCAAGGACGAATCCCCGCAGTTGAGCTGGAGCGGAGCCCCCGAGGGCACCAAGGGTTACGTCGTCACCGTCTTCGACCCCGATGCACCCAGGGTTGGCGGCTTCTGGCACTGGGCCGTGGTCAATATCCCGGCCAGTACGGATTCGTTGCCTGCCGGTGCGGGCGTTCCGGGCGGCGCGCACTTGCCGGCCGGAGCGGTTCAACTCAAGAACGACGCCGGGTTCCCCGGCTACCTCGGTGCGGCGCCTCCGCCCGGGCATGGTCCGCACCGCTACATCGTGGCCGTGCACGCAGTCGACGTCGAAGAACTGGGCCTCGACGCCGGTGCCTCCACTGAAGCGCTCGTCCGCAAGCTGGCTAGCCACACGCTGGGCCGGGCCGTCATCACGGGCCGGTTCGAGCGGTCCTAGCTTGGGGGCCAGGCCGACGGCGGCCCCCACGTAGACTGACATGATGCGGCTCGTAGCAAGTGACATTGACGGTACCATCCTTGGGCATGATGGCAAGATCAGCAGCCGCACCATCCGCGCATTCCACGCCTGCCGCGTTGCGGGCATCGAGGTGGTGTTTGTAACCGGGCGGCCGCCGCGCTGGCTCTATCCGCTTCGCGAGCAGATCGGCCACAGCGGGATCGTCATCTGCTCCAACGGGGCCGTGGTGTGGGACCTTGAAGCTGACAAGCTGATTTCGGCCAATACCTTGAGCATCGAGTCCGTGCTCGAGGCCCGCGGGATCATCAAGCAGCTCCGGCCCGACGCCTTGTTCGCGGTCGAAACACTCACGGGATTCCATCTCGAGCCCGGGTTCATCGAGAACCAGACCAGCGAGCTCCTCGCCGAGTTCACCCCCGCCTGGCTGGACGAAACGCTGACCGCGGACGACGCCGTCGTGAAGTTCCTAGCCGTGACGCGCAGCGGCACTCCGGATGATTTTCTCGCCAAGGTCCAGCCCGCCGTCGCGCACCTCGTGGAAACCACCCACTCGGCGCCGCGGACCGCACTCCTGGAAATGTCGCCCCCCGGCATCAACAAAGCCGTCACGCTCGCCCAATATGCGGCATCCCTTGGCATCGAGGCTGCCGACGTGGTGGCCTTCGGTGACATGCCCAACGACGTCGAAATGCTGCGCTGGGCGGGCGACGGCTACGCCATGGCCAGCGGCCACCCTGAGGCGATCAGCGCCGCGGGCCAGCAAGCACCCCATTTCGACGACGACGGCGTGGCCCAGATCCTCGAGGCAAAGCTTGCGTCCGTGCCTCACCGCTAGGGCACCGCGGGTCGAGGAACCGCCCTCTTGCGCACACCCATTACACAGCTCCAGTCCAACTGCCGTTCAACTACTCCCCATAAGCTCGTGCCGAAATTAGTTGCCGATCACAGGGGACATGATGGCCAAGAGGAAGACGACAGGGTGGCCCGACGCCCCCGTCCGCCGCGCAGTGCCGGAAGAGCATTGGAAGCAGTTGCGCCGCGGAGACCGCGTGAGCGTCAAACTTGCGCCGGGTTTTGAAAACCCCGGCCAAGTGGATGCCGTGTCGCACGACCACAGCGTGGTCTGGGTAAACCTCGACGGCGGCCGCGGCCGCACGCTGGTGCACTGCGGCGACGGCGTAGAGATCGTCCCGCAGGACTCCTGAGGCGCCGCGGACGGTACGCTACCCGTGTGAGCCCGCATTTGCCCTTCTTCAGCCGACCGGACGGACTACCCGCTCCACTGGCCTTCGCGCACCGTGGGTTTTCGCCGGGTGGGCTTGAAAACTCAGCCTCGGCATTCAGCGCGGCGCTTGAGCTCGGCTTCACCCACCTTGAGACCGATGCCCGCACCACGGCCGACGGCGTGGTGCTCCTTTTCCACGACGACACCCTCGACCGCGTCACGGATGCCCACGGCCGCATCTCGAGCCTCAGCGCTGCCGAGGTCGCCAAGGCCCGGATCGGCGGCCGCGAAGCAATTCCCCGCCTGGCGGACGTCCTGACGGAATTCCCCGAGGCGCGGCTCAACATCGATGTCAAGGATTGGCATACCGTCAAACCGCTCGCCCGGGTCATTGAACAACTCGACGCCCATGACCGCGTACTGATCGCGAGCTTCTCCGACCGACGTCGACGCGCCGTCCTGCGCCTGCTCGGCCGCCCCGCGCCTTCCTCGGCAGGCATCGCCTGCAACGCCGCCTTCACGCTCCTTGGACCGCTACTCCCGCAGCGCTGGCTGCGCAAGATCCTGCACGACGTCGATGCCCTCCAAGTGCCGGTCCGCTACGGCCCCCTGACCGTAGTGACGCCCGGTTTCCTGCGGCGCGCTCACGGGCTTGGGCTGCAAGTTCACGTCTGGACAGTCAACGATCCGGCCGAGATGGCCAGGTTGCTGGACATGGGCGTGGACGGCCTGGTCAGCGACCGTGCGGATCGTCTGAAGTCGGTGCTGCAGAGCCGGGGGCAGTGGTGGTGAGCGCCCGGACACGGGCCGCCAGGAAGTCGCGCTCGGCGTCGTTGTCGGTGCGTTCCTGACATCCCGCGACCGAATCTGCGAAAAGCTTTGCTCCGCTGGCAGGATGGGAGCATGCGCATCCTGATCGCCCCGGACAAATTCAAAGGTTCCCTCACCGCTGCAGAAGCAGCCTCTGCGATGGCCGAAGGGGCCTTGCGCGTCTATCCGGACGCCGTGGTGACGCAATTTCCGATCGCCGACGGTGGCGAAGGAACACTGGAAGCGGCCGTCGCAGCAGGCTACGAAGAGCGGATCAATGCCGTCGTCGGACCGATTCTTAAGCCGGTTGGCGCGGCCTGGGCCATCCGCGAAAATTCCTTCGGCGGAGCCACTGCGGTGATCGAAACCGCGCAAGCTTCCGGACTGGCACACATGGAGCCGACTCCGGAAAACGCCCTGCGCGCCCACAGCTACGGTTGCGGCCAGCTCATCGCCGCGGCACTTGACGCCGGGGCCACCGAGATTGTGCTCGGCGTGGGCGGTTCTGCGATGTCCGACGGCGGCAGCGGTGCGCTGCGTGCGCTGGGGCTCAAGCCCTTGGACGCGGCCGGGAACGTGGTTCCGCTCGGCGGGGGCTCGCTCGCCGACGTCGTGTCCCTCGATGTCTCCGGGCTCGATCCGCGGCTGACCGCAGTAAGGTTCCGGATCGCCGTCGATGTCAGGAACCCGCTTTTTGGCAACGACGGCGCCGCGCATGTTTTCGGCCCGCAAAAGGGAGCGGACGAGGAAGCGGTTGAACTGCTCGACGCCGGCCTGCGGAACTGGGCGTCGCTCCTTCGGGAAGCGACGGGTAACGATGTCGACGTTCCCGGCGCCGGCGCGGCCGGAGGCTTCCCGGCGTCGTTCCTGGCTTTCACCCAGGCGACACTGGAAGGCGGATTTGCCCTCGTGGCGGGACTCACCGGGCTTCCCGAGCAGCTCGGCGGCGCGGACCTGGTGATCACCGGCGAAGGGTCCATGGACTCACAGTCGCTGACCGGCAAGGCGCCCATCGCCCTCGCGGATTCGGCGCAAAGTCAAGGCATTCCGGTGATCGTCGTGGCCGGCAGGATCCTGGTGACACCGGAGGAACTAGCCGGGCACGGGGTGGTGGCCGCTGCCCAGCTCCTCGACGTCGCGCAACGCCGGGATGGCGTACCTGACGCCGCCGACGCCGTGGCGAACGCCGCCAAGTACCTCGCGTGGGCGACGAGCCAGGTGCTGGAAGGGGCCTAAGCTCCACTGCTCCCGGGGACATGCCCCCCGTTGGATGCGAGGAGTGGGCATAGTGCGAATATGTCCAGTCCTGACTGCACAGAGGGGGCATGCTCTGTGGCCGCGGATGGCTGCCGTGCCGGTGGAAGGGAGAGCATGCTCTGCCTTGGCTACGAGGAACGGACATAACAGCAATATGTCCGTTCCTTAAACCCAGGAGGGGGCATGCTCAGGGCTTCTTCTTGCCCGCCCTCTTTGCCGCCGCGTTCATCGCAGCCTTCGCGGCCGGAGGGGGTCCGGCGGTTTCCATCTCCGGCTCGGCAACCGTCCCGCGCCAGCGGGCCAGGCCCTTCATGCCGTGGTAAACCACCAAGGCAGCGGCCGAACCCAGCGCGATGCCCGTGAACTTTAGTTCACCGATGGTCCACGTGTAATCCGCGATCCCGATAATCAGTGCGACGGCGGCCGTGGTCAGGTTGATCGGGTTCGAGAAGTTGACCTTGTTTTGCACCCAGATCTTCACGCCGAGGACGCCGATCATGCCGTAGAGCATCGTCGCGGCTCCGCCCAGCACACCCGGAGGCACTGTGGCAATGAGTTCGCCGAACTTGGGCGAGAAGCTCAAGAGGATGGCGAAGGCGCCGGCAACCCAGTAGGCGGCCGTCGAGTAGACCTTCGTGGCTGCCATGACTCCGATGTTCTCCGCGTACGTGGTGGTTCCGGAGCCCCCGCCGAGCCCTGCGAGGACGGTCGCGGCGCCGTCGGCAATCAACGCACGGCCGGAGACGTCGTCGAGGTTGCGTCCCGTCATCGCGGCGACGGACTTCACGTGCCCCACGTTCTCGGCCACGAGCACCAGGACCACCGGCACGAACAAGCCCACGACGCCGAGGTGGAACTCCGGAGTCTGGAAGTGGGGCAGGCCGATCCACGACGCCGCGTCCATCTTGGAGTAGTCCACCTCGCCGCGGGTCATGGCGGTGAGGTAGCCCACCACGACGCCCACCAGGATGCTCAGGCGCCCCAGAATGCCGCGGAAGAGGACGCTCCCCAGGATGATCGTCACCAGCGTGACGAGGGCAGTGACCGGGGCCTTGTCGAAGTTCGCCTTTGCGGCCGGGGCCAGGTTCAGCCCGATCAGGGCAACGATTGCGCCCGTGACGATAGGTGGCATCGTCCGGTTGATCCACTCGGCGCCGAACTTCTGCACCACTGCGCCGACGAGCGCCAGTACGACGCCGGCAAGCACCACGCCGCCCAGCGCACCGGGAACGCCGAACTGCTGCTGCGACGCCAGAATCGGGGCGATGAAGGCAAAACTCGAACCGAGGTAGCTCGGTACACGGCCCTTGGTGATGACCAGGAACAACAGTGTGCCGAGGCCGGAAAAGAGCAGTGTGGTGGCCGGCGGCATGCCCGTGATGATGGGCACCAGGAAGGTGGCTCCGAACATCGCGACGACGTGCTGCATGCCGACGCCGATGGTCAGCGGCCATGCCAGCCGCTCCTCGGGTGCCACTACGGTTCCGGGCCGGATCGACTTGCCGTCGCCGTGCAGCTTCCATTTGGTTCCGAGCATGCTCATCTACGGGAGCCTTCCCTGAAAGTTGTGATTGTCCGGGTGCAACCTTACCGCCCGGACGGCAAGCCGACTTCTGTGTGGAACGTCACGCACCTTCACGGGAAGAGGCGACGGGAGGTTGAAGTTGCAACTATGGAAACCAAAAGCGCCCGGCCGTCGATGGCTGCTGGCACAGCGAAAGGTACGCGAATGACAATCGCCCATGAAGAAGCCGTGATTGACGCCGCAGCAGTCGACGCCATCTTTGCCGAAGCCCGAACCGCCAACTCGTTTGCCGGTGAGGTCACCGAGGAACAGGCCCGCGCCATCTACGAACTGACCAAGTTTGGCCCGACGGCGTTCAACTCCCAGCCTTTGCGCGTCACCTACGTTCGTTCGGACGAGGCCCGCGCCAAGCTCGTCGAGACCCTCTCCACGGGCAATAGGGCCAAGACGGCCTCTGCTCCGCTGGTCGCCGTGCTGTCCTACGACACCGCCTGGCACGAGCAGTGGGACAAGTTCCTCCCGGTCTATTCCGCCCCGAAGGCGATGTACGACGCCAACCCCGAGTTCACAGCGACCACGGGCAACAACAACGCCCACTTGCAGGCCGGCTACTTCATCCTCGCTGTCCGCTCGCTCGGCTTCGCAGCCGGCCCCATGACCGGTGCCGATTTCGCTGCGATCGATGCTGAATTCTTCCCGGCCGGGGACCAGAAGAGCTTCCTCGTGGTCAACATCGGCCAGCCGGGTCCGGACGCTTTCGGCGAAGCCAAGCCGAAGTTCGCCTACGAGGACGTCGTCCGCACCGTCTGACCCCTTCGCCCCAGGTGACGCTCGCTCACTTCCGGCGGCTTTTTCCCCAACGCTCGCTCACCCTGGTGAGCGAGCGTTGGGGTTTAAGGCCCGATATCTGACCGGGCGTCGGCATTTAAGGCCCGGGATCTGGCCGGGCGTTGGAGTTTAGGGCCCGTTATCTGACCGGGCGTCGCTGCAGATGGCAAGTGCGGTGGCAAAATTTCCTTATGCGGAACCTGATTCTGGTGGCGTTCGTCGAGGCCGTGGCTGAAGGGCTCGTCTTTCCGCGCAGCGACTGGCCGCTGCACATCACCCTGTTGAGGTTCGACGTCGAGACCTCAGATGGTGTGGACGTCGCCGCGCGCCTCAGCGGGCTTGTCACGGCCCCCGCGATGGGCGCCTTGGGGGCGGAACTCACCGTGGGACCCGACGCCGGATTCGGCCACCAAGGGTCCATCCCGGTCAGCCTGGTGGAACATCACCCCGTTTTGCAAGGCCTGCATCAAGAAGTGTTCGAAGCGGTGGAGAGCATTGGCGGGCGGGCAGCGACTCCGCGATACATCATGGAGAACTACCGCCCCCACATTTCGCATCACGACGGCAAGCGCCCCAAGCCGGGTGACGCTGTCGTGCTCGACCAGGTCGCCTTGGTGGACATGGCGCCGGAAGGCGACCACACGATCCGGCAGATCCTGAAAGTGTGGCGCCTCCCGGCGGAATCAGCCGGGCGAAGGCTAGGAAATCACGCTGTCCACTAGGGCCTTGGCCTCATCCTGGACCTGCTTCAAATGGTCGGCGCCCTTGAAGGACTCGGCGTAGATCTTGTAGACGTCCTCGGTTCCCGACGGGCGGGCCGCGAACCAGGCGTTCTCCGTGACCACCTTGAGGCCGCCGATCGACGCCCCGTTGCCCGGAGCCTCAGTCAGCTTGGCGGTGATTTCCTCGCCGGCCAGCGTGGTGGCTGACACGTCCGACGACGAAAGCTTGCCGAGCGCTGCTTTCTGCTCCCGCGTGGCGGCGGCGTCGATCCTGGCATATACCGGCGAGCCGAACTGGTCGGTGAGCCCCTTGTACAGCTGCGACGGCGAACGGCCGGTGACGGCCGTGATCTCCGAAGCCAAGAGGGCCAACAGGATGCCGTCCTTGTCGGTGGTCCAGACGCTTCCGTCGCGCTTGTTGAAGGAGGCCCCCGCGGATTCTTCGCCACCGAAGGCACCCTCGCCGGAGAGCAAGCCGGGGACGAACCACTTGAAGCCAACGGGAACTTCCACGAGCTTGCGGCCCAGTCCCGCGGCTACCCGGTCGATGATGGAGGAGGAGACGAGGGTCTTGCCCACCACTGACTCGGGGTTCCAACCGGTGCGGTTGCGGTAGAGGTAATCGATCGCGACGGCGAGATAGTGGTTCGGGTTCATCAGCCCGCCGTCGGGGGTGACAATGCCGTGCCGGTCGGCGTCGGCGTCATTTCCGGTGGCGACGTCGTAGGCGCTGCCCGCGGCACTGTCAGACATGCGCTTGATGAGTGAGGCCATGGCCGACGGCGAGGAGCAGTCCATGCGGATCTTCTCGTCCCAGTCGAGGGTCATGAAAGCCCACTGCGGGTCCACCGTGGGGTTGACCACGGTGAGGTCGAGCTGGTGGCGCTCGCCGATTTCACCCCAGTAGTCCACGGATGCGCCGCCCATGGGGTCCGCGCCGATGCGAACGCCGGCGGAGCGGATGGCATCAAGGTCCAGGACGGAAGGGAGATCGTCCACATAGCTGCTCAGGAAGTCGAACTTGCCCGTACCGTCCGCCTTCAGGGCGTCGTTCAACGGAATCCGTTTGACTCCCCGCAGCCCGTTTTCAAGAAGCTCGTTGGCGCGGTTGGCGATCCAGCCGGTGGCGTCGGTGTCCGCAGGACCGCCGTGCGGCGGATTGTATTTGAAACCGCCGTCGGCCGGAGGGTTGTGGCTCGGCGTCACCACGATGCCGTCCGCCTGGGGCTGCCCGGGGCCGGCTTCGTTGTTGTATTTCAGGATCGCGTGGCTCAGGGCCGGGGTTGGCGTATAGCCGTGGCGCGCGTCGACGAGTACGTTGACGCCGTTGGCGGCAAGGACCTCAAGGGCGGAATTCTGTGCTGGTTCGCTGAGCCCGTGGGTGTCCTTGGCCAGGAAGAGCGGGCCGGTGATGCCTTGCCCGGCGCGGTACTCCACGATCGCCTGGGTAATGGCGAGGATATGCGCTTCATTGAACGAGGCCTTGAGGCTCGACCCCCGATGCCCGGAGGTGCCGAAGGCAACGCGTTGTGCGGGATCGCTAAGATCCGGCGCCACGTCGTAGTACGCGTCAAGAAGAGCGGTGATGTCTACAAGGTCCTGGGGAAGGGCAACAGTGCCCGCACGGCTAGCCATTGACCCAGCATGCCAGACCGTTCGGTGCGCTTGAAGAGAAAACGGCTATTGCGGTGCCTGTGACTTCGAATTTCCGCTTGAACCACGAAGATTCACTGCCCGTTTACCGGAGTGCGGCATGGCGTTGCGGCGCCGGGACCCGCGGAGCTTATGTGCGCCATCGCCCGGCGGTAGGCTGGGCACAAAGACTCGCGAGGGGATATTTCGATGACTGACCAACCAGCTAAACCCGAGAACGCTCCCGAGGGTGGGAACGCGCACGGCGAGCGGCCGTTTGCCCCGCCGGCGGCTTCCGGCCCTTACGGGCAGCCGCAAGAGCAGCCCCACGGCCAGCAGTCGCAGGAACCATATGGCCAGTCCCAGGGTGGTCCGGCCCAATACGGCCAGACGGCCTATGGCCAGCAACCTGCTCAGGCGCCCTACGGCCAGCAGCCTGCCAGCCCCTACGGACAGCCCGCATCGCCATATGGGCAACCTCCTCAGGTACCACCCGCATACGGCCAGCCTGCCAGCCCCTATGGCCAGCCGGCTTACTACGGTGTGGCTCCCGAGCCCAAGGGCCTGAGCATCGCGAGCATGTGCTGCGGGATCGCCGCTTTCGTGGGCTTTGGCTTCTTCGTCCTGCCCCAGATTGCTGCCGTGATCCTGGGCCACATGGGGCTCAAGAAGGAGCCGGCCGGCAAGGGCATGGCCATTGCGGGCCTTGTGATGGGATACCTGGGCATTGCCCTGGCGGCTCTTTTCTGGGTTTTTATCGCGGTTGTCGCCTCCACGGCGCGACGCAACTATACCTACTAGAACGACGACGGCGGCCGGTGCGCTAGGCGGGAAACCCGCCGAACACACCGGCCGCCGTCGCGGTTTGGCCCGGTTGAATGACTAGCGGACGCCGCCCATCAATTTCTTGATGGCGGGTGAACCGGCTGCCAAGGCGACGGCGATCACTACGGCCGTGCCGCCGACGCCCAGGAAGTACGGCAGTTCGTTGTCCGGGTTGTACAGTCCGGCCAGGATGCCGGCCAGCGCGGTGCCGAGGGACACCGAGAGGAAGAACAAAGCCACCATCTGGGTGTGGAAGGCCTGCGGGGCCAGCTTGGTGCTCACGGACAGCCCGATGGGGGACAGGAACAACTCCGCCAGGGTGAAGAGGAACAGAATTCCCACGAGCGCAAGCAGCGGGGTCTTTGCACTGCCGGACAAGGGGATGAAGGCCAGGAATGCCAGGCCCATCACGAAGAGTCCGGCGGCGAACTTGATGGGGGATCCCGGCTGCTTCGGACCGAGTTTTGTCCAGAGGGCAGCCATGACGCCCGCGAAGACGATGATGAAGACGGGGTTGATCGACTGCACCCACGCCGCCGGCATTTCCCAGCCGAAGAGGTTGCGGTCCAGTTTTTCCTCCGAGTACACGGCGATGAACGTGAACTGCTGCTGGAAGAGTGCCCAGAACGCTGCGGACGCGATGTACAGCGGGATGAATGCAACTACACGGTTGCGCTCAAGCGGCGTGACTTTCTTGCTCCGGAAAATCAGCGTGAAATAGATGATCGAGGCGACAATCGCGGCGTAAGCCATGCTGCGGGCCAAGTTGCCGGGGTTCACCACGCCGGTCATCAGCAGCCCGGCGATCACGACGGCGATGCCGAAGAAGACGAGTCCGTAGCGGCTGCGCTGTGCGGAGGGGAGGGGGTTGGGGACGCGGTGGGCTTCTTCCGGGAGCTTGTTGCGGCCGAGTGCGTAGATGACCAGGCCGATCGCCATGCCGATAGCGGCTGCGCCGAAGCCCCAGTGGAAGCCGTTGTTTTCCTGCAGCCAGCCGGTAACAAGGGGTCCAATGAGGGCACCGAGGTTGATGCCCATGTAGAAGATGGAGAAGCCGGCGTCACGGCGTTCGTCCTTCTCCCCATACAGGGTGCCGACCAGCGCTGTTGCGTTTGCCTTGAGGCCGCCGGAGCCGATACCCACCAGCACGAGGCCCGCCACCAGGCCCGGGATCCCGGGCAGGAGAGCAAGCGCGATGTGCCCGGCCATAATCATGATGGCGGAACCGAACAGCACCCGCTCGGAGCCGAAAAGCCGGTCCGCCAACCAGGCGCCCAGGATCGTGGAGAGGTAGACACCTCCGCCGTACGCGCCGACCAGTCCGGCGGCGAGCGATTTGTCGATCGAGAGTCCGCCATGGTCGGCGGTGAAGTACATGTAGTAAAGGAGGATTCCCTGCATTCCGTAGAAGGAGAATCGTTCCCACATTTCTACGGAGAAGAGGCTGGCCAGCATCTTTGGGTGGCCGAAAAATGAAGAATCGCCCGCTTTTTTGGCGGGCGTCCGTGTCTCGAGAGTTGTGCTCATCTAATCCATGGTGACAGCGAGTGAGCGCATTGTCACATTTTATAGATGCCCCGGGCAACTACATTCCGGAGTGCAATACCGTTTTTTGCTGCTGCTCAAGCTGGCGTGCCAGCCGCAGGAGCAACAGCTCGGATCCCGGCTTTCCGATGAGCTGGATGCCCATGGGAAGACCCGTACCAGGCCGCGGGCCGGTCCAATGGACGGGCACGGTGATTGCCGGCAGTCCGCACACATTCACCATGGAGGACCAGGGCGCAAACTCGCATTGCTTCCGGTAGTCCTCGTCGGCATCGCCTGGCCAGTCGGGGGCCGGCCAATGCTCGCCTCCGGTCGCTGCTCCCGTGAACCAGCCCACGGGCCTTGGCGTCTGGGCCAGCGACGGCGTCAGGACCAAATCCCACTGTGCATACTGGACAATGCTGTCGTGGGTGAACTGCCGCAGGAAGGCAACGGCCTCGTTGACCTTCGCTGCGCTGCGCTGTTGCGCCCGACGCCGGAACGTCCGGGTCAGCGGGGTCAGCAGGGCTTCGCGCTGCGCCGGGATCCGCGCGCTCCCGACGCCGGCGGTCCAGGCGGTGGTGAAGGCTTCCGGATAGCGATTGTCATAGCGGATCCCGGCGTCGAAGACGGAGTGGCCCGCGTCGGTCAGCAAGTCAATGCCCCTGGCGAATGCGCCAAGGGCTTCCCGCTCCGGAGTGAAGGGGAAGGTGGCGGACCACGGGCTGTCCAGGCTCGCGCCGATGCGCAAGGGGGCGGGGGCTTCCTCCAGGCCCGCGAGGTAGCCCCCTTCAGGCCGTACGCCGCCGGGCACCAGGGCGTCCATCATGAGCGCCGCGTCGGCGGCGGAGCGCGCCAAGGGTCCGGCCACCACCAGCCGTGCCGCGTCACCGACGCTCTCGCCGGCCGGCACCAGCCCGCGGCCCGGCTTCAACCCCAGCAGTCCGCATGCCGCGGCGGGAATACGTATGGAACCACCGCCGTCGCTACCCGGCGCGAAAGGAACCAACCCCGCCGCCACCGCTGCAGCGCTGCCTCCCGAAGAACCGCCTGAGCTGCGGCTCAATGCGTGTGGATTGCGCGACGGCGGTGCGACGCGGTTTTCGCTGTAGGCCGTGAGCCCGAATTCGGGAACCTGGGTCTTTCCCAGTGAGATTGCACCCGCGCCTTTAAGGGTCGCGGCAAGCGCGCCGTCCTCCGGAGCGGGCTTACGGTCCAAGGCGGCGCTGCCGTGCGTCGTCACTACACCCGCAACATCGGTGAGGTCTTTGAATGCCAGCGGCACACCGTGCAGGAGCGGAAGACCGGGGCCTCCGCCGCGCCAACGAAGGTAGGCGGCGTCCGCGGCCCGGGCATCGACCATCGCCTGGTCCGCGGTCACCGTGACGAAGGCGCCCAGCCCATCGTTCAGCTGCCCGATCCTGGTCAGGAAATACTCCGCTGCCTCGGTTGCGGAGAGCCGGCCGGTGATCAAGGCTTGGCGCAAACCCACCGCGCCGAGTTCGTGGATGTCACCCAAGGAAGCGGGGCTCCAAGCGCTCCTCCACGGCAACGCTGCCGGCCAGCTCGCCGGATGCCGCGGTGACGCGGTAGGCAGCCTTGCCCCTAACCTCGGCTACCACGTCGGCAAGTTCGGTCCCTCTGTAAACCAGCCCGACGCCGTCGTCGGTGCAGTGCGTTTCGCCCAGCACGCCTTCCGCTACCAACCGGTGGATCAGCGGGCGGCGTCCCGGCTCGGAATCGTAGTGGACGCCGTTGGCGTAGGGGAGAAAGGCCAGTCCATTGGTTACGGAGCGCAATTCGGGGCCATACGAATCCGTGGTGCCGCCCTGGAACCAGCAAATCGAGCCGGCGGACACACCGGCAAGCACCACCCCCTGTTCCCAGATGCGCCGCAGGATGCTGTCCAGGTTGTGCGCGCGCCATACCGCCAGGAGATTGACCACGGAGCCGCCGTTGACCCACACCACGTCCTGTTCGGCAAGGTAGGCCTCCGGATCGCCGTGATTGGGCATCGTGAAAAGGTTCAGGTGGCTGAAATCGAAGCCTGCGACCCGGGCGGCTTGGTCCAATTCCGCGGCGAACCAACGCTGGTCTCCGGAAGCCGTGCCAAGATGCGCCACCCGCGGCGCACGTCCGCTGACCCCGGACAGTTCGACGGCGTGGTGAACCAGGAGGTCGAACTCCATCCTGGTGCGATGTCCGGACTTATAGCCGCCGGAGGTTGCCAGGATGGTCGGTTCGTCCGCTGCCATGGCGCCTCCCGTTGCTTTAAGCGTTCTCGGTCCCTGCAACGGTAGGCTGGATTGGAGAACCGAATCAACTGGGAGGGACCCACGTGAGCGATTTCGAGACCGTGCCTGTCGGCGATGTTCCGGCGGACGCGAAGATCCTGGATGTCCGTGAGGATTACGAATGGGTAGCGGGCCACGCCGGAGGTGCGCTGCATATTCCGCTTGACCAGATCCCGGCACGCCTTGAGGAACTTGACCCTGACGATGACCTGTATGTGATCTGCCGTACCGGCGGCCGGTCCTACCGGGCGGTTCAGTGGCTCGTGGGTCAGGGTTATACCGCCACAAATATCGCCGGAGGCATGGACATGTGGTTCGAGACCGGCCGTCCCATGGTTTCCGAGAACGGCCTCAAGCCGGTCGTCCTGTAGCCCCAAAAACATAACAAATAAGGAATATATACATGTCGGGATCCGTGCTCACATACACCTTCCTCGGTCCTGAAGGCACCTTCACGGAGGCGGCCCTCCTGCAGGTTCCCGGCGCGGCCGACGCCAAGAAGGTCCCTTGCACCAATGTGAACACGGCCCTTGAGAAAGTCCGCCAAGGGGAGGCGGATGCGGCCATGGTGCCGATCGAGAACTCGGTGGAGGGCGGCGTGACCGCCACCTTGGATGCCATTGCCACCGGAACCGAGCTGCGGATCATCCGCGAAGCCCTCGTTCCCATCACGTTCGTCCTGGTTGCCCGGCCCGGCGTGAAGATTTCGGACATCCGGCGGGTGTCCACCCATGGCCATGCCTGGGCGCAGTGCAGGCTGTGGGTCGACCAAAATATCCCAAATGCGGAATATGTGCCGGGATCCTCCACGGCTGCCGCCGCCGTCGGGCTTCTCGAAGGCGAGGTGCACTATGACGCGGCCATCTGCGCCCCCCTCGTCGCGGCCGAACGGCCGGGACTGGAGATCCTTGCGGAGAACATCGGGGACAACCCCGGTGCGGTTACCCGCTTCGTCCTGGTCAGCCGGCCCGGCGCCTTGACTGAACGCACCGGCGCGGACAAGACAACCGTCGTCGTGCCCCTCCCCGAAGACCGCCCGGGCGCCCTGATGGAAATCCTGGACCAGTTTGCCACCCGCGGGGTCAACCTGAGCCGCATCGAGTCCCGGCCCACCGGCCAGTACCTGGGTCACTATTTCTTCAGTATCGACGCCGACGGCCACGCGTCGGACGCGCGGGTTGCCGACGCCTTGGCGGGCCTGCACCGGATCAGCCCCGCAACGCGCTTCCTAGGGTCCTACGCCCGCGCGGACCAACAGAAAGCCTTGGTTTCTCCACATACCTCCGACGCCGCGTTCGCCTCCGCGCACGCCTGGGTGCGGGGCATTCTGGGCGGCGAACCGAGCGTCTGACCGGCCCGGACCGGCTTCGCAAAGCATTGGATTATTGACTCTTCAACCCCTATCGCGTGGATAAAACTGTGCGTATGCTTGCTTGATCCACAAATGATGGACGCATGCCCCTAACGGAGGGAGCGGGCCATGTCAGGAAACAGCGATGACACCAGCGGCCAGGGAATGATCGTCAATCCCAAGCCCAAGGCGGACAACCAGGACTGGGACGGCGACGACGCCGACCGGGCCGATCGGCTGCGCTTTGAGGAAGAACAGGCCATGATTCGCGAGCAGTCGGAAGCCCGCGCGGCCGCCAGGGCCCTGGCGGAAAGCAAACTAGCGGAAAGCAAACTGGCGGAAAAGAAACTGGCGGAAAGTAAGCTGGCCGAAAACGAGCCGGCAGAACCGGCGAAGAACGCTAAATAGCCGCAGGCGTGCGCGCACGGTTAGTGCATGGGGAACGGTTATTGGACGCGCACGAGGAGGGAACGCGGTTCCACCTCGACGGTGACTTTTGTGGCCTCGCCCGCGGGATCACCGTCGAGTTGCGTGGCCATCGGTTCGCTGCTGCTGATGACCACTTTGCCCGAACGGTAGAAATTCATGACCGGCAGGTTCCGGTTGTGCTTGAACAAGACCTTTGCGTACATCGCGAGCCATCCGATGGCACTGCGGGGGCTCATGACCACGACGTCCAGCACGCCGTCGTCGATCATCGCACCGGGGATGAAATCGATGCCGCCCGGAATCAGGCCGCAATTGGCGAACAGGACGCTTCGGATTTTCCGGGATTGCTCCGGCTCGTCATCCAGGGAAATGGTGACCCTCTTGCGCCGGCCGGGCAGGTGGCGGACACCCGCTTCGGTGTAGGCCAGCCAGCCGACTGCTTTCTTGAGGCCGTCGTTGGTATCGCCCACGACCTCGGCATCCAGGCCCATGCCGGCAATGACCAGGAACGCATGCTCGGACGAGGTGCCTGTCCGCTCGTTATGGATCGACATTCGGGCGGTGTCGATGTAGCGCTGGTGGCCGAAGAGCGCCGTGCGTACGTTGCCCCGCAGGTCGTTTACATCCAGATTTACGTTGCGTGCCAGCAGGTTTCCGGTTCCTAAGGGAATCAAGCCCATCGCGACGTTGGTGTGCGCGAGGGCCTCAGCCACGACGCGCACGGTACCGTCGCCGCCGCCGACCAGTACGACGTCGGGCCCACCCGCTAGTGCCGCCCTGGTTTGCGAATGGCCGGGATCGTCCGCGGTGGTCTCGAAGAAACGGGGTTCGTCCCAGCCCGCAAGATGGCAGGCTTCCCGGATGACCTTCCGGGCCTCCTCGGCTTTCGCCTTCACCGGGTTGAGGATAACGGCCACCTTTTGCAGGCCGGCTTCCGGCTTGTGGGCATCCTCATGGACGGCGCTGCGGGTATGCCTGGCCCTGAGCCTGCGCACGCCCCACCAACTGGAGACGGCAAAGACCACGCCCCCAGCCAGAATCACGTACAGGATCCAGTTGCTCATGGTGCTTCAACCCTATCCCGCTGCAGGCGCGGCCGTGCACGGCGGAAGCGGGTGCCGCCCGCCGTCGGGCACCGGCCGCGGAGCTGCGTGCTCATTCGATACTCTTGTCTGGTGATCGACGTAAAAGACCTCAGCGAAAACCCGGACAAGTTCCGTGCAAGCCAGCGCGCCCGCGGCGCGGACGAGTCCGTGGTGGACGCGATCATTTCCGCCGATGCAGACCGCCGCGCCGCCCTGATCCGCTACGAAAACCTCCGCGCGGAGCAGAACGTCTTCGGCAAGAAGGTGGCACAGGCCAAGGGCGAGGAAAAGCAGGCGCTGCTGGCCGAGGTCAAGGAACTGGCCAATTCGGTCAAGGCGGCCTCTGCCGAAGCCGACGCAGCGCAGGCCAAGCAGGAAGAGCTGCTCCGCATCATTCCCAACTTGATTGTGGACGGCGTGCCGGAGGGCGGCGAGGACGACTTCGTCGTGGTCAAGACGGTCGGCACCCCGCGCGAATTCACGGACTTCGAACCGAGGGACCACCTGGAAATCGGCGAACTCATTGGCGCGATCGACATGGAACGCGGCGCCAAGGTATCCGGCGCGCGCTTCTACTTCCTCCGCGGCGTCGGTGCCCGGCTTGAAATGGCCCTGCTGCAGATGGCCATGGACCAGGCCATTGAGGCCGGCTTCATCCCGATGATCACGCCCACTTTGGTGCGTCCCGAGACCATGCAGGGCACCGGCTTCGATGTAAAGCACGACGCCGAGATCTACCGTCTCGCCGAAGACGACCTTTACCTCGTGGGAACCTCCGAAGTACCCTTGGCGGGCTACCACGCGGACGAGATCCTGGACCTTTCCGCAGGTCCCATCCGCTACGCGGGGCAGAGCTCCTGCTACCGTCGGGAGGCCGGTTCGCACGGCAAGGACACCCGCGGCATCATCCGCGTCCACCAGTTCAACAAAGTGGAGATGTTCATCTACACCACCGCTGAGGAGGCCGCCGCGGAGCACGAGCGGCTCCTGGCGTGGGAAGAGGAAATGCTGGCCAAGGTGGAGCTCCCGTACCGCGTGATCGACACGGCGGCGGGCGATCTCGGCATGTCCGCGGCCCGGAAGTTCGACTGTGAAGCGTGGGTCCCCACCCAGAACGCTTACCGCGAGCTCACGTCGACGTCCAACTGCACCACGTTCCAGGCCCGCCGCCTGAACATCCGTGAGCGAGCGGTCAACGAGGACGGCGTGGCCAAGGGCACGCGCGCCGTCGCCACCCTGAACGGCACGCTGGCCACCACCCGCTGGATCGTGGCTATCCTGGAGCACCACCAGAACGCGGATGGCTCGGTCAACGTCCCGAAGGCACTCCAGAAGTACCTCGGAGGCCTCGAGGTCCTGCCCGTTCTGTAGCCCGAGCTGCAGGCAAAGCCTCCTCCCCGGCTAACGGCGAATTCACCATCGCGTCCCATGGTGAATGCGCCGCTAGCCGGGGATTTTCTTTGTCCGATCGAGGGGGAGGCCTCCAAGGTACTCGTCTCGCAGATACTTCGCATCGCCGTCGAACTCTCCAGCTCGCTGGAATATCCCTGACTTGGCCCATGTGGATAATTTGAGGAAATTCATCGCCTTGTGGCGGATTCATCCCCGCGCGCGGGGATGAATTGTCCGCAAAAGGTGGAGCGGGACTGTGGACAAGGTGGGAGTATTCACCGCCTGTTAATCCCTTGCTGTGGCCTGCGTCCTAGCTGGCGTCCGTGGTGTCTGCTTCACTGTAGGCATGACTATTTTGACTGATACCTCAGTCGCTGGCATCGATGACCAGCGGAATTCGAATCACAAACTCATGGTCGCGTTGGACGTCGACGGAACCCTCGTGGATCACGATGGCCACATGTCTCCTGGTGTGCGCGAGGCCGCAAAAGCGGTTGTCGCTCACGGCCATGACGTCTTGATCGCCACCGGCCGTTCATTGAACGCCACCCTGCCCATCATTGAACAGATCGGCCTGGAACGCGGCTATGCCGTGTGCTGCAACGGCGGTGTCACCTTGCGGCTCGACCCTGAACTCGACGCGGGCTACGAGGTCATCCACAAGGCCACTTTCGATCCCGCCCCCGCGCTCAGGGCCCTTCGCGAGCAGCTCCCGTCGGCAAAGTACGCACTCGAGGACGAGGACGGGAATTTCCTCTCCACCGAGCGATTCCAGGACGCCAGCTTCGGCGTTGAGGCCATCGGCGTAGATTTCCAGACCATGCTTGAGGCCACTGCGGTGCGCGTTGTGGTGTTCAGCAGCGAGAACACCGCCGAGGAATTCTCCAGCGCGATCCGCTCGGTCGGATTGTCCGGGGTCACCTACTCGGTGGGCTGGACGGCCTGGCTGGATATCGCCGCCGCCGGGGTCACCAAGGCCAGCGCCTTGGAGCAACTGCGCCAGCGGCTCGGCACGCACCCGCACCACACGGTTGCAGTCGGCGACGGACGAAACGACATCGAGATGCTCAGTTGGGCCGGGCGCGGCGTAGCCATGGGCCAGGCTCCCGGGGAAGTGCTCGCCGTCGCGGACGAGGTCACCGCGTCGGTGTACGACGACGGCGCGGCCTTGGTGCTGCGAAGCCTCCTCTAGACACGCATTTAGTCTCAGATGGTGGGCGTTCCGCCTTCCATGGTTCGCCCCTGCGCCACGTCGTTCCCGAGCGGGCCGCCACCTTCGACGTCGGCGCCGCCCACGGTCCCGCGCCAGGCGCCGGTCTCGCGTTGACGGTCTTCGATGAAGTCCTTGAATTTGTCCAGGTCCGCAGCCACTTGCATTTCGTCCGCCGACAGTGCGGCGCCTGCCTTTTCCGTGAGGGTCGCCGGCTCCCATTCGAGGGTGACCCGCACGCCTGAGCGGGCCGGACCGAGGGAGTCGAACTGGACGGATCCTGCGTTGCGGGGTTGCTCCAGGCTTTCCCAGCTGATCACGGTGTCCGGGACCTGTTCGGTGATCCGGGCATCATATTCACGTTTGACGCCTGCGATCTTTGTGGAGAAGTGCAGGGTGGCGTCGTCGATTTGGCGGACTTCTTCCACGCCGCTCATGAAGCGTGGGAAAGACTCGAATTGTGTCCACTGGTTGTAGGCGACAGACACGGGAACCTCAACTTCAACGGCCTTTGTGACTGTATGCATCTGTGAATCTCCTCATGTTCGTTTCGTCATCAGTTGGAATGGTCTGATCCCGGCGATTCCCGGATGGAGCTACTCTTCGAGCCTAGCCCCGTTGAAAGAAAATAGTAAGCATGCTTTCCTTTTAAAGTAAGTCGCTTACTTTAGGGTCGAGCAGCCGGCCCGTCCGCGAAAGGCCAAGGATCGAGGTCCGATGCCATCCACCGGGACACAGCACTTTAACAGCGTTCACGCCGGGCAAACCCCTGAAGGGAGCATCCGGCGCAGCTTCCAAGACGGTTTGGTCCTTGACCACTTGTACTTGGCGAATTCCATTGCGTGCCGCTATTCCTCGCGATCCAACGACCTCGACGACGTTCGGCAAGTCGCCTACATGGGCTTGATCAAAGCAGCCCGCGGCTTCGATGAGTCGAAGGGGGCCAGCTTCCCGGCCTACGCCGCACCCACGATAGCCGGCGAGGTCAAAAGATATCTCCGGGACCACTGCTGGGTAGTGCGCCCCCCAAGGACAGTCCAGGACCTCCGCCGCGAGGTGTTGGCACGCATGGAGGAAATGTCCCAGAAACTGCGGCGGACCCCGTCCCCCGACGAGGTTGCAGTGGAGCTCGGGCTCAGCGCCGGGCAGGTTCGGGAGGCATTGACCGCCGGAACCAGCAAGCGACCCGACTCCTTAGATGCGCCGGCACCCGAAAGCGCCGAATCCTTGCATTCCTGCCTCGCCGCACCAGGCTCGCCGACAGAACGGCTGGAAGATGTCCTAGCTTTGCGTAATGCCATCCGCGGTCTCAGCGCGGAGGACCGTCACCTGCTTTACCGGCGCTATTACCGCGAGGAGATACAGTCGAGCATTGCCGAGGCACTCGGGATGTCCCAAATGCAGGTTTCTCGAAGGCTCGCGCGGATCCTGGTCTCCCTCCAAAAAACCCTCCTGGATGAAAACCGCGACCTTAACGGTCCTCGCTCCAACGACCCAATCCCTGAATTGCCTGAAGGACGTCGCCGACGCTGACGGCCAGGAGCGCGGGATCAGGATCAGCCGCGAATACGTCACCGCGCCGGCGTTCGACGGCGGTGAGCACCACGTGCGGTCCCGGCGGCGGACCCCATTCCTCGGCAGGCGCCGGGCCGAACAACACCACGGACGGTCGATCGTAGGCGGAAGCCAAGTGTGCAGCACCGGTGTCGGCCGACACGACGAGCCGGGCTTCGCCAACAGTAGCCGCGAATTCGGCGAGGCTCTGCTGCCCTGCCAGCACCGCGCCGTCGTCGAGCTTTGCTCCCTTGAGGTTAGCCAATCTGGCGGTCTCCACGGCGCGTTCACGCTCGGAAGTGCTGCCAGTAAGGACCACCTGGTGTCCTGCTTTGGCGAGTTCCGCCGCAACCTCGGCGAATCGCTCCACGGGCCATAACCTGCTGCCGTACGCAGCCCCGACGTGCACCACGGTAGCGCCGGGAAAACGCGACGCCAATGCAGGCTTCTTGAGGCGGTAATCCAGCGGATCAGCGTCGATGCCGTGCCAGGCGAGCAACCGGGTCCAACGCTCCCGCTCGTGAAGCCCGTTGGTCCACTCCGGCCCCTGGACGCCGTCGGCGCGGTGCGCGATGATCTGCCGGGCACGCAGTTCATTGATCCGTTGCCGGCTCTCGGGTCCGTTTCCATGCAGGTTCACCGCAACGTCCACTGTCCCGGGTTGGATCGCCAAAGGATCATCGAGTCCGGGCGTCGCAAGGTTATCGATGCCGCCCACAAGTTCGATCGCGTCGCCAAGCCACGCGGGGGCCGCATAAAGGATCCGATGGCCCGGGAAGGCTCGCCGGAGGCCGCGAAGTGCAGGCACCGCTACGAGCAAATCGCCGAGTTTGAGCGCCCGGAGGGCTAGCAGCAAAGGTTGTTCATTAGTCCCAGCAGTATCCATTCACGCCTCCCGCTTGGAGTCTAGCGGCACTGCCCGGACGTCGACGGCGGAAGGAAACTTCTCCGCACCGTGCTGTTTAGCGAAGGAGAAGTGGGGAACTTTGCGGGTATGGGAGGAACTGGAACGTTGAAAGCGGTCCTGTTTGACCGCGATGGAACGCTGGTGGTCGATGTGCCGTATAACGGCGATCCACGACTCGTGCGGGCCATGGATCATGCCCGGGCGGCAGTGGATCGGGTTCGCTCGGCGGGACTGGCCACCGGCGTGGCGAGCAACCAGTCGGGCGTTGCGCGCGGCTTGCTTTCGCTCAGCCAGGTTGATGCAGTCAACCGCCGGATCGATCAGCTGTTCGGACCTTTCGACGTCTGGGAAGTGTGTCCGCACCGGCAGGAAGACAACTGCGGATGCCGGAAGCCTGCCCCCGGAATGATCATCAATGCCTGCCGCCGTCTTGGAGTGGCACCGGACGAGGTGGCCTACGTGGGCGATATTGGAGTGGATGTCGAGGCAGCGAGGGCCGCCGGCGTCCGGCACGTCCTGGTGCCGACGCCTGCCACCCGGGTTGAGGAAGTGGAATGCGCCGGGGTCGTGGCCCGCGACTTGTGGCACGCTGTGGATATCCTGCTTGGACCGCCGACGCCGCCGACGCCGCCGCACGGCCAAGTCCCCGTCGGCCAAGTCCCCGTCGGCCAAGTCCCCCGGGGAGGGCGCCCATGAGCCGCGTCCTGGTTGCCCGGCTGGACAGCATGGGAGACGTCCTCCTCGCGGGCCCCGCTTTGAGGGCCGTGGCTCATGGGAAGAAACCCGACGGGAGCCGTCCCAACGATGTCCTGCTCTTGTGCGGCCCGGAGGGTGCAAGCGCCGGCCAGATGTTGCCGAGCGTCACGGAGACACACACATGGCCCTGCCCCTGGATCGCGAACCCCGCACCGGCCGCGGATGCCGAATTGACGAACAGGCTGGTGGATTTTGTCCGCGCTTCCAGGATCGACGAAGCCGTTATCCTCACGTCCTTCCATCAGTCCCCACTGCCCCTCGCCTTGTTGCTGCGCCTGGCCGGCGTTGAACGAATCACGGGCGCGTCCACCGATTACGCCGGGTCGCTCTTGGATGTCCGCCTCAAGCCCGGCGAGGACTTCGTTGAAGACCAGCCCGAGGCGATCCGCGCGTTGGGGATAGCCCGGGCCGCCGGATTCGAGCTCCCGTCGGGGGACGATGGCAAGTTGCGCATCGCTCCTGCCAAGGAGCCCGACCGGCTTGTGGAGGAACTCACCCGGGAAGGTAGCTACATCGTGGTGCATCCGGGCGCGACCGTCCCGGCCAGGGCTTGGCCCGCCCTCCATCACGCCGCGCTCGTCGAACTGCTGGAAGCCTACGGACACCGGGTTGTGGTGACCGGAGGCCCGGCTGAAGCCTCGCTCACGGCGACGGTGGCCGGACCTTCGGCCGTCAACTTGGGCGGGCGCACCTCCCTCCGGACCCTCGCCGAGGTACTCAAGGGGGCCGCCGTCGTCGTCACCGGGAACACGGGACCCGCACATCTGGCTGCCGCTGTGGGAACTCCCGTTGTGTGCCTGTTTTCACCGGTCGTCCCGGCCGTCAGGTGGGCGCCCTACGGAGTACCGCTGGAACTCCTCGGGGACCAGGATGCACCCTGCGCGAACTCGCGGGCCCGCGAATGTCCTGTTCCGGGGCACCCTTGCCTGGCCTCCGTCGCGCCCGAACAGGTGGTCGAAGCCGTTGAGCGGCTGTTGGGCGGAGTGTCGTCCCTGACAACCCGGAGAAAGGTGGGGAAATAATGCGGATCCTGGTGTGGCATGTCCACGGCGGATGGATGGAAGCCTTCATCCGGGGCCGGCATGAGTACCTCCTCCCGGTGACTCCCGACCGCGGCGCGTGGGGCTTGGGCCGCGGCGGCC
The DNA here is from genome assembly GCF_021483235.1 of Arthrobacter alkaliphilus. Classification (GTDB taxonomy): domain Bacteria; phylum Actinomycetota; class Actinomycetes; order Actinomycetales; family Micrococcaceae; genus Arthrobacter; species Arthrobacter alkaliphilus. The sequence goes on along the minus strand of NZ_JAKEEC010000028.1, from coordinate 29,668 downwards.
GCGACTGGCCTGACGCGGCGAAGGAAATCGAACTGGACAGCATCGATCCGGGGAGCGTCGATGTTGTTGTCTTGCAGCGGCCCGAGGAAATCGACGCCGTTGCTTCGGCGTTGGGGCGACGGCCGGGAATCGACCTGCCCGCCGTCTACGTCGAGCACAACACTCCGAAGGGGGACGTGCCGACGAGTGTCCATCCTTTGGCCGGACAGCGCAACATCCCCGTGGTTCATGTCACCCACTTCAATCAGCTCATCTGGGACAGCGGCCCGGCCCCCACGGTTGTCATTGAGCACGGAATTCCGGATCCGGGCTATCTGTACACCGGAGAACTCGAGGAAATGGGCGTGGTGGTCAACGAGCCGGTCCGCCGCGGCCGGGTCACGGGAACGGACCTCCTCCCCGGTTTCGCCCAGGTTGCCCCGCTGCGGGTGTTCGGGATGGGCACCGAGGGCCTGCCGGAGGCGTTGCACCTGGCGGACTCCGATCCCGGAGCCGGGCCGATCAGGGTCGCGGGCGACGTGCCGGCGACGCACCTCCACCAGGAACTGGCCAAGTGCCGCCTCTACTTGCACCCGATGCGCTGGACGTCCCTCGGATTGTCCTTATTGGAGGCGATGCATGCGGGAATGCCGGTGGTGGCACTCGCAACAACCGAAGCTACCCGGGCGATTCCGCCGGAAGCCGGTCTGGTTTCCAACGACCTGGCGGAGCTCAGCCGCTTCGCCCGCCATCTTTTGCAACGGCCGGAGGTCGCTTCCAATATGGGGAAGGCTGCCCGGGAGGCCGCTTTGGAGCGCTACAGCCTGGCGAAATTCCTTGACGCGTGGGACGAACTCCTGGCGGACCTCAGCCCAGCCCGTCCGCCGTCCGGTATGGCCTTCGCCGGTCATGGCACAGAGAGGATACATCGATGAAAATCTCCATGGTTTCCGAACATGCGAGTCCCTTGGCCGCGCTGGGCGGTGTTGACGCCGGGGGTCAGAACGTCCATGTGGCGGCCCTCTCTTCGAACTTGGCGCGAAGGGGGCACCAGGTCACGGTCTACACGCGCCGCGACGATCCGGACCTCCCCGCCAAGGTTCCGGTGGAGCACGGACTCACGGTGGTCCACATCGACGCCGGCCCGGCAAAGCACATTCCCAAGGATGATCTATTGCCGTTCATGAGCCAATTGGCTGACGGAATCTGCCAGGACTGGGGGGAAAACGTGCCCGACGTCGTGCACGCCCATTTCTGGATGTCCGGGCTCGCGGCCCTCCAGGCGGCCGGTCGAGCCCAAGGAAGCGGGAAGGTCCCAGTGGTGCAGACCTTCCACGCCCTCGGCGCCGTAAAGCGCCGGCACCAAGGCGCCGCGGACACCAGCCCGGCAGCCCGGGCGTGGTTGGAGCCGTGGGTGGGCCGGACCGCCGATTGGATCGTGGCGACCTGCCCCGACGAGGTTTTCGAGTTGAAGGCGCTCGGCATCAATCCGGCCAAGGTGTCCATTGCCCCGTGCGGCGTGGACCTTGAGTTGTTCAACGGAAAGTCCGACGACGGTGCTTCCGCCCGCGTCGCTTACGACGGCAAGGCGTGTTCGGGCACGGGTTCCCGCCCGCGCAAGCACCGGATCCTCATCGTCGGCCGTTTGGTCCCGCGGAAAGGCGTTGACCTGGTCATCCAATCATTGCCGTTGCTCGCCGAGGCGGGGTTCGAAGACGTCGAGCTCCTCATCGTCGGCGGTTCCGGGGACGCCTTGGCGCTCGACGAAGATCCCGAAGTCCAGCGCTTGCGTGCAATAGCGCGGGATCTTGGCGTTGCCGATCAAGTGACGATGCTGGGCCAGGTACCGCGGGGAGCGATGCCGGGCATTTTCCGGAGCGCCGACGTCGTCGCTTGCACGCCTTGGTACGAGCCTTTCGGCATCGTCCCGCTAGAAGCGATGGCTTGCGGGGTTCCTGTGGTTGCGGCGGCGGTCGGCGGCCTGCGGGAGACCGTCGTCGACCACCGGACGGGGCTGCACGTTCCTCCGCGCGACCCGGAAGCGATTGCGGCAGCGGTCCAGGAGTTGCTGGCTGACCCGGTCCTCCGGGCCGAGATGGGGCGTGCCGGCATGCGGCGTGCCCGGTCCCGGTACTCGTGGGATCGCGTGGCCGCGGACACTGAGAAAGCGTACCGGTCGGTCCTCGCAGCCTCCCGGCGTGCAGGCGACAGCTATGAGCCCTTGGAAGGAGTAGTCCTGTGACAGCGAAATCCACCGTTCCGGTCACTGCCCTGCGTTCCGTCCCGGACACGGTTCCCGACGGATGGTCCGCGGAACGGGAACACATGTCCCGGAACGAGAAAATTGTGGCCGATCATTTGGACAATGTCCTTCCAGCTTTGGATTCGCTGCGTTCCCAGGCCGGCCGGCTTTCAGCCTGGGGAACCGAACTGGCCGTCCGCCTCATGGCCGGCCGGCGCTTGCTTGCCGCAGGCAACGGCGGCTCGGCCGCCGAGGCGCAGCACCTCACCGCCGAACTCGTGGGCAGGTTCGACTCCGAGCGCGTCCCGTTTTCGGCGATCGCCCTCCATGCCGACTCTTCAAGCGTGACGGCCGTGGCCAACGACTACGGCTACGAGGAACTATTCGCCCGCCAGGTCCGCGCCCACGGCCGCGTGGGCGACGTCTTGCTGTTGCTTTCCACGAGTGGCCGCAGCCCCAACCTGCTGCGTGCCGCCATGGCGGCCAAGGAGCGCGGCATCAGCACGTGGGCCCTCACCGGCAAGGGACCGAACCTCTTGTCTTCGACGTGCGACGACGCCATCACCATCGAAGCGCTCGCAGCCAACGCGCAAGAGGGGCACCTCATCGCCATCCATGCGATGTGCCGCGCATTCGACGCCGAAGTTGCCCGCCGGACCGGTTCGCCAACGGCCGGGCCGCACGGGGTCCAGCCGTGAAGGTGACGGTGGTGGGGGACGTCCTCCTCGACGTCGACATCAATGGCACCGCATCGAGGCTCAGCCCCGATGCGCCGGTGCCGGTGGTCGACGTCGCGGATATCCGGCGTCGGGCTGGCGGTGCCGGCCTTGCCGCAACGCTCCTGGCGCGCGACGGCCACCACGTCACCTTGGTCACCGGGCTATCGGACGACGACGGCGCGAGCCACCTCGGTGCCGCCTTGGCCGGCGTCTCCGTGCTTGCCGGAGCCCCGCTCGCCGCGACACCCACGAAGACCCGGGTCCGGATCGGGACGCACCAAATGGTCCGTTTCGACGAAGGCTGCGCTCCCGTGCCCACGCCGGGCTGCACCCGGGAGATGGTGGCTGCGATCGAGTCGGCGGAGGTGATCCTGGTTGCCGACTACGGCCGGGGCATCACGTCCAACGCCGATGTTCGGGCAGCCCTTTCGGCTGCAGCTTCCCGGGTGCCCGTGGTGTGGGATCCGCACCCGTCCGGAAGCAAGCCGGTGGGTGGAGTCGCCGTGGCAACGCCCAACCTGGCGGAGGCGCTCGCCTTCGCTAAACCGTCCGGCACCCATCCCATGCGGAAGGCCGCCGAGGAGGCCGGGAAGCTCCTCCTCGAACAATGGAATTGCCAAGCCGTCATGGTCACCGTCGGCGAGGACGGAGCCGTGCTGGTCGACCGCTCCGGCGTGGAACACGTTCCCGCCCCGCCGGCCCGCGTCGAGGATCCCTGCGGCGCCGGAGACAGGCTGGCGGGAAGCCTCGCCATCTACTTGGCGCTGGGCCTTGAGCTGCCTCGTGCCGCTGCCCGCGCGGTGGCAGACGCGTCCGAGTTCCTCGGAAACGGGGGAGCCGCGTCACTCGCGGGTGCGAGCAACCAGGCAACCAGCCCGGCAGCAAGGACACGGGCGTCGACGGTCATGCGCCGGCCCATGCCGGACTCCGGAATCAGCACCGGGCCAGGAAGCGGGTCCGACGGGGTCCAACTCGCGCACAATGTGCGTGCCGCCGGAGGTACCGTCGTCGCCACCGGAGGCTGCTTCGACCTTCTGCATGCCGGCCACGCCCGCACCTTGGCCGCTGCCCGAAGCATGGGGGATTGCTTGGTCGTGTGCCTGAACTCGGACGATTCGGTGCGTCGCCTCAAGGGTGATCCACGGCCGATCGTGAGCCAGGAAGACCGCGCTGAGCTCCTTTTGGCCCTCCATTGCGTGGACGCCGTGGTGATTTTCGATGAGGACACCCCGGAGGCTTCCATCGAGTCCATTCGCCCGGACATATGGGTCAAGGGAGGCGACTACCAACCCGGGGACCTTCCCGAAGCCCGGCTCGTGGAGAGCTGGGGTGGCAAATGCGTCACCGTTCCTTTCCATCCCGCCAGATCCACGAGTGGCCTGGCCGAGGCGCTCGCCAAGGTCGGCTGACAACCCCTGATCCCGGCAGCCGGACCGTCCGGCAGCCACCGCAAACGAAAGGATCCTGTATGAGCACGCAAACACCAGGCCGCGTCATTGTGACAGGCGGCGGCTCCGGCCTCGGAGCAGCAATCGTCGAGGCGATCCGCGATGCCGGAGGAACGCCCTTCGTCTTCGACCGGGACGTCAGCAACGTTTCCGGTGCGAAGGCCCGGGAAGTGGATGTCTCCAGGCGCGAGGAGGTGGAGGAAGCCGTGCGTGAGGCAGCCGAGAGCCTGGGCGGATTGGACGCGGTAGTTACCGCCGCCGGTATCGACAGGTGCGGCAAGCTGGGCGACGTTCCCGCGGTCGAGTGGGAGCGGGTGATCGGGGTGAACCTCCTCGGCACGGTGTCCGTTGTCCGCGCCGCCCTGCCCTACCTCAAGGAATCGCGGGGCCGTGCGGTCACCATTGCGTCGACGCTGGGCCTCCGGGCGCTGCCGGACGCTACCGCGTACTGCGCTTCCAAGTTCGGCGTCATCGGTTTCAGCCGCGCCTTGGCGGCCGAAACCGGCGGGGTCATCGGCGTCACCACCATCATTCCCGGCGGAATGAAGACCCACTTCTTCGACGACCGCGAGGAGCAGTACAAGCCGCAGGACGATTCGAAGCTCAACGATCCGGCGAACGTCGCCCAAGCAGTGGTTTTCGCGTTGTCGCAGCCCGCGGGATGCGAGGTCCGCGAACTCCTCATTTGCCCCGCAGAAGAAGGCTCGTGGCCATAAGGTCCCGCACGTCCTGAACAACCGCGGCCACGTCGACACCCCGAATAACGGTGTCGTCGTGGCCGCAGCGGGGCGCGGTCCATCCCACTTGGGTGATGTCGATGCCGCAGACCGGGCACCGTGTCTCCCACGACATGTGGACCCGGTGCAACGAACGGCCCCGTGGCCCCGCGTTGATGGCGTTTCCGATCCAGAAGATTCCCACCGTGGGGGTTCCGAGCGCCTGGGCGAGGTGCCGCGGCCCGGAGTCGCTGGCCAACAACACGCTGGCGGCGTCCAAGAGCGCCGCGAGGTCTCCAAGGCCGAGATCTCCCGCCACCGAGCGGACCGCGTCCGTGTGCCCGGACTCCAAGGCTCCCGAGGCCAGGTCTGCCACCTCTTGGGCGAGCATGCGCTCCGATCCGTCGCCGACCACGAGTACCTGGGCGCCTTCGGCGGCGATCTTCGCCGCCGCTTCCGCAAAGCACGACGCCGGCCACCGCCTTCGGGGGTCGGTGGCCCCCGGATGCACCACTACGAGCGGACGCTCCGGTCGCGCGAGGAGCGGGGCGATGTTCCTTTGGTGCGCGGCAAGGGGACGGATTGGACCGGGTATGACCGGCGGGGCGCCCGCAAGGCCCGCCACTTCAAGCCAGCGGTCGGGTTCGTTTTGGTAGTAGATGTAGTCCAGGTTCCGTTCGAGGGGAGCGGCATCTGGCGTTTGCGTGCCAACAGTGTGCTCGGCACCGAGGCGAAGCAGGAAAGGGTTGGAATAGCGCCCGCCGCCATGCATTTGAAGTGCGAGATTGAAGTTCCTTGCCTGCATGCTGGCGAAGAACTGCTCCTGGCCGGACGGGTCCCCGGCGCCGTCACGCACTCCTTCGGCGAAAGGCAGGATCACCACCTCATTGACGGGGCCGGCGGTCTCTGCCGCCAGCACCTCGTGGATCGGGGTTCCCAGGAGCGTGATCTCCGCGTCCGGGTAGCCCTCCTTCAGCGCTGTGAGCGCAGGGTAGGCGTACAAGAGGTCGCCCAGGCCGCCGCCCCGCAGGACGGCAATCCGCTCCACCCCGGGAAACTTCTCCAACACGGGTCCTACGCCCGGTCCGTACGCCGGGACTGGTGTTGTGCTGCTCGATACCGGATGGTCCATGCTCTGCTTCCTTTCGAAGGTTCGGCCTAGGGTTTCAGTGCCGCAGTACTCCTCGTGGCCGCCGGATGGGAAAACTCGGGTGCACCGTGTGTGAAGGCATGGCTTCGGGGGTACATGGGGAGTAAGAACACGCCGACTACCGGAAGGTACCCCATGGCACGCCTCTCCAATCAAGAAGGCCTGGCTGAATGGTTGCCGCGACGGCTGGCCGAGGAAATGCCAGTAATCACTGTCATCGGTGACGCCATCCTTGACGGCTGGTGGGATGGGGTGATTGAGCGGTTATGCCGGGAGGCTCCGGCCCCGGTCGTCCAGCTCAGGCGCAGGGATTTCGTGCCCGGAGGCGCCGCGAACACAGCGATGAACCTCGCAGCGTTGGGTGCCCGGGTCCGCTTTGCCTCCTTGATAGGCGAGGACTCGGCCGGCAAGCAGCTCACTGAAAAGCTGGCCGACGGCGGGGTGGACGTCTCCTGCTTGGCGACCCACCCGGCGATGACCACCACCACCAAGTTCCGCGTGAGCAGCGGCGGCCAGATCATGGTCCGCTTGGACGATTGTGCCTCCGAGGTCCCGCAGGAGGCGTTGGGGAGCCTTGCGGCAGCCATCCCCAGAGCGCTGGACGGCTGCGATGCCGTAGTGCTCTGCGACTACTCGGCCGGCACGCTCGAAGGACCGGCCAAGGATGCCCTCGTCGAAGCCCTTGGACCGTCCGGCCAAGTACGCCGCAAAGCCCTCCTCGTGGTGGATGCGCACGATCCCGCCCGGTGGTCCCAACTGGCTCCGGACGTGGCCACGCCGAATGCCGAGGAAGCCAGCCGCCTCGTGGCGACGGAGTTCCCGGCGGGAGCGGCCCGTTGTCCCTCGATCGAGGCCCACGCTGCCGGTCTCTTGGGCGCATCCGGTGCCTCCGCCGTCGTCGTGACCCTTGACCGCGACGGCACGCTAACGTTGCGGTCCGACCAGGCCAGCCACCGCACGTGGGCGCGGCCGGAAGCTGAAAAGCAAGCTTCCGGTGCCGGCGATACCTTCGTTGCCGCACTGACCATCGCGAGGGCCGCCGGCCTTCCTTTGACGACGAGCGTCGACTTCGCGCAGGCCGCGGCGGACGTCGTCGTGCACCGGCCGGGCACGTCAGTGTGCACAACGGAAGAGCTGGCCCGGCACCTGGGGCAGTTCGCGGACACGGCGCTCACCGCTACGGAACTTGCGGCCGAACTTGCCGTGCACCGGGCGGAGGGGCGCCGGATCGTGCTGACAAACGGCTGTTTCGACGTCCTCCACCGCGGCCATACCCGTTACCTGAACCAGGCCAAGCAATTGGGGGATGTTCTCGTGGTGGCGCTCAACAGCGATTCCTCGGTCCGGCAACTCAAGGGCCCGGACCGGCCCGTGAACCAGGAAGCGGACCGGGCTGCAGTTATCGCCGCGCTCAGTTGCGTGGACTACGTCACCGTGTTCGATACTCCGACTCCCATCCCGCTCATCGAGTTGCTGAAGCCCGATGTGTACGCCAAGGGCGGGGACTACACGCCCGAGATGCTCGCCGAAACCGAGGCCGTTGAGCGTTGCGGCGGCGTCGTTAGGATTTTGGATTACGTGGCGGAGCATTCCACGAGCGCGGTGCTGGCCCGCATTCGCTCAGCCGGTGGCGCGCTCTGAGCTAGTCGGCCTCTGCGATCACGGTGATCATGCGCCGCAGGCTCATGGCCACCGAGGCGGCGGCGTTCACCGAAGCCTGGCCGGTGGCGGCTTCGGTGATCGCATCGCCAAGCCCGGCCACCCGTTCCTTGGCCTCGGCCATGCGGTCCGACAAGCGCCGGGCTTCGCCGTTCCGCCATTCATTGATCGCTCCGGCTACCGACTCCAAGGCTTCGGAAAGGTTCTCAAGCACGCCGTCCGGGATGACCGTTCCGGCGTCTTCCTCCCAAATGACGCTCTGCAGGACGTCGGTGATGTCCTGGACGTGGAAGGTCAGCCGATCGACGGTCCTCAAGCCGGCCAAGTCGGACGGGAGGCGGCGGGCGGCGCGGCGGGACCGGGGATTCGCTTTGGCGCTCACTTCCGCTTCCCGCACTGCGGTCCGCACGGCTTGGGCGGTCCGTGACAGCTCTCCGCTGCGTCCGGCCCACTCTTTGTGGTTGGGAGGCCAGGATTCGGTCATGGCCGTCGCCATGTCCCGCAATTGCCGGGAAAGGGCGCGTTGGTGGCCTGCAATTGCCGGGTCGATGCCCTCGAGATGCAACGGAGGGAAGACCAACCAATTGACGAGTATTCCCACCGCCACTCCCATGGCCATTTGGAGCACGTAACCAAAAGAAAACCCTGGGGCGTTGGAGTTGCCCAGGACGAGCACGAAGAGGGCAGCCATGGGGACCCATTCCGATGCCGCGCCCAAGCGAGGGAAACCCCCGATGATGACCCCCACTCCCACCACCACCGCAACGGAAAGAGCGCTGGGCGTGGCTACCGTGGTGACGGCGAAGGCCATTCCGATGCCCAGGCCGAGCCCCAGCAGGCTCTGCAGTCCGTGCTTGGCCGACGCCACGACGGTCGGGTGCATGCTGACCAGGACGCCCAAGGGAGCGTAGTACGGATAGGAGGCGGCTGGCCCCGGCATGAACGGCGCCAAATACCAAGCCAGTCCGGCGGCGAGGGCCGTTTTCCCGGCAAAAAGGAGGTGGTGCTGCGAAAAAGCATGCCGGAGCGCGGGAAGGAGCCGCCGAAGTTGTGGCTTGAGGCTCATGGATCCAACGTAAGCAGGGAGCCGGCTTCGTGTCGAGCCGGGGCCGGCGCACGCCGGCAAAGGAAACCCTGCCTGGGCAGTACAGCCAGGTGGTCAGTAGACCTCGAGGATCATTGCCAGCAGCCGGGCGGCTGCGGGCCTTGCTGCGTGCTCCTCGACCCACTGGGCCCGGGCGAGGGCCTTGCTGACGGCCTGTGTGCTGATCCCCAGTTCCTGCGCCACGGCTTTCTGTTGTCCGCGCACCCCGGGCGTCAGCAGGTCCAGCACGCGCCACTCGGCAACAGTGCGGTGTTGAACGATGTGCCCGAGGAGCCGCAGCACGGCCTCGGATTCGGCGGCAAGGGCCGCAATCGGTCCCTCGACGGCAACAGGGATGCGCTCCTTGCTGTTGCGTAGCCTGTCGACGGCGCGGCGGGCGTAGACGAGGCCGTGCCCGGACGCGTCCTTGACTTGCTTGGGCAAGGGTTCGTTGACCGGCCCGACGCCGATCCCCACGTACCACTGGCCGGTCCGCAACGCGATGAGCGCGGTTTCCACGGCTTGTTGGGGGCTGTCCACGATCCCTTGGATTTCATCCTCGACAGAGCGGTCAAAGTCCAAGCACGCAGGAATGTGGCGCAGGTCCTTGAGCAACTGAGGGACGAGGTCTCCGTTGCCGCGGCTGTCGCGTTGGTTGATGGTCAGCGTGAACATGGTGGATCAATCATTACCGGCAGGTAGCCGACTTTCAAGGATGGCTACCTGTTAGGGTGAATGACTTAACGACGGCGGCGGGTGCGGTTCGCATGGAACCGCACCCGCCGTCGTCGTAGTGGCTGGGCCCACGCCGCCCGGGTTCCCTGGCCGAGCGGAGCGAGGCTAGGGTGGCGGTGGGGACTAGTGCGCGGCCGGAACGTAACGCTTGATGGAAGCTTNCGGCGGCGGGTGCGGTTCGCATGGAACCGCACCCGCCGTCGTCGTAGTGGCTGGGCCCACGCCGCCCGGGTTCCCTGGCCGAGCGGAGCGAGGCTAGGGTGGCGGTGGATGGGCCCACGCCGCCCGGGTTCCCTGGCCGAGCGGAGCGAGGCTAGGGTGGCGGTGGATGGGCCCACGCCGCCCGGGTTCCCTGGCCGAGCGGAGCGAGGCTAGGGTGGCGGTGGATGGGCCCACGCCGCCCGGGTTCCCTGGCCGAGCGGAGCGAGGCTAGGGTGGCGGTGGATGGGCCCACGCCGCCCGGGTTCCCTGGCCGAGCGGAGCGAGGCTAGGGTGGCGGTGGGGACTAGTGCGCGGCCGGAACGTAACGCTTGATGGAAGCTTCCAGCTCGGCTTCGGCGGCGGCGCGGTCGGCCCAGCCTTCAGCCTTGACCCACTTGCCCGGCTCAAGGTCCTTGTACCGGGTGAAGAAATGCTCGATCTCCTTGATCAGGAATTCACTGACATCGGAGATTTCCTGGATGTGGTCGAAACGCGGGTCGGCCGGAACGCAAAGAACCTTGGCGTCTCCACCGCCGTCGTCGGTCATGTTGAAGACGCCGATCGGGCGGGCCTCGACAATGACGCCGGGGTAGAGGTCGAAGTCCTGCAAGAGGACCAATGCGTCCAGCGGGTCGCCGTCCTCGCCAAGGGTGTTCTCGAAGAACCCGTAGTGAGTGGGGTACTGCATGGAGGTGAACAGGACGCGGTCCAGGCGGACGCGGCCGGTCTCGTGGTCAACTTCGTACTTGACGCGCGACCCCTTGGGGATCTCGATCGTGACGTCGTGCTTCATGGAATGCTCCTTGGCGATATTGGCATGGGCGCGGCAACAGAGCAGCCGACGCCGCCGACTACTATTGAGGATATAGCGAGAGGCCCAAGTTTCTTGAAACGGTGGGGACATTCAAGACTTTGAGGACTAAAGCTGCATGACGGGCGTTGACAAGGCGGGGGCTGAAAGGCAGGCTCCCGAACAGCAAGAGACCCACGCTCTCAGACCCAGGAATCGCAGGCCAAGGAGGCCGGCGAAGCCTGGGCCAAAGGGCGTCGTCCGCTCGCTGCCACTGGTTTTGTTGGCTGTGGTCATCGCGGCCTTGGCCGTGCCGATGGGTCTTGGAGTCGCACCCGGATTCTTCGGTCCTGGCGTCTTCGGGGTAGCAGGTGCGCCCGCACCCACGGTGCCTGCCTGGCAACAAGTCCCCAAGCAGCTGAACCGCACCCAGGTTGTCGGGCCTTTGGACGCATCCGCCCCGGTCCCGCTGGCGGCCGATGTCACCAGCCAGCTCAACGCCCTCTTGACCCCCGACGGCGGGGGAGACTTCACCGGCTTCGTTGAGGATGCGCTGACTGGACTTCCGCTCTACGATCGCGACGGCGCCAAGAACCGGGTGCCGGCGTCCAATATGAAGCTGCTTACGGCGGTCTCGGCGCTGCGGGCGATCGGCCCGGAGACCCGCTTCACCACGCGGGTCCTGGTGGGAGCTACGCCGTCGACCATCATCCTGGGCGCCGGAGGTGACGTCCTGCTCGGCGACGGCCCGTCCCGGCCCAATGACGTGCTTGGCCATGCCGGCCTGGAGACCCTCGCGGCGGATGCGGTAAAAGCGCTCCAGGACCGCGGCGTGAAGGGCCCGGTCACAGTGCAGTTGGACGATGGGCTGTTCACCGGCCCCGCCTTGAATCCGGCGTGGAGCCCCGACGACGTCGCAGCCGGTGAAACCGCGCCGATCCATCCGCTCGCCCTGAATTCAGCCCGGACAAGCCCCGGTGCAACCACCGGTCCACGTCCGCAAGACGCCGCGCTCGCCGCCGCCGAGGCGTTCGCCGGGAAACTCCAGGCCGCGGGCGCCGCGGCCGGAATCACGGTGGTCCCCGGCGTGGAACGTGCCACCGCCCCGGCGGGGAAGCAGGACGTCCTCGCCGGCGTGCTGTCCGCAACCGTCCGTGAGCAAGTGGACTTGATGCTGGAAACCTCGGACAACTACCTGGCGGAGGTATTCGGCCGGCTGGCCGCGCTCTCCATGGGAAAGCCGGGATCCAACGACGGCGCGACAGCGGCCGTTAGCGCCCAAGTGGCGGAACTGGGGATCGCCACTGACTCCATGCATTTGGCGGACGTGTCCGGCCTTGCGTTGGGCAACCAGGTGTCGGCGCGGCAGTTCGCGGATGTGGTGCGGGCGATTACGTCCGGACCGGATACCCGTCTTCGTGCCGCCCTTGCAGGGTTCCCGGTTGCCGGGCTGACCGGGACGCTCGGCGACCGTTACGTAGACGCCACCACGTCCCAAGGGGCCGGATTGGTGCGGGCCAAGACCGGCACCCTGAATTCCGTGATCGCTTTGAGTGGCTATGTGGTGGACGCGAACGGCCGTCTTCTGGTCTTTTCCTTCATCGGCAACGGCCTGACTCCGGGCGCAACGGGGAACAAGGTGGCGTTGGACAGGTCCGCCACCGCACTTGCGTCGTGTGGCTGCCGGGCCGGTTGACGTTCGCCGGTACCCGCCAGGAACCAGGTGTGCATGCACGCACCCTCTAAGGACCCAAGCGCCCGTTGCACTGGGTGCGCCGGTCCTTATCGGGTGCGCCGGTCCTTAACGGGTGCGTCCGTAAGGTCTTTGAGCTTCGAGAATCTGCACCCTGACGTTCGCCGCTGAGCGAACTTAAGGGTGCAGATTCAGACTGTTGTGTTCTGATGGTTCGTATGGAGTCTAAGCAGCAAGCCCAGTCCCTCATCAACTGGGAGCTGGCCGCCTCCACGGCCGCCCGGCTCGCTCCCGCCGGTCCCGCCTTGAGCCCGGCCCAAATCGGCAAAGCCGTGGACAGCCTGCGTTCGAGTGCGGAGATCTCGGTCCCGCATGTTCATGACATCACGGGGTTGGAAGCCGCACGCGATCTCCGCGACTCCCATGTGCTCGTGGTTGACCGGGCGTCATGGGCGAAGGCCAATACCCAAAGTTTTGCCGTGATGCTCCAGCCGGCCCTCAAGCACATGCTGGATTCCCGGCGGGGCCCGGCGATGACACCGGCAGCGGCGGCCGCGAGCGGTGCGATCACGGGCAGCCAGCTCGGAGCTGTGCTGGCCTTCCTGTCCAGCAAGGTCCTGGGCCAATACGATCCGTTCGCTGCGCTTGCCCCGGACTCGAAAGCACCCCCTGCGGGCCGGCTCCTGCTGGTTGCCCCGAACATCATCTCCGTGGAGCGTGAACTCAACGTCGATCCTGACGACTTCCGGCTATGGGTCTGCCTTCACGAGCAGACCCACCGGGTGCAGTTCGCCGCCGCCCCGTGGCTCCGGACCCACATGCTGGAGGAAATCGAGCGCCTCAGCACCAATCTCATCGGCAACGTGGACTCCATCATGGATCGCGCCACGGCCGCCGCCCGCTCCCTGCGCGACCGCACCGCCGGCGCCACGCCGGGCCGTGGGGCCATTTTGGACCTGCTGCAGAACCCGGAGGAAAAGGCGTCGCTCTCGCATCTCACGGCCGTCATGAGCTTGCTGGAAGGCCACGCCAACGTGGTGATGGACGCCGTTGATTCCACCTTGGTCCCTTCAGTGAAGACCATCAGGCAGCGCTTCAACGCACGGGGCAAGGACCGCGGCGTGATTGAGAAGTTCATCCGCAACATCCTCGGCCTGGATGCCAAGATGCGACAGTACAGCGACGGAGCCAAGTTTGTTCGCGAAGTGGTTGCGGCATCGGGCATGGAGGGCCTGAACCGGGTCTGGGAATCGGCCGACAAACTGCCCACGGAAACTGAAATCCACGACTCCAAGCTGTGGCTTGAGCGGATGGGGCTGTGACCGCAGGCACCACATCGGTTCCCGGCGAGGAAGGCACTACCGAAAACCGCAGCGGACGACGCCGTCCCGGACGTTTGGCGCCGGTCGTCGGCAAAGCACGGAACATGGTGCAGGACGCGCTGGCCTCCGCGGGCTATCCCGAAAGGGTCCTGGTGGCGTGCAGTGGTGGTCCGGACTCCATGGCGCTTGCTTCCGTGGCAGCATACTTTGCCCGCCGGGGCCATGTTCACGGCCGCCCCGTGAGCGTAGCCGCCGTCGTGGTCGACCACCAGCTGCAGGAAGGCTCGGCCGACGTCGCGGCACGAACCGTGGCCATCCTGGAAGGACTGGGACTTTCGCCGGTCCAGCTGCGTACCGTGAAGGTGGCGGCTACCGGCTTCGGACCCGAGGCGGCAGCCCGGGACGCCCGGCACGCGGCCCTCGAAGCAGCCGCCACCGAACTCGATTGCGGAGCAATCTTGCTTGGGCACACGTTGGACGACCAAGCCGAACAGGTGCTGCTGGGCTTGGCCCGCGGCTCGGGAACCCGTTCCCTCGCCGGCATGCGGCCCGCCCGCGGCAAGCTCCTTCGCCCCTTCCTGGGCCTACGCCGTGCCGAAACGTTGGAAATCTGCGAGGTCGAGGACCTCGAAACGTGGCATGACCCCACCAACGCCGACCCTGCGTTTGCCCGGTCGCGGACCCGGGCCGAGGTGATGCCGGTGCTTGAGGAGAAGCTTGGACCCGGTGTTGCCGAATCGCTCGCCCGCACTGCCGCGATCCTCCAGCAGGACGCCGATTTCCTGGAGCAACTCGCCGCTGAGAGCTACGCGGGCCTCGTGAACCGGAGCGACGACGGCGTCTGGCTTCCGGAAGATTCCTTAAGGGAATTGTCCCCCGCGCTGAGGTTCCGGGTGATCGCGAAGGCGGCGGCCGACGTCGGGGGCCAACAGCCCGGCTACGGGCGGCTTCAAGCGGCCGAAGCGTTGCTGCGGCGGCAGGGATCCGCTGGTCCAGTGCAGCTTCCCGGAAACGTCAGCGTCTACCGCGCATCCCTGAGCGAATTGGAGCGGGAGGCCTCAGCCGGGGGAACTGCTGTTCCCCGCGAAGGCGGCGGCTGTGGGAAGCTAGTATTCCGGCATCAAAGATCGCCCCAACAGTAGCCGCACCCACGCATCAACACAGGAGCCATTGGTGGATTCAAACGACGTCCAGGCAGACCTCAAACACGTTCTCTACACCAAGGAGCAGATCCAGCAACGGATCGCCGAACTTGCTGCACAGATTGACAAGGATTACCAGGGCCGTGAGCTGCTGATCGTAGGCGTGCTCAAGGGTGCAGTCATGGTCATGGCGGACCTCGCGCGTGCGCTGCACAGCCACGTCAGCATGGACTGGATGGCGGTGTCTTCATACGGCTCCGGTACCCAGTCCTCCGGCGTCGTCCGCATCCTCAAGGACCTTGATACCGACCTCATGGGCAAGGATGTCCTGATTGTCGAAGACATCATCGATTCCGGCCTGACCCTCTCCTGGCTCAAGACCAACCTCGAATCGCGGGGCACCGCTTCGGTGGAAATTTGCACGGCTTTCCGCAAGCCGACGGCCGCCAAGGTCGAGATCGACGTCAAGTACGTCGGCTATGACATTCCCAACGAATTCGTCGTCGGATATGGCCTCGATTACGCCGAGAAATACCGCAACCTGGACTTTGTGGGAACGTTGGCCCCGCACGTTTACGAATAGCCTTGCATTTCGCGGTTTCGCCGCGAAATGCGAACAAGAGAAGCCGGCAACCCCTCGCGGGAAGCCGGCTTCTCTTTTTAACTTAATCGGGGAAGACAGCCGACAGGGGGCAACTTAGGTGTTATCGTTTCGCTCACTATTCATGTGAATTGACCTGTGGGGGGGACATTTTGAGTACTGAGTCGGTTTCAACGTCACGTCGTGGAAAAGTCCGGGCGCTTTTGGCCGGCGGATTGGTTCTGGGGGTTGGGGCGGCGGTGGTCCTGGCCGCGTGGAACGATTCCGAGTTCGCCACCGGAACGTTCGCGGCGGGCACGTTCAACCTTCAAGGAAGCACAGACGGCACATCATACGCCGATCACGCTGCCTCCCCTGGAGCCACCTTGCCGTTCACCGTCAATCCGTCCAATCTGGCGCCGGGGGATACCGTGTACGTACCTTTCGCGGTGCGGTTGGCGGCCAACACCACCACAGGCGCCACTGTCACGCTGAACACACCCACCGCCGCCGGGTCAGTGGCCAACCTGAGTTACGAACTCGTCCAGCCCACGTCCTTCGGGTGCTCCAGCAGCACCACGGGAACGGATCTGGTGCCGGCGGGTACCGCTCTCGGCGGAGCGCTGAGCGGAGTTACCTTTACCCTCAACGCCGGCAGCCCGGCCAGCGCTCCCGGTGCCGCGGTCTTCCTCTGCTTCAAAGTGACGGCGGGTGCGGGCTTGGTCCAAGGGCAAAGCGGGACGGCCACGTGGCAGTTCGCTGCGGCATCCACCTCCTGACCAGCTGCGATGACCGGACGCAGGGCGACTTGTCGGCCTGAAAGGGGCCGCCAGCGCTTCCTCCGAGTGCGTGCGATCTTGGCCGGGGGCCTTGTCCTCGGTGTTGGATCCACGCTGACCCTCGCTGCCTGGAACGATTCGGAGTTCGCGACAGGGACGTTCACGGCCAGTTCGTTCCGGCTCGAATCCTCCGTCAACTCGGGAGGTACATGGTTGGCACATCCCACGTCGGGATCCGCTGCCACCATGGCATTCAATGCGGCAGGAATGTCACCAAACAGCGTCAACTACGCGCCCATCTGGATCCGGACTACTGCCGGGTCACTATCCGGAACCTTGACGCTCCAGGGAGCCAGCAACGACAACGCCGCCCTGGCTGCTGCCTTGGCCTATCGCGTGGTCCGCTACTCGTCCGGAACATGCGACTCGAGCCAGTTCACGGCCGGTGCGAGCTACCTAGTCGGGACCTCTGCCTCGAAGGTGCCGCTCACTACGGCCGGAGCCGCCACGGCGGTGGCCGCGAACTCGCTGAGCCCAGCGCAGCTGTGCTTTGAGGTCACGATGCTTTCCTCAGCTGACAACTCCCTGCAGGGGGCCAACATGACGGCAACCTGGGAAATCAAGGGAACGTCGGACTCATGATGGTGGCGCTTGAGCCGGTGGAGACCCGACGGCGGACGGCCGGCAACCGCGGGCGCCTCGCCGACGTCGTGCGCGAGACGTTGCTCAACGTCGCGGCTATCGGTGGCGCGATCTGCATCCTCCTGACGCTTGCAGCCGTCTTTTTCCATGTCACGCTCATCATGTTCAAGACCGGCTTGATGTCCCCCGGGATTCCCGCTGGATCATTGGCCGTAGTTCAAGAGGTTCCGGCGTCGGAGGTGCGGATCGGCGACGTTGTCACTGTGGACCGGCCAGCGCAGCTACCCGTTACCCACCGGGTCACATCCGCCCGGATGGTGTCCGGCACCACGGCCGTCCTCACCCTAAAAGGCGACGCCAATCCCGTGGAGGATCCCGCACCGTACACCGTCTCCAAAGTCCGCACAGTGCTCTACTCAGTGCCGGGTATTGCCTACATTGTCGCGGGGGCATCGAGCCCATGGGTGCTTGGCGGCACGACGATTGCCGTGTCCTTGTTGGTGACCTGGGCGCTGTGGCCCCGGCCGGAGGAAGCCTCGCGGGCGCGACCCGAGGCGGGTGCATGATCGGACACGGGAGCTTCCGGCGTTACGCGGCAACAGCTGCCTTGGCCTTGCTCGGATTGCTCAGCGCCGCTCCGGCGTCTGCAGCGACAGATGGACCGGACCTGATCCTGACGCACGGAAGCAACAATCCGCCGACGCTACTTGCGCCGGGGTCAACCAGCCGATGGCTTATCGGGGTGACCACCCGGGCCGTGACGCTTCACGATTTAAGGGTGCGGCTGCTTGCGGACGGCCCGCTTCTGGGGCTTGCCTCATCAGATGCGTCCGATGGACTGGTTACGGTGGGTGTCCGCAGCTGCACTACCGCCTGGGTGGCGGGGGTCTGCCCGTCCGGCGAAAATACCGTCATCCCGGCGACGAGGCTTTCCTCCTTGGGTGCCGCGGCCAGTCTTGCAAATCCCGACGGCGGCATCCCGGCCGGCGTCGAACTGCTGCTTGAGGTGACGCTGTCGCCGTCGGCGGGCAACAGCGCACAGGGCCTTGCGGCCACGCTTGTGGCGAGGGTGGACGCAGCCGGAGAGCCCGCCGGAGCGGTGGACTTTTCCGGCGCAGCCCTCCCTGATACCGGCTTCCGCCTGGGCATCTTTGCGGCTCTAGGCCTTGGCGCCGTCCTGGCGGGTGCTCTCGCGTCCAGGCTTGCCGGCGCGCGCGGGGGCGCGGAAGCCGCCGGAACAGCGTCCGTCAGTGACCCGGGTACGGACTGATGGCAAGACTTCGGGCGGCGCACGAACGGGGAAGGTGCCTCATCCGTGCGCCCAGGCTGAAGTCGCTGCTCACCGCGGCCGGGTTCGCAGCGGCGCTGCTGGTGATCCCTGCCGGAACAGGGACCACTGTGGCGAACTGGTCGGTCTCCGAATACGGATCCGGAACACTGAAAGCGCTCACGGTTCCACAACCCGTCATGATCGCCCCGTGCACGCTCAGTCCCGGCGTCGCAGGGACCAACCCCGTGATCACCGTCAACTGGCGATTCCCGGACGGAACCGCGTATTCGGCGCCCGCCAACGTGAACTACTACGTGGCCAACGGCGGCCTCCTCCAGAACTTGACGCCGGTGACGCCGGGATCCAACCTCTCCACCACGGGCCCCGTGGGGGGCGTGTACACGACGCAATTCAAATCGGGCATCCTGGTCGGCTTGCTCGGCGGCTCTTACGGCGTCTACGTCCAGACGAAGGACAGCTCAGGGTGGGTCTCCACCTTGGCCGCCGCGAACGCATCCATGGGATTGGCCGGCACCAACCCGGTCTGTACCGTGCAGTAGGTGCAAGCTGAATTCCCTGTTCATGTACGCCTAGAGGGAACTTTTGCCGCTCACTGTGCGTGAATCACTCCGAACGGTGTAAAGCTAGAAACTGACGCAGCACCACACGCGCGCAGAAGCTGCGCCGTGCAGCACTACCAGGAGGGACGGGGCGGAGCCCCCGAACAGATGAAAGCTAAGAGTTTCTTCAAGGGCCCGGGCATCTGGATTGTTGTCGTAGTCGGCTTGCTCCTGGTGGCATTTGCAACCCTTGCCCCCGGCGGATCCACCCGTATCGACACCGACAAGGGCCTCGCGATCCTCGCCCAGAGCGGCAAGGTGGACCAGGCCAAGATCTACGATGCCGAGAATCGCGTCGACCTGACGCTGAAAGACAACCTCGTCATCGACGGCCAGGACAAGGGCAAGAACGTCCAATTCTTCTACGTCACCGCGCGAGCCGGGGACGTCGTCAAGGCCGTCACCAACGCCCAACCCGCCGGCGGCTTCACGGACCAGCCTGTCGAGAACAACTGGTTCTCCGGGCTGTTCTCACTCCTCATTCCCGTCCTCCTGCTGGGTGTGCTTTTCTGGTTCCTGCTTTCGCGCATGCAAGGCGGCGGTTCCAAGGTGATGCAGTTCGGGAAGTCGAAGGCCAAGCTGGTCAACAAGGACATGCCGCAGGTCACCTTCGCTGACGTCGCCGGCGCCGACGAAGCGGTCGAAGAGCTCCAGGAAATCAAGGAATTCCTCGCAGAGCCGGCAAAGTTCCAGGCCGTAGGCGCCAAGATCCCCAAGGGCGTGCTGTTGTACGGCCCTCCGGGCACCGGCAAGACCCTCCTGGCCCGTGCCGTAGCAGGCGAGGCCGGCGTTCCGTTCTTCTCCATCTCCGGCTCGGACTTCGTCGAAATGTTCGTCGGCGTCGGCGCCTCCCGCGTCCGCGACCTTTTCGAGCAAGCCAAGTCCAACGCGCCTGCCATCATCTTCGTTGACGAGATCGACGCCGTCGGCCGCCACCGTGGCGCCGGCATCGGCGGCGGCAACGACGAGCGCGAGCAGACCCTCAACCAGCTCCTGGTTGAAATGGACGGCTTCGACGTCAAGACCAACGTCATCCTGATCGCGGCAACCAACCGTCCGGACGTCCTGGACCCTGCCCTGCTCCGTCCAGGCCGCTTCGACCGGCAAATCACTGTTGAAGCACCTGACCTGGTTGGTCGCGAACAGATCCTGAACGTCCACGCCAAGGGCAAGCCGATGGCCCATGGGGTGGACCTCAAGGGCGTCGCGAAGAAGACCCCGGGCTACACGGGTGCGGACCTGGCCAACGTGCTCAACGAGGCCGCGCTCCTGACAGCGAGGTCCAATGCCAACCTGATTGACGACCGCGCCCTCGACGAGGCAATTGACCGCGTCATGGCCGGTCCGCAGAAGCGCAGCCGCGTCATGAAGGAAATGGAACGGAAGATCACCGCGTACCACGAAGGCGGCCACGCCCTGGTGGCAGCAGCATTGCGCAATTCTGCCCCTGTCACGAAGATCACTATCCTGCCGCGTGGCCGTGCCCTTGGATACACGATGGTTGTTCCCGAGGACGACAAGTATTCGATCACGCGCAACGAACTCCTGGACCAGATGGCCTACGCCATGGGTGGCCGGGTCGCCGAGGAAATCGTGTTCCACGACCCCTCCACGGGCGCCTCGAACGACATCGAAAAGGCCACGGCCACGGCCCGCAAGATGGTCACGCAGTTCGGCATGAGCGAGCGGATCGGCGCCGTGAAGCTGGGCGCGGGCGGCGGCGAGCCGTTCCTGGGCCGCGACATGGCACAGGAACGCAACTACTCCGACTCGGTGGCGTACATCGTCGATGAGGAAGTACGCCGCCTGATCGACCAGGCGCACGACGAGGCCTATGCCATCCTGACCGAAAACCGTGACGTCCTGGACCAGTTGGCGTTCGAACTGCTCGAGCGCGAAACGCTCAACCAGGCCGAGATTGCCGACATCTTCAGGGACATCCGCAAGCGGGACTTCCGCGAGATCTGGCTTTCCAAGGAATCCCGTCCGGTCCAGACGATTCCGCCCGTGGAATCGAGCGCCGAGAGGGCTGAGCGCGAGGCCCAGGAACAAGCCAAGAAGGCCCGTCTCGAAGAGCCTTTGGACGCCCAGCCCCCGCACCCGCAGGGAGTCGGAAGCCAGGAGTCGTTCACCGGTCAAGGACCTGACGCGGGCATCGACGGTTCGCATCAAGGCTAAGCTTTCTGCTGTGACTCATATCGACGACGACGACTTCAGCGGTGCCGCCGGTCATGACTTCGGCGGCACCTCCGGGGGGAAAACAGGTGGCCACGGCCACGGCCACCACTCATATAAGGTCGACCGCCCCCGCATCGAGGCGGCCGTCCGGGAGATCCTTATCGCCGTGGGCGAGGATCCGGACCGTGGCGGACTGCTCGATACGCCAAAGCGTGTTGCCAAGGCGTACTCCGAGGTCTTCGCTGGCCTGCACCAGGATCCCGAGGATGTCCTGTCCACTACGTTCGACCTCGACCATGAGGAGCTCGTGCTGGTCAAGGACATCCCGTTCTATTCCACGTGCGAGCACCATCTGGTTCCGTTCCACGGCGTCGCGCACGTTGGGTACATCCCTTCCCCCGACGGCAAGGTGACCGGGCTGAGCAAGCTGGCCCGTCTCGTCGATATTTACGCCCGCCGCCCCCAAGTGCAGGAACGCCTGACCACCCAGATCGTCGAAGCGCTCGTGACCCACCTCAAGCCCAGGGGCGCGATCGTCGTCGTCGAATGCGAACACATGTGCATGTCCATGCGCGGCATCCGCAAGCCCGGAGCCAAGACCGTCACCAGCGCGGTGCGCGGGCAACTTCATGACCCGGCCACCCGCGCCGAAGCCATGAGCCTCATACTCGGAAGGTAACACTGACCATGGATTCCCTCGCAGCAGCACCAGGAACGGGACCGGCCACCAGCCCGCTGCCCATTCTCCGCAAACCACGTCCAGCAGCCCGTTTCGCGGACCTGCCGACCGACCGCACGCTTGTCATGGGAATTCTGAACGTCACGCCGGATTCATTCAGCGACGGCGGCAAGCACCCCACGGCGGACACCGCCATCGCCCACGGATTGCGTATGTTGTACGCGGGGGCGGACATCATCGACGTCGGCGGCGAATCGACCCGCCCGGGCGCCGAGCCCGTATCCCCGGAGGAAGAACAGCGACGGGTCTTGCCGGTGATTCAGGCACTCGTGAAGGCCGGGGCGCTTGTCAGCATCGACACGACGCACGCCTCGACGGCCGCTGCGGCCGTGGAGGCCGGAGCGGCGATCATCAACGACGTCTCCGGGCTCAGCCTCGAACCGGAGATGGCCGAACTCGTTGCACGCACCAAGGTGCCTTATGTCCTGACGCATCGCCGGGGCGACGCCGAGACCATGAACAGCCTTGCCGACTACGGCGATGTGGTTGAGGAAGTCATCGAGGAGCTCAAGGGCGTCCGCGACAAGCTCTACGCCGCAGGCGTCACACCGGAACAGATCATTGTCGATCCAGGCCTCGGCTTCTCCAAGGACGCCGACCAGAACTGGCAACTCCTCAAGTACATGGGCAAGCTGGATGAACTCGGCCACAAGGTCCTGATCGGGGCTTCCCGCAAGCGCTTCCTCGGTTCGCTCCTGACAGTCGCCGGCAAGGCGGCGGCACCGGAGGAACGCGATCACGCAACCACTGCGATCACGGCAATCAGTGCCGCCAACGGCGCCTGGGCCGTGCGCGTGCACGACGTCGGCCCCAGCCTTGACGCCGTCAAGGTTGCCGCGCGCATCAGGCACTGACTTTCGTGAACAAAGGGGGAGGAACCGGTTTGGACAAGATCACTCTGACCGGCGTGACCGCCGTCGGGCATCACGGTGTCTTCGACTTCGAGCGCCGGGACGGGCAGCCGTTCGTCGTCGATGCGGTGCTGTACACCGATTTCAGCAAGGCGGCGGAAACCGATGACCTGCAATTCACGGCGCACTACGGCGAAGTGGCGGAGTACATCACATCCCTCATCACTGGCGAACCACTCAACCTGATCGAAGCCCTTGCCGTCCGGATCGCCGAGGGGATCCTGGCCGGGTTCAACATCGACGCCGTCGATGTCACGGTCCACAAACCCAAGGCTCCCATCGAAGTACCCTTCGGGGACGTCACCGTCAGTGTCCATAGGGAGCGCTCATGACCTCCCGTTTCACAAAAGCCATCCTGGCTCTCGGCAGCAACCTGGGTGAGCGGAACGACACCCTGTCCACGGCCGTTGCCGACCTCGTTGACCGCCCTGAAATCCGCCTGCTCGGTGTCTCTCCCGTGGTACAAACCAAAGCCGTGGGCGGGCCCGTGGGGCAACCGGACTTCCTCAACATGGTGATCGCCATTGAGACCACGTTGACACCGCTCGAACTGTTGCAGCACTGCCACGACGTCGAACAAGCGCACCACCGGGTCCGCGAGGTCCGCTGGGGCCCCCGCACCCTGGACGTGGACATCATCGTCTATGGCGATCTCACCAGCGACGACGAAACCCTGACCCTGCCGCATCCGCGGGCCGCCGAGCGGGCCTTCGTGCTCTACCCCTGGGCCCTTCTGGACCCCGCGGCGCAGCTCAAGGGTGAGAGCGTCGCCGAACTGGCCACCAAGGCAGAGGACTTTCCCGGGCTTCGGCCTTTCGACGGCTTCGACGGATCCGGCAGCGTTGCTGCCGCGGGAGCGGTGGAGTAGTCCATGAAGGCCATGCGTCCGCTCTTGTTGGCGATCATCGCCGTCGCCCTTACGGCGATCGGCTGGCTGGCCACTGTGCTCACTACGCGGTACAGCATGGCGACGCCGGTGCTTCCTCCTTCCGCGCTGGTAACCATGGGCTTTATCGCCGTGCTCACCTTGATCATGGGCATCCGCGTCCTGCGCTGGCGCAACGGCAAGAAGAAGACCATGCTCAACCCGATCCTGGCCGCGCGGACTTTAGTGCTGGCCCAGGCCTGCGCCTATGCGGGAACCGTGCTGCTGGGCTGGCATGTGGGAATCGCGATTGAGCAACTCCGGCTCTGGAATTTCCGCAGCGATCAAGGCCTCTTGTGGCTCGCGCTCATCATGGGCGGGGGCGGGGTCATCATGACCATCGTGGGCTTCGTCGTGGAACGGTTCTGCCGAATCCCTCCGGAAGACCTGGAAGGCGGCCCCGGCGTCGGGGATTCACGCCGTGGCGAGGCCAAGGGCGAAGGCGAATATGCATACCGTGGCGATTGATCCTCCCGGCATCGAGTGGCTGCGTGTTTCGCCGAAATACGTGACGGTGCGGCTCGTCGAATGGGCTATTGCGAACCTGATCACAGTCGGCTTGTTCAGTCTTCCGTTGCTCTTTGTGGAACTCGGATGGTGGAAGTGGCCGCCGATGTGGCTCGCCGTCACCGTTCCAGGGGCGTTTCTCCTGCTTGCCCTCTGGCGGCTTGCGTTGATTCCTCGGCAAGTGAGGGCCATCGGCTATGCGGAACGCGACGATGACTTGCTGATCCGCCACGGCATCTTCTTCCAGCGGACGATGGTGGTTCCCTACGGCCGGATGCAGTACGTCGACGTCGCCGTCGGACCCGTCGAGCGGGTCCTTGGACTGTGCACCGTCAAGCTCCACACGGCGTCAGCCCGAACCCACGCCCACCTTCCCGGACTTCCCGCCGCTGAAGGCGCACGGCTGCGCGAGCAGCTTTCGGCCCGCGGCGAAGCGAGGCTGGCCGGGCTGTGACCCAGGAACAGACCGTCGTCGACGGCGATTGGCACCGCGTCCACCCGGCGTCGCCTTTCGTGCGGGGATGGGTGGCGCTAGCGGCGATCGTGTATTTTTTCGGCCGCGATACCTTCGAACGGGCCATCCAAGGCCGCGGGAACCTGGGCGACCACTTCAACGAACGCGCCCTCTTGCTCCTGGCCGGGGGCGTAGTCGTGCTGTTACTGGCCTTGGGGTCCTTCGTCCTCAGCTGGTACTTCACCAGGTACCAGCTTGCCGAAGGCTATGTAAGGGTCAACACCGGCTTCTTGTTCAAACAGCAGCGCCAGGCGCGGCTTGACCGGGTCCAGGCGATTGATATCGTGCAGCCCCTGCTTGCCCGCATCTTCGGGCTCGCGGAGCTGAAGTTCGAGGTGGCGGACGCGGGCCACTCGGCCGTGCGGCTCTCGTACCTCAGGCTCGAGCAAGCCAAACAACTCCGTGCCACCATCCTCGGCCGGGCCGCCGGTATTGCTGACGGCAGCGAAACGGTGGAGGTGCCCGAAGCGCCTGAACAGGTGGTGCTCTACGTACCGCCTGGACGGCTTGTCGGTTCCCTGATCTTGAGCGAGCAGAGCTTCTTCATTGTGCTCAGCGCCATCGCGTCCGTGGTGGTGTCGGTACTGACCGAATCCCGGGCATTCATCCTCTACCTGATTCCGGCCATCCTTGGTTTGGGAACCGCCTACTGGCGCTCGTTCAACACGGGCTACAACTTTACGGCGGCCATCTCCCCGGACGGCATCCGCCTGCGCTACGGGCTCCTGGACACCCGGGCCCAGACCGTTCCTCCCGGCCGGATCCAGGCCCTGAAAGTCACCCAGCCGCCGCTGTGGCGGATTCTTGGCTGGTACAGAATCCATGTGAACGTTGCCGGCTATGGTGAACACCGCCGTAGCGAAGGCGAGCACCGGACCATGTTGCTTCCCGTCGGGCGGCAGCCCGAGGTGATGATGATGCTCTCACTGGTCTT
The DNA here is from genome assembly GCF_021483235.1 of Arthrobacter alkaliphilus. Classification (GTDB taxonomy): domain Bacteria; phylum Actinomycetota; class Actinomycetes; order Actinomycetales; family Micrococcaceae; genus Arthrobacter; species Arthrobacter alkaliphilus. The sequence continues at coordinate 4,189 of NZ_JAKEEC010000028.1, read as the reverse complement.
GCCCGATCCCGGCACCGCCGATCCCGAGCGCGTATTCGCCGCAGGGTTGACAGGCTTGGACTCGGGCGCCGGCTTTGTGACCACGCCAAAGCGCGCCTGGATCCTTTCCCCGTTGGGCTGGCGACGCAACGGCTTCCTGTCAACGGACACGGCCCTGCTGCTGCGCTCCGGTCGATTGTGGCGGAAGCTGGTGGTGGTCCCGCATCAACGAACCCAGTCCATCGCCCTCCACCAAGGTCCGTTGGCCCGGCTCTTCGGCGTCGCGGACCTCGTGTTGCATACGACCCCCGGGCCGGTGGCGCCCAAGCTTATCCAGGCAGCCACCGAGCAGGCAGTCGGCTTGTTCGACCAGCAGGCCGTCCGGGCCCGCAAAGCCCGCGAACTGCAGAACCTGGCGCAGGACAATTCCGAGCATTGGTTGGCGCAACGTCCGTCCGCGGTGCCGGCCCCGCAGCGTGCCTCAACCCCGCAGCGTGCATCAACCCAGGAGGAAACCGACCATGGCTAGGCCAGGACGACTCGGCGTTGGAATCATCGGCGCCGGCAAGGTGGGTGCCGTGTTGGGTGCGGCCCTGCGCGCGGCCGAGCACGCCGTCGTCGGGGTTTCCGCAGTGTCGGAGGCGAGCCGGGAGCGGGCGGAGGCGCTCTTGCCCGGGGTGCCGATCCTCGAAATCCAAGAAATCGTGGAGAGGTCCGAACTGGTGCTCCTTGCCGTTCCGGACGATGCCCTCGGCGAGCTGGTGGCAGGACTGGCCAAGCTTGGCGCGTGGCAGCCCGGACAGCTCGTGGCGCACACTTCCGGCCGTTTCGGCGTCGGAATACTGAAGCCGGTGCGCGCGGCGGGTGCCATTCCGCTCGCACTCCACCCGGCCATGACGTTCACGGGCATGAGCCTGGACCTCACCCGGCTCATGGACTGCACTTTCGGTGTGACCGCCGACGCCGCGATGTTGCCCATCGCCCAGGCCCTCGTGGTGGAGATGGGCGCTGAGCCGGTCGCCATTGCCGAGGCCGACCGCACGCTTTACCACGCGGCCCTCGCGCACAGTTCGAACCATATGGTCACCCTCGTGGCCCAGTCATCCCAGCTGCTCCGGGACATCGGCGTCGACGCGCCGGAGCGCATGCTGGGCCCTTTGCTTCGCGCTACCTTGGAGAACGCCCTGGCTTCGGGCGAATCGGCACTGACCGGGCCGGTGGCCCGCGGGGATGTGGGGACGGTCGCCGCCCATGCGGAGGCCCTCAAGGAGTACGACGGCGGTGCCGGCGGCGATGTCCTTGCCGCTTACCGGGCCATGGCCCGCGCCACGGCCCGCCGGGCTGTCAATCGAGGACTGCTCAAAGAAGGCCAGCTTGCGGACATCAACAACGCCCTGGACGCCTTAGGTACGCCGGACAACGGTGAGGAACGTCCGGGCAACGACCCTGCCGGGACGCAGGAAGGAAACCGGGAATGACCATCAAACTTGTAACCACCGCGGCGGAACTGCGCGCCGAAAGCGCGCGCTTGCTCGCGGAAAAGCGGGGGAGCTCGCAAGGCCTCGTCCCCACGATGGGTGCGCTGCACACAGGTCATGCGGCGCTCGCCCGCACCGCCGTACAACAGAATGACGTTGTGGTGGCCTCGATCTTTGTGAACCCCCTGCAGTTCGGCGAGGCCGCGGACCTCGAACGCTATCCGAGGACGCTTGATGCCGATATGGCGCTCCTTGACGCCGAGGGCGTGGATCTCGTCTTCGCCCCTACCGTGGAGGAGGTCTACCCCGGGGGCGAGCCGCTGGTCCGGGTGACTTCGGGACCGCTCGGAGAGAAATGGGAGGGTGCCTCGCGCCCCGGCCACTTCGACGGCGCACTGACGGTGGTTGCCAAACTGCTGCACTACGGACTGCCGGGCGGTCCAGCCGCCGACGGCGGTGCTGCCGCGTACCGCGCGTACTTTGGCCAGAAGGATGCCCAGCAGTTGGCTCTCGTGAAGCGGATGGTGGCAGATCTCAGCTTTCCAGTGGACATCGTGGCTGTGCCCACTGTGCGCAACCCCGAAGGGCTGGCCCTTTCCAGCCGGAACCGTTTCCTGTCCGGGGAAGAGCAGGAGGCGGCGCTGGTGCTGTCCCGCGCCCTCCGCCTCCTCGAGTCCCGCGCCTTGGCGAATGAGCCGCTCGAGCTGGACTCCGCCGTCGCGCTCGTTGAATCGCAGCCCCTTGTGCAGCTGGACTACTTCGACGTCGTCGATCCGCGCACGCTGGAACCGCTCGCCGAAAACTGCAAGGAAACCCCCTTTCGGGGTGAGGGGCTTGCGATCATTGCGGCAAAGGTCGGCCCTGTGCGGTTGATCGACAACGTCCCGCTGAGTTCCTGAGCAGTCTTAACTTCCGGCACCTTTAACTTCCGGCACGCTTAACTTCCGGATGCCGGTCCGCAAACGTTTGGATTAAGCTGCTGACGGGAATGCTGTTGCGGCTTAGACTGTTGCAGTCTTCAACGGTGCCGAGCGCCGGAACCATCGCACCCAAAGCTGAGGAATCCTCATGTCTACCGACGTCACATCAGACGCGCACGGCGAATCCGCGCCAGAATCATCGGCGACACAGCTGGCCAGCGACAGGATGTCGCGCGAGGCTGTTACCGTCATCGTCACGCTCCTTGTGGCCACTTTCGTGGTGATCCTCAACGAGACCATCATGAACGTCGCCTTGCAGCGGCTCATGACCGACCTCAGCGTTGACGCCCCGACAGTCCAGTGGCTCTCCACTGGATTCATGCTGACCATGGCCGTGGTCATCCCCACCACCGGCTTCATCCTGCAGAGGCTCACCACCCGGGCTTCGTTCCTGCTGGCCACCGGCCTGTTCAGCGGCGGCACCCTGCTCGCGGCTTTGGCCCCGGGTTTCGGGGTGCTCCTGTTGGCGCGCATCGTCCAAGCGGGCGGCACGGCAATCATGCTGCCTCTGCTGATGACCACCATCTTGACCTTGGTGCCCCTGTCCCGCCGCGGTGCGGTGATGGGCAACGTGACCATCGCGATCTCGGTCGCGCCGGCTTTGGGTCCCACGGTTTCCGGGATTATCCTCGACCACTTTTCGTGGCGATTCATGTTCATCTTCGTGCTGCCGGTGGCGTTGTTGGCTATGGGCATCGGCGCCAGGTTCCTGACCAACGTCGGTGAACGCGGCAACGTCAAGTTGGACTTCCTCTCAGTGGTCCTGACGGTTCCTGCCTTCGGCGGGCTGGTCTATGGCCTGAGCCAGATCGGCGGCCACTCAGGCGCAACCGCCGTTCCTATCGCGGCGCTCGCGGTCGGTGTGCTGTGCATGGTGGCGTTTGTTTTCCGCCAGCTCAAACTGCAGAAGTCCGACGCGCCACTACTGGATCTCAGGGCTTTCAACTTCCGCATGTTCACGGTCTCGGTCCTCCTCATGGTGGTTGCCATGATGGCCCTCTTCGGCGCGGTGATCCTGCTGCCGCTCTATCTGCAGAACGTTCTCCGCCTCCAGCCGATGGAGACCGGCCTGGCGCTCCTTCCGGGCGGTTTGGCGATGGGCCTGCTCGGCCCGGTTGTCGGCAGGCTGTTTGACAAGATCGGCCCGCTGCCGCTGACTGTGACGGGTTCCGTCCTGTTGGTGCTTACGCTGTGGCAGTTCTCAATGCTCAACGCGGCCAGCCCTTTGTGGTGGGTCGTGGTCCTTTACGCGGTACTTAGCCTGGGGTTGGCGTTGCTGTTCACGCCGGCGTTCACCACTGGCCTCAACCCGCTCCCGCCGCACCTCTACTCTCATGGCTCGGCCATCATGAGCACGCTGCAGCAGGTGGCGGGAGCCGCAGGGACTGCACTTCTCGTTTCGATCTTCGCGGTGGTCGCAGCTGCGTCCGGCTTCGTTGCCGGGATGCAGGCCGCATTCCTCACAGCCACCTTCATCGCGGTGGTTGCCGTTGTGCTGTCCACCATGATGCGCAAGACCGAGGGCGCACCGGGGCACTAGGGCGTACTTATTTGAGGCGCCGTGGCGGCCGCGCCGATTTTGTGACGCACGGCATGTTGACTCTTTGCGGTCCGAAAGTCCTTGTTTGGGGTCCTTCGACCCGAAACCGGCCGTGTTGTAGGGGGTTTTGGGCCACGGGATCGTGTTGCGGCGATGATTTGCGTGGGGTGTTGGGGGTGTGTAGAGTAGATCGAGTCGCCGCCGCTGAAGCG
>NZ_JAKEEC010000027.1 GCF_021483235.1 Arthrobacter alkaliphilus | reverse complement strand
CTGGGAACCACCCCACTGGCCACACCACACCCCCACCACAATCATGGCGGCGGTCCCGGACACGGACCTGCACCCGGACCACCCCGAGCCCCCGCCAGACACGGATCTGCCACCAGACCTGGACCTGCCGCCGGACATGGACCTGTTCCAAGAACGCGAACTACCGGTCGATCCCTTCCCCGGCTGGAGCTCCTTCACGGCCGCCCACCCCTGGCCCGACACCGTCGACGATGAGCACGACACGGACAGCCTCGAAAATGGCTTCGCGGGGATAATTAGCCCGCCGTTCATCTCTCATCAGGCCATCGCTTGAACCGTCTTCACGAGTTGGTCTCGGCCCAGGGTGAAGCTGGCTCCATGACTGACGACAAAGAAATCTTTAGGTCCGGACTTTCACGCCGCGGGTTTTTCACGGGCGCCGCAGCTGCGGGTGTCACAGCCGCTCTCGCAGGGGCCGCACCGGCGTCAGCGGACGACAGGTCCAGCCTGGCGTCCGGAACCGGTGACCCACTCACCACACCGGTAGTGAACGGCCTGCACCTGCAGTTCGGGGCCGATTCGTCCAGCGAGGTTGTCGTGTCATGGCACACTTTGCAGCCGGTCAAGAAAGCACGTGCGATGCTCGGCGAAACGGACGGAAGCTACCGCCGAAGCCAGGATGCGCTCGAGACAAGCTATGTCGACGCCAAATCCGGCCAAAAAGTGTACGCGTACCATGCGAAGCTGACCGGGCTCGCTCCATCACACGACTACATCTATGCTGCAACCCACGACGGCGCACAGGCGGAGTTTGGCTCCTTCCGGACAGGTCCACGCGGCCGCGGAAAGATCACCTTCACCAGCTTCGGCGACCAAGGCACCCCCACACTTGGAAAGAAGGCCACCGGAGCCGGCGGCGCACAGCAATGGGTCAACGACAACCTTGGTTCCCCTGCGGCAGGCGACATGCCGGCCGGCGTCGAGCGTGTCCAACCCCTGTTTCACCTTTTCAACGGAGACCTCTGCTACGCCAACATCTCCGAGAACCGGGTCCGGACCTGGACGGACTTCTGGGACAACAACTCGCGCAGCGCACGCCACCGGCCCTGGATGCCCGCGGCCGGGAACCACGAGAATGAACTCGGCAACGGGCCCATCGGATACGGCGCCTATCAGACGTACTTCTCCGTTCCGCCGCAGCCCGGTCAAACCGATGTCACCCGAGGGCTCTGGTACTCCTTCACAGCAGGTTCGGTCCGGATCATCAGCCTGGCCAACGACGACGTTTGCTACCAGGACGGCGGAAACAGCTACGTTCGGGGCTACTCGCAGGGTGCACAGAAGGCCTGGTTGGAGAAGGAGCTCAGCGCTGCCCGGTCGGACAAAAACATCGACTGGCTGGTTATCTGCATGCACCAGGTTGTCGTGAGCACCGCCGGATCCTTCAACGGCGCCGACCTCGGCATCCGCCAGGAATGGGTACCGCTCTTCGACAAGTACGGAGTCGACCTCGTCGTGTGCGGGCACGAACACCACTATGAGCGCTCGCACCCTATCCGCGGCCAGCAAAAGAACGCAACCCTTACTCCTATCCCTGCGGACACGCGCAAGGACGTGATCGATACCACTAAGGGAACTGTCCACATGGTTCTCGGGGGCGGCGGAACCTCGGTGCCGTCGAACCAGTTGTTCACGAACCCTCCCGCGTGCCGGGTCATCACTGCAGTGGGCGCCCCGGACCCCACCACGCATAAGCGGCCGCCGGTCTACGTCCAGGAAGATGCCCCCTGGTCAGCGCAGCGCGACGCCGCGAACTCATACGGTTTCGCATCCTTCAGCGTCGACCCCGGCACTGAACCCGGCGGAACAACGAGTATCGAAGTGACCTACTACAACGTGACCGGCCCGCAGGGCCAGCTCGCAGCCTTCGAAACCTTCACGCTCCAGCGGCCGCGTTCGGATTCGCGCGAGAAGTCGGGAACCGAGGATAAGAACAAGGGCCAGGGCTGAGCTCCTCGGCTCCGCCAGAATAGACTTTTCGCCGGCAAAAGGCCGTGCAGTCCTCCGGGACTGCACGGCCTTCGCCATATCCGGAGACGGTAATCCAAGCTGTTCGCAGCACCCAAAGCGGAAAGCCCCGCCGTCGACAAAACAGCGGGGCTTTCCGGGTCTTAGCTGGTGCTACGGGTGGTTATTGGCCGACAGGCTGATCGAACCGCTGTCCTGCTGGGTTCGGGCCCAGGAGCATAAACACCAGGAGGATGATTCCGCCGACGAACGGAATCAGGCCGAGCAGGATCATCCAGCCGCTTTTGTTGCTGTCGTGCAGGCGGCGCACCGTCAGAGCCAAGCCGGGGACGATGGTCCCGAGGCCCCAGATCACGGCGAGAACTGTGCCGATCACGGCACCCGGCCCGGGCGTGGTGCCATCTGCGGTGGTGGTGCTTCCAGCGCCGACGATGATGTTCAGGATGATGGCGACGACGACGGATACGAGCGTCCACCACCAGTATTCGCTGCGGCTGGCCCGCCCGGTGAAGGTGGCGTATTTCTTGAAGAATCGCTTGACTGCTGCCGGGAAAGGCGCGCCGTAATAGGGCGCCCACAGTGGCGGTTCGCCCTGCCACGACTGCTGCTGGGTCGGGTAGGGTTGCTGGGACGGGTATGGCTGCTGAGACGGGTATTGCGGCGAGCTCATGGTTCCCCCATGCGTTCAGAGTAATGAGACGCGCTCATCGTACGGCCTTGCACAGCTTGAAAGCGTCAGGTTTGGGCAAATTCCCGGGAAATTTTTCAACCGATAGCGGGCATCCGAAAGGGACGGCAGCGTAGCGCCGCGACTCAGCTTCGATGAACACCACCCAGTGGGGGCCGGACGCCAAGCATGCAGGGCGTCGCGCGCCTCGCCGGAGTGTCTTCGCAATCTCGGATGTCTCCCTGCAGGGGTAGCTATCCTCTCGAATAACTGCGCCGGCCGGCGCCCACTATCGGGCGAACATGAGCACCGTTAGCGCCTCGCCCGCAGCGCTCTACGGGAGGGCGGCCCGCAGCCGATCCGCAAGGTCGTCAAGGGATTCACGCCATTCGGGCTCGTCGGCGTCGTCCCACAGCTCGGCCAGCTCGGATTCTTCACTGGCTACCCGTTTCTCGGCCCGGAGGGCGAGTTCCACGTCATCCGGGCCAAGCTCGGACCCATAGGTGGCCAACCAGGAGGTGACATTCTCCGGCACCTCCCCGGGCGGGTTTCCCTGGGACGTGGAGATGATCTCCGCGGCGGCCACGGCAGTGCTGCCGTCCGGCGCCTCCAAGTAGTCGGCTTCGGCTACCTGCAACGCTGCGCGGACCACCTCCGCACCGCCGTCTTCGAGTTCGTCCAGCCACTCCATCGCGTCGTCATTCTCGAAAGGCAAAAACCCCCATGCGCCCATCTGTTCGCCCTTTCATCGGTCCCTGTCGCTAGAGCCTAACCCGGCGAGGAAGATCAGCGCTGTGGTGAAATGAAGTTCGGCATCGTGTTGGGAGACAAAAGTGGGGCGGCGGGTCTCCAGCCACCCGTCAGGTTGCTTTTTCGCCTCGTCGCTGAGTGTCCTCGCGTCCCACAACTCACCGTCTCCTACGCAAAATGCCAAATCCATTTGATGGTCTCAGACGATGGGATTGGCCACGGTTTGCGGGCGTGTCGCAGCGGCATGTCCTACGCTAACACGCTGGTCGCAGGCCGCGATAAGGGCCTCGTCATGAGTGGCGATGACCACAGTGGCACCTCGGGCGGCCTCTTCCAGGAGGAATCCGGTGACGAGGTTTCGGTTCTCCAGGTCAAGTGAGGCTGTAGGTTCGTCCGCCAATATGACATCGGCTGACCGGAACATCGCCCGGGCCAAGCCGACTCGTTGCTTTTCGCCTCCACTCAGGGTCGAGACTTTATGATCGGACCTACCGCCCAAGCCGACGCGTTCTAGGACTTTTTCGACTCCGGCCCTCTGGCTGGATAGGCGTCCGAACACAGGGAGCTTTGAGAGTGCGACGTTGACGGCGATCGATTCTTCGTCGATGAGCCCGTAGTCCTGAAATACGAAGGCCGCGTGTTGTTGCCAGAACCGGCGTCGGTGGCGGTCATTCCAGTGGGTGGCGTCGTTGCCACCTACCAGAACCCGGCCGCTATTCACGCGCCGAAGGAGGCCCAGAGTGTTGAGCAGGGTGGTCTTTCCTGATCCGCTGGGTCCGGTGAGCGCGAGGGTGGTTCCCGGAACGGCCGAGACACTCTGCCGAGCCAGAACGTCGTGGCCGTCAATGGTGATGGTGATGTTCTCTGCTGAGATTTCCAACCAGGTTCCCCTTTCGGGAGGTCATGAACCGTCAAGCCTTGCGGGCTAGGGTCGTCTTGAAGATGCGCTTGGCAAAGATGATGTGCAGGGTCGAGGAAATCGCCAGGTACAGCGGTATTCCGGCGAAAGCCCAGAGTACTTCTGGTCGTGTTGCCCCTCCGAGCGCCAGGAACATTCCAACGGTTAGCGCGCAGGCGAGGGTGGCTTCCCAGGCAGTTCTCCGTGCGAGGGACTTTCCCCATGCCCAACCTGCTGTGCGTTGCACGAACAGGCGTTTGGAGTGGGAGATGGCGTAGACAAGTGCGGAAACTGCGGTGCTCATCGTCAGGGCCAGAAGAGCGAGGGCGAATGACAGAGCCTTCAGGCCGGCGGATTGGTTCTGAAGCTGGCTGTTGTAGAGTGCCGCATCTGCGATCCTGTCGACGGAGAGGACGGCTGTTGTGAGCGAAGACGATTGGAGATATTCGCCGACCCAGTTTGAGTCGTTGAAGACGATGTTTCCGGACGAGAGGAAGGCTGCTGCTGTGGCATCGCTGAATATCTCTTCCGGACGCTCCGCAACGATGATCAGGGGGTTGTGGAACTCGGCCATCTCGCCCACTACCGGAGGCAGTGCCGGGAAATCCTGCCGGCCGGTGTAACGGTAATACTCGAGGTCTTGCAGGCTTCGCCCCGCCCGGTTCAACAGCGGGAACTGCTGGCCCCAGAATTCCTTGACTCCCTGCGGAAGTGCATCAAACTCGACCCGTTTCCCCACGCCTTCCAAGAGCGTTCCGGCGCGGGTTGCGCTTGGGGCGATCAGTGGCGCAATCGCCCGGAGGTAGTCCGGGTTGACTAGTACGATGCCGTCGAAATCGCTGGTATCCGGTCGGGTTTCTTGGCCGGGCCGGTCATTGGTCCGGGACGGGAACGCGTAGGACAGAGTGAGCTTGCCGGCTCGGGATGCGGCGGCGGCCATGTCGTGCAGGGCCGGCCGACGGCCGACAAATTCCGCGTCGGACTGTACGGAAATGCGTAGCGCCACATGGTTCTTCAGCACCTGCCACTTGGCGCTCTGGTTCGAACGATCCGTGGCTTGTCCTATTGATGCGCCCAGCACGGGAAGCATCACTGCGATCAATATGAGGGTTGCGGCCTTCAAGGCTTCGCTCGCGCCGCGGAAGCCGCTCTCCGGCGGCCGGCGTGAGGCGATCCCATCCAGGGTCGGCCACGTGATAAAGCCGACGACGATGGCACACAAGATCATCCCCGCGGCTGCGGCGGCGAGGAAAGTACCGGTGGTGAGGAGGAATTCGGGCAGCCGGGAAGCCTTGCCCTCGACCGTGACGACGGCTACGGCGGCTACCAGGCCAGCGGCGGCTGGTACCCCAAAGGACACGAGGAGTGAAAGCAGATCGTTGAGGGCGATCCTCGGCGTGGCGGCCCCGTTCAGGACTTTCAGCGCTCGAGCCCGCGCGCGCAGGACGTACCAGGAGATCACCGTCGTGAGGCAGAGGACAACGCACGTCAAGAAGGTCAGCCATGCACCGGATTCCACCAGAGCCTGACCGATTATTGTTGCCGGGTTCTTGGCGACCACATTCCGGCCAATCCCATGGGAATCAATCCAGCCGATGAACTGTCCGACGGCAGCAGGGCTCCCCGAGTAGACGTAGGGACCATTGAGCGAAGCGGTCCCCAGTTCGCCGGATGGAAGCAGCTGGCCAGTCATTCCGGGCTTGAACCAGTCAATTTTGCGGGTCTCCGCCGAGGCATTCTGCCCGAATGCGTAGAGAGAGCGGGAATTGAAGAAGTCATTCGGGTCGGCGACAACCTTGGCGAGCCGCAGGCCCGAGGCGTCTGCGATCGAATCCAGATCCGCGATGGTTTGGTCTTTTGTCAGCTGGCTGTGGGTGAAGTCAAGGCTCACCCTGAAATCTGCTCCCAACGGGAAGGCATCGTCGGCTGTGGAGATAACAATCCCGGCGAGTATGGATAGGAAAATGGCGATGCCGAACGATGTCAGCCTCACAAGAGTTTTGAGCATTTAGACGTGGTCCCCCGTAGGATTGACCCGTACCGTGGCGGGCCTTCAATGCTCGCCACGGCAAGGGCTCGATCAGGCCAGTGCGGCTGTCCGGCTAGCAGACCCCGTAGTACCACCGGTTGTTGGTCCAGATGGTCCCGGTGTGCCAGGCATTCGACCACTGATTAGGCGCAACGTTGATACTGCTGTTGTAACCCCAGTCGTTCTGAACGGATGACCTGTGGCACCTGCCAACGAGGTAGTCAGAGTAGATCCCGGTGTTATACCCGTAATTCCACGTACCACCCTCAGCCGGGTACTGGGTCCAAGCATTAGCAGCCACGGCGCCCGTCGTTGCAAGAACTCCGGTCAAGGCAAGGCTTGCCATCACCCTCTTCGCTTTCATGGTTTCCCCTATTTTTCTGCATGCGAAGGGGGCGCAATCCTGCCGCGCAAGTATCCACCCCCCCCCAAATGGATACCGTGACCATCGAGCCACGGTCCTGAGAGCCTCCACTACTGAGAGCTTGCTGTCAATTGTTTCACCGCGTGTTACAAGCGGGGCGGCTAGCTGAGTCCCAAAAGCCATGCCCACACCGCATAGCCGCACGTGGTCGCTGATGCAGCCGACTGAGACATGCTCACCGCCCTGACCGGTGAAATGTCTGCCGAAGAGACTACACTGATATTCGAACATATTTTCGAAAAAAGGTGTGTCATGAGTCTTGCTTTGGACCCCCGCATGGTAGACGCGGGGGCGCCTCCGGGGCACGTTCCGGTAGCCCCGGTAGCCGTCCCGGCGGGCTATCCGTCCCCGTCGCAGGACTACTTTTCCTCTGAACTCGACCTGAACGAACACTTGATCCAGGACAAGACCAGCACCTTCATTGTCCGGGTGGCCGGGGACTCCATGGAACCGGGCGGCATCAGCGACGGCGACGAACTCATAGTGAACAAGGCCCTTACGCCCAAGGACGGCTCCGTCGTCGTGGCCATTCTCGACGGCGAACTGACGATCAAACGTCTACGGATCACCACGGCCGGGGTGATCCTTCAAGCGGACAACCCCAAATACCCGCCGATCCGCGTCCCCGAACTGTCGGACCTTCGGATCTGGGGCGTTGCGGTCAGGTGCCTTCACTATGTCTAAGCCGGCAGTGATGCGCCGCATGCAGGAAATCGCGCACATCGATGTCAACTGCTTCTATGCCTCGGCCGAGCGGATCTTCGATCCTTCCCTTGAAGGCAAACCGCTCGTTGTGTTGTCCAACAACGACGGCTGTGCCGTGACCAGGTCCAGCGAGGCCAAGAAGCTCGGGATCGTGCTGGGAGAACCGTGGTTCAAACTCGCGCCCCGGGCGAAGGAATGGGGGCTCGTGGCCAGATCCAGCAACTACGAACTCTACGGATCGATCAGCGCCCGCGTCATGGAGCTCCTGGCCCGGTACTCCGCCTGGCAAGAGGTCTACAGCATCGATGAGTGCTTCCTGGGCGTCAAAGGCTCCGGAGAGGATCTGCTGGCCTTGGGCCGGACCATGAAAGACGCCTGCCGGACCCACGTCGGCGTGCCCGTTTGCGTGGGCATCGCCCCCACGAAAACCCTGGCCAAGCTCAGCAACAAGTGGGCCAAACACAACCCTGTCTTCGGCGGGGTGTGCCGGTGGGAATCCGTGCCGGCGGCCCAGCGCGAAGCCCTCATGTCACGACTGTCCGTGAGCGAGATCTGGGGCGTCGCCACCAGACTCACGAAACGCCTCGCGGGGATGGGGATCTACTCGATCCTTGACCTGTCCAAGGCAAATCCCGTGGCGATCCGGGACAAGTTCTCGGTGGTGATGATGCGTACCGTCCTCGAGCTGCAGGGAACCCCCTGCATACCCATGGAAGAAGAACGGATAGGACGCGACCAGCTGATCTTCTCCCGGTCCTTCTCCAAACCGATCACGACGACGGCCGACATGCGCCAGGTCATGAGCGTATACGCACAACAGGCCAGCGCCCGCCTGGCCAAACACGACCTCCAAGCCAAAGTCCTCACCGCCTTCGCCGGCACGTCCTACTACAGCCCGGGCGACACGTCCTACCCGTCCGTCTGCGTCGCGTTGCCGATGCCCACAGCCGACCCCGTGATCCTCACCAAAGCAGCCCACGCCCTGATCCCCAAAATCAACGACGGCGTGAAATACGTCCGCGCAGGCATCATGGTCACCGACCTGCGCCCCAGCGGAAACCAGAAGCCTCTGGAACTGTTCGAGAACGTCCACGAGGAACGCGGCATCGGCCCGCTGCTGGAACAAGTGGCAGGAAAATACGGCCGGGGATCCATAGCCATGGGCCACGCCGGCATCAAGGGAGGCCCGGACTGGACCATGAAACGCGACATGCTCTCCCCCAGGTACACCACGCACTGGGACGAACTCCCCCTCGTCAAAGCCGCCTAAACCACAGTCATGCGATCAGATCGCCAAGTGCTGGCTGGAAGACGCTGGTAGTTGCTAGTCTCGGCCAATGACGGGATTTCCTCAGTTACTTCACACGGTTCTCGACACGACTGACGTGCGAGGACTGGCCGAGTTCTACCGCCAGCTTCTCGGACTCCAGTACCGGCCAGGCGATGAGCCCGCGGCCGAGGGCTTCCCTGATGATCTCAACTGGCTTGTCTTAACTGATGCGCAGGGCAACCGCAAGCTCGCCTTTCAGCAGGTTCAACAATTGAAGCGGACCACATGGCCTTCGCCCGATGTGCCAATGCAGATGCACCTCGATCTCACTGTTCCAGACCGGGAAACCCTCACACATCAACACTCGAGGGCACTGGCATTAGGGGCCGAGCTCCTCTTTGATCGTACGGACGATCCAAACGAGCCGCTGTTCGTCTACGCCGATCCGGCCGGTCATCCGTTCTGCATCTTCGTGGGCTAGGGCGAGCAGGAACTCCCCGAGCGCACCGTTCGGGGATCCATTAGCGACGGCGGGGTAGAAGGGCGCAACCTTCCCTGAGCTCGGGGAACGATCCACCGCGGACAAGAGGATCTGGTGTCGCCGCCGGTTGAAGTTTGTCCCTTTGTACCGGCCGAAATTTGACTACCCCGGCCGGGGTGCCCTTGTTACCATGTAGCGCATGGCTACAGCGTCTAAGGTCGTCGTACTGATCCACGGGCTGTGGATGACTCCCTACAGCTGGCAACCGTGGGTCGAGCGCTACGAAGCGCGTGGTTTCACGGTGCACACGCCAGGTTATCCGGGGATCGGCCAAGGCAAGGAGGGTGTTGAGGCGATCCGCCGCGACCCGAGCCCGCTGGCCGGTCTTGGCGTGGCCGACGTCGTGAACTCCCTGGCCGAGCAGATCGAGGCCCTTGATGAGGCGCCGATCATTATGGGGCACTCCTTCGGCGGCGCCTTCGTGCAGTTGCTTCTCGACCGCGGCTACGGCGCGGCGGGTGTTTCAATCGACGGCGCGGGAGTCAAGGGGGTTAAGGCGCTCCCGCTCGCACAGATCAAGTCCACCTTCCCGGTGCTGAAGAACCCGGCCAACCGTGACAAGGCCGTGCCGATCACCGAGGAAGAGTTCCACTACGCCTTCACCAACAACCTCACCGCCGAGCAGTCCAAGCCGATCTATGACGAGTACGCCATCCCTGTCTCGGGTCGGATGCTGTTTGAGGCCGGGTTCGCCAACTTCACGCCACACTCCTCGATGACACTCGACTTCGGCAACGACGACCGGGCACCGCTGCTGTTCATCGCCGGCGGCAACGACCACGCCGTCCCGGCCGCCGTCCAGGCTGAGAACTACAAGAAGTGGGCCAAGAAATCCGAGGCGATCACCGCGCACCGGCTCTTCGAAGGACGCGATCACTACACCTGCGGCGAGGAAGGCTGGGAGACCGTCGCCGACTTCGCGCTCGACTGGGCCCTGAACCCAGTCGCCGGGGAGCTGACCTGACCGGTCACCAAGCTGCTTCGCCCTTTTGCCCTGCGCCGGGTCCGGCGGGTGAAACATTCGGGCTAAAAAGCTTGCAGTTCCAGCGCGAAGCTATGTCGATGCCGGCCAGTCGGAGCCGACTGCCCGCCACGCCCGGTCGATGTCCTCCAAGATTTGATCGGGTAGGGGTCCTTGGGTGGCGGCGGTGATGTTGTGGCGCAGGTGGGATAGTTTGGCCGTACCGACAATGGCGGTGTGGACGCCCGGCGCGTATGCCGTGAAGCGCAAGGCAAACTCTGCCCAATCCAATTCGCCGGGGTCGAAGTCGAGGATCTGAAGCCGCTCCCAGTAGAGCTCTGCGTAATTCCCTGCCGGACGCTCGACAAACCTCCACGGCGCGTTCGCGATCGGCCGCTTGGCGATCACTCCCAGTTCGGGCCGCCGCCCGAGGACGTTTCTGAGGTTCCACTGGTCCGCGATGTTGACGCTGGTTTCGATGGAACCGAACCTGCCGGAATCGGCGGCGAAGGCCAGATGCTCGTTGTCCCCGCTGTAGCCGGCGACGCCGATCTTGCCGGCGGTGACGGCCTGGTCCAAAGTCTCCTGGAGGTCGCCTCGGCGCAGGATCCCGATCGGGCACGAGTGCAGATAGAAGATATCGATCCGCTCGGACCGGGTTAACCGGAGGGACCGCTCGATACTGGCCAACACGCTGTCCGGCGACCAATCCCGTTGACCGTTGATCTTGGGACCACCCTTGGTTGAGAGCACAAACTCGTCCCTGCGTGCACCCAGGTGCCGGCCGATCCGTTCTTCGCTCAACCCGTAGCTCGCGGCGGTATCGATCAACGTCACGCCGAGATCCAATGCGCCGTTGAGCACCTCGGCGGCCTCGGCTTCGGTGACATCGCTCTCCCCGATCTGACCTGCGCCAAGCCCCACAATGGAGACATCCAATCCGGTGTGGCCAAATTGCCTTCGCTCAAGCATGCTGCTCCCCCTACCGTCGGACTCCCGGTTCGTACGACCCAAAGCTCCACTCGCGCCCGCCGGGGTCCAGAACGCGAGCCCGCCGTGTACCCCACTCAGTATCTTCGGGCGGAAAAACCGACACGCCTCCACCACTTATTGCGGCGGTGTAGAGCAGATCAACATCGTCACTCACGACATAAAGGCCCGCCCCGGTCGAGCTCCCAACAAGCGGAGCGACAACATAGTCGTTGTCATCACTTGCGACCATGACGACAACCTCGTCCATCCGCAGTTCAGAGTGCATGACCCTGCCCCCGGGACCGTCCTGCCGGACAACCACTGTGAAACCGATCGCTTCGAGCCAGGCAATCACGGCGGAAGCGTCAGGGTAGCTCAAGTAGGGCGCCAGCTTGGATGCCATACCGGCATTCTACGTCGATGAAGGAGTACTCGCCGTAGCCTCTGCCAGCCTCTCTTCCGCCTTCGGCAGGGCCGTCATTGACCGGTGCAGGAGCGTCGCTCCGGCTATCAATACCACTAGGTACGCCACCGCGAGTGCAATCCATCCGAGCGGCGGCTGCCATTGAGGGGCGGCAATCATATCGCTCCAATTGGATTGGTCCTGGATACCAATCACGTATCGGCGCAATCCATAAATGAAACTGTAAATATGGCCGAACACCATGACTGTCAGAACGACCAGGCTTGCCCGGCGGCCGACGCCACTGAGGTCGACGTTGAAAGACCGCAACGCAACTCCGCACGCAGTTATCAGAATAACTACTAGCGCCAGAATGTAACGCCCCTGCCAGATAATCCCGACGTCTTTCGCGAGCGGAATCTGTAGAAGTGGTGGCAGGACTATGATCGCCGCGACCAGAAATCCGATAGTCCAACGAGCTGCTCGACTTGGTACGCACAGCGCAGCCACGATCACGCCAATGATGAGGGCGGCCCACACCGCTAGTACGCCGCTCGGTCCTAAGGTGTCCAGCCACCCGAGGTAAGAAACGTATCCGGCTGCGAAATCGAAAGTTCTGTCGAGCATTATGGACACTATCTGGATCGGGGGCGTGTTAATCCCGGTACCCATGAGGTTCTGCAGGCTGTCCGCGCTTTTTTGCCAGAGCACGGCCAGGCCGCAGCCAACGGCGACCAGAGCGGCCATGACCCAGAAAAACTTTTCACGGAGGATCGAAATTAGCGGGCGGAGCCCGAACATGGTCAGCGAGGCCGCGACTGCCAGCGCAAGCCAAAGCAGTGATGCTGCTCGGGTATTGGCCAGAACTGCGGCGGAGACCGCAGCTGAAGCGAGAGCCGGGCGCCATCTGCCACCTGTAGCAGTTCTTTCCCAAGCGAGGCACAGGCCACTGAAAACAGCCATTGAGGTTGCGACTTCGAGGGCATTCGGATTCACTCCACCCGACAGAAACAACACCATCGGAGTCACCGCGAATGATCCGACGAAGAGCGGCAACTTCCATCGCTGGAGGCTGGCCAAACATGTCAACGCAACAGCCAGAAATGCCGCGCTGATCAGGCTACTCAGAATACGCATCGCATAGATGGCTTTGGCGCCGGTCCAGAACAGGCTTGGGAGTCCAGTCACGGCGTAGTACATCGGGTTATAGTTGCCCGCACTGGTATTTGCCTTGATTGTCGCGGTGCCTGGTGCCAACGCGGGGCTGCAAGCAGCGGATACGTTTGGTTTCCAAGTGAAGCAAGCAGACAAACCGTCTGTGCTGGCTATGAACGTGGGCACGAGCACTTGGGCGCGTTCACCCTGAGCTGTGCCCGGTTCCCCCTGCATTTGTCCTCGGACCACAGCGGCTGCCTTGATAGTATGGGCCTCTTCATCCGGCACCGACATCAGCGGGCTTGCGAGTGCCCAGAGCGATGAGAGCAATCCGAGCACAGCGAAAATTGTGAGAAACCGAAGGAGCCATGGAGCGGTGCTGGGAAATTTCAAGTCTGAGTGTCTGTTCTCTTCGGACGGGTCGAGGGTAACGACGTCTAATCTACGGGGTGAACCTGACTGCCGCACGCAGCTCGCTTGGACGCCGTGCCGCCGTGCCCAACATGGCGATCGACTGGTTTAGACTACATGGGTGCCTTGAGCAACAGTCGGGGACGGTGCGGTCCATCAATTACAGGCGGTAGTCGAATCATGCAGGGTAGTCCCACGAGTCTGGTTCGCCGTCTCTTCGGCTTCGTGCGAAATGGGTATCTCATTAAATTTCTGGTGGTGGGTGTTGCGTCCTTCGCCATTGATCTGGGACTTCTCGCGTTGTTGCATGAAGTGGGGAAGGTAGATTTGTGGATAGCCACACCGATCGCTTTCCTAACCAGCCTGGTCTTCAACTTCTTCGTGCAGAAGAAATTTACGTTCCAATCGGGCGCGCGTGCTCATGTGAGCTTCTTGAAGTACGGCGCGCTGGTGATTTTTAACCTTTTTGCGACAGATGTAATCGTGAACTTGATCGCAGGAGCTGGCCAGTCATATGCGATCGGCAAGGTTGTTGCCACGATCGCGACAACCGCCTGGAATTTCCTTCTCTACAAGCACTGGATCTTCAAAGAGCAGAAGGCGACAGGAACTCCGACCGCGGATTTGACGCCCGATGCAACCCTTTCGTCGCGGCGCGAAAAGTAGCGACGAAAACGGCACGGACTCCAACCGACTCCCCCACGCCACCGCCCAACACGCCGAGCCCTCCAACGCAATCGAAACTTTGGGACTTACCTGCAGTTGGGGATCGCCTTCCATCATGGAGAGCCCACAGCGTCAGAAGACTTGCGACGAACGCGTCCAATTTGTGGTTATCTGACCATGCGAATATCGACGAAGGAGCGTAGCGCTTCGTCCACGACTTCGGTGCCGTCCGCCGTAAAGCCGTTACGACGATAAAAGGCCTGCGCTCGAGAATTATCTTTGGCCACCCAGAGAAAGGCTGACTTCTTCCCGAGCACGGTGTCGAGAAGTGCCTGACCTGCGCCTGCGCCGTGGTGGAGACTGGAAACGTAGAGCATGTTGAGTTCGATTTCCCTTGCTGCTCCTGGCTCTTGGGCCGGCCCAGCGAGTGCGAAGCCAATGATGTCATCTGCTAATGCCGCGATAGCAACATGGCGTTGATCAGAACGGTTCTGGACGATCCAGGCCCATAACTGTTCCCGCTGTTCCAGATGCACGGGGGAAAAGAAGTCATCGGGAAGCAGATGGGCGTAGGTCTCCTTCCAAGTGGAGACGTGCAGCTTGGCCAGTTCTTGAACGTCGGTGTTCCGAGGTTCTCTGATTGCGAACGAACTATTCCCCATGATCCGACCCTACATGCCGGCCTCAACAACGAGTCATGGGATCGAATATCCATGCGCTAGCTGCTTTGTGGCGGCCAGCTACCTTCGAAGGGCCCTTGGTTCGGAACCATGGTGGTCCTGATTCGAGACGCAACAAAAGGTCCTGAATCACGGTGAGATATTCACGGGTTCCTGGACGTCCGATGGAGGATCCTGCACCGTGCACATCGTGGAAGGCAACGGCGTTCGCATCGCTTATTTGGCCGGAACTCCACTGAAGGGGAAGCGAGATGTGGCGTCCCAGGTGAAGGTTCCTCGGTGGACGTCTTGGTGGACGGCTATGAAGTGCACTTCGTTGATGGTCAGAGGAGGCAGGGCACGGACCCGTAACCGGTCGGACGCTTGTTGAATAAGCTCGGTACTTCCTTCGGCCAAGGCGTAGCCCAAGGTGAGATGCGGATTGAAGGGGGCTCCGGGCAGCGGTTGGCTCTTATTGATGGTATCGGCGGCCGCGTCGCGGACCTCCGCGGTGAGTTTCGCCCATGGTGGACTAATCGTCCCTTTGACCCCGAGCGAATAATCATCCGCTTCGGGTTCGCCCAATTCGATGCTGAACGCCTGGGTTTCGGAGGCGAGGCTCTTGAGCCTGGAGCTGAAGGCGTCCATTTCTTCGGGGCTGACCTCATCGGAGGAAACCGCGAACTGCTGCACAGTTGCATGCAGGTAATCGGCTGGCTGGATGGAGCAGTAATCGAAAGCTTCCAGGACGCGTTGACGTTCCTCCAGTGCTGATCGGAGATCAGGGCTGGGAAGGGCGTAGACATGCAGGCGGTTCCGCATGGACGGCCACAAGGTCATGGGGTGCCCAAAGAAGCGCTTCACGAGTGCACCGTCACGTCATGGTATGAACCGGAGGTTAACCGCCTGCCTGGTCGCGGCATAATGCAACCGTCTGGGTGCCCTCGGGATGCCCCTTCACTCCCGACTTTCGCGCCGCCCGATCACCCCGACCGGTCTCCGTGGTGCTCACGTCATTGGCGAAGTCGAGCTGAGCATCAGACAGTTCAACTCCAGGCATTTGGCCGCAAGCGTGCCACATCAAGGGCCAGCGGCCATTTCATCCCGGCGGCTTACAAATCGGGCCCTGCACGATCTACCGCGCAGGGCCCGCTTTTGTGAGATTCCGATCTAACTGGCCCAGTCCGTGAAGTTGAACCCACCGTTTGCGGGAAGTTTTCGACTAAGCAATTAGGCCGCTGTTCCAAGATAGTTGCCCATTTTCTATCAAAGACGGTCCCCCATCGTGGACGAGCAGCCGTCCGCCTGTTCATCGTCGGGGTGGCTGCGTTGGTCGATGAACTCTACTCTTTTCCGCGGGCGCCCTTGTCTGCTCCGAGCATGACAAAGCGATGTGGCGCGGCACCGGTATCCGGCGATGACACGAGATAGGTCGCGATTTGGAGAAGTGCTTACAGACCCGACACGCCGAATTACATGCATGTGATTTGCATCGCTGCACCGGATCGTATACTGAAGTCAAGAGGGTTGTAGGACCGTAGCCCTTCCGGGATACTTGGCATTTTAGGACGTGCGTCTCGCCCAAGACTTGGCGTCAGGAGGTCGAAAAATGAGCATCAAGATTATATCCGACATTATATACGATATTTAATAAGATTTGCCTGATTATGCTCAAGCTTCTGCCGGACCCAGCCAGTCGAATCTTCGGCCTCCGTTCTTCCGGAGAGTGTCAGGCGGCGCGCTTTGACGCAACAATTTTTCCATTTAGCGTGAATTGGGGAATTATTTCATGGGCCCTACGCAGGCGCGGGAAAGACAGCCAGGCTCGGTTTACAATTTCGAAACCGTCCACAGCCGGTACAGTTTCATGGCTGCCGGAATTGATCACCTCGCGGAGAACGCAAGGGTACGGAGCTATGGCGGCCGACTCCTTTTCATACGCACGGGCAGTCTCATCGGGGCGACACACAGCCAGCGGAGGTGCGCGGAAGACCTTCGACTTGGCAAACGCGGGCAGGCATGTATCGTCGATGCCGATCGCCCAGAGCTGTTGGGCAAGCTGCGAAAGATCCGACACTTGGTCACGCTCTACATCCTGCCTAGCGACGTCCCGCCTGGACGCTTTCGAATCTCGAGTAGGGGCAATGCGATGATCCTGAGACACGAGCAGTTCGACGCTAAGGGTGTTCACGGCGAAGCAGTTATCGCAGGCGTTGACGAGTATCTAAGAGTAGAAAGCACGAACAAGGGTACGGGGGCTCTTTGGACAAGCGATCTCAATCCCTTTGAATCGCTCCAAGGGTGTCTTAAGGCCCTCGATGCCAGTCCCATCGACGATGAAGGCTACCTCGTTGTCGTTAAGCGGGAGGACGGCGAGGACGTCGAGTTCAAGGGGAATGGGCCGTCGACCGAGATCTACGACTATGTTCAAGAACACTCAGAGCAAGTTGTGTATGTCGTACTGTGCACCGACGGCGGAAAGGTGACCTGGGAAGCCCCAGATCGCCGTATTTTTAGCGCAAAACGGCCAACTGCAGAGGCCGGCATATATCAGGAAGGCCTGAGTCGAGCTTCCGTGACAAATTTGCTCGGCTACACAGCTACTGCCGGGCTTCGGAACCACTCCCGTGCTGTTTCTCGCAAGATCAAGCATCTTGCCGATATTCAAACGGAGAACCATGCCCATTAGGTTCGTGCGCGTTCAGTCCCACAAGGAAGCCCTGTTTCCAATCAAAGGCATGTCGCTTGACGGCGAAGTAACGGAACGGAGAAATCAGGCATCACTATCTCTCTCCATCGTCAATCGGTCGCCAGTGTCTCCTACGGTGAGGGGCATCAGCGAGATTCGGGAACACGCCGATCTTGCTTACGGTGTTCCTACTACGGGCACCGTAAGCGGCCGCAGCTGGGTGTTGGAGAATCTCGAGGCGATTGATGTGTGGAAGACCATTGGGCCTTTCAATATTGTCCTGGAAGGCTACACGCGAGACCGTTACAGCTGCATCATTGTGGTCGGACAGGTGAAACCCGAGTTCTCCGACTGGATGAGGAAGACGGCCAAGATGAGCCTCGTTTGGCCTCGGCATCCCGCGGGCTGACACTTTGTTTTCGGAGCTCACGGCGGCGATCGTCGGGTTTCTGCTGGTGTTCGTTGGCCAGATCGCGTCCACCAACGCCGGCGACCTATTTCAGCGCGAGGTGGGTGCTCGCCTAAACTTTGCAAGGTCTCTGGCTGAGGACGAAAACCCGGGAGGCAACGGCCAAAGCGTAGCCCCTACGATTAGCCTCAGCGTTCCTGAGATCATGGTTGACTTTGTCTGGGCGACGGACATCGTCCAGACAACACTCACACTCGTCGCTGGCGCTCCGCTTGCGGCAATTGTTCTCAGTGGGGTTTTTGGTCTGACAGACCTGCTGGCGATTTTAATTGCTATTGTGCCTCTAGGCGCCTACTTGATCATCGCCGGCATGGACTCCAATCGGTATGTGTCCAAGAGCCAATGCCGCGTGCCGTTGCTCGGCAAAATCAGCCCAGGGTTCAAGTTTTGCCTCGTCTGGTATGGTCTCTTGCTAACATTTGCCACCGTCCAGCTTGTGCTGCAGCTCCAATCCTGCCAATTGTCCTCGCCTGCTAACGAGTCAATTTCCCTGAAAATCGTACTTGAATGCCACACAAAGTAGGCAAATGCCGAAACCCCGCACTAGAGTTCTAGGCAAGTCGGAATTGGTTTTGAGCACGGCGGTGCGAGGTGCTCGAGCGGTATCCAGGCCAGCTGTTAGTCGTACCCTGTGAGCTTGCCAAAGAAGTTCCTGCCCCGAACCGACCTCGTACTGGGTGGGCGCCCCGTCTCGGTCAAAGCCTGCTTGAACAGGCGGCCCCTCCCGGACCGTCAGCGGTCTGGCCGCAGATCTGACCCCCGGGTACTGACCCCCGAATGAGTGCGAACCCCTCGGGATTCGGGAATCCTACGGTTGGCAATATCCGCACACCTCGCTGAGGTCCGGCTCTTTCCGCCACGACCGAACCCCGGTATCATCCCCGTACCGAGCCATCCAACATGGGAGCCAGCGATGCCACTCAAAGCCAAAGACCACGTAGTCGCCCACGCAGACATCAAGGTTGACAACATGACGGTCGTCAAACGAGGCGACAAAGGGATCGTGGTGGGCGCCAACGGAAGTTGGGGTAAGTCCTACGTAGTGGTTTTCGTTCCGACTACCGACGCCACCAGCGGTTACCCGGTAATGGTCGACATGGTCGGCGAAAACCAGATCACGCCGGTATAACCTGGCGTTCTCGGTTCCGCATTGTTCTTCTACCCAGGCCATCCGCTCGCACTCCGGAGCGGTGGAGTTCGGAGTGCGGTTTCCGAACCAATTTATGCCGACCTGTTCAAAACCTGTTGAATTTTTCTCCAGCTTCTAATCCGCTCGGCGGTCCCGACTAAGGCTGGCTGCTAAACAGACCTGCGCGTGGGTAGTTACGCATGGGTACGTGCGAAGAGATGTCGGGCAGTAAGTACACCGGTGAGAATTGTTGGAGTCAGGTTCTCCGGTCACGGCGAGGTATTCGATCTACGTAAGACCGGATCTTCTGTCACCCCGAGAAATTCTGTTCCTCACCGATGCTCCCGTAGATCCTGCCGAGGATCGGCGGGAGCCGCACTCACCTGGGCGGGTGCGAACGCGAAGTCCTCGCACTCGTGAAGGGACACAGATTCAAGAAAGTTCCGGAACTGGCACAGGAATAGTCCAGTCAAAGTCACGTGGACGCAGTTCGTGGTAGTCCGGGCTAAAAGCAAGAATCCGGAACTTGCCCGCTGAGCGATCCACAACGCCATCCACCAGCTTCATATCAGACCAGATCCCCATGACGCATTCTCCGGGATGCTGGCGAGCGTGCTCGACCTCGTTACGGGTGACGATGACAGAATCCCTCGGCTTTGAGTACCCTTAGCTTCGAGGTAGATCCTTTCTGTTCCCCTCTCGGCGACAGCGTCGTAAGGGCGATTGTGCCGGGTATCGGTGACGGTCCAGCCTCTATCGCGGTAGTAGTTCATCAAGTAATCCTGCGCGGCATCCTCTATCGCCCTGCGGACTTGAGGGTCCGTCTGCACCCCGTGGCCCGCGGCTCCGGTCCAATCGGTCGTTTCAGCATCGACCGCCGGCGCGGAGTCAGCATCCACGAGGCTGTCGAGCTCAGGGGTCGGGTCGTATTGAATTGCGTTACGGCTCGAGTACGAGATCTGCTTTCCAATCAGGGCTTTGCTGACCGGATGATCCTCTGTCAGGACACGGCCGAGGAGCGCCTTCTTCGGTCGTGCTACCCCGGGGGGCACCTCGTATGCGGGGTCCTCAAGTTCCGCGACCAAGACGACCTGGCCCTCAAAGTTCAGCGCTACCCAGCGTTCCTCTGAAATGCGCTCCGCCAATAGGCTCCAGTCCCCGCGGTTGTTCGCCCAGAGTTCGGCCGGTATCGCGTCGGGGTCGTAGCCGTACCAGGAGCGTCCAAGGGGATCATCGCCGTCGGCGGTCTTATGGGGGCTGAGTTTGATGTGAACGACCATGAATCGAGTATCAGGGAAGCGGCCGAAAACGCCGAGCGCCGGCACGCCATGCTTTCCGAACTCTTCTTTGTAGAGTCAGGCGCGGAGAGCCACGAGGGCATTAGTGTGCGCCCCACAGAACCCGACTGCATCACGTGGCCGGCCCGGACGGTCAAACACGAGCGAGCCTTTGAAGCAGCTTCGAATACTCCAAGATGAAGTAGTCAGGTTCGCGCGCAGTTGAGTAGAAGTGCTCGGAATCCACGCCGTGTTCCTGATCTAGTTCCAGTTCTTGACGGATGCGCTTCACTATCGCTTTGGGTACTTCTCGTCCGTCCCCCGTGTTCGTGAAATACGCCTGGAGGCGTCTAGATCTAGATAACCGGAGGATCCCACGACGTTCAACCACGACGCGCGAAATTTCGAGTTTCTCACCTCGGTGTTGAAGTATCTCGCAGCCCTTGGTCCTCAAGAGCTTTGACAGTTCCCGCCATGTTATTGAGCGCTCTTCCTTGCTAACTGGCCGCGAGCGTCGGATGATCCAGTCTGCGATCTCGGAAGTCTCACGGTCGGCGACTTGGTCGAAGACAAAATTCGATGGCAAGAGCTGATGCGATGCGACCTTCAGCATCCACTTGAAAAGCTCATCTTCACTGGACTCCAACACGAAGTTGTTACGATCAAGAAAGACAAGAAGCGCCACTAGCGCCGTTCGTTTGTTTCCATTGTGGAAAGCGTGATTCTGAACTAACGAGTGTAGGAGGGCGGCGCCAGCTGACTGGATGGTGGAGTACTTGTACTGGCCACCCAAGCTCGTCCCTGGTCTCGACACAGCGCTTTCAAGAAGCTGTACGCTCCGGACGCCTGGGGGACTAATCGGGTCCTCCGCTTCCGCGAAATCACGTTCGAGTTCCTCATGGATTCCTAGAATCTCCTCGGTCGTCAGGAGTCTGCTCTCACGAGCCGTTCCCTTCGCCGTCCACTCAAACGGCGGCGCCACAGGCTTTGAATCAATCTTGAGAACCTCGCGCTGCTGTTCCAACCTGCGGGCCGTGTTGTCAGTGGTGGACACCAGATACGAGTTAAGTCGTCTGATGGAGCCTCTTGGCATGGTGATGGTGCCGGGCTTCAATGTGAAACCCAATTCCTCCAACAGGTCTGCGAATTCGTTGCGCTCCAGCCCGTACTCTCCCAGCCAGTACGAAACTTTCCTCTGCTGAGCACCCGGAAGGCCCAAGGCCCTTTCGGCCGCCCGCATGTCGCGGCGTTCTACTACCGAGTTTGGGGAGTCCACATATTCGATGCCTTCTCCCCATAGCGCGACCAACACTTGCTCAGTGTCGACCTTGGCCTTTGCTGCCAACGAACTGACTGTAAGCGAACCCTTTGCCACTATTCCCCCAAATTTTGCGATCTCAGATTCACATGAACAACGCCCGTAGCTGCGCCATTTAGCGCACATCTTGGCAGCCGCGAGCCGCTCGTCCAACTTGCTGGCAGAACTAATCTCCATTACGAGGGAGTCGGTGGGCCGGGCCCGGCCCCAGCTGCCAAGCTGCTTGTCACGGATGCCATGTCAATTGTCACCGACCGACTAACTCGTCACTTGTGCCACCTATCCTGCATCTCACAGCAGCGATTGGAGCCGAAGACGGCTCGGCCCTAGTTGTGAGTCCAGCAGCTAGGGCCAAGCGCCTGTACCGCCAAAAATGCCGAGGCTTCGCCAACTACTTTGAGCCGTTCCGCCGACTAGCCGGGTAACCGCCAACGAGCCTCCGACGATCTCGTACGTCTACTCGCACGTACTGAGCAATGCTCAGATACGAGGCTGTTCTTACCGGGATACTTTAGTGGAAACTATCCGGAAGGATTCCCGATATCACACAGCAAGAGAAGAACTAAAACTCCCAGTCCTCATCCTCAGTATTAACAGCCTTGCCAATCACATACGACGAACCGGACCCAGAGAAGAAGTCGTGGTTCTCGTCGGCGTTCGGTGACAGGGCCGAGAGGATGGCCGGGTTCACGTCGGTGACGGAAGCCGGGAACATGGCCTCATAGCCGAGGTTCATGAGGGCCTTGTTGGCGTTGTAGTGCAGGAACTTCTTGACGTCCTCGGCAAGGCCGACGCCGTCGTACAGGTCGTGCGTGTACTGGACTTCGTTCTCGTACAGCTCGAAGAGCAGCTCGAACGTGTAGTCCTTGATCTCCTGGCGCTTCTCCTCGGAGACCTTTTCGAGGCCCTTCTGGAACTTGTAGCCGATGTAGTAGCCGTGCACGGCCTCGTCGCGGATGATCAGGCGAATGAGGTCTGCCGTGTTCGTGAGCTTCGCCCGGGAAGACCAGTACATCGGAAGGTAGAACCCGGAGTAGAACAGGAACGATTCCAGCAGCGTGGAGGCGACCTTGCGCTTCAGGGGATCGTCGCCCTGGTAGTAGTCCATGACGATTTGGGCCTTCTTCTGCAGGTTCTCGTTCTCGAGGGACCAGCGGAAGGCGTCGTCGATTTCCTTGGTGGAGCACAGGGTGGAGAAGATCGACGAGTACGACTTCGCGTGCACCGACTCCATGAAGGCGATGTTCGTGTACACGGCCTCCTCATGGGGAGTGAGGGCATCCGGGATCAAGGAAACGGCGCCGACCGTGCCCTGAATGGTGTCCAGCAGGGTCAGGCCCGTGAACACGCGCATCGTCAGCTGCTGCTCTTCAGGCGTCAGCGTGTGCCAGGACTGGACGTCGTTGGACAGCGGCACCTTCTCCGGCAGCCAGAAGTTGTTGACCAGGCGGTTCCAGACCTCCACGTCCTTGTCATCCTGGATGCGGTTCCAGTTGATCGCTTCGACGTGGCTGAGCAGCTTGACCTTCTCGGTCATTTCGTCCCCTTAACGTATGTGTTCTTTAAGGTAAGCGTACGACGCCGGGCGCTCACCCGGCGTCGTACTCTTCAGTTTTGAGGCGCGGCGGTCGCCGCAGATAAGCAACCGATACCGGTTACAGCATGCAGGAAACGCAGCCTTCTACCTCAGTCCCCTCCAGCGCGAGCTGGCGGAGGCGGATGTAGTAGAGCGTCTTGATGCCCTTGCGCCATGCGTAGATCTGCGCTTTGTTGATGTCACGCGTGGTGGCGGTGTCCTTGAAGAACAGGGTCAGGGACAGGCCCTGGTCCACGTGCTGCGTGGCCGCGGCGTAGGTGTCGATAATCTTCTCGTAACCGATCTCGTACGCGTCCTGGTAGTACTCCAGGTTGTCGTTGTCGAGGTACGGCGCCGGGTAGTAGACGCGGCCGATCTTGCCTTCCTTGCGGATCTCGATCTTGGCGGCCACCGGGTGGATCGACGACGTCGAGTTGTTGATGTAGCTGATGGAACCGGTGGGCGGCACAGCCTGCAGGTTCTGGTTGTAGATGCCGTGCTCCATGACGGAAGCCTTCAGCTCGCGCCAGTCGTCCTGCGTCGGAATGTGGATGCCGGCGAAGAGCTCGCGGACGCGTCCGGTTTCCGGGACCCATTCCTGCTCGGTGTACTTGTCGAAGAAGGTTCCACTGGCGTACGTGGAGTTCTCGAAGCCGCCGAAGGGCTGGCCGGTCTCGATGGCCAGCTTGTTCGAGGCCCGGAGTGCGTGGAACAGCACCGTGTAGAAGTAGATGTTGGTGAAGTCCAGGCCCTCTTCAGAACCGTAGTGGACGTGCTCACGGGCAAGGTAACCGTGCAGGTTCATTTGGCCGAGGCCGATAGCGTGGCTCTGCGCGTTGCCCTGCGCGATGGACGGCACCGAGTTGATGTAGGACATGTCCGACACTGCGCTCAGGGCACGGATCGCCGTCTCGATCGAAGCACCGAAGTCCGGAGAGTCCATGGTCTTGGCGATGTTCATCGAGCCGAGGTTGCAGGAGATGTCCTTGCCGACGGTCTCGTACGTCAGGTCCTCGTTGTACAGCGACGGCGTGGAAACCTGCAGGATCTCCGAGCACAGGTTGCTCATGGTGATCTTGCCCGCGATCGGATTGGCCCGGTTCACGGTGTCCTCGAACATGATGTACGGGTAACCGGATTCGAACTGGATCTCCGCGAGGGTCTGGAAGAACTCCCGCGCGTTGATCTTGGTCTTCTTGATCCGCGAGTCGTCCACCATCTCGTAGTACTTCTCGGTGACCGAAACGTCGGAGAACGGGACGCCGTAGACGCGTTCGACGTCGTACGGGGAGAACAGGTACATGTCCTCGTTCTTCTTGGCCAGCTCGAACGTGATGTCCGGTACCACGACACCAAGGGACAGGGTCTTGATGCGGATCTTCTCGTCGGCGTTTTCACGCTTGGTGTCGAGGAAGCGGTAGATGTCCGGGTGGTGGGCGTGCAGGTACACGGCACCGGCACCCTGGCGGGCACCAAGCTGGTTGGCGTAGGAGAAGCTGTCTTCGAGGAGCTTCATGACCGGGATGACGCCGGAGGACTGGTTCTCGATCTGCTTGATCGGGGCGCCGTGCTCGCGGATGTTGGTCAGCGAGAGGGCCACGCCGCCGCCGCGCTTTGACAACTGCAGTGCCGAGTTGATGCCGCGGGCAATCGACTCCATGTTGTCTTCGATGCGCAGGAGGAAGCAGGAGACCAGCTCGCCGCGCTGGGCCTTGCCGGCATTCAGGAACGTGGGAGTGGCGGGCTGGAAGCGGCCGTCGATGATTTCCTCAACGAGGCGGCTGGCCAGTTCCTCGTTGCCGCGGGCAAGGTGCAGTGCAACCATGCAGACGCGGTCTTCGTAGCGCTCAAGGAAACGCTTGCCGTCGAACGTCTTGAGTGTGTACGAAGTGTAGAACTTGAAGGCGCCGAGGAAGGTTTCGAAGCGGAACTTCTTCTTGTAGGCGCGGTTGAACAGGTCACGGATGAAGTTCATCGTGTACTGGTCGAGGGTCTCCCGCTCGTAGTACTGGTTCTTGACCAGGTAGTCCAGCTTTTCTTCCAGGTCGTGGAAGAAAACGGTGTTGTTGTTCACGTGCTGCAGGAAGTACTGGTGCGCGGCCTCGCGGTCGGCTTCGAACTGGATTTCTCCGTTCGGACCGTAGAGGTTCAACATGGCGTTGAGCTCATGGTAGCCAAGGCCCTTGTAGGCCTCCGGCAACGGCTTCTTGGTTGCCTTGACTGCTTCCACGGCGGTGGCCTGCCCTTCCGACCTGGTTACTTCTGTATCTGCGACAGTCGTGTCCAAAACTTTTCCAATCCTTGTTTGACCCGGACAACATCTTCCGGAGTCCCCATGAGTTCGAATCGATAAAGAAGCGGAACCCGGCATTTGGTGGCGATGATGTCCCCCGCCATGCAGTAGTTTTCCGCGAAGTTGGTGTTTCCTGCTCCAATGACTCCGCGGATCAGTTCCCTGTTCTGCGGGTTGTTCAGAAACCTGATGACTTGCTTGGGAACCGATCCTTCGCCGTTCGTGCCGCCATACGTGGGCAGCACAAGGACGAAGGGTTCCAGTGCGAGCAGCGGCGCGTCCTTGGCGTGGAGCGGGATGCGTGCCGCCTCGACGCCGAGCTTCTGGACGAAGCGCTTGGTGTTCTCAGATGTGGAGGAAAAGTAGATGAGGTGACTCCGCGTGCTGACAGCTTCGGCGTTTGGTTGAGCAGTTGCTGTTGCCAGCGCTGCCATGGGAGTCACCTCGACTACATTGGAATGCTTTGTGGCTGTGGCGGAGTCTTGGAAGACTAGGCCACCGAAGCGGCAGCCAGTGCCAGCTCTTCGATCTTGTCCGGACGGAATCCCGACCAGTGGTCCTGCTCGGTCACCACGACGGGGGCCTGCATGTAACCAAGGGCCTTCAGGCGCTCGAGGGCCTCGGCATCCTGGGAGATGTCAACGCTCTGGTAGGCGATGCCCTTCTTGTCGAGTGCGCGGTAGGTTGCGTTGCACTGAACACAGGCCGGCTTCGTGTAAACCGTAACAGTCATGGTTCCTGTCCCCTTTGTTGAAGTCTTTGCTCTTCGTTCGGCAGGCCCCGACCGGAACTGGTTCCGACTCCGATACTGGCCCGCTGGCCGCCGAGGCGGCCAAACTCTCTTATTCACGTCTTGTGCTGGCTTCCCGCTCAATCCGTAAGTTGATACTACATGTAGTGCAAGCGCCTCAGCGGAACCCCAAGATGATGTATTACAAGTATGTCATTTTACGCACCGATAGTCCACAGGCGAAGGGGGTAAAAATGTCCGGGAATCCGCCAAATCCAGAGACTTAATCCACACCCTGTGGACTACTTAGCCACAATTAATCGTCAGCGTGTCGCTGGGGTACCGGCGTGTCGCGCCAACCTGCAAGCACTGCTTCATGGCTCCCCTCCGCACGCAGCGGAGACTGAATTCACACCGCTAAGCTGGCTGGGCACGGTTTTCGGCGCCCTGAGCCAAAGGATCACTGATGGTCAACCTTCTCCACCTGCGGACACTGATTGAGGTCACGCGGCTCGGTTCGTTCGCAGCAGCCGCCGCGCGGCTCGGCTACACCGCCTCAGCCGTATCCCAACAGATGTCGACGCTGGAACGGGACACCGGCGTCGAACTCTTCCACCGTTCCGCACGCAGCGTGGCTCCCACCGAAGCCGCCATCACCATGGTGCGGCATGCATCCAAGGTGCTCACCGACGTCGAGACCCTGCTGGCCGCCGCATCGCGGAGCACGGACTCCCCCGTCCAGGAACTGCGGCTCGGCATCTTTCCAAGCCTGGCAACCTACGTCCTGCCGGACATCCTCCGGAACGCGCGCTGGAAGAAGCTGGGCATCGAACTGCGTGTGTGGGTGGCCGAACCTTCCCAGACCATCCAAGGGCTGCGCGCCGGCGGCGAACTGGACCTGGCGCTGGTGTACCAGGTGGGCCAGTCGGGGCTCGCATGGCCCCATACCTTGGAGCGGCAATGGATCGGCGACGACGACTTCCGGGTGGTGCTTCCCGCGTCCTGGGGCATCCGGGAAGACGCGGAGATGCAGGCCTCGCAGCTTTCGGAGATGCCGTGGATCATGCACCATCCGGGCACGAGCGATGCCGTAGTGATTGAACGCCTGTTCGCGAGTTGCAACCTCCATCCCCGCGTCGTGGCCTACAGCGACGATTTCCACGCAAGCCTTGAGATGGCGGCGGCGGGGCTGGGTGCCGCGCTGGTGCCGGAACTGGCGCTGCGGCACCGTCCTCCCGGCGTCGTGGTCCTCGATGTCCCGGACATCAGGCTTGCCCGCAACGTGTTCGCCCTGCTCCTCAACGGAAAGCGCACGGCGCAGGTGCAACTCTTCACCGAATTGCTGGCCGATACGCTCCACGGGAGCACCGCAACCGTCCGCGCCGGCAGCACCCCAACCGTGCCCAAAACAACTCAAAAGTCAACGCCCAAGCCGCCTTCCTGAAATCTTCCTGGAAGCTGGAACACGCCGCTCCTTTGGGACTATCTTGAAGACATGAGCAAGGTAGCGAGCAAACATTTCGGGGAGATCGAGCTCAACCACGGGCGGGAGCACTGTTATGTGGCTTCGCACGAGCTCGCCGGAAATCCCCTCGAGCTGGACCTCAACGTCGGGGCTCACGACCACTTCGACGAGAAGGCACTCCACAAAGTGGACTACCGCCTGGGCTACCTCCCCGAATTGGTGGACCAGGTCCGGGACATGATCGCCGAGGAACTGGACCAGGACGGCACCAACTCCCAGCAGTTCCTCCACTTCCACTGCACCCAGCTCAAGGAAGAGCAACTGGAGGCAGTGTTCGGCGTCCGCGACAAGAGGCAACTCACCAACGAAGTCTTCCTGAAGGCCCTCAAACTAGGCCATGTAGCGATCTATCCCGGCCAGCCGGAGCGTTATTTCGTCCTGGATTTCACGTTGGGATCCCACTTCACCGACGAGCTCCTGGTGGCGGCCGCGGACGAGGACGGCGTGGTGGACGACGAGATCCTCTGGGAGTCGTGAGGGTTTAACGACGGCGGCCGGCCACCTTTCGGGTGGCCGGCCGCCGCTGCTTGTACTGCTTGGGCCTTACTTTGCTGCTTCGAGCAGTCCGGCGCGGACCGTCTTNCCCCCCCGCCGCTGCTTGTACTGCTTGGGCCTTACTTTGCTGCTTCGAGCAGTCCGGCGCGGACCGTCTTGGTGGCCTTGACCAGGTTGCGCAGGGACTCTTCGGTCTCGGCGTAGCCACGGGTCTTCAGGCCGCAGTCCGGGTTGACCCAGAGCTGGCGGGACGGAACGTGCTTGACGGCGGTGGACAGCAGTTCGGTGACCTCGGCCTCGCCCGGGACACGCGGCGAGTGGATGTCGTACACGCCCGGCCCAACCCCGCGGCCAAAGTGGTGTGCCTCGAGGTCGTGGACAACCTCCATGCGTGAACGCGCCGCTTCGATGGACGTGACATCGGCGTCGAGGCCGTCGATCGCGTCGATGATCACACCGAACTCCGAGTAGCAGAGGTGGGTGTGGATCTGGGTGGCGTCGGCAGCACCGGCGGTGGCGAGGCGGAAGGAGTCAACTGACCACTTCAGGTACGCCTCGTGGTCGGCCTTGCGCAGCGGAAGGAGCTCGCGCAGCGCGGGCTCGTCCACCTGGATGACCTTGATGCCGGCGGCTTCGAGATCGGCGATTTCGTCACGCAGTGCCAGGCCTACCTGGTTTGCGGTCTCGCCCAGCGGCTGGTCGTCGCGGACGAAGGACCAGGCCAGGATGGTGACCGGGCCGGTCAGCATGCCCTTCATGGGCTTGTTGGTCAGGGACTGGGCGTACTCGGCCCAGGCAACGGTGATCGGTGCCGAGCGGGTCACGTCGCCCCACAGGATGGACGGACGGGTGCAGCGCGAACCGTACGACTGGACCCAGCCGTGGACCGTCACGTCGAAGCCTTCAAGGTTCTCGGCGAAGTACTGGACCATGTCGTTGCGCTCGGGCTCGCCGTGGACCAGGACGTCGTAGCCAAGCTCTTCCTGCAGGTCGACGACGCGCTTGATCTCATCCTTCATGAGCTGCTCGTACTGCTCGTCGCTCAGCTCGCCCTTGTTGTTGCGGGCACGGGCGGAGCGGATTTCCGAGGTCTGCGGGAAAGAACCGATGGTGGTGGTGGGCAGCGGCGGCAGGTGCAGGGCTGCTTCCTGGGCCGCTTCACGGACCGAGTACTCGGAACGGTTGAAGTCGGCCTCGGTGAGGGCCGCGGTGCGGGCACGGACGTCGGCGCGCCGGACGCCTTCGGCAGTGGCGCGGGAGGCGATCACGGCGGACGCCTCGTCGATGGCGGCCTTCGCGGAAGCGGGGTCGGCCAGGTAGTCGGCCAGGGTCTTGACCTCCACGGCTTTCTGGTCGGCGAACGCAAGCCAGCTGCGCAGCTGCTCGGAGAGCTGGGTCTCCTCGGCGGTGTCGTGCGGAACGTGCTGGGTGGAGGTCGAGGTGCTGACAGCGAGCTTGCGGGCCGCGGCCTTCAATTCGTCGAGCTTCGCGGCGGAGGCAGCGAGGTCGTTGCGCCAGATGTTGTGGCCGTCCACGACGCCGGCAACCAGCGTCTTGTCGCCCAGCCCGGCCAGGGCTGCCGCGGACGGTACCGCGCCCTTGAAGACGTCGATGTGCAGGGCATCGATGTTGGTCGCGGCAAGGGCGCCGAGCTGGCCATCGAGGGACCCGTAAGGGGTGGAAACGAAAAGCTGCGGGCGGGCAGCGGCAGCGGAGAGGACCTCGTAGGCGCGGGCAACCGCGGCCTGGATTGCCGGCGCCGGGGTGTCCTGGTCGACCACGAGGGCGGGCTCGTCCAGCTGCACCCAGCTGGCTCCGGCAGCGGCGAGCTTGCCGAGCAGTTCGGCGTAGACCGGGAGGATGTCCTCAAGCCGGGACAGCGGGGCAAAGCCCGCAGGAGCGTCGTCAGAGGCCTTGGACAGCAGCAAGTAGGTCACGGGACCGACGATGTAAGGCCGAGTCTCGATGCCGTTGGCCAGCGCGAATTCGAACTCTTCGACAATGCGGTTGGACGCGAGCTTGAACTCGGTCTCCGGGCCGATTTCCGGAACGAGGTAGTGGTAGTTGGTGTCGAACCACTTGGTCATTTCAAGCGGCTGCTGTTCCTTGTTGCCGCGGGCAAGAGTGAAGTAGCCATCGATATCGAGCTGGCCTTCGGCGTTGAGCAGCTGGCCGAACCGGGCCGGGACGGCGCCGAGGTGTGCCGTGGCATCGAGCACCTGGTCGTAGAAGGAGAAGGTCCCGGGAACTGCGGCGGCTTCGTTGAGGCCGAGTTCCTGGAGTCGCTTGGCTGTGGTCAGCTGGATGTCCTTGGCGGCGGTGTCGAGGGCGGCGGCGTCGATCTTGCCGGCCCAGTAGGCTTCGACGGCTTTCTTGAGTTCGCGGCGGCGGCCGATCCGTGGGTAGCCGAGCAGGGAAGCTGACGGGAAGGGGGTCTTGTTCTGTTCAGTCATGGAGTTTCCTTATTGCTGTAGGTGCAAATCGTTGAGGTTGCGGGCCAGCGGATCAGCTGACGAGTTCTTGGCGGCGGGCGATGGCGCTGAGCCGGCTGGCTGGCCGGGCCGGCCGGGGCAAGGCGAGCTTGTCCA
This sequence comes from Arthrobacter alkaliphilus, assembly GCF_021483235.1. Lineage (GTDB taxonomy): Bacteria > Actinomycetota > Actinomycetes > Actinomycetales > Micrococcaceae > Arthrobacter > Arthrobacter alkaliphilus. The sequence goes on along the minus strand of NZ_JAKEEC010000027.1, from coordinate 27,902 downwards.
GCACGTCCAGGGCGCAGGCGTGCTCGTTGAAGGTGTACAGGTGGATGCCCGGAGCACCGGCCTGAAGGGCAGCGTTGGCCAGGTCCACCGTGGCGCGGACGCCGATCTTGCGCCGTTCGGCGTCGCTGTCCGCCGCGGCGAGGCGCTCGATGAGCTCCGGTGCCGGCTCGACGCCGGTGAGCTCGCCGAGGCGCTTGAGGCGGCGAAGGCTGGTCAGCGGCATGACGCCCGGGATGATGGGGATGGTGACGCCGGCACGGCGCGCACGCGAGATCAGGTCCGCATATTGCTCGGTGTGGAAGAAGACCTGCGTGATGGCGAAGTCCGCACCCGAGCGCTGCTTCGCGAGCAGCACCTCGACGTCGTGTTCCACGCTCGGGGATTCCGGATGGCGGGTGGGATAGGCGGCCACTCCAACGGCGATCTTGCCGGCGCACAGCAGCGCCGAGCGCCGCTGCTCCACGCGCCGGATCAGTTCGATCAGGTCCTGGGCGTAGCGCAGGGCGCCGCTGACCGGCTGTCCACTGTCCTTGGGGAGGTCTCCGCGCAGGGCGAGGATGCCGCGCACGCCGTCGTCGAGGAGTTCGCCGATGATCTCGGCCAACTCCTGCGGGGTGTTTCCGACGCACGTGAGGTGGGCCAGTGGCCGCAGGGTCGTTTCGAGCAGGAGCCGATTGATGAGCTCGACGGCGGTGTCCCGGTTGGAGCCGCTGGCGCCGTAGGTCACCGAGACGAAGTCGGGGTCCGTGGCCTCAAGCTCTCCGATGGTCGTCCAGAGGGACTCCGCCGCAGCGGGAGAGCGGGGCGGAAAAAGTTCGTAGGACAGGGCAACGGGAGCAGCGCCGGTCAGGTCTGGATGGGTGTCGATGAGGCTTGGTGGCGACATTTGCGTCCTTGGCTGTTCGTCAGCGGGCCTGCGTTCAGGGACTTGAAAGGCGGGTCCATGGACTGCAGAATCGGTGAATTGAGTTTGGGGATACACGCAACGAACTCCAGCAGGGCGCAGCCGCGACTGTTACGCCTGGGATGAAGTTGTCCGTGTGCAAATGTCAGGCCCACATGGGGGCACCCACACCCTCCTGCCTGCCTTCTCGAGGCAGATCCGGCGGAGGATCGCTGACACGTTACCGCGGTAACTTGAATACGACTCTAGATCCGGGGCCCGGACGCTACAAATCCCCCGCCGAATTAAGACGCATTTTTACGGTACGTTTCGCCCGGTTTCTGAACATTGTTCGCTTTGCCCGGCGCCACGGGTCAAAAGCCGAAATGAGTGTGCCGCTGGGGACCTCGTGCGGGCCCTCCCCATGCCGCTTCCGCAGGGCTATCCTTTTGCCATGATCCAGCTTCCGGCCAGTTATCAGGAATACCTCGACGGCAAGGACGAACGGTTCATCCAAACCGTCCGCCCCATCTTGCTGCAATCTGCCGCGGACAAGCTTCACGGTGTCCGCGTGGTCGACAACCCCAGCGGCCACCAAGCCCACCTGGACGAATCCATCCCCTACGGCACCATCATCGAGGACATTGACTGAGTCCTGGCGGTTGGCCCCTCAGCCCTTCATCGCACCGGACAGCGCAAACGCACTTCCGGAGCCCCTGGCAACCACCGTGTACAGGACAAGAACCGGGACCGAGTACAAGATGGAGAACGCAGCGAGTTCTCCGTACGCGATCGCTCCATGCTGGCCAAAGAAGCTGAAAACGGACACCGCGGCCGGTTGCTTTGAGGTAGACAGCAACAGGATGAACGGGACGAAGAAGTTCCCCCAAGCCTGGATAAAGACGAAGATGAACACCACGCCGAGCCCTTGCCTCATGAGGGGCATCACGACTCTTCGCAACGTGGCCAGTCCCGAGGCGCCGTCCATCCAGGCAGCTTCCTCCAGCTCAAGCGGCACCGAATCCATGAAGTTCTTCGTCATCCAAATAGCCATGGGCAACGTGGTGGTTGCCATGAAGAAGATGGTTGCCGGCATCGAGTCCAGCAATTGCAGCTGCACGAACAAGCCATAGACCGGCACCATGATCGCCGTCACCGGGAGCGACGTGCCGAACAGGATCGCGTAGAGGAACGGCTTGTTGAACCGCGATTGGCAGCGGGACAGCGGATAGGCCGCGAGCACTGCGACCACCAGGTTCACGATGGCCGTTCCGGCGGAGAGGATGAAACTGTTCGCGAGCGGCTGGAAGAGCAGCCCTGGCGTCAGCACGGCTGCGAAGTTGGCGAGCGACGCCGATTGCGGCCACCGGGTCTCGTATCCGGCGTGTGGATCAACGGAAGCAAGAAGCAACCATGCAAGGGGCAGCACAAAGCACAGCCCGATCACGACCAGAGCTGCATTGGCACCGAAGCGCACGCGGCGTCCGCGGCCAGGTACCGCCGTCGGGCGCTTCCTCGCGGGAACCTGAGCCCGGCGCAGGGAGGTCACGGCTTCGCCCCGCGGATCAGCCTGACATACACAGCACCGAAGAACATGCCGATCAGGATCAATACCGAGGCGATCGCGGTGCCATAACCGATGTCCCCCAGCTTGAAGGCTTCCTGGTACGCGAGCACCGGCAACGTGGTGCTCGCGTTGGAGGGGCCACCGGCCGTCATTACCCAGATGAGGGTGAAGACTGCGAGAGTCTGGAGGGTGGTCAGCATGAGGTTGGTGGCAATGCTTCCACGGATGACCGGCAGGGTGATGAAGGCCAGGCGTTGCCAACCCCTGGCGCCGTCCATGAGGGCCGCTTCGGAAATGTCGCGGGGCACATCGGACAGCGCGGCCCGGTAGACCAGCATCGAGAACGCGGTGCCGCGCCACACATTGGCCAGGATGATGGCCGGCATCGGAAAGGCATAGAGCCAGTTGGCGCCCTGGACACCGAACGTCCCCAAGAGTTGGTTGAGTGTGCCGTCCTGGCTGAAGTACGCGTACGCCGCGAACGCCGCTACGATCTCCGGGAGGACCCAGGCCGCGACCACTGCGGTACCCACCAGCGACGCCGTCGCTCCCCCGGATCTTGTCATCAACAGGGCAATGACCAGGCCCACGGCGTTCTGTCCGAGGATCGCGGAAACGGCCACGAACACTACCGTCAGCCATGCCGACAGCGGGAAAACCGGATCGGTCAGCATCCGGGCGTAGTTGTCCAAGCCGACCCATTGGGGGTTGAGGGCTGCTTTGCCGGTCAAGGCGGCGTCGGTGAAGGAGGCGTAGAAGGACCATGCCACGGGCGCCGCCATGAAGAGGGCCAGCAGCAGAACTGACGGCAAAACCGGCAACCATCGGAGCCCGCGGCGCAGAGCCCCTCGAAGGCGGGGTCCAGGTCCCAAGGGGCCGCGTTGGGAGATGTCAGGGACTGCCATGCGTCATTTCTGCATGACCTTGGCTTCGCCGACCAGTTTCTTGACCGACGCGTCGTATTCGGCTGCGGCCTCCGCAGGGCTTTGCTTTCCGGTGATGACGGCCTCGGTGGCTTGTTGGACCGCGAGGGAAATCTTCGGATAGTCGGCGGTTGCCGGGCGGTAATGGGTGACAGCCACCAGATCGGAAACGTCCTTCACGAACGGGTTCGCGCCCTGGTATCCGGGATCGGAAGCGACGTCGGCGCGGACGGCGATCTGGGAATTGTTCTCGTCAAAAGCCAATGCGTTCTTCTTGTTCACTGCGGTGGTCAGGAACGTGAAGGCCAGGTCCGGGCTCTTGGTCTTCGCGCCGAGGGCGAGGGTCCATCCGCCGGACATGCTCACGCCATGCGGATCCTGTCCAAACTGCGTCGGGAACATCGCAACGCCCATATCCTGCGCATAGCCGGCCCATTCGTAGGAGCCGCCCTTTTGCCAGAACGACGGCGCGTAGGAGCCTTCCACTGTGGCGCCCATTTTGCCTTGCGGCAGCCACTGTCCAAAGACTTTCTTCCAGACGTTCGAATCGAGTGCGTCCGCCGGGGTCACGGAAAGCTTTTCGTCGTAAAGGGTCTTCAGGAACTGGAGCGAGTCGGTGAATCCTTTGGAACCCACCACCCACTTCTTGTCGCTCTCCGAATACAGGGAGCTTCCCGTTCCGTACAGCAATTCGTAGAAGCTCTGCATGACGGTTCCCTCGCCGGTGCCTTTTCCGGCGTACATGCTGAAGGGAATCACGCTTGGATCCGCGGCCTTCATCTTGCGTGCCGCCGACAGGATGTCATCCCAGGTTTTCGGATGCCACGGCACCGGTATGCCGGCCTTTTGGAGGACTGTCTTGTTGTACCAGATGGCCCGCGTGTCGGTGCCGAGCGGGACGGCGTAGATACCGCCGTCGTCGCCCCGTCCCGCGGCTTTCGCGGCCTCGTTGAACTTGGACCACTCGTCCCACGCGGAAAGTCGCGAATCGAGTTTCAGCAAGTATCCGGCGTCGACGTCCGATCTCACCTTGAAGGTGTCCTCGTAAAAGACATCCGGAGCAGTATCCGGGGAACGCTGGGCCAGGGCGAGCTTGGTGCCGTAGTCGTCGTCGTTGGCTTGAATGGGCTCCAAGTCCACGGTGACGCCGGCATGTGCCGCCTCGAATTCCTGCTTGGCGTCCTGGAAGACCTTGTCCAGCGCGGTGAAGGAATCCGTCTTTTGATACACGATCTTGATGGTTTGACCATTAACAGCTTGCGGTTGGGCAGAGCAGGCAGCCGAGGCCAAAAGGCCTACGACGCCGAGAAGTGCTGCCCCGGTCCGGACTGGGCGACGCATGACGCTCCGATCTTCAAGCGGCTGTACCCCCATATTTAGCCGGCCCAGCCTGTTGCCGATATTGATAAGTGCGGTCCCGCGACGCAGGACCTGGTGAAAGTCTCAGCCTTCGAGCAGGAGCCGCTGGGCACGCGGCGCGAGCGTATGTTCCAACACCAGGCAGGCTGCGCCGATGGCACCGACGTCTTCGCCGACGCCGGTCCCGACAACCTCGATGCCGTGGATGCTGTTGGCAGCGTTGTTGGCCGCGAGCAGCGGCGGAATGCGATCCAGGTAGCGTTCGGACATGCGGCCCCAGAAGGGACCGCCGAAGACGACGCGCTCGACGTCGAGGGTGTTGGTCACCACCGCGACCGCACGGGAAACCAGCACCGCCGACTTGTCGATGATCGCGATGGCCCGCTCGTCCCCCGCGTCCGCTGCATCGCAAAGCCGGGCGAAGCCGTCCTGCACTTCCGGTCCCTCGGAACCTTTGCGGCCACCGTTCAGGACCCCTTGTTCCTCGGCTTCGGCCACGAGCACCTGCGGGATGCAGGAAGACTTGACGCAACCGCGCAGCCCGCAATCGCAGGGCGGCCCGTCCGGATCGACAATGATGTGTCCGATTTCGCCCGCGTTGCCGGATGTTCCGCGGACAACTTCGTCATTCAAGACGATGCCGCAACCGATGCCGGTACCCATGTACATGAAGATGAAGCTTCCGGTTCCGCTGGCCCCGCCAGCCCAGGTTTCGGCGACTGCCGCGCTGGTCACGTCCTTGTCCACCAGGGTGTCGAGTCCGGTGGCTTCGGCAAGGGCATCCCTCAGCCGCACCCTGTCCCAGCCAGCCATGAGGGGCGGATCGACTACCGTGCCCTCGTCAAGGTCTATGGGCCCCGGCGCCGCGACTCCAAGTCCCGCGATCTTTCCCGCGTCAACACCGGAGTCTTCGATCACCGCTTTGATTTCCGCCGCAATGGCTTCGATGACTCGCTGTGGATCGCTGCCGGCGGGCATGGGAATCCTGGAATGCTTCACGACGTCGCCCACCAGGTCCAGGACAACGGTGGTGATGACCGCAGGATCGAGGTGGACGCCCAGCGCGTACATTCCGGAAGGGTTCAGGCGCAGGATGGTGCGGGGCTTGCCCGGACCGCTGCCTTCCTTGCCTGCTTCGACAATGAGATGTTGATCCAGGAGGCGCCGGGAGATATTCGATATGGTCTGCGGCGAAAGACCGACAATCTGGGCGAGTTCCACCCGGCTCAGTCCGCCGGTCGAACGCCTGATTGCGTCGAGAATCACGGTGAGGTTGAAGTCCCCCATGCGGGGCAGATTGGTTCCGCGCCTCGGAGTCGGCTGGCGGATCTCAGTCACGGATTCCCCTAAAATCATTCGAATAATGCTGTTGCATTTGCATCGTACGGCACGTCTGCGTGTCCGGGTATGCCCACACGCTGCCGTGGCGAAACTGACCCGGATATTGCTGATCGGAGGACGGGAAAGATGGCACTCATGCCGGCGTCCGAGCTGGAGATCACCACCGGGTTGGTGCGAGGGTTGCTCGAAGATCAGCTGCCGGGGCTCGCCGGCCTCCCCTTGGAGTTGGTGGCCAACGGCTGGGACAACGTCATCTACCGGCTCGGCACCGAGTGGGCCGTCCGGTTGCCCCGCCGCGAGGCCGCAGCTCAGTTGATACTGCATGAGCAGCGCTATCTCCCCGGCTATGCCCGGCGTTCCCCCGTTCCCCTTCCAAGCCCCATCCATTCGGGACAGCCATCTCCGGATTATCCGTGGCCTTGGAGCGTGACTCCTTGGCTGGAGGGACTCACCGCGGCCGCCGCGTCCCAGGAGTCACGGAACGCGGCGGCCGGAGACCTTGCCGCGTTCCTCCTCGCCATCCACGTTCCAGCCGTACCGGACGCGCCCGTCAATCCCTTCCGCGGCGTGCCTTTGGCGGCGAGGTCCGAGGCGGTCTTGGATCGACTCGATGATTCGGGCCGCTATCCGCAGGCGGCGCAGTTGCGGACACTCTGGGCCGCGGCCTGCCAGGCACCGCCGTGGGACGGACCCGGGCTGTGGCTGCACGGAGACCTCCATCCCGCCAACGTCCTCCTGCGGCCCGACGGCCGGCTCGCCGCCGTCGTCGACTTCGGGGACCTCGGCGCCGGGGATCCCGCCGTCGACCTCGGCGTCGCATGGCTGATGTTCGACGGCGGCGCGCGGCGGCGCTTCATGGCTGCCTTCGACGCCGCCGTGGACGCCGCAACGTGGACCCGCGCCCGCGGCTGGGCCGTGATCCTAGCGACCGCGATGGTGAGTTTCTCGGATGACAATCCGCGGATGGCGGGAATCGGGCAGTTCGGGGTGGAGCAGTTACTGTCGGAGCCCTAGCCGGCTAACGCTTGATACTGCGTGTCACCGTGAATTTCGAGTTCCGGCCGATTTCAGCGGTGGGGCCGATCATCCTCTCCAGGGCCGGGCGGTACTGCAAGTGGCTGTTGTAGACAGTCCAGAGTTCGCCGCCGGAAGAGAGGACCCTCGCCGCGGCATCGAACATCTTCGTGGCGGCGCCGGCATGGACGCTGGCGCCGAGGTGGAACGGCGGGTTCAGCAAGATGAGGTCGGCGCTGCCCGCGGCGAAAGTGGACATGGCGTCGTCCTGGACCACGGTGATGCGGTCTGCAAGCCCGTTGGCTGCCGCCGTTGCCTTGGCGGACGCTACGGCTGCAGCCGATTGGTCCGTCGCTGTGACTCGCGCTTCGGGATGCGTGCGGGAGTACATCGCGGCGAGGATCCCGGTACCGCAGCCCAGGTCCACCGCGTGGCGCGCTTCGGGAATCCTGTCCAGGAAGCCCAAGAGGAAGCGCGTGCCGATATCGAGCTTCGTGCCGGAAAACGCACCCCCGTGTGCACAGACAGTCATCCCGAGCTCCGTGTTCCGTTCGGACACCGGGAAGGGCTCCGGAGTGTCCGGCCGCTTGGGTCCGCTGGCAAGCAGGACGCGGGACTTCCGCTGCGCAAGTTGCGGCTGCACCGACTCGAAGCTGCGTTCCAGGACGGCGTTCATGCCCAGGGACATGTGCTTGACGCGACCTCCGGCGAGCAGGACCACTCCGGGTGCTGCAAAGCGTGCAACGGCGTCGACGATTTCTTCGAGCTCCGCGAGGGACTTGGGGAGCTGCATAATCACCAGTTCGGCGCCGTCGAGCAACCCTGCGCCCAGCTCGAACTGAGCAAAGCGGCCGGACATCGCGGACGCCTCGGCGTTCCGTTGCAGCGCGAGCCTGCCGACGAACGAATCTTGCATCACGCGCACATGCCCGACGCCGAGAGCCGCCAAGGCGCCCAAGGTCATGGCCCCGTAGCGGTCACCGATCACCGCGACGCGGGTTTCCGGATTAGTGAGGTACGCCGCCGCGGTCTCAAGGAGGAGCCGGTCGGTGGCGTCGTGCGCCTGGAGGTTCTCCGCCTCGACATCGGGGAACCGGCGCAGGGTGCCGAACAGCGTCTCAAGGTGTGCATCCAGCTCGGTCAAAGTCACGGTGCACCAATCTATCCCCCTCAGGAAACCTCGACAACACAGGGGTGGCGGAGGAAGGTAGAGATTGCAGGTAATCGACCGTCTGACTGCTGCTGGACGCACGGCACGCCCGCAAGCAGCGCGGACATCAGGGTCCGCCGCGAAGGGCGAGCCACGTGGCGGACTTGGAAGACCCGGGCTCCCACTCCCCTTGTGAGCAGACCATGACTGTCAACCTCGTCACCCAGCTTGAAGTAAAGTCCCACAATTCCCCCGATGAAGTTCGCCGCCCGGAGAAAACCGTGGTGGAGAACGTCACTGTCGGCGACTACACCATCGGCCGCCTCACCTTCGAACCAGGCTGGAGCTGGGCGGATTGCATCAAACCGCTGGCCCAGACCGAATCCTGCCAGCTCAACCACGTAGGCTACTGCGTTGCGGGCACATTGGAGGTCGAGACGACGGACGGCAACAAGATCAGCATCTCCAAAGGGGATTCGTACACCATTCCGCCGGGACACAACGCGTGGGTCGTAGGCGACGAGACCTACTCGGCCATCGAATTTGTCAGCGCGGCAGAATTCGGGGTCAAGCGCGACTAACAGTTGGCTCCGCGCTTCCCGGAGCGAGACAAAAAAGGGAACCACCCGTTCGGGTGATTCCCTTTTCTTATGGTGGAGCTGAGGGGACTCGAACCCCTGACCCCCTGCATGCCATGCAGGTGCGCTACCAGCTGCGCCACAGCCCCAAACTTTGCCCGCCGGGACTTTCATCCCCGCCGGAGCAACTCGTCAATACTAAACCACAAGGATGTGAGATAGGAAATCGAAAGCCCGTCGGCCTCCGGTCCCCTCAGTTGCTGTCGGACAGATGAGGTGCGGTCGGTCACCCGGCCGCACCTCCCCCCACATTTCTGTCCTTCAACTCATTGCCGCAAACGCAACGAGCTGCGGACTGGAGTCTAGGGCCTAAACGCTCATCGAACAAACCATTCAACCGGTTTATCGCGGGTCCGCTCCCCCGGAAGGTTCGTAGGCAGAAGAAAACTCGCCAAGGGAACCGCCGAACGTCTCTGGTTCGAGCCCGGAGATCCGCCAAAGATCGCCAGAGGAATACCAGTGATCCTTGGTCACCAGGTCAATCTGGTGGGCACTGAATCCCGCAGCGCGCAAGGCCTGGCCGGCTCGCTCGTTATCCCCAAGGAACGTCGGGCAATCCTCGCCGAGTATCCGCGCAACGCTCTCTACAAGGAACGACACCCGAACAGGTTCCGGATATGCGGCATGGAAGGCCCGCCCGGGTTGCGGGTCCGTCAACGCGAGCCCGGAAATGAGCCTTCCCAGCGCCGCGACATCGATGATCGAAAGCAGCGCCGAACCGTCGCCCGGCCACCCGCCAGCCACTTTCATCAATTTGAGCAGCCCAGGAACAAGCCAGCGGTCGCCCGCGCCGAACACGAGGCTGGGACGGACAATCTCGCCTCCGTAGCCGAGAACAAGTTGCTCGGCAACGGCACGGCTCGCACTGGCGGCCGAGGCCGGGTGATAGCCCGCCTCGGATTCGCGGATGCCGCGGTGGGGACCGCTCCCGTAGACACTGCACGTACTGACATAGATCAGCCGGGGAACTCCGGCCTCCCGGCACTGCTCAATGACATTGCCGGTGCCGGCCTCGTTGACCGCATGGGCAAGCCGGGGTTCGGAACCCACGTAGGACGCGGCGTGGATGACCACATCCGCACCGGTCAAGATGCGACGCAGGCTTCCCGGCACGGAAATGTCGGCGGTCGCAGTGGTAGCGTTATTGTCTCGTAGCCCCGCAACCGGTTTTCGTGAGAGTGCCACAACATGCGCTCGTCCGGAATTCCCAAGTGAGGCAACAACCCGGCTTCCAATGAAACCTGACGAACCCAGAACCAGGACGCGGGGCACACGGCCAACACCGGTTGGCATGGCCTCACCCATCTCCGGATCCGCCAGTTTCATGTACCCAAGTATCCCGGACGAAGAAACCGGAGAGGTCTCCAGACGGATCATGCAAGAACGTGCCAAAGCCACCCGATCGGCAGTAATAGCGGGTGCAGCGTCGATCTTCGAAGAGGTCGGCTACGGGAACGCCAGCCTGAGTGACGTCACCGAGCGCGCCTCGGTCACTAAAGGAGCGCTCTATTTCCACTTCAAGTCGAAGGAAGAGCTGGCGCTGGCAGTCATCGCCGAACAGCACAACATCGCGCGTATCGCCGGGGAGAAGATCGCCGCCGCCGGGCTGCCGGCACTGGAATCCATGATCGCCATGTGCCGGACATTCGGCCAACAGCTCCTCGATGAGCCAATCGTCAGGGCCGGAATCCGGCTGACCTTTGAAGCTTCAGCCTTCAACGGAGATGTCAAAGGTCCCTACCAGGACTGGATAACCACCATGGAGATGCTGACGCGCCAAGCCCAATCGGAGGGTGACGTGCGGCCCGACATTGACGCAGCAGACTTCGCGCGGTACTTGGTTGCGTCTTTCACCGGCGTCCAGATGGTTTCCAACGTTCTGACAGAACGGCGCGACGTCCTCAAACGGATTGAGGACATGTGGCGCTTCATGATGCCAGCCCTCAGCCCGAGCCATCAGCAAGGCCCGGCTTCTCCCTGATCAACGTGGCGTTTTGACCCGGGCAAACAAGGACACCAGAGTCTCCTCTTCGTGCAACAACCGGACTCGTGTAAGACCCTGGGCGAAATTTGATTCGGGTTGGTTCACCACGACGTCCACCGGATAGCTGAATTCAACCAACTTCATGAATTCCGCCTCGAACAGGGCAAAATCCGCATCCGGGCGGGAACTCGCCGCGCGCACTGCCTGCCTTGCGGCCTCCACCAAGAGCATTCCCGGGACGTGGTCCAGGGGGTGGTCGAAGAAGATGGGGTGGCTTGGATCCACCCGCAGCGGCCAGACGAAGGGGCGCGGACTTCGCCCGAGCATCACGTTCCGCTGGGTGGCATGCCCGACGTCGGCGCACGCCAGCAAGTCTTCACGGGCAGCGGGCAACCCAGTGGGGACAGACCCGCGGAACCGCTCGTACGTCGCCGGGTCCACCATGCGGGCCAAAGCCGTTCCGTCCCCTACGGGGTCGCCATCCACAACGAACCGGGCGGACACGGTCAGGGCGGACAACTGCCCTCTATTGAGCTTCATATCCTTCACATCAAGTTCCACCGCAACCTGCGCGGGTACCAGGGGATCCAGGATCGCGGCTCCCACCGAGATGCTCATGAACGGCATGAGGAACCTGTAGGTCAGGGGCACCCCGCACAAATGGGACAAGAAAATGACCGCCTGCCTCAACGTCTCAGCCATGAGCGCGGAATCCGGTGAACCGTCGGGCAATCCATAGAAAACGTGCCATCGCGGCCATTGGGCTCCTGCGACGAACCGCCTGGAACTCAACTGGACAAAGTCGGTCAAGAAGACTTCCGAAACGGAGCGCTTGTGAACGAGCTCACGCTTGACGGAAGCCTCGAAGAGCGCGTCATCCCGCATTGGATCTGGAGATCCGCCCGCCCTGCTGGACACCGAGCAGCGAACCGCGGGCCGCACCTACCATGCCTTCCACTGCGCGGGCCAAGTGCGTACCGCGATCGCTGACGCCGTCCCAGCGCACCAGGGCCTGGGCATTCAGGCCGTCCACCATACCCAGGATCTGCCAGGCGACAGAGGGCGCGTCGAAAGTCTCAAACTCACCGGCGTCGATCCCCGCCTCGACAAGACGCTGCACCACGGCTTGCCATGCATCCATCTGCTCACGCACACAGGCCGCGAGCGCCTCGTTCCGGCGCCCCAGCGTCCACGCCTCCACCCAGATGGCAGTGACATCCAGGCGGCTGCCGTCCATGAGCGTTTCGAGCAGCATTCCGAGCTGTTGCAACGGAGTCGCCCGCTTCTCCAGCAGGGCGGCAACCTCCTCGGTCTCCTCCGACACAATGGCCGCAAAGGTGCCCGCCACGAGGGCGTCCATGTTGGGCTGGTAGTGCGCGACAAGCCCTGAAGCCACGCCGACCCGCGCCGCCACATTGCGCAGCGTAATAGCGGAAAGCCCTTGCCCAAGCGCTATTTCCCTGGCGGCCTCGGCTATTTCGGCGGCGCGTTCGGCCGGCGACTTCCGCGCAGCGCGTTTCTGAATGGTGCTTGACATCAAACAACAGTCTAAAGTAATTTCCTTCCTATTGATCATGCGATCAACAAGAGCACCACTGAGGAGAGATCCATGGCCTGGAGAATGCCAGCCGAAACCGCACCCCACGAGCGCACCTGGATGGCGTTCCCCCGTACCGGCCTGACCTTGGGCGACGACGCCGCTTCGGCGGAAGAAGCGTACGCCGCCTGGACCGCCGTCGCGCATGCTGTGTCCGAGTTCGAACCCGTCACCATGGTGGTCGACCCCAGCGAACGGGACCGGGCGCACCGGATGCTCGGCGCCGGCGTCGAACTGCTTGAGGCTCCCCTCGACGAGTTCTGGATGCGCGACGTCGGCCCCACCTTCGTGGTGGACGACGAACGTCCCGGCGTGCTCGGCGCAGTTGACTGGATCTTCAACGGCTGGGGCGCCCCGGCCTGGTCCGAATGGCAGAAGAGCGCCGGCATGGCCCGCTTTGTCGCCGAGGAGTCCGGCGCGGAACTGGTCGCTTCGCTGCTGGTCAACGAAGGCGGCGCCATCCACGTCGACGGCGAAGGCACCGTCCTCGTCACGGAAACCGTCCAGCTGGATCCGCACCGGAACCCCTACGCTGACAAGGCACGCATCGAAGCTGAACTCTCACGCACACTTGGCACCACCCACACCGTCTGGGTACCGCGCGGCCTCACACGGGACTACGAGGACCTCGGCACGCGCGGCCACATCGACATGGTGGCCACGCTTCCCTCCCCCGGCCGGGTCCTGCTGCACTCGCAAACCAACCCTGAACACCCGGATTTTGAGGTCAGCCGCACCCTGGAGCGGTTCTTCGAAGACCAGCAGGACGCCGCGGGCAAGCCTTTCGAGATCACGTTACTTCCCGCGCCCGCCACCTTGCGGGACGAGGAAGGCTTCGTCGACTGGAGCTACGTCAACCACCTAGTGGTCAACGGAGGGGTGATTGCTTGCGGCTATGGCGAGGAGCGGGCCGATGCCTTGGCCGCGGAAATCCTGGCCGAGGCCTACCCGGGCCGCCGCGTCGTCACCGTCGACGCCAGGCCGATCCTGGCCCGGGGCGGGGGAATCCACTGCATCACGCAACAGCAGCCCAAGCTCACCGGGCGGCCGGCATAATGGGCCGCTTCGACGTCGTCGAGGCCTCGATCGCGCAATTGCGGGCAGCCTTGGATTCGGGCGAAGTGAGCAGTGAGGAACTCACGCAGGCGTACCTGGACCGTATCGAAGCCTTCGACCGCCACGGCATCAAGCTTAATTCGATGGTGGTGATGAACCCGGAGGCACTCGCGGACGCGCGGGCCTCCGATCAACGCCGGGCAAACGGCACCACCCTCGGGCCGCTCGACGGGATCCCGTACACCGCCAAGGACAGCTACCTTGCCAAGGGGCTCACCGCGGCCGCCGGCTCGCCGGCGTTCGCCAACCTCGTGGCGCAACACGATGCCTTCACCATCGAGCGCCTCCGCGGGGCCGGCGCCGTACTCATCGGGCTGACCAACATGCCGCCCATGGCCAACGGAGGCATGCAGCGGGGCGTCTATGGACGCGCCGAGAGCCCCTATAACGGCGATTTCCTCACTGCGGCCTTTGGCTCCGGATCCTCGAACGGCTCGGGAACCGCCACCGCGGCGAGCTTCGGTGCCTTCGGCTTGGGCGAGGAGACCTGGTCCAGCGGCCGCGCACCGGCGTCGAACAACGCCTTGTGCGCGTACACACCGTCCCGCGGAGTCATTTCGGTGCGCGGGAACTGGCCGCTGGTTCCCACGATGGACGTTGTGGTGCCCCACACCCGGTCCATGGCGGACCTGTTGGAACTGCTTGATGTCATCGTGGCCGACGACGCCGAAACCCGCGGCGACTTCTGGCGAGCACAGCAGTGGGTGAAGATCCCGGCAGCGTCCCGTATCCGTCCGGCCTCCTACCCGGCGCTGGCACCATCCGACGTCGACGGCGCGCGATCGGCGTTGAAGGGCAAGCGCTTCGGCGTGCCGCGCATGTACATCAACGCCGACCCTGGCGCCGGCACCGCCGAATCACCCGGAATCGGCGGACCCACGGGTCAACGAATCCAGACGCGCGCTTCCGTCATGGAGCTGTGGGAGGCCGCCCGGCGGGACCTCGAAGCCGCCGGCGCCGAGGTGCTGTTGGTGGACTTCCCCGCAGTCTCCAACTACGAAGGCGACCGTCCGGGGGCGCCCACCATCGCCACCCGCGGGCTGGTCAGCCCGGAGTTCCTCAGGCGCGAAATCGTCGATCTCTCGGCCTGGGCCTGGGAAGACTTCCTCGCCGCCAACGGGGACCCGGCGCTGAACAGCCTGACCGACGTCGACGGCGCGGCGATCTTCCCGCATCCGGAGGGCGCGCTCCCGGACCGCTATGACGGGTTCGACGACGACATCGCCGACTATCCGGCGCACATCCGCGCACACGGTGTTTCTTCCTTCGCCGACATTCCGTTCCTTGAGGAGGGCGTCCGCGGTCTCGAAGAGACTCGGCGGGTAGACCTCGAGGAGTGGATGGACGCCCTGGGCCTGGACGCGGTCATCTTCCCCGCGGCAGCCGACGTCGGCCCGGCCGACATGGACGTCAACGAATCCTCAGCCGATCTCGGCTGGCGCAACGGCGTCTGGGTGTCCAACGGCAACCTCGTGCCGCGGCATCTTGGGATACCGACGGTCACGGTGCCGATGGGAACGATGCGAGATATAGGCATGCCCGTGGGGCTAACCTTCGCCGGCCGCGGGTACGACGACAACGCACTGCTGGCACTGGCCGCGGCTTTTGAAGCTACAGGCGAGCGCCGCACCGCTCCCCCGCGCACACCGCGCCTCGACTAGGATCAGGTGGACTCGTCGTCGAACGGGGCTTTCTGCCCGGCCGCCAACCGTACCACCGGCCGGGCAGGAGGCTGCACCCGGGCGGGGGCGGCCGGCTCCGGGATCGGGTCATCTTCTAGGAGGGCCTCACGGATGATGCGGCGCGGATCGTATTGGCGCGGGTCCATCTTCTGCCAATCGATGTCCTCGAATTCCGGACCGAGTTCCTGGCGGAGCTTTTCCTGCGCGCCGGAGGCCATGCGCCGCAGTTCGCGGATGAGCCGGCCCAGCTTCCTGGCGTACTCGGGAAGCTTGGTTGGTCCAAGGACCACAACGGCAATGATCAGGAGAAGGGCTAGCTTCTCGACCGAAATATCGATCATGGCTCCATTCTAAATCCACCGCCCGGCGGTTCCGGACGGCACGGGGTTCAAGAGATCGCGTACAACGCCACGGCGAGTCCGGCTGCCATCAGCGCCTCGCGGAGACCCTTCAAGCGAGGCACAGCGTGCGATTTGCTCTCGGCCGGCATCGCGAAGGTGCCCAGCAGCCACCCCGTGGCGGCGAAGAGCATAAGGAACGCGCCCATGATGTCGGCGAGGATGGTGCCCAGTTCGTGTCCTGGGTGTTCAGTCACCGATCCCGCTCCACTCGACGCCGAGAGCAGCACCCAGCCCGAGAGGGCCGCCACCGCGGCGCCATAGATCGCTGACCATCGCCCTGCCCCGCCCGTTCGCGGGCCCTGGTAGACGATCCCGACGACGAAGAGAAGGAAAGCAAGGCCGATGGCCGCTCCGAGGGGGACAACACCAAGCGGAGCCCATCCGAGCCCAACCGCCGCCATGGCCGCCGCCAAAATACCGGCCGCTGCGGCGTCGACCCTGGCGGCCACGCTCTTAGCCCGGAAGATGCTTGCAAACCCCAATAAAGCCGCTGCGCCGAAAAGCAGCACCATGGCGCCTACAACAAACCAACCTCGGAACATACCTGCAAATCCTCCTACGCGCTTCCGGTCAAAAACCCATCCGCAGTCATATCAGTTCCGGATGGAAGAACCCTGATGGCGTGCAGATCAGCGCTGGAACAGCAGCGCAACGACTCCCGACCGGACAAGGATAGTGGCCCCGAGCGCTACATACACCACGGGAATCACCCAGTTTCCGGCCCGGCGGCAGAGCGCAGCTACGCTTGGATGCGCTGTCAGCCAGTATCCGGCTGCGCACCAAACTCCCACCATCACCGCGAAAGTGAGAACGGTCGTCGCCAAGGCAGCGGGTCCCAGCGAGCGGAACAGCGGAATGTATACCGAGACATTGTCTCCGCCGTTGGCCAGCGTCACGGCGACAACCACAGGCACTGTCAGCGACCGGGGCTTCGGCGGGTCAGCGGACGGGAGGGCAATCCTGAGCAAGGCGTAACAGCCCAAGGCAAGCGGCACCAGGCCGAGGAGACCCACCCACTCCATCGGGACGGGAGTGAGCGCCAACGCCGCCGCAGCCGCCACCAAGGTGAGTATCCCGATGCCGATGTATTGGCCGAGCCAGATGCTCCAGAGTCTTGGCACCGGCCGGGTCCTGGCCGACAAGAAGAGAACGGACAAGACCAGGAGGTCATCCAGATTTGTGGCCGCAAAGGCTCCAACCGCTGTCAGTACGGTGCCGCCCAGATCTTCCATCGCTGATGACACTACAGCGTCGGGACGGTGCGTTTGTCCGGACCACATCGGGTGGCGCCCGAGACCGGGCCATGGCAGCATCGGACGGTGACCACAGAGACCCGCCGGTATGTCGAGCCCGGGGAACCGGAACCTGCCGTTCCGCTGCTCGGCGGGGATGTGACGGAGGGCCTCGTCCGGGTGGGCGATACGGTGCGGCGCCCTGTCAGCGACACCTCGGAGCGGGTCCGACGTCTCTTGGATTTCCTCCACTCGGCCGGGTTCGAGGGCGCGCCGCGCTTCCTTGGTATCGACGGGAGCGGCAGGGACACCTTGAGCTTCGTCCCCGGCGATACCGCGGGACGCCCCTGGCCGAGCTGGGTGGCCGAGGAATCGAGCGCCGCCGGCGTCGCGCGCTTGGTGCGGGCCTACGATGACACGGTGCAGCCGCTGGGTGTACCCGAATGGGCAGCTGCGGTCGACGCCGCTGATCCCCCCGGGTGCCCGCCCTCGGTTGCGGGGCCGCCAACGTTCCTCGCCCACATGGATATCACCCCGGAGAACGTCGTTTTCAGGAACGGTGCAGGTGTCGCGCTGATCGACTTCGATTTGATGCGCCCGGCGACCCGTGCGGAAGAAGTCGCAAACTTGCTCCTCTGGTGGGGCGCCTGGATGCCTGTCGCCGATCGCGAGCCGGTCATGCGCGAGGTCGACGCAGCTTCGAGGGCCGCCCTACTGGTGGACGCCTATGGCCTGGGTCCGGCCGACCGCGCGAAGATTGTCGGCGTGGCCCGGAACGCCGCAGACCGCTCTTGGCACTTGATGAGGCACCGGGCGCTCACCAGGGGTGGCGGCTGGAAACGGATGTGGGATGAAGGCATTGGCGACAAGATTCTTCGCCGCCAAGCATGGCTGGCCGAAAACGCCACGGTTCTCCACGCCGCATTAGCGTGAACGGCGATTAAGCCTCGTCCCGCCTGTGCCTCGTCGAGGTGGCGCAGCAGAAAGGAACCGTCGCGCGAATGGTCCGGAGATCGCCGTCGCTGGCTGCTTGGCGGGGCTGTGGCGAGCCGGTAAGAGTCGGTCCCGGTTTCGATGATGAGGCCGGCGGGATTAGCCGAGGTCGGCAACTGTTCATGTGATTGTCGGCCCGTGTTAAGGATTGAACCTATAGGGTTTGATTTTTGGGGGCCTTAGGCCGGACCGCTGACGTTCTTACCGCAAAGCCATGCCCGGCTCGATGCTAGTGATTCTTTGACGGGTGCCGAAGGTGGTGCTCGCGCTTGATTCGCTGCTTGACTCATTTTCTCCTGGCGCTACGGTGCGGCGGGAGGATCACCGGTCATCGGCGGGGCGTGACCCGTTGACGTTGGCCGGGCGGACTCCCCCATGGGCGTTCCCGGACTGGCTGCGCCTTGGGCTGCATCCAACTTTTGGGGGTACGGGCGTACATGAATGGTGTGAGCGAGCGGATCGGGGTGCAGGAGACCCCTGCGCCTCCTTTCCTTGACGAGAGGGTCGGGCGGATCGGCATTGAGGTCCCCTCGATCCCATCTGACCTACCCGTCCCTGAGGTGGACGAGCTGTTCCGCCTGGACTCTGACCTCCGGGCCGTTGCTGTGTTTGATCCTGTCAGCGGGGCGCGTTCCCTCCTGACGCGCCATCATCTTGCCAGCCGCCTTTCGGGGCGCCTGGGTTACGGCCGGGCATTGCACGCGCGAAGCACGGCAGGGGAAGTCCTTGAAGGACCTTCCACCGTCCTGGATGAAGGGACGACGTTGGAGCACGCGGCGGCGCTCGTGCTGGGCCGGCCCGAGACGACACGTTACGATGACCTGCTGGTCATCGGGGCGGATGCCGCCCGGGTGGTGACCGTGTCGCAGATATTCGAGCGCCTCTCGGCGTCGTTCCGCCATATGGCCTGGCATGACGCACTGACCGGGCTGCCGAACCTGCGCTGGCTCAGCGAGCGTGGCGGTTCCGTTCTGGCGAGTGCGGACCCGGCTCGCACTGCACTGCTGTATATCGACTTGGACAACTTCAAACCGGTCAACGACACCTACGGTCACGATGCCGGCAACGAGGTGTTGGTGCAGTTCGGACACCGGCTCGCTGGCTGCCTCCGGGCGGCCGATTTCGCCGCCCGCCTCGGAGGCGACGAGTTCATCGTCCTGCTGACGGATGTGGGAAGTTCGGACGCCCAGGGGGTCGCACAGCGGGTCCTGGAAGTGGCACAGCTGCCCTTCTACCACGACGGTCATACCATCCGGCTCTCCGCGAGCATCGGCCTTGCCATGGGGGTGGACGTTCCAGCTGACGAGAAGCTCGGGCCGTTGGATGCCCTGCTTCGCCAGGCTGACGGGGCCATGCTGGCGAGCAAGCGGTCCGGCAAGCGGAGCCTCCAGCGTGCCACCGGGGAGGGGAACAACCTTAGCCGTGTGGCGAAGATCCGCCGGCGACTGCTCAACGCGCTCGAGGAGGACGCGCTGAGCGTCCTGTACGAGCCGGAACTGGACCTGGAGTCCGGTACATGCAGGGTTGTGCAGGCCACAATGAGGTGGGTCGACCCGGAGCTCGGAGTGCTGAAGCCGCGGGAATTCATGCCACTCACCGGGCCAAGCGGTCAGCTTGTTCCCTTCGGAAGGTGGATGTTGGAGCGGGTGTGTAGGCAGATCCATGAGTGGATCCTCAGCGGACACCACTGGCAGACGGCTTTGCGCGCGCCCTCCGGCTGGTTCATGAACGGGACCCTCGCAGCCGACGTCGCAGCCGCACTGGACGCGCATGGGATACCGCCGGCCCGGCTCAGGATCGATATGATCGGCCCTCTTGCGCCCCCTGGGATGCCCGCGGCCCGGAAAGAACTGGAGAAGCTGCGCGAACTGGGGGTCGACGTCGGGCTGGACAGGTTCGGAGGCGACACCGTCCCCCTGTCGGTTCTGCGGTCATTGCCGTTGAACGTGCTCAAGCTCGACCCATCCCTGACCGGGCGGGTGGAGAGCGATCCCGCCGAGGCGGCACTGGTTGCAGGCATCGCCGACGCTGCCCGGGCCCTCGGTATCCGGGTCGCCGCTTCGGACGTCCGCCGGGCGGAGCAACTGCGCATGCTGGGCGACCTCCGGATCCAAAGCGTGACCGGCCCGGTCGTCTCCACTCCCCTGGCAGCCAGCGACGTGGCAGCAGCACTCGAAAGAAACATGTGCCCACGGTACCCGGACCTCAATTAGCAAACGGCCAGCAAAACCTCCACGAGGTGCGTTGTTCACCGATGCTTGACCGGACGGCATATCGATTGTCAGGAACAGGTCTTGAGAAAGCCTGTCGCACCGGGACGGGCAAGGAAGGTGACAACGTGGCCATTGTCATCCCGAAATACAGCTTTTGAACCGGACACGGTCACGGCGCCGTCCTGATAGGGATTTCCCCATCCCGGAGGGGGATTGCCGTGACCGTCGTCCAACGGTGTTTCGGCGAAGAAGAATGTGTCCTCGACGCGCAATTCCTTAATTCCGCAGTGGGTATAAAGCCTTGTTGGCATGCCAGAAGCAGCAAGGGCGGGCACTTCCCTGGAGACTTCGGTCATCGGCGTGGCAGGGCCTGCGCACGCGCTCAGGACGGCCAATAGCGTAAAGACCAAAGATAAGCGTCTGATTTTTTCGGCCATTCGACCGCACCCCCGATTACTGATCAGCTCAAAGAATATGTCCTGGGAACGAGCGCCACAATGATGGGGCTGGTTCATGTTTTTCGAAGGGCCTGTCCCGAGGCTCGCAGATTTCCCACCTTTTCCGGAGCGGTAAACGCCTGTTGGACCAAGGTCTGGATTTAATACCCCCCTGACTGATAGTTTTATATCGTTTGGCATTCGCGGAACACGAGATCCGGGGTGTCCTGCCCGATTGTCGCCACGGGGCTAATGGGGGGCGTGGCGCCAACCGAACGAAGGATCCCTTGCGATCCACCAGGGGCCACCGCGGCTTGCCCGCGGTGGCCCCCATTTCTGACTGACCTTCAGCTGACCCGGATGAGGAAGCCGGCCGGGCAGTTGGGCGGTCCGCCCCCCGCCCGGGCAGTCGAATCCGTGGAGCATCCAAGGTCGGGGCAAGAAACTTCCCTGAGGGTGCATCCGGGAACGGCCTTCGACAGGTAGTAGGGGTGTAAGCAAAACCACACCCCCATGCGGGCCCTTCTTAGGAGTTGGAAATGCGCAAGAAAATCTTTGCAGCCGCCGGAGCAATGACGCTGCTGGCAGCACTGGCACTGGCCGCCCCGGCCCAGGCCGGCACCTGGCACCACCAGGACGAAGGAACAGCAAAACTGTCCGTCCTCCACGGCGTCCCGGGCCTTACCGTGGACGTCTGGGTCGACGGCAAGCTCACCCTGGACCACTTCAAGCCGGGCACGCTGGCCGGGCCGTTGAACGTTCCCGACGGCGACCACAAGATCGCGATCACCGGCCCTGACGCCACCAGTGCCGATAACCCCGTGATCGGCCCCGTCACAGTGGACCTGGAAGCCGGCCGGGATTACACGGCGGTCGCACATCAGGCCGCTGACGGCACCCCCACGGCCACGCTGTTCACCAATGACACCTCGGCCGGCCCGGATGGAACGGGCAAGCTGACCGTCCGGCACGTCGCCGCCGCGCCCGCCGTCGACGTCCTGGCCGGCGGAACCGCGGTCATCAAGGGACTGACCAACCCGCATCAAAAGACCCTGACCCTCGATACCGGAACCGTCTCCGCCTCGGTCGCCGCCGCCGGAACCACAGCCCCGCTGATCGGTCCCGCCGACATCAAGGTCACTGAGGGGAAGAACACAATCATCTACGCCTGGGGAAGCCTCGCCGAGAACAACCTCGGAGTCGCTGTGCAGGTGGTCGACTCCTCACCGTGCGGGCACGACGACGACGAGGACTAGCCCTCCGGACGCCCGCAGCTAGCCCGATCCCACTACCGGTTGGGGCCGCGTCGACCGCGGCCCCAATCGGCATGCCTGCGTTGGTGTCCCCGGGCGGCCGGTCCCGTTCGGCCATGGCGGAACCCCGATGGTCGGGGGCATAATGTGCTTCAATACGACCAGTTGCCGCTCAAAGGAACACCGATGGAGGCTGCCGAAACGCACGACTGGGACCCCGGTCTCGATCGAGCATTTGCCGGTGGCGACGAACGCGTCCTCGCGCAGGCCTACCAGCGGTTCGGTCCGCTGGTCTACACACTGGCGCTGCGAACTTTGGGAGAGCGCGCCGCGGCCGACGACGTCACCCAGGAGGTCTTCATCCGGGCTTGGAAATCACGGACCAGTTATCGCCCCGACGCGGCACGACTGCCCGCTTGGCTGATCGGGATCGCCCGCAATGCGATCTCCGACGCCTTGTCCGCCCGCTCCCGCCAACGCCACATCGAACAAGCAGCCCTTCACCTGGTTGCTGACCCCGTCCCCGCGCCGCATGCCGGGGACGTCGAAGAGGTCGCCGACCGTCTGACCCTGGAGGAAGAACTGGAGCACCTAGGGGAACCACAGCAGGAAATAATGCGGCTGGCATTCTACGAAGACCTGACCCACGACCAAATCTCGTCCCGCCTGAACCTGCCGCTCGGTACCGTCAAAAGCCACATCCGGCGCAGCCTCACCCGATTGCGCACACGCCTGGAGGTGGAACATGGAACACCTTGACCCGGAACTCCTCAGCCTCCTTGCCCTCGGGGAACGCTTGGGCACAGACGCCGAAGCAGACCACCTCCTAAGCTGCCCCACATGCAGCGAAACGCTCCGGAGCCTGCAACACGCCGTGCACATCGCGACCCTCGATCCCACGGGCATCGAACTCGAGGTACCCGGCAGTCACAACTGGACCGCCATCCACCATGCCCTCGGCCTCTCGCCGAGTCTCGCGGCAGATCCCCTCACCCAGCAAGCCGGAGGGGACCCGTCCCCTGCCGAGAAGCAACCACTCAGGACGGCCACGCCCGGCACCCCGTCGACCCACGGTAATGACTCCGGGCGGACACCGGTTCCGTTACGGTCCGGCACCAAAGGCCGCCGTGCCCGTACCGGCCCCTGGATTGCCGTGGCCGCCGGCATCGTCCTCGGCGCGGCTGCCGGATGGGCCGCCGCCGGAGCACTCCGGGACACCGGAACCCCGGCGCCGGTGTCCACCCAGTCCGTTCCGGCCGTCGCCATCCTGGCCCAAACAGCCCTCTCCCCGCTGCCCGCGCACACCGGGAGTGGAAATGCGCAGGTGGAGCAACTCCCTGACGGAAGCCGGCAGCTGGTGGTCAGGCTCTCCAACGAACACATCGCGGGATTCCGCGGAGTCTGGGTCGGTTCTGCCGACTTGACCAAAATGGTCAGCCTGGGCGTCCTCGCCAACGACTCTGGCAGCTTCGCCATCCCGGCAGGGGTTGATCTGGCCCAATACCCCATTGTCGATATCTCCGACCAGCCGTACAACGGGGACCCCGCCCACTCCGCCGACAGCATC
Source organism: Arthrobacter alkaliphilus (assembly GCF_021483235.1). Taxonomy (GTDB): domain Bacteria; phylum Actinomycetota; class Actinomycetes; order Actinomycetales; family Micrococcaceae; genus Arthrobacter; species Arthrobacter alkaliphilus. Next base: position 4,552 of record NZ_JAKEEC010000027.1, on the reverse strand, counting down.
GCCCGCGGAAAACTCAACCCGAAAAGCTGACCCTACGGGTGATACCGGGCGGCCGACTTTCCTTGGGGTCCGCCCAGGCATCGACTCACGGACGCCACGCTCTGGTTAGCGAAGATTACTGGCGATTATGCTGGCGTCATGGCACCCCGGCGGCTCGGCATAATTCTTCTCTGCTTGGGTGCGCTTAATGCGCTGATCGGGACACTGCTGGCCATCCGGGTCCCTCCGGAGCGAATCGACGGCTCCCCACCCGTAATCATTGTTTGCGGGCTCATCCTGATGTTTGCCGGGTATTACACAGGGAAACGGAAAGCATAACCACAGTCATCGAGCGTGCCTGAACGGGATGACCTGTCTGAAGCACGTTTTGCCGTTGCTGGTTCCATAATCAAGGCATGGACAGAAAGCAGCTCGAACTTTCCCTCGCAGCAGAAGGTTTCCCACCGGATTCGTACGTCATACACGGCAGCGACCGGAACGACACCTTAAACATGGAACAGCAAGGGAGGAAGTTCATTGTCTATTACACGGAGCGTGGGACCCGAAGCCATGAACACGAGTTTCCGTCCGAAGCTGAAGCATGTGCGTACTTCTTAGAATTAATGAGACGCGCCTACCCAGAAGCAAAACGCTCCGGGCCAACTCCGCCGAGTCGCTAGAGGACTGCGGGAATATCGTCGTCGTTTTTTTGACGGGTATCGACCTGCACCGTGTCCAGGCAAGGACGTTACGAAAGTTGCCAAAGCAGGGACGGTTACGGGTTGCTCTTTATTCGAAGCCTCCTAATACCGACGAAAATGAACATGAGACCAAAGATGATCGGCGTTAGTCCAGGCATCATCTTTCCCGAGTNCACCCGGACCGTCCAGGTCCCGGCCGCCGCCATCAAAACCCTCACACGGGACACTACGACGCAGAAGGTTGCCACCGTCACCCTCACCGGCCCCGCCGTGAACGGCACGACAATCACTGCCGGGCAGGTCCTCGTCCTCGCCCCCACCCCCGCTATCGAATCCGGCGCCATCGTCTACATCAGCACCCTGACCAACAACCCCGACGGGACAACCACCGCATCCGTCACCCCTACCACCCCGGCCGACGCCTACACCGCAGGCACCATCAACAGCATCGACCCGACCCTCACCACCGGCGCCATAGCGGCCCAGTCCTTCGGCACCACACCTGCCCGTTCGGTCACAACCCAGACCACCAGCCCGTCCGATTTGCAATGCGACGCAGGAGTCACCGCGGTTCCCGCAGGATTGTCCACGACAACCAACCTGACCCCGTCCCTGGCAGCCATCTGGAAACACCCAATCTTCGGATTCGGCGGCATCTACGTCGGAACCGGCGGACTGGATGAGTATGTCAACCTGACCCAGGACCACAGAGACGGCCTGATCCAGGACCACCCACGCCCCTGGGGGCGTGAAACAGCAGTCACTGGCTTTTAGGTTCACAATTTCGAGTGCGGTCTTGAGACACGCGTTTGAGGAACTTTTACGAACTCGGAGAATTAGACGGCGCAACACATTATGCACAGTCTTTGTGACCGGCTGATGCACGTGCGATTCACCCGGTGACTGGTCCTAGCATGTTCGCTATTCTGTGGGTATGAGTGGGGACAAGGATGTTTCGGCAAGGCGGAGGGTCACCGACCTGCTTGGCCTCACAGACAGCCCCCGCGTCCGGGCCAAGATAATCGAGAATTCGACCCCCACTGAGCTGCTCATCCGCGCCGTAGTTGCTTCCGCTTTTGTGGTTCTGTTCACCGTCGTCATTTTCATTGAGCAAGACAGAGGATTCATCTGGTTTCTACTTGCTGACCTGAGCTTCGCCTGTGCCGCAGCGTTCGCTTGGGTTCGGTGGGGCCGATACCGGAACCTCTAAGTGCGCTGGATGGCGAACCACCGCCTGCCTAGCCTGCGGTTTGTTGGGCGATGGTGTGGGCGAGGCGGTAGGAGTCGGTGCCGGTTTCGATGATGGCGCCGTTGAAGGTCAGCCGGTCCACGATCGCGGCGCAGAGCCGCGGGTCCGTGAAGGTTTTGGTCCAGCCGGAGAACGATTCGTTGGATGCGATCGCGATTGAATTCTTTTCCTCGCGTTCGGTGAGAACTTGGAAAAGGAGTTCGGCACCACGGCGGTCCAGTTCCATATAGCCCAGTTCGTCAATACACAGCAGATCGACCCGCCCGTATCTGGCGATGGTCTTGGCCAGGACCTTCTCATCGGCGGCCTCGACGAGTTCGTTCACGAGCCTCGTGGCGAGGGTGTATTTGACCCGGTAGCCCTGTTCCGCTGCCGCGGTGCCGAGCCCGATGAGCAGGTGGGTTTTGCCCGTTCCGGAGTCTCCGATCAGGCACAGGGGTGCGCCTTTGCGGATCCAGTCCCCGGTCGCGAGGGTATGAATGGTTGCGGGGTTGATGTTCGGGTTCGCGTCGAAATCGAAGTCCCCAAGCCACTTGGGCCTTGGAAAGTTTGCGGCTTTGACCCTGCGGATGGAGGAGCGGCGGTCCCGGTCATCGCACTCGGCCAGCAGCAGCTCAGCCAGGAAACCCTGGTAGGAGAGTTGTTCCTTCCCGGCGACGGTGAGGGCTTCGTCCAGGACCGCCCTAACGGTGGGCAAGCGCAGCCGGCGGCAGGCCTGGTCCACGGCCGCTACCGCGGCCTGTTCGGTCAGGCCTCGCCGTCGGCGCAGGGTCGGTGTGATGGTGGTGGCCGCTGCGGTGGGACTCATGAGATGTTCTCCTTCGACTCGGTTCCTGCAGGGTTTTGGGCGCGTTTGGCCAGCAGCTCGTCATAGGCACTGACCGATGGCAGCGGCCGAGTATCGTGCGGAAGCCCTGCGATGACCGCTGCGGGGTCCATCAGCCGGCGCTGGGTCAGGCTGACAACTCGTTGCACTTTCGCTTCAGCATGAGCACCGGGATGACGGTCCGAACCGGCCCAACCCCCGGCGGGAGCTGTTGCGAGTCTGCGGGCTTCGACCGCGACGACATCGGCGCTGACCGCGCCCACGCCCAGTGCCGCGGCGATCCCTGCCTCGATGTCTGCCGCGCCCATGGAACGGTGGAGCAGCAGGACGTCGATCAATTCACGGGTTCCCTCGGCGTCGCCGTTGACCCGGCGCGAGGCGGCCCAGAAGGCTTCATGGGCGCTGGTGAACGCCCCGGACTCCCGTGCCCGGGCCAAAGCGGTGGAGCCGGGCAAAGCGCCGGGCTTGGTCTTGAGGACCTCCAGGTAATGGTCCAGCTGGACCGACTGCGCGCCCTTGGTAACGATCCGCTGATGCCGGGCCACCACGGCGCGGCCGTCGAACACTACAAGCTCCGATGCCCGCAAGGAGACCCGGACTCGTCGGCCGATGAACCGTGCCGGCACGGAGTACTTCACCATCCGCACCGTGATCATCGAGGACCTGTCTACCCTCGGGTTCAGCACGAGGCCGGGATCGAACTCTTCGGCCGGCAACGGTGCCAGAAACGGGCGCTCGGCGGCGAGGTCCTGGCCGATGGTGCGGATCCGGTCATTGATCCGCCGCTGATCGTCTTGGACCTCCCAGGCCCGGATCCGGTCGTTGAGCTCCTCGAGGGACTTCACGACGGGCATCGGGGACAGCCTGTTGCGCCGGAACCAGCCCACCTCGCCCTCGACCCCGCCTTTCTCGTGAGCCCCGGCAAGACCTGGCTGACAATAAAAGGCATCAAAACCATAGAAGGAGCGGAACAACACCCACCGGTCGTTCTCCAGGCGGTTCCGGCCCTGGCCGAACACCACAGCCCGGACGGCACTGGTGAGGTTGTCATAGCGGATGTGTTTGACCGGAACGCCGCCGATCTCGTTGAACGCTTCGATATGGCCTTCCAAAAATGCTTCCTGGGCCTGCGTGGGGTAAATCCGGTGGATGGCCTTGCCGGAGTGGGACAACCGGAAGATGAACATGTGGCACTTCGTCTTCACCCCGTTTAGCATGATCCAGACTTCGCCGAAGTCCACTTCCGCTTCGGCTCCGGGGGCGTGTTCCTGCGGGATGAATACCTCAACCCGGCGGCCGGCCTCGACATCGATCTGCGCCCGTCGGACCCTCACGTAGTCACGCACGGTTGAATACGACAACTCCTCGGCTCCGTGCTCCTCAATGAGCCGGGCCAGGATCCTGCGGGCGGTGTGGCGCTGCTTCCGCGGCGCCGTCGTGTCCTCGTTCAGCATGGCATCGATCGCGGGCTTGAACGGGTCCAGCCGGGGCGATGATCTGACGGGCGTCTTCCGCGCTGGCGGGACCGGATCCGATAAGGCCTGCCGGACGGTGTCCCTGCCGATCTGATACCGCTTTGCCAGCCCGCGGATTGATACGCCCTCCACGCGGGCGTCTCTGCGGATCTTGGCAAACAGCTCCATGCGCACCCTCATCCGGACCTCCAAATGCTCGCTTTCATCAGATGAAAACAACACTGGAGGTGGTCCTGACTCAAACCGTCACAAGCAACCGGCGAGTCGTGGGTGGTCCTGGTTCAAGCCGTCACACCGGTCCTGAACCAAACTGCCATATTCA
>NZ_JAKEEC010000026.1 GCF_021483235.1 Arthrobacter alkaliphilus | reverse complement strand
TGAACAGGGTAAACGGGCGGGGCATGGGTTCTCCTTGCGGGGTGTCTAGTGGATCGGGATCCTCAGAGGGCGTGGGCTTTTTTCATGCAATCCCTAACATAGGCGTCGGACTCGCGAAGGTATGCACCGATTTTTTCGAAGCTCCACCCTTGGGTCCCATGGCATTTCAGGCTGGCGACGCCTTCGTAACCGACGCGCCGGAGTGTCCCCAGCAGGACGGAGTGGTCGAGGGTTCCGTCCGGGCGGGGGAGTTGCTGGTCCGCGGGGCCGAAGTTGAGCCCGTCGGTGCCGTGCTTGTACGCGCGGTCGATGTCCCAGATGTAGTAGTAGAAGAGCCGCTTGCGTTCGGCGAGGAAGGTAATCGCCTCGCTGATCGTGTCCTGCATGACCCACAGATGCGGCGGAGCGATGCAGACCCCAAGGTAAGGGTCGTCGATGTCCCGGATCAGCCGCTTCATCTGTGCCAGGGTGTCCACGCCCTCGTCCCACCGCTTGTCCTCGTTGGCTCCGGATTCGAAGTCCTCCGCGAACGGGACGGTGAGGTGGTTCTCGACCGCGATCCGGACTCCGCGGCGGGCTCCCGCTTCGACGATGGGTGGCAGGAAGGTGGACACGAAGTCCGGGTAGTTGGCTTCGCAGTCGAAGATGAGCGTGTTGATTCCGAGGTCTGCGGCGAACTCGACCCGTTCGAGGATTTCGTCCTGGGTCTTTCCGTAGACCGTGAGGCCGCAGGGTTTGACACCGTATTTGTCCAGCACGCCAAGGATTTTGCCCGGGTCATCTCCGGGGTTGACGTGGTGGGCCAGCGGTGCTGCGGAGGACCATAGGTTGACCTCCTTGAAGCCGATCTCGGCAAGGTCGCGGATCGAGTCTTCGAAGCCGTGGTCGTGGTAGGGGACGAGTTCGGCGGCATATCTGAACATGGGTTCTCTCCTTGGGAGCGTCTGTTGGGGTTTACCAGGCGAAGACGGCTTTTTCGGTTTCGCGCTGGTCGAAGGCGCGGAAGGCTTCCTCGGCCTGATCGATGGAAAAGTCGTGGCTGATGAGCTTTTCGACGGGGATTTTCTGGTCGATGACCAGGCGTACGATTTCTTCCCAGTCGCTGATGGGGAAGTACCAGCCGCCGACCACCGTGAGCAGTTTCCGGAGTATCTGGTCGCTGGGGTTGATCTGTGTCGCCCGCGACTCGCCGACGAAGGCGACGGCGCCTAGTTTGGCCGCGGCGTCCAAAGCCGCGTTCTGTCCGGCGGGGTTGCCGGAACAATCGATGCAGATGTCCGCTCCGCGGCCCTGGGTGAGGTTCCGGATTTGCTGGACTGCGTCGACTGTTGTGCTGTTGATGACGGCGTCCGCGCCGAGCGAGCTGGCCTGTTCGAGCCGGTGGTCGATGACGTCGACTGCGATGACCCGGGCGCCGAAAGCCTTGCCGATGAGTACCGCGGCGGACCCCATCGGTCCCATGCCGAAGACAGCGACGGTTTTTCCGCCTGCCACACCGAGCTGCTTCTGCACGTGGTACTGGCTGCCGACCATGTCGGTCATCACTGCGCCGGCGCGGAAGCTGAGTTCGTCGGGGAGCTGAAGGCAATTGCGTTCGGGAAGCACAAAGTAGTCGGCGTCACCGCCGTGGACGTCGAAACCGAAGCATTTCCACTCGTCACACAGCATCATGTAGCCGCTAAGGCAGTACTCGCAGAATCCGCAGCCCAGGGCGAGGTAGCCGGCCACCCGATCGCCTTCTTTGACGTGGGTCACCGCGCTCCCGATTTTGACGACTTCGCCGGCCGCTTCATGCCCGGGGATTACCGAACCTTGGCCGGCACCTTCGCCCCCGACGATGGGGGTGCCGTAGTAGATGCTCATGTCGCTGCGGCAGATAGCGGATGCGCGGGTCCTTACCAGTACCTCGTATGGTCCCGGTTCCGGGACGTCGCGTTCCACAACGGTGACTCGTTTGTCGCCGGGAAGGATAACTGCTTTCATTTTTGTTTCTCCAATGCTCATTTACTTGACCGCGCCGAAGGTGAGGCCGGCTACCATCTGGCGGCGCAGCACGACCATGAGAACCAAAATGGGTGCGACGATCATGGTCGCGGCGGCGGTGATGTTTCCCCAGTCCGTCCCGTACATGCCGGTGAACTGCTGCAGGCCGACAGGCGCGGTCTTCGCTCCGCTGCGGGTTAGGGACAGGGCAAACAGGAATTCGTTCCAGGACAGGACGATGGTCAGCACGGCGGCTGTCGCGACCGACGGCACCAGCAGAGGCCAGATGATCCGGCGGAGAACCTGCCATGTGGAGGCCCCGTCGACCATGGCTGCTTCCTGGATCTCGTAGGGCAGCTGCAGGATGGAGCTGCGCAGGATCCAGACCACGATAGGCAGGTTGAAGGCGGCATACGGGACGATCAGGACCGGGTAAGTGTCCATGAGCCCGAGCTTGCCGGCGAAGACGAAAATCGGGATGACAGCAACGATGGGAGGGAACATGTACGTCGACAGGATCCACGATGAGAGGCCTTTGCGGGCCCGAAAATCGCGCATTGTCAGGGCATATGCGGCAGGGACGCCGACGACGATTGCCAAGGCAGTGGCACCGAGACTGACAATGGCACTGTTGCTGAGCAGCTGACCGAAGCTTTCGGATTTCCCGCCTCCGGGTGACAGCACGGCGGCGTAGTTGTCGAGTGTGGGCTGGAAGATCCAGGCCGGGGGAATCTGGTTGGCTATCCCCGCCGGCTTGATGGAGGTGACAAGCATGAACACCAACGGCACGAGGCCGATCAGGAGCCATGCCCACAGGAAAGTGCGTCCGATGATGACGCGTGCCGCTGCGCCGCCGCGGCTGGTTGATGATGTCGTTGTCATTACATTTCCTCGGGGTCTGCTCGGCGGCCGATGACGCGAAGCATGAAGGGGACAAGGAGCGAGAGGATGATCAGGAAGACCACGCCCAAGGCGCAGGCGAGACCGACATTAAAGCTCTGAAGGCCTACGCGGAAGATGCCCAGGTTGATGATTTCGGTCGATTCACCTGGTCCGCCTCCGGTGAGGATCTTGAACGAATCGAAGGTCTTGAAAGCTTGGATGGTCCTCAGCACCGCCGCGATGGCAATGAACGGCACCATGGCTGGAAAGGTAATGTGCCGGAACATCTGCCATGGGGTCGCTCCGTCCACCATGGCCGCTTCCCGGGGCTCTCCGGGTAGGGACTGGAGGCCGGCCATGAGGATCAGCGCGATGAACGGTGTCCACTGCCACAGATCGAGAATGATCAGGACGATCCATGCGGATGTCGGATCCCCGAGCAGGTCCACGCCTTTGGGGAATCCGAAGACGCCGAGGTAGTAACCGACCCAACCGTAGTTGGGATTCAGCAGCTGCTTGAAAACCATGGCCGCGACCGCCGGGGTGACGGCGAACGGGAGCAGCATGAGGGCGGCCCCGACTTTGTTGGCCCGGGTCTGGGCCGCCAGCGGTAGTGCCAGGGCGAATCCCAGGATCATCTCCAAGATCACGGCAGCCGCGACGAAGCCGAAAGTGATGAGGAATGCGTGCTGGACGGAGGCGTTGGTGACCGCCTTGATGAAGTTGTCCAACCCGACGAATTTGCCGGCTCCTCCGAGGATCTTGTCGTTGCGGAAGGCCGAGTAGAAGATGAAGATGGCCGGGGCCACCGTCATCAGCAGCAGGACGAGCATGGCCGGGGCCATGTAGGCCCACGGGGTGGAACGTTTTTTCCAGGTGAGCGGCTTCCTGTCCCGCGGACCGGCCGTGGTACGGCCGGCCGCGAGGCGGGAAGAGTCAACCGTCAAGGACGCATCCGATGGTGCGGCGGTTGCTTTCATTGTCGATACTCCTTGGGCGACCTTGAGCGGTCCGTTGTGTTAGTAGCCGGCCGATTTAAGGAGGGCCGAAACCTTGTCTGATGCCGACTTGAGGGCATCCGATGGTGAGGAAGCGCCTGTTGCCGCGTTGTTCACCGCGACGGCCACTTCGTGGCTGACTTCGGTGTAGTTGGTCAGCCGTGCGCGGCCAACGCCGACAGCGAGGGATTTCCCGAGGGTGTCGTAGAAGGGAGCGAGGGGGTTGTCGCTCTTGACACCCGCGTAGACGGAGGCACGGCTGGGGTGCAGGGACTTGGCGGTCATCGTCGTCTGCTGTTCAGCGGCAGTCAGCCAGCTGATTCCCTGGTAAGCCCATTCCTTGTTCTTGGAATTCTTGTTCACGCTCAGCATCCATGTACCGAAGTGCGGGCCGGCGGACTTGGCGGTGGGGACGGGGGCGTAGCCGATTGTTCCGCCCTTGACGTTGTCAGCGAGCTTGAGGTCGTGGTAGTTGATCGTCATGGCGGTCAGCCCGCTGCCGAACGATTCGGCTGTCGTGCCCCAATCAGCTGATGTGCTGCCCGGAGGGACATGTCCGCTTTGTGCGAGCTTGGCGTAATAGGCCAGGGCCTGGGTCCCTTCCGGAGTGTTGAACGAAGGCTTGCCGCCCTCGTCCGCGAGCGTCCCGTCTCCGCCGTACGATGCCAGCAGGGTCTTGAAGTCGTCCGTGGCCCAGTCTCCGACACCTGCCATGACGGTCGTGCCGTAAAGCTTCTTGTCGGGCTGGGTGAAGAACTCCGCTACCTGGGCATAGTCGTCCCAAGTCTTCGGAACCGTGAGGTCCTTGCCATACTTTGCTTTGAAGTTCGCCTTTTGGGTCGGGTCGTTGAAGAGGTCGCTGCGGTAGGCCATGACCGCCACGTTCGACTGGATCGGCATTCCGTACACGTCGAATCCGGCGTTCTTGATCGCGGACACGTCCGGCTTCGCCGTAGGATCCGGGTAGCGCTTGATCGGGGACTCAGCGTTGTAGACAGCGGTGTCATAGAACACTTTGGGGATGAAGTCACTCACGTTGGATTGCGGGCTGTCGGGGTTGAGGGCCGGGTTCTGGATGTACGGGGTGAGGGGTTCGAGGTTCTGCACGAGGGCCGGCGCCCACGGGGTATCGACGACGACGATGTCGTAGTAGCTGCTGTTGGACGCGAACTCCGAGAAGACCTTCTGCTGCAGCGCGTCGTACGGCTGGTTGTCGATCTTCAGATCGATCCCGAACTTTTCCTTGAATTGGGGTACAAGCGATGCGACGGCGGCGCTATTGGCTTCATCGGTGGTGTAGAGCATCCGCAGTTCTGCCGGTTTGGCTGCGGCGGTGTTGGGTGCTGCCGGCCCGCCCGAGCATGCGGTTGCCAACAGGGTCACGGTGAGCGCGGCTCCCAGGCCCGCACCGATGCGGGATCGCATTGCGCGATGGAGAGAACGGATCATCCTACTGCCTTTCCTTAAGGGTTAATAGTGGTGTTTTGCGCCCGGTGGATTCCGGGTGGTTGGGTGGAACTTCTTGCCAGCCGCCTTCACGGGCGGAGCGCTGGACGGCTGCTGTGAGTCGTGCAGCCCGCAGGCCGTCCTCGAACAGGGGCAAGCCGTCCGGAACTGTCCCGGTTCTCACCGCGAGGTAAACATCGGAGATGAAGGCGTTGAAGGCATCCTGGTAGCCCTGCGGATGGCCTGGGGGCAGGCTGCAGTATCGGGCAGCGGATGGATCAAGGGCTGCCGGATCGCGGACCAGCAGTTGGGAGCCGGAACGGCGCCCGACCCACAGGGTTTCCGGTTGCTCCTGGTCAAAGGTCAGTGTTTCCGTCGTTCCTGAAATTTCCAGGGCCAGGCGGTTCTTTCGCCCCGGGGCGACCTGGCTGATCAGGAGCGTCCCCACGGCACCGCCGCTCGTCTCGAAGACGACCGAAACAATGTCCTCGGTCCGGACGTCCCGGCCCGCCCGTTGACTGAAGGCGGTCCGGTTCAGAGCGGCCAGGCTGCTGATCCGGTCATCAAGTACGAATTCGACGACGTCGCACAGGTGCGAACCGATATCGGCGAAGGCCCGTGAGGGGCCGCCCAGGCTTTCATCGACCCTCCAGTCGTCGTCTTCGCTCGACAGAAGCCAGTCTTGAAGAAATGAACCCTGGACGGTCAGGACACGTCCGACTTGGCCAAGCCGCACCCTGGCCCGAGCTTCCCGGACCATGGGATGAAAACGGTAGATAAAAGGCACCGCAGCGGTGCGCCCCCGGCTGTTCGCAAGGGCAGTCAGTGCCACAGCGTCCTTCACATTGGTGGCGAGGGGCTTCTCGCAGACAACATGCTTGCCTGCGTTCAGGGCTGCCTCCGCGAGCGCGGCGTGGGTGACGTTGGGAGTGCACACATGGATGACGTCGATCGTGTCGTCCTCGACGAGGTCCTGGACGGAGGCGTAAGCCTGCGTGACGCCCAGGCGATCCTTGGCGCGGGCGGCGCTGGCATGGCTCGAGGAAGCGATGCCAGCGAGGTCCGCCCCCGCGGCCCGGGCGGCTTTGCTGTGCACGTCAGCCATGAACCCGGCACCGACGAAGCCAGCCCGTATCCGGGAAGGTGCTGTCGTGGTTTTGTCGTTTTCCATGCCGCCACAGTGACACGCACCACGCGGCTTTTGTCAGTGAGCAAGCAAAAGTCTGCACCTTTTGACGCTCTTGGCGATGGAGCGCACGCCGAAGTTGCACCTTTTGATGCTTTGGGCGTGGACGGGTGGACGGGACCGAATATGCCCCTCAACACTGAGTGGAGGCAAGGTGCCCTCGGGCCTGTGAGCGCGGCGTATTGGTGCCCAGCTCCAGCCACCTTTTAGACCCTCGAAATGGAGAGATATGGACAACGGCGGCCCCGGCGAGCTTTTGCGCATTCTGCGGGACGGGCGTCCGCGAACCAGGGCCGAGCTGGGTGCGATAACGGGGTTGGGGAGGGCCGCTATCAGTTCCCGCCTCGAGGCGCTCCTGGAGCTCGGACTGGTCGTACCGGTGTCGGATGCGGCATCGACAGGAGGGCGCCCCTCGGCGCGGCTGGCCTTCAACCCGGGTTCGCGGCTGGCCGCTGCCGCCGACATCGGTGCAACCCACGCAACCGTGGCCCTCACCGACCTGTCGGGCAAGATTCTTTTCGAAACCACTGACCGGTTAGAGATTTCGTGCGGACCGGAAGCTGTTCTGGACTGGCTGGCGATGACGCTGCAGGGTCTTTTGAAAACGGCGAAGCGTCCGGCAGCGGACATCGTCGCGGCCGGCATCGGGCTTCCCGGTCCGGTCGAACACTCCACGGGAAAGCCGACCAGCCCGCCGATCATGCCGGGATGGGACGGATTCGATGTACCCGGATACGTTCAGCAGACCTTTGACGTTCCCGTACTGGTCGACAACGACGTCAACATCATGGCCCTCGGCGAGCGGGCTACTCGCTGGCCCAACGAGGACAACATGATGTTCCTTAAAGTTGCCACCGGCATAGGCTCCGGGATTATCAGTGGGGGAATATTGCAACGGGGCGCGGCAGGGGTCGCAGGAGATGTCGGCCATATTGCCATTTCCAAGGCGGCAGGGATCCAATGCCGCTGCGGCAAGGACGCCTGCCTCGAAGCCATCGCAGGCGCACCCGCCGTCGCCGCCCATCTCCGCGAAAACGGACTCGAAGCGGTCACCGCGAACGATGTCGTCTCACTCGTCCGTTCGGGCGATCGGGCTGCCATTCAAGCCGTACGGCAGGCCGGCCGCGACATCGGAGAGATGCTCAACATGTGTGTGAGCCTCATCAACCCCTCCTTGATTGTCGTCGGTGGATCCCTTGCACAATCCGGAGAAGATTTGATTGCCGGCATCCGTGAAACCGTCTATTCCCGCTCAACCCCCTTGGCGACCCAGCACTTGACTATCACCCGATCCGAAACCGGCCCGGAAGCCGGAGTGGTCGGGGCCGGCATCCTGGCCATCGAACATGTCCTCGCCCCGCAGCGGGTCAACGATCTCGCCGTGGCATGACAGAAGCCATCAACGTACCAATTAGAGATGCACACGACTAAAATAGGCCTACCAGCTGCGGCTTTTCTGGCCCGCCTTGCGTGCCACAGCGACCGCTGCCCCAAGACGCCGGGGCCCCGCCCTTGGACCGCCATGAAGGTCCACGCTGGCGAAAAAGGAGGATGTTATGCCTCAATCTGCCGGTGAGAACAGCGGCCAGCTGCGACGATACACTGTGCCGGAAGGCCTCACTCCCGAACAAAGGTTCGAACACTGGCGAACCTGGTACAGCAGTGCTGTCGAAGCTCCGATGCGGTTGGAAAAGTCGAAAGATGCGGCGCCGGTGCTTTTCGCTCCTTCGGCCCTCAGCCTCGCCGGTCCAGGCTTCAGCCTCATAGAAATATACAACGCCCCCGCAGTGGGCTCGTGGGCGCCCAATCCCGACACCCACGACCTGCGGCTGGTCTATTTCCGCAAAGCGCCCGCCCTGACCCTCGCACTCAACGGCGTACCAGAGCCAATACCGCCGGGCTCAGTCAGGTTCATCGATACCTCGGTCGGCGGCAGTTTCGATGCGCCGGAGGGTTTTCATGCCGTACAGATCAACGTTGACCGCAGCAGTCTGGAGGTGAGCGAGGGCGCGTTGCGCTCCCTGCTTCGCCTGCCTGACCTCGCAAAGCACCCCATTGTCGGCACGTTCGTGATCCCTGCGCTGTTGAGTTGGAAGCGGCCAGGCATCGACCGGGAGGCGTCGGGAACTGCAGACATCCTCCGATCCGTGATGGCGAACCTTGTGGGTTCCCTGCTCGAAACGCCGGTCAGCGACGAGGCGCAGAAACCAGCTCTAAGCCGGGCCGTGAAGAAATACCTTGAAGCCAGCTTTAGCGATCCCGATCTGGACGTTGCAATGGTCGCCGAAAGGTTCAATCTCTCCCGTCGCTCCCTGTTCTACTTCTTCGAGAATGAGGAACTGCACCTCGGTGAGCGTATACGCGCGTTGAGGACTCGAAGAGCGCTGGAGCTCCTCCTTCAGGCCGACGCACAAAAAATGACCTACTCAGAAATCGCGACATCAAGCGGATTCAGCAACGTCCAGAACATGCGCCGTGCAGTGAAAGAGTTTACCGGGATGAACGTGAGGGAGATCCACCGATCCGAGACCGTAGTTCGTGTTGCAATGCAACAGCTGCGGGAGTCATTGAGCCCCTAGCATCCGACCGAACCGGGGGGAGGCCGCTCTCCGTGCTGCAGGGCTCACTCCTGGGCTTTGCCTCGAGGGGGACTGGAGCCCCCGCTGGGCCTACGAAACTGGCCTCCAACTCGTCCATGACGGCAAGGTTCCCCAAGCAATTTTCGCAGCCAGCGACCACACAGCCCTCGGGCTCATTCGGGCATTCGCTGAAAACGGCGTCCGCGTGCCGGACGACGTCAGCATCGTCGGCTTCGACGATAGAGAAGGTTCAGACTACTTCCTGCCGCCGCTGACCACGGTGCGCCAGGACTTCACCGCATTGGCAACCAGCCTAGGGTTTCTTGCCTGCGAGGCGATTGCGGCGCTCCTCCTCCCGTTTGGAGTACGCGGCCGCGCGGATTGCTTCCTCCGATTCCAGTCCCGTGCCAAGGGCGCCTCCGACGGTCGCGGCGGACGCGACGAACCAGGACAGGACGAACAAGTCGCCATAGCCGAGCTTCGAGTGGAGATAGTTGCCCATTACGGCCGGGTCGAGGATGAACAGCGCCCAGGCCAGGTTGACCACATAGAGCGCCAAGTAGCAGATGATGATGCCGATTGTCAGCGTGATCAGTGTTGAGGTGTTGTAGAGGCGGGATCTTTTCCTGGCGTCCACGGAACCGTCGTCGGGCCGGTCCCACAGTCCGCCGTCGACCACGAGCCACCCAACAACCAGGGCAATCGAGGCGATCGTTGCGACCACAAGGCGCCACGGCGACAGCGAACTGGCGAGCAACCAAACCGTTGAGTTAATGGTTGCCACCGCCCCTGTTGCCAACGCTGCCACCAGTGCTGACTTGAGCCCGGGCACCAGGAGCCACGGACGGTTGGCAAGCACCATGCCGACAAGCAACCGCCCGCGGCTGGTGAAGCGCGGCATCTGCTGGCTATGGTCCGCCTCCGTATCCGATGCCATGCCGCGGATCAGCGCGCGTACTGCACGCCGGGCCCGAGCACGCATGCCGAACCCGCCGAGCGCCGGCAGTGACAGCATGGCTGTGGACTGCCGCCGGTCGGCCTCGGCGAGCAAGTAGCGGCCCTCATCCCCGTCACGAAACGGAAGTTCGGTCAGCCCAATAACCATTTCCCATTCGTGCCGTCGAGCATGTTCGTGAAGCCGGGCCATGGCAGTGTCGACGTCCTCGCAATCCACCGTGAAGGGTTCGCTCACCACCTCGATGTCCCAGCCCCTGCTATCCCGGCCGTCCTGCGGACCAAGGTCAGTCAGGAGGCGCGCGATTTCCGTAGGCGAGGCGGGGTCCGCCAGTAACCCGACCCGGATCGGTTCAGTCACAGGGGGCTGCCGCAAAGGGCAGGCATGAATTTGTTTTGCACGTTTTCCTCCTTGGGCTTCGGCGCGCGGCGCGGGTCTAAAGCCGCGGGTGGGTGTCACCGGTACGCACATTGCCGGTGACACCCTGCGCCCCCGTGGCAGGTTGTTGTCAGGCGCTACGCTGCTTCCGCAGTGCCTTGAATGCAGCTCCAATCCCTATGGCGGCCAGAATCCAAGGGCCTCCGACGATAATCGGATCGATCCATTGGTGGTTCACGTCCGCGCGTTTTTGCCCGTACCGTGAGCTGAGGCCGTGCCGGCGGAACTCACTGGCCACCCCGGTCTCGGTGAACGGGTTGTCGGGGTGGAGAGTCGCAAAGGACTTCAGATGGTGCTCCCAGGCGTCCACCCTGTCGGCTGCGACCAGCAACAGCCAGTGCGCCGCCCGGCCCTCACTGTACTTGTAGGCATATCTCCGGATGGCACCCGAGACCCCGGCCGGAGGGGTGGAGGTCCCGAAAACCGGGGGCAGGACGGCGTGCTCGATGGATCGTTCCCGGGGCCATTTCTCCGGTTGGCGTTCCGGAAAGTCCCAATGCGCGCCTGTTTCGATCCCGGGTTGCTCCCGGGGGTAGGAGGGCCGGTCGGCCGGGTCGAGGTCAGCGCCCCATCCCGGGATCTGTGCCCGCAGGTCATCCGCGGACTTCTTTGGTGTGCGTTTGCCGGCGATATATGGCGTGGCTGTCTCAGTCATGATGCGCGTTCCCTTCAGGACTGGCCGGCAACAACCAGCGGCTTGATGATATTGTCCAGTTTTGCGGAGAAGATGTGGTATCCCTCCGCGATGTGTTCCAGCGGAATGCGGTGGGTGACGATGTCGCTGGGTTTCAGGTAGCCGTTACGGATGTGCTCGAACAGGCGCGGCCACTGCCGCTTGACCGGGCATTGGTTCATCCGCATGGTCAGGCCTTTGTTCATCGCGTCGCCAAACTTCACGGCGCTGAAGATGGGTCCGTACGCCCCGACGACGGATACCGTGCCGCCCTTGCGAACGGAATCGATGGCCCAGTTGAGGGCGATGGGGGAGCCGCCCTGCAATTTGAGCTTCGAAGCGGTGACGTGCTGGAGGAAGTTGCCGTCAGCCTCGGCGCCGACGGCGTCAATGACGACGTCGGCGCCCAGATAGTCGGTTTCCTTCTTCAGCTGCACAACGATGTCTTTGTAGTCCGTGAAGTTGAACGTCTCGGCGTGAGCGAAGGACCGCGCCTTCTCCAGCCGGTACTCCAGATGGTCGATCACGATCACCCGTCCGGCCCCCATCAGCCATGCGGACTTGGCTGCGAACAAACCCACCGGGCCGGCGCCGAACACCACCACGGTGTCGCCTTCAACGATATCCCCGAGCTGGGCGCCGAAGTACCCGGTGGGGCAGGCGTCGGTGAGCAGCACCGCGTCCTCCTCGTCCATCCAGTCCGGAATCTTTGACGGCCCCACGTCCGCAAAGGGAACCCGCACGAATTCCGCCTGCCCGCCGTCGTACCCTCCGCACGTGTGGGAGTAGCCGTAGATGCCGCCCACCGCCGTCGCATTGGGGTTGACGTTGTGGCAGTTGGAGTACAGGCCGCGGGCGCAGAAATAACAGGAGCCGCAGTAGACGTTGAACGGCACCATCACCCGGTCGCCGACCGCCAGATTCTGCACTGATGAGCCCACGTCGTGCACGGTCCCCACGAACTCGTGACCGAATGTCATTCCCACGCGGGTATCCGGCATCATGCCGTGGTAAAGGTGCAGGTCGGAGCCGCAAATGGCCCCTCTGCTCACCCTTACGATCGCGTCGTTCGGGTGCTCGATCTTCGGAATGTCTTTCTCTTCGACCCGTACCTTGTACGGGCCGCGGTAAACCATCGCTCGCATCAGCGCTACGTCCTCTCCGGAACTCTCTCAGACCCCGGCCGGGTGGAGGACGACTTTGGTCCAGCCGTCTTCGCGGCTGTCGAAGTTCCTGTAGCCCTCAGGGGCCTCGTCCAGCGGCAGCTCGTGGCTGACGATGAAAGAGGGACTGGCCTTTCCGCCGGCGATGAGGTCGCGCAGGGCCCGGTTGTACTTCTTGACGGGACACTGGCCGGAGCCCATGGTCTGCCCTTTGAACCAGTAGTTTCCGTAGTCGAAGGCCACTTGGCCCTCCTTGGCGAGCTTGTCGGGAGCGCCGGGGTCTTGAGGCAGGAACACGCCTACCACGCCCAGGCCGCCGACGAAGCGCACGGAGTCCACCAGCCGGTTCAGGGTGATGTTGGGTTGTTCGTTTCCGCCGGGATCGTGCGCCTGGTAGCCCACGCATTCGCAGCCCCGGTCCGCGCCGAAGCCCATGGTCTGGTCCTTGACGAATTCGACAGGATCCACTTCCGAATCGTTGACAGGAATGGCGCCGATTTGTTCGGCCAGCTTCAGCCGGTCATTTTGGCGATCGACGACCATGACTTTGCCGGCGCCTTTGATGATCGCCGAGTAGGCCGCCATGAGCCCCACGGGGCCTGCACCGTAAATCACGACAGAGTCGCCCGGGTACACCCCGGCCAGTTCAGTGGCATGCCACCCCGTGGGGAAAATGTCCGCGACCATGACGTAGTCGAGTTCTTTCTCCGCCGCATCCTCGCCAAGGCGCAGGCAGTTGAAGTCCCCGTACGGCACGCGCAGGTATTCGGCTTGTCCACCTTGGTATGGCCCCATGTCCGCGAAGCCGTAGGCGGCTCCGGCGAGCTTGGGTTCAGGCTGCATCGTCAAGCAGTAGTTGGTGAAGCCACGTTCGCAGTTTTTGCAGAATCCGCAGGCGACGTTGAACGGCAGTACCACTCGATCGCCCACTTTGACCTTGCTCACGGCAGGGCCTGTCTCCACCACCTCACCCAGGTTTTCATGTCCGAAGGAGCGGCCGGGTTCAAAGCTGGTGCGGCCTTCGTACATGTGGAGGTCGGAACCGCAAATGTTCGTTGAGGTGATGCGCACCAACACATCTGCGGGGTGCTCAATTTTGGCGTCGGGGATCTCCTCAACGCTGACGTCGTTCGGTCCTTTGTAAACTACTGCCTTCATTGTTCGCTCTCTTCCTATGTCCACCCTGTGGCCAGGCGCATGCATGGTCCAGGGCGCACGTCACCCAAGTAGGTGGGCGTGAGCCGCTAGGGCATGGGATACGTTTGGGACCTCTGAATTCCAACTAAGGCCCGAGAATTTGAAGTGGCCGGCCGGGAAGCCCGGCCGCACTCCTTTGCGAAATCGGTAGCTACCGTCCGTTAATGCTAAGCAAGCTTAGTAAGTATGTCGAGGGGTAGCGGACCGAAACAATTTCGGCGGGTTCTGCTAGGCCGGGCTAGTGCGACCGCTTTCCTGAAATCTGTCCGGGTTCTCCACCCAGGCCTGGATCGCTGGATAGAGGGACGGGAAGTCGGGGCCGCGAAGAGTGGACGGGCCGCTCGGGTGCTTGTGGCGATCGATGTACGCCGTGGCGCAGCCGGCTTCATGGGGGAGCCGCAGGTCGTTTTCCCAAATGTCGCCGACGCTGAGCACGCGACGGGGTGCGCGGTTTCGGAGCATTTGGGGGAGCAGCCCACTGAAACCGGAGGGTTTGCCGGCGTCCGCCCTGACCGCATCGATATGGCCGCCGAGCCCGAGGGCATGGAGGCTTTCGTTCACGCCGGACGCGGGAGCGTTGGTCACGACCACCCGGAGTGCACGGCCTGCGAGGCCGTGGAGGAATTCGGCGAGGCGGGGTGGGGCTGATATTGCCACCTCGCCCGCGTCCAGGCGCTGGCGGCTTTCGGTAAAGGCGGCATTCAGCTGATCGGCCTGGAGGTGGGGCCCGAAGAGGCCCGCGACGGCGGCGTAACCGTCAGGGTAACGCCGTTCGTCCGTGTCGTTGTTGAGGAAGCGGTCCAAGGCCTTGAGCAAGGTCCTGCTGGTCGGTGCCGGGAGCCTGCGGCCGGCGGCTTCGGCGTAGGCGTGTACGGGTCCGTCCCCGAGGCAAATGGTGCCATCGAAGTCCAGAACCAGCAGCGGCAACGGTGAGTCAAAGACGGTGGCATCGCTGGCCACAGCCGGCGGGAGGGTATTCATGGGAGACTTTCGATCATTGGAGTGACGCGCCGCCGGAGCTCCGGCCGCTTGGCCGGAGCTCCTTCGCTGAGGACTTTAAGGGAGCTTGCGGCCGTCAAGGGTGTAGGAGGCCCCGTATTCGGGCAGGAGCCTGGGAACGTCCACTTGGAGGGCTTCGGGCCTGAATCCGTGGATGGGAACGACGACGCCTGGGTGGATGTCCGCGACCATCTTGTGGAGCGCTTCACCGGTGGCATGGCCCGTGGAGCCGATGCTGACAAAGGTGATGTCAAGCAGGTCGAGCCATTCCAGGTAGGTGTGCCAGTTGGCCATGAACGGGCCCAAGGGCTCGCCTTGGGCGTGGATGAACGGTACGAACGTTCCTAGCCCCCGATGCGGCGAGGCGAGGGGGAGGTCCAAGAGGCTGGGTACGTCTGAGACGTCGGGCTGGACCAAGTACGACGACGGGTGGGCACGGACGGCGTCCAGGCTTACGGTCCGGATTGATCCCCGTCCGCTCGCTTCGGCACGCACCACCGCTTCCGTATGGCCGCTGGTCTGCGGGCGGGAATGGTCCCACGTGAAGACGCCCTCGACCCCGTAGTGGTGCAACAGTGCGGCGGACTGCCCGGGCCAGACCAGGACCCGGCCGTGTGCGCTTGCATGGGCGATGAGGCGCTTGGCGCGGTCCACATCACGGACGTACATGCTTACCAGGGCCAGCCCGGGCGCGCGCGTCATGGCTTCTGCGGCCAGATCGAGTATGTCTGCTTCGCTTCGGGGTTCCTGGACGATGGCGTCGGCCGGCATATCGAAGGAGAGCAAGGTTGTTTCGGTGACCAGCATGTCCACCCCCGCGACCCGGTCCACGAAGCCCCGGCTGCGCATCGCGCCGTCGCGGTGGAAGTTCAAATCCCCGGTGTACGCGAGCGTTCCATCAGGTGTCGTGACCAGGAATCCGCATGCCCCGGGGATGTCGTGGTCAACGGGAACCGCTTCGACGGTGATGTCCCCGATGGCGACCGTCCCTGTGATGGGCGTCAAGTCCGGCTGGTTGCCGGGCCCTGCGGTCCCGGAGACGGCAATGGCCGCCTCGAGCAGTACCGTGTCGGGGTGCGCGTACACGGGGATGTCGGGCCTGAGGAAGCCGAGGGCGCCGTCGTGGTCCAGATGGGCATGGGAGAGGAACACGGCGGTCTGTCGGTTGTCGGGTCGGCCCAGGTCTGCGCCAGGGTGCAGCTGGGCAGGGTCATAGACACCGGGAATGGCGGGGGCATACCCGACGGCGAGGCGATCGCGCAGTTCGAACCCGGGGCGTTCCCGCACCGGGGCCCGGAACAAGTCTTGCTCGGACGGGATGTCCAAGCCCATGTCCAGGAGCACGCGCGCGGTGGGCGTGGAGACCATGATCTTGGACGATCCGATCACTCCGATCCCGCCAAAGAATTCAATTGTTGTCATGCCTGGCCCCGTTCGTGGGTGTTGATCGTGTTGTGGTTCGTCAGCCACGGACACTGCCCTGTGTGCCGTAGACGCCGGTGACGAAATATTTTTGCAGGAACAGGAAGAGCGCGATGATGGGCAGCGTGGTAAAGGAGACCGCCGCGCAGAGTCCTGTCCAATCTGTTCCCTCGGTGCCGTAGAAGGCCTGAAGCCCTACTTCTATGGGCCGGACAGCGTCGGATTTGGTCATGATGTAGGGCCAGACGAATGCGTTCCAGGAACCCATGAAGGAGTTCAGCGCCACCAGGACGAGGCTGGGCGCGGCAAGCGGCGCGGCCACCGAGAACAGCATCCGGAACGGGCCGGCACCATCCATTTCGGCTGCTTCAAAAAGTTCCTTGGGCAGTGTGAGGAAAAACTGCCGGAGCAGGAAGATCCCGAAGACCGATGCGCCCCAGGGGACGATCTGAATCAGGTAGGTGTCGTACCATCCCAGCTTCTGGGCAATGATGAAATTGGGTATGAGCAACACGGTTTGGGGCACCATCATGGCGCTCATGACCAGCAGGAAGAGGACCCCCTTGCCGCGGAACCGCATGAGGGCGAACGCGAATCCCGCCAGGAGCGAGGTGATCAGGACCAACAAGACCACGCTGCCTGCGATCAGGACCGTGTTTCCGAAGTACGTCAGCCAGGGGCTCTTGCCCCAAGCCTTGGCGTAGTTGGAAAAGTCCCAGGCCGGCCAGAGCTTGGGCGGGAAGGTGAAGACGTCCGCGTCCGAGGCGACGCTCGTGATCAGCATCCACAGGATGGGGATCAGAAACAGGAGTCCGACGGCGACGGCGGCAGCTGGCTGCAGCAGCCGCCCCACCCGCCCGTGGGGGTTACCTGGGGTGCGCCATGTCCGCCCCCCGGCGATCCGCAGCGGCCGGGTGAGCCGGCCGCTGCGGATCGCCTGGGCATTCGTTTGAGTTCCCGTGGTGGGGCTCATGGTGGATGTTCTTGTTTCCACAGCTGTTACTAGGAACCCTTCATGGCCTTCATGGCGGAGTCCTGGGCGGCGGCCAGGGCATCCCGGGAACTGGTCGACCCGTTGACGGCGGCCTGGATGGCCTGGGCCAGCGCGCCGGAGGCCTTGTTGACCCAGGACTTCGGCGGCAGGGGAGTGGCGGAGTCAAGCTGGTTGGTGGCGTCGGTCACGAAGGGGGTCTTGGCAGCGTAGTCCTTGAACGCCGGCTGGGCCATGGCGTCCTTACTGACGGGCAGGTAGCCGGTCGTGGCCGACCAGTACGCCATTTCCTCGGGGGAAGTCAGGAATTGCATGTATTTCCAGGCTGCAGCCTTTTCGGCGTCCGAGCTCTTGGAGAAGAGCGCGATGTTGGTGCCGGCGAGCTGGTTGGCCGGACCTTTGGGGCCTGAGGGCAGCGCCGCGACGCCGAGTTTGAATTTGTCGCCCACAGCCTTCAGGTTGAACGGGTAGCTGGCCACGCTGGAAACATCGAACGCGCCGGTGCCGCCGCCCAGTGCGGCCTGGCCGGGGTAGTTGGTCCCCAGCGCCAGGGAGCCTTCCTTCTTCATCCGGACAAGATAGTCCATTGCCTTGACCGCGCCGTCCTTGGTGAACTGCGGCGTCCCGTCGGCCGCGAAGACGGGATCGCCCATCGATTCGGCCAGAATCTCAAAGAATGCCGTGCCGCCGGCCGGTCCCGAGGAACTGCCCGGGTCGATCGACAGGGCAACCGTGTTGCCTGTCGACGCTGCCTTCGCGGTTGCGGCGAACTCGTCCCAGGTCTTGGGCGCCGCCGGCACCATGGTGGGGTTGAAGTACTGGACCACGACGGACTTGTTGAAGGGCCACATCCAGGTTTTGCCGTCGGCGAGTTTCATGTCCTTCTTGATGCCGGTGAAGAAGCTCTGATACTGATCGCTCTTGGCCGCGTAGTCATCCAAGGGGACGATTACTTGGCTTGCCGCGAATTCATCGGCCCAGCTTCCGTACACCTGCGCGATCGTGGGGGGTGTCCCCGCCGCGGTCTGGGCATTGATCTTCGTCTGCAGGGTCCCGTAATCGGGCTGGTCCTGCAACTGGACCTTGATGTTGGGGTTCTTGTCCATGAAGTCTTTGGTCATCTTGGCCAGTGCGGTCTTCTGTGCGCCTGACGACATCGCCTCCATGAAGGTGATGGTCGCGGGTGCTCCGGTGTCTGCGGGGACTGTGCTGCCGGACCCGGCATTCGTGCCGGCACCGCAGGCGGTGAGGGTGAGCCCCGCGGCAAGCAATGCCGATGTTGCAAATATCAAGCGCTTGCCGTGCATGTGCGCAGGGTTGGTGTTCGGTGTCACTTTGTTCTCCTATAAGTGGTAAAGAAGGGGTTTTGCCGGAATGCCTTAGGCGTTCCGTCCAAGGGAGCGAGTGGTCCGCAGCTGCAGGATTGAGAGCGCTACGGTGATGCCGAAGAGGACTACGGCCAGCGCGGCGGCGTAGCCGGTTTTTCTGAAGACGAATGCTTGCTGGTAGAGCTGGAAGCCCAGAGTTGCCGTGTCGAACCCGGGGCCTCCGCCGGTCATCATGAAGAACTGTGTGAAAGCCTGCAGTGAAGCCACCGACGAGACCACGATGACGAAGATGACAACGGGACGAAGCTGCGGGAAGGTGACGTTCCAAAATTCCTGCCAGGCGTTGCATCCGTCCAGGCGGGCTGCCTCGGCCAGTTCTGTCGAAATGGTGGTCAGGCCGCCGAGGAAGATCACTGTGGTGAACCCGATTTCGTGCCACAGCGAGTAGATGATCACCGCCGGCATGGCGAAGCGGGAATTGCCGAGCCAGTCGATGTTCGGGATCCCGAACCAACTCATGACCAGGTTGGCTAGGCCGAAACGCGGATTGAAAATCCAGACCCAAACAATCGAGGTGGCCACCAACGGGGTTACGTGAGCCAGGAAGACGGCGGTGCGGGCGGCAACGTTGATCCTGCCTGCCTTGCGCAACAGCATGGCCAGCGCCAGCGAGATCGCCGTCCCGCCCACCACCATGGCAACCACAAAATAGCCCGAGGTCAGCAAAGTTGCGGCAAACGGCGGATCCTGTGAGCCGTCCACCAGCATCTGGTAATTGGCCACGCCCACGAACTTGTTCTGATCGGGGTTCAGCCAGTTCCACTTGAACGTGCTGACGATAAACGTGAAAACGGTCGGCCCGATGGTGAAGACCAGAAAGATCAGGATGGCCGGGAGGATCAAAAGATACGCCACCGGTGACCGCAGACCGGACCTGCCCCGGGATGCCGCGGGCCTGCCCTGAACGATCGACTTCAAGGTAACTCCCAACTTCAAGTTGGCCTTTACGGCCCTTGGTGGGTCACCAAGATTCCTACGTTCCGGTCACAACGTGACGCAACGGGAACCGGATGGTGAACCGTCATGAAACAAAAAACGGACGTTGCCCGCGCCGGTGCTACTTGGCGAGCAGTTTGCGGAGGAACACAGCGAGTCCCTCAATGCTGAGCACGACGCCGATGACCAGCAGCGTGAAGGTGGCCACGACGTTGTACTTGCTCAGCTGGGCGGCGTTGAACATCGCCTGCCCCACGCCCCCGGCACCAACCACCGCAAGGACGGTCGCCGCGCGGACATTGCTGTCCAAGGCATAGAAAATGTGTCCGATGAACGCCGGCGAAGCCTGGGGCAAGGTTGATGAGAAGTACACCTGCGGCCGGGAAGCTCCCACCGCTTTGAGCGCCCGCTCGGGACCGGGGTCCACTTCCTCGATCGAGTCGGCCAGAAGCTTGCCGAGCAGGCCCACCGTGCCGATGCCCAGGGCGAGTGCCGCAGCACTGCCGCCAAGACCTGTCACGAGGATCAGCACAATGGCGAGAATAAGCTCCGGGATGCCGCGGATCGTCAACAGGAAGAGCCGGGCGCCTGTGCGGGCGGAACTATTGAGGGCCACGTTCCGCGCGGCAAGGGAACCCACGATGCTGGAGAACACCACGCCGATCAGCGTGCCGGCGAGCGCGATGGCCACGGTGTCCCACAGCATGGCGAGGGCCTGGGACCAGGTGTATTCGCCGGTCGTGAGGGGGAGGAGGTTGGAAAGGCGGCCGGGCA
The DNA here is from genome assembly GCF_021483235.1 of Arthrobacter alkaliphilus. Lineage (GTDB taxonomy): Bacteria > Actinomycetota > Actinomycetes > Actinomycetales > Micrococcaceae > Arthrobacter > Arthrobacter alkaliphilus. Next base: position 41,091 of record NZ_JAKEEC010000026.1, on the reverse strand, counting down.
GGACAGCCCACACGTTAAGGAAGTCACCCCACGCGGGCTGGGCTATGAATGCCGAGGCGGCAATGACTGCGAGTGCGGTCCAGCCCAGCACGGCTCCGCGGGCACGTACCCACCTGGTGGGGGTCTCCGGCGTCGTGTGCCCGCCGCCCAGGATCATCCGGCGGATGGCGACCGAGATGATCTCCATGGCAACACAAAGCAAAAGCAGGATCAGGGCAACCGCCATTGCCCGCTTGTAATCGAGCCGCTGGATGCTCGCGGACAGCTCGTAGCCAAGCCCGGGCATGCCGACGTACCCGAGGATCGCCGACGCCCTGAGGTTGATGTCGTTCCGGTGCAGGATCGTAGCGATCCAACTGGGAGCCACCTGCGGGAGGATGCCGGAGGCGAACTCCTGCATTTTTGTCCCGCCGGCGGCACGGATGGCAATGCGCGGGCCCTCGTCGATCTGCTCGATCGCGTCGGCGAAGAGTTTGCCGACCATGCCGACTGAATGCAGCCCGATGGCAAGGATGCCCGGAAGCGAGCCGAGGCTGAACATCGTGGCCAGGATGATGATGAGGATGAGTTCGGGAAAGGCGCGTGCCAACACCGTGATGGCACGTCCGATCCATTGCAGGGTTGGGTGCGGGCTGGTGTTCCGTGCCGCCCAGTACGCCACAGGCACCGAGATGATGGCCGCGACCACGGTTCCGCAGATGACAATCGCAAGCGTCAGGACCGTGAGCCAGAGCAGTTCCCCGGGTTCGGAGAAGTCCAGGGGGACCATCCGCGCAAAGAAGCGCTGTGCAGAGGTGATGCTCTTCTGGAAGCCGACGCTCGAAAAATCCAAAGTAGTGAACGCCAACAGTGCGGCAAGCACAAAGGCGCCCAGCACGCCGGCGATCGTCAGCGAGGCCGCGCGGCGGCTGCCCGCTCCGTCCCGGGCCCGCGATGTCTTCGGCTGGGCCGGGGGAGCGGCAAGGGCTGTCACGACGCCGCCCGCCCGGCCGCCGCCGTCGTCGTGTCCTGCGCTACCAGCTCGGCCGGCACATCGGGCGCCACCGCCCGGTAAATCCGCATGACCGAATCTTTGTCAATGCCCGCGGTAGGTGTGTCCAGGACTACCTTGCCGCCGCGCAGGCCCACCAAGCGGTCACCCCAGGACATCGCAAGCTCCACTTGGTGGAGGCAGCAGAGGACCGTGAGGCCCCGCTCGCGGCCGATCTCGCGGATGAGGTCCATGACCTGCTGCGAGGACTCGGGATCAAGGGACGCAACGGGCTCGTCGGCGAGAAGGATCTCGGGGGACTGCATGAGCGCCCGCGCGATCGCGACGCGCTGCTGCTGGCCGCCTGACAAGGTGTCGGCCCGCTGGTGCTCGCGGCCGCCAAGGCCAACGCGATCGAGGTGGCCGAGCGCCGTCGTACGGAGTTCCTTGGGGTACATCCACGTTCCCATGCGCGGTCCCTTGAGGCGTGCAAGGGAACCGGTGAGCACGTTTTCGAGCACCGAAAGGGAGCCGACGAGTTCGAACTGCTGGAAAACGACGCCAATGCGGGAGCGCAGGCTGCGTAGCCGTTTGCCGCGGAGGGCAGCGACGTCTTCGCCGAGGACGCGGACGTTGCCTGCGGTAGGGACGTCGAGCTGGTTGATGTGGCGCAGGAGGGTTGACTTGCCGGATCCCGACAAGCCGAGGAGGACGACGATCTCGCCCTCCTCGACCGTGAGGCTCACACCGTCGAGGGCGCGGGTTCCGCCGTATTGCTTGACAAGTCCGTCGATTTCGACGGCGTGAGCGTTGGGCATGGCTCAGACGCCTTCGCAGGTTTTGACGTCGGGAAGAGTCTTGCAGAGGTCGCGCAGGTTGTTGTAGTAGGCGTCGTCGACGGGCTTGTAGCCTTCGGCGAAGAACTTCTCAAATGCCGGCGACGTGGTGATGCCGGCGGTCTTGAGGTCTGCGATGGTCACCTTGGACATCTTGTCCTTCAGCTGGGACTTGAGGTCGGCCGGGAGGGTGTCGGCGACTGCGAAGGGCGGGCCGGGAACGAAGGCCTTGTCAACGATTTTGAGATCTTCCGGTTTGAACAGGCCGGCGGCCGGTCCGGTGGTGGTGACGGTGATTTCCTGCGCGAAGCCCGCATCGCATTCCTTGCCCTGCGCGGTCTTCTGTGCCGAGACGTCATGCTTGCCCGCGAACACGGGCGTGTAGTCGCCCTTCTTGATGCCGGCCTTGTTGAGGAGGTACTGCGGGAACAGGTATCCGGACGTCGAGTTTTCGTTGACGAAGCAGACCTTTTTGCCCTTGAAACCGGCAATGTCCTTGATCCCCGACGCGGCCGGGACGATGGCGGTTGAGTAGTAACCGGGCTCGTGGGTGCTGGCGTCGACGGTAGCGCCCACCGGCGTGAAATGCGCACCCTTGGCCTTTGCCTGGAGGTAGGTGAAGGCCGAGAACGAAACCACGTCCACCTGGCCGGCGACGCTGGCCTCGATCAGCGCAGCGTAGTTCGAGGATTCCTTGACCTCAACCTTTTTGCCCGTGACCTTGGCAACGTAATCGGCAACGGGCTGCCAAGTAGAGGTCGCGGCGCTCTCATCCGGAACCATGCCGATGATGAGGGTGTTGGAGTCCTTGGCGAAGGTGCCGGAGCTGGTGGCCGACGTGTTGCCCGCAGGGGTGGAGCATGCGCTGAGGGCGAGGATCGCGGTCAGCGCAATAGCCGAGGCCTTGGCGGCGCGGCTCGCAGAGACGAGTGACATGGGGTGCCTTCCGGTGATGAGTGATGAGTAACAGGCAAACTCTCGGCCGCGGTCTGGAAGTTTTCGTGCTGAATTCGGGTGGGAAACGTTAACAGAAAGCGAACTCTTACAAACGCGCCTCCCGGCTTGCGGTTGAGCACTCTCCTCGATGGGTTCCCACCCGCAGATGGCCGGGCTACTATCGACCTCGTCACAGTCGTGTGCCCGAGGTCATGCGGCGGCAGCCCGACCAACCGGAGGTACCTGATGGCGAATCCGTCGCAACGGCGCGGGGTCGCCGGGGCTCTCCTGGAGCTGTTTCTCTGGTGGATCGCGGGAACCCTCTCCTGGCTGGTCACCGTGCCTACCGTGACGGTAGCGGAGACCGTGGCGGCGGCGTCGACGGCGCTACTCGGCGCGGTCCTTGCCCGAATGGCCCGGCGCGCCATGGATTTCCAGGCCGCACCGAGGGGCATTTGGCTGCGCTGGGCAGCCCTTGTACCCGCCGCGGCCGTGGCCGACACCGTTCGCCTTGCACGCTGGCTCGCCGGCCCGCGGCACGAATCCTTGAGCGCGCACAGGATGCCGGGAACGCCAAGCCCCCAGGCCACCGGATGGAGGGCGGGCGCCATGATCGCGATGTCGGCAACCCCTGGATCCGTGGTCTACTCCTCGGATCCGGACGGAGACCGGATCCGTGTCCACGTCCTCGCACAAGGCTGGCCGGATCTCGACAGGCAGGTTTCCCCGGGCGCAGGACGGGGGTCCTGAATGGATGCCGTCAGCTTGTGGTCAGCCGCGACCTTGGCGTTGCTGCTCCTCGGGGTCGTTCCCAGCCTCTTCCTGGTTGCCCGCGGGAGCAACGTCCAGCGTTTGGTGGGACTCCAGCTGCTCACAGGCTGCAGCATCATGGTCCTGATCGGCCTGTCAATCATCGTCGCCCAGTCTTCATATCTGATCGTCCCCCTTGTGCTCGCCGTGCTCGCCTCGAGCGGGACCCTCGTCTACACCAAGCTCCTGAAACCGGGTATCGATGAGCAAGCAGTCACGGAGGACGAATGACCGCCCTGATCTTCGAAGCGATCTTCGCCGGACTGGGAGTGCTGGCAGCGGCTTTCGGCTGCGTCGGAGCCGCATTGGCGCGTGAACCCCTCGCCAGGCTGCATTTCCTGGCACCCGTGACGACCCTCGGAGTACCGCTTTTCTCCGTCGCAGCCGTAATTTACTTTGGCTTCTCCTTGGGAAGCGCCACCATCATCTTCATCGCACTGGTTGTCGCCTTCGGCGGTCCCGCAGTCACGGTGGCGGTTGGGCGGGCGCTCGCTGACGAGCGGGGACTGGACGTCGGAAGGGCGCCCGAATGAACGACGGCGTGCTGAACAACCTCGTGATTGCCGTGAGCCTCACACTCGTGCTCTTCGGAGCCGCAGCCGTGGTGCTGACCCGTGGTCCTTCAAAGCAAGCCGTGGTCCTCTCCTGTTATGGACTGCTGCTCACCATCATGTTCGTCGTCCTCCAAGCACCCGACGTGGCGCTCAGCCAAGTGGCCATCGGAACGGCCGTGGTCCCTCTGATCGTGGTCCTCTCGATTCGGAAGATCTCGGTCATCCGCGCCGAACACCGCGCAATGGACGAAGAGGAGAAAAAATGACGCGGCGGATCCGCCTGGTCGTCCTCGGCGTCGGCATCGCCGTCGTAGCCGTCATGATGTCGCTCGCTTTCACGGGAATGCAACACTTCGGCGGAGACGTCCACGCATACCGCGACTCGGCCGTCGGGGCCACCTTCGCCCATGGCACCGCCAACGCCGTTTCAAGCGTCAACTTCGATGTGCGGGGCTTCGACACTTTCGGGGAAGAGACGATCCTGTTTTGCGCCGTCGTCGGCGTCGCTGCATTGCTGAGGCCGGTCCACCGCGAACGACGGCGTGAGGTCAGCGACGAGGGCCACGTACTCGAATCGACGAACCTCCTGGTCTACATCCTTTTTCCGCTGACGATCGTCCTCGCCGGCAACGTCATAGCGCACGGAGCCGTCACCCCGGGCGGTGGCTTCCAAGGCGGGGTGGTCCTCTCCACGGGCATCCACCTGCTCTACGTCGGCGGCCGCTACAGCCTCCTGCGCAAGCTGCGTCCCCTTGCATGGTTCCATCAAGGCGAGGCGCTCGGCGTCGTCTTGTTCGGTGCCCTGGGAATAGCCGGTGCGGCGCTAGGTTCGGCGCTCTTCGCCAACGTCATCCCGCAAGGCCAGCTCAGCGACTTCATCTCAGCCGGAACGGTACCGTTCTTCAACGTCGCAGTGGGAATGACAGTATGCAGTAGCGTCGTCGTCCTCTTGGCCAGCTTCCTTGAGCAGGCACTCGCAATCCGTGCCGAACCAGGAAGCCAACCCGGGCGCAAGCCGGGCACCAGTGACGAGGAAGGGGCGGCATCGTGAGCTATTACGCTTACTTCGTTGCGGCTGCCATCATGCTTCTCGGCGTGGCAGGAATCGCCACCAGCCGCAATCTGGTCCACGCGGTGGTATGTCTGTCGGTTGCCCAGTCGGGCACCTACGTGCTGCTGATCGCCGTCGGCTTTCAGTACGGCGGCGTGGCGCCGATCTTCGGCGGCCAGGTCGACAGGACCACGGCGGTCGTCGACCCTGTGGTCCAGGCACTGGCGCTGACGGACGTTGTGGTGTCGGCCGCGGTGACCTCCATGCTGCTCGCCCTTGTTATCCAGATCGCCAAGCGGCACCAGGCGATCGATCCTGACCGCCTCGGCCGGTTGGAGGGCTGAGGCCGTGGTCACCGGGACGGTTGCCGCTTCGCTCATGCCCACCGCCGTCATCGTCCTCATCTTGGTCTCCTGTGTGCTGATGGCCCTGGGATCATACCTTCCCCGACGTTTTGCCGACGTCGTCTCGCTAGCTTCCGCTGTGGCGGCGGCGACGCTTGAGGTGCTCATGTTGGTGCCCGCCGGGAGCGAGCGCCTGGTCTATTGGATGGGCGCCTGGCAGCCCCAGGGCGGGCGCGCCGTCGGAATTGCGCTGGTGGGCGACCAGATCGGCATCGGGATCGCCCTCCTCGCGGCGGCGCTGATGGTCGCCTCCCTTGTTTTCTCGTGGCGCTACTTCGAATCGGACACCGTCCATTACCACGGGCTGATGGTGCTGTTCCTGGCGGGCATGACAGGGTTCGCGTTCGCGGGAGATGTCTTCACCATGTTCGTCTTCTTTGAGCTTATGGGCGTGGCCGCGTACGCGCTGACAGGGCTCAAGGCTGAAGACCCGTCCGCGGTCCACGGTGCGATCAACTTCGGCATCGTGAACTCGCTGGCCGCCTACTTTTCGCTCATGGGTGTCGGCCTCCTGTACGCGCGAACGGGAAGCCTGAACCTCGCGGCCATCTCCGAGGAGCTTCTTGGTGATCGGAGCCCGCTGATCGCGATCGGGTTCATCCTGCTGTGCGCGGGGTTCCTCGTCAAAGCCGCGATTGTCCCGTTCCATTTTTGGCTCGACGACGCCCACGCCGTCGCACCCTCGCCCGTGTGTGTGCTGTTCTCGGGGGTGATGGTCGAATTGGGCCTCTACGGCGTGGCGCGGGTGTACTGGGCAGGCTTCAGCGGCTCCCAGATCGGATCCTCGGTCCAGGTCCTTTTCATCGTTCTTGGGCTAGTGACCGCTGTGGTCGGCAGCATCATGTGTTTCCTCCAGCGTCACGTCAAGAGGCTGCTCGCGTACTCCACGATTGCCCATATGGGCGTCTTCCTGGCTGTTCTAGGTACTGCTTCCGCGGACGCATTGGGAGGGGTTGCCGTCTACGTCCTTGGCCACGCCGCGGTCAAAGGCTCCTTGTTCCTGCTGAGCGGCGTCATGCTGAACCGGTACGGCAGCGTCGACGAGTACACCTTGCGCGGCCGAGGCAAGGATTCCCGGGTGCTTGGAATCTCGTTCCTGGTTGCCGGGGCCGCGCTCGCGGGTGCGCCGCCTTTCGCTGTCGGACTGGGCAAGGGCATCGCCGAGCATGTCTCGTCGGCCGCAGGGCAGCTGTGGTTGCCGGTGCTGATGATCGGAGTGTCGGCTGTGACGGCCGCAGCAGTGCTCCGTGTCGGCGGCCGCGTCTTCCTGGGGCTTGGCGGACGCCCTGCCGGGATCGAGGCCGAAGGGATGAGCGGTGACGAGGAACGCATCGAAGTCCCCATCGGTCAGCGCAACCTCCCGATATCGATGGGGGCGCCGGCTTTGGGACTGCTGGCTTGCGCCCTTGCCCTGGGATTCCTCCCTTCGATCGGCGCTACCGCCGAGGAGTCCGCTGCACGGCTCATGGACCGTGCCGGCTATGTTTTTTCGGTACTCAAAGGCCCCGCCCCGTATATGCCGCATGCCGCCACGGGCGCCGCGTGGGAGCCGGCGAGCGTTGTGCTTGGACTGCTCACGACGGCGATTGCCGCAGGGATCGCGGCCGCCGCCCTCCGTGGCCAGCGTCTGCCTTCTGCGCTGGGCCGCCCCTCGCAGGCGGTCCAGCTCTCGTTGCGCGCCTTGCGGCGGCTGCATTCCGGGCGCGTCGGCGACTACGTCGTCTGGCTGCTTGTAGGCCTCGCCGCTGGGTGGGCGCTCGTGGCCGCCTGAGGCGCGCGGGCAGTGCAAGGTTCCAGCCTCTGCCGTTTTCGGCTTGATGGATGTAAGGATCGGGTATGCCTCACCGCTTGATGCTCCTTGATACGGCCTCGCTCTACTTTCGTGCCTTCTTCGGTGTCCCCGATTCGATCCGCCGTGCCGATGGCACCCCGGTAAACGCCGTCCGCGGCCTGCTCGACATGATCGCGCGCCTCACCTCCGACTTGGGGGCGACGCACGTGGTGGCGTGCTGGGACGACGACTGGCGGCCGAAGTGGCGTGTGGATCTCATCCCGACATACAAGTCGCATCGGGTGGCGGAGTCGGTCGAGGGCGCGCCCGACGTCGAAGTGGTGCCGGAGGCGCTTCAGGTACAGGTTCCCATGATCCGGCGGGTCCTCGGGATCGCGGGCATCGCCGTCGTCGGGGCCGCTGCGCATGAGGCCGACGACGTGATCGGCACCTACGCCAGCCAGTCCGAGCTTCCGGTCGACGTCGTGACAGGGGACCGGGATCTATTCCAAGTGGTCGATGATGCCCGCCAGGTGCGCGTCATTTATACGGCGAGGGGCATGAAGAACCTTGAGGTGGTGACCGATGCCGTCGTCGTGGGCAAGTACCGGGTGCTGCCCGGGCAGTACGCCGATTTCGCCACGCTGCGCGGTGACGCCTCCGACGGGCTGCCGGGGGTGGCCGGCATAGGTGAAAAGACTGCGGCGTCCTTGCTCGCAACGTACGGCACGCTCGACGCGTTGTTGGCTGCCGCGCGGGATCCGGACAGCATGCTGTCCGCCCAGGTGAGGGCGAAACTCGCCGCTTCCGCCGATTATCTCGCGGCTGCGCCCGCCGTCGTGAACGTTGTGCGCGACCTCGCCCTTCCCACGCTCGAGGAGGCGGGAGCGAAGCTGCGCCCCGTCGTCGGAGACTCGCGCATCGAACTTGAGCGTCTCGCTAAGGATTGGAATCTCGGCGGCTCGGTGAAGCGATTGCTTGATGCCCTCCCTTGAGGGTGAGCGCTGCGAGTGCGAGCATTTCGAGCCCGGTCCAGGCGAGCGTGCCGCCCCAGATTTCAGGGGAGAAGCTCAGGGCTCCGTCGTGGAGCGCCACGCCGGCGAAGTACGGGGCCCAGAATAAGACGGGGGAGAGGCTCATCGCGGTTATGAGCCGTGCGTGGCGGTCCGGGGCGGGCCGTACTATGGCCCACAGCGCTCCGACGAGGACGGCCCCGGCGACTGCCGCCGGAATGAGCCAGGGATCGCGCAATGCGACCATGATCTGCAGGGCCACGGAGGGCAGCAGCGCCATGGCCGCCGGCACCGCGGCATGAAGACGCCACCGCAGCGACAGCAACAACACAGGCGCGAAAAGCACCGCCGTTGAGACAAAGAACGATCCCAACGAGACGATGATGGACGACGACGTCGGCACGGTCACTGCGGCCCGGCCGCCGGCGGCGGAGGTGTATGTCTGGATGAGCCCGTGGCGGGCGAAGACCGCGAATTCCTGCAGGATGAATGCCGCAACCATGCCGGCGAGCATGGCGCTCACGACGGCGGGTATCAGCCGCGGCCAGGACCGCCCGGGCGAGAGCCACGCCGAGGAGAACGGCGCGCCGAGGATGAGGAAGCCGCCTGTGGCCAAGCCCAGATGGGACGGGCTAAACAGCGCCTTGACGCCCTGCTCGATGCCGAACACCGAATGCCAGGCGAAGTCCGCCATCCCTGAGATGAGGAACAGGATGACCCCGGCCGCCGCGGCCCCGTAGCCGGCGGGTATCGCTGTGGTCCACCGTGTGCCCGGAGTGTGGCGGCGCCACGTCAGGGCGGCGATCCAGAGGGCGCAGGCCGCGAAGCCTGAATAGAGGATCGCGTGCCACGGGGTGAGGAACGTTTCGAGGTCGGGGAGGTTGTTGTGCGCCCAGCCGTCGACATAGGTTCCGGTGAGGAGCCAAACCCCGGCCGCGAGGGTGATGGTGTCTTCGACGGCAGTAGTGGGGCGATGGGCTGACTTCGGCATCGCAAAAGCGTGGGCAGCTGTGGCGTCCATAGCTCCACAGTAGGTCCCGCCGCCCTTCACGGCGAGAGGTGAACCGAGGGAAAGTTCCCCGGAAAAACCTTCCATTCAGGCGCGGAACGGCGGCACTATGAATGAAGCAGAACCCGTCTAACGATGGAAGGGAGAGGGCAGGATGGAGCCGAGATCCCGACCACATCCGAGATTCCCTGGATGGGAAGTTGGGCCCGTGGCGGTCGGACTGGGCTTGCTCGCCCACCTGGTCTCAGGGGGCGTGTCTCCGGGAGTTCCGGTGCTGATTGCCTTGACCGCACTCCTGAGCATGTGCGCTTCGCTGCTCGCCCGGATCAACCTGCCGGCTTGGCTGTTGCTGGTTCTTTGCGGCGTAGCCCAGCAGGTTCTGCATCTGGCATTCGAGCGGCTTTCCGGCACCTTCCCGATTGTCGCGCCTGCCCAACATCAGCACACGGCGACCGGTTTGCCGCCTGGGCAGCTGACCGCGACCCCCTTGGCGGCGTCGGGGCACTCACCGGACCTGATGCTGGACACGCACGTTGCGGCAGCCTTGTTGACAGCGCTCATCGTCGCCCGGACGGACATGTCGCTCGCCAGGGTATGGGCCCTGCTGCACCGCTAGGATGCGTCGCTGATCCCGGCCAGGAACCAGCGGGTGGAGCGCAGTTTCCGCTGTACATGGAAAGTGCGCAGTGCGGAGCCGGAGTTGAGGCGGGCCTGCAGCCGCCAATGCTCGACCGGTGCGGGGTCTTCGTGTCCGGTGGCGGCCGCGTCGCCGCGATCCTGCCAGCCTTCGTGGCCCAACCAGTGCACGGCGTCGGCGTCGGGATCCACGGCCCATATGGCGCCGTCATACCGGACGGCCAACGGGGTGCCGCCGGGGCTGAAGCGAACAGCGATCTCGTCAAGCGTGTGAATGGCCTCGGCAGTGAGCGTCATTGATGTGTTCTTTCCCGGGTTGTTCGGCGCGCCGTCGTCATGCGGTCTACGTGAGGGTTAGATCGGTTTTGTCCGCACTCTCTTAATCGCTTGGCACCCCGGAAAAGGTACGCCCGCAACAAAATAATCAGGCCATGGATGTGACAATGCCGGGGCCCCGGCGCGGGCCCCGGCACGTCCGGGTGTCGCCTGGTTGCGCTACTTGGCGGGCGTGACGGTGGCCTCGTAGGTGAGGATTTCGGTGCCGTTGCCTTCGTCGCCGTTGTCTGGAGCGACCTTCAAGGTGAGGTGGTTTCCCTCGGCGGTCATCTTAAACGGGTTGCGGGTGGCCACGTGCCCTGCCGTGGACCAGTGCTGGAACGGCACGTCGCGGATCACGCTGTGGGACTTGAGGCTCATCATCGCCATGCCGCCAAGTTCATAGGTGGCTCCGGTGCCGCCGGCCGCCGGGGTCTGCGGCAGGTTCGTGACGCCGCCGCAGAGCATCTGCGAGTTCGGGACGTACTGGCAGTCCTGGTAATCGATGAAATAGTTGGGGTTCTCCCACGTGGAGAGTTGCTTGCCCTGGAGGTCCCACTCCGCGAAACGGCGCGATCCCCAGGTATTGCCGACCAAGTGGCCCGTTTGCTTGTCCATCACGATGCCGCCGAAGTGGTCTTTGACCTCGAACTGCTTGTGGACGTCGAGTGTGTTCGCATCCACGCGGTAGATGATGGCGCTGCTGTTCGGCCGGTACTCGGCCACGGGGATCCAGACGTTGGTGCCGTCGAAGTCGATCCCGCCCGGGTGGTACATGTCGCCTTCGCCGAGAACGATGTCCTTTTGCAGGTTGCCGGCCTTGTCCATGACGAAAAGGTGGCCGATTCCCTTTCCAGGGGTACGGTCGAATCCGTTTTGCGGAGTCGGGTACTTCTTGGTCGGCTCGATGATCTGGACGGAGGAGAGAAAGATGTGGTCCTGGCTGTAGGCGATTCCCTCGGTGTGGAAGGTGGGGAAGTTCAGCTTCAGCTTGGAGGTCTGCTGCCAGTTAGTGTTCCGGTCAACACCGTTGAAGTCGTCGGCCAGGTCCGTGTTCGCTTCGCGGTGGCTGCCGGAGCCGGCGTTGTTGCCTTGTTCCTGGTCATTGTTGTCGGCGGCCTGGGCGACAGCGGTTCCGCCGATCGCGGACGCTGCCAAGATGACGGCGAGGGCGGCGGTGAGGATGCCTCGGTTGCGGTTCTTACGCATGGTGGAGCCTCTCAAAGGGTTGGGGGCCTTACAAGAGCTGTCAAAGTTACTTGGCGGTAATGAACGTCCGCCGGCGGGGTGATGAACGCCAGGTTGCGGCAGAGTGCACCTGCTCCTTTGGTCGCCGACCTTGCGGACGCCGGGCGTTGGAAGGGCTTTCTAGAATGCCGGCCGCCATGTCTCGACGGCGTCGTCGCCGACTGCAACGATCTCGCGCCAGCGGTCGAACACGGAGCATGGGTGGGAGATGCCCAGGTCAACGACATCGCCGACGCCGAGGCCTTCCGCCTGGTCCACGATGGCGTGGTGGTCGAAGAGGCGGGTCAGGACGGCGCTCTCGCCGGCCGAGAGGAGGGCCCCGTGACGGTACCGGGAGACGATGACCGGCAGGCCGGCGTCGTACGCCAATTCCCGCTTGCCCGCGTTCAGGACAACGCGCCCTGGCTCGGGGGCCGAGATAACGAGCGCCCGGACCACGACGGCGGCGGTGAGGCCGTGGACCGGCGAGACGTTTTGGTAGGTGCCGTGGTCGTGAACGACGTAGCAGCCTGAACGGAGCACGTTGACGGAGGTGCTGCGCGGCAGGAACGCCGCTGCGCGGTCTTGGAATGCCGAGCCGCCGTTGCTGAAGACGGGCAGGTCCACCTCGAAAACGGGGTGCAGTTCGTCGAAGATGTCCCGGGCCAGGCGGCAGTGCGAATCGATCCCGGCCAGGTTTTGATCCGTCCGGGTGTTCGGTGCCACGCCCTCATAAGCGCTGACACCGGCCAGCAGAAGGCCGCGGGCGGAACGGATCGCTGCAGCCAGGGGCTCGGCTTCGGCCTCGCTCCGGATCCCGGTGCGGCCGCCGGGGGTTCCGACGTCGATCAGTACGTTCAGCAGCCGGGGCGAGACTTCGAACACCTCGGCCATGGCCTGCACGCCCGCCGCCGAATCGGCCAGGCAGTAGATTTCCAGCTCCGGAGAGGCTGCCAGCCGGGCACGCAGCTCCTCCAGGTGGCCATGGAACAGCACCTCGTTCGCAATGATGATCCGGGCGGCACCCCACTCGATGGCCTGAACGGCCTGCCCGGTCGTGGCGACGGTGACGCCCCAGGAGCCGGGCAACTGGCGGCGGACAATCTCTGCCGTCATGGTGGTCTTGATGTGCGGGGCAAGCACCATGCCGTGCTCGCGTGTCCACGCCTCTTTGATGCCGATATTGCGCTCGACGGCGGCAACGTCCAGGAGCATCTGAGGCAAAGTGGACACAGGGAGGGCGGGGTCAAAGTGTGGCATGCCTTGCGGTTCTTTCGCGACGTTCTGGAAGCTGGATACCCGGAGATCCTATCCGGGTTCACTAACCAGAGGACCACGAAGAGGGTGCCGCGAATGTCAGGTAGTGGCCACTCGGGCGGTCGCAGGTCGGAGTGGGTATGGTCTTTCTCGTGTCAGTCCGTGTCAACGTCCAGACAGTTCGCCCGCGTGTGCTGGCGGCCGTCCGGCGCGAGGTGGCGCCGGACGAAGTCGGCTCGGCCTGGGGACCCGCGATCGGGCAGGTCTGGGACTTCATCCGCGGCCAGCCGGGACTCTGGACAGGGGGCCACAACATCTTCGTCTACCATCACCCGGACAAGCCCGGCGCGCCGGTTCTGTGTGACTTTGGAGTCGAAGTCACGCGGACCTTTGATGCGACGGGCGAGGTCTACGCGACCTACACGCCTGGAGGCGAGGCTGCCGTGGCGGTCCACCATGGTCCGTACCACCGGATGAACGAGGCATACAAAGCCATTGACGAATGGATGGCCGCGAATCATCGGGATTCCGCAGGGCACTCCTGGGAGATCTACGGGGATCCGACGCCTGATCCGGCCGATACTGAAACGATGATCGTGCACCTGTTGTCCCCGGAACGCGCCGCGGCGGTCAGGGGGTGAGGGGACCTTGCAGAAGGCGGCCGGCCAGGGCTTTGTCGCCGTCGATGAAAGCTGTCTCCGCGAGGTTCGCGCGGCCCCAGAGTCCCAGGTACATGACGTCGGGCGGGGCGGTGATGGAGGCTTCCGGTCCCCGTTGCCCAAGTTTCCAGCTCCGGGCTCCGGGCACGTGGAAGGTCACTGCTCCCTCCGGCTCAGGCGTCCGCCCCAGCAGGAATTGTCGCGGAGCGAGCATGGCCAGGATTTCGTCGATCCCGTCGAGCAGGAAGTCGTCCGCGAAGTAAGGGTCTTCCACTCCTGATGCTTGACAGGCGTCGATGAGGTGGACGGCGTGCTCATGTGCCTGGCGGCGGCGCCAGAACCCGGCTTTGCGCGGAGGCGGGCCGAAGTTCCAGCACGGCTCTTCGGGATCGAGCGCCGACATGGCCGCGAGGAAGGGGCCCGCGCCGTCGAGGAACCACGTTTCGGCCCCCGTGGCAGGCGGTGCGGCTTGCTCGACGAACTTGCCCGAGCGGACTATGCCCGCCGCCCAACGCTCGATTGACCCCAGATGCCCGAGGAGATCCGCCAGGGTCCAGTCGGGACACGCAGGGACGGGGCGCGCCAAAATATCCCCAGGCTGGCGTGCGAGCACGCAGAGGCGCTCTAGGCTGCTTGCCAACTCAGGGAGATAGCGGTCCGACGACATAAGCCGAGCATAATATGCCAGGTCGCTTCCCTGAATTCAGCGGCACAGCCCCCATTTAGGAAGCAAGCTTACTATTGTGGGAGTATGCCGGACATCAATGACTGGACGACTCCGCGGCTGCTTTCGACTGCCGCGCGGCTGGTTGAGCATGCCTGGAACGAAGAGCTTGCCGTCCTGGGCCTGACCCACGCGGGGTTCATCGCGCTGGAAGTCCTCGAGGCAGAAGGGCCCATGGTGCAGGCCCGGCTTTCCGCCAGGGTCCAGGTGCGCGCGCAGACCATGGGGCAGACACTTTCGAGGCTGGAGGCCCACGGGCACATCACCCGCGAACGCAGTCAGGCGGACGGGCGCTCGCAGCGGGTGGCGGTTTCGGAGCCGGGCAAGGCGGCCCTTGCCCAGGCCCGGGCGCTTCGCCGGAACCTGACCCCGGGGGCAGGAATCGACGTGGAGCGGCTGCGTGAGAAGCTGGTGGCCGTCATCCGCAGGCTCGGGCCTGCTCGATGGGGGGATGAAGCGACCGGCAGCGCGTCAACGGCACCAAACAAGGAGCTGACCGGGCAGGGCTAGTACGCCGGTGGGGGCTGGCGGATGCCCCGCACCTCAAGCAGGCGAGGGCCTGAGCCGCCGTCGTCTCAGGACCGTGGCAACCGTAATGAGTACGACGACGGCGCCGAGGCCCAGGCGCGCCGTCGGCTGGCCGTAGGGTTCGGCGCCGGTGAAATACATGAGGGCCAGCACCGGAGCGATGGCGGTGAACTCGTAGCGACGGCTCAACACCACGAATGGAAGCAGCAGCAGTGCGTACCAGGGGTAGCTGGGCGAGACGATCAGCAGCGTTCCTCCGACCATCAGCACTTGCCCGTCCCACGGCCGGGCGGCATTGGTGGTCCGCCATACATAAAAAGCCAGTCCGAGCAGGAGCGCCAGTGCGGCCGGTCCCGCCCAACTGGCCGGGAGCACCAGCTTCAGGAGGGTGAAGCGCGGGCTCTCCTGTCCGTCGTACCCCTCCGAACGAAGATATTCGGGCAGATAGCCCAGGACGGCCCAACCGCTGGCGAGGACATACGGCACATACGCCAGGGCAAACGTTGCCACGGCGGCGGCGAAGAAACGGAACGGGCGCCGATACAGCAGGGCCGGGGCGCTGATGGCAGGAATCAGCTTCGTGGCCACTGCCGCGCCGAAGGCCGCTCCGGAAGCCAGGGTGCGCCCGCCCGCCAGCAGAAGCGCCGCCGCCAGTGCCAGGGCGGTGCCCAACGCATCCACATGCGCACCGTTGATGGCTTCAAAGGCCACCAGCGGAGACCATGCCCACCATACGGCTTGGTGCGCTGGCCTTCCGGTGCGGCGCAGGAACGCCAGCAATGCCACCGTAATTCCGGTGCTGAGCAGGAGCCCTGCCAGTTGGAAGGCGATGAACCCCACGTCTGAGCCAGGGATCAGCCGCACGGCCAGGAAATAGAGCTCCGCTACCGCAGGGTAGACGGTTGGCACGGCCGGCCTGTTGATTGCCGTGCACAGGGTGCTTCCGCCGGGAATGTTGGAAGTGGTCTCTGTGCCGGTCGGGAAGGGGTTGGCATGGCAGGTGCCGTCCGGCCCGGCGTCCTGGAAAAGCCAGGCCGGCCGCAGGGTCCGCAGCGCCTCGTCGGCCGGGACGTGGGCGTAAGGCGAAATCCCGGCTTTCTGGACAATGCCGTCCCACGCATAGCGTGCGGAGTCGTTGCTAGTGGCCGGCGGTGCCACGATGGCCGCCGCTCCCACCAAGAGGGAGCCGAGGAGCACGACGGCAGCCGCGTACCGTGCCGGGATCCGGCGCGCCACAAGCGCGGCCGGGAGGAAGACAAGCCAAGCTGCCAGCGTGCCAAGGGGGGACACCCATTCGGCGGTCGGATCGGTGGTGACGGTCCACCAGACCACGGCGGCGAGCAGAGCCGCCAAAGCCAGCGCTACCGCGGCGGCCCCGGTATTGGTTGGTTCGCTCACCCTTTGATCCTGCACCACTTGCAGGGCGGTGGGCCATCGATCGATGGGACCGTTTGTCTTTCGTAAGGTCTGGACCGGGACGACGGGCGGGTGTTGGTGGTGTGATCAGGGTATGGACAGATTGACCTCTTTCCTCCAGCAGCGGATGGAAGCGGTGAATGGACGGTTCTCCTCGCCTTTGCGTAGCAGGCGGCTGACGGTGGTGCTGGGCCGTTGGCTCGGCCTTGCTTTCACGGTGTGCTTCTTGACCGGGCTGTTCAGCCACCTTCTGCAGGATCCGCCGGGCTGGATGCTTTTTCTCACCCGTCCCGTGTGGCTGTACGTGGCAACGCAGGGCATCCATGTCACCACGGGGATCGCTTCCATTCCGCTCCTGGTAGCCAAACTCTGGTCGGTGTATCCCGAACTCTTGCGCTGGCCGCCGCTCAAATCCGTGGTGCACGGCCTGGAACGGGCCTCGATCGCGCTCTTTGTGGCATCTTCGCTGGTGGAAGTCACCATCGGCTTGCTCAACACCTTCCAGTGGTACCCCTGGCCGTTTTCGTTCAGGGATGTGCACTATTGGCTCGCCTGGGTCATCATCGGATCCTTGGCGCTTCACATCGCCGTCAAGATGCCCCTCATCCTGGCCCATTGGAGCCGTCGATCGGACGAGGCCGCTATAGCCGCGGACACGGACGGGGGAGTGCCGGACAGCGCAACGGTTCCGGCGCCCACGAAGGCCGGAAGAGGGCACAATTGGAGCCGCAGGGGGTTTCTGGCGGCAATCACCGCCGGCACCGGCGTCGTCGTCTTGACCACGGCGGGCCAGTCCTTCGCCTGGTTGTCGGGCCTGAACGTTTTCGCGCCGCGCCGAATGGATACCGGCCCGCAGGCCGTCCCCATCAACAGGACCGCCGCCCAAGCCGGCGTGGCGGACGCTGCGCTCGCCTCCGAGTGGGTGCTGACCGTTTCCTCGGGAACCGTGCAGAAGACGTTCACTCTGCCACAGCTCGCGGCCCTTCCGCAGTACAGTTACGGACTGCCCATCGCCTGCGTGGAAGGCTGGAGCCAAGGAGCCCAATGGCGCGGTGTCCGGATCAGGGACCTGATGGCAACAGTGGGCGCACCGGCTGATGCCGAGTTGCAGATTTCCAGCATGGAGAAAGGCGGAGTCTACGGGCGCTCCTTCATGCCCGCGGCGTACAGCCAGGACGAGCAGACATTGCTGGCACTGGAACTCAACGGCAAACCCCTGGACCTGGACCACGGTTATCCGGCACGGATCATCGCCCCCGGCCGTCCCGGAGTCCTGCAGACCAAATGGGTCCACAAAGTGGAGGTGATCTGATGCGCTTGCACTGGGTGGGCCCGTCGGGTTCCGGTCAACGCAAGACTGTCTGGTGGGTGCGTGCAACCTTGGGCGCACTGGGACTGGCGGCCCTCGGCTATGCCCTCTTCGGGTTCCTGGCCAATGTGCCGCCTGTGCAGCTGATCGGTGTGGTGGCCTGGCTTGCCGTGGCCTTGTTGGTGCACGACGGCGTGTTGGTTCCGTTGACAACGTTGGCCGGCGGCGGGTTGTCGAGATTGACGTACGGGCTTGGCCCTGGTCTGCAGGGGGTCGTGCGCGGGGCCCTTTTGGTGGGAGCCTTGGTGACGCTGGTGGCGGCCCCGCTGATTCGCGCCCAGCAAGTCCTCGAGCCAAGCGGGCCGGGCAGCGGCGCCAACGGCACGGTATTGCAGGGCGATTATGCGCTGGCCCTGGGGGTTTTCTGGCTGGTCCTCGTGGCGGCCGCGGCGGTTGTTGTTGCCGCCGTCGGACTGTTCGGCCGCCGTTCCAAGGTCAGCGCCGTTCCAAAGTCAGAAAGACCCGGCCCTGAACGGTCCGGGTAGCCACGGCATCCAGCCCAGCCCGCTCGGCGTGGAAGGCGAGCGCCTTCGCACCGGCCCGGGCCCACGGAAAGGCCGCGCTGGCACGTCCGTCTGAATCCTCCAGTACCGCCGAATAGGCCACATCGAGGAGATCCGCGGGTTCGGCCTCCGCCAACACTTGGCCTTCCGGTGCCAGCAATGAGGCAACCCGTTCCAAGAGCACCCGGATGTTTCCGCCGATGCCGATGTTGCCATCCAGCAACAAGGCTGAACCCCAGCCCCGCTCGTGCGGGACGGAGTCGAAGATGGAGCCAAGGATGGCCGCACCGCCACGTTCGGCGACCAGTTTCACCGCGGCCGGGCTTGAATCGATCCCCATCGACGCCAGTCCCAGTTCGCGCGCGGCCGCCAGCATCCGGCCCGGGCCACAACCCACGTCGAGAACGGGACCACGGAGGGTGCGAAGCAGTTCCCGTTCGCCTGCTGTGGCGGGCCCGGACCAGCCGATCGTGTTGAAGTGGACCGGCCCGATGGACTCCTGCAACTCCGATTCGGGGCGTAATGTCAGGCGCCCCAGGCCGCGGGACAGGTTACGGGCGTAGGGCTCGGAGCCGCCCTGTCCAAAATAGCCCTGTCCAAAAAAGCCGCCCTGTCGAAAAGAGCCCTGTCCAAAACGGCCCCGTCGAAACAGGGCACCCGTGCGGGCGCCCGCAACAAGAACATCTGACCGGGGGTGGGGACCCATGGGGACTGCCTCGATGCTCATCGCACCGAACTCCGTGCAGTGGGCGCGGCCGGGGAGGGCACCAGCCCGGGTGGCATCCCCGCCTCCGGCACTCCCGCGCTCAGGCGCTCCACTGCGAGGGCAAACCGGGTTCCGCTGCATTCCCGCGCCGCGGCCATCGCATCGGCAAAGTAGTCCACATCGCTCAGCACCGGCAAAAGCCCCACGTCCAGGCCGGCGCCGGCCAGCCGGGCCAGTTGCTGCGCTCCGGTCTGAGGGGTGGACATGCCCACCCCTCGGAGCAGGCCGCCGTCGGGCCGGTACAGGCCCAACGCCCAGAAACCGCCGTCCGACGCCGGGCCGAACCACGCCCCGCGGCGCGGCACTGATCCGGGGCTCGCCCAGTCCGACAGCAGCGGGGCCAGGTGCTCCCGGCATAGCTGGGGCGTGTCCATGCCCAGAATCAGCAAGGGTCCTGCAGTGAGCGAACAGATTGCCGCCAGCCGCTCGTCCAGGCCACCGGCCCCTTGGTCGGATACCTCAAAACCGGACGCGTCCGCGGGACGCGGCGTGCCGTCGAACACGAGCAATCGCCTGCGCGCGGGAAGGGACCGCACGGTTTCCAGCGTCTGGCTCAGGCAGGTCTGGGCCAAAGCAGCTGCCTGCCCGGGGGTGAGCGGGGGATTGAGACGCGTCTTGACCCTGCCGGGGCGGCATTCCTTGGCAATGACGGCAATGGTGAGGTTCACGGCGTCGCTCCTTGGGCATCGGCTGGCGGCCGCTCGGCTTCCGGCCCGCTCTTCGCCACCGGAAGCCGGCTGGACCCGGCTGCCAGCTGGGTTCCCATGTCGATGAGTGCCGTGACGGTTCCGCGGATGGTCCCCGTGACCTTGGACTTCCCTAGGCGCGGAGCATAGTCCACCGGGACCTCCGTGATGCGCCAACCGTCCCGGTGCGCTTTGAGGAACATTTCCAGCGGGTAGCCGCTGCGTCGGTCCCTGAGGTCCAGGCCGAGGAGTGCGCCGCGCCGGGCCACGCGGAGTGGGCCGAGGTCAGTGACAGGGACACCCGTCAGCCTGCGCAACCGCCGGCTGAGGGCCAGGTTCGCCAGACGGGCGTGGAGCGGCCACGCTCCGCGGGCAGGACGCCGGGCACCCAACACCAGATCGGCATGGCCAGCACGCACGAGCTCAATCATCGGCGCCAGCTGGGCGGGGTCCAATGAACCGTCGCAATCGCAGAAGGCCACGAACTCCGCGCTGGCCGCGAGCAGTCCGGCATGGGCTGCCGCGCCAAACCCGCGCCTAGGTTCGTTGACGACACGGGCCCCCAGACTGGCGGCCAGGGCGCCGGAGCCGTCGGTTGATCCGTTGTCCACGACGATCGCGCGGTATCCGGGCGGCAAAGCTCCCAGTACCTTGGGAAGGGCCGAACGTTCGTTGAGGCACGGCAGCACCACATCCACGAGTGCGGCGGGCGGACGGTCGTCGCTTTGTTGTTTCTCCACCCTTTGACCGTAGGATCCACAGGTCCGGCGCGACAGGCGGAATTCCTTACGGAACCGGGACGTTTGCCCTCCGGCCGCCTAGCCCTGATCGCCGCGTAGCGGTGCGGCGGCGAACTCCCGCATTCCGTCCGCAAAACCATGGCTGGGCACCCAACCCAGCTCGTCCCGGGCCCGTGCCGAGCTGGCGGTGATGTGTCTGACATCGCCTAGGCGGAACTCTCCGGTGACCACAGGGTCGGGCCCCCCGCACGCAGAACTTAGGATCGCCGCCATCTGTCCCACGGTGTGGACCTCCGAAGCGCCGATGTTGTACGCCCTGAGGCTGCCTGATGCGATCCGGCCGCCCAGCACCGCGTCAATGGCCAACAAATTCGCGTCGGCGACGTCCGCGACGTGGACGAAACTGCGGCGTTGGCCCCCGTCCTCGAACACCCGGACTGCCTCTCCCCGGGCCAGGGCGGAGCGGAACAGGCTGGCCACGCCCGCATAGGGGGTGTTCTTGGGCATCCGCGGGCCGTAGACGTTGTGATACCGGAGGGCGACGGCGGTGCCCCGGGTTGAGCGCGCCCACGCCGCAGCGAGGTTCTCCTGGGCCACTTTGGAGGCGGCATAAACGTTGCGCGGATCCATGGGCGCGCCTTCGCCGACCAGCGCGGGCAGCAGCAACTCGCCGGTGGCAGGATCCCGGGGGTCGAAGATTCCGCGTTCCAGGTCCTCGACCCGACGAGGACCGGGGCGCACCGGGGCGCCGGCCGAGTTGGTGTAGGCGCCCTCACCGTAGACCACCATGGAGGAAGCGAGGACCAGCTTGTCGACCCCTGTAGCTGCCATGCCTGCGAGAAGCACGGCTGTCGCCAGATCATTGTTGCGGACGTAGTCAGGCGCGTCGAAGAAGTCCACACCGAGGCCCACTTTGGCGCTCTGGTGGACGACGACGTCGACTCCCGCGAGCGCTTCCGCCACGGCGGCCGGGTCTGCGACGTCGCCCGCCAGGATGGGCACGCCCGGAATTTCCGGCGGGCGATGAGGGTGCACCGCCGGATCCAGTGAATCCAGGATCCGGACCTCCCAGCCCCGTGCCACGGCGGCTTCGACGACATGGCTGCCTATGAAGCCGGCCCCGCCGGTGACCAGAATCCTCACGGTCCTGTCCGTTCCGTGGCGGGACGGACAGCACCGGACGCGCCCATCACGGTCGACACCGCTGCCGCCGGCATGAGCGCCATCCGCCACTGCCCGTCGTCGTCCCCCGGCTCAGCGCGGGCCAGCCCCGCGGACGCTGTCCGCACCGCGTCGGCCAACACCGCGAGGATCCGGGGCTGCGCCGCCGCCAGGCGGCCCAGCACCAGTTCGGCGGTCACGGGCTCGGAGCCGTCGTGCCCGGTGTCGGCGTCGGTGACGAACGCCAGTGCGGCGAAGTGCATGTTCAACTCCGCTGCCAGCATCGGTTCCGGGTACTGGGTCATGCTGATCAGGTGCGCCCCGGCTTGAACCAGGGCCGCCGACTCGGCCTTGGTGGAGAACCTCGGACCATTGATGACTGCCACCGTGCCCGCCCCGCTGAAGGCTTCGCCACGGCGTTCCAAGGCCGCGACAAGTGCCGCCCGCAACGGGGTGCTGAAGGGCTCGGGGGCCGGCAGGTGCTGAACCCCCGTGGGCAGCGAACCGTCGTAGAAGGTGTCGGCCCGTCCCCAGGTCCTGTCCAGCAGCTGATCCGGCACGGCAAAAGTACCGGTTCCGTGGCTGGAAACCAGTCCGCCCACAGCCGCGGAGGAAATAACGGCTTCTACTCCCAGGCTCTTCAGGGCCCACAGGTTGGCGCGGTAGTTGATCTGCTGCGGGGCAACATTGTGCCCGCGTCCGTGCCGGCTCAGGAAGGCGACCACGGCGCTTTCCCCTGCGGCGCCTTCGCCGTCGGAGGCGTCCGGTTCGGTGAGCCGGGCGATCGTGACGATACTGGAGGGCGGCCCGAACGGCGTCGGGATGTCCAGCGTGTCGAGCACCACGGCGCCGGGCAGCTTGTAAAGCCCGGTGCCTCCTATGATCGCAATCCGTGCGCGATGTTCTGCTTGGTGTTCCGGGAGCACTGACATGACCCCATCATCCCAATGCCGGCCCGTGCCGTCCCGGATGGAATCCTTACGTGTCCGGAACGACGCCGTCACCAGCCGCCGCGCGTGGGCGTATGTCCCTTCCGGGCGTCGTCGGGCATGGCCATCTCGGCCCGCAGGCCCAGGAGCCGGATCGGACGGCCTGCCTCGATTCCGGCGGCGAGGTCCAGGGCCTTGGCAAGGATTTCGTTCGGGTCAAAGGTCTCCGGAATCTTCCTCCCCTGGGTCGTGGTCAGGAACGGCGCGTACCGGACCTTCAAAGTCAGGCCGACGACGGGCCTGCCTTCGGCCGCAACATCCTCAAGGACACGCGCCGCCAGCTCCCTCACCGCATCCTCCACCTCGAGCGGATCACTCAGGTCGTGCTGGAAGGTGGTCTCCCGGCTATGTCCGCGGGCAACCCACGGCGTTTCGTCCACAACGCTCGCGCCGTCGCCGCGTCCGAGCTGCGCGTACCACGGACCCATCTTGGGGCCGAACTCCGGGACCAAGTCCCGGGGATCGGACGCCGCAAGTTCGGCCACCGTGTTGATGCCGAGCTTGGCCAGCCGGCCCGATACCCTGGGGCCGACGCCCCACAGTTCCTTGGTAGGGCGGCCGCCCATGACGTCGAGCCAGTTCGCGGCGGTGAGGCGGAAGACACCGGCGGGCTTGCCGAACCCGGTGGCGACCTTGGCGCGGACCAAGGTGTCGCCGATGCCCACACTGCAATGCAGCCGCGTTCGTTCCAGGACAGCGGCCTGTACCAGCCGGGCGTAGGCTTCAGGGTCATCCGTCTGGACGCCTACGAAGGCTTCATCCCAACCCAGCACCTGCACCGTGGCGCCGGGCCGGGAGCGGAGGGTATCCATGACCGTTTCGGACGCCGCCAAGTAGGCCTCATGATCGACGGGCAGTATGACGGCGTCCGGCACTTTCCGGGCCGCAACGCGCAGGGGCATGCCGGAACCCACGCCGTAGGCCCTGGCCTCGTAGGACGCAGTGGACACGACAGCCCGTTCCGTGGGGTCTCCTCGACCGCCGACAATGATCGGCTTGCCCGCAAGCTCCGGCCGGCGGAGCACTTCGACCGCTGCGATGAACTGGTCGAGATCAACATGCAGCACCCACGGGATTCCGCCCGCGCCGCGGCTTGAGTCCACCCCGATGGTTCCCACACGCCCATTTTTCGGCGAGCGTTGCGGGAAGGCAAGAGGCCGTGCGAAAGCTGGGGATTCGCCGGATGCGGCTCGCCGTTGTGTCAATTCCTGCCCGGGGCTAGCATTGCGGCCACGGGATCCCGGCTGCCCTTGCCCGAGGGCCGGGGACCGACGTCGATCAAACTCGAGGAGAAGGTCATGGGCGAGACACCTGCGGACGGGCCATCAGCGGACCTCATGGTCGATCTGATCATTTCCCTGGACGGGTATGCCTCGGCGCGCGGATGGCCTGGCTGGTGGGGCCTGGAGGGGCCGGAATACTTGGCTTGGCTTCAGCAGGAGGGCAAGAAGGGCTACACCCTCCTTCTCGGGGCCAACACCTACCGTCTGATGTCCCGGATGTCGGAGGAGGCCGAGGCCCAAGGCTCGGGATTCTCCGAAGATGAGGGGGCTGCGCTGACGGGCCTGGCTGCAGTACCCAAGGTGGTCTTCTCGTCCACGCTGCAGGCGCCCCTGTCGTGGCCGAACTCGGAGCTCGTCACCGGGGACGCGGTCCATGCCGTGGCCGGGATGAAGCGGACCAGGACCGGGACCTTGAGCACTCTCGGGAGCCTGAGCTTGTGCCGGTCGTTGCTGACGGCGGGACTTGTGGACAGGTTCCGGTTGGTCGTTTTCCCGGTGATCACGGGAAGGACTGGACAGGAGCGGATTTACGACGGCTATCCGGACGTCGCACTCGAGATGGTGGAAAGCAAGACCTTCGATGGCCGGCTCCAGCTGCTCGAGTATGTCCCCACCGTGCTCAAGGGCGTCCCAGGCGCCGGTCCGTTGTGAGCAGGGAAATGGAGTATGTCAATCCGGAAGGGTGCCACACTCAACTTTCGACGTCGTCCACGTCCGGCGGGTGCGGCGCCGCATGCCTGGCCCGGGCTGCCGGCTCAATGGAGTCAACGGCATAGGGTTTGGCAGCCGAACGCCGCAGCGGGCGACGCAAGCGCACTTGGTAAGCACCACTCCGGAATTTGACGCGCGGATCCATCTGGATCACCAGGAGGGGCTCCTGGCGGGAGGCGTCCACCCGGAGGAGCACTCCGTGCCGAAGTCCATCGACGAGCAGCGGGGTGGCCCGCTCAACGGCGGTCTGCATGAGTAGATGCTGGTATTTCGGGCCCGCAGCCAAGAACAGGACTCCATGGGAGAAACCGACCACCCGGAGAGGGATAACGGTTTCACCCTGTCGCGTAGGCCCGGGTTCTTTGTCGTGTTCCTTTGGGCGGGAACCAGTCGCTGATTTCAGGTATCGATCGCATTCAGGGCACCTGGTGCGCATTCCCACGTCGGCCAAACGGGTTACCAGAAGCCCCCTGGGGGCGCTGTTCCACTTGTCGGCGACGACCTGGCACCACGCGGGGTGGTACTCCTCGCCGTTCTTCATCACGTAGACCTGGTCTGCGCCGAGGAGGGGTTTACCCTCGCGACGGGCGGCCGGTTCGACAGGTTTGAGGACGCCAAGGCCTTTGGCGTCCGCGCGGACAGCGTTGCCGCTCTTGAGGTACGTGCGGAGCCATGGAGTGGGCGGTCTTTTTGGGGTAGGAATTTCGGGGCCTTCCTGTGCGGGGACTGTACCTTCCCTCGGTTCCCCCGGTACTAGCTTGATGGCTTTTCACGGAAGTCGCCAGTCCGGCCGGGCTACCCGCCACCAGAGGATTCGGCCCTTTGACTTTTCCCTTAGGGGAAGGTGCGAAGGTGAAAAGCATGGCAAACAACAAGGAAGTCACTGACGCGTCCTTCGACGCCGAGGTGCTGAAGTCAGCCAAACCCGTCGTCGTGGCATTCTGGGCGAATTGGTCCGGACCCTGGGCCAGGCTCAATCCGGTCCTGGAACAGCTCGCGGCCGACCATGCCGACAAAATCGACGTCGTAAAAGTCAATGTCGATGAGAATCCGGAAACCGCCGCTGCCTTCGGGATCAGCTCCGTTCCGTCGGTGTACCTGTTCAAGGACGGCGAGCCAAGAATCTCGGTGATCGGCGCCGGGGCGAAGCGGTACTTCGAGACGGAATTCGCCGAATATTTGCGCTAGGCCCTGCTTCATCCCCTCAGCGCCTTGCCCTACAGTGGGAGGGTCAATGGGGAGACGGGGTACATGGTGCGAATCGGTGAAGCCGCCCAGGCGGCGGGTATGACGAGTAAGGCCTTGAGGTTCTACGAAGCGCATGGGTTGCTGCCGGCCCCAAAGCGGACTGCCAACGGATACCGGGATTACACGAGCGAAACGATCAGCAGGCTCGACTTCATTCGCCGCGGCCGCGCCGCAGGACTCGCCTTGGCACAAATCAAGGAGATCCTGCTTCTTCGGGATGCGGGCCAGGCGCCTTGCACCCAGGTGCGCGACCTTCTGGCCAACCAGTTGGCAGACCTCGACGCGCAGATCGCCGAACTCGTCGCCTTGCGGGCCACCGTCGCCGACTACCATGCCGTAGTGGCTGTTGCGGACCCGGCAGCTTGCGACGCCGCCCGGATCTGCAGCTACATCTGACTCCCGCCCCGCCGCGCTGTTCTCAGCTCCCGGACGCCTTCGCTGCTTTGATGGCGGCCTTGGCGGCTTGTTTGTTGGCGCGCACTTTTCCCAGTGATTCCGGATCCACGATGTCGGCAACAGAAAGGAACGCGTTCTCCTGGCCGTAGGCGCCCGCGGCCTCACGCCAACCGGGTGCCTGGAGTCCGCGCTGCTTGCCGAGCAGTGCCAGGAAGATCTTGGCCTTTTGCTCCCCAAAGCCGGGCAGGTTTTTCAACCTGCGGAGCACTTCCTGGCCGTCGGGGTCATCCCGGGTCCAGATCGCCGTTGCGTCTCCGTCCCAATCGCGCTGGACAACTGCGGCCAGGTCCTGGACGCGGCTCGCCATCGAGCCGGGGAAACGGTGGACGGACGGACGTTCCTTGAACACCTCGACGAAGCCGGCCGGGTCGTACTCGGCGATTGCGGCAGGAGACATGGTTCCGATGCGGGTGCGGATCTTTTCGGGCCCGGCAAAGGCAGACTCCATGGTGACCTGCTGGTCCAGCAACATGCCGATGAGAAGCGCGAAGGCGTTGTCGCTGAGCAAGTGGTCGGCGGCCGGGTCGCCGGTAATGTGCAGTTCCATGCGCCCATCCTCCCACTTGCGTTGCCGAAAAGGTCGGTCAAGCGGCAAACCCCGCGGGTGCAGCACCGTGGATCTCAGTGCGTGGCAGCGGGTGTCTGGCATTCCTAGGACCAGGAGGGCCACCCGCCGGCGCCGGTTTTGGCCTAGTGTCGGTCGGAGAGCGCAGAGCTGAATCGAGGGAGTAACGATGAGAATCGCAGTGACGGGTGGAACCGGAAAACTGGGCCGGCACGTGGTCCGCCGGTTGAACGCGGACGGGCATCAGGTGTTGAACCTGGACCGCGCGGGCGAAAGGAGCCCGGGTCTCGCGATCGTCGACCTGCGCGACTATGGCCAGGTCCTGGATGTGTTCCTGGGGCTGGACGACCGGCACAGTGGCTTCGACGCCGTCGTGCATCTCGGGGCGATCCCGGCACCTGGCATCGTCCCGGACGTTGCGACGTTCCATAACAACATGCTTTCGACGTACAACGTGTTCCAGGCGGCCCGACGGGCCGGCATCAAGATGGTTGTCTACGCCTCAAGCGAGACGGTGCTGGGTCTGCCGTTCGACGTCGACCCGCCCTACATCCCGGTGGATGAGGAATACCGTGCGCGGCCGGAAAGCACCTATTCCCTCGTAAAGCATCTCGAGGAACAGATGGCCATCGAGCTGACGCGCTGGGACCCTGAGCTCAGCATCGTGGGGCTTCGGTTCTCCAATGTCATGGATCCGGAAGACTACGAACGGTTTCCATCCTTCGACTCCGACGCCCGGCTGCGCAAGTGGAACCTGTGGGGTTACATCGACGGCCGGGACGGTGCGCAGGCGGTGGCGCGGGCACTTGAAAACGGCAAGCCCGGATTCGAAGCATTTATCATCGCGAACGCGGACACCGTCATGAGCCGCTCCAGCGCCAGCCTTGCTGCGGAGGTCTTCCCCGACGTGAAGATCACGAAGGAACTGGGAGAGCACGAGACCATGCTCTCCATCGACAAGGCCAAGCGATTGCTGGGCTTCGAGCCCGAACACACGTGGCGCACCTACCATTCGAACCGAACCACCCCCGTCGAGGATTGAGGAACATGATGCAATACAGGACTTTGGGCAACAGCGGCGCGGTTGTTTCGAACTACGCGCTCGGAACCATGACATTCGGGGCCGAGGCCACCGAGGAAACGTCCCGCGCCATCCTGGACAGCTACGTCGAGGCCGGCGGCAACTTCATTGACACCGCCGACGTTTACAGCGCCGGCGTATCGGAGGAGATCGTCGGTGGCTGGCTGGCCGACCGGCCCGAGGCGCGGGACCGGGTTGTGCTCGCCACCAAGGGCCGCTTCCCCATGGGGACGGCGCCGAACGACGTCGGCACGTCGCGCCGCCACCTCACCCGGGCCTTGGACGATTCGCTGCGTCGCTTGGGCGTTGAACAGATCGACCTGTACCAAATGCACGCCTGGGACCCGATCACACCCTTGGAGGAGACGCTGCGTTTCCTGCACGACTCGGTGAGCAACGGCAAGATCGCCTATTACGGCTTTTCCAACTTCCTGGGTTGGCAGCTGACCAAAGCCGTCCACGTGGCCAAAGCCTTTGGCTGGAGCGCGCCGGTGACGTTGCAGCCCCAATACAGTCTGCTGGTCCGTGAAATCGAATCGGAAATCGTTCCGGCTTCCCTGGACGCCGGCATCGGGTTGTTGCCGTGGTCTCCCTTGGGCGGCGGCTGGCTCTCCGGAAAGTACAAGCGGGATGTCCCGCCGACCGGTGCCACACGCCTGGGCGAAAACCCGGAACGCGGCATGGAAGCGTGGAAGGCCCGCAACGATAACCCCCGCACGTGGGACGTCATCGGGACAGTGGAAAAAATCGCCGCGGATCATGGCGTCAGTGCTTCCCAAGTTGCGCTGGCATGGTTGGCTGACCGGCCTGCCGTGACCTCTGTGATCCTCGGCGCCCGCACCACGGAGCAGTTGGCGGACAACCTGGCCGCGGCGGACCTGGAGCTCAGCCCGGCGGAAACGGACCGGCTCACGGAAGCAAGCCAACCGCAGCTCGGCGTCTATCCATATGGTCCGATGGCACAGAACCAGCGCAGCCGGAAGATCGAGGGCGGCCGCTAACGCCGGGCACCGGATTCGGCGCTGCACGCCCGAAGTCGATTGCCGGTGGCGCGGGACAGGCGTTGAATGTGCCACTGCGGGAGCGGCCGCAGACGGCTTCACTGTCGATGTCCTCTACGGAGACGCCGAGGGCTCGCAGCGCGTCGTGTCCCGTTTTTTCATCACGCCGGGACCTCCGGGCGCTGGGCACGACGACGGCTGGCTGCTGATGGTCTCGCGCCACTGGAACCTGGACTTGCCTGCGCCGCGCGAATGACCCGGGTTCGACGCCGGCCGGTAACCTAGCGGGTCTCGCTCTGGATCCTGTCCTTCACGCTCTGGGGCATCGTTGAACAGGCGTCGCTGTCGGAGCGCTGGTCCGCATGATTGTCGGCAGTATCTGTGATGCCGACCGTCCCGACGGCTCCCTGCCATCCGCCCAGCCCGACGAGCTGCCGGGGGACCCAAACGTTCGCGGCGCCGTTCACCAGGTTCCACACGGCGGGGTCGACGCCGGCGCCGAGGAAGATCCCGCCGTGAGGGTCCCGCCTGACCAGATCAGGCAGCGGAAGGACGCCCATCAGCTGGGCCGACTGATAATCGGACAGGTTCCAGGGTGGTGTTCCGAAGTAGTACCAACTGGCGGCGCAGACCCCGTAGAGGTGGGGGCCGAACTGGGCATAGTTCAGGTAGAGCTCCAAGGTGCGCTGAGGGCTCAGCGTGTAGCTGAACTGGGTAGCCAGGACAGCTTCAATTCCCTTGCGGACGGCGTTTTGGTCGTCCCAAAGGAAGATGTTCTTGACCAGCTGCTGGGGGATGGTGGAGCCGCTCGGGTCCGGCTTTCCTTCGAAGTAGGCCTGAGCCCTGGCCTGGAGGTCGCCGACGTCGAAGGCTCCGCTGCGCGTGCCGAGCTGTTCGTCCTCATGGGCGATAGTCGCAGCCAGTAAGTGCCGGCTCATGTGGTTGATCGAGACGAACTGGTAGACGTTGGGCTCACCGGCTTCCAGCATGTAGGCGGTGCGTGGCGGGGTGACGCCCATGCTGAACATGAAGGCGACGATTTGGACCAGGACGAGCGGGGCGATCAGCGCCAGGAGGAGCTTGCGGCGCCACCTGCGTTTGGATCGCTTGGCTTTCTTTCCGGCCGGCGGAACCGGCGGCTCGGCCCGGCCCGGCTCGGTCACATATCTCTTCCCCCGGTCTTGCGGCGCTCCGTCCGGCTCCGCGGGGACAGGCACCGGATAGCTGACGACCCGCGGCGCGCGCCGAGGGAATATCGGTCGTGTTGGAGTGTCCATCGGTCTGCCTTCGCTTCTCGTCCCGCGCGGTTGCCCCGGGAAAGGGGTAGAGGATGGCACGAAAGTCTACCGGGCCTTGCTGGTTGCTCTGTCCAGGCCACCGGCCCGGGCCCCGGTCGTTCCGGTGCGGCCGAAGATTGTCAGTACACTTACCGAAGTCATCATGAGCGAATCGGAGCAGCAATGACTTCTGCACGGACCTTTGAAACGATCGTCATCATCTTCAATCCCAACAGCACCGGGGATGCACCCAGGCTGGCCAAGGGACTCCACGACGAGCTGCAGGATGGTCTCGGCTACCCGGCCGAGATCAGGCTCCAACCGACCGCCCGCGCCGGCCATGCCGTCGAGCTGGCACGGGACGCCGTGAGCGGTGGCGGGGATGTTTTGGTGGTTTCCGTAAGTGGTGACGGCGGATACAACGAGGTTGTCAACGGCGTCATGCAGGGAGGCAACCCCAACGCGGTGTGCGCGGTGCTGGGAGCGGGCAATGCCAACGATCACCGGCGGAGCACACGCACCCAGCCGCTTGGGGAAGCGATTGCCGAGGGCCGGGTGCGGCGCATCGACCTGCTGCGTGTACACACCGGAAACGGATCGAATGCACCTGGAGAGTACGCGCACTCGTATGTCGGCTTCGGGCTGACGCCCATCGTGGCTATTGACCTGGAAAAGGGCAGCAAAGGTGCGCTGAAGGAACTGGTCTCCGTGATGCGGACTTTCTCGAAGTTCAAGCCCTTCGAAATACGCCAAGCCGACGGCAAGCGCCGCCGCTTCGACAGCCTCGTCCTGGCCAACATCCCGGAGATGGCCAAATATGCGACCCTCAGCGACGCGGACGACAAGCCCGCAGACGGCAAATTCGAAGTGGTCCTCGTTCCCCACAGCCCAAAGTGGCGGATCCTCTTGACGGCGATGCGGGCAGTTACCAGAGGGCTGGGGGACCAGCCCTCTGTGCGCAGCTACTCCTTCACTACCCTCAAACCCCTGAGCTACCAGATCGACGGTGAAGTGAAATCAGTTGATGCCGATACCGTGGTCCGGATTGAGTGTGCACCGGGGGCCCTGTCCACCCTGGGCTAGGAAGGCGTGGCACCTTGCCTGCCATAGGGCATGCTGATTGACTCAGGGGACGTCGCAGCAGGATCTGATGCATCCGCGCAGCGCGACGCCCCGGACTGGGGGACGGCCACCACGAAGGAATCCAATGACTGAAAGCAACAATTCGCCGAACAAGCCCGCGATGTCAGCGATGTGGTCCGACGGCCTTGGCCGGGCAGGGATCCGCTCCGGCCAGATCCTCTTGGTCATCACCCTAGCCTCGTTGATCCTGTGGGCCTTGACCCGCGTTCCGCTCGTCATGATCCCCGTCTCAATCGCGCTCATCCTCGCCGCTGCGATTTCGCCCCTTGTCCGTTGGCTGACTGTCCACCGCTGGCCCCGGGCGCTCGCCGTCGCAGCGTCTTTCGTGGGAATCCTCGCAGTCTTCGGCGGAGTCATCACGGGAATCGTTTTTCTTATCAGGGCGCAATCCAAAGAGCTGGTCGTGAAATTCACTTCCGGCATCGAGCAATTGCACGAATTCCTGAACAACGGACCGTTCAGGGTCAGCGACGAGCAGCTCCGGTCCGTGGCCGGTTCCATCGAACACTTCTTCACGAGCAGCAGCTTCGGCGCGGAGGCGCTGACCGGCGCCCGTACAGTGGGTGAGATCTTGGCCGGCCTGGTTCTGATGGTGGTGATCTTGTTCTTCTTCCTCAAAGACGGCGAGAAGATCAGGACTTTCCTCTTCGGTTTCCTTCCGGCGGCTCACCGCGGAAAGGCCCACCTCGCGGCGGAGCGCAGTGCCGCGGTGCTGGGTGGCTATGTCCGGGGGACTGCCCTGATCGCAGCGGTAAACGGTGCGATCATCGGGACCAGCCTGGCGTTCCTCGGTGTCCCGCTAGCGCTGCCGCTGGGCGTGTTCGTGTTCATCGGCGGGTTCATTCCCATCATCGGTTCCACCGCGGCAGGTACCCTCGCCGTGGGTGTCGCGCTGATCTCGAACGGTCCCGTGACAGCACTCATCGTCACTGCTGTCCTCGTGGCCTCCAACCAGCTTGAGCACCACCTTCTCCAGCCCTTTTTGATGGGTAAGGTCCTGAGCATCCACGGTCTGGCAATTTTGCTGGCCTTGGCCATCGGTACGATGCTCGCCGGGATAATCGGTGCGTTGCTGGCTGTACCCACGGCCGCTGTTGCCTGGACGGCCTTCAAGACATGGACCGGGCGCGGCGACACGGCGTCCGCGGTTGGCGAGCCCGCCGGTGGAACCGTCGCTTGAACTGTGCCTAACGAGGCCTAACCAACACGAGGCCTAAACGGCCTGCTCAGCTCGGAACGGCATCCATGACGCGTTCACCATTGAGGAATTCGAGCTGCCAGCCGTCCACGGGATGATGGCTGGCAAGGTTGAGTACGGCGTTGTCGATGCTTGGCAGGGCGCGGCCGATTGCGCGGCTTAGGCTCACGCGGAGGAGCGTTCCGTGGGCAACAACCAGGACGCGGCGGCCGCTGAACTCCTCAGCGAGCGCTTCCAGCGCGGCCAGGCCCCGGGAGGCTGCCTCGTCCTCGCTTTCCGCGCCGCGGAAACCACCGGGAACGCGGAGCGCTTCCAATTCAGGCCCGGCCTGCAGGCCCTCGGCAGGTCCAAAGCTGCGCTCAGTGAGCTCCGGCACCAGCCTCTCCACGTTGAGTCCCAGCCCTGCGGCGATCAGCCCCGCGGTCTCCGCGGCCCGGCTCAGCGGCGACGAAACGACGACGTCCCACTCGTAGGCGGACAGGACGCCGACGGCGTCGCGCGCCTGGCCGCGGCCGACGTCGTTCAGCGGAATGTCGGTGGATCCTTGCAGCCGGCGAGCGGCATTCCAGTCTGTCTGTCCGTGCCGGACAAGGGCGAAGGTAGTGAGGGGCATGCCCTCCATTCTGCCTTGAACCGATCCCGGGGGAAGCCACTGCCCATGCCTCGGACCGCGGCCATCGTGTAAGTGAACGCGGCATGAAGGTTCGGTCAACAAGCGTCGCGCAGCCGGAAAACCGGCCTGGGGCACCGCCCGGCCCTAATACCGTGGAGGCATGAAAGCCTCCCTTAAACACCGCGGTGCCCTCACCGGCGGAATCGTTCTCACCGTCTTTTCAGCGATCCTGAGCCCGGTGGGTCCCACCCATGCCGACCCTGCCAAGACCCACGACGACGGCACGGACCAGGCAGCCCACCTCAACCTTGGCGCCGCTGACCTCCCTGAGAACCGCACCGTGACAACCCTCGCCCCCGGGGTCACGTTGACCAAGATCAGCAGGGGCGGTGCCGACTCCTCGCTCTTCTGGACGGCCGAAGTGGCGATTCCCTCTGATTCGCCGGATCCGGACGCCCCGAAGTCGGCGCTCTCCGGCCAGGCAACTGCCCAGCGCACAGCCGACAAGCTCAAGGCCGCCGGCGTCGATGCCCGCGTCGAACACGTCCAGTCGCCGCAGCTTGCCGACGCAGGAGGCGATCTGGGCTTCCGGGTCCGCGCCGGCCACTTTGCCGCGCAGGCCGACGGCGCCTCCGTCGTCGCGAAGATCAAGACCGCGGGTTTTGCCTCCTCGGTCATCTATACGGGTTGGGACGGCGACTCCGATACCATCGCCAAGACGCGCGGACCGTGGAACCTGGATGTTGTCACCATCGACCCCGGCAAGTACGAAGGCCAGCTCGCCGCGTCATTCGGCCCCGACCTGGAGAAGCGGGAGACCACCAGCCAGCTGGCATCGGCCGCCCACGCCATCGCCGCCGTGAACGCAGGGTTCTTCGTCTTCGACCCCAAAGCCGGGGCTGAGGGTGACCCCGCCGGCGTCGGGGTGTATGGAGGCAAGGTACTCAGCGAACCCGTGGCCGACCGTCCTGCCTTCGTCATTGACGGAAAGAAGAACGCCAGCAGCATCGAACGGCTGACCTGGTCAGGGAAAATCGGCTCGTCAGCAGGAGAAGCCCCCTTGGACGGCATCGACCGGGTCCCCGGCCTGATCCGGAACTGCGGAGGCGCCAACGACCTGCCCACCTCGGGCCCGCTCCAGGACGTCACGTGCACGAACGCCAATGAGCTCGTCACCTTCACTCCGGAGTTCGGGCCGGCCACGCCTGCCGGCCCGGGCCTTGAAGTCATGGTGGATAGCCATGACACCGTTACTTCCGTCGCCGAGTCCCGTGGCGCCGCCGTTCCCGCCGGCGGACACACCATTCAGGCGACAGGTAAGGACGTCGCCCGGCTTCGCGCCCTTGCTCCCGTTGGCGCGAAACTGAAGATCGACGCCGGGCTGCTCGGCCAGGACGGCAAGCCCCTGCACACCAACAAGGCGACGAGCGTGGTCAACGGCGGGCCGTTGTTGGTCAAGGACGGCAGCGAGGACGTCACCGCCCGGCATGACGGCATGGTGCACCCCAACGACGGGAACAGCTTCTACTACGGCTGGGTCCACAAGCGGAACCCCCGTACCTTCGCCGGAACCGATGCCCAAGGCAGGACCATGCTGGTCACGGCGGACGGACGCTCGACTGCCTCGCTGGGGCTGAGCCTGAAGGAAGAGGCCGACGTCGCCGTGTCCCTCGGCATGGTTCAGGCCATGAACCTCGACGGCGGCGGCTCAACAACGGCCGTTGCTGACGGAAAGGTCCAGAACACTCCATCGGGAGGTGCAGAACGCGCCGTAGGAGACGCCCTCCTGGTGCTTCCGGGCCGCAAGGACGATCAGTAGGAGGATAGGCCTTCCGGGGGAACCAGCTAGATCCAGTCCCGCTTCTTGAACGCGAGGTACAAGAAGATCGAACCGCCGGCCATGAGTGCGCAGGACAACCAAAGGCCGTAATCGTTCTGGAAGCCGAAGAAGGGCACGTTCTGCCCGAAGAAGCCGGTTACGGCTGTGGGGACGGCGATGATCGCAGCCCAGCTGGTGACCTTCTTCATGACCAGGTTCATCTGGTTCCCCTGGATGCTGATGTGGGTCTCCAGGATGGTGGTGACCAAGTCACGAAGGGATTCAGTCCATTCCGTGGCACGCAGAACATGGTCGTAGACGTCCTGGAGGAAGGGCTGCATCGCGGCGCTGCAGCCCACCAGGTCGTCCCTCCGGAGGAGGGTGTTGAGCACTTCACGCATGGGCAGGACCACGCGGCGGAGCCGTACGAGGTTCTTGCGGAGTTCGAAGGTCTTGCGCTGGAGATCATGGTCGGGGGAGTGGTCGTCAAAAAGCGATTCTTCGATCGCATCGATGTAGCCATCGAGTTCCTGGACGGCGTCGAAATGCCCGTCGACGATCATGTCCAGGAGCCCCCAGAAGAGGAAGGGCACCCCGTGTTGGGCGAGGTCGGTTTCCGCGTCCCAGTGCGCCGTCAGCTTGTCCGTATCGAACTCCGGCCCGTGCACGGTCACCAAGGCGTTGTGGGTCACGAATGCCGAGATTTCTGCGACGGCCAGTTCCCCGGTGCCCGGCTGCAGCACCGCTTGGTAGGCCGAAAGGAACAGATGGTTCGGGTACCGGTCCAGTTTGGGCCGTTGAAAGTCGTGGACGGCGTCTTCGACGGCGAGGCGATGAAGCCCGTACACCGTTTCGACGCCGAGCAGGTCATCCGCCGTCGGGTCCGTGTAGTCGATCCACAGCACCGCGTCGTCCTGGCGGGCCAGGGCTTCGATCTCGTGGGCCTGGACGTCGTCGCGTTCGAGTTTGCCTTCGCGGTATAGCCGTATGAACACCATTTGGCCCATGCTACTGGACGCGGGTCCGTGCTTCCCGGACGGCGGAGTACGGATCAGGCCCTCGCGCGGAGCTCCCGCCGGAGGATCTTGCCCGACGCCGACTTGGGAATCACATCGACGAACTCGACCGAGCGCACGCGCTTGAAGGGCGCCACCCGTTCGGCAACGAACTCCGTGACGTCTGCGTCCTTGAGCTCAGCCCCCGCCTGCGGGACGACGAACGCCTTCGGTGCCTCTTCGCCGTCGTCCGTATGGATGCCGATGACCGCGGCGTCGGCGATCAGGGGGTGGGAGAGCAGGAGCGCCTCGAGCTCTGCGGGCGCGATCTGGTAGCCCTTGTACTTGATGAGCTCTTTGAGCCGGTCGACGATGGTCACGACGCCGTCTGCCGTGACGGTCGCGATGTCGCCGGTGCGGAGGAAGCCATCCGGATCAATCGTCGCGGCCGTTGCGTCGGGCCTGTTCAAGTAGCCGAGCATGACTTGCGGACCGCGGACGAGGAGCTGGCCCGGGGCACTTTGTCCGACGGCCGGAATCTCGATTTCTTCGTCCGTGGCCGGGTCGAGGAGCTTGCATTCGGTGTTGGGGACGGTGTAACCCACCGAGTCGAGGGGGACACGCTCGGCTCCGTCACGCGGGATGGCGTGGGATACGGGACTCAGTTCGGTCATTCCATAGCCTTGGAGCATGGCGCACCCGAGCCTGTTCGCGACCGCGTGCCCCAACTCGCCGTCGAGCGGCGCTGCTCCCGAAAGAACTGCGCGGACGGACGAAAGATCGTATTGGTCCACCAGCGGATGCTTCGCCAATGCGACCGCGATCGGCGGAGCGATGAAGAGGTAGGTGCAGCGGTGGTCCTGGGTGATGCGGAGGAACTCCGCGAGGTCGAACTTCGGCATCGTGACAAGCCTGGCCCGCTCGCCGAGGGCCAGGTTGAGCAGCACAGTGAGGCCGTAGATGTGGAAGAAAGGCAGGACAGCGAGCAGCACGTCGTCGGGAGTCACCCGGAAAAAGGCACTGGACTGTGCCACGTTCGCCACGAGGTTGTGCTGGCTCAACAGGACGCCCTTCGGCGTGCCGCTGGTGCCCGAGGAGTAGGGCACGACGGCGGCGGCGTGCGGATCGACGCTCAGCGTCGGCGCGGGCAGGCCGGCTTCAATAATGTCAGCGAGCGAGGGATGCCCTGCGGCCGAAGCGGACTCGTCCCCGCCGATGACCACGAGGCGCTCCGCCGGGATCCCCGCGGCCAGGGCCGCGGCCTCCGCACGCTCCAGGAACGGCGAAAAGGTGAAGAGCCAGGAAGCGCCGGCGTCCCTGAGCTGGGCGCCGGCTTCATCAGCGGTGTACAGCGCGTTGACTGTGGTGACGGCGGCGCCAGCCCGGAGGATGCCGTGGAACACGACGGCGAAAGCCGGAACGTTGGGACAGAAAAGGCCCGCGGTGGTCCCCGGACCGGCCCCGCGGTCAGAGAGCCAGCCCGCCGTGGCGTCGATCCGGCTGACGAGTTCCCGGTAAGTCATTTCCGCGCCGGTCATGCCGTCCACGAGTGCTGTCCGGTCAAGGTCCTCGCCGCCCAGGCCGCCGAAAAGATACTCATAAATGGTGACTTCGGGGATCTCGACATCCGCGTAGGGACTGGTGAACATTGCGGCTCCTTCAGCGCGTCAGACCGATGCAGGATGGTCGATCAGGGCCGGAGTATGCCAAGGACGCGTCCGCTCGCGTGGGGGAAGGGGGCCGTGGTGCCGTGTCGGGGCGGGAAGCGGCGGCATCGCAACAGGACTGGCCTGCCGCGCAACCGGGACCGAAGTGGTGGTTGCCGGTGCGCGCAACGGGACTTCGGGGCATAAATCCGAGATCAGGCCCATTCCTGCATATTCGCGGACATCACTGATGCCGCACACCGCGGCGCGCTTGTCAGGAAAGGACTTGGAGACAGCCACTACCGTTCCGTCCGGCGCCTTGAGCCTGAATCTGAAGCTCTTGTCCTCGTCGATGTAGAGTTCAAACGTCCCGGTCATGCGCATCCTCCTGAACAGCGGGCGGCGCGTGACGCCCGGTAGGTCTTACCGGGACCCGGGACGCGACGTTGCGCCCCGGCCGTTCCTCCGGCAAGTGGATCTCTGACTCACAGTGCGTGGTGCTCGGCACACGGTGTAGTTAACCAAACTACGGGCAAGAACCGTGGCTGGCTAGTGCAAAGGACGGCCCTTCGGTCACCGTTGCTCGAGGATCCGGTGTGCGGCGTCCTGGGCCGCCAGTGCCCTGTCGTCCACAAGCTGGCCCGGCAAGTGTCCCGCCTCGGCGATGGCCCGCCGCAGTTCCGCCACGGTTCGAGGGACGGCTACGCCCCGGTGCGCCATGGCGTGGCAGTTGGCGCAGAGCGGGACGAGGTCCGCTATCGGGTCCAGCCGGTAGTCACTGCCAAGTTGTGAAACGGGAACCACGTGGTGGACGTGGATGAAGTCTTTGCCGATGTCCCCGTAGCGCACTTCGAAGTTGAAGGTGCACACGGCGCAGGACGTTCCGTGGAAAGCGAGGCAGATGCGGCGGGCTTCAGGACTCTGCTCGTAGCGGTTCGCGTCAATCCGGCTGACCGCCCCTTCCGGGTAGGTCCCCGGAACGGTTGGGCACGCATCGGACGCTGCCGGCCCGTGTCCGCGCCACACCCGTTGGAGAGCACGTTCCGACTCTGACGGGATGGATCTTCCCGAACCGCGGAGGGTATTCCAGGCCACGTCCGGCACTTCGCTGGTGAGGACGCCCGGAGGAATCTGGCCGCCGAGGGGGAGCAGGGCGTCGAAGGCCACGCTCACGTACCGCGCGTTTTCGTTCGGCCGGTTGCGTTGCGGCGCTTCATAACTTTCGGACATGACGACGCCGTGTCCGATCAGCCCGCGCCCGTGGGCGCCTCGGCCTTGCAGGAGAAGCCAGGCGTGGTTGCCTGGCTGGACCTTCCGGTGTTGCCCGATGTCCCAGCGTTCCAGGAATTGACCGGTTTCGGCGACTTGCTCGATCACAGCGTCGTAGTTCCAGTCGTTCCAAAGCCGTGGATTCCATCCGAGGATGATGGCTGCCATGGCTGCTCCTCCTTGGTTGGCCGTGAATCTATGCGAGCCGGGCCCGGACTATTTCGCTGACGGCCTTGCCGTCGAACCGGCCGGAGACTTTCGCGGTGACAGGCTTCATCACGGCTCCCATCTGCTTGATCGTGGGTTCCTGGCCACTGGCCCTTAACGCAGCGATTGCCTCGTCGACGATTTCCTCGACTTCGGCGGGGGTGAGCATTGCTGGCAGGTATGCCTCGATGACCTCTGCTTCGGCGATTTCCGACGCAGCGCGATCGGCTTCACCGGCCTCCGTGTAAATGCGTGCAGTGTCCCTGCGCTTGGCGGCTTCCTTCTGCAGCAAGGCCGTCACCTGGGTGTCGTCCAGTTCGACGGGTGTCTTTCCTGATTTCTCACGCGTCTCGATTTCGCCCAGGACGTTGCGGACCGTCGTGAGCGCGGTTTTGTTGCGGTCCTTCATATGGACCACGACGTCGGCGTGCAGGCGTTGCTTCAGGGTGCTCATGGTCATTCCCGTCTACTTAGTGGTGGTTTTCATTCTTCACGGTTATCCAAAATTCTGCCTCCGGCGATCCCCCAAGAAGGCCGTCCGCGACGTAGCATCAAGGTAGGCGGCTGCCAGGAGTGTGGCGAAATGTTTGAGAGATTTACGGACCGTGCCCGTCGCGTTGTTGTGCTTGCCCAGGAAGAGGCACGCATGCTCAACCATAACTACATCGGTACCGAGCACATCCTCTTGGGACTGATCCAGGAGGGTGAGGGGGTTGCGGCGAAGGCTCTGGAGTCGATGAGCATTTCGCTCGACGGCGTCCGCGAACAGGTGCAGGAGATCATCGGCCAGGGCAGGCAGGCCCCGTCCGGCCACATCCCCTTCACTCCGCGCGCCAAGAAGGTGCTTGAGCTCGCGCTCCGGGAAGCCCTGCAGCTTGGCCACAACTACATCGGTACGGAGCACATCCTGCTCGGCCTCATCCGCGAGGGTGAAGGCGTTGCCGCCCAGGTCCTGGTCAAGCTCGGCGCCGACCTCGGCCGGGTCCGCCAGCAGGTCATCCAGCTGCTCTCCGGCTATGAGGGCAAGGACCCGACTGGAAGGGTCGCAGGACCTAGCCAGGCCGAGGTTGCTCCCGCCGGTTCGGTGGTGCTGGACCAGTTCGGCCGCAACCTGACCCAGGCGGCGCGGGAAAACAAGCTTGATCCCGTGATCGGACGCGAGCTGGAGATGGAACGCGTCATGCAGGTCCTCTCCCGCCGCACCAAGAACAACCCGGTGCTGATCGGCGAGCCCGGCGTCGGCAAGACGGCCGTCGTCGAAGGCCTTGCCCAGGCGATTGTCCGTGGAGACGTGCCGGAGAGCCTGAAGGACAAACAGCTCTATACACTCGATCTGGGCTCCGTAGTGGCGGGTTCCCGTTACCGTGGCGACTTCGAAGAGCGCCTGAAGAAGGTTCTGAAGGAAATCCGGACCCGCGGGGACATCATCCTCTTCATCGACGAAATCCACACGCTCGTGGGTGCCGGGGCCGCAGAGGGTGCCATCGATGCCGCGTCCATCCTCAAGCCTTTGCTGGCGCGTGGTGAACTCCAGACCATCGGGGCCACCACTTTGGATGAGTACCGCAAGCACATTGAGAAGGATGCCGCGCTGGAGCGCCGTTTCCAGCCGATCCAGGTCCCGGAACCGTCGGTGGCCCTCACTGTAGAGATCCTCAAGGGCCTGCGTGACCGTTACGAGGCGCACCACCGGGTGACCATCACCGATGGCGCGCTTGCGGCCGCGGCGAGCCTTTCGGAGCGCTACGTTTCGGACCGGTTCCTGCCGGACAAGGCGATCGACCTGATCGATGAAGCCGGCGCACGCCTTCGCATCCGCCGCATGACCCGTCCGCCGGAGCTCAAGGCGATGGATGCACGCATTGCCGAAGTCAAAATGGAGAAGGAATCGGCCATCG
Source organism: Arthrobacter alkaliphilus (assembly GCF_021483235.1). Classification (GTDB taxonomy): domain Bacteria; phylum Actinomycetota; class Actinomycetes; order Actinomycetales; family Micrococcaceae; genus Arthrobacter; species Arthrobacter alkaliphilus. Next base: position 351 of record NZ_JAKEEC010000026.1, on the reverse strand, counting down.
ACGCCCAGGACTTCGAAGGCGCCGCTTCGCTGCGCATGCAAGAGCAAAAACTTGTCGCAGAGCGCCGGGAAAGGGAGCTCAGGTGGAAGTCCGGCGGCGCCGGCGGCCACTCCGAGGTCGACGAGGAACTGATTGCCGAGGTTCTCGCGAATTCCACCGGCATTCCGGTCTTCAAGCTCACCGAGGAAGAGTCCAGCCGCCTCCTCAAGATGGAGGAGGAGCTGCACAAGCGCGTTATTGGGCAGAACGAGGCGATCAACTCGGTTTCGCGTGCGATCCGCCGCACGCGTGCTGGCCTGAAGGACCCCAGGCGTCCGGGTGGCTCGTTCATCTTCGCCGGCCCCACCGGCG
>NZ_JAKEEC010000025.1 GCF_021483235.1 Arthrobacter alkaliphilus | reverse complement strand
TCCATGAGCAACTGCAGCGAGTGCGGGCTGCGCACATTCAGTGTGTTGCCCGTCCCGGTGTAGTCCATGTAGTGCTTCTCGTCGCCCTCCACCAACCGGTAGTACGCGGAGTTGTCGATGCCCTTGAACGACAGCGTGGGACCCAGATGGTTGCCCTCGGCCGTGTGGTTGTACACGACGTCGAGGATCACCTCGATGCCGGCGCGGTGGAGGGAGCGGACCATGGCCTTGAAGTCCTGGACCTGCTGGCCCCGGTCTCCGGATGAGCTGTAGCTGTTGTGCGGGGCGAAGAACCCGATGGTGTTGTAACCCCAGTAGTTGCTCAGGCCTTTATCCTGCAGGGTGCCGTCATTCACGAACTGGTGCACCGGCATGAGCTCGATGGCCGTCACCCCAAGCTTTTGCAAGTGCGAAATCACCGCCGGGTGCGCCACTCCGGCGTATGTGCCCCTTTGTTCTTCCGGAACTTCGGGGTGAAGCTGGGTCAGGCCCTTGACGTGCGCTTCGTAAATCACCGAGCGGTGGTACGGGATCCGCGGGAGATGGTCCCCGTCCCAGTCGAAGAACGGGTTGATGACCACGCCCATCATCATGTGGGGTGCGGAATCCTTGTCGTTCCGGGAATCCGGGTCCCCCAGGTTGTAGGAGAAGAGCGCCGGATCCCAATCGATCTCGCCGTGCACCGCCTTGGCGTACGGGTCCAGGAGCAGCTTGTTGGGGTTGAAGCGCTGCCCGTTGGCCGGATCATACGGGCCATGCACCCGGTAGCCATACTTCTGCCCCGGCTGAACCTGCGGAAGGTAGCAATGCCACACATAGCCGTCCACCTCGCTGAGGGTATAGGAAGTCTCCTCCCCGTCGTCGTCGAAGAGGCACAACTCCACCCTTTCCGCCTTCTCACTGAACAAGGCGAAGTTGGTTCCGGTTCCGTCAAAGGTGGCGCCAAGGGGGTACGCCGATCCGGGCCAGACTTCCATTCGTGCTCCTATTGCTTGGTCTAACACGGCATCCGGCAGGAACTACGCACCTGCCTGGACCTGATCTTAATGCAGCCGGCGAGGGCGTCTTCTGTCCAAATTAGTAAGCATGCTGACCCTACTTTACGTGGACTTCATGGCACTGCCGTTTGTCGCATGATGATAAGCACGCTTACCATTGATTGTCAGGCTGTCGGGATCCCGGAGGGGCGGCCTGACTAGGAGCCTCAACGTCCGCCGCGGCGCTCCCGTCTTCTGCGGCTTAGGAAAGTAAGGTTGCTACATGAAACAGGCCGACGATGAGGCTTCCCTCGGGGGCAGATACCGTGTGATCGAGCGCATCGGAGCCGGGGCGATGGCCACTGTTTATCGGGCCAAGGACGAGTTCCTCGGGAGAGATGTAGCAGTCAAAATCATTACGAAACCAGCCCGCGATGGCGAGGCCGCGGCCATGGATGACGATGAAGTAAAGATTTTTGCTCGGATGAACCACCCCGGCCTGGTCACCCTACTCGATGCCGGGGTGGACCGCACCGGGCCGGGCGAGCCGCGCGTCTACCTCGTGATGGAACTCATCGGCGGGCCGGACTTGAAGCAGTTTCTGTCCAAGGGTGCCCTCGGGCCGCGCCACACAGCTCAGATCGGGCATGATGTCGCGGACGCCTTGGCCTACATCCATGCGAATGGCGTGGTCCACCGGGACGTCAAGCCGGGCAACATCATGATCTTCGACTACCACCAGGATGCCGCGAGGATACGTGCAAAGCTCACCGATTTCGGTATCGCACTGATCTCGGAAACGCCGAAAGACGCCGAGGGCGGTTTCCTGGGGACCGCGGCCTACCTCAGCCCGGAACTGGCCCGGGGCGAACCCGTGACTCCCGCCAGCGACATCTATTCTCTCGGTCTGGTCCTGCTTGAGAGCCTTACCGGGCAAATCGCATTTCCGGGGGATCCGATCCAGAGCGCCGTTGCCCGGCTCATCCAGGATCCTCCGATCCCGGACGACCTGGATCCGGAATGGAAATCGCTCCTTACCGCCATGACCTCTGCGGATCCGTCGAAGCGACCCACGGCCCGCGAAGCCTCCCTGGCGCTGTACGACCAGGCGTCCGCAAGCCGGGGCCGGCACAAGGTGGACCCCGCCATCATTCCCGACAACGAAGCCGAACGCATGGCCACGGTGCATCATTACGGGATCCTGGACACGCCTGCCGACAGTGCTTTCGACAGGATCACGGCCCTGGCAGCCAGGCTATTCAACGTCCCGATGGCGATAGTCAGCATCGTCGACCACGACCGCATCTGGTTCCAGTCCCGCTATGGGACTGAGGCCGAGCAAATTCCCAGGGACCCGGGCCTGTGCGGTTCAGCCATCCTGCAGGACGACGTCTGGGTTGTGGAGAACGCCGCCGAAGACCCGCGGACACTCTCCAACCCCCTCGTCGTCGGGGATTTCGGGCTCGGATTCTATGCCGGCGCGCCGCTGAAGACCCGTGAAGGGCACAATCTGGGAACGCTTTGCCTACTCGACACTGTGCCGCGAAAAATGTCCGTGGCGGATTCGGCGAACCTGCAGGACCTCGCCAGATTGGTTACGAGCGAGCTGGAACTTCGCCTTGAACGACGGGAACCGGTGAAAGCTGTTCCGGTGCCCTAAGGGAACGCTTCGCCGTTGACCGGAATACGGACGCGGCCTGCTGTCCCGCTGGGCTGAGCCTGCGGTTCGCGAGGTGGGCGAGGAGGATCCTCCGCGTCGGCGAGCCCGTCAGCGGGACGGCGGTGATGTCCGGGCGGAGGGCGCTCAGGGCAAGCTGTGGAGCCAGGGCGATGCCGATGCCGGCGGCGACCATTCCCTGCGTTTCCTGGTAGTCGTTGGCGGCAAAGGCGATGCGCGGTTCGAATCCGGCATCGTGGCAGACCCGTCGCAGGACATCGGCCACCGGGTGCTCGTCGCGGACGATCCATTCCTGGTCCTGCAGCGTGTCGATCCGGACCGAGCGGCGGGCCGCGACGGGGTGCCCTTTTGGTACCAGCAGCATAGTGGGATCGTTCAAGAGCCGAACGAGGGTCAGGTCTTCGTCCTCGATGCGCTCCCACGGGTAGTCCCAGAGCAGGGTGAGCTCGATATCCCTCCGCCGCAGCCGTTCGAGCAGACCGTCGCGACGGGCGCTGACCACGGTGACGGCGATTTCCGGGTGGCTGGCGCGGAAGGCAAGCACGACGTCGGGCATCAGGGACGCACCGACAGTCGGGAACGTCCCCATGCGCAGTTGGCCCCTCCGCAGCCCCGCGAACTCGCCCATCTCAGCCCGCGCGGCCTCAATGGTCCTGTCAATGTCATCGGCATATCGCAGGAGCGCTTGCCCTGCATCAGTGAGTACGACGCCCCGAGGATGGCGGTCGATCAGTGCGACTCCCACTTCGTGTTCGAGCTTCGCAATCTGCTGGGAGACGGCCGACGTCGTAAAGGAAAGTGCCGTCGCGGCCGATGTCAGGGAGCCGAAACGGCTGACCTCACGGAGTAGATGGAGCCTGTGCAAATCTAGGTCGGCCATGGATTGAGTTTAGCAAAAGTGGACCCTAGTAAAGAATCGTGTGATTGTGCTGAAGTCTGGCAACGAGGATCGTAGAAGGATCAGGCGCCGGGAGGCGCATACGACGAACGTGAAGGACAAACGATCATGCAACTGCGCGGTCACTGGTACAGGGGTGGCACCAGCAAATGCTGGCTCTTCGACGCCGAAGACGTGGCACCCCACGCCGACAGCCGCGAAGCAATCCGCAGCCTGCTGGCAGATGCTTTCGGCGCCGCGGATGCCCGCCAGCTCGACGGCGTCGGCGGCGGTACCTCGACGACGTCGAAAGCAGCCATCATCCGTGCGACTCCCGACGGTCCGGCGGACCTCGACTACCTCTTCGCCCAAGTCGGGATCGGCGACCCTACTGTGGAACTTGGTTCCAATTGCGGTAACTGCGCCACCGCAATCGCCCTGTACGCCGTCCAGTCGGGCATCGTTCCCCCGCAAGACGGCACGACGCGGGTCAGCATGCGCAACCTCAACACCGGAGCAGTGCTGAGCGGCACGATCGCCACCTCGGACGGGCTGATTCCGACGTCGGGCCTGGCCCGGGTTCCCGGCACAACCGCCCTCGGTGTTCCCGTGAATCTGTCGTTCCACGCTCCGTGGGGACAGACCACCGGAGCGCTTTTGCCGACGGGGAACGTCTCAGACCGGATCCCGGCCGGTGCCGGGACCATGCTTACCGCGACAATGGTGGACGCCGGGGCGCCCGCGGTGCTGATTCCGGCGGACGAAGCGGGCGTCAACTTGTCGTCGATGACCGGCAGCCTCGCCGAGCAGCTGCCCCTCCTCGTGGCTGCCCGGGCGTCGGCCGGCCTGCTGATGGGGCTGCGGCAACCTGAAGATCCTCCGCAGAATGCCGTGCCGAAGGTCGGTGTCGTGGCGGCGCCCGGCGATTACATCGCCGCCGACGGAACCACGATCACTGCGGACAGCCACGACATCCGGGTGCGCATGCTTTCGATGCTGACGCCCCACCCTGCCATCGGCCTGACATCGGCTGTCGCGGTCTCGCTCGCGGCTGCACTGCAGGGGTCGGTGGTGGCGGGAATGCTGCCTCCGGCAGACAGCATTGATCGTGAATCCCGGCTTCTGCGCATCGGGACACCTGCTGGTGTTGTCACCACCGAGGTCGTCACCGACGACAACGGTCTCGTCAGCGAGGTTGCCCTCCATCGGGCTGCCCGCCATCTCGCCGTCGCCGACATCGACGTCGCAGAAGCTATGGCCCTGACCGCCTAGCACCCATCATCTGCCCCTGCCATCATGGATGGAGCGGGCACTCATCCAGGAAGTTGTTCAATGAAGATCAAATCCATTCTCGGGCATCTCTATGTCCAGGTACTCATCGGCGTCGGGCTCGGCATGCTCGTCGGAGCCTTCTGGCCCGACCTCGGTGCCTCGCTCCAGCCCCTCGGCGACGGCTTCGTCAAGCTGGTGAAGTTCCTGATCGCGCCGATCGTCTTCTGCACCATCGTCAGCGGCATCACCTCGCTCACTGACACCAAGAAGGTGGGGCCGACCCTCCTCCGTTCCCTCGGCCTCTTCTACACCCTGACCGTATTGGCCCTTGCCCTCGGCCTCGGCGCCGTGCTGCTCTTCCAGCCTGGTGCCGGGATGCACATCGATCCGGCCCACCTCAACGGCTCCGTCGCTTCTAAGTACACGAGCCAGCTGCCCAGCAGCAACCCGGCGGACTTCCTGCTGAGCATCATCCCCACAACGCTCGTTGGCGCTTTCGCCAACGGCGAGGTCCTGCCCGTGCTCCTGGTCGCCCTGCTGTGCGGCTTCGCGTTCACCAAGCTCGGCGCCCCCGGAAAGCTCGCGTTGGACGTGGTCAACAGCTTCAACCGGCTCCTGTTCGTGGTCTTCGGCTACATCATGAAGGTCGCGCCGATCGGCGCCTTCGGGGCCATGGCCTTCACTGTCGGCAAGTACGGCGCCCACTCGATCGGCAACCTCGGGATGCTGATCCTGGCCTTCTACGCCGCCTGCATAGTCTTCGTCGTCGTCGGCCTCGGGATCCTGGCCAAGATCACCGGCTTCAGCCTGTGGCGAATGCTGCGCTACTTCAAGGACGAGATCCTCATCGTCCTGGCCACCTCGTCGAGCGAGCCCGTGCTGCCGCGCCTGCTCTCCAAGCTCGAACGGATTGGCTGTGACCGCGGTGTGGTGGGACTCGTAGTCCCGACCGGCTACTCCTTCAACCTCACCGGGACGGCCGTTTACCTGACCCTGGCCTCGATGTTCATCGCCCAGGCCTGCGACATCCACCTCAGCTGGGACCAGATCCTCCTCATGCTCGGCATGATGCTCCTGACTTCCAAGGGCGCGGCCGGAGTCACCGGCAGTGGCTTCGTCGCCCTAGTCGCCACCTTGACGGTCATGCCCACCCTCCCCGTGGCCGGCGTGGCTCTCATTGTGGGAATCGACCGCTTCATGAGCGAAGCCCGGGCACTCACCAGCACGGTGTGCAATATCGTCTCGTGCGTCGCCGTCGCCAAGTGGCAGCGCGCCCTCGACACCGAGAAGCTCCGCTCCGAGCTCAAGGCCGGTTTCGTGCCCGTCGAGTCGGAGAAGGTCCAGCTCGCGGAGCCTGTTCTGGCACACTGATCTGCCCAAGAGGTGTCCTCCGCCGGGGTCCGGTGCCAAAGGGGCGGGGAGTAGCCAAGCTACTCCCCGCCCCTTCTTGGATTCAGGGGTGTAGAATATAGTTAGCATTGCTAATTAGCGTCGCTAACCATGGCCCCTCGGGAGGCACCGTGACTGACACCAACAAGAACTCCCACCCGGCGGATGCCCTCCAGCCGGATGTACTTGCGATCGATTTGCGGACTGCCGTCATGCGCACGTCCCGGCGGCTCCGGACGGAGGCCAGCGGTGATGTCCTCACGCCCGGGCAGTATGCGGTCCTGGCGCATCTTCGAAGTGGGTCCCAGACCCTTCGCCAATTGGCGGATCGGGAACATGTGCAGGCGCCGTCAATGACTCGGATCGTCAATTCACTGACCGAAAAGGGATTCGCTTCACGGTCGGCGGATCCTGCGGACGGCCGCCAGATCCAGGTACGCATCACTGCGGCCGGCGAGGAAGTCCTGGACGAGGCCCGGAGCCAGCGGACGGCATGGCTGGCCCAGCGGGTTGCCGGATTGGGTGAGGAAGAGCGCCGGACGCTCAGCCGGGCGGCGCATATCCTGCAGGAGATGAGTGCCAGATGAGCGCCGGACGCTCAGCCGGGCGGCGCATATCCTGCAGGAGATGAGTGCCAGATGAGCGCCATGTTCCGGGCCCTGGAGAACCGCAACTACCGCTTGTGGGCGTCCGGGGCCCTGGTGTCCAACATCGGCACGTGGATGCAGCGGGTCGCGCAGGATTGGCTGGTCCTGACGGTCTTGACGGACCATTCCGGTACGGCAGTCGGTATCACGACGGGGCTGCAGTTCCTTCCAATGCTGCTGCTTGGTCCGTACGGGGGCGTGCTTGCGGACCGGTACCGGAAGCTGGTGATCCTACGGTGGACGCAGTCAGCCATGGGCTTGTGTGGATTGCTGGTTGGGGTCCTGGTCCTCACCGGCACGGCGCAGTTGTGGCACGTGTACGTTGCGGCTTTGTGCCTTGGGGTAGCCGGTGCCGTTGATGGCCCCGCGCGCCAGGCCTTTGTCTCCGAGCTCGTGGGACAGGAGCATGTTGCAAATGCGGTGGCGCTCAACTCTGCGTCCTTCAATACAGCCCGGCTGACTGGACCGGCCATTGCCGGAGTGCTGATCGCCTGGGTCGGCACGGGACCGGTTTTCCTGCTCAACGCTGCCAGTTTCGCCGCTGTCATCGCTTCTTTGTGGCGCATCCGCCCGTCTGCACTCTTCCCGGCTGCACGGGCGGGCAGCGGGAAACATCCGGTCCTGGAGGGCTTGGGTTATGTGAGGCGGCGTCCGGATCTGGTACTCATCCTCGGCATGGTCGGGATACTAGGTGCGTTCGGCATGAATTTCCCTGTTACCAACGCGCTCATGTCCACGAAGGAATTCTCGATGGGGGCGGGGGAGTTCGGTCTTCTGGGCTCCATCATGGCTGTCGGGACATTGGCCGGGGCACTGCTGGCCGCCCGAAGGTCCCGCCCGCGCATGCGCTTCTTGCTTGGCGGAGCGATCGGTCTGGGCCTCTTCACGCTCGTCGGGAGTGTGTCGCCGTCGTTCTGGCTTTACGCAGCGTCGCTGATTCCGGTGGGCGTCGCATCAATGACGTTCCTGAACAGCTGCAACACCAGTATCCAACTCTCCGCGGATCCGAAATTCCGGGGGCGCGTGCTGGCGCTCTACATGGCTGTCATGCAGGGCGGAACCGCTGTGGGGGCGCCCCTCATGGGCTGGATCGGCACTGAATTCGGCGCGCGATGGTCGGTGGCAGTCTCCGGGATTGTGGTGCTGCTCACCGCGTAATGCTCAGTGATAATCGTCAGCCGGAACAGCAGCCTGACCTTCCGGAGCCAAGTCCGGACCGTGTTCGTGCGCAAGCTTGACCGGGCTCGGCACATCGGTGGCGGCAGCGATGTTGAGGGCCAAGATAATGTTGACCGATGATTGAACCGCACCAACTGAGCGAAAGCGTCCTCATGCGCGTGCTGCGCGTAAGCGATGCGGCCGCGCTTGCCGCCGCTTATGTGCGCAACCGTGCGCACCTTTCGCCTTGGGAGCCGGTGCGGCCGCAAGAGTACTTCACCGAAGATTGGCAGTCCGCCGATATTGCGAACCGGCTGGTCGCGCACGAACGAGGGGAAGGGCACCCGCTCGGGCTGTTCGACGGCGATAGGCTCGTCGGCCGATTTAACGTAGCCGGAATCAGGCGCGGTCCGTTCCAGAGCGCGGGGCTGGGTTATTGGGTGGACAGCGATTATGCAGGCCGCGGGCTTGCCTCCGCCGCGGTCCAAGCGATAGTCGAAATGGCGCGCCATGAGCTCGGACTTCATCGCATCGAGGCGAGCACTCTTCTCCATAATGTTGGCTCGCAGCGGGTGTTGCTGAAGGCTGGCTTTCAGCAGATTGGCATGGCGCCGCGATACCTGCAAATTGCCGGGAAATGGCAAGATCACAACCTCTACCAAGTGATACTTCACGACTAGCATCCTCCACGAGGTGAGCCAGTACGCTATCGCCATGCAGATTCGTGAGTGCACCCTCGATGACCTGGTGAAGGTGAACGCGGTCTGTGATGCCAGCGAGCGAACACGCTGGACCAGGGAGATGATTGCCCCGCGGAGCGACCGAATCGTTCTGGTGGCCGTTACCCGAGGCACGCTCATCGGAGTAGCCAAGACCCATTTCCATGTGAATCGCGAAGGCAGCTCGCCCGCTGGCCACTATCTCGGGGGTCTGGTGGTCGGTCCGGAGTTCCGACGACGAGGGGTCGGTTCTGCCCTCACCCGGGCGAGGTTGGAATGGATCTGGTCCCGAGCCTCAACCGCTCACTACTTCGCAAATGAACACAACACGGCGTCCATCAGAATGCACGAGGCTCTCGGGTTCCAAGCGGTGGGCCGATTCCAGGAGATTCGCGGAGTGACAGCCGACGACGGCCGGTCTGAGCTCATTCTCTTTGAAGCATCCCGGTAAGCGACGGCGATCCCAGCCACGATATAACCGGACGGCCTGCCCGCACGGGATGTGCGGGCAGGCCGTCCGTCAGTAATCGAACTGCAGGATCCTCAGCCCGTTATCGGCCCAGCTGGGGGTCGGACGTAAGGGCCTGCCCATTGTCGAGGCGGCCTGCGAGGACGCGCACGAGCTTCGGATCCGCCGTGGACGTGATCTTGAGGTCGTACCAGCCGCCTTGCGTCGGGATCACGACCGTCTTTGCCTGGCCCGGGTTGAGCGCGAGGGCCTGAGAGCCGGCGCCGTACGTGTCCGTGAGCGTGAGCGTCGCCGCGGCCGCGCCAGCGTTCTCGATCCGGAACTGCGCGTGCCGGGACCCGCCGTCGCGGGTGACGGTCGCGCGGATGTCCGCGGCCGCCGTCGTGCCTGCGAGGCGGCGGTACCAGCCGGCCGGGCCGTGCATCTGCACGTCGTACTCGGCGCCGAGGGTCCACGAGGCGTCGAGTGCCGCGCCGGAGCCGATCGTGTACGAGTACGGACCGGCGGGAAGGAGGTTCGAGCGGACCTGCACGTGCGCGCCGAGCGTCCCGGCGTTGGACCAGTGCGCGGAGAGCTTGCCTCCAGCCACCGAGGCCGCGACGTCGAGCGCATACCCGAGCGGGCGTGACGGGCGCGTGCCTTTCTCCTGGGCCGGCATTGAGTTGACGGCGGGAGGCGTCGGTACATAGCTCGTGTGCCGGTTGTGGTCCGCGGGCTTGAATGCCGAGGTGTCGGGCAGTGCCGGGGCAGCGCCCCCGTTCGCCGAGAAGTCGAACGCGCTCGTGAGGTCGCCACACACCGCGCGGCGCCACGGCGAGATGTTGGGGGACTTCACGCCGAAGCGTGACTCGAGGAAGCGCACGATCGAGGTGTGGTCGAAGGTCTCCGAGCAGACCCAGCCGCCCATGCTCCAGGGCGAGACGACGAGCATCGGCACGCGCACTCCGAGACCGTAGTGGCCCGGGACGTCCGCGATGCCGGAGAACGTCATGCGGCCGTCGTACCACTCGCCGTCGGTCGAGACCGTGGATGCGCCCGGGATCTGCGGGGTGTTGGGGTGCGGCGGGACGACGTGGTCGAAGAAGCCGTCGTTCTCGTCGTACATGAAGAACACTGCCGTCTTGCTCCAGACGTCCGGGTTGGACGTGAGGATGTTGAGGATGTTCGCCGTGTACCAGGCGCCGAAGTTCGGCGGCCAGTTCGAGTGCTCCGTGTATGCCTCAGGCGCCACGACGTAGGAGACCTGGGGGAGTTTTCCGCCTGCGACGTCTTCGCGGAAAATCCGGAACAGATCGTCGCCGGCCTTCGCGTTCGTGCCGGTCAGTGCCTTCTCGTAAAGCGCGCTGCCCGGCTTCGAGTCCTGGTACTGCTTGAGGTACAGGAGCGAGTTGTCGCCGTAGTTGCCGATGTGCGCGTCGCCGGTCCAGCCCCAGTAGCCGTCAGCCGTGAGACCGTCGCCGACGTCCTGGTACACCTTCCAGCTCACGCCGGCCTTCTCAAGCTCCTCGGGGTACGAGCTCCACGAGTAGCCGACCTCGGCGTTCCACAGGTCGGGGCCGCCGGCCTTGTAGTCATTGCCGTCCCAACCGGTGAACATGTAGTAACGGTTGGGGTCGGTGGGCCCAAGGATCGAGCAGTGGTACTGATCGCAAATCGTGAACGCGTCCGCGAGGGCGAAGTGGTACGGGACGTCGCCACGCTCGTAGAACGCCATGGTGGCCTCGGACTTGGCGGGCAGCCACTTGTCGTACTTGCCCACGTTGAAGGCCTCGTGGGTGAGCTTCCACGAGTGGTCGAGGTCTTCCATGAACTGCATGCCGAGATTCGGCGCGGTCGGGTGGTAAGGGAGAATATCCCGCGTTCCATTGTTCTGCGCGAACGCGTCCTTCCCGCTCGGGAGGATCGCGGGGTGCGGGTCACCGAACCCACGCACGCCCTTGAGCGTGCCGAAGTAGTGGTCGAAGGCGCGGTTTTCCTGCATGAACACGATCACGTGCTCGACATCCTTGATCGAGCCGGTGGCACGGTTCGCCGGGATGGTGGCGGCGCGCGCGATGCTCTCCCCGAGCATCTGTGAGATTGCTGCGGTGGCCGCGCTGGCCCCGGATAGTTGAAGAAAACGCCGTCGGTTGAGACCTGACATGAAGTGCTCCCAGTGCTTGGCTTGGCTGACAAAACCCCCGACCGACTCTTCCATCGCCGGGCAAAGGCCAAGTGCAGCTAAGGCAAATTTTGGGGCAACAGGCGGCCACGGCGCCGCCGCTCAGCTGCCCGGGGTGCCTTTCGGGGAGCGGCTCAGCTTTTCAGCCTTCCGGGAAGTGAGGTAGAGGCGGTGGGCGGTAATGACCAGGACAAGCCAGGCGGCGCCCAGGGTCCAGGCCGCCAGGACGTCGGTGAGCCAATGGTGGCCCAGGAACACCCGGCTTAGGCCGATGGTCAGGGCGAAGAACGCGGCGATAGCCGCTGTCCAGGTGCGGCCCCGCCGGGAGCGGCAACGCAGGATGATCACGTAGGCAACGATTCCGGCGATGACGAATGCGTTCAGGGAGTGTCCACTGGGAAACGAGGGGGAATACTCGTAGGGCGGCACGGCGTCGCTGAGCGGAGGCCGGGCGCGGCCGATGAGCTGCTTGCCGGCGATGGTCATGAGGAGGGAACCGGCCGCCGCCGTCACAATGAGGATCGCCGGCGTCCAGGAGCGGCGCCGGACGACCAGCACGGCGGTCGCGATGACAGCCAGGATCGGCATCCCGATTCCACCGCCCAGATCGGTGTAGGCAGTGGCGGCGGCATCCAGTGCGGGGCTGCGCAAAGTCATCGCCGCCTGCAAGACCGGGTGGTCCAGGGCTGCCACGCCATCCGCTTCCGTCACCGCCTCGTACACGCTGCCGGTGGCGAAGGCCAGAAGAGACGCGACGGCGGCCCCGGCAGCGAGGATCAGGATCAGCGCACCGTACGGGCCGAGACGGGCGCTGAGGCGCCGTGCGCGGGAGGCGAGCCACTTCCCGACGGAGGAATCCCAGCGGGCCAAGTCAGTATCACCGACGAACCTGTCGTCGACGAGTTCGTCTTTGCTTGCTGCTGGCTCGCCGTTCGACGTGCCTTGCGGGTGAACGCCCATTGTCTTCCGCCTCACGTCGTGAATGGATTTGATCAGTAAGGTTACCTTCTGGGCTGGCTAAAGTATGGATCCAGAGGATTGTCTCGGGCCCGCGGGAGGAGCACTGCATGGACAATGATGCCGACAGCTGGTTCCTGAGTCGCGCCGAGCGCGGGAATCTGGCCACGGGCGTGCATTCCGGCGGTTCCGGGTCTCCGGCGTGGTCGGAGGGCAACCTTGTGCGTCCCCTCATTCATGGAGCGAGCTACTTTGCCCGCCTGCATGAGGAACTGACGGACCTGCAGGCGGGAGACCGTGTGTGGTTCACCGACTGGCGCGGCGACGCCGACGAGCGGCTGCTGCCCGACGGGCCAACGATCGGGGACTCGCTCGCGGGGTTGGCCCGCGCTGGAGTGGAAGTCAGGGGCCTGGTCTGGAGATCACACGGAGAGCGGATATCGGCCCCGATGAGCGGCCGATCCAACGAACTCCTGAGTCGCAAGATCAACGAAGCCGGCGGAGAAGTGCTCTTGGATCAGCGTGTCCGCCTGTTCGGCTCCCACCATCAGAAATTGGTCGTCATCCGCCGTCGTGACGATCCATCGCGGGACGTCGCCTTCGTTGGCGGGCTCGACCTGTCGCACAGCCGACGAGACGACGCCGACCACGGTGGAGACCCGCAGGCGGTGACCATGGATCCCCGGTACGGGAAAAGGCCACCTTGGCACGATGCCGCACTCGAGTTGCGTGGCCCCGTGGTTGCGGATGTGCTGGCGGTGTTCGCTGAACGGTGGAACGACCCCCATCCGCTTGATCGGGGCACGCCGTACCGGATGCTGCAGCAACGCCTGGCCCGCATGCCCCGGCACCCCGAACCGCTCCCCGCTGCCGCACCTCCGCCGCCGCCGGCCGGCCCTCATGCCGTGCAACTGCTGCGCACCTACGGCGTGAAGCGTCCGCCGTTCCCGTTCGCACCTCAGGGGGAGCGCAGCGTCGCCCGCGGCTACGCCAAAGCATTCGCCCGCGCCCGCAGGCTGATTTACATCGAGGACCAGTACCTGTGGTCGACGGAAGTTGCGGCCGGGATCGCTGCCGCCCTCAAGCGGAACCCCGCCTTGAACGTGATCGCGGTGGTTCCCCGTTACCCCGACTCCGACGGCCCCCTGGTGGGTCCGGCGAGCCGAATCGGTCAACTTCGTGCCCTGAGGATGTTGCGCCAGGCGGCGCCCGACAGGCTCGGAGTGTTCAATCTGGAGAACGGCGCCGGAACGCCGATCTACGTCCATGCCAAGATCTGCATCATCGACGACACGTGGTTCACGTGCGGCTCAGATAATTTCAACCGCCGCTCCTGGACCACCGACAGTGAGCTCACCTGTGCAGTCTTCGACACCACCGCCAACGTGGGCGGCCCCGGCATTGACAGCGGCGACGAGGCTTCAAGACCGCTGGCCCGCGGGCTCCGGCTCCAACTATGGGCCGAACACCTGGGCTTGGACCAGGACGATTCCCGGCTCCGCGATCCTGCGGCTGGGCTCAAGCTGTGGAACGCCAGCGCCGACGCGCTCGACAACTGGCACGAAACCGGGCGCCGCTCGCCCCGCCCCACAGGACGCGTCCGGCGGCACACTCCGGAGCCCGTGCCGCCCGTCCAACGCCTCTGGGCGGATCCGCTTAGCCGCCTTATCGTGGACCCGGACGGCCGTCCCCGCCGGCTGCGCGGCACCAGCCGGTTCTAGGTCAAGCCGCATGGACGCCGCCGGGTAAAGGGCGTACTAGTCAGCCAGGATGTGGTAGAGCGCTCGCCGGGTTTCGTCGATCTTTTCCATCGCGGCCGCGCGCTGTTCCTCGGTTGCGGCGAAGCGGAACTGGTGAATGACGCCCATGAGCTTTGCCACGCTCTGGTGGAACGCGGGCCCTGATCCCTCGGGATCGGTGTTCCACGCATTTTCCAGCTCCTCGGCGTGCTCCGCTACGTATGCCTTCCCGGCATCCGTGAGCGTGAATTCGGTGCGCCGGCCTTCGCCGACGGGTGCAATGAGCTCTTCGTCGACGAGTTGTTGCAGGGTGGGATAGACCGAACCGGGGCTCGGACGCCACGATCCCGACGTCTTCTCGGCGATTGTCTTGATGAGTCCGTATCCATTGGACGGCGCCTCCGCCAGCAGGGAGAGGATGGCGAAACGAACGTCGCCCCTATTGGCCCTGCGCTGGCCGCCGGGACCGAACCCCGGTCCGAACCCCGGCCCGAAGCCCGGTCCGAAACCGCGTCCCGGTCCAAAACCGCGGCCTGGCCCGAATCCGCCGTGTCCGTGGGGTCCGCGGCGGCTCCGGCCGCGTCCGAAGCGTTCCATATCCGGACCGCAATCCGTGTGCTTGTGATCGTGAATGCCTTTCATAACGGCATCTTCCTTCCGAAGTTGTATGGGTTTTTATGGGTTGCCCGCGGGCTCGCAGTTCCTTCTGCGATATTTAACGATATATCGCTGACTATCTTAAAACAAGAGCCTGTCAATCTAATTCATGTGCGGATGGTAAGAAGAGGAACGTGCGTTCAAACGGCGGCAGTCCCGTGCTTTCCCTCATGCGCCCACTCCCGTCCTGCCTGGAGGACCTGGGGGTGGCGGCCGTCGTCGTGCCAGGCACTGCTTTGGCTACGGAACTTGACGCAATGTTCCGGAGTGACCGCGGACTCAGGGCGGTCGTGGTGGAACAATCCGGGTCATTCGGACTGCTGACCCGGGATCATCTGGACTTCAAGCTGACCGGCAGGCTCGGCTATGGGCGGGCACTGAATACGAAAAGGACAGCGGCGGAGCTCTTGCCTGCAGCGAGTTCCGCGATGGCCGGCGATTTGGACCTGCAGTCCGCTGTGCAAGCCGTCCTGGAACGGCCCGAATATGAGCGATACCAGGATCTGTTGGTTCTGAGCGCTACAGGCCCCTTGGTCGTCACGGTATCGGACATTTTTGCCGCCGTATCCGCGGAATTCCGTCACGCTTCACTCCACGACCCGCTGACCGGCTTGCCGAACCGGAGAATGCTCGAGGAGCTCTGCCCTGACCTCGGCTCAAGCGCCGGCACACCCGGCATCGGGATACTTTTCATCGACCTTGACGATTTCAAATCCGTCAATGACACCTACGGCCACCGCGCGGGTGATGCTGCCCTCGCAGAGTTCGCCCGGCGACTGGCGCGCAGCGTCGGAGACCGCGGCATCCTCATGCGCCTGGGCGGTGACGAGTTCGCCGTCCTCCTTACCGACGTCGACGAAGAAGCCGCTTGTGAAGTAGCAAACGGGATCTTGGACAGCCTTGAAGACCATTTTGTGCTGGACGGATGCGAACTGCCCATCAGTGCGACCATTGGCCTGGCTCTGGGAGTCGATATCACTGCGGAGGACATGCTGGCCGGCCCCGAAGTCCTGCTCCGGCACGCCGACGGCGCGATGCTCCGGGCCAAGCAGGAAGGCAAGCGGCGTATCGGCCGCATCGGGCCCCGCCACGAACCGGCGCCGTTCGCCCGCCAGGCCCACATCCGGCGTCGGCTTCCCTCCGCCGTTGACGACTCGGCCCTGACTCTCCACTACCAGCCGGTCCTGGACCTCGCAACCGGGGAGTACGCCGGTGTGGAAGCGCTCCTGCGCTGGAATGATCGGGAAATCGGCCCGGTGGCCCCGGACGAGTTCATTCCGCTCGCGGAACATACCGGTGAGATCCGAAAGATCGGAGCATGGGTCCTGGACAACGCGTGCGCCCAGTCCCGCTCCTGGATTGACGCGGGCACGCCCCGGAATATCGCCGTGAACGTCTCGCCGGTCCAGTTCGCGGACGGCACGCTTCCAGCCGACATCCGGGCCGCCTTGAATCGCCACGGAGTTCCTGCCGAAATGCTCGAAATCGAGATCACCGAAGGAACCGCGATCGCGGACGTTCCCGCCGTGGCGTCCCAGCTGCGGGAACTGATCGACATGGGTCTCGGCGTCGCCTTGGACGATTACGGGAGCGCCTATTCCTCCTTGGCCATGCTCAGGGCACTTCCGCTGACCACGCTAAAAATCGACAAAGCCTTCATCCGGGACATCGATAGCGAGACGCATACTGCGACGATTATCCGGGGCCTGATCCAAACCCTCAGCGCTTTGGGGGTCCGGGTTACCGCTGAAGGAGTGGAGCGCCAGGAACAATTGGATCTCCTGCGGGACATGGGGTGCCACACTGCCCAAGGGTATTTGATCGCTCCGCCAATGGCGCCCGCGGCATTCGAAACAGTTATGAGCTAACGCAGAGAAGGTAATTCGTCCGCGATCTTCACCGGCAGGTCTCCACGACCGGCTGTGCTTCGGGCTCGATTACCCATGCCGCCCGGTGTAATCCGGTGGCGATCCAACCCCGGAGTCGGGCCAGCCGTAGGCGCCTTGCCGGGGATGCCTTTACAACCGGCGCCCCCGGCATGGCGCTGTGGCCGTCACGGTTGAGGATGTTGATGACCGTGCAGGCCATCATCGACGAAAATTCCATGGTCAACTTCTTCTCATCTAAACGTGGAGCCCCGGCCTTCCAGACTGGACTGGAAAACCAGCCAGCCGCTGGAAGAATGCCGGATACTCAAAGGTGGAACCGCCGTCGGGCAAGCTTCTGTTAAAAGACGCTAAGCGCTCCGCAAGACGATGTCAGCTTCTGTGCCGCACCCTGTTTTTCCTAGGATTGACGGTCCTACCCTCGCCGATGAGGTCGCGCAGGGAGTTAGCGGCCGCGGCCGCCGGTTTCGGTGGCTGTGATGTTGAAGCCCGCGTCGAGCTTGACGGTGGCATAAGTGCCGTCGGACTTGGTGATGTGGGCTTCGTAGGCGGCGCTTCCGTCGTCTTCGGTGGTCATGTTTTCCACTGTGGCGCCGGAGTTGGCGGCCAGGACAGCGGCTTTGACCTTGCTTGCGGTGTCCCCGGTAAGGTCGGTTTCGTTTCCGTGGTTGCCATGGCCGCCCTTCCCTCCGCCCCGTCCGCCGGTTTCGGTGGCTGTGATGTTGAAGCCCGCGTCGAGCTTGACGGTGGCATGAGTGCCGTCGGACTTGGTGATGTGGGCTTCGTAGGCGGCGCTTCCGTCGTCTTCGGTGGACATGTTTTCCACTGTGGCGCCGGAGTTGGCGGCCAGGACAGCGGCTTTGACCTTGCTCGCGGTGTCCCCGGTGAGGTCGGTTTCATTTCCATGGTTGCCGCGGGTGGCGGGGGTGGACGGGCTGGCGGTCGAGGTGTCGGTAGTTGCGGCATTGGCCGGCATGGCCATGGCGGTGAGGGCTCCGCCGCCTGCGACAGCGCCAATCAGTGCGGCGCCGACTGCGAGTTTCCGGACTGTGTTCACGATGATGCTCCTTTGAGGTTCCACTCCGACGGGTTCGAAGCCATATCCATGCTCGAACCCCACGCTTTGGCCCCTCTGTACCTATGCTGTGCCTGCGCTGTGACGTTTTTGCCTGGCTGGCTATCTCCGGAGAAAGGTCCCGACGGCGGGGGAGCGCCTGAGCCGTAGTAGCCGTGAACTTTGTCACATAAGCTACTAGGAGAGTAGGAAGAGGTTGGCGGTGCATCCAGGGTTGCGTGGCTTGCGTTTTTTCGGCGCGCGCTGGAAGGCGCGGCCGCTTGCGTCCCAGATCCTGCTGTGGTTGCTCTGTATCGTGTTCGTGACCGTCACTTTGGGCGCGCTCCTCTACACCCAAATCAGCAACCAGACCTTGGAAGACCAGTATCGGCTCCGGGCGCTGGGCATCGCCACGACTGTGGCGCAAATGCCGGAGATCGTGACGTCGCTCGAGACCGGGGATCCCAACCACTCGATCCAGGCGATTGCGGGCAAGGTCCAGTCCCAGGCACAGCCGGACTATGTCGTGGTCACGGACCGGAAAGGTGTCCGGTACTCCCACCCGAATCCAAGCCTGATCGGGCAGACCCTGGAAGAACCTGTCGCAGTCCTTGACGGGCAGACCCATGTCGGCATCGACAAGGGCAGCCTCGGCGACTCGGTGAACGCCAAGGCGCCGGTGCGCGCGGCGGACGGGACCGTCGTCGGGCAGGTCTCGGTGGGAATCCTCGTGACCACCGAAAGCAGCGAGCTCGCGCAGCAGGCGTGGCTGATTGCCGGCTATTCCGCCGCGGTCCTGGCGATCAGCGCTGGCGGCTCAGCCCTGTTGGCGCGCAGGATCAAGCGAGTCACTTTCGACCTCGAGCCGGTGGAGATCGCCTCCCTCCTTCAAGAGCGCGAGGCCCTGCTGCACGGCATCAAGGAAGCGATGATAGGGCTCGACGACGACGGCCGGGTCACCGTCATCAACTCCGAGGCGCGGTCCCTGCTGCACCTGGAAGAAAACGTGCTGGGGGAGAAGATCGAAGATCTCCTGCCCGAGGGACGGCTCCGGTCCCTGCTGACCGGGCAAATCAGCGGCACAGACCAGATCGTCATCACCGAGGACGCGCTGCTGGTGGTGAACCGGATGTCCGTTGCCTTGGCCGGACGGAGCATAGGCTCGGTGGTCACGCTGCGCGACCGCACCGAGGTTGAGGGCCTGGTGCGCGACCTTCGCTCCGTCGAGGGCCTGATGGAGGCCTTGCGCGCCCAGGAACATGAGTACGCCAACCGACTCCACGTGGTGGATGGGCTCCTGGAACTCGGAGACGTGGACCAGGCGCGAAACTTCGTATCGCGGATTTCGGACACCTCGCGCTCCCTTGGTGAAGGCCTGCGCTCGCGGATCGAGCCGCCGGAACTGGCAGCCTTGCTGCTCGCCAAAATCACCGTCGCAGCTGAGCAGGACGTCGCGATCTCGGTGACCGACGACTCGCAGTTGCGCCAACCCTTCCTTGAAACACAAGCGCTGCTCACTATTGTCGGGAACCTCCTGGACAACGCCGTCGAGATCCTCGCGGAGCAACCCGCGCCCCGTGAGGTGACAATCCAACTGGACGACTCCTCGGGCATTTTCATCTGCGTGACGGACAACGGGCCCGGTGTTCCTGCAGAATTGGTGGGCACGATCACTGCCGACGGGTTCACCACCAAGGAAGCGCGGCCGGGAATGCGCCGCGGGATAGGCCTTGCGCTGGTGAGCCGGATCGTTCACCGCGCAGGAGGAACCATGGATGTTTTCCCCGGACCCGGGGGACGCTTTGAAATCTGGTTGCCGGAACCGCGCTCGGAATCCGACACCCCGGTCATGACAGGAAAAACGATCGAATGATCCGCACCTTGGTAGTCGACGACGACTTCCGCGTAGCGCGCATCCACGCCAGCCGCGTAGCCAAAATCGAGGGATATGAATGCGTCGGCGAGGCCCACACCGCCGCGGAGGCCAGGGACGCAGTGGAGCGGCTGAAGCCGGACCTTCTTCTGCTCGATGTATACCTGCCCGATGAAGACGGCATCAGCTTGCTGCGCTCGCTCCAAAGCGCGGGTGAAAAGCTCGACGCCGTCATGATCACCGCCGCGCGCGACCTTGAGACCGTTCGGGCTGCCATGCGTGGGGGAGCGGTGTACTACCTCGTCAAACCGTTTGGCTTCGAACAATTGCAAACCCAGCTGGAGGCGTACCGGCGCTGGCGGCAGGAGGCGGAGTCACGAACCGTGGCCGATCAGGCCACCGTGGACCAGCTCTTCAGCCTGCGCCGGACGGCTCCCCCGGCCAAGGCACCGCGCCGCCTGCCGCCCACCATGCAAAAAGTCCTCGATATGGTGGTCCACTCCACAGAGCCCCTGGGTGCCTCGGAGATCGCCGGGAGCGTCGGCATCAGCCGGCCCACGGCCCAGCGTTATCTCAGCGAACTCGAACGCAAAGGACTCGTCGACCTGCATTTGGCCTATGGTTCGACAGGACGACCGGTGAACACGTATCTGCCGCGCAGTGGGGGAAGAAATTGAAAAATTGGACTCTGGCGATCGCGGCCGGTTTGGGCGCCGCCATGTTTTTGGGTGCGGCACCGGCGCTCGCGGCCCCGTCTGAGGTTCTTGACGTGGGCGGTGTACCCCTTGGGGTGATCGTTGGTCCTGACGGCACTGCGTATGTGGGAGATTACGGCGCGTCCGGCGGCATCAGCGTGATACCTCACGGAACAGCTAGACCCGCCCGGACCATCAGCACGGGAGGGTTTACCTCCGGTCTGGCACTGGCCCCGGACGGCACCCTGTACGTGGCTGAACGGGACAATTCTACGAACCAGTACGACATAGGCGTCATTCCGGCCGGCGCGAGCGGCGTGGCCCGGAGAATTCCGGTGTCCCCTGGGGCACATCTGATCACAGCCGGTCCTGACGGGTCGATCTTCGTTCCCGATCCCTTCGGGCACACCGTGTCAGTCATCGCGCCGAAGGGATCGGCGGTGGACCGAACCATCGCGGTCGGATCAGGTCCCGTGGAGATCGCGGTCACGAAGGATGGCACCGCGTTCGTAGCGAACCAAATTTCAGGAACGGTCTCGGTCATTCCGTCCGGAGCGAGCACGGTCTTACGGACTATCCAGGTCAGCTCCGCGCCCGGGCATACGGAGAACCCGCATGGAATTGTCGCAGGCCCCGACGGGACGGTCTATGTCACCAACATCAGCTCCGACGCGGTTGCTGTCATCAAACCGGACTCTGACACGGTCGCGTACCGCATACCGGTCCCGGGTGGACCACAGGAGGCGGCCGTCGGGCCGGACGGTTCGCTCTATGTGAGCACTGTCCAAGACCGCGTGGTGTCCGTCATCCGGCCAGGTGCGACAGCCGTCGGGTCCTCCATTCCGACGGATAGGAACCCTAGCCACCTGGCCGTGGCCCCGGACGGTACGGTCATCGTGACCAATCCGGGCAACGGCACAGGCAACGGCTCGGTTTCCCGATACGCCCCGATTCCCGTAGGCGAGGGCGGCGCAGGCAACTCCGCATCCTCCGCGCCGACCGTGCTTGCCGCGCCCCGGCCGGCTGAGTCCGGTGACGGGATTGCCGCCCCTTGGAACACCGCCACAGCCATCGCCGGCGGCCTGGCGATCCTGGTAATCGCTGGCGCGGGCTTCACGATTGCCGCCGGGCGGCGCAAGAAAGCTGCCTAGTGCGCGGAGCGCCGGTTTCGCGCCTGGTGCGCCAACTGGATGAATCCGTAAATGAACGCGGCCTCGATGAGGACCATGAGCGCCAGCAGCAGCAACTCGCCCTTGGCGATGAAATCGATGGCACCAACCAGGACGAGCACACTTCCAAGAACCAGCGCATAGACGGCGAAGCCGAAGGCCACTCTTGCGCTCCGCACGCCAGTCTTGAAGCCAAAGCCCAAGGGTTCTCCTCCCGGATAGCCTTGGACGCGATCGTGTCCTGCGGGTTTGAGCCTGTCGAACTCTTCCCAAGGATCCTGATCGTAACCTGCCATGCTTCCATTATCCCGCGTTCGCTCTTGCTGTCGCTGTCCCGGCTCTGAGAGATCTGACCCTTCGTACTATTGTGCGTATGTCCTGACATATTCGCATTAAGTCTTCCTCCGGTTAACCCCGGATTCATGGACGATGACCCGGTCCTTCACTTTGCCCTTGGAAAGTAGTCCTGAATTTGGGGACCTTTCGGCACAAGATGAAGGAATAGCCATGACCAACCGCTTTCTAGCAGCGGCCGCACTCGCCGTTGTTGCAGCCACCGCTGTGACCGGCTGCGCGCAAAGCAGCACCACTTCGGCCCAGAACAATGGCGCCAGCTCATCCCCTGACAAGAACATCACCGTGCTCATCAGCGGGGACACCAACGTCCAGAAACTGTGGGAGAAGAACCTCGTCCCCGCGTTCGAGAAGGCCAACCCCGGCTACAGCGTGAAGGTCACGCTCGATCTGCACGGCGAGCACGATTCCCAGACCTTGGCGAAACTGACCAGCGCCACGGAGCAGAACAAGGAACCCGACTTCGACCTGGTGGATGGCGGATTCGTCTCCAAGGCTTCCGCAGCCAACCTCCTGACCCCGGTCACCTCACAGACGATTTCGGCCCTCAACGATGTTCCCCAGGAAGTCATCAAGGCCGGTGGCACGGGCGGCATCCCTTACCGTGGCTCCGCTGTGCTCCTTGCGTACGACACAAAGACGGTGGCCACCCCGCCGAAGACCCTTGACGACCTGCTCGCGTGGATCAAGGCAAACCCGGGCAAGTTCACCTACAACTCGCCCAAGTCGGGCGGATCCGGCGGGGCATTCGTTGCCACCGTGCTGGACAAGTTCGTTCCGGCAGACGCCCGCGCCAAGATGACCGTGGGCTACGAGAAGGATCTGGAGAAGTACTGGGACCAGGGCTTCGCGACGTTGAAGGACCTGAACTCGTCCGTCTTCCAGAACGGCGTGTACCCGAACGGCAACCAGCAGACCCTTGACCTGCTCGCCAAAGGCCAGATTTCCATGGCCCCGGTCTGGTCGGACCAGTTCATCACCGGCGTGACCAACGGCCAGATCCCGTCGACGGTGAAGGCTACCCAGATCAGCAACCCGTCGTTCACCGGCGGTGCTGCCTACCTCGGCATCCCCAAGTCCTCGCCCCGCCAGGAAGCGGCGCTGAAGCTGGCGAACTTCGTCCTGACTCCGGAAGCGCAGTCCATGATCATCAAGGAAATGTCCGGATTCCCGGCCATCAGCCTGGACAAACTGCCGGCTGACATCAAGGAGAAGTTCAAGGACGCTGACACGAACAACCTGCGCAAGGGTTACTTCGACCAGATGAGCAAGGACCTGAACAACCTCTGGGACCAGAAGGTTCCCGGCCAGTGACAACCACGCTTCAAAAGCCGGCGGAACTGCAAAAAACAGTTCCGCCGGCAGGTGCCACACGCCCCAAGCGCCTGGGCCAGCGCGCCGTCGGGTTCTTCATGGCGTTGCCGCCGATCCTGTTGATCGCAATCTTCGTCGGGTTCCCGATCGTGCTCGCCTTCGGCTTCAGCATCGGCCTGACGGGCGGCTTGAACCACACCATCGCCACCATCGGCCAGAACGTCCACGAGGCAGAGGCTTGGTGGGGAACGTTCGCTGCATACCAGGAAATGTTCACCAACAAGCGATTCCTCGGCGACCTCCTGCTCACCGTCATTGTGACGGTCGTCAGCACGGCAACGGTCATTTTCCTGGCCATGGGCATCGGGCTCTACCTCAAGCTCAAGGGCGGTCGAATGGCCCGCCTGCTCTCCGGCCTTGCGATCGTTCCGTTGTTCATTCCGGTGGTTATCGCCTCGTGGGCGATTCTCACCTTCTACTCCGGAACGGGATTCCTTCGGAGTGTCTTCGCGCTCGTCGGCGTCGACTTCCCCGTGTGGGCTTTCACCATGGTCACGGTCATCATCGGTTCCGTCTGGACGTCCCTGCCTTTCGCCGTCCTCATGGTCTCCTCCGGCTTGCAGTCCGTGCCTAACGCCATGATCGAAGCGGCGCGCGACGCCGGTGCCGGAACCTTGCGCACGATCGTCTCAGTGATCGTTCCCATGGCGGCAGTTCCCATCATCATCGCGACGACGTTTACGGCAATCGGAATTGTTGGATCGTTCACGGTCCCGTATTTCACCGGGCCGAACTCGCCCAACATGCTCGGAGTGGACATGTCCAACTACTTCTCTTCCTTCAACCAGCCGCAGCAATCAGCGGTCATGGCCTTTACGGTCTTCCTGATTGCCTCCGGAATCGCCGCGCTCTACGTGTGGGCGAACTTCCGGTCCGCCAAGGAACAGGGGAAAGTCTGATGGCTGTCGCAACCGGATCCCCCGCTGCTTCCCGCACCCGCCGGCCACTCACGCTGGACGCGATTGTCCGCAATGTGCTGGTGGGCCTCTTCGTGGCCCTGATGGTCGTTTTCATCCTCGGCCCACTGCTCTGGTTGGGCGTGCGCGCCTTCGCCGGCACCTGGACCTACCCCAACCTCCTTCCGGAT
The DNA here is from genome assembly GCF_021483235.1 of Arthrobacter alkaliphilus. Classification (GTDB taxonomy): domain Bacteria; phylum Actinomycetota; class Actinomycetes; order Actinomycetales; family Micrococcaceae; genus Arthrobacter; species Arthrobacter alkaliphilus. Next base: position 38,379 of record NZ_JAKEEC010000025.1, on the reverse strand, counting down.
GACTGGACGTTGCGTTGGTGGCAGGTGGTGGTCAACGACGGCGCACTCGGCATCGCCGTGCAGAACTCGTTGTTCTTCGCCCCGGTGACCGTCCTCGTATCCGCGGTTATCTGCTTGCCCGCGGCGTACGCTTTCGCCCGGTTCGATTTTCCCGGGCGGCGATTCTTCCTGATCAGCCTGTTCGCGACCAACGCCTTTCCCAAGATGGGCCTGTTCGTCACCCTTGCCGCACTCTTCTACGCGTTGAACCTGATGAACACCGTGCTGGGAATCCTGGTGGTGCACGTGCTGGGCACGGTGGTCTTCATGACGTGGATCCCGGCGGCAGCCTTCGCTGCCGTCCCGCGGAACCTCGAGGAAGCAGCCCGCGACGCCGGAGCCTCCAAATTGCGCGTGTTTACTTCCGTGACGCTCCCCATGGCACTTCCCGGGATTATCGTCGCCGCCGTGATGTCCTTCCTGGCATCCTTCGACGAAGCACAAGGAACGTACTTGGTGGGTGCCCCGGCATTCATGACCATGCCCACCCAGATGTACAGCCTCGTGCTGAACTACCCCACCCAGGTGGCTGCCGTCTTCTCGATCCTGCTGGCCATCCCGTCCGTAGCCCTCATGCTCGCGGCGCACAAGCACATCCTCGGCGGCCAGCTCGCCGAAGGCTTCCAGATCAAATAGCGCACCGCGCTCAAATGTCAGACAGAGAAACCATGACAATCCATGAACCATTGACTGAATCGTCCGCCAGCCCCACGAACCCGGGCACACCGGCGTCGAGCGGTGGCCTCACCATCCGCGGCCTCCACAAGGTCCTCGGCGGCCGCACCATCATCGACAACCTCGACCTGTCCGTCAAGGCGGGCGAGCTGGTGTCACTGCTGGGGCCCTCCGGCTGCGGCAAGACAACCACGCTGCGCATGATCGCGGGCTTCCTTGAGCCGGACTCCGGCTCCATCGAGGTGGAAGGCCAGGAAGTCTCCCACCTCGGCGCGGAGAACCGCCCCAGTGCCATGGTGTTCCAGAACTACGCACTTTGGCCCCACATGACCGTGGCCAAGAACGTCGGCTTCCCGTTGAAGCTCCGCAAAATGTCCAAGGCCGAGATCAAGGACAAAGTGGAAGCCGTCCTCGAACTGGTCAGCCTTTTGCACCACAAGGATTCCAAGCCCGCCCGCATCTCCGGCGGCGAGCAGCAACGCGTCGCTTTGGCCAGGGCGCTCGTCCAGGAGCCGAAGCTCCTGCTCCTTGACGAGCCCTTGAGCAACCTGGACGCGAAGCTGCGCGTCAAAGTGCGTGAAGACATCCGCAAGATCCAGCAGGAACTGGGCATCACCACGGTCATCGTCACGCATGACCAGGAAGAGGCGATGTCCATGTCCGATCGCATCGCCGTGATGAATGCGGGCAAGATCGAGCAATACAGCACTCCGGAAGCGCTCTATGCCCGCCCGGAAACCGAATTTGTGGCCACCTTCATCGGCAGCATGAACCGGTTGGAAGGCACGCTCGACGGCGGACTCATCACCACGGGCACCGACATTCTCGGGATCCGGCCCGAGGACGTCATCCTGGCCGACGCGCCGTTCGCAGGTGCCGTGCCGGCAACCGTCGAGCGGGTCGTTCCGCGCGGACACTTCCAGGAAGTCTACGTGCGCAGGGCGGACGCCCAGCTGCGGAGCTTTGTCACCGGCGAGCCCATGCAGCCGGGCCAGCAGACCTATGCGGCAATCCGGAAGGCCATGACCTTCCGGGACGGACGACTGGTCGCAGAGCCGGGTGCCGCGCTTTGAGCAACACCACTGCCACGCAAAAGACCCGCGCCACCGCCCACCGGGGCGACTCCAGCAAGCACCTGGAGAACACGCTGGCCGCCATCGCCTCGGCGATCGACGCCGGCGCGGACCTCGTGGAGGTGGACGTCCGGGTAACGAAGGACGGGCAGGTGATCCTGCTCCACGATGCCTCGCTGCTCAGGATCTGGGACCTCGACGCCGACGCCGCAGACGTCGACTACGACCGAATCAAGCAACTCGGCGCCGGCGAGGAACGGATCCCGTTGCTTTCCGAAGCCCTTGAGCTTTTCAGCGGCAGCCCCTCGACCTTGCTCATCGACATGGACGAGCCCGGCCCGGCAGAGGCGGCCGCCGCCGTCGTCCGCGGTAGCGGCATCGAGGTGGCCTGGTGCGGGAATCTGGACGGGATGCGCATCATCCGCGCCCTCGATCCGGACGCCCGGATCTGGCTGCCCTGGAACAAACGGATCGCACCGCCGGAGGAGTTGCTGGCCGAGCTGAACCCCGAGTTCGTCAATTCCGAGCATGTGGTCCTCAGCAAGGACTTCGTGGACCAGATCCACGCCGCGGGAGCCAAAGTGGCCTGCTGGACCATCGATGATCTCGAAACCATGCGCTGGGCCTTGGGACTCGGCGTGGATTCGATCACGAGCAACCAGCTTGACCTGTTGCAAAGCGCGATCGCTGAGGACCCGCAGGCATGGGCGTCGGCCCAGGCTCCCGGCGGACTGGCTGGAGACGAGGTTCTTGAATCCCGGAGAGTCGCGTTGGAGCTGGCCGAATGGGCTGTTGGATACATGCGCGACGCCGATCGCGGCATGGTCTCAACCAAGGCACACCCTGGTGACCTGGTCACGGAAGTCGATGTCGCCGTCGAGCGCCACGTGCGTGAAGTGATCGCCGCCCGCCTTCCGGGCCACACGGTGGTTGGCGAGGAAATGGGCGGAGTTGCCGTGCCCGGCGAACCGTGTTGGTACCTTGATCCCGTCGACGGAACCACCAACTACGTGAACCAGATTCCCTGGACCGCGTTCTCGCTTGCCTTGGCTGTGGACCGCAAGCCGGCCGTCGCCGTCGTCGCCGATCCTTGGCGAGGCGAGATTTTCGAGGGGTGGGCCGGCCACGGTGCCTGGCTCAACGGAAAGCCCCTGTCGCTGGCTCCGGTTCCGACCGCGGACCTGGCCGGAACCGTAGTGGCGACCGAACTCGCAGGGCACTTGCCATGGCCCGGAATGTTGGAACTCCTCGCGGAACTCGGCGCGCGGCACAGCATCATGCGGATCATGGGTTCGGCGACGATGACGGTGGTGGGCGTGGCTGCCGGGCGTGGTGCCGGGGCAATCATCGGGAGCTTCAGCCCGATCGACCACCTGGCGGCGACGCTCATTGTTCAAGAGGCGGGCGGCGCCGTGGTCAATTCCGAAGGCGAAACGGACACGTTCCCCGAACAGGGCGGAATCCTTGCGGCGCGCCCAGAGTATGCAGCCGAGCTTTACGAACTGTGGAGCCATGCCGATGCCAGCTGAGCTTCTCTCCGCTCTCGACCGGCGGAGCGGCTTTGAACTGGTCAAGGAGATCCACCTCGACTTTCCGACCCACCACCCGCAAGGCATGGCATTCGCCAAGGGATTGACGTTCTTGTCCTCCGTCGAGATCCTCGACGCGCCGCGCCCTGCGGAGGATCCTGCGCTGCGCACTTGCGGGCGGGGGAGCGGGCACGTCTTCGTCATCGGGCCGGACGGTGGGCTGCTTCGCGATATTCCTGTGGGCGAGGACGCGGCGTATCACCCCGGTGGTATCGATTTCGACGGCGACCACGTCTGGGTTTCGGTCGCGGAGTACCGGGCCGAGAGCAGAAGCATCATCTACACGATCGATCCGGACACCTTCGAGGCCCGCGAGCGGTTCCGCGTGGAGGACCACATCGGTTGGATCGTACGCGATCCCGGACTGGACCTGGTGTTCGGCGGAAGCTGGGGTTCCAGGCAGTTCTACACGTGGGACACGGAAGGTCGGTTGGTGGATCGGTGGGACAACCCAGGCCACTTCGTCGACTACCAGGACGCCCAGCTTCTGGGGCCCGGACTCTTGTTGTGCAGCGGGATTTCCCTGGTACCGCAGGCCGATGGGGGCGCCCTTGAACTCGGGGGACTGGCTTTGGTGGAACCGCTGCGCCAAAGAATCACCTGGGACGCGCCCGTCAGCGTCTTCAGCCGTGCAGGTCACGTCATCACACGAAACCCGCTCACGGTCACGGCGGACGAATCGGGACTGGTGATTCACGCGGCGCCGGATGATGGTGCCGACGAGGGCGGCACACGGATCCTGAGCTACAGGACCATTTAACATAGCTGTGACAGACCGGAAACGGGTCTTGAACCGCGCCTCGATAGCGTGGCCGCATGATCGTATCCATCATGTCCAAGGTGAGCGCCTGGATCGAAGCGGCCTACTTCTACGACGCCGCCGGGGTGGGTGCCTCCGGAGCCACTGAAACCACCCGTTACGGATGGCTCCCGGCGCTCAGCGGCGTCGCAATTGCCTACTCCGAAGCTCAGAAAATCCGCGCTTCGGAGTAGGCGAAACCCCGTGTTTCCGGGGTTGTCACCTGGCCAAGTGTCTTGTTGAACACACTATTCGTTGATGGCGTGTACTATGCCCTAAACTGCTTCACTGAGATGCCTGAAAGGGCAGTATGCAGCAACGAAAGTGAACCCCACCAATGGCTACCGATTACGACGCCCCACGCAAGACCGAAGAAGAGTCTCCCGCCGAGTCGCTCGAGGCCCTTCAGGCGTCCCGCGGCTCCGGTGCCCAGACTGCTGTCATCGACATCGACGAGAACGACACAGCCGAGGGCATCGACCTTCCGGGCGCAGACCTGTCAAACGAAGAACTGACCGTCATTGTTGTCCCCGAGCAGTCTGATGAATTTACGTGTTCATCGTGCTTCCTGGTCCGTCACCGGTCGCAGATCGCCCTGGAAAAGAACGGCCTCAAGTACTGCCGCGACTGCGAAGGCTAATTTCCCGCACGCACACAGTGCCCCGCCAGACTTGAAGAGAGCCGGGCGGGGTTTTGCGTGCCCGGGTGGTGCGAGCCCTTCGGGTGGAGGCGGCACCGCCGTCGTTATCTGAAATGTCGTTATCTGAAATAACGAACCGAGGCGCGAAACGGGTCACAAACCCCAAAAAGCCGCGGAAACGAGGCGGCGGAATGACATCTCCGTGACCCTGGGTGGACTCCATTAACGGTTCTGCGCCGAAGCGGACACGGGACCACTGAATGGGTTCAAACGCTCCTACGCTTGAGCTATTGATTCGCTCGAGCGCTCAAAGGGAGTGGGCACAAGTGAGGAAATTCCACGTGTGGTTGTTTGCCTTTCTAGTCGCAGCCGGGCTCGGGCTTGTGGTTCCCGGGGCGGCGTCGGGGGCGCCATATTGCGGCATCGCCTGGGGTTCGCTGGCGAGGTCGAGCCCGGGATTGACCCAAGCGCAGGTCGTCAACGTCAGGACCGGCGAGCAGGCCTGTTTCGACCGGCTGGTGGTCGACGTGAACGGGACGATGGCAGGCTACTCTGTCCGGTACGTTCCGCAGGTGCTCCAGGATGGCTCGGGAATGCCCGTTGATTTGAGGGGAAACGCCTTCTTGCAGATCACCATCAACGCCCCGGCGTACGATTCATCCGGCAATTCCACCTATAAGCCGGCCGACAAGAGCGAACTCGCGAACGTCTCGGACTACAAAACCTTCCGGCAGGTGGCCTTCGCGGGCAGCTTCGAGGGCTACACGAGCCTCGGTCTGGGAGTTCGCGCCCGGCTGCCGTTCAGGGTTTTCAAGCTGGCTGGGCCGGGATCGGGATCGGGATCGCGCCTGGTGGTCGACGTCGCGCACACGTGGTGATGCGCCAACAACAGAAGCCCTGCCCCGGTTAATCCGGAACAGGGCTTCTGCCGTACTTGGGGTTACTCGGGAACCACCAGGGCCGGTGTGTCCTGGCGAAGGGTTTCGCCTCGGAAGAAGCCGGGCCGGACGCGGGCCATGATCACCATGACCACTGCTCCGAGGACCAGGATGCCCACGCCAATGATGAACACGAGGCCGACGCCGAAAATCTCGGAACCGCTGCCGAAGTCCGGAGACCAGCTGTCGGCCGCCGTCTGGATGAAGACGAGGGTCAGAACCACGCCGCCGATCACCGGGAAGAGAAGCCGCATGAAGAAGTTGCGGACGCTGCTGAACACGGTGTGCCGGAAGTACCAGGCGCAGGCAAAAGCGGTCATTCCGTAGTAGAAGCAGATCATCAAGCCCAGGGCCATGATGGTGTCGTTGAGGACGTTCTCACTGACCACCTTCATGATCGCGTAAAACCCGCCGGAGATAGCCCCGGCCATGATGGTCGCGAATCCGGGCGAACCGAAGCGCTTGCTCACGGTGGAGAACTTCGGCGGAAGGGCACCGTAGTGGCCCATGGCGAGCAGGCTTCGGGCGGGGGAGGCCATGGTGGACTGCAGGGACGACGCTGTGCCTGCGAGTACGGCCAAAGACATGAGGATCGCCAAGGGGCCCATCACGGGGGAAGCCAAAGCGGCGAAGATATTCGACTGGTTGTCCGGGTTGTTGAGCCCGATGCCGTCTCCGCCAACGCCCGCCACCATCATGGTGGCGACGATCACGGCGATGTAGAGTCCCAGCACGGCGATCGCCGTCGTCGTTCCCGCCTTGCCGGCCGTGCCCTTGCCGCCCTTGGTCTCTTCGTTGACCGTCAGGCAAACGTCCCAGCCCCAGTAGACGAAGACCGCCAGGGACATGCCGGCCGCGAACTGCTCAAAGCTGCTGATTTTCGTGGGGTCGAACCAGTCCCAACTAAAGGCGATGGCCGTCGGGGTGTCGCCGGAGGAAGCGTGGGTGAGGGCCATGACGATGAACACGCCCAGGACCACCACTTGGAATCCCACCATGGCGTACTGCACGAGTTTGGTGGCGTGGAGGCCCCTGTAGCTGACCCAGACAGCCAGCGCCACGAACGCCAGGCAGGTGGCGATATTCACGGCTTTGTTGGACGTGAGGTCGGCAAGGTCAGGATTGCCGAAAACCTGGGCGAGGAAAAGGTAGAAGAAGTCCACCGCGACGCCTGCCAGATTGGAAAGGACGATGATGTTCGCCGCCAGCAGGCCCCAGCCGCCCATCCAGCCGATGAACGGTCCGAAAGCCTTGGTGGCCCATGTGAAGGTAGTGCCGCTGTCCGGCGAGTCTGCGTTGAGCTCCCGGTAGGCGAAGGCCACGAGGATCATCGGGATGAAGGCCACGATGAAAATCGCCGGGAGTTGAAGCCCTACTGCGTTGACCGCCGGGCCTAGTGAACTGGTCAGGCTGTACGCCGGTGCCACGGAGGAAATACCCAGGACGACGACGGCGAGGAGCCCCAGCTGCCCCGTCTTGAGTCCTTTGCCGCTTATGCCGTGCTCGGTGCCGGCGGGATCGTGGACCTCCATGGTTGTCCTACCGCTTGGACGGATTACTTGAGTCATGTGCTTGGCTCTTTCTAGATGGGCCGAAGATTGTTGCTGGGTGATGGACTGGAAGCCGTCTGCGGAGTCATCGAAGCTGATGGCGGGCGGCGGAGGGTGGGGCGCCCGGGCGGGTGGTGCAGATCATGATGGCTGTTCTCCGGTGAGACGGCAGTCACTAAATGAATGACGTTCATTTAGTATGGATGCGAAGAAAGCCTGACGCAAGTGGTTTGGGAAACAATTTCGATTTCGGCGTCGATCATCTGACCGGGCGTTGGGCGGGAGGGGCCCAAAGGTGACCGGGCGTCGGGAGGAAAGGGCCCAAAGGTGACCGGGCGTCTGGCGGGAGGGGCCTAAAGGTGACCGGGCGTCGGGGGAGCGGCGGGTCAGGAAGGACGCCCGGTCACATATCACGCCAAAAGCGGCGACGCCCGGTCACGTATCGCGCCAAAAGCGGCGACGCCCGGTCACATCATCTGACCGGGCGTCCGGCGGGAGGGGCCCATAAGTGACCGGGCGTCGGACGGGCGGGTAGGGGCGAGGGTGCCGCTTAGGCGCCCAGCTCGGCCCGGAGGGGGTATTCCCTGCTGTCCAAGAGAAGCTGTGTGCAGCGACCGGTTTCCGGGTTCAGCACGATCGGGGCCGCGAGATTGACTGTGGTCTTTTCCGTGCTCGGGTTGACCACCACCAAGGTGGTTGCCAGTTCGGCGCGGTCCAGGCCGAGATCGTCCAGCGTAGAGCCTGGGATGGCGGGCGCGTACCCCGGAACGTAAACCGCGGCCTCGGCCAGGAACATCCGGATCCGCGTGCTCGCCGACTCCATGGCGTAGAGCCCTGGGGCGCCGTCGATTTCCCGCAGGGCGAAGCCGTCGGACGCTTCAAGCCCCGGCATGGGCGCAGTGAAGCTCAACTCCCGGGAGGCCTGTGCCGTGCTCATTTCAGGAAATCCATGAGCGTGGGCTGGAGCGTCTTGGCGGTGACCGCGAGGGCAACCTGGTAGTTGGTTTCCTGCAGCTTCAAGTCCATGACGGCCTTTCCGATGTCTGCGTCTTCAATTCCGGAACGCTGTGCGTCCAACGAGGCCTTCAGTCCGTCGACGGAGTCCTGTGCGCGCATGAGTTTGGTTTGCCTGGCACCGACGTCCGCCCGTCCGTTGACGATGGACTTGATCTTGTCGCCGATCGCCGCCAAACGGCCGCTGACGTCCGCGCCTGAGCGGATATCGGCGACGACGTTGCTCACCAAAGCGAAAACCGAGCCGGCGCCGTCACCGAAGATAGCACCGCCGTCGGCGTCGACCCGTACGGTCTGCGTCGCGTCAATCCGCCGTTCCACTGTGCTGCCTGGCGTTCCATTGAAAACAGGTGGCGTGGCATTGCTGAACGCGCCGGCGGAATCGGAACTTCCGGCGAAGACGTTGCGGCCCAGGTACTGCGTATTCGCTTGGGCCAGGAGGTCCTTGTTGAGGCCTTCGATTTCGACGGCGATCGCCTCCTTGGCGTTGCTGTTCAGGGAACCGTTGGCGGCCTGGACTGTGAGGTCGCGGACCCGGTTGAGGATATTGGTGGCCTGGCCGAGGGCCGAATCGGCGGTGGTCAGCCAGCCGTTGCCGTCGTTGATGTTGCTGGAATACTGTCCTGCTGCGCTGAGCTGGCTCTTTGTGGCGAGCAAGTTCGCTGTGGCTGCGGGATCGTCCGAGGGCCTGGTGATGTTCTTGAGGTTGCTGGCCTTGTCCTGGAGCGCGGCGAGCTTGGCCTGCCCGGCCTGCAGGTTCAGTTGCGCGGCCGCGGACATCGTCTGGGTCGTGACACGGTTGAGCATGGCTTACCTTCCCACCAATCCGGTGTGGTTGATCAGGACGTCGAGTGCTTCATCCACGGCTGTCATGGCGCGGGCAGCCGCCTGGTAGGCGTGTTGGTTGCTTAGGAGGCTGATGTTCTCCTCGTCGAGGCTGACCGACGCACCGGAGGAACGCTGCCCGACGGCGGCCGTGCTCGCCGCGTCGGCGAGCTGTTGGTGCTGCTGTGCCGACTGTGAGGCCATGCCAATCGCTGTGACGATTCCGGACCACAGCGCGTCAGGGGAAGCCTGCCCGGTGCCGAGCTGGGCGACTGCATCCGCGATTTTGCCATCGAGGGCGCCCGAGCCGGGGCTGCCGGTGGCGATTCCTGCGGCGCTCGTCGGCACGACGCTGAGGGACAGGGCCGCCGGGGCGCCGGGCGTGGTGGCGAAGAAATCGAGGTTTGAGGCGCCGGTGGCGGAGTGGCCTGTGCGATGAACGGCATTGACGTCGTTCATGAGCTTGGTGGCGAAGGCGTTATAGGAAGCGGCGGCCTCGGAGATGGCACCTCCCGTGCCTCCCGCCGCCGCGGGGGCAAGGAGGGAGACAGCGCCGGCGAGCTTTCCGCCGTCGAGGGGAACCGCCACCCCGGGGCGATCGGCCCATTCCAGCTGGACCGGTGACCCGCCCGCGCCCATGCTCGCCTGGCCGCTCAAGGTGAGGCTGCGATGCGAAGTACCGGAAACGATCGCGTTGCCGCCCACGAAGACATCCACCGTGCCGTCGGCGTTGTCCCGGACCGTTCCGCCAGCCAAGGAAGCAATGGTTTCGCTTACCTTGTTTCGGGCATCGATGATCTCGTTGGCGGAGCCGCCCGATGCCGTGACCGATCGGATCGTCGCGTTGAAGCCGGCTACCTGGGCTGCGGCATCGTTCAGGGTGGCAACGGCACTTTGGGCTTCTCCGCGGATCCGGGTCCACTGTGAATCCAATGCCTTGTAGCCCGCCGACACTGTGTCGGCAAGGGTGGTGCCGGCTTGTAGCAGCATCCCGGCCGGGGCTGCTTCGCCCGGGTGGTTGGAGACCCCCTGCCACGAGGACCAGAAGGCCTGCAGCGCCGTCGATATTCCAGCGGGCCCGGGCTCGTTCAAGGAACCTTCGAGTTGCTGGAGTTGTGTGGACCGATAGCCTGCGTAGCCGGCCTGGGCTGCGCTCGAGCGCACACCGGCATCGAGGAAACTGTTACCCAGGCGGGCGATTCCGTCCACCGATACGCCTTGGCCGGCCTGCGCGCCCGTTGCGAAGAGGCCCGATCGGGAAGGCGCGCTTACGGCTGATTGCTCGATCCGCTGCCTGGTGTACCCGTCAGTGCCGGCGTTGGCGATGTTCTGTCCGGCAACGTTGATGCCCTGCTGCGCCGCGGTGAGGCCCAGGTAGGCCGTATTGAGTCCGCCGAATGTGCTCACTGCTGTGTCCTTCAGAATTGCTTGTCGAAGAGGCGGGACGGGGCCGAGTCCGCTGCCTTCTTATGGGAACCGGTCCGCCCGTGGGAGTCGTACGTTACGGCCGCCGGCTTCAGATCCGCCATGGTTTCCTGGGTGGAGCGGACGGCAGCGCGAAGGAACTGCTCGTTTGAATCGCGCAGCTCCTTGATGATGGCGGTCTGCTGCTGCATTGCGTTCAGGTGCGAGGACAGGACGTCGGCCCACGCTTCTTCGGGGGCGGACGAAGCCAATTCGCCCAGTGAAGACTCGGCAGGCAAACCCCATTGCTCTGCCACCGCGGCCACTTCCACCGCCCTTGCAAGGCCGGCCTTGGACAGGTGCCCCAGAACCTGTTCCACTTCGCGGGTGCCATGCGGCAACCAACGGGATTTGCCCGCCGTGAGGAGGAGCTGCTCTTCCTCCAACTTGAATGTCAGCAAATCCAGTAGCTCACGTTCTCGCCACAGGAGGGCCGACAGTTCATGGATGGCCATGTCGGGTCAACTCCAGTTCCGGGGTGGGTTTTTCGGGTGCGTTCCCGCGGGAAAGCACTTTCCCCTGTGCATTCGCCGCGTTGCAAATAACTATCGGCTGCTGCTGCCCATGCGTTAGGCGTTGTTTATGCATGATTTATTCGCTTTGTCCAGTCAAGTGACGTGGGGGCGTTTTTGGGACCGGTCGCAAATTTTCCTGCCGGGTTTTGCTAACCAAGGGGACTGCCGTTCCGATAGCCAGAAGTAACAGGCCACGGACGGCCTGGGAGTACCAGCAGACCCAATCACGGAGGAATACATCATGGGCATGGCGATCAACACAAACATCATGGCGAACAACGCCTACGGCAACCTCAACCGCACGCAGAACGAGGTGTCCAAGTCGATGGAGAAGCTCTCCAGCGGCCTGCGCATCAACCGTGCAGCTGACGACGCTGCGGGCCTGGCCATCTCGGAAGGCCTCAAGTCCCAGGTCAGCGGTTCGGCAGTGGCTGCCCGCAACGCCCAGGACGGCATCTCGGTCATCCAGACCACTGAAGGTGCACTGACCGAAGTCCACTCGATCCTGCAGCGCATGCGCGACCTCGCCGTCCAGGGTGCCAACGACACCAACAACACGGCTTCCCGTACCGCGATCAAGAGCGAAGGCGACGCACTCGGCAAGGAACTGGACCGCCTCACGCAGTCCACCCAGTTCAACGGCATCGACGTCCTCAAGGGCGCGGCGGGTAACAGCGGCGCGTCCTTGAACATCCAGGTCGGCACCGGCGGCAGCGCCAACGACAAGATCGCCATCAACCTGGGCGACGTTGCAACCGCCGTCGGAACCGGCGCTACCGGCCTCTCCGGCTCCACGGGTGCAGGTGGATTCAAGGTGGATACCACGGCCAACGCCCAGACCACCATCGGCACGGTGGACGCAGCCATCGCGGCTGTTTCGGCTCAGCGCGCCGATCTGGGTGCAACCCAGAACCGCCTGGAGCACGCCACGAAGACCCTCCAGGTCTCCGGCGAAAACCTGCAGGCAGCCGAGTCCCGCATCACGGACACGGACATGGCTTCGGAAATGGTCAAGTACACCAAGGCCAACATCATGTCCCAGGCCGGCACGGCAATGCTGGCGCAGGCCAACCAGTCGGGCCAGGGCGTCCTCTCGCTCCTGCGCTAGGACCTTCCGGTAGCTGACCGGTAACCAGCGAATGGCGGCCAGGACGGGAACACACCCCTGGCCGCCATTCGCGTCCGGACTCCACCGACAAGACCAATACATCCGGAAGGACCAGACGTGGGAAGCTCGATCGACGGCCTCGCCAGCGGCTTGAACACCACCTCCATTATCGATTCGCTCATGGCGGTGGAAGCGCAGCCGCGGACACAACTGCAGACAAAGCTTGCAGCGGACCAGACGATGATTTCGACCCTCCAGTCGCTCAACTCGAAATTGTCATCGCTGAAGGATCTCGCGAGCGGCGACTCAGCCGTGAACGCCATGAACCTGTTTACCGCCACCACGAGCTCCACGTCACTCAGCGCGACGGCGAGCACCTCCGCGTCCGCGGGTTCTATCGATGTCACCGTCACCCAGCTGGCCCAGAGCCAAGTGGACGTCACCGCCGCCATGAGCAGCTGGCCAACCGACGGGACGGGTGCACCCGCACACCTGACGCTCGTCGACTCCACGGGAAAACAGACCGAGGTCATCCCGGCATCCACCTCCCTTGACGACGTCGTGACGGCGATCAACGCGGCATCCGGCCCGGCCCGGGCCGTGAAGGTCCCGGCAGGCAACGGAACCTATCGCCTTCAACTGACCGCGTCCACTTCAGGCGCCGCTGGAGCATTCCGCGTCTACCAGGGCACGGCGGCGCAGGTGAGCGCGGGCACCGCGACCGACCTGATGGCCGACCCCGCCGCCGCCGTCGTCAAGACCGCCCAGGATGCCAAGGCGACGCTGTATGCGGGCACCCCGGCGGCGCAGACAATCACGTCCGGAACCAACACCTTCACCGATTTGCTTCCCGGCGTATCGGTCACGGCCTCCGCCGTCACTTCCGGGCCGGTGACGGTGAACGTTGCCAGCGACTCCGCGGGGATCACTAAAAAGGCCGGGGACTTGGTGAACGCGGTCAATGACGTTCTCGGTTTCGTGTCCATTTACAGTGCGGTAACCCAGACGACCACCGCCAGCGGCGCCACCGCGGCCAAAGGCGGCATCTTCGTTGGCAACAGCGGTGTCCGCGCAGTCAACGACCAAGTCTTTTCCGCGATGTCGATGCCGGTGAACGGGAAGTCTCCCGCCGAATACGGAATCAACGTCACAAGGGATGGAAACTTCACCTTTGACGCGGCCAAGCTCCAATCAGCCTTGGCTTCGGATCCGTCCGGGACTCAGGCGGCACTCCAGACCATTGCCTCCCGCGTATCCGACGCGGCAACCAGCGCTACGGATCCGTTCAGCGGTTCGGTAACCGCCCTGATCAAGGGGCAACAATCCGAAGTTGCCGACCTGGGCAGCCAGATCTCCGACTGGGACCAGCGCTTGGCCACCAGGCGGCAGACCCTGCAAAGCACGTTCAATGCCATGGAAACCGCCCTTGGCCAACTCAACGCCCAGCAAACATGGCTCACCGGCCAGATTGCCGGCCTTCCCAAGTCTTCAGGAGCGTAAAGCATGACCTCCACGGCCCTGCGCGCCAGCCAGCTATCCCGGTACAACGACGACGCCGTCCTGTCCGCCCCGCCTGCCAGGCTCCTCACGATGCTTTATGACCGGCTTCTCCTGGACCTGAACCGTGCCCAATTTGCCCAGGAGAACGCCAACTGGGGCGTTGCGAGCGAAAACTTGCTCCATGCCCAAGCGATCGTCACCGAATTGTCCTCCACCCTGAAGACCGATGCGTGGGACGGGGCGTCGGGGCTGCTGAGCATCTATCAGTACGCCATGGAAGCCATGGTCGGGGCGAACATCTACCGCGACGTCAACCGGACCAAGGAGTGCATTGTGCTCCTGGAACCGCTCCGGCAGGGCTGGCACGACGCCGCCTCGCAGTTGCCCGTCCAAGCCACCGTATCCGGGACGGCGCGGCCGAATGGCACGCTCGGTGTCGGCTGATCACGTTCAGGAATGGTCCGGTATTCTGGACCGCTTGGAACTCAACATCGCCATGGCAGTCTCCGGCGGCGAGCCGGAGCCATGGAGTCCGCCTGCAGAGGCCGGGCCGCTTCCGGAGGAACTTGCGGACAGAGCACACCGGATCTTGGACGCACAGCTGGAGTCCATGGCCATGCTCGAAAAGGCCCGCAACGGCGCACGCGCCCATTTGGACGCCCTGAGCACCGTCCCGGACGGCCAAGGTTCAGTGCGCCCGCTGTTCCTCGACGTGCAGGGCTGAAGAGAAAGCCCCGAAATCAATCCCTTATCCGGCTAACGAACGCACCGTGCTTGCCGATAGTGGAAGTTGAGCAGGGATTGCTCGATGCACGGCCACGGATCGGCCTCTTCATACTATTCGCGAAGGCAGGCCGTCGTGTTCGAGTCAGTGACTTCTGTTGCGCTTGGCAGCGCCCTGGACGCGCTCTCACTGCGCCAGCGCACCATCGCCAACAACATCGCCAACATCAACACGCCGAACTACCACGCCAAAAGGGTCCAGTTCGAAGACGCACTGGCGGCCTCGGTGAGCGCCGGAGACGGGCAGGCCGCGGCTTCCGTGACCACCTCCCAGGAACCCACCCAGCTCAACGGCAACAACGTGAACCTGGACACCGAAACCCTTTCGAACGTGGACACCGTGCTGCGGTACCAGTTCGCCTCCCGGGCGATTGGCGAGCAATTCACGGCCCTCCGCACGGCCATGAGGACCAGCTAATGACCTTCGACGCGATCGGGATCGCGGGCACCGCGCTGACTGTCCACCGCAAATGGCTCGATGCCGTCTCGGACAACCTGGCGAACATGAATACCGCCACGCGCACCAGCGGTAACGCGTTCCAGGCCCGCTACATCGAAGCGGCCGAGGGAAGCAACGGAACAGGCGTGTACGTCAAGAGCACCCCGCAAGGCAGTGCGACCGGAAGGCTCGTTTACCAGCCGGACCATCCGCTTGCCGATGCCCAAGGCTATGTCCGCTACCCGGATATCGACCTCGCCGAGCAGATGGGTGCCCTGATCGTGGCCCAACGCGGCTACCAGGCCAACGCCCAAGTGGTGGACCGCGCCCGCGAGACTTACCAAGCAGCGCTCGAGATAGGAAAATCCTGATGGCTTTGGAGCCGATCGGCGCAATTCAAGGCGGAGCGCGGTCCGTGCAGGGTGTCACGGGTACCGGCTATGTAGGCAGCACCGGCAACGTAGCCGGAGCCATGGGTACCTCGGACGGCAATGGCTTTGCGACGGCGCTCACCGGTGCCGTGGACAACCTGCAGTCCCTGCAAGCGACGTCGAACCAGTTGGCCGTGTCCGCGGTGACGGGCAGCCTTGACGACATCCACAAAGCAACGATCGCTGCTACGCGCGCCCAGATCACCATGGAGCTTGTCTCCACGGTACGGAACAAAGGCGTTGACGCGTTCAACGAGATCATGAGGATGCAGGCCTGATGCCTCCACAGATTGCCGCCTTCTTCCGCAGGATGGGCGATGGATTCAAGGGTTTCACCGCGGGGCAGCGCACCATCGCCATTATCGGCGTCGCGCTTCTGGTGCTCGGCGCAGTGGCCCTGTCCGCATGGTTGGGCAAGCCGTCCTACTCGCCGCTGTTCTCCGGGCTGAAGGACACGGACGCCAACGGGATCGTGGAGCAGCTTCGCAAAGACAATGTTCCCTACGAGCTCAGCAATGGCGGGTCCACCATCATGGTTCCCGCTGACAAGGTCAACGACGAACGGCTGAAAGCAGCAGCGGCGGGACTTCCTGCCGCTGCTGCCACGGGATATTCGCTGTTGGACAAGCTCGGAGTGACCTCGTCCGAATTCCAGCAGTCGGTGACGTACAAGCGTGCACTCGAAGGTGAACTCGCCACCACAATCCAGGCCATGGCCGGGGTTAAGACAGCCGCCGTGCAGTTGGCCATTCCGGCCAAAACAGTGTTTGTCGACAAGGCCCCGGACGCTACGGCATCCGTGTTCGTCGAAACACAGCCGGGCGTCACTTTGTCCGCCGACAAGGTCCAGGCGATCGTGCATTTGACCTCAGCCGCGATCGAAAACCTGAAGCCAAGCAACGTGACCGTGGTGGATTCCCAGGGCAACGTCCTCTCCACAGCGGGAGGCGCAGCGACGGGCTCCTCCTCCAAGCAAGCCGCCGATTACCAGCAGCGCACCTCCGATTCGGTGAAGGCCGTTCTGGACAAAGTCGTCGGCCCGGGCAACGCGACAGTCGCCGTCGCGGCCGACGTGACCGCTGAGTCCGCGCAGCAGCGCAGCGAGACATTCTCCACGGCCAAGGACGCCGCACCGCTGAGCGAGACCACAAAGACCGAGAAGTACACCGGAACCGGCGGGGGCGCCTCCGGCGTCCTTGGACCGGACAACATTGCCGTGCCGGGCGGCACCAATGGCAACGGAACGTTCGACTCCAGCGACACCACCAAGAACAACGCCGTCAACAAGGTCACGGAAGACCGCACCATTCCGCAAGGCGCCGTAAAGCGCCAGACCATCTCTGTAGCAATCAACCAGTCCGCAGCATCCGGACTCAACGTCAACTCGGTCCGGGCACTCGTGACTTCCGCGGCCGGCGTCGATCCGGCACGCGGCGACGTGGTGACGGTTGAAGTGCTGCCCTTCAATACGTCTGCTGCGGACGCGGCGGCCCAGGCGCTCGGCGCTGCCAAGGCCCAAGCCGATGCCAAGCAGCAATCGGATTTGATGAACACACTCATCCTGGCGGGCAGCATCCTGCTGGCGGTTGTGGCGTTGATTGTGCTGGTGCTGATCCTCCTGCGGCGCCGGCAACTCCGCGAACCGGTTGACCTGGGCGAACGCCTTGACTACGAGATGCTGCCCCAAGCCGTCCCCACGCCGGTCCTCGAAGGCCCGCCAGCCACTTCGGCGATCGAACTGCCGCCCGTGCAACCCGTTCCGGCGTTGCCGATGCCGGGTGCAGAGGCCCTCGACGGCGAACGGAAGCGCGCCCAGATTGAAGCCATGGTTGCCGAGAACCCGGCCCGGACCGCCGACTACCTGCGCGGGCTCATGGATGAAAGGCAGTCCGTGTGAGGGCGGGGGAGTTGGACGTCGCCGGTTTGACCGGCGCCCAGAAGGTAGCCGTGGTGCTGATGCAGATGAGCCCTGCAAGCGCGGCCTCCGTGATGACCCAGTTCTCCGAGTCCGAGGCCGAGGACATCGCGGCCGAGATCGTGCGCTTGCGCCGTGTCTCCTCATCCGTGGCGGACCAGGTCATCACGGAATTCCACGACCTTGCGATCAGCGGCCGGCGCACCGCGCGCGGCGGCCAGGAATTCGCCGTCGGGCTCCTGGAAGCGTCCTTCGGCGCGGATAAAGCGGCGGGGTTCATGGACCGCCTCGCGTCCACCATGGCGGGGAAGTCCTTCGAATTCCTGGAAATGATGGATTCCGGCCAGCTCCTGGCATTGATCGACGGCGAGATGCCGCAGACCATCGCCCTGATCTTGGCGCACTTGCGGCCGGGCAAGGCTTCCGCGGTCATGGCCGGCCTGGGCGACGTGCAACGGAGCGAGGTGGCCCGATGCATCGCCACCATGGGCTTGGCTTCGCCGGAGGCCGTGGGCATCGTGGCCGAGACCCTCAAGGTCCGTGCCGGAGCCGTCATGTCGCAAAGGAAATCGAGCGAGATTGTCGGGGGCATCCAGCCGCTTGTCGACATCATCAACCGTTCCGATATCAACACCGAACGGTCCGTGCTGGAAGGCCTGGAAACCCTCGACCCGGACCTCGCCACGGAAGTGCGTGCCCGGATGCTGACCTTCGTTGACATCGTGAAACTGGAACGCCGCGACATCCAGCAGATCCTTCGCGGCGTCAACGCCGAAGTGCTCGCCGTCGCCATGAAGGGCGCCCCCGCCGTGGTGCTTGAGGCTGTGCGTACCAACGTGTCCGGCCGCAACCTTGAAATCCTGGAAGCCGAAATGGCTTCCGCCGGGCCCGTGCGCGCTTCCCAAGTTGAAGAGGCCCGGGCTGAGATTGTCCGTTCCATCCGTCAGCTGGAAGCCGAAGGCGCCATCGTCGTCAGGCGCGGCGAAGAAGACGACTATGTCTACTGAGGCTGAATTCCAGAGGGTGGTTTTCCCGGACATCCAGCCGGCTGAGAGGTCGCGCAGGGAGGACCGGGGATACACGCAAGGGCACGCGGCGGGTTACGCGGACGGGATCCGGGCTGCCGCCGCGGAACAGCGCCGCCTTCGCGAACAACTCGACGTCGAACACCGCGCAATGCTCGACGCCGGGCGCCTGGCCGTGGCGCGGAGTGTCCGCGTGCTCGAAGAAGCCGCCGCCGCGTCCCGGCAACACCGCAGCAACGTGTTGGAAGAAGCGCAGGACGTGTTGGCGGCCAGTGCGATCGAGCTCGCCGAAGCCATCCTGGGTTACGAACTCAAGGACGGCCGGAACTCCGCCCGCGCCGCGGTGGCCCGGGCCCTCGCAACGGTAACAGACGTGCAAACGGTGACCACGGTCCGCCTCCACCCTGCGGACTTGGCTGCCCTGGACACCGTCGACGCCGGGAGCATGGCCGGCGTCGAACTCAAGGCCGATCCCACCCTGAACCCCGGCGATGCAGTAGCGGAATATCCGCAGGGTTGGATCGACGCGCGGCTCGGCGCCGCACTGGACAGGGCCAAGGCAGCCTTGCTGGGGAACGACGCATGAGCAGCACCAGCTACCGGCCGCACGCGTCCCGCTTCCGCGCGGCCCTCGCCGCCGCGGCACCGCAGCGCGTGGGGACCGTGACGGCTGTACTCGGCCTTGGCCTGGAGGTGTCCGGGCTGGACTGCGCGGTGGGAGACCTCGTGACCGTCGGCCAGGCACCAGGGCTCGACGCCGAAGTGGTCGCCTCGGTCAGCGGGGCCGTGCGATGCATGCCGCTGGGACGATTGACCGGTGTGGCCGCCGGAGACCCGGCACGTTCCAAGGGCGTTCCGGTCCTGGTCCCTACCGGCAGGGGCCTCTTCGGACGGGTACTGGACGGGCTTGGACGTCCTATCGACGGCAAAGGCCCCTTGCCCGCCGGCCCCATGGTTCCACTGGACAACGAGGCACCGTCGGCAATGCACCGCGCCCGGGTGGACACTCCGCTGCAGACCGGCGTCCGCGTCCTGGACACCATGGCGACGCTCGGCCGCGGCCAGCGCATGGGACTCTTCGCGGGCTCGGGCGTCGGAAAGTCCTCGCTGTTGTCCATGGTCGCGCGCGGCACGGACGCCGAAGTGTCCGTGATTGCCCTGGTAGGGGAGCGCGGACGCGAAGTGCGCGAGTTCCTGGAAGACGACCTCGGCCCCGAAGGCCTGGCACGATCCGTGGTGGTGGTCGCCACGTCCGACGAGCCTGCCCTCATGCGCCTGCGCGCCGCCGTCACGGCCACCCGGATTGCCGAATCGTTCCGCGAAGCCGGCCAAGACGTGGTCCTCATGATGGATTCGCTGACCCGCGTGGCCATGGCCCAGCGCGAAATCGGCCTTTCCGCCGGGGAACCGCCGGCCACCCGCGGCTACCCGCCGTCGACCTTCTCCGTGCTGGCCCGGCTCCTGGAACGTGCAGGCACCGCCGAAACCGGATCAGTGACGGGTATCTACACGGTGCTGGTGGACGGCGACGACCACAACGAACCAATCGCCGACGCCGCCCGCTCCATCCTGGACGGGCACGTGGTCCTGGACAGGAAGCTCGCCGTCACGGGGCACTTTCCCTCGGTGGACGTCCTTGGCTCTGTGTCCCGTGTGGCCTCCAAAGTCAACTCCGCCGATCGCACGGCGCTCGCCGCCTCCCTGCGCAAGGTCCTCGCGGCGCGGCGCAGCGCCCAGGACTTGATCGACGTCGGCGCCTACCACCGCGGCAGCAACCCGCTGGTTGACGCGGCACTGGACCACGAAGCCGCCATCAACGGGTTTCTCCAGCAACGCATGGATGAATCCACTCCCTACAACGAGTCCTGGCCGGAACTCTTCCGCCTCTCGGCGAGCCTCGAAGGAGCCGCGTGAACCGTCAATTCTCCCTGGCCGGGCTGTTGCGCCTGCGCCAGACACAGCAGGACGCCGCCGCCAACGAGCTGGCCCGCGCCAACTCCCGGACCGCGTCCTTGCGCTCGCGACGGGCGACGGCCCGGGAGGAACTCGCCGAGTCCGCCGGAGACGCCGGAAGCTCAGCGTCTCTCCTGGCCATCGCCGCCGCGCGGGCTTCCTCGCAAAGCATGCTGGCCGAACTGGACGCCCTGGCCGCCAGTGCCGAGGCTGAAGCCGCCCAGGCCCGAGCGGAATACACCGAAGCCAAGCGCCGCGCAGTAGGGCTCGAGAAGCTCGAAGCGCGCCACGGGGCGGCTTTCGAGGCCTCCGTGCTGCGCTCGGAACAAGGCTTGCTGGATGAGATCGCTTCGTCCGCCTGGCATCGGAAGGCCACCTCATGAGCATGACCGAGGCCATCGGGCGCATCCAGAGCATCGAATCGATGCTGCAGCAACTCACCCAAGGCATCCGCCCACAGGCGTCTGCCGCGGCCTCCGGCACAGCAAACCCTTCCGCCGGCGCCGCCTCTTCGACCGATGCGGCGTCCTTCGCGCAAGCGTTGAGCACGGCCGTCGGGGGCTCGACAACGCCGGAGGCGGGACAAGCCGCTTTTTCCGACGGGCTCGGCGGCAGCACCGCCATCGCCGGCGCTTCGGGCCTCGGTGCCTCGGGCCTCGGTATCGCGGGCCTCGGCAGTAGCCTGGGCGCGATTTCGGGTGCCGCCACACCCAAGGCTGCCGGCGGTGTGACCGGGGATGCCGTGGTGGCCGACGCCAAGAAATACGTGGGTGTGCCCTATGTTTGGGGCGGCACGAACCCGGCAGTGGGTATGGATTGCTCCGGCTTCGTGCAGCGCGTGTTCAAAGACCTTGGCGTCGACCTGCCGCGCGTCGTCAGCGACCAGATGCGGCAAGGAACCCCCGTGGCGTCCTTGGCCCAAGCCAAGCCCGGCGACCTGCTGGTCAGTTTCGGCGGCGAACATATCTCCATCTACCTCGGCAACGGCAAAGCGATCGACGCGCCCGTGCCCGGCAAGACCATCCAGATCCGCGATGCATGGGAACAGCAGTCCAATCTGACCGCGATACGCCGCATTGTCCCCGCGGGAGGCTCGTGATGCAGTTGCCCCCGGCACGTGCGGCCTCTCCGCGTCCGGCTGTCACCGGCCCTTCGTCCGTGCAGCAGCCCGGTGCCCTTGGTGCCGCGGGCTTCGAGGCCGTGATGAGCGGCATGCTCGCCTCCGGCTCGAAGGCCCTCCACGAGTCAGCACACCAAGCGCCCGACGGCGGCACTCAGGACAAGCCTGCCGGCGACCGTCCCGGGACGGTCGCCCGAGCCGCGAAGCCGGAAGCCTCGAAGGTCGCCAAGGCCGTGGTTGATGTGGCAGGTTGTATCGATCCGGCCGCCGCGGTGGGTGTTGCGCCCGCGGCCGGGCTGATTTCGGGCATGGCGGGTGTTGCGGCGCCTGCGGCTGCGGCCAGCGGGATCGCGGCGGTCGTGGCGCCTGCGGCCGGTGGCCTGGCGGCAGCAGCCGTGCCAGGAACCGCTGCCTTGCAGGCGACTGGCGCGGTTGTTGGTGCGCCGGCCAAAGACGGCGTCGTTCCAGGTACGGCGCCGGCCAAGACAGTTACCGACACCACCCCGGCAGCCCCGGGTCTTGTCGTCGGGACGCACGCGGACAGCACCCAAGTGGCGCCGGCCGGAACGGCAGTAGGCGCTGCACCTTCGAACGCAGTGCGCTCGGCTGCAAGCAACGTGCCGGCAGCGCCATCGGCTCACAGCGCAGGCCAAAGCCCAGTCCAGCCCTCTCCGGTAGCTGCCGACCCACTGCGTCCCGGCAGCCCGCCCACACAGCCGCTGCCCGCCGTCCTCGAACCAGACACCACCAAATCAGGCACCACCAAACCAGGCACCACCGCGACCGCAGCCCAGCCGGGCGAGCCGGGCACCGCCGTCGTACCTCTTGTCGGAGAATCCGCGACGCAGCAGGCCCCGCAGCAGGACTCGCCAAAGGTCCTCGGGCAGGACAAGGAGGCCGCCGCCGCACCCGGGCTTCCCGCCGCGATTCAGGCGGGGGCTCCGGCGGTGGTCCCATCGGCCCCGACGCTCCAGGCCGTTCCTTCGCCAGCCGCTCCAGGCACGGCAACGCCGGCGGTCCATGCAGAGCCGCCGAAGCTGCTGCCCCAAGTGTCTGGACCGCTGTTCTCCCTTGCCTCGGCAGCGCCCGGCTCGCACGTGATGACCTTGAAGCTTTCCCCCGAAGACCTCGGGCCGCTGACCGTCCGTGCGCACATCGAAGGGGCCGCGGTTCGGATTGAATTGTTCGCCCCGGGAGAAGCCGGCCGGGAGGCCGTTCGCAGCATCCTGCCGGAACTGCGGCGCGGACTCGGCGAATCCGGCTTTGGCGCCAGCCTCGACCTGTCCGAGCACAACGCGCCTCCCGACGCCTGGGCAGGCGCCTCGGACCAGCGCGGTTCCGATGCGCGGGACCGGCGCCCGGCCGAGAGCCCTGCCTTCCCACAGGGTGGCGACGGCGAGGCCGTCCGCCTGCCGCGGACCGCCGTCGTCCTTCCCCGAAGCATTACCAGCAGCCTGGACATTCTCGTCTGATGAAGGAGAGCCAATAGTGACCATCCCAGCCGTCGCGGCAAGCAGCCGGGTCCAGCCCGGAACCACCGCCGGAACCATGGCGCCCAAACCCGCGCAGACCATGGACTCGAACATGTTCATGTCCCTCCTGGTGACCCAACTGAAGAACCAGGATCCGAGTGCCCCCATGGACACAAACCAGATGATGAACCAAACCGTCCAGCTGTCCATGATGGAGAAGATGACGGAGCTCACCGCGGAATCCAAGGAGAGTTTCTCGCTTCAGATGCGCAGTGCCGCGGCAAAGGTCATCGGCAAAAACGTCAGCTATGTGCTCGCCGACGGGACAAAGGGCTCCGGCGTCGCGAGTTCGGTTTCCTTTGCTGCCGGAACTCCCACTGTGGCGGTCGGAGGTGTGAACGTTCCGCTTGATTCGATCAGCGGGATGACGGCCGCCGCCAAGCCGACCACCTGACTCCCGCAAACCCCCGAACCACCCGAAGAAAGGCAACACCATGCTTCGTTCGCTGTACTCCGGAATCTCCGGCCTCCGTGCCCACCAGACCATGCTGGACGTCACAGGAAACAACATCGCCAACGTCAACACGGCCGGCTTCAAGGCTTCCTCCACCCAGTTCCAGGACACGCTCTCCCAGATGACCCAGGGCGCGGGCGCCCCGCAGGCCGAAACCGGCGGCACCAACCCCGCCCAGATCGGCCTGGGTGTGCGCGTGGCGGGAGTCAGCACCAACTTCAGCCAGGGTTCATCGCAGAACACCGGGCGGGCCACTGACATGATGATCTCCGGCGACGGGTTCTTCATCACCAGCAAGGCGGGCCAGCAGCTCTACACTCGGGCAGGCGCGTTCGATATGGACGCAGCCGGCCGCCTCGTGAGCCCGGATGGTGCCATCCTGCAGGGCTGGTCAGCCTCCAACGGCGTGCTGAACCTTGGCGGTCCTGTTGGCCCGATCGCCCTCTCGCCCAACACAACCTCGGCCGCCGTCGCCACCTCGAAGGCGTCGCTGGAGGGGAACCTGCCGTCCGACGCGGCCGTGGGCAGCAGCGTGGAGCGTCAGGTCAAGGTGTACGACGCCGACGGTGCCTCCCGCAGCCTCATGCTGACGTTCAGCCGCACCTCGGGCGGCTGGGACGTAGCCGGGGCGGACGCGAACGGCGCCACGGGCAACACGACACTTACTTTCTCCAACGGTGCGCTGACCTCGGGCGGCGCCATGACCGTCGGCGGCATCTCGGTGGAGATGTCCGCCGTTACCGGCTTCGCGGCCATGAGCACGCTCACGGTCGGCAGCCAGAACGGATCCGAAGCAGGAAAGCTGGAGTCCTTCACCCTCGGTGGCGACGGCTCCCTGATCGGCTCGTTCAGCAATGGCAGCAAGCAGGTTCTGGCACGCGTGGCCCTTGCCCGCTTCACCAACCCCGGAGGCCTCGAGAAGTCCGGTAGCTCCGCCTACGTGGCTACCGCCAACTCCGGGGCGGCCCAAGTGGGCGCGCCGGGCGACGCCGGACTCGGAACCTTGACTGCAGGGGCCCTGGAAATGTCCAACGTGGACCTCTCGCAGGAATTCACCAACCTGATCGTGGCCCAGCGCGGCTTCCAGGCGAACGCCCGCATCATCACGACGTCGGACGAGGTTCTGCAGGAGCTGACGAACCTGAAGCACTAAAGATCGCGGAAAACCAGGGTGGCCGCGTCACGCCACGCACTTTTTTGGAGCTATGGCTCCTCCGGAACCGCGGAATGACGGGGCCCGCGGTTAGTCGAGGAGCCGAAAACTTGCTCTGCGTGACGCTGCCCAGACACAAGAGTGGCCGGCGTCCTAGGACGCCGGCCACCCTCAAGCAATTACTGCACGTTTAGAGTCCGGCCACACCGTTCGGGGTGCCGACACCCGTGGGTCCGTCCCAACCGGTGCCGGAGACGCACCATTGGGTCGTGGGGCAGGTGCCCGTTGACCCCGACGTGACGTCATTGAAGTTCCCGGAGTGCGTGTACGGAAGGGAGTTGGCCAGCGTTGTGGAGTTGCCGGTATTCCCGGACAGCGCATACATGGCCGCGATCAGAGGCGAGGACAGGCTGGTTCCTCCGTACTGGGACCATGAGGAAGCGGTGCTGCTGCTCGGTGCATACACTGACAGGCCGGTCTGCGGATCGGCGACGGCGGAGACGTCGGCCGACGCGCGCTTGCTGCACCCTGTGCCGAAGGCCGCGGCGGCCGGCAATGCGGCATTGACGCTGGAGCATCCGGATCCCGAGCCGGACCAGGCTGTCTCGCCCCATCCGCGAGCACTAGTGTTCTTGACCAGCGATGTGCCTCCCACGGCAGTGACGTAGCTCGAGGACGAGGGGTAGGACGAGCCGGTGTACCCGTTGTCGCCGGTCGAGGCTGTCACCGCGATGCCCGGGTGGTTGTAGTACGCGCCGTAGGTGGCGTCTGCGGAATCCCCGCCGCCGTAGCTGTTGGAGATCGCCACGACGCCGGGCTGGTTGGCAGCCGTTGTGACGGCGGTGCCAAGATCTGTGAGGCCGGCGGTTTTCGCCTGCACCACGAGGATCTTGCAGTCGGGACAAGCCGCCGAGACCGCGTCGACGTCGAGAGCCGTTTCGTCGGCCCATCCGGAGTTGAAGGCAGGAAGCTTGTTGCCGCCGTTTTGGTCCTTGATGCTGAGGCAGCCGTTGCTGACCGTGCATGCCGGAAGGCCGAATTGTGCGCGGTAGACGCCGAGATCGCTCTCAAGGTTTGGATAGCCGTAGGCATCCACTACTGCGACGGTTCGGCCGCCTGACGCGAGGCCGGTGATGTTGTAGGCGCTCTGGATGTCCGCAGGGGTCTTTCCGGCGGCGGGCGGCGTGCTCGAAGCAGGCTGGGTTTGTCCGCCCTTCGACGCCTTGGCGGGGGCCGAATCGTCGACGTACTTGAGTGCAAAACACGAGGCTGCGCCAGCCGGGGCATCGGCGCACACCTTCTCCGCGTGCCAATTGGCGGACGGAGATGGTTGGGCAACGGCCGCCGGCGCCGTGGCTGAGACCGCACTCAGCAAAAGCAATAATGCCCCGGAAACGCTAAGGATCTTCTTCACGTATTCTCCCTGAGGATAAATGAGACCCGAATTGACAGATTAGTCAACTCGCGTGACAACCTTCGCATCAAAGGTCGCAAATGTCACCCACGTCACATTTATCTCTCCGGGCACAGGAATCACTGGGACGCGGTCCGCCCGACGCCGGCTTGCCTGGTTACGGCAGGATGTGTTCGTGCGCGGCTTCCTCCAGCGCGTCGGCCTCGGCCTTGGCCAGGCGGGTCTCGGCGTCGACGTCGAGCCGTCGGGTCAGCAGCCAGTATAGGAATGCGGCAACCGGGAGGCCGATGAAAAGGGAGATGTCGGCGCCATCAAGGGCGTGGGCTACGGGCCCGACGAACAGCTTCCCCGCGGAGAAGAAGGGAATCATCACCACAAAGCCCACGAGGTAGGCGATGATGCCTGGCCAGCCCCACCGTCCGTAGATTCCGTCTGCTTTGAAGATTTCGGCGATGGCGTAGTGGCCCTTGCGGACGATGAAGTAGTCGGTGAGGTTCACGGCCGTCCACGGAATGAAGAAGTACAGCACCAGCAGCAGGAAGTCGTTGAAGTTGGCCAAGAAGTCCTCCGAGGCCAGGTTGGCCAGGATGACGGAGATAAGCGCGGTGACGGCGATCGTGATGACCCGGAGCTTCAGCGTCGGCCGGATTGGCCGCAGGCTGTCCATGGAAGAGATGAGCGTCAGTGATCCGCCGTACATGTTCAACGCAGTCACGGACAGCAGGCCCAAGGCGGCGACGAACAAGGCGATGGCGCCGAAACCGCCGAACAGCTGGTCCGCCGTCGACTTGATCGAGCCGATGGCTTCGAAGTTCTCTCCGGCGGCAGCAGCGATGTAGGCGCCCAGGAACATGACCCAGATGCCGCCGAGCGCACTGCCCCAGAAAGTCCACGCGAAGGTGCCGCGACCCTTGGCGGGTGGCAGGTAGCGGGAATAGTCGGAGACGTAGATGGCCCAGGAGATCTGGTAGCCGGCCGCGACCCCCAGTTGTCCCAGGAAGGGCACCAGGTGGAAGTCGCCGAGGTTGAACATGCCGGCGGGGACGGTCAGGTGGAACGCCGCGATCGTAAGCAGTGCCAGCATCGCGATGGTCAGGTAGGTGAGGTAGCGCTCGAAAGCGTGGATGAGGTCGTAGCCGAAGAGCGCGATGACGACGGCGACAATGGTCACCACCCAGAACCAGAGGTTCGGCGAGCCGACGTTGAGCGATTCCTTGATCGCTTGGCCGGCAAGGATGGTGTTGAAGATGTTGAATCCGGCGTACTGGAGGTAGGCGAACAGCCACACCAACAGGGCGCCGATGTAGCCAAATTGCGGCCGGGACTGGATCATCTGGGGGAGGCCGAGCTGGGGGCCTTGGGAGGAATGGGCCGCCATGAAGAGCGTGCCAATCAGCACTCCGAGGGCGATCGCGATCAACGACCACACCAGGTTGCCTCCGGTGGTGATGCTGATCAATCCCACCGCCAAGGTGGCGATCTGGGCATTGCTGACAAACCAGAGTGGCCCGATATGGGAGACCTTGCCATGCCGCTCATTCAGCGGCACGTAGTCGATCGAACGGACCTCCAGTCCGCCTGATCGTCTTTCGGTGGTTGTGCTCATGATGGATCTCCTTCTGATGCATGGGCATCCTGGGGTTGGTGTGGCAAAGAGTCGGCCGGCCTCGAAGGGAGTGTGCACTCCTAGCTGAGCCGGTGGTGCTTCCACGTCGGAAACAGTTCCCGCGCATCCCGGACGGCGTCGAGGGGAACCTCCAGCGTGACGGAACCCGGCTCCTTGCCAAGGCGTTGCAGGACAGTACCAAGGGGGTGCACGAGCATGCTGTTTCCGATGGATACCGCCGGAGTTTGGGATACGGCTGCCACGTACACGCCGTTTTCTATGGCTCGAGCCTTGGCCAAAGTAGCCCACTGTTCGGTCTTCGCGGTTCCCGGCACCCACGATGAACAGACGAGGAGCACCTGCGCTCCGCCGTCGGCCAGGCGGCGCGCCAGCTCGGGGAAGCGAAGGTCGTAGCAGGTCATCAGTCCGAAGACCACCCCGCCCCAGGAAAACGTGACGGGTACAGGCTCCGGGGCTGGCTTGATGTACTCCGACTCGCGGAACCCCTGGCAATCGAAGAGGTGGATTTTCCGGTAGCTGGCCAGGCGCGAACCGTCGGCTCCGATGGCCACCAGGGTATTGAAGGCCCGCCCGTGTTCCCCGGTCGTCTCGAGGAGGCCGGCGACGACGGCGATGCCGTGACGTGCCGCTGTGGCGTGGATCTGCGATGCGACCGGGCCGTCGAGAGGTTCCGCCTTGTCCGCGAAGCTCCGGTCCACCCGGGCCTTCTCATACGTCGAGTACTCCGGGAACACGATGAGCTCGGAACCTTCCGCCGCGGCCCGGGCGCAGTAAGAGTCAATGAGCTCGAGGTTCCGGCCCACGTCTGTACCGGAATCGATCTGGGCTAGGGTGATGCGCACGGAAATCCTTCGGTTCCTTAGTGGTTTGCGGACCGCGGGGTCCAGGTGGTGGGGTCGATGCGGCCTTGGTAGACGGGCAGTTCGATAGCGGGCTCGCCGGGGCGGAATTGGGACCAGGGGCGGTTGAGGTTTTCGGTGCCGTGCGTTCGGACATGCTCGACGGCGGATAGGTCCAGTTCCGCGGCGAGCAAGGCCGGGGCGGCGTCGTCGGCTTCGGCTACGGTGTTGCCCTCGGGGTCGACGATCAGACTCTGGCCTTTGCCGGTGGGTCCCGCGCAATTGACGCTGACCATGAAGACCTGGTTCACAATAGCGTTCGCCTTGGCGAGGACGAGTTCCTGGCGGCGGTCCGGCGTCGTGGTTTTGACGACGTTGAGGATCACTTCGGCTCCCATCCATGCCAACTGGCGGGTTACCTCCGGAAACCAAGCGTCGTAGCAGATGTTCAGGCCCACCCTGCCGATTCCGTCCAGGTCGACGGTGGTGAACCGCTCGCCCGGGTCGTACGGCTCGAAGGGGCGCCATGGGAAGATCTTGCGGTAGTAACCGGCAAGGCCGCCGTCAGGGGAGAGGACGAGCTGTGTGTTGAACAACTGTCCCTCGGGGCCGCGCTCGCAGACGCTCCCCGGGACCAGCCAGATACCCAGGTCTGCCGCAAGTTCCCGCAGTTCCTTGACGCGGGGCCCTTCCAGGGGCTCGGCGGACGCTTGCAGCACTTCCGTGCGCTGCTGATCGGGGTAGGTGTCACAGAAGAGGTGCAGTTCCGGGAAGACCACGAGCTTGCTGTGTGGCTGGGCCGTGAGGGCGTCATGGACCTCGGCCGCAAATGCCGTGAGGGGCTCACCGATCAGCCGCGGCTCGGCCTGGGCTGCGATGAGGGGAAGTGTGCGTCGCACGGGTTATTTCTCCAGCTGTCGTTGTGACTCGCCTCATATTAGATCATAATGAACAAATAATGGAAAGGTGGATTTTGCCCCGTAAAGTAGCCGATATGACCCGTCAGCTGGAGGACGCCATGGGTGATTCGCCCATCGAAGCTGCCGCTTTGCTGGGGATCGACCGCAGGAGCGCCATCGACGCCGTGCGGCTGCGGATCGGCATGGCCATCTCGCTGGGTCTGCTTCAGCCCGGGGAGCGGCTTCCTGACCAGCAGGAGGTCGCGTTGGGCCTTTCGGTCAGCCCGATCACGGCACGCCGAGCCTTGGCCAGTTTGGCCGAGCAGGGTGTTGTTGTGCGTCGGCGGGGACGCGGCGGCGGAACGTTCGTCGCCGACGAGCCGCCCGGCGAAGTGCTCAAGGAACTTTCCGCCTCGCCGGCCGAATCCCGCGCGGTGAACCGTTTGGTAGACCGGCGGATGCTCTTCGAATGCGCGGTCACCCATTTTGCCGCGATCAACGCCACTGGCAGACAACTCGACGAGTTGGAGCGGCTGGCCGGTGTCATGGCCCGGTCCGGCAACTGGTCCGAGTATCACCAAGTCGACAAGCAGTTCCACCAACTCGTCGCGGTGTCCTCCGGACTGGGTCCGGCAGTCGATGCCTACAACGAGGCATTGGCAGAACTCTATGCCTACTTCATTCCGTACCCCATCGAGTTCCTCCGGGAATCCAACCGGGATCACATCGCCCTCGTGAACGCGCTCCGCGCCGGCGACGATCGCGCGGCGGTGGAGGTCTCGCGGCGGCACGTAGATGTGTTGCACAAAACGATGTTCATGGGCCTATCGTCCGGGATGTCGGACTAAATATGGCTTCCTTTCGGTGATGGCCGTCACTTCGCGTGCTCTGATTGATTCTCAGTTGGGGACGTCGGACTTCGGTTGTCAAAGTAAGGAACAGGCATGCAGGCCACAGGAAAAGCGGGAACAGGCGGGCCGCGCGTCGAGCGCCGCTCCATAGACTTTGTCCCGGAAAATGAACGCCACGGTTCGCCGGCCCAGCAGTTCACGCTCTGGTTCGGGGCGAACATGCAGATCACCGCCATAGTCGACGGCGCGTTGGCGGTGCTTTTCGGTGCTGACGCACTGTGGGCCATCCTCGGCCTGCTGGTCGGAAACCTCCTGGGTGGCGCGGTCATGGCGCTGCACGCGGCACAAGGCCCGAAGCTCGGCTTGCCCCAGATGATCTCAAGCCGGGCTCAGTTCGGCATTTTCGGGGCGGTGATCCCACTGGTGCTGGTGGTCGTCATGTACCTCGGCTTCGCCGCGACGGGTACGGTCCTGGCTGGGCAGGCCGTGGACCAAATCACGCACACGGGAACCCCGGCCGTTGGCATGGTCCTTTTCGGAGCACTGACCGTGCTGGTGGCGACACTTGGCTACAAGTACATCCACATGCTGGGCCGCATCGCCACGATCGTGGGCGTGCTGGGCTTCACCTACCTCGGCATCAGGTTGCTGTTTACCCAGGACGTCGGTGCGCTGCTCGGGGCAGGCGGCTTCGAATTTCCCACGTTCCTGCTCGCGATTTCCCTCGGCGCAGGATGGCAGCTCACCTACGGCCCGTACGTGGCCGACTACTCTCGCTACCTCCCCTCCAACACCCCGGTGCGCAAGACCTTCATGTCCGCATACTTCGGCACGGTTCTTGGTTCGCAATGGTCCATGACCCTGGGTGCCCTCTTCGCGGCACTCGCCTTGCCCAAGGGCTCGAGGTTCCTGGACGGCCAGGTCGCTTTCCTCGGGAACCTCAGCGGCGGCGGCCTGATCGCCGTCGTCATCTACCTCGTGATCGTCACAGGAAAACTGACCGTCAACACCCTGAATGCCTACGGCGGCTACATGACCATGCTCACCTCCGTCACTGCCTTCACCCGCAAGGCCGCGGTAGCCTCCTGGACCCGGTTCGCCTACGTGATCGGCTTCATCGGCCTTTCGGTGCTCATCGCAGTGCTTGCCTCCCCGGACTTCATCGCCAACTTCAAGAACTTCGCCCTACTCCTGCTCATGGTGTTTATCCCGTGGAGCTCCATCAACCTGGTGGATTACTACTTGGTCTCCAAGGAAAAGGTGGATATTCCGGCTCTGTACGACGTGAACGGGCGCTACGGGCGCTGGAACAAGACTGCGCTGCTCAGCTATGCGATCGGCATCGTCGTCCAGATTCCGTTCTTGGCGCAGACCCTCTACACCGGCCCGATGACCGCCTTGCTGGGCGGGGCCGACATCTCCTGGCTCGTGGGACTCGTGGTCACGGCGGCGGTGTTCTACCCGCTTGCACGAAGGAACTCCAACGCTCCGGCCCACATGATCTACCCACGGGTCGACGCGGAGGCCATGGATCTTCGAGAGGGCGCCGCGGCGAACGCCGCAACGGCCTAGGCCTGCGGACCCAGCCGCCTCGAGATTTCCCTGGCGCACCTGGTGACTTCGGGAACCCACTCCCGGGCGACGTCTTCGATCCGGACGGCCCTCTCCTCGGCCGTCTCGGCGTCCTTCGCCTGCCGCCTCGGGCCGCCCGGAAACGCGCGGTTGGAGACCGTCAACGTCACGCTGGCCACCGGGTAGCGCTGCCGGTCGAGGACCGCGACCGCTACGGAGGAAAACCCTTCGGTCACCTCGTCCTGCTCCCAGGCGTATCCGAGCGAGCGCGCCCGGGCCAGCAGGTCCTGCAAAGCGGGCAGGGACTGCGGGCCGTTGCTGTTGCGGACGGCGAAGGCCTCCGGTCCCGGGAACAACGCAGCCACTTGGGCCGGATCCATCTGGGCCATCATGGCACGGCCGCTGGCCGTCAAGTGCGCCGGAAGGCGAACGCCGGTGTCCGTGACGAGGGGCCGTTGACGCGGCGCCCGCTCCTCGATGACGTACACCACGTCGCGGCCGTGCATCACGGCAAGGTGTGCGGTCCGGCGGGTCCGGGCTACGAGCCGGGACAGCGGGTGCCGGGCGATCCGTTGGATTGGAGCTTGCCGGGAGTATCCGGTCCCGAGCTCGTGGGCCGTCACCCCCAAGGCGTACTTGCGTTCCTCGGGGAGGTGCACCAGGAAGCCGTCGTCGATAAGCGAGGCAATCAGCTGATATGTGGTGGACCGAGGCAGGTCGAGGTCGCGCGCAATGACGGACGCGCTGACCGGGCCCGCTTGGCCCGCGACGTACCGAAGGACCGCCAGCACTTGCGCCGCCGCTGGAGCCTTGGGTCGCGCCGAATGACTATTCATTCTCCTAGAATAAGCCAGCGATCGTCCGGTATTTCGGACGCAACCTCTGTCCTACCGCAGCCCTTCCAGCCGCCTTCGTGCGGTTTCCGCGGCCCGGTGTTCCTGGCTGGCTTCCCTCGCGGCCACTTTGCGGTTCTTTTCGGCCACAGTGATCTTCCACTCCATGGCGGCGAGGTCCTCTTGAAGCGCGGCCAGTTTGTCCTTGGCGGCTTTGACCTCTAGGGCGAGTTTTTCCTTGCGCTGCACGGCTTCGGCCTTTTCGCGCTCGGCTTTGGCGAGTTCGACGTCGGCCTTCTCCGCCGTCCGTTCGGCCTCGGCCAGGGCGGCCTGCGCCTTCTTGCGTTCGCGTTGTGCTGCCTCCCGTTCCTTCCGTGAGTCTGCCCGCGCGCGTTGCTGGCCGCCGTCGTCGGGCTTTTCCTTGGTACCGGCCGCGGGAAGTGCGCTCGGCGACGCAGCGGAATCCGGTAGCGCCACGGAGTCCGGAACTGCCAAGGCCCCCGAGAGGTCCACCGGTTCCAAGCCGTTCGTCGACAGGGATCGCACGAGTTGCCCGCTGCGCAACGCCGCTGCCGCTCCGGGATCCGTCATGGCGGCCCGGAGAGTTGCCTCGATTTCCAACGCCGCGGCATCGCTTACCTTCACGCCCAGGCCCTGCGCCACCGCCCGGGCCTGCTCGACGGCGGCACCCAGCACGCGCGGCCGCTGCTGGCCGAGCGTTCGCAGGCGTTCGTGGTCCTGTTCCGCCTGCGCCTTCCCAAGGGATTCGCCGAGTTCCAGGACGCCAGCGAATTCCTTGGTTCCGTGCCGAACCAGCATGTTGACCGCCCACGCCGCCGTCGACGGTTTGGGCAACCGGGCAATCTGCTTCGCCAGTTCGGCGTCCCCGGCGGACTTGGCTTCCTTGGCGCGCGCGGCGCGGGCCGCAGTGAATCCCGAGGGGACGAGCGCGTAAAGGTCGACGGCGGTCGCGGCCAGTTCCATATGGGAGCGGGCGCGTCAGTTCTTGGGCGGTTCTGCGAGGAATTCAGCCAGCGCTTCCGCCATCACGCCGGGTTCCCAGCTGTGGTTGGCAGCCGGAATGGTTATCTTGCGCGCATTCGGGAGGTTGGCCACGATCGAGTCGGCTGCATTCGGCATGATCGGCACTGTTTGCTCGCCGACGATCGCGACGGTGGGCTGGGTAATGCCGGACCATAGCTCGGCCCGCGGCGCGGACTGGGTCCAGGCGAGGGATTCGGCGTCGGCGGAAAGGCTGGGACCCAACTCAAGCATGATGGGCCATGCCGGGCTGCTCTTGGCGCCGGCCAGCCACTCGGGCGGCATGTCTTTCATGTAGTACTCGATGGTGCCGGCCTTGTCGCCGGAAGCGATCCGCTCCTGGAGCCCGGCGAAGAATTCAGCCCCGCCGGTGCCGAGTTCATCGCTCAAGGGGGTCTCCCACAGTGCCAGCTTCGTGACCGGCAGGCCCGCGGCAGCCGCGGCCAGGGAGATCGAGCCGCCCGAAGAGCTGCCGAAGAGCGCAGCCTCGCCGCCCGCGATCTCGATGAGCGTGGCGAGATCGTCGATGTTGTCCTTCAGGGTAAGGGACAGCGCCTCGGCGCTTTCCCCCCGGCCACGCCTGTCGTAGTTCAGCACCGTGAACCCCTTGGCGGCCAGGAGCTTCGCCATCTCGACGGTGTTGGAGTCGAAGGCCCTGAATTGCATTGCGCCGCCAACAAGGATCACGGCAGGTCCCTCGCCGTACTGGTCGTACCCGATGCGGGCACCATCTTTCGAGATCGCAAATTCGGACATTCCAGACCCTTCGACGTTGCGGACAGTATGTTCCTAAACTCTGCTGTCAAGCCACCTGCGGGTCAAGGGGAACGGCCGTGGCCGGCAGTTCTTAAGAGCTTCTTAAGTGCTCCGCGGGAGAGTGGAAGCAAGCCGCACAACGGCCGTCACCCCAGAACCGGAGACACCATGCCATCACACCCCGAGCAGCACGCTTCCGCGGAAGGCCACCCTTCCGCCGTCGTTCGTCACAGCGTGCCGCTGCTTCCCCAGCCCAGGTACTGGCTTTTGTGGGGCGTTGTCCTCGCTGCGGCAGTCCTCGCGCTCGGCTTCAGCGTGCAGTCGGTGTCCGGCGTGACCAGCAGCGAACTTGGCGTGGACCAGGAACTCAGCCGGCATCACTCGGGTACTCTGACCACGGCGGCCATGGCACTGAACTTCCTTTTCGCCCCCGTGGCGGGTGTGTGCCTTGTGCTGGTGATCGGCTTGTACGTTTTGCTGGTCCGAAAGTCCTTCGTGCGGGCGGCCATGTTTGTGCTCTTCGCATGCTCGGGTTGGGTGGCCAGCGAGGCATTCAAACTCATCGTTGCCCGGCACCGGCCCGACCCCGCGCTTCTCTTCGACCCCTTGGCACCGGAAACGGGTTCCAACAGCTTTCCCAGCGGCCACACTGCCTTCGCCGTGGCGCTCGCCTTCGCCCTGTACTTCCTGGTCCGGGGAACCCGCTGGGGCGTCGTCACCGCGTGGGTCGGCGCTGTCCTGGCCGTGGTGGTGGCGTGGTCCCGCATCTACATCGGGGTCCATTACCCCAGCGACGTGGTGGCGTCCTTCCTGGCCACCAGTGCCGCAGTGATCGTTTTGGCCGGCCTCTGGAACCGGTACGTACCTCGCGTTTTCGCGCGGCTGCCATTTGGTGCCGGCCTTGAAGCGGCCTCTGAAACAGCAGCCGCGAACCCAGCACACGGATCCTGAGGAGGACCCCCATGCACGTACTTTCCGCCATGCCCGCTTTCCTTGATCCCACCACCCTCCTGCACGACCTAGGCCCGGCGGCGCTGGGCGTGGTGGCGCTGATCGTCTTCATCGAATCCGGTCTCCTCTTCCCGTTCCTGCCCGGTGACTCCTTGCTGTTCACCACCGGCCTGCTGCACCAGCAAATGAACCTTGCATTGCCGGTGTTGATCGCCGTCGTATCGTTCGCCGCCATCGCGGGCGACCAGATCGGCTACATGTTGGGACGCAGGTTCGGACGGCGCTGGTTCAAGGACGACGCCAAGGTACTGAAGACCGCTCACCTGGACACGGCCGAAGAATTCTTCAAGCGCCGTGGCGGTCCCGCGATCGTCTTAGCCCGCTTTGTTCCCATTGTGCGGACGTTTGCACCACTTAGCGCAGGCATCGCGCGCTACAACTACAAGTCCTTCACCCTGTGGAACATCGCTGGCGCGGTCATTTGGGCAACGTCGGTGACACTCCTGGGCTCCTGGTTGGGACACTACGAGTTCATCGCAAACAACATTGACGCCATCGCCGTGGTCATGGTTGCGGTCTCTGTCCTGCCGTGGGGAGTCGAATTGCTCAAAAAGCGGCGAAAGGCCAAGGTAGGAGCCGCGAACGGGCCCGCACAGGACTAACAGGCGTTTGACGGAAGAATAGACAGCATGACAACAGCTGAGCGGCCCGCCATCCTCTTGGTCGAAGACGACTCGGCCCTGGGGCCGCTCATCAGCGAACTCCTGGAACCGGATTTCTCCGTCCGCTTGGCTGTCAACGGGCACGATGGGCTCCACCTCGCCTTGACACAACCTTGGGATGCGATGGTCATTGACCGGGGCCTGCCGGTCATGGACGGCATCGCCTTGATCAAGGCCCTTCGCGCCAAGGGGATTGCCACCCCGATCCTCATCCTGACGGCGCTCGGGGCCACCGACGAGAAGATCCTGGGCCTCGATGCCGGGGCGAACGACTACATGAGCAAACCGTTCGACGCCATGGAACTGGCCGCCCGCTTGCGGGCCCTCACCAGAACGTACACGCCGCCGCCGCAGACCCTGGGGATCGGGGATTGGGAGTTCGACGCCGGTGCCCGCTCCATCCGCTCCATGTACGGTTCCGTCGTTACCCTGACGGCGAAGGAGGCCGCGCTCCTTGAAGTCCTGGCCCACGAACCAGAGCGTGTCTTCACCCGCGAAGACCTCATCAAAGCCCTGTTCCACCCCTCGGACCAGCCAGGCGTGATCGACACCTACGTCCACCACCTGCGCCGCAAGATTTCCAAATCGGTCATCCGGACGGTCCACGGCCTCGGATACCAGATCGGGGAGCCCCATGATTGAAAAACCGGATCACGCGACCCTCCGCAAGGCCTCGCTCAAGATCGCATTGCGGATCAGCGTGGCATGTGCCGTCTTGGTTCTTTGCCTGCTGACGGCCGCCGCGATCTACCTCTTCAACCAGGTGCAGCATCCAACGCTGCCGGGGCCGGGCGAAACCGACTCCGGCTATGCATATCTGGATACAAAGGACCTCCTGAAGGCCATGATCGCTGCCGGCATCGTAGGGATCCTCCTTGCCGGTGCCATCGGCTGGCTCAGTGCGCGCAGCGCCATCCGGCCGCTGGGGGAAGCGCTCGCGCTGCAGCGACGCTTCGTCCAGGACGCCAGCCACGAGTTGCGCACACCGCTCGCCATCCTGGACGCACGCGTCCAGCTCGCACAGCGTGACGCCCCCGCGGACTCGAAAACGGGGGAGGCGCTCGCCCGAATCCGCAATGACACCGCGACCCTCACTGGCATCGTCAACGAATTGCTGGTTGCAGCCACCGGCTCGCCTCCGGATGCCGCCGCGGAACCGAGCGATTTAGCGAAGGTGGCGGGCGCCGTCGTCGAGAGCTTGCAACACCTTGCGGGGGAGAAAAACGTCCGCGTCACCCTGACGGAAAAGGACCGTCCCCTTGCGCTCATTGACAGCAATGGCTTCCGCCGCGCCCTACTGGCTCTGGCAGACAACGCGTTGGCGCACACTCCCGCTGGCGGCCAGGTGGAAATTACGACGGCGGCGCTCGGCAATCGCGCGGTGGTCACCGTCTCGGACTCCGGGGCCGGGATCAGGGGAGTGGACCAGGCCCGGATCTTCGACCGCTTCGTGAGGACACACAGCCCTCAAGGTTCACCGGGCCAGCGTAGCTTTGGAATCGGTTTGGCGTTGGTCCGTGAGATCATCACCGGAGCCCGAGGCACTGTGGAGGTCGAGCGCAGCGGTCCGCGGGGAACGGTCATGAAGATCACGCTGCCGCTTGCTGCGAAAGACACGGCTGCGAAAGACACAGCGCCGAAGGATGCGGCGCCGAAGGATGCGGGGCCGGGCTCGGCGTAGCTCCGAAAGAAGCGGGGCCGGGCTCGGCATAGCTTTCTTAGGCGACCTCTAGTTCCGCGACATGGGCGTATTTCAGCGCCTTGGCCTGCTGTCTGAGCTTGCGTCGTCGACGCCCGGAATGTGGTGCCGCAGTATCGGGCGGGTGTGTGCCCGATAACTCGGCGCCCGCTTGATTACTGCCCGGCAGGGGTGGGGCTGTGGAGCGGTAGTGGTGTCCGGTGGGGGTGCGGATTTCCAGGACGTGCCGTGGGCCGGTACCGGACTGTGTTGTCCAGCCGGGGAGTTCTTTGGTGTGGTTGCAGGCTTCGCACAGGCCTGCCCCGTTGTCCAGGCTGGTGGCGCCGCCTTGGTGCCAGGGGATGATGTGGTCGTAGTGGCGGATGGGCGCGTCGCAGTAGGGGGTGTGGCAGGTGGCGTCGCGGGCCTGGATGAAGCGCCGCATCCCGGGCGGGAAGAACCGTGCCCTTGAGTCCGCGGCGAGGAGTTCCCCGGTCCCGGGGGCGGTGAAGAGGCGCCGGAGCCAGACCTTAAAATCCTGATCCCCCGGCTGCTCTGTCTGGCCGGGCTGGAAGGGCTCGGGCTGGCCGGGTTTGGCGGGCCTGTTCCCGGTCAGGAGGTTCCTGGCCCACGCGGCCGGGACGATCCCGTACCCGGTGAGC
>NZ_JAKEEC010000024.1 GCF_021483235.1 Arthrobacter alkaliphilus | reverse complement strand
GTCACCATCGCCAACACCGAGTCCGCACCGGGATCAAGCGCCCAGATCATCGCCGACATCTCCGGATACCAACTCAAATAACCACCCGCCCCTAAGGGCAGAAAAGGTCCCGTCTGATGCCATCAGACGGGACCTTCTTCGCAATCCGGGAGGTCAGATTAAGACATGCCCACCCCCTCCTTGTATTTTTCCATTGCTTGGGTACTATTCGCTTGTCCGTGCGAATAATCAGCGGACGTTTACCAGCTTTTGCTTGGATAAATGGGGGATTTCGTGGCTGCTCGATCGGGTTTTTCGCTCGCTAGATTCGTACTCGGCGGGGCGTTATTGTCAGGCTTGGTCCTGACGAGCGCGCCAATGGCGCAGGCAGCGGACGGCGGGGTGACCGCCGCCGGACTCGTCGCGTCGAGTCCGGCGAACGTGGCTCTCACGCCTGTTCCGGCGGAGCCAGGCACGGCGGTGACGATCACCCCGACCCGGTTCCTGGACACCAGGACATCCTCTGGCGACGTCGGCCCGGGCGGTTCGGTGAGCTTCCAGGTCGCGGGGGTACATGGGGTGCCGGCCGATGCGTCCGCAGTCGTTGTGAACATCACCGTGACCATTCCGTCTTCCCTGCGGACGAACAGGTCGTTCGGATTTGTCACGGCCCACGCCTCGGGAACGGCTACGCCGAATGCCTCGAACGTGAACTACGAGGCGGGACAAACGGTGTCGAACCTTGCGGTCGTGCCGATTGGGGCTGACGGAAAAGTCACCCTGACGAACACATCGCAGTATGGCGGAGTGAGCTTGGTCGCCGACGTCTCGGCATATTACCTGGGTGGTGCTCCTACCGCCCCAGGTGCTTTCGGTGCACTGGCCCCGACTCGGTTCCTCGATACCCGGACCTCAGGCAAGGTCGGACCCGGGGGTTCGGTGTCCTTCCAGGCAGGTGCGGTGGCCGGTGTTCCAGCCGATGCCGCGGCGGTCGTAGTGAACCTGACGGTGACCGAACCGTCGTCGTACGGTTTTGTCACAGCCCACGCCTCGGGAACTTCCACGCCCAACGCGTCGAACGTGAACTACCTCATGGACCAGACGATACCGAGCCTCGCCGTCGTGCCGCTGGGCCCTGACGGGAAGGTGACGTTGACGAATACGTCCTCGGGCTCGGTCCAGCTCGTTGCGGACGTCTCGGGTTACTTCCTGGCGGGCACGCCCGTTGATGCGGGGGCTTTCGGAAAGCTCGCTCCGACCCGGTTCCTGGACACGCGTACGTCCTCGGGTCCGGTAGCCGGGGGCGGGATCGTGTCCTTCCAGGTGGCCGGGGTGAACGGGGTACCGGCGAACGTGGCCGGTGTGTGGGTCAACCTGACGGTGACCGAAACTCAAGGTGACGGGTTCCTGACCGGCTTTGCTTCCGGCACGCCGGCGCCCGGAACGTCGAACCTGATCTACGGATGGACCCACAAGACGGTGGCCAACATGGCATACCTGCCGGTCGGGACCGACGGGAAGGTCTCCGTCGCGAACAACGCCCCGGGTTCCGCCCAGATCATTGCCGACGTGTCCGGATATGTCCTGAAGTAGCAACTCCTTGTGTACTGTGGCAACCATCCTGCCCATGACGGCTTGGGCATAAAAATTGGGGTCTAAATGAAAAAAGTGCTCGCACCGCTCGGGATTCTGTTTGCTGCCGTACTGGCGTTGACCGGCTGCGGAGGTCCCGCAAACCCGGGCACCGCCGCCGCTTCTTCCTCGACACCAACACCAACGCCTACGCCGAAGACGTACACCAATGAACAACTTGCCTCGATCGTCGCGCAATTGAAGGATGACCAGGGCAAGCCCTTGACTGTGGTGCCTGCTGCGCAGCTGGACCAAGGCTTCGTTTCAGCGAAGCAGATGCTGGCGTCTGCCGCCATTACACCCCCGGCGTGCGCGGCGTTGGCGAACACCAACGCGCAAGTTCCGGATGGGGCGACTTATGCGGCAGGGCAGAGTATTTCGGCGGCCGATAAGTCCATCACAGTGATCACCGCACTGGCGGTGAAGGATCCGGCCGTCCTGGCGGGCCAGACGAAGAAATCCAGTGACGCGCTCTCCCAGTGTTCTACCTTCACGATCGAAGTGGGAGGGCAAAAAATCACTACCCAGACACAGCCGTTGCCGCAGAAGACAAGCGGAGACCAGTCGACGGGAGCGTTGAGCACCCAGATCCTGCCGTCGGGCCAGAAGGTGACCACCCTGACCGTGACCGGCGTGAAAGGCAATCTCGGAGCCACAGCGATCAAGACAGGCGCCACGGTCACCGCGGACTCCGCGGCGGAACTGGTCAAGCTCGTCAACGCCGTCCTCGGCTAGCGGTCCGCGGAGGACAACAGCTCAGGCGCTGAGGTTCAACAGCTCTACGTAGCGGTCTACCATCATGTGCTCGCCCTTGATCCGGGAGATCCGCTCGGGACTGGCGATCTCGCCGTCGGGAAGTTGTCCCGTGCCGCCGGACGGTCCCAACGGCAGGATGATGACGGGCTTCGACGGCGTGTAGGCGGCCAGTTCCGTTGAGCCTTGGATCTGGGCTTGGATGTTCTTGGCAACCACCGCGGCCTCGCGACCCGCGACGCCGGCCTTGTTCACGTCGATCGGCGAAATGTCGCCCAAGGCGTAGACGTTCTCGAAGCCCGCAACGCGGAGTTCGGGGGTGACGTCGAGGTATCCCGCGGCAGTCCGCGCGGCAAGGAGGTCTCCAGCCACGTAGTCCGTCTGCGGGGCTATTCCATAGCAGCGGAACCAGATGTCGGCATCGATGGCGGTTCCTTCCGCCGTGGTCACGGTAAAGGTAGCGAATTCACCCGCTGGGACGGGCGGCAACTGGACCAACGGACTTCCCAGAATCCGGCGTACGCCGAGTTCGTCCAGCTGCCGGTTGACCTCTATCCGCAGCCGGGGATCGTACGGCCCGGGAAGGATGTCCGGCGCCAAGTCCACCATCACAATGTCCTTCTCCGGCCACGCCGCCGCAATTTCGCCCGCAAACT
The DNA here is from genome assembly GCF_021483235.1 of Arthrobacter alkaliphilus. Lineage (GTDB taxonomy): Bacteria > Actinomycetota > Actinomycetes > Actinomycetales > Micrococcaceae > Arthrobacter > Arthrobacter alkaliphilus. Next base: position 60,085 of record NZ_JAKEEC010000024.1, on the reverse strand, counting down.
CCAGGCCTACCGCGCCGGCGCCCAGCAGCATCACCTTGTCAGCACGTTTGAGCTCGTCATGTGCGGCCCGGTAACGGGCGATGGCCTCACTAGCGGCCATTCGATCGCTTTTGGCCGGGAAGGGGTAGCTGGACCCGGTGGCTAGGACGATGTAGTCCGGCGCCAGGCTGGCACCGGAAGCCAGCTCGACGGTGTGCCCGTCCACCCGGACAGCGCGGTCGCGAAGCACCTCACCGTGCACCAGAAGACGGTCATATGGGAGGAACATCCGCGGCAGGAAGTCGGTTTGGACCACGGATCGGAGGGCAGCGATGTTGTGCACGAAGGCGTCCTTGGGCTCCACCAAGGTGACCGTCGCATGTTCGTCCAGCGCCTTGGCTGCGGAGATCCCGCCGTAGCCTCCGCCAACAACCACCACAGTGGGGCGCGGAGCCTGATCGTTCATGGCAACTCCTCAGTTGATAGCCCGCGCGGCTCGGCTCATGCCGCCCAGGCTGTCCATGAAGCACAACGATTTCAGGAGGTCAATAATTTCTGTGCAACCCAGGCGGCGGCAGCTACTGCAGCGTTGCCGTCAGCCGCGCCACGTTGTCCACATATTTGGCCAGCATCGGCCGGTGCAGCCAGTCCTGCAGGGTCAGCTCCCGGCACATGTCCCGGTAGCTCGCCTCCACGGAGCGCATGCTGTCCACGGCTTCGGCGCCCAGGAGCATCACGGATACCTCCATGTTGAGCGAGAAAGAGCGCATGTCCATGTTGCTGGAGCCGAGGACGGCTACTTCCTCGTCGATCGTGAAGTGCTTGGCATGGAGCACGTAAGGCGCGCGGTACAGGTAGATCCGTACCCCGGCTTCAAGCAGCGCCTCGTAGTACGAGCGCTGGGCGTGGTGGACCAGGAACTGGTCGCCCTTCTCCGAGACGAAAAGTTCCACGTCGACGCCGCGCTGGGCCGCCGTCGTAATGGCGTACAGCAAGGAATCGTCGGGCACGAAGTACGGGCTGCAGATCGAGATGCGGTGCTGGGCCGAGTAGATCAGCGTATTGAAGAGGCGGAGGTTGTTTTCCGTGGCGAACCCGGGACCACTGGGAACCACCTGCGCGGTCATCCCCCGTTGTGCCGTATGCGCCGGTGCCGCGTGGACCGCGACCTGCAACTGATACTCGAGGGACTCGTCCGTTTCGCTGAGCCAGTCGGTGGCGAAGACAACGTTGAGCGTGGCAACGATCGGGCCCTCCATCCGCGCCATGAGTTCCACCCATTTCCGCCCTGCGCGCCGATGCTTGGGGTTGTTGTAGGAGGGCTCGATCAGGTTCTGGGAGCCCGTGAAGGCAATTTCGCCGTCGATGACCAGAATCTTCCGGTGGTTCCGCAAGTCCGGGCGGCGCCACTGGCCGTGAATAGGCAACAGCGGCAACATGCGGCGCCACTGGATCTGGCCACGCCTGAGCCTGCGGACCAATCTGCGGTAGCCGCGGATCCGCAACGTGCCGATGTGGTCGAACAGAAGACGGACGTTGACGCCGCGCGCAGCCGCTTTTTCCAACTCGGTGAGGAGCTCGTCCGTGACCGAATCGGTGCTCATGATGTAGAATTCCGCGTTCACGAACTTCTTGGCTCCCCGGACCGCTTCCGCCATGGCCTTGATGGACTCTTCGTAGCCGGGCATCAGTTCCACGGAATTGCCGTCGACCATCGGAAGCGATCCGAGGCGCCGGTTCAGTTCGCCCGCCGACGTCACCCATTCGGGTCCCGAGTAATTGGTGACGGCGTCGGCGAGCGCCGCGGTGCCCGCCCGCACGCGATCGTTGACTTCCTCCTGCTGCTCACGACGACGCCGGGACAAGCGGAAATTGCCGAACAACAGGAACAGGACGAAGCCGATCGAGGGAACGAGGAAAACGACCAGGAGCCACGCCATGGCCGTGGTGGGGCGCCGGTTTCCGGGGATCACGCCCAGCAGCACGACCCTCAAGACAATCTCGGCGATGGCCCAGGCGCTGAGGAGCCAGGTCCACTCAATCCCGAACTGAAAAGGGAACAGCACCCCACACCCCCACAATCAAATAGCCAGTCAAAGAACCAACAGTCCGCCCAGCCTATCCGGCGCACGGCCCCGTCACTGTTCGTCCTGCGGGCCGGCACTAAGCTGGAAGTATGACTTTACCTGCCCCCACGGTCCTCGTTTTCCTGGATCCCGCGTTCGAAAACGGCCGGGTCGCCGATTCCAGCCAGCCGCAACTCATGGCAACCGACCTGGGCGCCACCCGGGGGGACGGGGTCTTCGAGTCGCTGCTCGCCGTCGAGGGCCGTCCGCGCAAGGTGCAAGCGCACCTGAACCGGCTTGAGCGCTCAGCCCGCGCGCTCGACCTCACCATTCCCGAACCGGAGGCCTGGCGCCGCGCGATCGACACAGCGATCACCGAATTCCGCGATGCATACCCCGCGCCAAGCCCGGCCGAGGACGAAGTGGTGGTGAAGCTGCTGGTGACGCGCGGGGTAGAAGGAGCGTCGACCCCCACGTGTTGGATCCAGGCTTCGCCATCCCCCGCCGGCAGTCGCCGGCAGCGCGAGACGGGCATCGACGTCGTACTTCTTGACCGTGGCTTCGATACCGAGGCGGCGGACCGCGCCCCCTGGCTGCTGCTCGGCGCCAAGACGCTTTCCTATGCGGTGAACATGGCCGCGCTGCGCTACGCGCACAAACAAGGTGCGGACGACGCGATCTTCACGTCGTCGGACGGCCGTGTCCTGGAGGGCCCGACGTCGACGGTCTTGTTGGCCCACGTTGAATCGGTCGACGACGGCGCCGGCTCGGTGCGCACGGTCAAGCGCCTCATCACTCCACAGCTGGACAGCGGCATCCTGCCCGGCACGTCGCAGGACGCGCTGTTCGCCAAGGCGAAGGCAGCCGGCTGGGAGCTGGGCTATGGCCCGCTGGTCCCGGAGGACCTGTTCGACGCCGACGCGGTGTGGTTGATCTCAAGCATCCGGCTCATCGCGCCGGTCAACCACGTGGATGGCAGGGAGATCGGCACGCCGGCAATGCGCAAACAACTGACGGCCGAACTCAACGAACTGTTCGCGGGGATCGAGTAGGTTTCCGGGGCCGCTACTGGCTCAGGATCTGTTCGCGCAGGATGTCCGCGTGGCCGCAGTGTTGCGCAAGCTCGCGCAGCATGTGGAGGTACACAAAGCGCAGCGGCAACGGGCCGCGCCGGTTGCCATTGAGCATGTCGTCAAGCTCCAAGGACGACGTCGCTTGGCGCGAAGCTTCGCATGCCTCGCGGTGTGCCTGCTGGATTGAAGCGATGGTGTCGTCCTCGTCGAGGATAAACGACTCGTCCGGAGTGGCCGGGATCCCGATTTCGGCGCGCGAACGGCAGGTGATGGCTTCGTCGAACCAGACTTTTTCTACAAAGGTCGCGTGCTTCACGAGGCCCAGCAGGGTGGTCCGGGACGGGACCAACGAGCGGCGGGCCTGTTCCTCCGTCAACCCGTCCAAGCACCCGTTGAGCGCACGCCGGTGCTCATCGATGAACGCTTCGAATTGGATCCGGATTGGCCGGTTGAAGATGTCCTCGGCAAGGATCACGGTTGCACCTCCGTCTTTCGTCAAGCAGGGATTTAGCCAGCGTTGTCGTGATCCGAGCTTAGCGTCCATGGCCAGGGGATCGAATGGCGTGAAATAGAATCCGTTCATGCGTCTGGCGATCATTGGAACGGTTCTCCTTGGGGTGGGTGCCGAGGCAATCGCCACAGGGACCCTGTCTTTCACCGAACTGACGGCGCTCGTGGACCGGGTAGCTCCGATCCTGCTGTTTGTCGTCGCGATGACGGTTGTGACGGAGCTGTGCAGCGAAGCCGGAGTCTTCCTTTGGACGGCGCGGCGGCTCCGCTACTGGGGCCGCGGATCCAGCCTTCTCTTGTGGCTCTTACTGGCGGTCTTCGCAACGCTGAGCACCGTTTTTCTTTCTTTGGACACCACGGCGGTGCTATTGACCCCGGTGGTGGTCAGTGTGACGCGGCAAGCCGGACTGCCGGTCCTGCCTTTCGCGTTGGCGACCGTCTGGTTGGCCAACACGGCGAGCCTGCTGCTGCCCATTTCCAATCTCACCAACCTTCTGGCCCAGCACAGCCTTGGCGGCATTACTCCGGGCGGCTTTGCCGGCCTGATGTGGGCACCCTCGCTGGCCGCCGTCGTCGTACCGTTGCTCTTCATCGGCATCGTCTTCCGGCGCGATCTGCGCAACCGCTATTCACGGATCCCGGTGGTGCGGATCCGGCCGGACCAGTCGGCGGGCACGGAATCCAGGCCCGCGGCGGACCGGGTCCTGCTCGTATGCAGCGCCGTCGTGCTGGCCCTGCTGCTGCCCGCGCTGGTGTCCGGGCTCCCGGTATGGATCCCGGCCTCGGGCGGGGCGGTTGCGCTCGGTGCGGTGTTCGCGTTTCTGCGGCCGCGGGTTCTCAAGGTGTCGCTGATTCCTTGGTCCCTAGTGCTGTTCGCTTCCGGCCTCTTCCTGGTCATGGAAGCGGCCAGGCATCTGGGGGCTCCCGAGTTGCTGGGACAGTTGGCCGGACAGGGCCAGGGATTCATGGATCTGGTTCGGCTTGCCGCGGCGGGCGCCGCGGGTTCCAATGTCCTCAATAATTTGCCTGCGTACCTGCTGGCAGAACCGCTGGCCAGGTCTCCCGTGCGAATGGCCGCGTTGCTGATCGGAGTCAACGCGGGCCCGATCATCACACCGTGGGCTTCCCTGGCCACCCTGTTGTGGCACGATCGCCTCAAGCGCATGAATGTCTTGATTTCGTGGAAGGGCTACGCGCTCTTCGGATTGATTGTGGCGCCCCTGACCGTTCTTGCGGCCGTGGGGGCGCTCGCAGCCACGGGACAGTGAGTGCTTCCGGCTGTCTTCGAACGCAAAGAATCACGACAGAATATAGAACAGCCCGCCCGGGACTTACACGAGAAGGACGTGCATCATGCTCAGTCTGCAGGACATCGATAACATCGTCCTCAACGGGGGGATTGTGGTGGACGCCGCCGGCGAGAAAATCGGCTCGGTGGAACAGGTTTTCACCAGCGGCGATTCCGGGCATCCCGTCTTTGTCACCGTGCGGACGGGCCTGTTCGGCATGTCCCAATCTTTCGCCCCGCTTTCCGGAGCAAGCCTGGAGAATTCAGTGATCACGGTGGCCTTCTCCAAGGACAAAGTGACGAACGGCCCGCGCATCGAGAGCGACCGCGGCGTGATCACAGAGTCGCAGGAGCAGGAGCTCTACAGCTATTACGGGCTCGACACCGAGGCGTCCAACGATGCCGGGACGGAAACCGATACCGCGGAAGCCGGGATGGCGCCCGAGGCCCCGGCCGGGGAGACCGCACCGGAACCGGGCCTGCAGCGGACGCCTCCGCAGACTCCGCAGCCCGACGGCGGCCTCCCACACCCGGCGAACCCTATTGTGCCGCCAGGGCTGCAGTAGTTAACTAGTTGCGCCGGGCAAGCTGGATCAAAGCGTCTGGTGCGCCGGTTCTGGGGCCGGCGCACCAGGCTTCCAGGTCCGATCGGTGACAGTTCCCGCACCAGGCCGAAGAGGTCCTTGGGGTCGTCGGGATTCGCTACGCCCATTCCCCAAGAGCGTTTGAGTCCGTAGGGTATCGACATGAGCATCTACATCAGCCCTGACTCTGCTGCCTGGTCCCTGACGGCCATGGCGACTGCTGCTTCAGCGGGATCAATCGACGATGCACATGGCATGTCCAACTTGGTGAAGGAAATCTACGAGACAGAAGGTTTCGAAGCCTTGTCGGGCGTGGTATTTGCCTTGGCTCATCACCACAGCCTCTCGCTGCATGCGCTCGCCACGGCCACCGGGATATCCGTCCACGAGCTACTGGAAATCCGGAAGCACCAAGGTTCCAGTTTTCATCACTCCCCCTCGGGAGTGGCATCGCGTTTCGACGCCCTTTCACCCCGGATCCAGGCAAGCCTGGAACCGTTGCCGAATGAAACCGAGGCCTAGTCTTCCGGTTACGGAACATGACGGCAGCCGGCGGGGCGCCGTCGTGGATGTTATTTTTCTTCTTGAGTAATGAGCACCAGCGCGAAGCCCTGACTTGCTGGTCGGCAACCCTCTCTCCGGCGGGGTGCCTCAGGTGACTACTCGGCGTATCGACACTTTCGAACTGCAAGCGTGACTGAGGAGCACCAATGCCTGAACCCACTGAAGAAAAACTCTCGTATCGTCTCATCACGGGCCCGGACACGAAGGAATTCTGCGAGCGGATCTCCGCCGCCCTCGCGGAGGGATACGTGCTGCACGGCAGCCCCGCCGCCACCTTCAACGGCATGGACGTGATCGTGGCGCAGGCAATCGTCCTGCCCGCGGCAATAGCGAGCGCGGATGCTGCCGTAGCCAATGCGGTGGATCAGCTTGATGAAGAGTTCGACGGCGAGGGCCACGCATGAGCTACGCAGGCGACCTCACCCCGCACGACGCCTGGGCCAAGCTTCAGCAAGGCGCCATCCTGGTGGACGTCCGCACCGAAGGGGAGTGGGCACACATCGGCATTCCGGACACCAAAGCCACCGAGAACGATCCCCTGTTCATCCAATGGAACCTGGCCGGCGGCATCCCCAACACCCGTTTCATCGAAGAGCTGACCCAGCAGGCCCCGGAGGCGGACGGCACCGAACTGGTTTTCCTGTGCCGCTCCGGACAGCGGTCCATCGCCGCCGCAATTGCCGCCACGCAGGCCGGCTACACCTCCTACAACGTCCTCGAAGGCTTTGAGGGCGAGCCGGACCGCTACGGCGAGCGAACCGTGAACGGCTGGAAAAACCGTGGTCTTCCAACGAACCTGGGGAAAATCTAAGTGACCTTCAACCCTGACGCCGCCAGCTGGAGCCCTGACACCCAGGCAGTCCGCGGCGGCCTTGACCGCAGCAATTTCCAGGAGACCTCCGAGGCGGTCTTCCTGAACTCCGGCTTCGTCTATGAATCCGCCGCAGCCGCCGAGCGCGCATTCACCGGCGAGGACGAGCGTTTCGTCTACTCCCGTTACGGCAACCCCTCCGTAGCTACCTTCCAAGAGCGCCTCCGGCTGCTCGAAGGCACCGAAGCGTGCTTCGCGACGGCGTCGGGCATGTCCGCCGTTTTCACCGCACTCGGCGCGCTGCTGGCCGCCGGTGACCGGGTCGTAGCCGCCCGCTCACTTTTCGGTTCCTGCTTCGTCATCCTCAACGAGATCCTTCCGCGCTGGGGCGTCGAGACCGTCTTCGTCGACGGGCCTGACTTGGACCAGTGGCGTGCTGCATTGTCCGAGCCCACCACGGCAGTGTTCTTCGAGTCGCCGTCGAATCCCATGCAGGAAATCGTGGACATCGCCGCCGTGAGCGAGTTGGCCCACGCGGCCGGCGCGACCGTCGTCGTCGACAATGTCTTCGCAACTCCCCTGCTTCAGCGTTGCGGCGAGCTCGGCGCGGACGTGATTGTCTACTCGGGGACCAAGCACATCGATGGCCAGGGCCGGGTGCTCGGCGGAGCGATCCTGGGCACCAAGGAGTTCATCGACGGTCCCGTCAAGCAGCTCATGCGGCACACCGGGCCCTCGCTTTCCGCGTTCAATGCCTGGGTGCTGACCAAGGGCCTGGAGACCATCGGGCTTCGCGTCAACCACTCCTCGGCCTCTGCTTTGCGGATCGCCGAGTGGCTCGAGGACCAGCCGGCCATCAGCTGGGTCAAATACCCGCTCCTGAAATCGCACCCGCAGTACGAGCTCGCGGCGAAGCAAATGAAGGCGGGCGGAACCGTGCTGACGTTCGAGCTGCTGCCCTCCGCCGGGCGCTCGGCGAAAGAGGCTGCCTTCGCGCTCCTCGACGGGCTCAGCGTCATTGACATCTCGAACAACCTCGGCGACTCCAAGTCCCTGATCACCCACCCCGCCACCACAACGCACCGGGCCATGGGTCCAGAAGGCCGCGCGGCGATCGGCCTGGCCGACGGAGTCGTCCGGCTTTCGGTGGGACTGGAGGACGTGGACGACCTCATCCGCGACCTGGAGCAAGCGCTCAAGCAGGTGTAGCCGCCGACGGGCTAGGCCGGTGCCTCGCGCCAGTCCTGGCGCACCCAAGTGAGGACGGGTTGCGGTTTGGTGTCGCTCTCGTCGTTTTCGGAACGCATCGTGATCTCGACGGCGTGCTCGACGACGGCGGCCAGCCCGGCGTCGTCGGGCGTGCCACTGTTGGTCCGGCTCCAGCGCTCGGCGACCGCACGCTGTTCGATCGCCCCGTTGCCGCGCCCCAAAAGGGTTGTCACACCCGCCCGCACCAGATCGAGCTCCCCCTGTTCAACCAGGACCGGTGCCAGGTAGTTCACCAGTGACCAGACGACGTCGGCAGCGGGCTCCGGACGGAAAGTGCCGAAATCGAGGAGTTCGGTGCGGAGCCCGAAGTTGCTCGCCTGCCACGACGCCATCCGCAAGAGGGCGGTGGGCACCGCCGCTGGTTCAATCCCGGCATGGTGCTCCCGGACCGCTGTTTCCACCAAAGCCCTGACCAGCACGGCGATCAAAGCCGCGTCTTCGGCGCGGAGGCAGACATCGGCCACCCGGACCTCGACCGTGGGGACGTGGCGGGACAGCCTCGCGTCAAAATAGATCATGCCTTCGTCCAGCAGCACGCCGGTCTCGATCAGCCTCCCGACGACCCGCCGGTACGAAGCCAAGGAGCCGTAGATCGGCGATGGTCCAGACGACGGCCATCGGTTCCAGGCCTGCGTCCTGTAGCTTTCGAAACCTGTGGCCAGCCCGCGCCAGTAGGGGGAATTGGCGCTCATCGCTGTGAAGACAGCAAGCTTGTCCCGGATATGGTCCAGGACCATGACGCCTTCTTCCGGTGACTCAACGGCGGTGTGCACGTGGAATCCGCAGGTGAGTTGCTCATGCGCGGTGATGCCGAACCGTTCAAGCATGGCGGCGTACCGCGGATCCGGCGTGGTGTGCAGGGCCGCGTCCACGGGCGAGGTGGCCAACGCCGCGATCCGCGCACCGTGGCGCCGGGCAGCGTGGCTGGCAAGCCCCCGTGCTTTGCGGATCTGGTGCAGGAGCTCGGCGTAGCTGTGGCACGGCCGGGTCTGGGTTTCGATCTGCTCCAGCTTGAGTTCGTGGCTGAGACTGGTGTCGGTGCCATCGTCGTCGGCCGAGCCGTTGTGTGCTGTGCCGTCGTCGGCCGAGCCGTCGCCTGCCGAGCCCGAAAGGAGCGCGTCGGCAAGGGCGAGCGGCTCGCCGGTCACTGGATCGACGATCAGCAGTTCCTCTTCCACCCCAAAAGTGCGCACGCAACAATTGTGCGCCATGGGGGCCTTGCGGACACAGTTTTGGCTGGTACGGCCCACGCGGCGGCGCACCGGGGTGCGGACGTCCGACGGATTCTGCTGGATCATCGCTGCCATACGCGTCGTATGCAGCCCGTTTCCGGGCAACGGCGAAAGGCAACCCGCGGATGATCCAGCAAAATGTCGGCCAACTCATCCACATAGGCCACATTCCTTGGCTCGTCAGCCCCGGCATCGTGGCTAGCTGGATCCATGGATGCCTTGGAATACCTTGTCTCAGTGGGTGGTGTCGCCCGGGTAGGCCTGCTGCGCGCCAATGGCTATACGCCCTCAGCCATCCGCAAGCTTGCCATCGCCGGCGCACACCAACCACGAAAAGGAATATGGGCCCTTCCTTCAGCGGATACGGAATACCTCACGGCGCTTCTCAATAACGGGCAGCTCACCTGCGCCAGTGCCGCAATACGCTACGGCCTGTGGATCAAAGACAAGCCCGAACGTGTGCATCTTTCCACACGGCACTGCCGTGGCAGAGGCTTCGTCCGGCATGGTGGTCTTCGCCTGTCTTCGGGGACCGCCGTCCCGGTGGCCTCCGTGGAAGACACGGTCATTCATGCACTGACCTGCTTGCGGGACGTAGACGCCATTTCAATTGCGCAATCGGCCATCCAGGAGTTTGGTATCCCGCGTGAAATGCTCGAAAGCGAGATCTCCGCCAACTGGTACGGAAACGCGAGAAGGCTACTGGCCAAGGCGGATGGCCTGTCCGAATCGGTACCCGAGATCAGCGCCCGGCTACTGTTCGAATCGGAAGGCTTGGCCTTTCGCCGCCAGGTTCAGATCCAAGGTGTGGGACGCGTCGATTTTCTGATTGGCCGGCGGCTCATCGTCGAAGTCAACGGGTATGCCTTCCATAGTTCCCGGGAGGCGTGGAGAAAGGACATGGCACGCCTGAACGCTGCGCAGGCCCGCGGTTTTTACCTCTTGAGCTTCGCTCCCGAGACGATCTGGAACAACCCAGGGCAGGTGATGGAGGAAATCCGCGCCATCCTGGCCCTCGACAAGCCATCCTTGCCCTAAATAGTGGACGGCGTTGACTGGCAGCGATGGATTCTGCTGGATCATCGCCGGCTTGCCGAAGGCACACCCACCGTTTTCGCGCACCGGCGCAGGAGTGGCCCGGATGATCCAGCAGAATGTCCACTGGCAGCCCTCACGGTTGACGCGTCAGTCCTGGAAGTACTCGATCTTGGCGCCGATCGTGTTGAGACGTTCCGCCAGGTCCTCGTATCCGCGCTCGATCACATAGATGTTGCGTAACTCGGAAGTGCCACGGGCCGCCAGCATGGCCAGCAGCAAGCAGGCCGCGGGTCGGAGTGCCGGGGGGCATCCGACTTCCGCACCACGCCATTTGGTGGGGCCGTTGACATAGATGCGGTGCGGATCGAGCAATTGCACCTGGGCGCCAAGCTTGTTGAGCTCGGTCAGGTAGATGGCCCGGTTCTCGTAGACCCAGTCGTGGATCATGGTCTGGCCTTCGGCGTTGCCGGCGATGACCGCGAAGAACGGCAGGTTATCGATGTTCAGCCCAGGGAACGGCATCGGATGGATCTTGTCCTCCGGCGCACGCAGCCGTGATGGCTTGGTGGTGACGTCTACCAGACGTGTCCGCCCGTTGCGCGCGAAGTACTCTCCGGAAATCTCGAGCTGTTGGCCCATCTGCTCAAGCGTTGCGAGTTCGATCTCCATGAACTCGATGGGGACCCGGCAGATGGTGACCTCGGAGTTGGTCACGATGCCCGCGGTGATGAGGCTCATTGCCTCGATGGGGTCTTCGGACGGGAAGTACTCGATATCGACGTCGATCGCCGGGCGCCCGGTGATCTTCAGGGTGGTTGTGCCGACGCCGTCGATCGCCACGCCGAGCCCCTCGAGGTAGAAGCAGAGGTCCTGCACCATGTAATTGGGGCTGGCATTGCGAATCACGGTTGTACCGCTGCGGTGTGCGGCGGCCATGATGGCGTTCTCGGTCACGGTGTCACCGCGCTCGGTGAGCACGAAGGTGCGGTGCTCGTCGTCGGCCGGCGGGGCCTGCACGGAATAGAAGCCGGACTTGGCTTCCACGGAGAGTCCGAACTGCCGCAACGCCTGCATGTGCGGTTCCACGGTTCGCGTCCCGAGATCGCAGCCGCCGGCGTAGGGCAGTTGATACGTGGCCGCCTCATCGAGGAGCGGGCCCAGAAGCATGATGACGCTGCGGGTGCGGCGTGCAGCCTCGACATCCATGGAGGCGAGGTCCAGGTTCTCGGGCCGACGGATGCGCAGATCGTTGCCGTTCAGCCAGGTGCATTCGACGCCGATGGAGGTCAGAACCTCAACGATCCGATTGACCTCTTCGATCCGGGCGAGCCGTCGCAAGGTGGTGGTGCCGCGGTTGATGAGGCTGGCGCAAAGCAGTGCGACGCCGGCGTTCTTGCTGCTGTTGACGTCCACCGAGCCGGAGAGCGTACGTCCGCCCTCCACGCGCAAGTGGGTCATCTGCTGTTTGCCGACCTTGACGATGGTTCGTCCGAAGATCGACTCGAGGCGCTCGATCATGCGGAGGCTGAGGTTCTGCTTGCCCTGCTCCATCCTGGCAATGGCGCTTTGGCTGGTGCCCAGTTCCGAGGCGAGCTGTCCCTGGGTCCAGCCCTTTTCGCCGCGGGCGTCGCGAAGGAGGAGACCTACATGTTCGGCAGTTGGTTGCGTCATAGCCAAAAAATATCACAAATGTTCTAGCAAGCAATGGTTTTGTGATGCAGCACGCCAATTTCGCCGAGCAATAGTCATTTCGTGCGATACGAGCGTCAGTTGCCCTGCTTGAGCCAGACAAAGTGCCAGGTGCCTGCCCATTGCGCCGCGAGCACGGCCGCGGCTGCGATGAGCAGCCCGCCGGCCAGAACCCACACGTCGAGGCGGCTGTAGGTGGACTCGCGGGCCCACGTCCGGCGTCCGCCGCCGAAGCCGCGCGCCTCCATGGTCACGGCCAGGCGGGACGCCCGACGGATCGCCTGCACCAGCAGCCCGAAGCTTTGGCCGAGCATGGCCTTGGAACGTTGCCGCGGGGTCCCCTGCGAGCCGACACCCCGCGCACGGCGCGCCATGCCGATTGTCTGCCACTCTTCCGCCATGAGCCCCACGAGACGCAAAGCCGCCAGGGTGCCCAGGACAAAACGGTGCGGCAGCTTCGCCTTTTGCGCCAGAGCGTCAGCAAGATCGGTGGGATCGGTGCAACTCATCAGTAGGAGGGCCGGTAAGGCGATCGCCAGGCCGCGCAGCATGAAGCCGACTCCCAACTGAAGCGAGCCTTCACTGATAGACCAGATCCCGACGTCGAGCAGTACCCTGCCGCTGCTGGCCGACAGGATCGTCGTGCTCCAGCCGCCCAGAGCGGCCGCGATGATCAGGGGCCAGCCACGCTGCCAGAGCAAACGGACGGTCAGCCCCGCGAGGGGGAACAACGCCAGTTCGCCGAGGAGCGCAGTCGAAGCCGACACCAGGTCAATGGACAACGCCAACACCAGGGTGATCAGGAAGACCGACACAAACTTGGCCAGCGGATTGGCGCGTGTCAGGAGGGCGTTGTTGGCCCGAAGCGTCAGCGCTTCCCTCATGCCGCACCTGCTTCCAGCCGGTCGCGGCCTTGCAACGCGGGCTCGAGGCGCATCTCAGTGCCGCCCAGCACAGAGCTGAATTCCCGGTCGTGGGTGACAGAAACCACCGAAGTGCCGGCGTCGAGCAGTTCGGACAAGAACGACGCAAGCTCAGCCCACGTGTTCGCGTCCTGGCCAAAGGTTGGCTCGTCCAGCACCAAGACGCGGGGGTGCGCGGCGAGTACCGTGGCAACGGATAGCCGCCGCTTTTCGCCCCCGGAGAGGGTGTACGGATTGGCTTCGACGAGGTGCCCCAAGCGCAGCCGTTCCAGCAACTCGTCCACCCGGTCCTCGCCATGGCCAAGGTGCTTGGGGCCGAACATGAGCTCGTCGAGCACCCGCCCGGTGACGAACTGGTGCTCGGGCTCTTGGAACACCGTCCCGATCCGGGAGATCAGCTGCTGCGCTTTCCACTTGAAAGGATCGTCCCCGGCGCCGTCGCTGAGCCCGACGGCGGCAGTCACCGTGCCGGACACGGGCGCCAGGAGGCCGGCAAGGGTCAAAGCGAAAGTCGACTTGCCGGCGCCGTTGGGCCCAGTGATGGTCAATGCCTGCCCTGCGAACACTTCGGCGTCGAGCCCGGCCTGCACTGGAACGGGCGGAATGGTTTTGAACCCCCGGCGCCGTGGCCGGTCGCGTGACACCGCAAGGTCGTGGGTGGCCAGCAGCAGCTCACGCCGCCTTGCCGGCCCCGAGCCGCCCGCCGGCCCTGAGCGTGGGCGGGTGGCCGGTACGTACCCGGGCACCCAGACGCCGGCACGAATGAGCATGTCCCTCGCTTGGGCCAGGACGGTGTCCGGATCACCATCCAGGAGAACCGCCGGCGTTGAACCACCTGTGGAGGAGGAACTGCCCGGCTGGAGCACCACGATCCGGTCCACCAGGTCTTTCCAGACGGAGACCCTGTGTTCCACCACAACCAGAGTGGCGCCGGTCTTGTCCAGGCATCGGCCCACGGCGTCACGGACCTCGAGCACGCCAGCCGGGTCCAGATTGGCGGTCGGTTCGTCCAGGAGGATCAATCCGGGCCGCATCGCCAGGATTCCAGCGAGCGCAAGGCGTTGTTTTTGCCCGCCCGAGAGGGCCGACGTCGGGTGGTCCAGCGCAAGACCGCCGCCCGCAGTGCTCCTCAGCCCGACGTCGTCGAGCGCTTCATGAACGCGTTTCCAGATCTCGTCACGCGGCACGCAAAGGTTTTCGGCACCAAACGCGACGTCGTCGCCCAGCCGGGAAAGCACCACCTGGGTTTCGGGGTCCTGCTGCATGAGTCCGGCACGCCCCCGCTGAGCCCGCGGGGAAATGCCGTCCACGAGCAGGGAGCCGGTTTCGTCGGCGTCGTCCCCTTCCTCGCCCAGCACGCCCGCCAAGGCATGCAACAGCGTGGACTTGCCCGCCCCCGAAGGGCCGAGCAGCAGGACCCGTTCGCCTGGCCGGATGTTGAGGTCCAGCGCGTGGATGGCCTGCGAGGCGCGGCCCGAGTGCCGCCACCCCCAGCCTTGGGCGGAAATGGCGGCAGGCCGCACCTCAGTGGCGCCGGCTTCGGGACCAGGCATCAGGAAAAGACAGGCTCCGAAGCGGCTTTGCGCGACGCGAACGCGCTCAAGACGCCGGTCTTGGCCAGGCCGCGGGTCGCGAGCCAGGCCAGGGCACCGGCGATGACGGCACCGGAAACCGTGCAGAGCGCGATGTACACGAGCTTGTCGACGGGCTCGTAGGCGATGTTCCAGCCCCACGGGAGGAAGGAATCGTTCAGTCCGCAGAACAGGCCCGCACCGGCCCCGGCCAGCAGCGAAACCGGCAGGTTGAACTTCTTGTACATGAAGGCGAGGAAGATGAGTTCCGCGCCAAGGCCCTGGAGCAGGCCCGAGATCAGCACGGTGGTGCCGTACTGGTTACCCATGATGAGCTCAGCGGTGGCGGCGACGGTCTCGCAGAAGATTGCCGCACCGGGCTTGCGGACAATCAGCATGCCGAGGATCGCGGGGATCATCCATCCGCCGGCAATCAGGCCGCCCAGCGGTGGGTAGCCGGCGGTCGCGGGCGTGACAACGAGGGCCATCTGGTCCCAGGCCCAGAAGATCACGCCGCCGGCGATGGAAATCAGCGCAGCCACGACGATGTCCACGACGCGCCAGTTGTAACCAGGCTTGGTCAGGCCCGGCCTTGCAGAAATACCAGTCATTTTGTCCTCCTGAGGAACAGGAGGGGAAAGTGTTCCCGGTTGCCTGCAAGCGGCTTCCACCGCGCCGGTCCGGACACTATGAGAACTCGACTCCCTTGCGCCGGTACTAGCCGGATCAGGTTCGAGGGTCTGCGGCTGTCCGCACTCTCAGCGCCCGTCCTCCGTGCCGCATTGCTGCGAGCCCGACGGCGGCGCTCCCCTGTCGTTATCAATTCACCCTTTTGGGCCTGGTTCAGTTTACACCTTGACGGGGTTGCCCGCGCTGTGACAAGACGCCTGGAGACCGATTCTGCTGGATCATTCGATTAGTCAGCGCGGCCGGGCCTGGAACGGCGCGGGCGGCGGCGGAAACTGGGAGAATGATCCAGCAGAATGTGACGCAGCAGGGCGGCAAAGGAGCGGTTTTGGCAGGCAACGGCGAAGCGAACAGCACTATGGCGGCCGAGCCGCGGCTCGCCGCGAGCGTGATCCTGGTCCGGGATGCCGCGATTCCCGATGGCCTTGAAGGGGCGTACGCCCTGGAGGTGTTCGTCCAGCACCGGGTGTCCACCATGGATTTCGCTGCAGGCATGGTCGTCTTCCCCGGCGGCCGGGTGGACCAGGTGGACAGCTCCGGGTGGGACTTCGCGGACGACGTCGCCGAGCGGCACGCCGCCGCGTGGCACCGGACCAGCATCGCCGTCGAGCCTTCCTCCGCAGTGTTGAACGCCGGCCGGGTGCTGGCGGCCGCGCAGCGTGAGGTGTTCGAAGAGGCCGGATTAAAGCTCGACGCCGCCACCCTCCGCCCGTGGGCCAACTGGGTCACTCCGCCGGACCAGCCCAAGCGTTTCGACACGTACTTCTACCTTGCCTGCCCGGTTTCCGGGGCCGAGCCGAGGCATCAGACCACCGAAGCGTCGTCGTCCTTGTGGATGCCGGTCCGCGGAATCCTGGACGCCGAGGCCGCCGGAACCCTCAAGCTCATGCCGCCCACCCTGGCGCTGCTGGATGAGCTCCTCGCGCTCGGCACAGTGGACGCGATACTGGCCCAGGACCGTGACGTGGTGCCGGTCCGTCCTGAGCCCGGGGCCTTGGAGGAGTTCTTCCGGCTCAGGCGCCAAGCCCGATCGCTTGCTCCGGAACTGCCGTGAAGTGGGGTTAGGCTGGGGACGGTCCTGTTTCCACCCGCAAGGAGTCCCGGAATGAACCTGCTCATCAAACTGTTCGGCACCGGCGTGAGCATCGGCGCAGGCTTCGTCGCCACGAAGCTCGTCAATGCGCTGTGGGAAAAGTCCACCGGCAAGAAGCCTCCGAAGGGCCATGACGACATGGAGGCGAGCCTGCGCTCGGCACTGACCTTCGCCCTAGTTTCGGCAACCGTCAGCGCCGTCATCCAGGTCCTCGCAAGCCGCAGTACCCAGCGCGCGATCTCGCGCTTCTCCAAGACTCAGGACATCGTCTAGGCCGACGGCCCACCCGAGGCTCAGTCAGAACCTTCGCTCAGTCAGGACCTGGGGTCGCACCGTCCCGCATGCGGGGCATTCCCGGTTCGCCTTCGGCTTTCTCCTCTGCCCGCTGACCGGCGGCACGCAGCACCACGGCCTCGAGTTCGTCCACGCTCAGCAACTCGGGGTGGAGGTGCCTGGTCCGGTAGCCTGCACGGCCCACCATGTGTGCGGAAACCGGCACCGTCAGCAACTGGAAGATCCAAGCGACGGCCAGGACCGGCCAAACCCACCATTCGCGCATCTGCAGCCCGATGGCCGCCAAGACGAGGAACAGTCCGAGCACTTGCGGCTTGGTAGCCGCGTGCATGCGGCTCATCAGGTCCGGAAACCGCAACAAGCCGATCGCCGCGCCCAATGACATGATTGCACCGACAATGAGCAATACCGCGGTGACGGCATCGATGGCAGCGTCGACTCCAGTGGCGTTAGGAGTCATTGACCTGTCCTCTCCGGTCAGCCACGAAGCGCGCCACCGTCACCGATCCGATGAACCCGATCAGCGACAGGGCGACGAGCAGCACGAGGTTGTTGAGGTGCCTGTTCACAGCCATGTCGATGGCCAGCGCGGCACCCAGTATGGCGAGTAGGACGTCGGCGGCGAGGACGCGGTCCAGCAGTGACGGCCCGACGGCGATCCTGTAGATCGCGCCGGCGGCTGCGAGGCTAAGAACCACCGCAGTGACGATCAGCACGATGTCTTTCATGCGCGTGCTCCCCTCGTTGCAGGCCAGCCTTCGGCCTGGATTGCGTCCATTTCCGCCCTGGTACCCATGATCCGGATCAGCGAGGCCTCGGTGTCCTGGACCTCCTTGCGCAGTTTGGCGATGTCCGCATCGCTGCGGACGTTGATCCCGTGGATATAGAGCGTGGACGTCGAGCGATCGACCTCCACCACCAAGGAACCTGGAATCAGCGAAATCACGTGCCCGGTTGCGGTCACCATGAGGTCGGAACGGCTACGCAAGGGAACAGCGACGACGGCGTTCGTGACCGAAGGACCCCGGAAGACCGCCAGGTACAGGACCTGGAAGCTCGCGGCCACCACTTTGCCGAGGAACACCACGACGAACGGAATGGCCCGCAGCACGTTGAATCGTCCGCTGAGCTCTACCGGAGGCAAGTAGAAAACCCTGGCGACCACCAAGGCGATCAGCGCACCGAACACAAGGTTGCCCGGGCTGAAGTCCCTCCAAAGCGCACCCCAGACAACCACCAGCCAGACCAACAGGGGCAACTCGGTACGGAACGAAGTCCGCTTGCGGCTCACTTTCCACCTCCCTGCGGTGCGGCGACTCCCGGAACTTTGGCGTTGCCGCCGAGCACCGAATGGATGTAGGCCGCACGGTCCAGCATCTGTTCCGCGGAGTTGCCGGCCAATTGGAACAGCGGACCGGCGAAGACCGTCAGTGCGACGCCAAAGACCACCAGCGCTGCTGTCGGCCCCACCATGGTCCGCGGAAGCAGGCCGACGGCGGCCGTGTCCTTGAGGGCGGCGGCCGGGTAGTCAGCGTCCTCGGGTTTCCGCCAGAATGCGCGGTTCCAGACCCTGGCAATAGCGAGCAAGGTCAACAGGCTCGTGACCACTCCGCCCACCACCAAGGTGATGGCCAGTGGCGTCCCGAGGGCGATGCCTGCCTGCAGGAGTCCGAGCTTCCCGAGGAACCCGGAGAAGGGCGGGATTCCGGCGAGGTTCATCGCTGGAATGAAGAACAAGAGCGCGAGGAACGGGGACAGCTTGGCAAGCCCACCGAGCCTGTCCATGGACGAACTGCCGCCACGGCGCTCAATCAAGCCAGTCACCAGGAACAGGCTCGTTTGGACCGTGATGTGGTGGGCCACATAGAAGACGGCGGCAGCAAGCCCGGCAACGGAAGACATGGCGAGCCCGAACACCATATAGCCGATGTGGCTGACCAGGGTGAAGGAGAGCAGTCGCTTGATGTCGCTCTGGGCAATGGCGCCGAGTATGCCTACCAGCATGGTGAGGAGCGCAACCACCATCAACGGGGTGTTCAAGCTATCGCCCGGGAAGAGCAGGGTCTCCGTCCGGACCATGGCGTAGACGCCCACCTTGGTAAGCAAACCGGCGAACACTGCAGTGACTGGTGCCGGTGCCGTCGGGTACGAGTCGGGCAGCCAAAAGGACAACGGAAACACTGCAGCTTTGATGCCGAAAGCTACGAGCAGCATGGCGTGCAGCAGGTTCGCGGTGCCCGGATCCACTTCGGCCAGCTTCATGGCGAGATCGGCCATCGAGATGGTTCCGGTGGCGCCATAGATCATCGCGATTGCTATGAGGAACAACACCGAGGACACGACCGAAACCACCACGTAGGTGACCCCGGCGCGGATTCGCGGACCAGTGCCGCCCAGGGTCATGAGCACGTAGCTCGCCGTCAGCAGGATTTCGAAGCCGACATACAGGTTGAATAGATCACCCGTGAGGAAGGCGTTCGAGACGCCGGCCACCAGGATCAGGTACGTCGGGTGGAAGATCGACACCGGGGCCTCGCGGTCGCCGTCGGCCATGCCCTGGCCGGTGGCGTAGATCAGCACCGCGAGGCTGATGACGGAGGAGACCACCAGCATGAGCGAGGAGAACTGGTCTACCACCATCACAACGCCGAACGGCGGCTGCCAGCCACCCAACGTGACGGAAGCTGTTCCTGTGGTCCAAACCGAAGCCAGGAGCCAGCATTCCAGGAGCAACGTGAGGGACAACAAAGCGATGCTGACCGCGCGCTGGGCCAGCGGGTTCCTGTTCAGGGCGAATGTCAGTGCGGCACCGAGGATAGGAAGGACGACGGCGAGCGGCGCCAGGCTGGCGATGTTCACAAGGGGCCTCCTTCCTTGGCTGCTTCGGTGAGTGCAGTGACCGGGAATTCCGATGTTTCTTCGGGAACCACCGAGTCGTCTTCGGCGTCAAAGCTGGGTGTCTTCGCGACGCGGCGGTCTTCGACGTCGTCCTGGATGTCGTCCTGCCGTGCCAATGCCCAGGTCCGGTAGATGATGCCGAGCATGAATGCCGTCACCGCGAAGGAAATCACGATCGACGTCAGGATCAAGGCCTGCGGCAAAGGATCGTTGAAGTCGCGCGGATCTGTCGATTTGGTGAACAGCGGGGCAAGTCCGGCATAGCCGCCCGTCGCGAGGATCAGCAGGTTGGTGGCGTTGGCCAGGAGCATGAGTCCGAGGAGAACACGGGTCAGGCTGCGCTCAAGGATCAAATAGATCCCACAGGCATAGAGCACTCCCATGACGATCAACAAGGTCAAATTGACACTCATGGGGTCCCCTCCCCGGGTGCGCTTGGCGATGGCGCCGCGGTTACGCCCGTTGGCTTGGCGGTAGAGACGTCCGGCCGGGCGTCCCTTGAGTCCCGGGCGCCTCGCCTGGCGGTCCCTTCTTCGAAATGTTCGTCGATCTCGGCTCCCAGACTGCGCAGCACGTCCAGGGCCAGCCCGACCACCACGAGGTACACGCCGATATCGAAGAACGTGGAGGTCACGAACTTGATGTCACCGAACAGCGGCAGCCAGAACGGGATGATGGCACTTTGGAAGACTTGGCCGCCCAGGAGCAACGGCACGAATCCCGCCGCGGCTGCCGTGGCAAGACCGGCTCCGAGCAGCATACCGGCGCTGATCGGCGCGGCTTCACGCAACTCGAACCGCCCGCCGGCCAAGTAACGGATGGTCAGCGCAAGCCCGGCTGTGAGTCCGCCGGAGAAGCCGCCTCCCGGAAGATTGTGTCCCGCCAGGAGCAGGTACACGGAGAAGACGATCATCGAGTGGAAAATCAGCCTGGTGACCACTTCGAAAATGATGGAACGCCGTTCGGGTGCAAGGGTTCGGCCGGCCACCAACCAGGGGTCCGTGGGAGAGCCGGCGAACTTGCGGACGAGTTCCAGCGAGGCGTCCTCGCGCGGGCTGCTCCCGCCGGCGTGCCTACCCACAGTGCCCTCGGGAACTGTGGCTGCTTTGTTGAGGCGCTCACCCCGGCTGCGGACGAAGATCAGGCTCGCGACACCGGTAGCGGCGACGGCCAGCACCGAGATCTCACCGAAGGTGTCCCACACCCGGATGTCCACCAGCGTCACGTTGACCACGTTGAGTCCGCCACCGCCCTCGTAGGCCAGCCGGGGGAAAGAGAGCGACACGGGCTCGGCGATGCGGGCGCCCATCGCGTAGATCGCCACGAAGATCATGGTGACCGCGAAAGCCACACCAATAATGACGCGAACCACCCGGTATTTTCCGCCGGTACGGTCCCGGAGCTCCGGAGGCAGGCTGCGCATCGCCAGCACGAAGGCCACAAGGATGATGGTCTCAACCAGCATTTGCGTCAACGCGAGGTCCGGGGCCCCTTGCAGCGCGAAGATCAGCGCGATTCCATAACCTGTGACCGACACCATCAGAACAGCGAGGAAGCGCTTGTTGGCACGAACAGCCGCGAACGCGCCAACAATAATTCCTGCCCCGGCGATCAGCTGGAGGGGAGAGCCCGGATCGATCAAATAGAGGGCGCCCGGGAGCGGCTTGTTGGCCACGATGAGTGCCGTCAGCGGGACAGCGAAAGCAACCGTGAGAATGACCGTCAGGTAGAAATAGAGGGAGCCGCGCTGGGTGCGCCCGGTGACCCACACCGCCACATCGTCCAGGACCCCGATGGTGCGTTGGTAGGCGCGATCCCCGTCCACCCAGTCGGGTACCCGGCTTTGCGCCCGGGACACGAGGTTGCGGGCATAGAACATCACGACGCCGGCCGCCACCGTCACGGCGGTCAGTCCCAAGGCGGGTGTCAGCCCGTGCCACAGCGCGAGGTGGCTGGCGCTCGCTGGGTTCGTTCCGGCGTCGGGCGCCACAAAGAGTGCGGCATATGGCTGGATCCACCCGTCAACGGGATCCGGCCACAGACCGTACACGATGCTGAGGAAGCTCAAGATGGCAGGCGCCGCAAGGAACGAGGGCTTGATGGCTTTGAACGGAGTCCGTTCCACTCCCGGCTTGGTGGCGAACGCGCCCCACATGAAGCGCGCGCTGTACGCGAAGGTGAGGATGGAACCCAGCACCAAGCCGACCAGCAGGACCAGCCCCCACGGTTGGGAAGCCGGTACGTAGTGGACGAACGCTTCGAACACCGATTCCTTGGCGACGAATCCGGCCAGCGGAGGTATTCCAGCCATGGATGCCGCGGCCACGCCCGCCACAATGGCGAGCGCCCTTGAGGACTTGTACAGTCCCGAGAGTTTGCGGATGTCGCGCGTTCCGGATTGGTGGTCAATGATGCCCACCACCAGGAACAAGGACGCTTTGAAGAGTCCGTGCGCCAGCAGGAGCGCGAGTCCGGCCAGTGCGGCGTCGGGCCGTCCGAGACCCACCACCATGGTCAGGAAGCCGAGCTGGCTGACGGTTCCATAGGCGAGGACGAGCTTGATGTCGTTCTGCCGGAGTGCCCGGTACCCGCCCACCAGCATGGTTGCGAGGCCGAGCCCGAGCACGAGCGGCAACCAGTAGGGGGTCTCGCTGAACCCCGGCGCCATGCGGGCCACGATGTAGATGCCGGCCTTCACCATGGCCGCTGCATGCAGGTAGGCGCTCACCGGGGTGGGTGCGGCCATCGCGCCGGGGAGCCAGAAGTGGAACGGGACCAGCGCCGATTTGGTGATCGCACCCACCAGGATGAGTACGACGGCGGCCGCAACCGCATCTTGCGCGGGTCCCCCGACGAGGGTGGCCGCTTGGGTCATGATCGCTGAAATCCGGTACGTTCCGGCGGCGTGGCCCAGAATGATGAGGCCGACGAGCATGGCCAGGCCACCGGCGGTGGTCACCATGAGCGCCTGCAAAGCCGAGCGGCGCGCTGAGAGGCGCGTGCGCGCGTAGCCAATCAGCAGATAGGACAGGACAGTGGTGAGTTCCCAGAAGATGAACATCATCAGGAGGTCGTCCGCGGTCACCAGGCCGAACATCGCGCCGGCGAAGGCAAGCAGCTGGGCCCCGAATCCGCCGAGGTCGGCATCCTTGTTCTTGAAGTACCGTGCGCAATAGACCAGGACCAACGCGCCGATCCCCAGGACCAGCAAGGACATCACCCACGCCAGAACGTCCATGCGGAAGGCGAATTCAATCTTGAGGTTCGGGATCCACGGGAGCGTTTCTTCGATGAAGCCGCCCGTGGGGTTTCCGCCTTTTCCGGGATAGATCCGGCCGTACTGCAGGAGCAACCAAACAAAGGCGGCGGAAGGAACCGCTGCGAGGACATAAAAGGCATTCCGCTGAAGTTTCCGGAAGATCCAGGGCGCCACAGTTGCCGCTGCAAAGGTCACGGCCAGAACTGTGATCACTGGAATCTCCGCAAAGTCAGGGATGAATTGTCAAAAGTTGGAGCAGGCGGTCAAACGTTGGGTTCGGTGCAGGTAGTTTATCAACCATGAACATGGCAACCGCGCCCGAGGCCCCGCATCCGGCATCCGAACTTGCTTCAGGGCCTGCCCTGTCGAACAAGGGCCAGATCCTTGCGTGGGCGTCCTGGGACTGGGGTTCCGCGGCCTTCAACGCCGTCATGACCACTTTTGTTTTTACCGTCTATCTGACGTCCAAGGCGTTCGGCGGAGAAGACTCGACGTCGGCGACGTTGGGCGCCGCGCTGGCGATTGCCGGCGTCGCAATTGCGCTCCTGGCACCGGTCACCGGTCAACGCTCGGACGCCGGTGGCCGCAGGAAACTGTGGCTGGGAGTCAACTCGGCCGTCGTGGCTGTGCTCACGGGCTCGTGCTTCTTCGTGTTCCCCAAGCCCGAGTTCCTGCTTCTGGGCGTCACCTTGGTTGCGCTCGGCAATGTGTTTTTCGAGTTCGCCGGCGTCAATTACAACGCCATGCTGGCCCAGATCTCCACCCCGGCCAATATCGGCAAAGTGAGCGGCTTCGGCTGGGGAATGGGGTATCTGGGCGGGATTATCGCGCTCCTTACGGTGCTGCAGCTTTTCGTCCAGCCGTCTTTTGAGTGGTTCGGGGCCTCCACCCAGGACAGCCTGAATATCAGGCTCGTGGCTGTCTACTCCGCGCTCTGGTTCTTCGTCTTCGCGCTACCGGTCCTCTTCGCAGTGCCGGAGGTTTCCGTGAAAAGGGCAGAGTCCCGGCCCGGGTTCCTGGCTTCCTATGGTTTGCTGATCCGCCGGATCAAGGCCATCTATCGAACCAGCCCGCACACCATCTACTTCCTGCTCGCGAGCGCCATCTTCCGCGACGGCTTGGCGGCCGTCTTCACCTTCGGCGGGGTCATCGCCGCCGGGACCTTTGGATTCGAGCTCAAGCAAGTCATCTTCTTTGCGATTTTCGGCAACGTGGTGGCAGCCGTTGGAGCCATGATCGGCGGATTCCTGGACGACAGGATCGGCCCCAAGTCCGTCATCGTCATTTCCCTTACGGGACTCCTGCTCGCCGGCACCGTGATCCTGGTGCTTGGCAACGGCGACTACATGTTCTTCGGGACCCATTGGGCAGGGAGCACCACGTTCTGGGTGTTCGGGCTGTTCCTTTGCCTCTTCGTGGGACCGGCGCAAGCTTCCTCCCGCGCATACCTTGCAAGGCTGGCCCCGGACGGCGAATCCGGCGAACTGTTCGGTCTCTATGCCACCACCGGGCGGGCCGTGAGCTTCCTGGCGCCGGCACTTTTCACCCTCTGCATCACTTTGGCTACCCCCTTGGTGGCCCCGGGCGCGGCCCAACGCTGGGGAATCCTGGGCATCATGGTGGTGCTCCTGGCCGGTTTGCTGGTGATCCTGCCCGTCAAGTCGCCCAATAAGACGGAAATCGCCACCGTTCCGCTGAGCTGAGCCCGTATGCAGGCCTGGTGCGCACCTCTCCATCCGCGCCGCAGATCCCGTTTCGCACCCGAAAAGGACGGGCGCACCCGGTCTATCGGGTGCCTGTGTCCTAAGCGGGTGCATGCGTCATCAGCGGGTGCGTTCCTACCCAACAATCCGCGAAAAACCCTTGATCTTTAATTGTTAGTAGAGTTTACTAACTCACATGGAAGCCCTTCGTGACCTCCGGCGCACTGATCGAACCGGCGCGGCAACCCTGCCGTCCGACGGCCGCGCCCACAACCTCTCCTTGGTGCGCCAAACCCTCCACTCCGCAGGGGCGATGAGCCGGGCGGAACTTTCCCGGACACTGGGCCTGACCCGTGTCACGGTGTCCGACCTCGTCTCGGACCTCCTCGATCGCGGCCACGTCGTGGAATTGGGACAGTCCGACGAAGTCCGCCCCGGCAAGCCGGCCATCCTCGTCGACATCAACCGCCGGGGCCTCCAAGTGATCGGCATGGATTTGGCGGAAAATTCCGTACTGCGGGCGGCCGTCCTCGACCTTGACGGCAACATCCTTGAGCGTGTGGAACAAACCCTCACTGAAGGAACCGGGGAACACGTGGTCAACCAGGTCCTCGCACTTGCGTCCGAGGCAACAGCGCGGGCCACTGCCCCACTGCTCGGGATCGGCGTCGGGACCCCCGGCATCGTGAATGCGCGCGGCGTGGTCACCACCGCCCCCAACTTCGACTGGAAGGACGTCGCACTGCGCGATCTTCTCCAGGAGCGCACCGGCTTGCCGACCCTCGTCTCGAACGACGCCGACGCCGCCGTCCACGCGGAACACACCTTCGGCGCCGGCAGTGACGACATGGTCCTCGTGAAAATTGGCCGCGGTGTCGGTTCGGGTCTCATCGTGGGCGGCCGGCGTGCCCGCGGCGCCCACTCGGCGGCTGGCGAAATCGGCCACGTCACGGTCGGCACCGACGGCGGAACCCTCTGCAAGTGCGGCAAGGCAGGCTGCCTCGAAACATGGATGTCCGTTCCCAGCCTCGAACGGTCCCTGGCCGAAGCGGCGGCGACCTCCGAACCCCAGGCCGCAGCCGACGTCGTGCTCCGGGAAGCAGGCGAGCGGCTCGCCATCGCCCTCGCTCCGGTTGTGGGCGCCCTCGATCTGGGCGAAGTGGTCCTCAGCGGACCCCGGGAGCTTTTGGAAGGCCCCCTTCTCAACGCCGTTCAGCAGACACTGCTTGAGCGGCTCTTGCGCCAGGACCCGTCACCGGTGTCCGTCCGTCTAGCGGCCGACGCACAGGACATTGTGCTGCGCGGAGCCGCCGTGATGGTCCTGTGGAACCAGCTTGGGGTGGCCTGAATGCCTCACCCCCGCCGATTCCAGCCCTGACCAAACAGCCAAGCACCCTTTGAAGGAGCCGGACATGGACACGATTCAGTCCTCCGCCACCCAAGCTCTCGCCACCGGGACCCATCTCCGCCGTCTCGCGGCAGACACCCTCATGCCCGGATTTACCGGCATCGCAGTCCCCGTCTGGATCTTGGAAGCGTACGACGCCGGGTTGGCGGCCGTGTGCCTTTACGGCACCAACGTGGCGTCCCCCGTCCAATTGCGCGAACTCTGCGCCGGGCTCCGCGCGCATTCGCCGAACACGCTCATCGCCGTCGACGAGGAGGGCGGCGACGTCACGAGGCTGCACTACCTCACGGGATCACCGCAGCCCGGGAACGCGGTGCTGGGGCGCTTGGACGACATCGAGCTGACCGCGGCGAGCGCCAGCGCCATCGGCAACGAACTCGCGGGCCTGGGCATCAACCTCAACCTTGCCCCCGATGCCGACGTCAATTCCGCTCCGGACAATCCGGTCATCGGTGTGCGCAGCTTCGGCGCCGAACCGGATTTGGTGGCCCGGCATACCGCCGCCTGGATCCGTGGGCTCGAAGACGCCGGGGTGGCATCCTGTGCCAAGCACTTCCCGGGCCACGGCGACACCACCGTCGACTCCCACTTGGCGCTCCCCCGGGTTACGGCCGGCACCGCCACCCTGGACGCCCGCGAGCTGGTCCCGTTCCGCGCACTCGTCGCGGCCGGCGGTGCCACCGTCATGACCAGCCACATCCTGGTCGAGGCCCTGGACCCGCACCACCCCGCCACCTTCTCCTCGCACATCCTGCAGGACCTGCTGCGCCGCGACATGGGATTCAACGGAGTCATCATCACGGATGCCTTGGACATGGCTGGCGCATCCGCGCAGACCGGCGTTCCGGAAGCGGCCGTCCGCGCGCTCATGGCCGGCGCGGACCTGCTGTGCCTCGGTTCAGAAACGAGCCCGGCCCTCTTCGAGCAAACGCTCACCGCAATTGTGGACGCCGTGGACGAGGGACGCTTGCCCGTGGAACGCATCGCGGACGCTGCTGCGCGCACGGCCGCACTGTCCTCCCGTTTCCCCGCCGCGGGCGCCGCGGAGATCCAGGAGGCCGCCATGAGGGGACAACTCGGCTCGCAGGGCCGGCAGCAACGTGAGCCTAGCGAGCCGAAGTCGCTGGACGGCGAACGGATCGCCGAAGCCTTCGAGGTATCCGAAGCTGCGGAAAGATGGCTCGCCCGGGAGGAACCGGTGGCCATCGTGCAGGTGGAGACCGGGACCAACTTCGCCGTCGGCCGCGTGCCCTGGGGCCCGGCCGCGACAAGGTCGGCACTGGTCGGCGAAGGCGAGGTGCCCGACGGCGCCCGGGTCGCCGTCGTCGGGCGCGGCCTGGACGCGGAGCACCCGCTGTGGACCGTGTTCGCCCGCTTGAGGGCGGAAGGGCACGCAGTGATCGCCGTCGAGTGCGGGTGGCCGCGTGGCGGGGCTGACATCGTGACCTTTGGCGCATCGCTGACCGTCTCCGAGGCCCTGGTGGCGTTGCTGAACGGCACTGTCAAAGCCTGATTCCGCCGCTCCTCCAAGAGGGCTAGGGTGTAGTCATGAACGTGGACGAGACAGAACTCCCAGGCCTCGGGGTCCGCAAGGATTTCATCACGGCCTCGGGACGCAGGATCGGTGTTGTCGAGATGCGGGAGGGTGAGACCGAGCTCTTCGTCTCCACGTGGGACGATCCCGACACCTGCCAAGCGTCCATCCCCCTGACCGCGGACGAAGCCGCCGCCCTTGGCAACCTCCTTGGCGGGCAGCACATCGCCATGCGGCTGGCCGAAGCCCACAAGGAAATCCCCGGCATTGCCACGCGGCAGTTTTCCATCACCGCTGACTCCCCTTTCAACAACCAGCCCATGGGCAAAGCCCAGATCCGCACCCGCAGCGGCGTCTCGATCGTGGCGATCATGCGCGAAGGCGAAGTGGTTCCCTCGCCGGCTCCCGACGTCGTCCTTCACACAGGTGATTTGCTGGTGGCTGTCGGTACGCAGGAAGGTCTTGACTCTGCGGCTGCCATTCTGCGCAACGGCTGACGTTCATGGACCCCCTGGCCCTGACCCTCATCGAGCTAGGCGCAGTCGTCTTCTGCCTGGGCCTCTTGGCGCGCTTGGCAGGCAGGATCGGAATGTCCCCCATCCCGCTCTATCTGGTGGGGGGACTGGCATTCGGGGCCGGTGGTTTGATCAAGCTCGACGGCATGCACGAGTTCGCCCATCTTTCCGGGGAAATCGGCGTCATCCTGCTCCTGTTGATGCTCGGGTTGGAATATACGGCCGCGGAACTCGTCACCGGGCTGAGGCGCTCGTGGCAAGCAGGTGTCCTGGACCTGGTGTTGAACTTCCTCCCGGGTGCGGGCCTGGCCGTGTGGCTCGGCTGGGGACTCGTGGGGGCGATCGTCATGGGCGGTGTCACCTATATTTCTTCCTCGGGCATCGCCGCGAAAGTGATTACGGACCTCGGCCGGATCGGTAACCGGGAAACGCCAGTCGTGCTGGCCATTTTGGTTTTCGAAGACCTCACCATGGCCATCTACCTTCCGATACTGACGGCGATCCTCGCAGGCGTGGGCTTCCTCGGCGGGCTACAGACAGTGGGTATCGCATTGGCCGTGGTCACCTTCGTGCTGATGGTGGCCCTCAAACACGGCCATCGGGTATCCCAGGCGGTGCACAGCGAAAACTCCGAAGTCTTCCTGCTCAATCTCCTCGGGGCCGCCCTTCTCGTGGCCGGGGTAGCGTCGGCCCTCCAGGTCTCCGCGGCCGTGGGGGCGTTCATGCTGGGCATTGCCATTTCGGGGGCAACGGCCCACAGCGCGACGCGGATACTCGAACCGCTACGGGATCTCTTTGCGGCGATCTTCTTCGTGGCGTTCGGCCTCAATACCGATCCGTCCAACATTCCGCCGGTCCTGGGCTGGGCGATCCTCCTGGCCCTCTTGACGGCACTCACAAAGATCTTGACCGGTTTCTGGGCGGCGAAACGGGGAGGCATCGCAGTACCCGGCCGTTTCCGCGCGGGGGCTGAGTTGATTGCCCGCGGCGAGTTCTCCATTGTCATTGCCGGGCTGGCGGTCACCTCCGGAACCGTTCCGCGGGAAATCGCCGCCCTCGCTACCGCGTACGTGCTGCTCATGGCCATCCTTGGACCGCTCGCAGCGCGCTTCGTGGAGCCGGTGGTCAAAGCCTTCCGCAAGTCCCCGCGCAAACCGAAGGCATCCGAGCCTATTTCGTCCCTTGAAGCCTAAGCATGGGCCTCCTCCGACGCCCGGTCACCTTTGGGGGCTCTCTCTCGGACGCCCGGTCACCTTTGGGGACTCTCCCCCCGACCCCCGGTCACCTTTCGCGGCTCTCCCCCCGACGCCCGGTCACCTTTGGGGACTCTCCCTCGGACGCTCGGTCAGATCATCTGACCGGGCGTCATCACTGCTAACCCGGGATCTGAACGGGCGTCATCACAATTACCCCCGGATCTGACCGGGCGTCATCACAATTACCCCCGGATCTGACCGGGCATCGTGGGCCACCCCACCGTCAACGGGCTAAACGGACGTCCGGTGGAAATTCAAGTGGCTGCGGCTCGCGGTGGGGCCGCGCTGGCCTTGGTAACGGTTGCCGTATCCGCCGGAGCCATAGGGGTACTCGGCCGCCGAGG
Source organism: Arthrobacter alkaliphilus (assembly GCF_021483235.1). Classification (GTDB taxonomy): domain Bacteria; phylum Actinomycetota; class Actinomycetes; order Actinomycetales; family Micrococcaceae; genus Arthrobacter; species Arthrobacter alkaliphilus. Next base: position 30,497 of record NZ_JAKEEC010000024.1, on the reverse strand, counting down.
AGAGCCGGAAGAAGCACAACTGGCCGATCTTCATGCCAGGCCACAACTTGATGGGCAACGTGGCCACATTGGACAGCTCCAAGGTCACATGGCCCGAGAATCCTGGGTCGATGAAGCCGGCCGTGGAATGCGTCAGCAGGCCGAGGCGCCCCAGCGAGGACTTTCCTTCAAGGCGTGCGGCGACGTCGTCCGGCAGGCTCACGGTCTCGAACGTTGAACCGAGCACGAACTCGCCCGGGTGCAGAATGAACGGCTCGTCGCCCTCGACCTCAACCAGGCGGGTCAGCTCAGGCTGCTCCTCGGAGGGGTCGATGTGCGCGTATTTGTGGTTGTCGAACAGGCGGAAGAAACGGTCGATCCTCACGTCCACTGAAGACGGCTGAACCATGGCGGGGTCGTAGGGCTCCAGGACAATACGTCGGGAGTCGATTTCGGCACGTATGTCGCGGTCAGAGATCAGCACAGGATCAAAAATACCGTATGCATCCCGCACTCCGTGGTGCCTGGTGGCCAATAGGGGAAACATTGAGACTCAGTAGCTACGCCTCCGGGGCCTGCTCCTCGATGACCGACTTCAGCTGCTCCAGCTGGGCCACTTCCTCTTCCATGGTCTTCTGGATCATGCTGTTCATGAGTTTCTGCAGGCCCTTGGGGCGGTACTCCAAGGCGAACCGCAGGCGGGTATTGGGCCCTTCGGTACTGAGGTAGTAGCCACCCGTGGGCCGTGCAGGACCAGCGACGACGGCGAAGCGCACCTCGGCCCCTGGCCTGGCTTCGGTGATTTGGAAGTCAGCCGCGACCGGCCGTCCCCCGGGCCCCGCCAGGGTCTGCTGGTACACGGCGCCTTTTTCTCCGGGATGCCCGGAACGGAGGGAAATGCTGCGGATTCCACTGCGCCACCGGGGATTGTTGAGCCCGTCCACCACGAATTGGTAAACGGTCATGGCATCGCGACCGATGAGTACTTCATGCTCTGCAAATGCCACGGAATCCTCTTTCGGCGTACGGCTCGGAGACATAGCCGGGTTCCCCATGACACAGCAGCTAACTGCTACAGAATAGTCAGGCGTGCGGCGGCGCAACACACCCGCGTCGAGCCTTAACCGAATCTTTACGAGCACACAGGCAAATTTGATGGGGCCGTGATACCGGTGAGTCTGTGTCTGGATCAGTGCGGCATCTGCGCTAAGCTGGGATCTGCTCCGGCTGGTTTGCGGAGCAATGCGGGCGTAGCTCAATGGTAGAGCGCTAGCTTCCCAAGCTCGATACGCGGGTTCGATTCCCGTCGCCCGCTCCAGCTTTCCTTGCTACGCCGACTGCGCGACGATCCGCACCATCCGGCGCCGGTCCCGGATGTTTACCTTGAGCCGCAATTCAGACTTCCGGGCCAGCACGACGGCGACCGTCGCCGCTGCGAGCGCGGGCACCCCTCCGGACACTAAAAGCCCTGCCTGCGGGTTCAGATGCTCGGCAAGCCAGCCCGTCATGGGTCCCCCCACTGCTTGGCCACCGATGAGCACCATGATGTAGAGGCTCATGACGCGGCCCCGGATGCTCATGTTCGCGCTGACCTGGACCAGCTGGTTGGCGGCGGTCAGGAACATGAGGCACCAGAATCCGGAGAGAACCATCGCAGCCGAGAGCCACACAATGGATGGCGCCAACGCAGCCAGGCAAAGCATCAAGCCGTACATTCCGGCGCACAGCACCACCGAGCGCAGGCGCAACTGGCGGCGGCGGGCCGACGTGATTGCCCCGGTGAGCGCACCAAGGGCAACCATGGCGTTGAGCAAGCCGTAGCCGCCGGCGCCCGCGTGGTAGATGTGGTCAGCGAAGGCGGCGAGAAGCACCGGCAGGCTCATCGCGAAGACCGCCACGAAGCCTGCCATGAGCCACGGCCAGTAGATGGTGGGCTTACTGAGGGCATACCGCAGGCCTTCCCGCAGCATTCCCTTGCGTTTGGGTACCGGAGCGCTGACGTAGAGTTCGTTCTTGCGCAGCATCAGGAGCATGGTCACGGTGGAGCAGCAGGCGAGCGCGTTGGCCGCGAAGGCCCAGCCCGCGCCGACGGCGGTCAGCAGCACGCCGGCCAAAGCGGGACCTATCAGGCCGCCCAGCTGGAACGTGGTGGAGTTGACGCTGATCGCGTTGCGCAGGTACTTCGGCCCCACGAGTTCGTTGACGAAGACCTGCCGCGCGGGCTGGTCGAGGACCGTCACAAGGCCGAGGACGAAGGCGATCACGTAAACGTGCCACACCTCGATGTGGTGGCTCAATGCCAGCACGGCAAGGATGGCAGCCAAGGCGCCGGCGACGCTTTGGCAGAGGATGAGGATCCGTCGCTTGGCGAACCGGTCGGCCATCATGCCGCCCCACGGGCCCAGGAACAGCGACGGCGTGAACTGCAGCGCCACGGTTATCCCGACGGCGGTGACGGATCCTGAGAGCTGGAGCACCAACCAGTCCTGGGCAATCCTCTGCATCCAGAGCGCGACGACCGCCACGAAGTGGCCCATGGCGAAAATCCGGAAGTTGGGTACTTTGAGGGAAATAAACGTATGCCGCCAAGGCAGGCGTTCGCTGACGACGGCGATCGGCTGGGTGACTGTGTCGGGCTCGGCAGCGTGCGGGATCCGGCTGCTTGCCGCGGATGAATCGATGGTGGGTTGGCTGACGTTTGCCGCTGAGGGCGGTGGCGGTGCCAAAAGTAGTCCTTAGGATAGGCGTTTCGCTGGGATGCCTTTAACGCTAGGGTTGGCCGCAACGATCATGGAAGTGAATTGGCTGTATAACTAACATTGCGAAGCGCAATACACCCCTTGAGCGGCGGTGAACGTAGCTATCCAAGGAGCCCGGTGTTCGAACCCGTACAGTTGCGGTCATTCCTGGCCGTGGCAGAGACTTTGAGTTTCACGAAGGCAGCCGAGCGCCTCGGATTGGCCCAGCCCACGGTCAGCCAGCATGTGAGAAAGCTGGAGACGGCGGCCAAAAGAGCGCTCGTGGCCCGCGACACCCGGGAGGTCCGGCTCACGGACAATGGCGATGCCATGGCAGGCTTTGCCCGCAACATCCTCTCCGCGCACGATTCCGCGGCGAGGTACTTCTCCGGCTCCGCGATGCGCGGACGCTTGCGGTTTGGAACCGCCGATGATCTTGCCATTACGGGCCTGCCCCGGATCCTGCGCGAGTTCCGGCAGCTCTACCCCCAGATAAACCTTGAACTGACTGTCAGCCAGAGCGACCAGCTCTACAAACGCGTCAACGCCGGGCAGTTGGACCTGGTCTTCGTGAAGTGGGTGGGCGAGGCGAAGGACGGCACGGTGGTCCGGCACGACAAGTTTGCCTGGGTCGGAGTGGAGCAAACGGTGCTGGACCCGGCCAGTCCTGTGCCCTTGATTTGCTACCCGGCCCCGAGCGTCAGCCGGAAACTGGCCATCGACGCGCTGGAGGCCATGGGCCGGACGTGGCGGGTCACCTGCTCGACCAAGCAGATCGCCGGTGTCCTGGCAGCGGTGCGCGCGGGCATCGGCGTCGCCGTGATGCCGTCGTCTCTGGTGCCGGAAGACCTCACGGTCATCACCAAGCGCTTCGACCTGCCGCCCGTGGGCGACGTCGACTTCACCCTGATCCGCAACCCCCTGGCCAACGCCGAGGTAGTTGATGCGCTGACCCAGGCAATCATCGGCAGGACGCTCAACAAGCAGGCGTAGCGAGGGCCTGCGCGGACACCAGCACGGTCTGGACGATCGCCTTCCGGCGCCGCTCGGCCCTTCCTGGACCCTTGCTGCCGGCCATCAGGCCATCCAACTCGGGCAGTACCGGCCACGCGTCACAAAGCGCAATGATGGTGAGCATCAAGTCCGCGGCGTCTTCCCTCGAAGTACCCGGCACCGCCTGGATCACCGCGTCAACTTTGTTCCTGCAGTTCGCGGCACGGTCCGGGCGGTTAACGACGTAGTCGCCCCGCTCGAGCCCCTCCCAGAACAGCAGCCTGGGCAGGGTGGGGTCTTGGTGATGGTGGTCGAACAGGCGTCCGGCGTAGTCGGCCAACGCTTCGGGGCCGCTGCCTTCAACGCGAACGTCGTCCACCACCTTGCTGAGCTGGGACTCGATCACGGCGTCGAACAGGAGATCCTTCTTGCCGAAGTATTGATAGATGCGTTCCTTGTTGACTCCGGCTGCGGCAGCGATGCGGTCCACCCTGGCGCCCGCGAGTCCGAACTCGCAGAACTCTGCCGTGGCCGCCTCAAGGAGGAGGCGCTTGGTCCGCTCAGTATCCCATGCCATGTCACTATCTTAACAGATTCCAACTAAGTAGTTGCAGTTTTGAGCGGGCGCACCTAGTCTGGACTCAGCCAATTAGCAACCAATTAGTTGGAGAATTCCATGAGCACCGAAATCCCCGTTACAACACCTGCGGACAGCACCGCGCCTGCGTCTGGTTCCGCGCCTACTTCCGTTCCGGCGCCGCCCGTTCACGTACCCTCCGTGCACATTCGCGCAGTCATCACCTGGGTTGCCATTTTCCCGCTCGTCGCGATCGGCATGACGGCCCTCACTCCACTGACGGAAACCTGGCACCCCGTGATGCGGTCACTCGTCCTGACCCTCCTGGTAGTGCCGACCGCGGTGTACGTAGTCGTTCCCAAGCTGCTTGCGGCCTACGGCTCCCTGAAGCGGCGCCAAACGGGGAAGGCAGCCAGGCCCTGAGGGCCTGTGTCAGGCATCACCCGGCGATGACGTGCCCACGCGCTAAACTTGTCACGTTATGAACCGCACAATGTTTAAGTCCAAGATCCACCGTGCCACGGTGACCCATGCCGATCTGCACTATGTAGGTTCAGTGACGGTCGACCTGGATCTGCTGGACGCCGCGGACATTCTCCCCGGCGAGCTCGTCTCCATTGTCGACGTGACCAACGGCGCGCGCCTGGAAACCTACACCATTGCGGGCGAGCGCGGATCCGGCGTCATTGGCATCAACGGTGCCGCGGCGCACCTCGTGCACGTGGGCGACGTCGTCATCCTCATCACCTATGCGGAGATGACCACCGAAGAGGCGAAGGCCTACCAGCCCAAGGTTGTCCACGTGGACAAAGCCAACAAAATCGTCCAGCTCGGCAGCGATCCCGCCGAAGGAATCACACCCGGCATCATGCGCCCGCCGCACGCCCTCAACAACGCCCGGCTGAACTAGCCTCCCTGTCCTGGGAGTACTCCCCAACGTGGTCCACATGGCGGAACTTCCCGCCGTCGTGCCTCATAGGCGAATAAAGCTGATTTAGGCTGGGACTGTGAACCCACCCTGCCCCGCGCCCGCCCCCTTCCGGACACCGTAAATGCTGGGCGTCCTCTCGGGGTTCTTCGTCGTCTGGGCCATCATTTTGGTGGGCATGTTCGTCGGGAGGCGCGGAATCCTTGGCGAGAATGCTCGCTCGGTCTTGAGTGGACTGACGTTCTTCGTCGCAAGCCCCGCTCTTCTCTTTGAAACCCTGGGCAAGGCGCACCTTCACGATGTGTTCGCCGCCCCGCTCCTGGTCACCGCCGTCGGCTCGATCGCCACGGGCGCCCTGTTCTTCGTCATCGTGAAGTTCGGGCTCAAACGTTCACTGCCCGAATCGCTGATGTCCTCCATGAGTGCGTCCTTGGCCAACGCCGCCAATCTCGGCATCCCCATCTCCGTGTTCGTCCTGGGCGACGCAAGCTATGTGGCTCCTCTGTTGATCTTCCAGTTGTCCTTCTTCACGCCGTCGTACCTCATGGCGCTCGACGCCAGCACGAGCAGCCACCGCACCACTCCCCTGCGGTTCCTGCTGATGATCGTGCGGAACCCCATGATCGTCGGAACCGCGCTCGGATTGCTAGTCGCCGGCACGGGCTGGCAGGTGCCCTCACTCATCATGGAGCCGATCCATTTGATCGGCGGCGCGGCCATTCCTGCGATGTTGATGGCGTTCGGCATGAGCTTGAACGGCTCGCGACCGTTGCAAAAAGACGGCGGGCGGCGCCTGGACTCCCTATTGGCCAGCGGCTTCAAGCTGTTTGTCCACCCCCTCATGGCCTACCTTTTCGCCCGCTTCGTGCTCGGCCTGGACGGACACGCTTTGTTCGCCGTGGTGGTTACCTCGGCCCTGCCCACGGCGCAGAACGTGTTCGTAGCTGCGAGCCGCTACAACACCGGAATCACCGTGGCCAAGGACACGGTCCTGATCACCACGGTGGTCGCTGTCCCGGCCATGATCGGCGTCGCGCTTCTGCTCACCTAAGCGCCTACTCTTCGTCCAGCGAGTCGAGGTACCTGTCCAGGAGCTGCGCGCAGCGGATGAAGCCAAGGTGCGAGTAGGCCTGCGGGTGGTTGCCAAGGTGGGTCTCCGTGCCGGGATCGAACTCCTCAGGAAGCAGCCCGGTCGGCCCGAAGAGCGCCACGAGCTGGTTGAACAACTCCAGGGCATCGTCCAGCCGGCCCACCGCGAGGTATGCCTCAATGAGCCAGGTGGTGCAAATGTGGAACCCGCCCTCCAAACCCGGCAGTCCGTCGTCGTACCTGTAACGGAACACTGTGGGACCCACCCGAAGTTCCCGCTCGACAGCGGTGACCGTGTCCAGGAAACGCTGGTCCCGGACATCCAGCAGGCCGGAGAGCCCGATGTGCAGCACCGCTGCATCCAGGTCCGGGCTGTCGTAGGCAACAGTGTAGGAATTGGCGGAATTGTCCCAGCCTTCGCGGAGGACCTCGGCGCGGATGAGGTTGGCAGTCTCTTCCCACTCGGCGCCGATGGGGCGCCCGAACCGCACCGCAGTACGTATGGCCCGGTCAAGCGTCACCCAGCACATCACCTTGGTGTAGACGTGGTGCCTCGGCGCACGCCGCGCTTCCCAGATGCCGTGGTCCGGTTCGCGCCAGCGGGCCAACACGGCTGACGCCATTTGTTCCATGAGGTTCCAGTGCTCGTCCGGGAGGGTGCCCCGGCGGCCACCGAGGGCCTGGATGAGTCCGGCGATCGGGCCGAAGACGTCCAGCTGGACCTGATGGTCGGCGGCGTTCCCGATCCGCACGGGGCGGGAGCCGGCGTAACCCGGCAGGCTCTCGATGGTTGCCTCGGTGGACAGCGGGGAGCCGGTCACGGAATACAGCGGGTGCAGCCATTCCGGGCCGGGAGCGTTCTCGAGGATGCGGCCCAGCCAGCGAAGAAAGCCGTCGGCCTCCTCGGTGGAACCCAGGTCCACCAGCGCGTTGACCGTCATGGATCCGTCGCGGAGCCAGCAGTAGCGGTAGTCCCAGTTGCGGGTGCCGCCGATCCCTTCCGGCAGTGATGTGGTTGGCGCCGCGAGGACAGCCCCTGTCGGTTCATGCACCAGTGCTTTCAGGACCAGTGCCGAGCGCCGCACCAACGACGGTTTCATGTCCGGCAGCTCCAGCCCACGGACCCACTGCCGGGATTGGTGCGCGACGGCGGCGCGGCGGGCGAGCTCTCCGGCGGGGTCCGGTGCGCTTGGCTCGGTGTCTCCACACCTCAGGTTCATCACGACAGGACCGTACGCGAGGCTCACTTCGGCGGTGGCGGTTCCGTGTTTTCCGTCGCTCGTGACAGTGAAGGACACCCCTGGGGCCACAAGGACGATCGGATCCGAGGTACCTACGACGTGCACTTCCTCGCCGCGGACTTCCATGTTGAACGGTGCGTTGGCGTAGTCCGGCCGCGGTGCGAAAACAATCCGCGCGCTGCCGCTTCCGGAGAGGACACGCACGAGGCTGGTGACGCCGTCCGGTGCCGGCTCGAGGTAGTCGGTGACCGTGACGTCCGCCCAGCGGGTCTCCACGATCATGGTGTTGTCCACATAGCGCTGGCCCAGCACCTTCGACGCCTTGACTGGTTCCACGCTGAAGTGGCCGGCCGGGTCGCCACCGAGGATGTGGGCGAACAAGGAGCCTGAATCCGGGAGTGGATGGCTCATCCAGCAGATTTTGGCTTCCGGGGTGAGCAGCGCCGTCGAGGTCCCGTTGCCGATCATCGAATGGCGCTCCAACCCCACGGCATCCTCGCCGAACAGCCAGGCCCTGCGCAGTTCAAACAGGATGGCGAGCACTTTGGCAAAGGATTCCGGACCCGGCAAGCGGTGGCGCGCCTTCGTTTCCCCGTCGCCGACGTGCAGGCCAAGATCCGGGCCCCGCAAGGTGGCGATCGCGAGCTCATCGCTATCCGCGTCGCCGGCAAACAGGGCCGCGCTGGCCCCCAATTGTGCACGCAGATGCTCCAGCGCCTCGTCCTTGGACGGCTCAACGATGGACAGGTCCAGAACGGATCCGTCCACAATGAAGAACAAGCCCAATTCGCGGGCGATCTGGTGGGCCTCGCGCGTCACCCGGGCAACGACGGACGGAGTGGCCGGCCTGGTGTGGATGGCTACGGCCACCGGCTTGCGCTCAATGCTGACGCCCTTTTCGAAGCCGATGGATTCGTTGAGGGCCGTGGCCGCCTGCTGAAGGACGGCTTCCATGGCCATCGAGATGCTGTACGCGTAGGTCATGTCGAACTCGGCACCGTGCGAACCAACCAGGTGGACCTCCGCGGGCAACCGCGACACCGCCGCAAGGTCCCGCAGAGACCTGCCGGAGATGACGGCCGCGTGGGTGTTCGGCAGCGCCGCAAGTGCCCGGAGCGCGACGGCGGCACTCCCCAAAGGGAGCGTCTCCGTGGATACGCCTTCGGCGGCGCAGAGGGTCCCGCCGTAGTTGCAGGCCACCAAGAGTCCCGGAGTGCGGGCAAGCATCCTCAGTTCCGCGAGCAGCTCCGGAGTGATTCCATCGTGGGCGGCCTCCGATTGGACCGCGGTCCGCAGGAGGCCCAGAGGAAGCGACTTGGTCAGCAGCGCAGTATCGGCCACGGACAAGTTGAGCGGAGTTGCCATGGGGACGATCCTTCCGGGGTGGATTCGTCCAGTTTCCGCCGGGCGGGTTTCGCCTCCATGACCCGCGTATTGCCGGGGTGTAACGAGTTTGCCGCGAGGGCGCTACACCCGGGTCAGCCCCATTGCTTCAGCCACCAGTTCCACAGACCGCAGGCGCTGTTCAGTGCCGGTGCTCTGGTGGGCGACGATCAACTCATCGGCATCGGCGTGGCGGGCAAACTCGTCCAAGTAGTCGCGCACCGCTTCCGGTGTGCCCACTGCCGAGTACTTGACCATTTGCGCGATGTGCTGTCCCTGCGGCGAATCGAGGATGAGGTCCGCCTCGGCGTCGGTGAATTCGCGCCCACCGCCCAGGAAGCGGGAGACCCGATCCCGCTTGACCTCGAGGAAGAGCCGTTGGGCTTCGGCGGCTGAATCCGCTGCCACAACGTTCACTCCCGCGATCACGTACGGTTCCTGCAGCTGATCGGACGGCTGGAACTCACGTCGATAGATGGCGACGGCGTCCTGCAGCGCGTTGGGGGCGAAGTGCGAGGCGAAGGCGTAGGGCAGACCGAGTTGCGCGGCCAGACGTGCCCCGAACAGGGAGGAACCCAGGATGTAGAGCGGCACGTTGGTGCCCTTGCCCGGCGTCGCTTCGACCCCTTGGATCCGCGTGGGTCCGGTGAGGTAGCCCTGCAACTCCAATACGTCCTGCGGGAAGGTATCCGCGGCCATGGGATCGCGGCGGAGTGCCCGCATCGTGTTCTGGTCACTGCCTGGCGCCCGTCCCAAGCCAAGGTCAATGCGGCCGGGGTGGAGCGTCTCAAGGGTGCCGAACTGCTCGGCGATGGTGAGGGGCGAGTGGTTGGGGAGCATGACTCCGCCGGCACCAAGCCGGATGGTGCTGGTGTTTGCCGCGATATGGGCGATCAGCACACTCGTGGCCGAGGAAGCGATCGAGCCCATGTTGTGGTGCTCGGCGTACCAAATCCGGCGGTAGCCGAGCCGTTCAGCCGCTTGCGCCATGGCGACGCTCCCGGCGAAACTCTCCGCCGCCGTCTGGCCCTTGCCGATGATTGCCAAATCGAGGATGGAGAGGGGAACAGTCACGTGGGTGCCGGCCTTTCAAAGGTGGTTTCGTTCGAAGGACCGGTTTCCCGGCCACTCTTCCCACAACGACGGCGGTGCCCGGGTTATTTCTCTTGCTTGCGTGGGTTCCGTCTCAGCTCGTGAAGATGCCCTCGCCGGTTTCCATGTCGATGGGCAAGGAAGAGTGTTCATGGGAGATCTTCCAGCCGTCTCCCTTCTTCTCAAGGCAGATGGTGAAGCGGTTGGTCATCGCCCGGAGCCGTTCGCCTTCCGCCGAGATTCCGGCGAAGGTCACGGCCGCATGCCCGAAAGCCACGTCCTCGCCCGAGACCGACCGCACATCGTTGAACTCGACGCGTACGCGCGCGTCGCCGAGTGAAGAGAACCACTCCCCGGCCATTGACCGCCACGCCTCGATTCCCGCGTATTGCCACTGTCCCCAGGAATCGTAGATATGGACGTCGTCGTCGTAGAGCGCAATGAACGCGTCGACGTCTTTCGCATGGACAGCGGCCGCGTAGTTTTCCAGCGCCTGATGGACCGGGGTTTGCTTGGTGCTCACGGAAAGTCTCCTCATGTGTCGGCGGGTGTGTGGGAAGCCTACACCGTGGCCCTTTTATGACCCTTCGGGACCTCGAATGAACCCCGGTTAACCCCTGTATCCCCGCGTTTCAGGGCATTTTGACCGGCTCTTGGTCCTGCCGGATAGTTGCAGCAACGCACACCATCCACCACTTTCGAAGGGGACTCCATGGCTATTTCACGCCTCAAAGCCGGCACCGCGATCGCGCTCGCGGTGACCACGACTCTCGGCCTGGCAGCGTGCTCGGACCCGGGCGCCTCAGCCGCGTCAGCGCCGTCGTCGGCCGCTCCCACCGCCAGCGTTGGCGGCAAAACCTTCAACCTCAGCCCCGAGCAGAACCGCTTCCCCGTCACCAAGGACGACGCCGCGGCGGCGCTCGTTCCGGAGGCCATCAAAGCGGACGGCAAGCTCACCGTGGTGACCACGGGCGGCACTGCTCCGCTGAGCCTCTTCGCGACGGACAACAAGACCCTCATCGGCAACGAAGTCGACCTCGCCTACGCAGTCGGAGAGACACTGGGCCTGAAGGTTGAAGTCCTTCCCGTGGCGTGGGCCGATTGGCCCTTGGGCATCGAATCGGGCAAGTACGAGGCCGTCCTCTCCAACGTCACGGTCACGGAGGCGCGCAAGGAAAAGTTCGACTTCGCGACGTATCGAACGGACCTCCTGGGCTTCTATGCCAAGAGCGATTCCACGATCGGTGCGATCAAGGAAGCCAAGGATGTGGCGGGCAAGCGCATCATCGTAGGCTCGGGCACCAACCAGGAAGCCATCCTCTTGCGCTGGGACGCCGAGAACAAGAAGAACGGACTGAAGCCCGTCGAGTTCCAGTACTACGACGACGACTCGGCTTCCTCGCTCGCCCTGCAATCCGGCCGCGCCGACCTGACGTTCGGGCCGAACGCGGGAGCGGCATATAAGGCCGCCAAGGACGGCAAGACCAAGCAGGTGGGAACACTCGACGGCGGGTGGCCGCTCAAGGCCGAGATCGCCTTTACGACCAAGAAGGGCAACGGATTGGCCGTCGCGGCCCAAGCAGCCCTCAACAAACTCATCCAAAACGGAACCTACGGGAAGATCCTGGACCGTTGGGGCCTCTCCTCCGAGGCGATCGCCAAGTCCGAGCTGAACCCGCCGGGCCTGCCCAAGAGCTAAATGTCCGTGCCCAGGCGGTGTAGGTTTCGTAATAGCCTGCACCGCCAAGCAAAGGACCTCCCATGGCCCAACGCCTAGCCATCCTTGACGATTACCAGCGAGTTGCCCAGGACTACGCCCCGTGGAACGAGCTCTCGGCCGACGGCGTCGAAGTCACCGTCTTCACCGAACCTTTTGCCAGCGGCCAGGTGCCGCGCGGGCAGAACATCGAGGCAACCCTCGCGGACTTCGACATCATTGTTGCCATGCGGGAACGCACCGCCTTCGACGCCGAACGCCTCCAGCAGCTGCCTAAGCTCAAGCTCCTGGTTACCACCGGGATGGCCAACGCGGCCATCGACCTGCGCGCGGCAGAGGAGCAGGGCATCACCGTCTGCGGAACCGGAGGTTCGCCTGCCGCCGCGCCGGAGCTGACTTGGGCCTTGCTGCTCGCGTTCGCCCGCAAGGTGCCGTTCGAGGACAGGCAGCTGCGTGCCGGCCACTGGCAATCAACCGTCGGCTTCGAGTTGTCCGGGAAGACATTGGGTGTGCTGGGACTCGGCAATATCGGGAGCAAGATCGCCGGTTACGCCAAGGCGTTTGGCATGGACGTCATCGCGTGGAGTCCGAATCTCACCGAAGAAACCGCGGCCGCCGCCGGCGCCCTGAAGGTGGACAAGGACGCCCTATTCCGGGAGGCCGACGTCGTAAGCCTGCACGTGCGGTTATCCGAACGGTCCCGGGGACTCGTCGGGGAGGACGAACTGCGGCTGCTCGGCCCCGACGGCGTCCTGGTGAACACTTCCCGAGGCCCAATCGTCGACGAGGATGCCCTCGTCCGCGGCCTCAACGAGGGGTGGCTCGGCGGGGCGGCATTGGACGTGTACGACGTCGAACCCCTGCCAGCCGGCCACCCCCTGCTCACGGCACCGCGAACCGTCCTGACTCCGCATCTGGGCTACGTCACCTCGCAAAGCTACGCCCGCTTCTACGGCGAGGCCTTCGAGGACGTCCGCGCGTGGCTGCGGGGAACCCCGGTCCGGGTGCTCACGGTCTAGCCTCCGTCGCCCTAAGCATTGAAAGCCATGGGCCAATTGGCCGCGCAAGACGATTGCCGATATCGTTTGGCTTATGGAGATAGAGGTCGACAGAGGCTAGCCACCTGACGTTCGGTGGCCACCCGGTTGTATTGCGCTCATGCGCACACGGTGAGGAATCTCCTTTCAGCTACCTGTAGTCGCTGTTAAACGGCGGCCCAGCTTCTCTGATCGGCCGGTACGTCAGGTTCAATGCCCTTCGTTGTTGCGCGCTTTTTTGCGCCCCGAAGAGAGCCACGCCGACCCCCTGACTGCGCCCCTGGTGGGCAAGAACCAAAGGACTGTCTCCCATGTCAGCACGATCAGCCATCACCCTGCACGACCTGTCATTCGAGTGGCCGGACGGCACTACCGCTCTTCACCGGCTCAATGGCACCATGACCGCTGGCCGGACTGGACTAGTCGGCCGGAATGGTGCAGGAAAATCGACCCTGCTCCGTTTGATCGCCGGCAAACTAAAGCCGACCACGGGCCGGGTCGAAACCGTTGGCGACGTCGGCTACCTCGCCCAGAATTTGACCCTCGGGAAGCTCACGACGGTCGCCGAACTCCTGGGAATCGACGGCATACTCACGGCGCTCCGTGCCATTGAGGCCGGCGACATCGACGAGCGGCATTTCGATATAGTCGGCAATGACTGGGACATTGAGTCGCGGGCGGACGAGGCACTGCACGAAGTCGGTTTCTCCGCGGGCGATCTCAACCGACAGGTCGGGGACCTCTCAGGTGGCGAAGCGATGCTCATTGCACTGACCGGGCTGCGTCTCCGGGGCACGCCCGTCACGCTTCTCGACGAACCCACCAACAACCTTGATCGAACCACCCGCGCCAAACTCGCCGGTTTCGTCGACAGTTGGCCGGGCACCCTCGTGGTGGTCACCCACGATCTCGAGTTGCTTGAGCACATGGACTCCACTGCTGAGCTTCACGCCGGAAAGCTCGAGGTGTTTGGTGGCCCGTACAGTCTTTTCACCGAACATCGCGAGCAGGAACAAGCCGCTGCCGTCCAGGCGGCACGAAGCGCCCAGCAAGCGCTGAAGGTGGAGAAGAAGCAACGTGTCGAAGCCGAAACCAAGCTTGCCCGCCGCGAGCGCACAGCAAAGAAATCCCAAGCCGGCGGCGGCATCCCGAAGATCCTGGCCGGCAACCGTGCGAGCAAGGCGCAGGCGTCTGCTGGCTCTATGCGCTCGACTCTCGACGACAAAGTGCTGTCAGCCCAGTCCGCCGTCGACGCCGCCGACGCGAGGGTCCGGGAGGTTGAGCACATCCACCTCACCCTTCCCGATCCCGACGTGCCGCGGAGCCGCCGCATTGCCGAACTGAGCGACGGCTCCCGGACGATTCTCATCCAGGGCCCCGAGCGCGTGGCCCTGGTGGGACCCAACGGCTCCGGCAAGTCGACCCTGCTCAGGGATCTCGTCGAGGGGGACGCCGCCAAATCCTCGGGCCGGATCACGGGGAGGCTGTGGACCGATCGAGTGGGATATCTCCCGCAACGGCTCGACGGCCTGGACGATTCCCGCTCGGCCTTGGAAAACGTGCGGGACGCGGCACCCGCCTCGGCGCCGGGCGACATCCGCAATCAACTCGCACGCCTCCTCCTCCGGGGATCGGCCGTTGATCGCCCGGTCTCCAGCCTGTCGGGAGGCGAACGCTTCCGGGTCAGCCTCGCGAAGCTGCTCTTGGCGGAGCCGCCCGCCCAGCTGCTGGTCCTCGACGAACCGACAAACAACCTCGACATTGCCAGCGTTGAACAACTCGCCGAAGCCCTGGACGCATACCGTGGCGCCCTGCTCATCGTGAGCCACGACGTCGGGTTCCTCAGCCGCCTCAAAATCGACACAGTGGCCGAACTCGACGGCGCCGGGTGCTCACGGTTTAGCCTCCCCTAGATCCACTGCTCCCATACGGTGAGGTACAACCGCACGAGCCCGTCACCGTTGGATCCACTGCTGAGTAAACGTCGTTTTGGACCCCCAAAACGACGTCTACTCAGCAATCGATGGAAGATCAAGGTTCCCGCGGAGGGTGGACCCGGCGTACTTCGTGGGGTAGACGCCGCGTTCCTGCAGCTCAGGAACGAGGTGGTTCACGATGTCGTCGAGGCCGGTGGGGATGAGCCATGGCGAGATGTTGAACCCGTCCACGGCACCGACACGCGCGTATTCGGCGAGATGGTCAGCCACGGCAGAGTACGATCCCGTGAACGTCGCATCCACCCTGGCCGTGCGGGAGGTGACGAACTGGCGGATGGACAGGCCCTTGTCCTTGGCCTCGGCCCTCCACTGGTCCGCGAGTTGCCGGGCCTTGGCACCATGGAAACCGCTGCCGCGCGTCTCGGAGGTCTCCTCCACGACGGGATCGATGTCCGGGAGCGGACCGTCGGGATCGTACTCGGAGAGTTCGCGGCCCCAGAATTGCTCCAGGTAGGCAATGGCTTGCTGCGGCCCGATCTGCAGGCTGCGCACCCATTCCTTCTTCTCCCGCGCTTCAACGTCGGTTGCGGCCAGGATGAACTCGCTGGCAGGCATGATCTTGACGTCGTTCGCGGCCCGTCCGGCTGCCAAGGAGCGTTTCACGATGTCGGCGCGGAATTCCACGGCATCGTCGAACTTCGGATGTGCCGAGAAGATGACGTCGGCCTGCCGGGCAGCGAAATCGCGGCCTTCCGGGGAATCGCCGGCTTGGAAGAGCACGGGACGGTACTGGGCGCTGCGCGGCAGCCGGGGCGTGACGTCCACCGTGTAGTGCTGCCCGGAGTGGATCACCCGCCGAGCAGGTCCGGCCGGCGTCTCCCAGGAGTCCCAGATGCGCTTCGCTGTTTCGACGAACGCTTCGGCGTGCTTGTACCGGTCGGCGTGGTCGAGGTAGCCGCCCCGACGGAAGTTTGCGCCGGTCCAGGCGTTGTCCGTGGTGACCACGTTCCAGGCGGCCCGGCCGCCGGAGATCAGGTCCAACGAGGACAAGCGGTGGGCCAAATCGGCGGGATCGTTATACGTGGTGTTCTGCGTGGCCACCAGTCCGATGTTCTTGGTCACGGAAGCCAGCGCGGCCAGCATGGTCTGCGCATCCGGCCGCCCCGCGACATCCAAGGCGTGCGGGCGCCCGAGGTGTTCCCGAAGACGCAGCCCCTCGCCAAGGAAGAACGCGGCGAAGAGCCCGCGCTCCGCTGTCTGGACGACCCTCCGGAACGACTCGAAATCGGTCTGCGAACCGGACTCGGGCGCCTTCCAAATGGTGCCGGAATTAACGCCTTGGAAGAAGACCCCGAACTGGATCTTCCCACTCGGCTGGAATTTAGCACGGTTGTGCTTTGTCATGGTCTCCCCTGGTTTCCGGCGCTACGAGCGCCAACGGCATCCGCCGCTGCATGAGTTGATGGGCGGGCATAGCGGCTTTCCGGGCGTTCGAGCCCCAACACTTCGCGGAAGGTGCCGTCCTGGAGCGGCGCCCGCAAAGCACCGCGGCGCCGCAGCTCCGGCAGCACCAGGCGCGAAAGTTCGTCCAGTTCGACGGCGAGAGACGCCGGGTGGAGGCGGACGCCGTCGGCTTCTGCAAGAAGCAGTTCGAGGTAGTTGGTGAGGCCGGCCGCCGAACCGGCGAACCGCGCACGCCCGCTTTCGGCGCCGGCGCGCGAACCCGCGGCCTGACCGCGGGAGTCCAGCACGACGTCGAGCTCTGCCACGATCGCCGCAGAACCCCCGAGGCGGGTACGCACGTCGCGGATCTCGTCAGGCAGCAATTCGGGCGTCGGCGCGCTCACCAGTACGGCATCCACGGCATCGCGCGGGACTTGCCCGTCGCCCACCAACGAGGCCGCGGCGAGCACCGGCACCTGCCCCTGCAGCGGCCTCGGAATGATGGACGGACCCTTCACGGAATACCCGGGACCAGGGAAGTCCGCGGGAGTTTCGAAGTCCGCGTAGTGGAGCTTGTCGACGTCGAGGTACCGGCCGGTCGCGACGTCGCGGATCACGGCGTCGTCCTCCCATGAGTCCCACAGCCGGCGGCCCACCTCAATGGACGCAGCGGCTTCCTGTGCCAGTGCGCCGCCCTCCACGAGGGTACGTCCGACGGCGGCAGCGGCCTCGGGCGTGCCCGCTGCGGTGGCGATCCACCCGGCACGTCCGCCGGAGACGTAGTCCAGGCTCGCGAGCTGCGTCGAAATGTGGAACGGCTCGGTGTACACGGTGTCCACTTCCGGGACCAGCGCGATGTTCCGCGTCACCGGGCCCGCGAACGCGGCACGCTGCAACGCGTTGGCGCGGCCCGGAGCCGGCGAATCGGCGAAAGTTGCCACATGGAAGCCTGCGGATTCGGCGGCGAGGACCGCTTCGGCGAGGCTCGAGAAGCCGGCGTCGGATCCTGGTCCGAAGCCGGCGCCGTCCCAGCCTGCGCTGTCGAGTTCGATCGCGAGGAATCCGGCCTTGCTGAGGTGGGTCACTGCTGCTCCAGACGTTCGTAGGGGATTTCTTCACCGGCATAGACATGCTGTTTCACAGTGTTTTCCCTCATTTGGCACCGACCCCGAAGTTCGCCTCAGTGACGGTTTTCGACTCCGGCAAGGCTTCCTCGGACAGGCCCCAGCGCTCCAGGACCTTGCCGTACGATCCGTCCTTGATGGCTGAGTTCAGGGCGTCCGTGATGGCCGGCGCCAATCCGTTGCCTTTCAGCGTGGTGGCCGCGACAAGGGTCTCGGAAGGCCAGCCGGCGTTGACCTTGCCGACCACTTTCAGATCGTCCCGGGTGTTCTCCCGGTAGGAGACGGACGGGTACGGCGCAATGTTCAAGTCCGTCCGGCCGGAGGAGAGGGCCAGGATGGTGTCAGCGTCGGAAGAGTAGTACTGCAGGGTTGCAGGAGCCTTGCCGCGCGCTTCCAGGTCCTTGTTCCACGCGAGGAGGATCTTCTCCTGGTTGGTGCCCGAGCCGACGGAAACCTTCAGGCCGGAGATGTCATCCGCGCCCTTGATGTTGTAGTTGGACGACTTTTTGGCTTCAAAGCCCATGTACGCGGCCCGGTAGGTGGAGAAATCGAAAAGCTTCACCCGGTCCTTGTTGATGCCCACGTTCGAGAACACGGCCTCGAAATCGCCGGACTGGGTCTTGAGCGGCCAGTTCTCCCAGGAAGTGACCTGAAGGTCCAACGCCAGCCCCAGCTTGTCCGCCACGAGCTGGGCGATGTCCACCTCCACGCCGACGGGCGTCTTGTCATCCGTGGCGTGGAACGACAAGGGGATGGAGCCCGCCGTGGTGGCCACGGTCAGCTTGCCGTCCTTACCGATCCCGGCAGGAACCGCAGCTGCCGCGGCTGGATCCTTCTGGGCACGGATGCGGTTCTGCTCAGGCGAGGTGTTGTAGACGACGCCGTTTCGGGCCGCGCTGGCGGACGGGCTCGCTCCGGCCGCCGCCGCCCCCGGATCGGAGCACCCGGCGAGCGCGGGAAGGACGACGGCGGGCAGTACCGCGAGCGCCAGGAGCTTGGTTGTGATGCGTGGCATTTTTAGGGACTTTCTCAGATGTTGAAAGCTGGTTCGATGACTTTGGAGAAGAAGCTGCGGGTCCGGGGTTCCTGTGGGTTCGCGAAGATCTCGAGGGGATTGCCTTGTTCCACGATCTGGCCCTGGTCCATGAAGACCACGGTGTCCGCCACGTCCCGGGCGAAACCCATTTCGTGCGTCACGATGATCAGGGTGGTGCCGGAAGTGGCAAGCTCGCGGATGACGTCCAGGACTTCGTTGACGAGTTCCGGGTCCAAGGCCGAGGTGGGTTCGTCGAAGAGCAGGATCTTGGGGTCCAGGGCGAGGGCGCGGGCGATGGCGACGCGCTGCTGCTGGCCGCCGGACAATTGCCTCGGGTAGGCGTCGGCCCGGTCCTTGAGGCCTACGCGGTCCAGGAGCTCCAGGGCACGTTGGCGGGCTTCACCTTTGTTCCGTCGCTGGCTGTTGTCGGAACGGAGCGCGACGACGGGCGCCTCGGCCACGTTCTCCAGTGCGGTCAGGTGGGGGAACAGGTTGAAGTTCTGGAACACCATGCCGATGTCCGTGCGCTGCTTGAGGATGTCCTTCTCGCGCAGTTCATGCAGCTTGTTCCCGCGGACCTGGTAGCCCACCAACTGGCCGTCGATGGTGATGTACCCGCCGTCAACCTTTTCCAGGTGGTTGATGGTGCGCAGCAGTGTGGATTTCCCGGAGCCCGAGGGTCCCACGATCACCGCTACGCCACCTGACGGAACCGTGAGGGAAACGCCCTTGAGGACTTCCGTGCCGCCAAAAGACTTGCGGACGTTGGTGATTTCCACTTGGCCGCGGGTTGCAGCGGCGGCCGGTGCCGCCGTCGTCGGAGCCTCAGTGGTGACAACAGTGGTGCTCATCGAGGGCTCCTGACGTTCGTGGCGGCGTGGGTGGAGAGGAAGCGCCGGACTTTCTGCAGCGGAGTCAGCGGCAGGTTGCGGACGGCGCCCTTCGAAAAATGCCGCTCGATGTAGTACTGCAGGACGCTCAGCACCGAGGTGATGACCACGTACCAGAGCGTCGCCACAAGGAGCAGCGGGAGGACCTGCTGCGTGCGGTTGTAGATGACCTGCACTGTGTAGAAGAGCTCCGAGTAGGCCAGGACGTAGACAATCGAGGTGCCCTTGACCAGGCCGATGATCTCGTTGAAGGCAGTGGGCAGGATGGCCCGCATAGCCTGTGGCAGGATGATCCGGGTGGAACGTCGCCAGGCCGGAATTCCCAGGGCTGCCGCTGCCTCGAGCTGGCCTTGGTCCACGGAGAGGATCCCGCCGCGGATGATCTCCGCCGAGTACGCTGCCTGGTTGAGGGTCAGGCCCAGGACCGCCGCGGCGAACTGGCTGATGAGCGTGGTGGTCTGGGCTTCGAAGAATCGGACATCCGTGAACGGGATTCCCAGGCTGACCTTCTCGTACAGGTAGCCAAGGTTGTACCAAAGCAGCACCTGCACCAACAGCGGCGTGGAGCGGAAGATCCAGGAGAACGTCCAGGACACCGAGACCAACAGCGGAGAGGCGGAGAGCCTCATCAGCGCAAGGATGAAGCCGAGGATGAAGCCAAGCGCTCCGGAGATGGCCGTCAGCTTGAGGGTCTCCACAAGGCCGGTCACCACGGATTGCGCCGTGAACCATTGCGCGACGACGCCCCATTCCCAGCGCGGATTCGTTGCCAGGGACCAGGCCACAGCCGCGATGCCGAGCGCCACCACTACTGTGCCCACCCAGCGCCATGGATGCCGGGCCGGGACCAGCTTGTAATCGGAGTAGTCCGCCGGGAGGGCGGCCGCGGACCCGGTATCGGCCAGGTTTTCCGCTTCCGCGCGGGTGGCCGGTCCCGGTGCAGATCGCTGTGCGGACTGCGCCACTGTGGTTGCTGCTGAACTCATGCGCCACCTCGCTTCTTATCGGTTGTTGGCTTTCGGATGGCTGCCAATCTAGGGGCGGTTTCGAAACGGCTGCAAGGCGGATATTTGCACTTCTTCACGGGTCTTCACAGGGGTTCACCGGGCTACCCGTTGCTTCATTCGGGCTTCACATCGCGCCATATTGGTCGGCTCGTTGCGTCTTTTGACGTGCCATGTCGCGGGGTGAACGGCCGTTACCAGCGCCTCGACCGAAGGCCCGTGACGTCCCTAGGCTCGGTTACCACCAACCACCGCCAACAGGAGTTGCCATGCTGCCTTATGCACCAACCATCGTGTTCATCGGCGGTGGTCCGCGCGCAGCCGGCATCCTCGAAAGACTCGCGGCCAACAGGCCCGGCCTCTTCGAGGGCCCCCTCTCCATCCACGTGGTGGAGCCGCACGCACCGGGTTCCGGGAGGATCTGGCGCTATGACCAGAGCCCGGGACTCCTCCTCAACTCCATGTCCACGGACATCACGATGTTCACCGACGATTCGGTGGCGTGCGACGGTCCCGCTATTGACGGGCCCGGCCTCACTACCTGGGCTTCCGGCGTGTTGGATGGCTCCATCCGCGACGTCCCGCCGTTGGAAGGCCACCTCCTCGACCAGCTGCGGACGCTCACACCAGCGTCCTTTCCCAGCCGCCAGCTCCAAGGGAAGTACCTCGAGTGGTTCTTCCGCCGGGCGGTTGCGGCACTCGGCCCGGACGTCGCGGTGACGGTCCACCGGGACACGGCAACCGCCGTCGAACGCTGCTCTCCCGAAGATCCGGCCCTGCCCGACGTCACCACGCGGCACCTCGTGCGGCTCGCCTCCGGAGGGGTGCTCGAAACCGACCTCGTGGTCTACTCGCTGGGCCACACCGACTCCCGCGCCGAGCCCGAGTCGGCACGGCTCGGCGAATTCGCGGCACGTCACGGCGGATTCCACGCGGCGCCGTCGTACACCACCGATGTCGACTATTCGGCCATCGGTCCCGGCCAGGACGTGCTCGTTTCAGGCATGGGGCTGGCCTTCGTGGACCTGCTGGTGTTGCTGTTCGAAGGCCGCGGCGGCCGCTTCGAAGAGGGGCCCGACGGCCGTCTGGACTATGTGCCGTCGGGAGCCGAACCGCGGCTCTGGGCCGGCTCGCGCCGCGGAGTGCCCTACCACTCCAAAATTTCTTCCACCCTGCGGGGTGGGCCGGTCGGCGCCCCGCGGTACTTCACGGCGGATGCCGTGGAAGCGCTGCTCACAGCCCACGGGGAGTTGGATTTCCGGACCCAACTGTGGCCGCTCATCGCCAAGGACGCCGGATACGCCTATTATCGCGAGCTCTTCACCGGCTATCCCGGCCGCGTCAACGGTGGCTGGGACGAGTTTTCCGCTCACTTCGACGCCCTGGATTGGTACAGCCGTGAACGTGAAGACCTCGTTGCCGCGGCCATTCCGGACGCAACCCTCCGCCTGGATCTCGAGGCTTTGGACCAACCATTCAGCGGCTGCGCGTTCGCGGACCATGCCGACGTGGAACGGTCCGTGGTGCGCTACATCGAGCGTGACCTTCACCTCCGCACGAGTCCGGACCATTCGGAGACGTTGGCCCTGTTCACGGCCCTGCTCAAGGTCTACATGGAACTCGGCCGGTTGGTTCCCCAGGACCGGCTCAATTCGCGCTCACTGCAGGCGGTGCACGGTTGGTGGCACGGCTTCTTCAGCTTCGTGGACTCCGGCCCGCCGCCGCACCGCCTTCGCGAGATGCTCGCCCTGCACCGGGCCGGATACCTGCACTTCCTCGGCCCGGGAATGTGGGTGCGGCCGGATGAAGCGAGTGGCCGGTTCGTGGCCGGGTCCTTCCAGTCGCCCGTGCTCATCGACGCTGCCGCGTACATTGAGGCCCGGCTGCCTTCGCCGTCAGTGGCGCGGTCTGCGAACCCCGCGTTGGCGGACCTGCACGACGCCGGCCGGGGGACCGAGCAGTTGCTCCTCACCTCGGACGGCCTGCACTCTACAGGTAAGTTGTTGGTCTCGGGTTCGCACGAAGTCCTGGCTCCCGACGGCGGACCGCACGTGGGGCTGTACGCCATCGGACCGTGGACCTCGGGGTGGGGTGCGGGGGCATTCGCCCGCCCCGGCACCAACGCGGCACCGTTCCGGGAGAACGACGCCTTGGCCCGCCGGATCCTGGCCGAATTGTCCGACACCCACCGAAGCGTACCCCTTCAACGAAAGGCATGACATGACAACAACACCGACCCTGACGTCGTTGGGCCTTTCCGTCCTGACCCTGGCCATGCACGATCCGCGCGTCAAACCACTCCTGGATGAACTCGCCGTCGAATACACCACCCGCTATGGAGACTTCTTTGGCAGCGGGGGCGCGGCGGAGGAGCTCCGACGGTACCCCGCGGAGGAGTTCGCCGCACCCCACGGGACCCTGCTCATCTTGCAGGAGAACGGCGAAACCGTGGCCGGTGGCGCATTCCGGCGCTATGACGCAACCACGGCGGAACTCAAGCGGATCTGGACGCATTCCGCGCACCGGCGTCGTGGGCTGGCCAAGGTGGTCCTCGCCGAACTCGAGGCCGAGGCGGCCCGCCGCGGCTATCTCAAGATCTACCTGACCACCGGTCCGCGGCAGCCCGAAGCGAAGAACCTGTACCTTGCAACCGGGTACACGGCACTCTTCGACCTCGACGCCGATCCCGAGGCCATCAAGCACCTGGCGTTCACGAAGGACCTGGCGGCCGCCCAGGACTGAACCTAGCCCGCAATCTGGCGCGCCGCGGCTTCGATCCGGGCACGGTGATCGGCCCATTCTTCGGTGGTTCGCTGTGACAAGTTCGGGTCCCCCGGGCCTTTCCCTGCCGAGCCGTCGATGAGTTCACGAAGGATGTCGGCGTGTCCCAAGTGCTGGGCTGTCTCGACGCACATGTGCACCAGGATCTGATGGAGAGTCACGTGCCGGCGTTCCTCCGGCCACCACGGCACTTCTCCGGGAGCGTCGAGCGGGAGCGACTCGATGGTTGCGTCGCTGTGTTGCGCAGAAAAACGGTGGAGTTCGATGATGCTTTCGCGGCTTTCCTCGGCCGGAACCCACAGGTCCGCGTCAGGCTCGGCATCATCGGCAAACCACGGCAAATCCCGGCCGCTTGGCCGGCCGAACACCTCCCCGAAATAGCCGAGTTCCACGCTCGCCACGTGCTTGACCAGTCCCAAGAGATTGGTGCCTGTGGGGGTCATGGGCCGGCGGACGTCGTACTCGTCGAGTCCGTCAAGCTTGGCGAGGAGGTCGCCGCGACGGGCGCGCAGGTATTTGAGCAGAATCGCTTTGTCATCCATGCCGGGCACTATACCGTCGCCCCTGCAGGTGTGTACCGTCTGTGCATGGCGAAACTGATCTACGCGGGGATCATGTCCCTTGACGGCTACACCGCCGACGCCGACGGAAAGTTTGACTGGAGCATGCCGGACGAAGAAGTGCACGCCTTCGTCAACGACCTTGAGCGGCCCATTGGCACCTACCTCTACGGCAGGCGGATGTACGAGGTCATGGCCGCGTGGGAGGACATGCCCCTCTCAGGAGAGCCCCAGGTCATGCGCGACTACGCAGACATCTGGCGCACCGCGGACAAAATTGTGTACTCCACCAGCTTGGACAGTCCGTCCACCGCCAGGACACGCATTGAGCGGGAGTTCGACGCCGGCGCCATCCGCGGGCTGAAAGAGGCCGCAGAGCTGGACATGTCCATTGGTGGCACGGTGCTCGCCGCCCAGGCCATCAGGGCCGGGCTAGTGGACGAGTTCTGCCTTTTCCTCACGCCGGTGGTGGTGGGAGGCGGCAAACAATTCCTGCCCGACGGCGTCGGCCTGACCCTTGAGCTGTTGGACGAGCGCCGCTTTGGCAACGGCGTCGTCTACCTCCGGTACGCCAACCGAGCATAAGGAACCTCAGCGCGGCGGGTAACGTAAAGGGCGTGCAGTTGAGTCAAGCGTTGGTGAAGACCGCGGCCGGGTGGCTGCTCGGTCTGATGCTTGCCGTGGCCGCAGCGATCGTTTCCGTCAACCTGGTGAGCGGCTCCGTAGCAAGCCCGCAGCAGCAAGTGCGCGATTACCTCGCAGCCCTTCAGCAGGGGCACGGCGGCGAAGCCTTGGGGCTCCTGCACGCCTCGGTGCCCAACGCCAATGCAGCGATGCTGGACGGTACCGCCCTGCAGACGGCGGCGTCGAAGATGACCGATATCAAGATCGGCAACGCAGAGTCCCGCGGCGGCAACCGGGTATCGGTCCCCATGGACTACAAGATCGACGGCAAGGCCCTGCATTCGGATTTCCTGCTGGAGCGGACGGGCACCGAGTGGCTGTTCTTCGGCAAGTGGTCCTTCGTGCCGTCCTCCTTGCCGACCATCGAGGTCACCGTGGTGAACGCCAACGAGGCCACCCTGAACGGGGTCCCGGTGAGCTTGCCCAATGGCCGCAACAGCTTTGCCGTGTTTTACCCCGGCCAATACGAAGCCAGCCTCACCGGCAAATACTTCTCGGCACCGACCGCCAGCACGTCCGTGACCACCGGGGCCCTGCCCCAGGCGCCCCTCAACCTCCTGACCAAGCCGACCGACGCAATGGTCAAGGTGGTGAGCGACAAGGTCAAGGAGTTCCTGGACACCTGCGCAGCCGACGCCACCAAGCAGCAAAAGCTCCAGCCGGACTGCCCGTTCTACCATGTCACCAACAGCCGGGTGGTGGACGGGACCATCAAATGGCAGATCACGGAGTACCCCAAGGTCAGTATCGACCCTTTCAACGGGCAGTGGGTCGTGGCGCCCCTCAACGGCAAGGCCAAGGTGACCGCCCGGGAAATCGACCTTTTCAGCGGGCAGGTCGGCGACCTGAGCGCCGTTCATGACTTCAGCTTCACCACACGGTTGGACGTGGGCGCGGACACCATTACAGTCACGCCCCTGGTGAGTTTCTAGGCCGGGCCTCCGTAGGCCCGGCCTAGAACAAACTGCTTAGTCCAACCTGCTTAGTCCATCCCGCGCAGGTCGAGCACCAAGTCGGTGTCGCCGTCGGCCTGCAGGACCACAGGGATGCCCCAGTCTTGCTGGTAGAGGTGGCACGCGGCGTGGTCCGGGATCTCGCCGTCTTCGGTTTCCGGGCCATCACATGCAGCGGCGCGTGCCGTAATGTGAAGGACCCCCTCGGGCACGTCCGCGGACAGCTCGAGGGTCCGCAACAGCCCCACGGAGGTTCCCCCGCCCGAAAGCAGCAGCTCGGGCGGAGTGGATGAGATCTTCAACTGCGTGGGGTCTCCCCAGCGGTCGTCGAGCTTCTGTCCGGTCGGTGCCTTGAAGCGGACGGTGAGTTCGAGCATTCCCGGCGCCACAGGGCTCTTGGGCCGCTGGGTCTGGGATGCTCCCTCGTCCACCTGCTGCGCTTCCTTGGGGATGGGAACCAGGACCAATTGGTGCTTGTTGGACTCCACCACCACCAGCAGCGGCTCCCCGCTTTCCGGGTAGACCACGACGACGTCGCTCGGTTCGGCGAGGCCCCTCGCCAGGGTGGACACTGCCTTGGCCGCGGGATCGTAGCGCCGCACGGCGCCGTTGTAGGTGTCCGCCACAGCGACGGAGCCATCGGGGAGCACGGTGACCCCGAGGGGGTGCTGCAGGCGGGCTTCGGTCGCCTCGCCGTCCCGGAATCCGAAATCGAACAGGCCCTTGCCAACGGCCGACTCGACTGTCACACCCGTTTCGCCGAGGACCAAGCGGCGCAGTGCCGAGGTTTCGGAGTCGGCCACCCAGATGTTCTGGTCAGCGTCCACCGCGAGGCCCGAAGGCTGGGCGAACCAGGCTTCCTCGGCGGCACCGTCAAGCAAGCCTTCAAGGCCAGAGCCGGCCAGGATGGACACCTCGCCGCTGAGGGGCTCGAACGCAAAGATCTGGTGCGTGCCGGCCATGGCGATGACGACGCGCTGCAGCTTTTCGCTCCACACCACGTCCCATGGCGAGGACAGGGAAACCCCGGTCCCGACACCCAGTACCCCGACGTCCACTGCGTCGGCCGCGAAGTCGGCCGGACCGCCGTCGGGATGCTCAGCCCAAACGCCGGCACCGCTTTCCGTCACACGGGCCGGGCCGGCGTCGAGCAGTCGCTGCACTCCGTTGCCGGCAACGGTCTGCACGTACCCCGAGCTGAGCGTGACGCCGCGGAGCCGGTGGTTGACGGTGTCCGCGACCACCGCGTCGTAGCCGAGCTTCCACGCGAGGTCCGAGGGAAGGACTGCCACGCCCTGTGGCTCGTTGAATTGGGCGATTTCCGCCGCGCCGTCCAGGTAGCCCTTGGTGCCGGAACCGATGATCCGCTCCACCGTCTCAAGGTCCGGGCGCAGTTCCACGAGGCGGTGGTGGCCGGAATCGACCACGAGATAGTTGCCGTTGCTGAGCTGGGTCGCCTTGCCCGGGAAACGCAAAGTGCCCGACGTCGGGACGGGAGCTACGTACGGGCCGTCACCGCGGTGGAGGGTCCCTTTGGCTTCGTGCTCGGCAACGAGCTCCTCGAGGAGCACCGCCAGGCCGTCAGCGTGGCCCTCGCCCGAAAGGTGGGCGACGATGTATCCCTCGGGGTCCACCACCACGAGGGTGGGCCAGGCGCGGGCCGTGTAGGCCTTCCAGGTGGCGAGTTCGGGGTCGTCCAGGACGGGGTGGTGGATTTCGTAGCGTTCCACGGCGGACGCGAGGGCCACGGGATCGGCTTCGTGTTCGAACTTGGGAGAGTGCACGCCCACCGTCACCAGGACGTCGGAGTACTTTTCCTCAAGCGGGCGCAGCTCATCGAGGACATGCAGGCAGTTGATGCAGCAGAACGTCCAGAAGTCCAGCAGAACGATCTTTCCGCGCAGCGCCTCCAGGTCCAGGGTCTTGCCACCGGTGTTGAGCCAGCCCCGGCCCACCAGTTCAGAGGCGCGGACACGCAGTTGGGTGCGTACGGTTTCGCTCATCAGCGTCCTTCCAGGTTGGTCTTGCTTTCGGGCTGCTTGGAGGCCCGATTCGCCAGTTTGGCATCGCGGTCTGCAAGCCGCGCAAACATATCGTTGTAAGCATTGAGGTCGGCGTCGTTATTCCTGTCCGCCGCCCGGTCGGTGCGTTTGGTCTCGCGCTCGTCCGAACGCGACCACATGACCGCGACGCCGATCGCCACGATCAAGGTGGGAACTTCGCCGATTCCCCAGGCCACAGCACCGCCTGTCTGCTGGTCCACGAGGGCCGAGGCCCCCCAGGTCCGGCCCAGGTTGCCGAAGTAATCGGCGGCGAGCAGCCCGGTGCCGCCCATGATGGACACACCGAAGAATGCGTGGAAGGCCATGGTGGCCAGCAGGAGAAGCAAACGCATCGGGTAGGGCGCGCGCCGGGGCAGCGGGTCTGTTCCGATCATGGTGAGGACAAAGATGTAGCCGGTCAGCAAGAAGTGCAGGTTCATGAGCTCATGGCCCACGTGCTCACGCATCGCATAGCCGAAGGCGTCCGAGAAGTAGAACAGCACGATCGAACCGGCAAAGTTTGCCGCGGCGAAGAGTGGGTGGGTCACCAACTGGGAGAACTTCGAGTGCACGAATACCAGGAGCCATTCGCGAAGGCCACGGGAGCCGTCCCCGCGCGATCCCTCGCCACGGCTGGGCAGGGCGCGCAATGCCAGCGTCACCGGCGAACCCAGGACGAGGAACAACGGAGCTACCATGGTCAGCGCCATGTGGTCCACCATGTGCGCCGAGAAAAGGACCCGCCCGTAGACCGACGGCGGGCCGGACGTGATGTACGTCAGGACCAGCAGGCCGATCATCCAGTTCGCCGCACGGAACCAGGACCAAGAGTCACCGCGGCGCCGGACCTTGACCATGCCAAGGATGTAGCTTGCGGCGCCGAAGAGGGCCACGGCCACCCAAAGCCAGTCAAAGCGCCACTCGCTCAACCAGCGCGCGGGCGTCAGTTCAGGCGGCAGCTCGTAACCGGACAGGATGAAGGCCGGCGAGGCGTCAGGAGCGTAGGTGGCGGGCTGCGGCGGTGCCGAGCTGGCCAGCGCGACGGCGAGTCCCGACGTCGCGCCCATCACCAGAAGTTCAATCAATACGAGCTGCCACAGCACCCGGCGGGTGGTCATCGACTTGCGGCCCAGCTGCGGGATCACCCACTGGCGGTGCATGAACCCGATGCAGCCGAGTACAACAGTGGCCAGCGCCTTCGCCAGGATGATCTGCCCATACGGGGTGCCGACCAAAGCCGAAAAGCTGGTGACCCGGATGCTCGCGTTGACGACGCCCGAAGCGAAAACCAGCACGAAGGCAAAGCCGGCCAACGAAGAGAACCGGCGGAGGGTCTGCTCTGTAATGTCCTGGGTGCCTGCTGCCTTCGAACCCCGCAGGAGGCCCGAGAGGACAGCAAGCATGATGATGCCGCCCACCCAAGTGGAGACACCTACCAGGTGCAGGCCGAGGGAGTTGATGGCTCCCTCGTGGTCGCTGGAGCTCGCGGAGTGGCCGATCAGCGCGCTCGGGATGAGTCCGCCCAGCGCTAGGACGAGCGTCAGCGCCAAGCCCGTCAACGAGCGGACACCGAACAGCGCCGTAGTTGCAATCGCGGCGATGATCGTCACCGCGAGCCAGGCTTGCCCCGTCTGGATGTCGGTCATGAAGTAGACCAGCGACGAAGTGAACTGCGCATCCCCGGAGAGGCTCTGCCCGGCTACATCCGCGTAGGTGAGCACCAGAACCGCGACGGCGGAAAGGGTCCAGGCGGCGCCTGCTGCTGCGGCTACGGCCAACGCACGGGAGAATGCGGGGTGTTCCGGGGCGTCATCGCCCTTGGATCGGGACACGTGCTTGGGAAGGATAGCGACGGCGAAGATGAGGCCGCCGATCACCGTCGCCAACGACACATTCTGAACGGCTTTCGCGACGGGCAGCCCCCAGCGGACCAAGGCCCCTGGATCAGAGACTTGGCGGGCGGCCGAGGCGCCGGAGAAGATCAGGGCGCCCGCGAGGGCTAGGAACAGCGCAGCGAGGCCCGCAAGCTGCCACGGCAGGGGGATCCCCTCCGCGGCAACGCCTGCCTTCGTTCCCGGCTTGGAAGCGGGAGAAGGGGCAGTGGCGGGAGTTTTGGCTGATGGCACCTATCCATTGTCCGCTAACGTCGGCGGCGCGGCGAATCGGCAGGTTAAGGCAGAAAGGCGGCAACCCGCAGGTTGCCGCCTTTCTGGGCGTTCGCCGAAGTGACTTACTTCTTGGCGACAGCTGCCTTCAGCTTGGAGCCGGCGGTCAGCTTGACGCTGTGGCCAGCGGCGATCTGGATGGTCTCGCCGGTCTGCGGGTTGCGGCCCGTGCGGGCAGCGCGGTCGGTGCGCTCGATGGCGAGCCAGCCCGGGATGGTGATCTTCTCGCCAGCGGCGACGGAAGTCTCGAAAACTTCGAACAGGGCATCGAGCACGGAGTTGACTGCAGCCTGGCTGGTGCCAGCCTTGCCAGCAACCTCGGAAACCAGTTCGCTACGGTTCTTAGCCATTTGTGTCCTCCTGGACTTTACGATTTTGGAGCTCACACACGGCATGCGTATGAGCCACTGTTCGAAAACTTACCAGCTTGGGAGGACGCGGCCAGCAAATTCCGCGTGTTTCCGCGCTTTTTTGACCAAATTCACCGATTTTCGGCCGGTTTTGGGGGTCAATTCCGCCGCGGGCGAACTCCCGGACCTGACCGACGCCCGGTCACCTATCCCGCCTCCCAGCCCGACGCCCGGTCACATACAGCCGCCCCCAACCCAACACCCGTCCACATCCGGGGCGGCAGCCGGGGGCACATGGGTGCGCCGGCGTTGGGTCGTGACCGGGGGTTGGGCCGGGACCGGTAATAGGTGAGCCGGGGTCCGGGGGNGGCGGCAGCCGGGGGCACATGGGTGCGCCGGCGTTGGGTCGTGACCGGGGGTTGGGCCGGGACCGGTAATAGGTGAGCCGGGGTCCGGGGGAACAGGCCCTTATGTGACCGACGGTCCAGGAAAACAAGCCTTTATCTGACCGACGGTCCGGGGAAACAGGCTCATATGTGACCGAGGGTCCTTGACGGACCCCCGGTCACGTATGGCGGGTTTTTGGCCGACCCCCGGTCAGATCCGGTCACTCCCTGCCGGACGCCCGGTCACGTATGGCGGTTCCCTGGCGGACGCCCGGTCACCTGTGGCGGGTTCTGGGCGGGTGCCCGGTCACGTGTGGTTGTGGTGGAGTTTTAAATGGGTCAGGCCCCGGACACGTGGTGTGTCCGGG
>NZ_JAKEEC010000023.1 GCF_021483235.1 Arthrobacter alkaliphilus | reverse complement strand
GCTCACCGGGTACGGGATCGTCCCGGCCGCGTGGGCCAGGACCCTCGTGGCCGGGAACCCCGGCACCGCCGAACCCGGCCGGCCCGGCAAACCCGGGCGGGCTGGATCAGACAAGCCGGATCAGCGCCGGGCTGGCCAGTCCGAGCCAAGACAACGCCGCGCGGGACCCGGCCAACCAGACCCGCCACACCAGCCAGGCTCGCCAGGTCCAGACCAAGCAGAATCCGCGNAGTCCGAGCCAAGACAACGCCGCGCGGGACCCGGCCAACCAGACCCGCCACACCAGCCAGGCTCGCCAGGTCCAGACCAAGCAGAATCCGCGCAGCCCGAGCCGGGGGAGCAGGATTTCAAGGTCTGGCTCCGGCGCCTCTTCACCGCCCCAAAAACCGGGGAGCTCCTCGCTGCGGACTCAAGGGCACGGTTTTTCCCGCCCGGGATGCGGCGCTTCATCCAGGCCCGGGACGACACCTGCCGCACCCCCTACTGCGACGCGCCCATCCGCCACTTCGACCACATCATCCCCTGGCACCAAGGCGGGACCACCAGCCTGGACAACGGGGCAGGCCTGTGCGAAGCCTGCAACCACACCAAAGAACTCCCCGGCTGGACAGCACAAACCCGCCCAGCACAAACCCACCCCGCCACACAGCACGTCCACGTGATCCGCACCCCCACAGGACACCACTACCGCTCCACGGCCCCTTCCCTGCCCGGCACACACGGAAAACACGGAACGACTGGAACATCAGGGGCATTCTTGAACGCCGGGCCGCTCGGCGGCCCGGCGCCGGAAACCGTGGACCTGTACTACTGGAGCCACCCGCAATACTGGGAGCACCATCCTGACCTGCGTGAGTCGGCCTAGGTGGGCTCGGCGCCCACGCATTGTCGCCTCCGGCAACAGGCCCTCAAACCCCCTGCAGCGCCCCCAGCGCCTTCACCAGCGGCTCAAGCTCAGGCACCAATTCCGCCGCTGCCAACGATTGCGCCAGGGTTTCGTCGTGTACCGGCCGGGCCGCCAACAAGAGCTTCTGGCCGGCGTCGGTAAGCTCCGTGTAGATGCCCCGCCGGTCGTCGGCGCACAAGATGCGGGTCAGCAGCGCGCGGTCTTCGAGCCGGTTCACGAGGCGCGTGGTGGCGCTGCTGGAAAGTGCCGTGGCGCGGGCGAGTTGCTGCATCCGCATGTGCCAGCCGTCCTGGCGGCTCAGTGCGTCGAGCACCGTGTATTCGACCACGGAGAGATCCGCAGCAGCTTGCAGGGCCTTCTCCAGCGCTGCCTCGATATTTCCGTGCAGCGCAGCGAGGGTCCGCCACCCTTGTGCGCGCACCTCAACGGCGTCGTCCTTGATGCCCATGTCTCCCGAAACTCCTGCCGATCGTAGAAAAACGCCGACGCAACGGAAACTAGTTGCTTGCGCAATTACATGGCGTGTGCAACTATATAGGCGGCGTCTGCAACTAATATTCTACGATTCTCGGCTGCGCACTTCCACTCTCACAGGAAGCCAGCCCCCAAAAGGAGTAACAAAATGCCCGCAGGGTTGATCGCCCTTGCCCTCGGCGGATTCGGCATCGGCTTGACCGAATTCGTCATCATGGGCCTCTTGCCCGAAATAGCCACCGAGTTCAGAGTCAACGAAGCAGCCGCAGGCTGGTTCATCACCGGCTATGCGCTGAGCGTCGTCGTTGGTGCCCTCCTGGTCACGGCGGCAGTCACGCGGCTGCCCCGCAAGCCTGTGCTCATCGGTCTCCTCGTGCTCTTCATCGCGGGCAACTTCCTCTCGGCCATCGCGGACAGCTACGCGGCCATGCTGATTGGGCGCATTGTCTCCGCCCTCTGCCACGGGGCCTTCTTCGGGATCGGCTCAGTGGTTGCGGCCAGCCTGGTCCCGGCCCACAAGAAGGCCGGAGCCATCGCCATCATGTTCACGGGCCTCACTGCCGCCAACGTCCTGGGTGTGCCTTTCGGAACCTTCCTGGGCCAGAACCTCGGCTGGCGCTCCACTTTCTGGGCCATCACCATCATCGGCGTCATCTCACTCACGGGCATCGCCCTCATGGTCCCGGCCACCAAGGAAAGCGCTGCCACCGGTAGCCTCCGCAGTGAGCTGGGCGCCTTCAAGTCCGGCCAAGTGTGGCTCTCGATCATTGTCACCATCCTTGGCTTCGGCGGCATGTTCGGTGCTTTCACCTACATCGCCTTCACCCTGACCGAGGTCTCCGGGTTCGATCCCCGCGCCGTCCCGTGGCTGCTGGTCCTGTTTGGCGGCGGCCTTTTTGTCGGCAATATCGCCGGCGGGAAAGCGGCCGACAAAACCATCGACAAAACACTGATGGTGATTCTCGCGGGCCTCGTGCTGGTGCTCGTGTTTTTCGCACTCACCGCCGCGAACCCGGTGGCCACCCTTTTCTCCCTGGCACTCATGGGCGGTTTCGGGTTCGCTACCGTGCCGGGCCTGCAAATGCGCGTCATGCACTTTGCGGCCGCCGCGCCTACCCTCGCTTCCGGCGCCAACATCGGTGCCTTCAATGTGGGCAACGCCCTCGGTGCCTGGCTGGGCGGCGTCACGATCACCATGGGCCTGGGCTACACCTCGCCGATCTGGGCCGGGGCTGCCATCACCGTAGCGGCCTTGCTCGTCATGATCGCCGCCGCGGCGGCCGCCCGGCGCGGGGGAGGGGCGCAGTCCGCGTCCTCGCCGCAAGCAGCGCCCGACGTCGCGCGCGAACCTGAGGATGCACCCATCGCCTAGGCGACGCGCACTGTCCAGGGATCAGCCCTTGACCGTCCCGCGCCTGGCAAGGATCTCGCCGTTGGTTTGGCATGTGGGGCAGTACTGAAACGAGGTGCCGACGAAGGCAAGCTCCCGGATGGTGTCACCGGAGACAGGGCAAGGCTCTCCGGTCCTTCCGTGCACGCGCATCGACGCTTTCTTCGCCGGCTTCACCTCACTGGGTCCTTTGCCGGAGAGTTCAGTGACCGCGCCTTGGAGGAGCTCCTTCATGGTCCTGAAAAGGCGCTCGACGGCGTCCGGCTCCAGCTTGGAAGCGATGGCGACCGGAGACAGCTTCGCTGCATGGAGGATTTCATCGCTGTAACCGTTCCCGATTCCCGCAATGAGTTTCTGGTCCCGCAGAAGTCCTTTGACCTGCTGCCTCTTCGTGAAAAGCCGGCCGAATTCCTCAAGGCCGAAGGACGGGCTGAGGGCGTCCGGTCCCAGTTCGGCAATGCCAGGGACTTCAGCGGGCCGGCGCACGATGAAAAGGGCGAGGCCCTTCCAGGCCCCGTCATCGGTCAGCGTGATGTCATAGTCGCGCCCATTGTTCGCAAAGCCCAGCTGGGCGGCGAAGTAGCCGCCGGTGGAGCCCGTTTCAGTGCCGGGTTCCGTATCGGAGAATTTCAGCCAGCCGTCCTTCGCGAAGCTGACGATCAGAGAGAGCGGCTCGTCCGTGTTGGCCGCCTGGGGCGCGGCCCCCATGTTGAATGCAAGGAACTTTCCGTGCCGGCCGACGGAATCGACTGTCCGTCCGACCAACGATTCATAAGGCGCATCCGCAACCTTCAGCGTGAAGGCCGAGGGCAGCACAATTTGTGTGAGTGTTGCGCCGGCCAGCCGCTCGTCCAGAAAGCCTGCCAAGGCAGTGATTTCGGGCAGTTCCGGCATGATCGCGCTCCTTCGACGGCGTTGCAGGACGATGCGGCTCGACTCAGGCTCCCATCATCCCAGAGACCTGTCGGGACGAGGGCGGGATGTGCTTATACTTTCAGCGGTGGCCGGATGACCGGGCCGCCGTCGTGGTCCGAAATGTCCCGATGAAAGGCGACTCATGAGCAACATTCCTGCCGATCTTTCTTACACCGCCGAACATGAATGGGTCAGTGCCCCGAATGCAGACGGCGTCGTGCGCGTCGGCATCACGGACTTCGCCCAGGACGCGCTCGGCGATGTCGTCTACGCACAGCTGCCCGAACCCGGCACCTCGGTGAAGGGCAACGACGTCGTAGGCGAAGTCGAATCCACGAAGAGCGTGAGCGACATATACGCCCCGGTCAGCGGCGAAATTGTTTCCCGCAACGAGGCTCTCGACACCGACTCTGCCCTGATCAACTCGGATCCGTACGGGGACGGCTGGCTCTTTGAGGTAAAGCTCTCGGAAGCTGACGCTATCGAGAGCCTTCTCAGTGCATCAGAGTACGAACAACAGGTAGGCTAATTGGTATCTGGCCCGCCAAGTCGATTCTCCCCGGAGCGGGGGAGCGACGGCGGTGGGCCAGCGACCTGTTTGGCCCGGGAAACCGGGCAGTTGCGTAACCGGCAGTATTGTCAACTGCCGGCGGATGAGGAGGATTTCCATGGTTGGCGGCAAGCGGAACCACGCCCGGAACGAGCACGGTGCTGAAGAACAGCCAACATCGGAGACCACCTCGATCCAGCTCACGCCCGTGCGCCACCACGACTCGGATGCCCGGCCGTCGCTGGCGGCCGAGGAGCGGGCCGCCGTCCAGGCATTGCCTCCCGGATCGGCTTTGCTGATTGCCCACACCGGCCCGAACGCGGGCGCGCGGTTCCTTTTGGACTCTGACGTCACTACCGCCGGCCGCCACCCAGATGCGGACATCTTCCTGGATGACGTGACGGTTTCGCGCAAGCACGTGGAATTCGTGCGCACTCCCGAGGGATTCGAAGTGGTGGACACCGGGAGCCTCAACGGCACCTACGTCAACCAGGACCGGGTGGACAACGTCTTGCTGAAGAACGGCAGCGAGGTCCAGATCGGCAAGTTCCGCCTCACCTACTACCTGAGCCCTGCCCGCGCAGCAGGCCAAGACTGATTCCGGGTACGCCTGTGGCACTGCCCCAGCCGGAACGGCGAGGACCGCAGGTCCTCAACATCGGGGAGGTCCTCGCCCAGCTCAGCGACGACTTTCCCACGATGACGGCGTCCAAGATCCGCTTTCTTGAGGAAAAGGGACTGATCAATCCCAAGCGCACGCCTGCCGGGTATCGGCAATACGCCGAAAGCGACGTCGAGCGGCTGCGTTTCGTGCTGGCCCTCCAACGTGACCAGTACCTGCCCCTCAAGGTCATCAAGGACTACCTTGACGCGATCGACCGTGGCGAGCGTCCCGAAAACCTCCCGCCTGGGGTGTCCGTGTCCCCTCGGATTGTGTCGGATGAACTTGCCGCCGAACTGCAGGGCCGTGCACGTGCCCTCAGCGAGGAACAGTTGAGGACGGAATCGGGGGCCAGTGTCCCGCTCTTGCAGTCCCTCCTTAGTTACGGGCTGATCAGCCATATCAACGGCAAATTCGACGAACATGCGCTTCAAGTGGCGCGGGCCTGTGTCCAACTGGAAAGCCACGGACTTGAGCCGCGGCACCTCCGGCCGTTCCAAGCGGCGGCCGAGCGCGAATTCGGCTTGGTGGAGCGCGTCGTCGCCCCCTTGACGTCCCGCAAGGATGCAGCGTCGCAAGCCCGGGCCGCGGAAGCCGCCCGCGAAATCAGCGAACTCTGCCTCAGCCTGCATCGAGCCTTGGTGCAGGACCGTATCTCCCGTATGGACGCATGATGATTGAAGTCGTGATCGTTGGAGTGCGGATCGAACTGCCCTCGAACCAGCCCCTGGTCCTCCTCCGTGAGATGCACGGGGAACGCCATGTCCCCATTTGGATCGGCACCCCCGAAGCCAGTGCCATCGCCCTGGCCCAGCAGGGCGTGGTCCCGCCCCGTCCCATGACGCACGATTTGATGATCGACGTCGTTGAAGCGCTCGGCCACTCGATCATCAGCGTGAACATCGTCGCGGTCGAGGACAACATCTTCTACGGTCAGCTCCAGTTCGACGACGGTACTGTAGTGAGTTCCCGCGCTTCCGATGCGCTGGCGCTTGCGTTGCGCGCGAAATGCCGCATCTGGTGCGCCGACGCGGTTATGGAAGAAGCCGGTGTCCGGATTACCGAACACGACGAAGGCGAAGACACCGAGCCGGGTTCCGAAGTTGACGAGGAGCGGGAGTTGCGCCGCTTCCGTGAGTTCCTGGACGACGTGGAGCCAGAGGATTTCGAAGGCTGAACGCGCCTAAGGTTAAAGTTGAGGGTGAAAGTTTCGACACGATCCGAAAATGGCCCGGACGTCTTTGACCTAAGGCTCCCGCACGCCTAACGTCGAAGATATCAAGTTCCCGTTGCATACACGACGCGCGCAAGTCACACTGAAAGGTGCGGACGCGTTGAAATTACACGAGTGCATTTCCCCTTTCGTGTTGCCGCGTATGCACCATCCCCAAGGGAACTTCTGACAAGGAGGGTCACGTGAGTCCCAAAGGCGAAGCAGGCGAGCTGAAGCAGGCCTCGACAGGCGTTGCTGTACCCGCAAGCGGTGCCCAGGGTCTGCTCTTCACTGAGGACCTACCGGTCCTGGACGAGGATGCCGGCTACCGTGGTCCCACCGCGTGCAAGGCTGCAGGCATTACTTACCGCCAGCTGGACTACTGGGCACGCACGGGCCTTGTTGAACCCGCCGTGCGGGGCGCCGCGGGTTCCGGTTCGCAGCGGCTTTATGGCTTCCGGGACATCCTGGTTCTCAAAGTCGTCAAGCGCCTCCTGGACACCGGCGTGTCCCTCCAGCAGATCCGCACGGCAGTTGAACACCTGCGCGAACGCGGAGTCGAAGACCTGGCCCAAATCACGCTCATGAGCGATGGCGCGAGTGTCTATGAATGCACGTCCGCGGATGAAGTCATCGACCTGGTGCAAGGCGGCCAGGGCGTCTTCGGCATCGCAGTCGGACGCGTATGGCGCGAGGTTGAAGGCAGCTTGGCTGCGCTCCCGAGCGAGCACGCCGCAGAACAGTCCTTTCCCGACGACGAACTCAGCAAACGCCGTTCCGCGCGCCGCACAGGCTAAACACCGCACGGGATGAACACCGATGAAGCCGCCTTCCGGCAGGAAGGCGGCTTCATCGATTTAAGGGGTGGATTCTGCCTCGCGGCCTGCCCTCAGCGCTTGCGGCGTTCCCGGGTGCCGTTGTGGGAGGACAGCATGTTCTCCAAAAGAGAGTCAAACAGCTTTGCCGTGTTCTTGGCCGAGTCGCCGGGCCAGTGGTGTACGGCGTGGGCTGCGCCCTGGATTTGCTGCCAGTTCGCCTGCTCCGGAATATGGGGAGCCAGCAGGAGCTCGCCGAACATCGATTCCATCTCGGCGAGCCGGAAGGTGTGCTCGGCCGAGGCGGGCCGGACCCTGTTCGCAACAATTCCGGCGGGAGCAAGCTGGGGAGCGAACTCCTGGCGGAACAATTGAATGGCGCGCATGGTGCGTTCCGTGCCGGCAACCGAGAAGAGCCCTGGCTCGGCCACGAGGACCACCCGGTCACTGGCGCTCCAGGCCATGCGGGTGAGGCCGTTGAGGGACGGCGGGCAGTCGACCAGGACCAGCTGGTAGTTTTCGGCCGGGGCAAGGACGGCAGTCAGGCGCCGGAGATCGCGGCGCCCAAGGTCCGGTCGATCGTAGATTCCGGTGTAGGCGGATCCGACGGCGACATCCAGGGCCGTTCCTTTGCCGTTGCTGCGGGGGTGGTCAACCCAGCCGCTGCTGGCGACGTTGTCCAAAAGCCTCGCCTTGCGGGGGTTCTTCAGCATGCGGCCGATATCGAGCTGTTCGCCGGCTTGGACGCCGAGGGCCGTCGTGGCGTCGGCGTGGGGATCCAGGTCCACAACAAGGGTGGAGATCCCCGCGGCCAGTGCGGCCGAGGCGAGCCCGGTTGTTACGGACGTCTTGCCCACGCCGCCTTTGAGGCTGCTGATGCTGACTACTTGCACTTGAAAACCCAAAACCTAACGCCGGTTGCCGTGTCGCGGTGCTTGTGTTCCGTACTTGCCGGAACGGGGCCCTGCCGCTGCCCTCCAACATCATATGTTGAGTGGCCGCCGATTCCTGCCTTATCGGCCCGGGCGGTCCGTACCACTTGCACGCGAACAAGCTTTTAGCACGTGAAACTGCATGGCGGGCGAAGGTACACTGCTCGTGACGAATTCCTGTGTGACTGTCACCACAAAGATTTGTGTTTGGGTATGGAGGTCTTACACACTGTGACCACCGACCGTTACACCCGCAATGATGCAGGAGAAGCATGTTTTCCAAGATTCTGGTGGCTAATCGCGGCGAAATCGCGATCAGGGCCTTCCGCGCCGGCTACGAACTCGGCGCCAAGACCGTAGCGGTCTTTCCATATGAGGATCGCAATTCGATCCACCGGCAGAAGGCTGATGAGGCTTATCTGATCGGACAGGAGGGCCATCCTGTCCGGGCGTACCTGGACGTGGACGAGATCATCCGCGTGGCCAAAGAAGCCGGTGCAGATGCGATCTACCCCGGCTACGGGTTCCTGTCCGAAAACCCGGATCTCGCCCGTGCCGCCCAGGACGCAGGCATCACGTTCGTCGGGCCGCCGGCGGAGGTACTGCAGCTTGCCGGAAACAAGGTCGCGGCGCTCGAAGCCGCCCGCAAGGCCGGCGTACCGGTCCTGAAGTCAAGTGCTCCTTCCAAGGACCTCGATGAGCTCATTGCGGCGGCGGACGAGATCGGATTCCCGATCTTCGCCAAGGCGGTAGCCGGCGGCGGCGGACGCGGCATGCGCCGTGTCGAGACCCGGGAAGAGCTCCCCGAGGCCCTTCGGTCCGCCATGCGCGAGGCCGACGCAGCCTTCGGCGATCCCACCATGTTCCTGGAGCAGGCAGTGCTGCGTCCCCGCCACATCGAGGTCCAGATCCTGGCCGATGCCGAGGGCAACGTCATGCACCTCTTCGAGCGCGACTGCTCCTTGCAGCGCCGCCACCAGAAAGTCGTCGAAATCGCTCCGGCACCCAACCTGGACGAGTCGATCCGCCAGGCCCTCTACCGGGATGCCGTGGCCTTCGCGAAGGCCCTGAACTACGTCAACGCCGGAACTGTGGAGTTCCTGGTGGACACCGAGGGCGAACGCGCGGGCCAGCACGTCTTCATCGAGATGAACCCGCGCATCCAGGTTGAGCACACGGTCACCGAGGAAATCACGGACGTGGACCTCGTCCAGGCGCAGATGCGCATTGCCTCGGGGGAGACGCTCGCAGACCTCGGCTTGAGCCAGGAATCAGTATCCATCAAGGGTGCCGCCCTGCAGTGCCGCATCACCACGGAAGATCCCGCCAACGGGTTCCGGCCCGACGTCGGAAGGATCACCGGTTACCGTTCCGCGGGTGGAGCCGGGGTGCGCCTCGACGGCGGTACGGTCTACTCGGGTGCCGAAATCAGTCCGCACTTCGACTCCATGCTGGTCAAGCTGACGTGCCGCGGACGCGACTACCCGGCCGCGGTGGCCCGCGCCCGGCGCGGCCTGGCCGAGTTCCGGATCCGTGGCGTATCGACCAACATCCCCTTCCTCCAGGCAGTTCTTGCCGACCCTGACTTCATTGCCGGCAATGTGGCGACAGACTTCATCGACAAGCGCCCGGAACTGCTGAAATCCCACGTCTCCGCGGACCGCGGGACGAAGCTCCTGACCTGGCTGGCCGATGTGACGGTCAACAAGCCCAACGGCGAACTCAAAGTCCACTCGGACCCCGCAGCCAAGCTCCCTTCGCTTGCGGGAACTGCTGCGCCGGCGGGCTCGCGGCAGAAGCTGCAGGAGTTGGGGCCGGTCGGATTTGCGAAGGCACTGCGCGAGCAGCAGGCCGTGGCCGTCACCGACACCACCTTCCGTGACGCCCACCAGTCGCTGCTTGCAACCCGCGTCCGCACCCGCGACCTCGTCGCGGCGGGCCCGGCAGTCTCCGCGCTGATGCCGGAACTGCTGTCGGTTGAAGCCTGGGGCGGTGCCACCTACGACGTCGCCCTGCGTTTCCTGGGGGAGGATCCCTGGGACCGACTGGCCGCGCTCCGCAAGGCGCTGCCGAATGTCTGCCTGCAAATGCTGCTTCGCGGCCGCAACACGGTGGGCTACACGCCCTACCCGGAGGAAGTCACCGAGGCATTCGTCAACGAGGCCGCGGCAACCGGCATCGACATCTTCCGCATCTTCGACGCCCTCAACGACGTCAGCCAAATGGCTCCGGCAATCCGCGCGGTGCGGGCCACCGGCACCGCCGTGGCCGAGGTCGCGCTTTGCTACACCGGCGACCTTCTTGACCCGAATGAGAACCTGTACACCCTCGACTACTACCTGGACCTGGCCCAGAAGATCGTCGACGCCGGTGCGCACATCCTCGCCATCAAGGACATGGCCGGACTGCTTCGCCCGGCGGCCGCGGCCAAGCTTGTGAGCGCCCTGCGTGAACGCTTCGACCTTCCGGTCCACCTGCACACGCACGACACCGCAGGCGGCCAACTGGCCACCTTGCTGGCCGCTGTCGAAGCCGGCGTGGACGCCGTCGACGTCGCGTCGGCGTCTTTGGCCGGTACGACGAGCCAGCCTTCGGCGTCGGCCCTTGTGGCGGCCCTGGCACATACCCCGCGCGACACCGGGCTCAGCCTGGCCAGCGTCAGCTCCCTGGAGCCCTATTGGGAGGCGGTCCGCCGGGTCTACGCGCCGTTCGAGTCCGGCCTTCCCGGTCCCACAGGCCGGGTCTACCAGCACGAAATCCCCGGCGGCCAGCTGTCCAACCTGCGCCAGCAGGCCATCGCACTGGGCCTTGGCGAGCGTTTCGAAGCCATTGAGGACATGTACACCGCCGCGGACCGCATCCTTGGCCATTTGGTCAAGGTGACTCCGTCGTCCAAGGTGGTGGGCGATCTCGCGCTGCACCTCGTGGGAATCCACGCAGATCCTGCGGACTTCAACGAGAACCCGCAGAACTACGACATCCCGGACTCCGTCATCGGCTTCCTGTCGGGTGAATTGGGAGATCCTCCTGGCGGATGGCCGGAACCGTTCCGCACCAAGGCCCTCCAGGGCCGCAGCATCAAGGTCCGGGACGTCGAACTGAGCGCCGAAGACAGCGCGGCGCTCAAGGGCGATTCCAAGTCCCGCCAGAGGACCTTGAACCGCTTGTTGTTCGAAGGTCCCACCAAGGACTACCTCAAGAGCGTCGAGACGTACGGCAACTTGTCGGTGCTTGATACCCGCGACTA
This sequence comes from Arthrobacter alkaliphilus, assembly GCF_021483235.1. GTDB lineage: Bacteria > Actinomycetota > Actinomycetes > Actinomycetales > Micrococcaceae > Arthrobacter > Arthrobacter alkaliphilus. Next base: position 55,432 of record NZ_JAKEEC010000023.1, on the reverse strand, counting down.
CCTGTACGGCCTCCAGCTGGGTGCCGAACACATCATCGAACTCGAAAAGGGCGTGCGCCTGATTGCCTCCTTGGAAGCGGTCTCGGAGCCCGACGAAAAGGGCATGCGCACCGTCATGTGCAAGCTCAACGGCCAGTCCCGCCCCGTGGTGGTCCGTGACAAGTCGGTGGTCAGCAACGTCAAGGCCGCGGAGAAGGCGGACGCATCCAAGCCGGGCCACGTCGCAGCTCCCTTCGCCGGTGCCGTGACTGTGACTGTCAACGCCGGCGACGCCGTCAAGGCAGGCGACACCGTCGCCACCATCGAGGCGATGAAGATGGAGGCGTCCATCACGACGCCGGTAGCCGGCACGGTCTCGCGCCTCGCCATCAACAACGTGGAGCAGGTCCAGGGCGGAGACTTGCTGATCGTCGTGGAATAGCCGCGAGGCGGCAAGCATGAAGCAAGGGTCCCGGGCTCAATGAGCCCGGGACCCTTTGCTTTGCTTCGGCAGTGTCAGGATGCCGTCTGCCGGATTCGGCCTGTCAGGATGCCTTGGGCGCCGCGTACATCTCCTCGATTACAGCGTCGAAGTCCTTGATCACCTGTGCCCGTTTGACCTTGAGCGACGGCGTGAGGTGGCCGGAGGCTTCGGTAAAGTCGGACGGCACGATCCGGAACGACTTGATCGCTTCGGCATGCGAGACCGACTGGTTCGCGTGGCTGATCAATTCCTGGACAGCCGCCCGGACGAGGGGGTTGTCCGCGGCGTCCGCCGTGGTAGTGGACGCGGGCAGGCCGTGGCGCTCCAGCCAGCCCGGCAGTGCTTCCTCATCCAAAGTGACCAATGCACCGATAAAGGGCCGGTTGTCGCCGACCACAAGGACTTGGGACACCAGCGCGTCGGCGCGGATCTGGTCCTCGAGCTGGGCAGGCACCACGTTCTTGCCGCCGGCTGTGACGATGATTTCCTTCTTACGGCCGGTGATCTTCAGGAACCCTTGCTCATCCAGTTCGCCGATGTCACCCGTGCGGAACCACCCGTCGACGAAGGTCTCCGCGGCGAGGTCATCCCGCTTGTAATAGCCCTTCATGACGCAGACGCCCTTGGCGAGGATTTCGCCGTCGTCGGCGATCTTGACCGCGTTGCCGGGCAGCGGGGCTCCCACCGTGCCGATCTTGATCAAGGACGGTGTGTTGACTGTAATGGGGGCCGTGGTCTCGGTCAGGCCGTAACCTTCAAGGATCTGCAGGCCGATACCGTGGAAAAAGTGGCCGAGGCGTTCGCCGAGCGGGCCGCCGCCGGAGACCGCGTGGCTGACCTGGCCGCCCATCGCGGCGCGCAGTTTCCCGTACACCAAACGGTCGAAAACTGCGTGCTTGACCCTGAGCACCAAGCCGAGCGATCCCGACTGCTGCGCCGTGGAGTAGGCGATCGCCGTCTCCACGGCCTTATGGAAGATAGCGCCCTTGCCGCCGTCCTCCGCCTTCGTGAGGGCCGAGTTGAACACCTTCTCGAAGACGCGCGGAACCGCAAGGATGAAGGTCGGCTGGAAGCTTTGCAGGTCCGCCAACAGGTTCTTGATGTCCGGTGTGTGTGCCACCTTGGCGCCGGCCGCGACGGCCAGGACCGAAATGAACCGGGCAAAGACGTGGGCCAGCGGGAGGAACATGATGGTCTTGGCGTCGTTGTTGACGACGTTGCCGAGGGACGCCAAAGCATTCTCCGAGAGCTCCACGAAGTTGCCGTGCGTGAGTTCGCAACCCTTGGGGCGGCCCGTGGTGCCGGAGGTGTAGATGATCGTGGCGACGTCGGCAAGCACGGCGCTGCTGCGGCGCGCCTCGAGTTCCTCGTCGCTGACGCCGCTTCCCGCGCTGCGGAGTGCGTCAAGGCCGCCGCCTTCGAGCTGCCAGACATGGGCTACCGAGTCGAGGGCTTCGGCCGTGACGGCCTGGCGGATGACGTCCTCGTGGTGTGCGGACTCGGCGAACGCGGCGACGGCGCCGGAGTCGCCGAGGTTCCAGGCAACTTGCGACGGCGACGATGTTTCGTAGATCGGAACGGAAATCCCGCCCGCAAACCAGATGGCGAAGTCCACGAGGGACCATTCGTACCGGGTCCTGGACATGATGCCCACCCGGTCGCCCGCACCCACGCCGCTGGCGATCAGGCCTTTGGCCAGGGCAGAGACGTCCTTGAGGAACTCCGTTGCCCGGATGTCCTGCCATTCGCCGGCGCTGTTGAGTTTGGCAAACAATGCCGGGTCGGACGGCTCGGCTGCCTGACGAATCACGAGGTCCGTGATGTTGGTTTCGGGGGCAACATTCACCAAGGGCGGAACACTGAATTCACGCACGATAGCTCCTTCGATATCAACAGACCATTGCGGGGCTGCTCTAACTCTATATGGCCAAGCAATGGCTGTGTCGCGATTCACTTTACTCAAGTTACTGCTGAGTAACTTTACGCCAAGCATTGGATTCCGCCAATGCCTGCGGGCGGGCGCCCCGTACGTACCGCCGGACATGCCCGAACATATGCGGCCTCCGGAATAGGATTGCGACATGCCACTGAATGCATCCAATGAGCAGATCCCGGAACGAGGTCGGAGGATTTCCTGGTCCGGTTCCGCCGGCGCCGGCCGGCGCCCCGGCTCCCCGTACGGCGGCTTGCGCTGGGAATCGGTGGCGTGGGCCGCGCGCCGTTCCCATCTCGGGCGCAGGGGGTTGGCCATCGGCATCGACATCGGCGGCACGAAGGTGGCAGCGGGAGTCGTGGATTCTTCGGGGCGCGTGCTGGAGGAGGCGCGGCGCTCCACGCCCGGCAACGACGCACGGGCTGTAGAGCGGGTGATCGTCGAGCTTGTCGAGGAATTGGGCAGGAGCCACCGGATTGCCTCTGTGGGGATCGGCGCCGCCGGTTGGATGGATCTCGACGGCGGAACCGTGCTGTTCAGCCCGCATCTCGCCTGGCGCAACGAGCCGCTGCGCGAAAACCTGCAGAGCCTGCTGAGGCGCCCGGTCCTTGTGACCAACGACGCCGATGCTGCCGCCTGGGCCGAATGGCGTTTCGGCGCCGGTCTCGGTGAGAGCCGCCTCGTCTGCATCACCCTCGGCACCGGCATCGGTGGTGCCATGGTCATGGATGGACGGGTGGAGCGCGGGCGGTTCGGCGTGGCGGGGGAATTTGGCCACCAGATCGTGGTCCCCGGCGGGCATCGCTGCGAATGCGGCAACCGCGGCTGCTGGGAGCAATACGCCTCGGGCAATGCACTCGGCAGGGAGGCCAGGGAGCTCGCCCTCCGGAATTCACCCGTTGCCTACGAGTTGCTCAAGGCTGCCGGCGGCTCCGCCGAGAACATCACGGGCGTCACCGTCACTGAGCGGGCAAAAGCCGGGGACTCGGCGTCGAAGGAGCTTTTGGAAGAAGTGGGGCACTGGCTCGGGCTCGGCCTTGCGAACCTGGCGGCCGCGCTCGACCCGGGGACGTTCGTCATTGGCGGCGGGCTGTGCGATGCCGGTGAGCTTCTTGTCGGCCCTGCGCGGAGCGCATTCGCCCGGAACCTCACCGGCCGCGGTTTCCGTCCCGCGGCTGACATCAAGCTTGCCGCGCTGGGACCTCGGGCGGGGATGATCGGCGCCGCCGACCTGTCGCGGGTCAGCGGCAGGGCACGCGGCTAGTAAGGGCCGTCGGCCGCGATCGAAGGTGCGGCGGTCCGCTCAGACGCGGGCGCCGTCGTCGTTCTCGTCTTTTTCCTGGGGCAGCTTCATGATGAGGTAAACCACCGAGCCCAGGAAGATTGCCAGGATACTCATCACGGCCAGGAGCGGCGCGGAGCGCCAGAACATCGCCACGAACAGCAGGGCAACAGGTCCGCCCACGGCTCCGATCCAGGCGAGCATGGTCAGAGGTTCCGTGCCGGCGAGGCTTGGCGGGTCCTCGGGGACAAAGTCGTTCCCGTCCTCGACGTCGTAGTCGCGCGGGCCTGCCGTTCCGCTGCCCTCGGCGGCGTTTTCTTCCGGAGCGGCTCTTTTCGACATCCCGGACAATCCAAGAGGGTCGAAGTCTTGGAATGACCGGGACGGCGCGCGGCCTGGACCGTCGTCGGGACCCGGATTCGGTTCCGTCCCGGATTCGCCGACTGGCTCCTCCGTGACCGGCGCATCGTCCAGGGCGGAGGACGGCATCGACTCAAGCCTGGCTACCAAATCGAGCCAGACCGCGTCGTCGTCCTTGTTGGCGCTCTGGTCGGGGGAGTCGGGCCCTGGCCTATTCATGGGTTGAATCCTGGAGCTCGGTGCCGGACGGAGTGGCCGGAGCGGAACCGCCCGCCAGCCCTGCCATGGTTTTCCTGATGAACTCGGCCGAACCCCGGAAGATCTCCGGGGCGTCGTTGTCGAGCGTGGCCACGTGGTAGCTGTTTTCCAAAGTGCTGAATTCCACCGGAGCCGTGACCCGCTCTTTCAAAAGCTCGACGCTTCGAACTGAGATCACGTGGTCCTCGACGGAGCGGAAGACGCGCAACGGTGCCGAGATACGGGGGAGCAGTGCGATGGTGTCCTTGTACATCTTCTTCAATTCATGGGCGGCCGCGACTGGCGTCCTGGGGTAGGCACCCTCGTCCACGCCGGGCTTGAGGATGTCGTTGGCAATGGCCGGGGTGGATTTCAGGACGTGCTTGAGGATGCCCACCACCGCGGCCCGGGGATCGTCGATCACCAGCCCCGGATTGACGACGACGGTGCCCGCCACCGGCCGCGTAGCCGCGATCCGCAGGGCCAATGTCCCACCCATCGACAAGCCGGCGGCGAACACGAACTCGCATTCGGCCTGGAGTTCGAGGTATGCCGCATCCACTGCATGGTGCCACTCCTGCCAGTGCCGGGTGGCCATATCCTGCCACGTGGTCCCATGGCCCGGAAGCAGCGGGAGGCGGACCGCATAGCCTTCGGCCGCCAGGTACTCGGCCCAAGGACGCATGCTGTGCGGGCTGCCCGTGAAGCCGTGGCTCATCACAACGCCGATGCTGGGTCCGCTACCTGTGAAGTCGCTGGCGTACGGCGAAGGATCGGGGAGAGGGTTCATGATGGCTCCGAGGCTACTGAAGTTTGCGGCACTGTTTTCCGTGATGAGTCCATCGTGTCACTGTTCGGGACATTTCTCACTGAAGTAGGGTGGCTTCTGAATGCGGGCCGGGACCGTCCGGCCGCCATACAGACGCCGCCCTGGAGGGGAACCGAAGTGTTCTATTGGGTCATGAAGCGGATCCTTTTGGGTCCGCTTCTCAAATTGCTGTTCCGCCCTTGGGTCAAGGGCCTCGACAATATTCCGCAGGAGGGCGCAGCAATTCTCGCCTCCAACCATTTGTCCTTTTCCGACTCGATCTTCATGCCCGTGATGGTGCCCCGGCGGGTCAGCTTCCTCGCCAAGTCCGAGTACTTCACGGGTACCGGGCTTAAAGGCCGCCTGACGGCAATGTTCTTCAGGCTCACCAACCAGTTGCCCATGGACCGTTCGGGCGGCGCCGCGTCCGAACTGTCCTTGCAGGCCGGCAGGGACGTCCTGGCCGACGGCGGCCTGCTGGGTATCTACCCGGAAGGCACCCGAAGTCCCGATGCCAGGCTTTACCGGGGCAAGGTTGGAGTCGCCAGGCTTGCCCTCCAGACCCGCGTTCCCGTGGTTCCCGTAGCGATGATCGGCACCGAAAAGGTCCAACCCATCGGCAAGCGCCTGCCCAATATCCGCCGGATTGGGATCATCTTCGGGCAGCCGCTGGACTTCAGCGAGTACTACGGCCAAGAGGAGGATCGCTCGGTCCAGCGCGCAGTGACCGACCGGATCATGTACGAACTCATGCGGCTCTCGGGGCAGGAATATGTGGACGAATATGCCGCCGTCGTCAAGCAGCGGCTGGCCGGGCAGCTCCCGGAGCCCGCGAACGGAAGCAAAGCGGACCCAGCCGCCGGCGGCCAGGAAACGAGGCCGACGACCGGTGACCTTGCAGGGCCTGACGGCGGCGACAGCGCGGTGACCGGGAAAGTGTGACGGACGGCGCAGGAGGGTTACGGTTGCCGTGCCCCGAACAGCGGTGAAGGCAACTAGTCTTGAAGAGTGACTGAGCTATCCGCGAACCCTGCACCGTCCACGACCGGCCCCCTCACCAGTTCCCTGGGCAGCCCCCTGACCAGCACCGCGCAAAGCGGCGCGGCAAACTACCCCGGCTTGGACGACTGGCGCAAGCTGCCTATTTCGCAGCAACCCACGTGGACCGACAAGGCCGTCTTTGACGCCTCCGTCAAGGAACTCTCCGCGCTTCCGCCGCTGGTTTTTGCCGGCGAGGTGGACATATTGCGCGAGCGTCTGGCCGCTGCAGCCCAGGGCCGGGCGTTCCTGCTTCAAGGCGGAGACTGCGCGGAGACTTTCGAGGACGCGACCGCGGACAAGATCAGTGCGCGGGTCCGCACCATCCTGCAGATGGCGGTTGTCCTTACTTATGGCGCGGCAATGCCCGTCATCAAGATGGGCCGCATGGCCGGCCAGTTCGCCAAGCCCCGCTCGTCGAACGAGGAAACCCGCGACGGCGTCACCTTGCCCGCGTACCGCGGAGACATCGTCAACGGCTACGATTTCACCCCCGAATCCCGCGCCCACGATGCGGGCCGGATGCTGAAGGCATACCACACCTCGGCTTCCACCCTGAACCTCATCCGAGCCTTCACCCAGGGCGGCTTCGCCGATCTTCGCCTGGTGCACCTGTGGAACAAGGGGTTCACCGAAAATCCCGCCCATGCCCGCTACGAGTCCCTGGCGAGGGACATCGACCGGGCGATCAAGTTCATGGCGTCCTGCGGCGCCGATTTCGAAGCCCTCAAGCGCGTGGAGTTCTTCGCGAGCCACGAAGCACTCCTGCTGGACTACGAGCGTGCCCTGACGCGCATCGACTCCCGCACAGGGCTTCCTTACGACACCTCAGGGCACTTCCTCTGGATCGGTGAGCGCACGCGCGAACTCGACCATGCGCATGTGGACTTCCTGTCCCGCGTGCGCAATCCGATCGGCGTCAAGCTCGGTCCCGGGACGTCCGGAGACGACGCGTTGCGGCTCATTGACAAGCTGGACCCGAACCGCGAGCCCGGCCGCCTCACCTTCATCACCCGGATGGGCGCCAGGAACATCCGCGAGAAGCTGCCTGCCGTCGTCGAGAAGGTCACTGCCTCCGGCGCCCAGGTCCTCTGGGTCACGGACCCGATGCACGGGAACACTGTCACCTCGCCCAACGGGTACAAGACGCGCAACTTCGACGACGTCGTGGACGAAGTGCGCGGGTTCTTCGAAGTCCACCACGCCCTGGGCACGGTACCCGGCGGACTCCACATGGAGATGACCGGCGACGACGTTGCGGAATGCCTCGGCGGCGCCGACCCCATTGACCAGGACGCCTTCCTGGACCGTTACGAGTCTGTCTGCGATCCCCGCTTGAACCACATGCAATCCCTCGAGATGGCGTTCCTCGTGGCTGGAGCCCTCACCAAGAGGTAGTCCGGCAGCAAGCCGTCCTACACGACGGTCAAGGTGACCACGGAGCCCTCCGGGGCATCGCTGTCCACCGGGTTCTGGTCACGGACCGTGCCGAAGAAGCCACCCAGGATGTTATTGATCCGGACCTCGAACCCGAGCGACTCCAAGGCTTTGCGGGCGGCATCCGCCTGCTTGCCGACGAAGTTCGGGACATGCACCATTTTCGGCCCCTTGGACAGGGTCAACGTGACGACCTCGCCGCGGATCAAGGTGCCGTTGGCAGGGGACTGGCTGACCACGGCTCCCGCGGGGACCTTCTTGTCGTAGACAGGTTCCGGCGCAATCTTCGCCGTGAATCCGGCGTCGGCGATCGCCTTGACCGCGGCTTGCTGCGTCATGCCGCGGACATCCGGTACAGGGAGGGGCTGGGGTCCCTTGGAGACCACCAGCGCCACCGGGGTGCCATGGCGGACCGCGGTGTCCTTGGGCGGGGACTGGGAGATCACCGTGCCTGAAGGCACTTTGTCGTCATACTGCTCGGTGACTTTGCCGAGGGCCATTCCGGCCGTGTTCAGGGCATCCTTTGCCTGGTCAAGTGTCAGGCCGGTCATCGCCGCAAGCGGAAACAACTGCGGACCCTTCGAGACGAAAAGCGAGACCGGTTGGAACTTCCGGACGACCTGGCCGGACGCGGGTTCCGTGCCAACCGCCAAACCTGCCGTGACGTCGTCGTCGAACACGTCCTTCGGCTCCGATTGGAAGCCTGCCGTTCTCAGGAGCTGTTGCGCCTCGGCAACTGTCTTGTTCCTGGTGTCCGGTATGGTTCCGGGCGAGCCGGGCCCCATACCGAAGAACCAACCCGCCGCTGTGGCCAGTATCGCCAGGACAATCACCACAACCGTCCAGATCACAGCCCGGCGGCGCGGATTGCCTTCCCGCAAGGAGCGCGACGGCGTGGCTGCCGCCCGGGCACGGTCCTTTTCCTCCTGGCGCTCCATCCGTTTGATGTCGCGCTTGCTGGGCGGGGCCTCGGACGGATCCAGCGGATCCCGGTCCTGCGGCAACTGGATGTTGAAAGCCGCGGCGCCGGAGGAGGGTACCGACGGCGGAAGCACCGTGGTTGGATTTCGCTGGCTTGAGATGATCTCGGTCGGGCGGCCAATCCGTTCCAGCGGCTCCGTGTGTCCGGCAGGGAAGGGAGCCACTACCGCGGTTGCCGCTGCCTCGTCCTGCCTTTCCGGTGTTGCCGCTTTTGCGGCCGGTGGGTTGATATCCAGTTCCGCGTCGGTCAAGGTTGTGCGGATGTGCCGCAGTTCCGACAACAGCGCCGAACCGTCCACTGGACGCTCTTCGGGATCCTTTGCGGTACACCACTGGACGAGTTCGTCCACGTCCGCGGCAAGCCCGGGGACGGCGCGCGACGGCGGTGCGATGGCCGCGTTGACGTGCTGGTATGCGACCTGGATGGGAACGTCGCCGGCATAAGGTTGCCCGCCGGTAAGCATTTCGTAAAGCATGATGCCGGTGGAGTAGATGTCGCTCCGGGCATCTGCGGCTTTGCCGAGGACCAACTCGGGAGCGAGGTATGCGACCGTGCCGATCAGGGCACCCGTGCTGGTTGTCGCCGTGACGGCCCGGGCCAGGCCGAAATCGCCCACTTTGATGCGGCCGTCGTCGGCGATCAGGACGTTCTCCGGCTTGACGTCCCGGTGGATCAGCCCGGCCGCGTGGGCGGCAGCGAGCCCTTCAATGACCGGGTCGATCAGTGCGAAGGCGAGCCGGGGCGGAAGCGCGGCCTTCTCGTTAAGGACGTCACGCAGGGTATGGCCCTTGATGTACTCCATGACGATGTAGGCAATGTGGCCGTCCTGTCCCTGGTCGAGGACGCCTACGACGTGCGGGTGGGAAAGGCTCGCCGCGGCCCGTGCCTCGCGCTGCAGGCGGTCGAGGAAGTTTTGGTCGTTGGCAAGGTGCGGATGCAGCACTTTGAGCGCGACGTCGCGTGCGAGCCGCTCATCGGTGGCGAGATAGACGGTTGACATTCCGCCGTTCGCGAGGCGCGATCGCACCAGGTAGCGCCCGTCCACGAGGGTTCCGAGGAGTTGGTCCGAAACTTTTTCCTGCACCCTACGATCCTAATTGAGCAGAACATTGAGCAGAACTTGGGCAAAAACAGGGCCCGGATCGCATGCGACCCGGGCCCGTGTTGTGCGTCGTGGCCTAGCTGAAGTTCTTCTTGAGCGCCAGGATCGAGGCGACGTACGCCTTGGTGTCGTCGTACATGCCGTGCTTGGCCACCGAGTATTGGCCCTGGTAGTAGCCTGCGATGGCCGTATTAACATCCTTGCTGGTGTTGACAAGGGCGCGGATGATGGCGATGCCGGCGGTCACGTTGTCATACGGGTCGAGGAGGTTGAGCTTGCGTCCCACCAGTTGGGAAGCCCATTCACCCGAGGAGGGAATCACCTGCATGGTGCCGATGGCGTTGGCGGGGGAGACCGCACGCTGGTTGAAGCCCGATTCCTGGAAAGCGAAGGCCATGGCCAGGGAAGGGTCCACTCCCATCCGGCGGGCTGTATCGGCGACGATCCCCTTCATCTGGGCGGTGCTGGGAACCGGAGACGCATTGAGCAGCGCTTTGTTCGCGTTGGCTGAGCTGACCACTGCCGCAGGGTAGGTGTAGCCCAGGAACGTGCTCGGAACCAACGGTGTGCTGACCGGAGCAGGCGCCGGAGCCGAGGGAGCGGGAGCCCCGGGGATGGCGAGCTTCTGCCCCGGATAGATGATGGTGCTCATGGACAGGTTGTTGGCCGAGAGCAGCGATGACAAGGACACGCCAAGGCGCGATGCGATGCCGCCCAGGGTGTCACCCGACTTGATGGTGTACGAGCCCGTGTTGGCGAGTGCCGCAGGTGCCGGCGCCTTCGGAGCCGAAGCGGGGACCAGTGCGGCAGGAGCCGGTGCGGCCGGGGCCGGTGCGTTCGTTCCCGGGCCCACCTGGATCTTCTGTCCCGGGTAGATGATCGAACGGCCGTTGAGGCCGTTCCAGTTGAAGACGTCGGACAATGCCACTCCGTGGCGGGCGGCAATACCGCTCAGGGTGTCTCCGGGAACGACTGTGTAACTTGCGCCGCTCGATGACGAGCCCGGTGCCGGGCTGGGGGCGGGTGCCGGCGCACTGGGAGCAGGTGCCGAACCGGACAGCTTGATCTGTTGTCCCGGATAGATGATGGTGTTGGCCGAGAGCCCGTTGAGCTGCAGGACGGTGTTGGTGTCCAGCCCGTAGCGCACCGCGATGGCGCTGATGGTATCGCCCCGGACGATGGTGTAGGTGGCTGGAGCACCAGGCGCCATGGGCTGCACGGCAGCAGGGATGGCTGCGGCAACCGCCGAGGCGGGAATGACGTTTGCGGACACGGCCGAGGCCTGGGCCTGCATGGCTGCGGCAAGCGATGCGGGGATCTTCTGGCCTTGTACCGCCGGAACCGCCGTTGCCGGCTGGGCGATTGCCAACGAAGAGAGCATGACGGCGGGCAGCGCCGCTGTTGTGGCCGCAATTATGGGCATGCTCGTTGTCTTCTTGGGCGAGCTGGGCGTCGTCATGGGAGCAATCCTCATCTCAGCAGCGGATGTCGGGGATGCCGCTGTTGCCAATGTTACTAAAGTTAGTGTTGATGCAAATGTGATCAATGTGAATCTCTCACATTTTTCGATTCCGCACAAGAAATCCGCCTGCATTCGATCTTGGGCAATTCGGGACGCAAATTCCGCGCGTACCCGCCTCCTCCGGCTAGGCGCAAAGCGCGCGGCGTGGCAATCTTGATCCGTGAGTAATGTAGAAAGCCTCGTTTCCGAATGGCTGCCGCTGCCCGATGTGGCAGAGCTGCTGAACGTTTCGATCACCAAGGTCCACGGTCTTCTGGATGAGCGTGCAGTGGTGGCGGTGAGAGTGGGCGAACGCAACATCCGTTCGATTCCCGCTCTCTTTATCCAGGACGGTCATGTGGTGGAGAGCCTGAAGGGCACCATCGCAGTGCTCGGCGACGCCGGGTACACGGATGAGGAGCTCATCGTGTGGCTTTTCACTCCGGACGAGTCGCTGGGTGGCCGTCCTGTCGATGCGCTCCGCGAAGGGCGCAAAACTGAAATCCGGCGCAGGGCGCAGTCGCTAGCCTGGTAAGGGACTCCTGCCTTAAATACAGTGGCGGCGATCAGCAGTCTGACCGCCGCCACTCTATTTGCCACTGTATTTAAGGGCAATATTTCGACTGTCGTTAACGTGGAGTTACGAAAGAATTCATGAGGCGCGGCTGACTGCGGCTTCGGCCAACTGCCTGAGCGCGGTAAGCGGGAGGTCGGCCAGGGGGAGGCGTTCCAGGGCCTCGAAAGCTTCGTTGCTGAGGTCCTCGATCATCGCCTCGGTGGCTTCGAGCGCTCCGCAATCCACGATGATCCGCCTGATCTCGGCAACCTCTGCGGCTCCCAGGTCCTGCCGTCCAAGCATGGTGTCGATGTAGCTCGAATCAGCAGCACCGGCCTGGTTGATCGCGAATCCCACGAGTACGGTCCGTTTGCCTTCGCGGAGGTCATCTCCCGCGGGTTTTCCAGTGGTGCCGGGGTCACCGAAAACCCCCAAGACGTCGTCGCGGAGCTGGAAGGCTTCGCCAAGGGGCAACGCGAAAGCGGAATAGCCCTGAAGGAGCTCTTCGCCGGCGCCTGCCAAGGCGCCCCCGAGGGCCAGCGGGTGTTCCGTTGAGTACTTCGCCGACTTGAATCGGATGATGGACTGCGCGCGGCGGACGGCGCCCGCACGGTCCCGCACAGGACCTGCAACTTCCTCCAGGATGTCCAGGTATTGACCCGCCATGACCTCGGCGCGCATCAGGTTGAAGATCCGCCGCGCGTCCGTGCCTGAAGCAGCCCGGCCACCAATGTCCGCGAACGCCTCCTCGCTGAACGAGAGGCAGAGGTCCCCGGTGAGGATCGCAGCTGCGTGTCCAAAGCGTTCGCTGTCCAGGGCCCAGCCTTCGGCCTCATGGAGCTGGCTGAACCGCCGGTGCACACTCGGACCGCCGCGACGGGTATCAGAGCGGTCGATGATGTCATCGTGTATCAGGGCTGCAGCTTGGAAGAGTTCCAAGGCGCAGCCGGCGGCGATGATGTCCGGGTGTGCGGCCTCACCTCCGGCACCCCGCCACCCCCAGTAGCACATCAAAGCCCGGAGCCGCTTGCCACCTGTCACAAGGCTCGTGATTGAACTCATGAGGGGAGCGACATCGGGGGAGATGGTGGCCATGGTTTCTTGGTGCACCCCAAGGAAACCGTTGAGTTTAACGGCCACGTCGGCCACAAAACGGCTCTGTTCCGAAGCCAGGTCCTCCGCGGTCACTTGATTGACCCGGCGGCCACGTTGGCACCGATGGTGAACGTGGATTTGCCCGCGGCTTCCACCACGGAGATATTCACCGTTTCATTGTCGCCACGCAGGAAATCTTTCGATTTGATACTTCCCACAGTGCTGCCCGGCAGTTCCTTAAAGCCTTGCGCGGTGAGCGCGGAGGTGTAAAACGCCACGACCGCGTCAGAGGGGGATGCAATGGTGCCGACCAATGCCACCGAGGCCGGGGAGGAGGTCTTGTCGAAACTGCTGGATTCCACAGCTGCGTTGGGCATCAAGGGAATTAGTTGCTGCGGGAATCCCGGGACGAGGGAGTTGACCGCAGCCGAAGCTCCTGAGGGAGCCTTGGTCGCGGTGGCCGGTGCGGGGCTTGCCGAAGCGGCGGATGTCCCGGACGATGTTGGTGCCGCCCCTTGGGATGCCGTGCCTGCCGGGGACGACCCGCAAGCCGAGATGGTCAACGCGACGCCCGTGGCCAACAAGGCAAGGATGACGGGTTGAGGCTTTCCAAAGAGCTTCACAGGGATTTCCTCCTGGGGACGACGCCGGATGCTGCCTCCAGTTTAGGGCGCCGGTTGCGGCCACCAGTAACCAGTGCTGCGGCATAGGATTTCCTTGTGAGACCACAAGCGGAGAACAACGGGCGGGGCCCCGGACGGGCATTCGCCCCGGACCCCGCTGCTCTGCGGGAACTGAGGCGCACCAGCATCCTCCACGTGGACATGGATGCCTTCTTTGTCTCGGTGGAATTGCGTACCCGGCCTGAGCTCAAAGGGAAACCCGTTATTGTCGGCTTCCCCGTGGATCGCTCGGTTGTCTTGTCAGCCTCCTACGAAGCGCGCGCGCTGGGTGTGAAGTCCGCCATGCCCATGGCCAACGCCATGCGGCTGTGCCCCCAAGCGGTCATTATCGAACCGCGCCACAGCCTTTACTACGAGGTGTCCCGGCAGTTGATGGGCATATTCGAATCGATAACAGACCTCGTGGAGCCCCTGAGCGTCGACGAAGCGTTCCTCGACGTCGGTGGCGCCATCAGGCGGCTTGGTCCGCCTCTCCAGATTGGCCGGCTGATTCGGAGCCGCGTCGCTTCCGAACTGGGAATCACCGCCTCCGTGGGAATCGCGGCCAACAAGTTCGTTGCAAAAATCGCCTCGACGCGCTGCAAACCCGACGGCCTCCTGCTTATTGAGGAAGGGCAGACTGTCGCCTATTTGCATAGCCTGCCCGTAAACGCCTTGTGGGGAGTCGGTGCCAAGACCGCCGATGTCCTCGCCCGGCTGGGGATCCGCACCGTGGCTGACGTAGCGGCAACGCCGCTTTCTTCCTTGAAAAAAGTCCTGGGAGCTTCGGGGGAGCACGTCCACAGATTGTCGATGGGTTTGGACCCGCGGCCGGTCACGCCTGTCCGGCTCGAGAAGAGCATAGGCTCGGAGGAAACATTCGCGGTTGACACCCCGGATGACGCGCTCCTGCACCGCGAGTTACTCAGGCTCTCCCACCGAACCGCGACCCGGCTCCGGACAGCCGGACTGCTGGCCAGGACCATTGCGCTGAAGCTGCGATATGCCGATTTCTCGACGATCAGCCGCAGCAAGACAATGCATACGCCCGTCGACAGCGCCCAGTTGATCTATCAGGTGGCAAGCCAGTTGCTGGAGTCTTTGGGGGAACGCGGGATGAGTGTGCGCCTTGTAGGAGTCAGGGCCGAGCAGCTCGAAGCTGCGGAACACGCCTCGTTGCAGTTGAGCTTCGACCGCAGGGACGACAACTGGCGGGCGGCCGAACAAGCGCTTGACCGTGTCGCCGAGCGGTTCGGCAGCAAGACTGTCCTTCCCGCGGCGCTTCTGGAGCCGCAGGCGGAGCCCGACAGGCCAGCACCTTCCTAGCGCGGAGGGCCCCGTACGCCCTCCGGCGTCCCTTTCAGAACAGCGGCCAACAAACTATCCTAGAGATACACAGATTTAGACCGTCTGGATAAATTGCCAGGTTGCGTCTGTTCCGTGAGGCCGGGTTCAAAAGACACGGTCTTCGGGAACCCTTTTTTCGGTTCGTCCGTTGTAGGGAAACAGAGGCGACGGCCGCGGCGTATCCAGGCGCTGGCCGACTAAAGGAGGTCGCGATGCCCCTATCGGAGCACGAACAGAAGCTTCTCGAGCAACTCGAGAAGCAACTGCATGAGGACGATCCAAAGTTTGCCAATTCAATGGGCTCCGACCCCATTCGATCATGGTCGACCAGGCACATCGTTATCGGCGTTCTAGGCACTATCGCCGGAATTCTCTTGTTGCTGGTTGGCGTGTCCTTGCAGAACATCTTCCTTGGCGTGCTGGGCTTCATTGTGATGGGTGCCGGCGTGTACTTTGCCACCCTGAGAAGGGCCGCAGTGGGGAAGTCGAGGAGCGGCAAGCCAGGCAAAACGAAGAACTCGTTCATGAGCAACCTTGAAGAACGCTGGGACGAGCGCCGCCGCGGCGAGGAGAGCTGAGCGCCCCTCCACATTGCACCACCAGGCTCCGGCCTGATTGCGAAAAGACCCGAATATCGGGTCTTTTCGCATTTAAACCCGCATCCCCTCCACATGGCCATCGCGTTCCCTCCACATCCCACCACTCCTTGGATCCGCGCGTTTTCAGGCTCCTGCGATCGAAAGTGGAGCCGAAACACGCCGGATTGCGTTGACTGTGGGGACTTGTGGAGTAAAGTGGAGCAAGTAAGAGGGTAGTGGCGGCGTGGGGCAGATACGGGCACCTTTACAGATGGGGCGGTGGGCCAGTGTTTCTTGGCACGCATTCTCCGCGTCTGGATGAAAAGGGCCGGATCATCCTTCCCGCCAAGTTCCGCGAGGAACTTGCTGACGGCTTGGTGCTCACAAGGGGCCAGGAACGTTGCATCTACGTCTTCAGCCAGCGGGAATTCGAACGTATTCACGAATCCATGCGGGAGGCCCCCATCTCCTCCAAGCAGTCTCGTGACTACATCCGGGTTTTCCTGTCCGGAGCCTCTGACGAGGTACCTGACAAGCAGGGGCGCGTGACGATTCCGCCGGCGCTCCGGAGCTATGCAGGTCTTGAGCGGGAATTGGCGGTCATCGGCGCCGGAACCCGCGCAGAGATCTGGGATGCCCAGGCTTGGGATGAGTACTTGGCCGAGAAGGAAGCCGCCTTCTCGGAGACCGACGACGACAACCTTCCCGGGTTCATTTAGAAACCGGGACGCAGTAACGCTTCTTGGACGGGATCTCCAGCCGCCCATCACATCGTTTTCCTGGCTCACCTTCCCCGGAGCCAGGCGGACGCTGCGATAGGCGCGGATGGGGATCCGGCTCAAGAAGCGACCACTCAGCACGAAACTGACAGCCGGACGAACGATTCAGCTCTGAGGAGGCCGCATGGAGGAGCAAGACGCGCCAAGACCAACCTCGGAGCGGCATGTGCCGGTTCTGAAGGACCGGTGCATCAACTTGTTGGCACCCGGTTTTGAGGCCGCCCGCAAGCGTGGCGAAACGCCCGTCGTCATCGATGCCACGTTGGGCATGGGCGGCCACTCCGAAGCGATGCTGCAACGGTTCCCCGACCTGCACCTGGTCGGCATTGACCGGGATGAAGAGGCCTTGGACCTCGCCGGTGCGCGCCTTGAACCCTTCGCGGACCGCATAGACCTGGTTCATGCCGTCTACGACGAAATCGAAGATGTTATCGCCGGGCTCGGTATCGCGGAAGTCCACGGCATCCTCATGGACCTCGGTGTGTCCTCCCTCCAACTGGACGAGCGGGAGCGCGGCTTCGCCTACTCTTACGACGCCCCGCTGGATATGCGGATGGACACAAGCCGCGGGCAGACTGCTGCCGACGTCGTTAACACCTATTCCGAAGAAGACCTGGTGCGGATTATCCGCAAGTGGGGCGAAGAGAAGTTTGCCGGCAGGATCGCAAACCGCATCGTTACGGCGAGGGCGGTCAAGCCCTTCTCCACCACCGGTGAACTCGTCGAACAGATCCGCGGAGTTGTCCCTGCGGCGGCGGCGAAGTCCGGGGGGCATCCGGCAAAGCGGACTTTCCAGGCCTTGCGGATTGAAGTGAACGAGGAACTCGACGTCCTGGAGAGAGCGGTACCTGCAGCTCTCTCGGCCACGGCGATGGGCGGACGCGTCGTGGTGATGTCCTACCACTCACTCGAAGACAAGATCGTCAAGTCGGTATTCCAGTCCAGGTCCAAGTCGTCGGCTCCGCTCGGCTTCCCCGTGGAGCTGGAGGAACACAAACCGGAATTCAAGACCCTGACCAAAGGCACGGAAGTGCCCACACCTGAAGAAATCGCCGAAAACCCGCGTGCGGCATCCGCCCGCCTGCGGGCCGTGGAGCGCATCAAAGCGAGGAGAACAGCATGAGCACCGCTGGCGCGAAGGTCCTGCCGACCACGGTGGGGAACACTGCGCGTGCCCTGCCCGCCCGGGGGCCGGAACGCGACACGACCCGCAAGGCGCGGACGCCGCTCTCGCTCGTCCAGAGTGTCCCCGGGAGGCGCCGGACTCCGTTCGTCGTCTTTTGCTTCGGCGTGCTGGCAGCTGCCCTGTTGACTGTTCTTGTGCTCAACATCTCCGTTTCCACGGCGCAATACGACCTTGTCAAGCTCAGGAATGACGCCGCGTCGCTGAACAAGCAGAACCAGGATCTGACACAACAGGTCCAGAACTACCAGGCTCCACAGAATCTTGCCGCCAAGGCCGCAGAATTGGGAATGGTAGCTTCCACTGCCACGGGCCAGATCGATCTGGACAACCTGACGGTCACAGGAAAGGCGACGCCGGCAACCAAGGGGCAGAACCCCGGTGCCGTCATCGCTCCACCTGCGGTTGCGGGCCAGTCCAGCGTCGCAGCTCCTGCACCCGCCAAGAATGATTCACTGGACGGCCGCAAGCCCAACGGTGCCGCCGACTCGACGCCGGCCAAACCGCAGGCACCCGCGGTTCCTGCCGCACCCGCGGTTCCTGCGGCACCGAAGCCGCCGGTTGTGGATCTCCACGGTGGTTCGGTCCCGGCCCCGCAGCAGAAGGTGCCGGGGCAGTAGCGTCCAGCCGACCTGAGTTTCAGGTAAACAGCCAGGCAAGCAGCAAGGAATCGACGTGGGTCAGACAACCGGCAAATCGAAGAACAAGAGAACGCCGGCGGCGAAGACGCGCCTGCGCGTCGGCCTTGGCATCATGCTGACGCTTTTGCTGGTGGTCGGGGGCAAATTGTTCCTGGTCCAGGGGCTGGACGTCGGCGGCCTGGCCGAGGCCGCTTACAAGAACCGGCTGACAACCACCGTCCTGCCGGCCGAACGCGGCAAGATCCTTGACGCCAACGGCGCCGTGCTTGCCAGCAGCGTGATCCGTTACAACATCGTGGTGGACCAAACGGTCAACACCAATACCCCTGAGTTTTCCCGCTACAACACCCGGACCCAGGCCATCGAGAAGGTCTCCAGGACCGAGGGGATTGCAGAGCTTTCCAGCGCCCTGGGGATCGATGTCAACCAGGTGACGCAGGCCGTGACCGGCGATAAGAAATACAACATCGTGGCCAAGGAAGTGAAGCCCGATCTCGAAGACCGGATATCCCAGCTCCACATCCCGGGCATCGTCTCGGAAGGCATCAGCAAGCGCGTATATCCGAACGGCAGCGTCGCCGGGGGCGTCATCGGCTTCCTCAAGGACGGCACGACAGGGCAGGCCGGCCTCGAGCAGACCCAGGACGAACTGCTGCGCGGCAAAGACGGCAAGCGCGTCTTCGAGATCGGCGCCGACGGCCTTCGTATCCCCGTCGCGACCGATCTGCTGACGCCGGCAGTCAACGGCAAAGACGTCAAGCTGACGCTGAACACGGACATCCAGTACTTTGCGCAGCAGGCCATCCAGACCCAGGTCAACCAGCTCAATGCACAGTGGGGCTCAATCGTCGTCGAGGACATCAAGACCGGGAACCTCCTCGCGATGGCGGACACGAACGCCCCGGATCCCAACGACCCGGGCAAAGCGGCGGCCGCAGACCGCGGGGTGCGGTCGGTGACGGCTGCCTACGAGCCCGGCTCGGTCGAAAAGATGATCACGGCGTCCGCCGCGATCAATGAAGGCAAATCAAACCCGCTGGACACCGTCACCATTCCGCCTGCCGTGACCATCGACGGCCAGACGTTCACCGACGCCTTCGTTCACGGTACCGAACAGAGGACGCTCGCCGGCATCCTCGGCTATTCGATGAACACGGGCACCGTGATGATCGGCAGCCGGCTGAGCAAGCAGCAGCGCTACGACTATCTCCAACGCTTCGGCATCGGCCAGGCGCCGGACATTGGTCTACCGGCCGAATCTTCCGGAATCCTCGCCAAACCGGAGCAATGGGACGACCGCCAGCAGTACACCGTGCTTTTCGGCCAAGGCGTTTCGCAATCCACGCTGCAGACCGTCCGTGCCTACCAAAGCATCGCCAACGACGGCGTGATGCTGCAACCGCGGCTGATCGACGGCTATGTCGGAGCAGACGGGGTTGAAGCCAAGGTGCCGGCCAAGGATCCCCGCCAAGTGGTGACGAAGCAGACCGCCCAACAGGTCCGCGACATCCTGGAGAGCAATGTCACCATGGGCGAAGTGAAAGATGCCGGCATCGACGGATACCGGGTAGGCGCCAAGACAGGAACCTCCGAAGCACCCCGTGAAGACGGGCTGCCGGGCTTCGACGGCTTCACGGCATCCATCATTGGAATGGCGCCCATGGACAATCCACGCTTCATCGTGGAGGTGGTTGTCCAGCGGCCCAAGGGCAACATTTACGGCATCACCCAAGGGCCGGTTTTCCGCTCGGTCATGGGCCAGGTCCTGCGAACCTACAACGTTCCGCCATCCACTGGAACACCTGCGCAATTACCCCAGTACGGCAAGTAGTTCAGTTTCGCCAAGTAAGCTTGTTGGGCATCTGTCCGGCCACATTTCGATCCACCCCTGCTGTTTGCGCAACCCACAAGGTTCCCGCGCGGCCAGTTTCACGAGTACCAACGGAGACCACTTTGTCAGAGCAGAATGATGCCGTATCGATCCCTCCAGGGAACCAGCCGGCTACGGACAAACCGGGCTTCCGTCCTGCCGTCGTGGCGCCAGTTCCCTTGGCGGCCATCGCATCGTCGCTCGGAATCACGCTATCGCCGGACTCCCACGCCACGTCGGTGACCGGCGTGTCCCTCAACTCGCGCACCGTCGAGCCGGGAGACTTGTACCTGGCCCTGCCCGGAGCCACACGCCACGGGGCAGACTTTGTGACACAAGCGGTGGAAGCAGGTGCCGTTGCGGTCGTGACCGACGAGGACGGCGCCCGCCAATTGGCCCTGGAGGACCTTGCTGTTCCCGTGCTGATCGTTGGCAATCCCCGTGCAGCCGTCGGTTCGCTCGCAGCCCTCATTTATCGCAGCCAACCACTCGATGAGGCTTCGCCCACGCTTTTCGGCGTAACCGGTACCAACGGCAAAACGACGACCACGTATTTCATCAATTCGCTGCTCCGCGCCCTTGGCATGAATCCTGGATTGATCGGGACGATTGAAATCCTTACGGGGGGTGAGGCCATCCCCAGCCTGCTGACCACGCCGGAATCAACGGATGTCCATGCCTTGCTGGCCCTCATGCGCGAGCGCGGGTTGGAGGCGGCTTCCATGGAGGTCTCCTCCCACGCCCTGTCGTTCCACAGGGTCGACTCGGTGACGTTCGACGTTGCCGGCTTCACCAACCTGACACAGGACCACCTCGACCTCCACGGAAGCATGGACGAATACTTCCGGACCAAGGCGGAGCTATTCACGAGCGCCCGCGCACGCCGGGCCGTAGTGACCGTGGACGACCCGTGGGGGCGCTTGCTTGCCGATGAGGCGGAAATACACGTGACCACGCTGTCGGCCACCCCGGGCAGCGGAGCCGACTGGACCGTGGAGTCAGTCAAGGCGCGCGGGCTGGGAAGCGAGTTCGAATTGCGCCGCGTCGATGGAACGGTCCTGCGTGTCCACACTGGATTGCCGGGGGACTTCAACGTCTCCAACGCTGCGCTGGCTACCATCATGGTGCTTGAATCCGGTATCGACCCGTCTGCACTGCAGGCGGCTTTGGATGGGCACGATCCATTCACCGTCTCCGTACCCGGGCGCATGCAGCTCATCTCGGATGCACCGGCCGCCGTCGTCGATTTCGCCCACAACCCGGACGCTCTGGCGAGGGCCCTCACGGCCGTGCGCCCGAAGGCGCCCGGATCCCGAGTGATCGTCGTGTTCGGCGCCACAGGACAGCGCGACCAGGGCAAGCGGCCGACCATGGGCGCCATAGCCGCCCGGCTCGCCGACGTCGTGATCGTGAGCGACGACGATCCGCATGACGAAGACGCCGCGACGATCCGTTCGGAAGTCATAGCGGGGGCACGCGCTGCCCGCGAGTCTGAGGACCTTGACTGCGAAATCGTGGAAGCGTACCCCCGCGACGTCGCCATCCGCCGTGCCGTGGAACTGGCCACTGCGGAAGACACCATTCTGATCGCCGGCCGTGGCCATGAGGTCTGGCAAGAAGTGAAGGGCGTCAACCTTGCCCTGGACGACCGGGAGGAACTGCGGGCGGCCTTGACAGCCCGGGGATTCAAGGTTTTCACGGACGAGCGGATAGAGTCCTAGACCGAGATGATTGCACTTACTGCGGCGGAGATCGCCGATATCACCAATGGCCGATTGGCAGCGGACCCGGGCATTGTTCCGGCGTCCGTCGTGACCGACTCCCGTGAGGCGGCCGCCGGATCGTTGTACGTGGCGAAGCCGGGAGAGAACGCCGACGGCCACGCCTATGTCGGGGCCGCCTTCGAACGCGGGGCCGTACTGGCGCTGACCGAGCGCGACGTTTCCGACCAGGACGGCCGGCCGTACCCCGCCGTCGTCGTCGATGACGCCGTGATCGCCATGGGTGCGCTGGCCGCGGAGTCCGTGCGCCGCATCCGTGCCGCACGTGCAGCACGCGGTGAGTCTTTCACTGTCCTGGGCATCACGGGCTCAGCGGGCAAGACCACCACCAAGGACCTGCTCGCGGGAATTCTGTCCCGGGACGGGGCCACAGTGGCGCCGCAGGGCTCGTACAACGGTGAAGTCGGCGTGCCGCTCACCGTGTTCCGGGCCGATGCCGGCACCCGCTACCTCGTCATCGAAATGGGGGCCACCGGGATCGGCCACATCAAATACCTGGCCGAGATGGTCAAGCCGGACATCGGCGTCGTTTTGTGCGTCGGCACCGCCCACGCCGGTGAGTTCGGCGGCGTGGAGAACATCGCGAAGGCCAAGGGCGAACTTGTCGAGGCGCTGGCGCCGGACGGAACCGCCGTCATTAACTTCGACGACGCGCGGGTCGCCGCGATGGTTTCGCGCACCCGGGCCAAAGTGCTCGGAACAACCGCTACCGGCATGCCCGGCGCCGCAGTCGAGGCCAGGGACTTCGATGTCGACGACGACGGCCACCCGAAGTTCGAGCTCCTCCTGCCCGACGGCGGTGCCCCGCATCCCGTCCACAGCAAGCTCATCGGTGCTCACCACATCACCAACCTGCTTGCTGCCGCGGCCGCCGCGTTCGCGGCAGGCATCCCGGCGGCGGGAATCGCCGAGTCGCTGAGCGCGCAAACGCCGGCCAGCCGGTGGCGGATGGAACGCACTGACCGCGCGGACGGCGTCACCATCATCAACGACGCGTACAACGCCAATCCGGAATCCATGCGTGCGGCCTTGCGCACCCTCGCCGACCTCGGCCATGGACGCCGCACGTGGGCGGTGCTGGGCGCGATGTTGGAACTTGGCGAGGAATCCATCCGCGAACACACGGCTGTGGGAACACAAGTGGTTCGCTTGAACATTTCCAGGCTCGTCGTGGTTGGCCGCGAAGCGCGGGCGCTTTACGTTTCCGCGGTCCAGGAAGGTTCGTGGGGCGACGAGTGCATTTTCACCGAAACGGCCGATGAGGCCTACGAACTGCTTCAAGCTGAGCTCCGGCCAGGGGACTTGGTGCTGTTCAAGTCCTCGAACGGGGTGGGCCTGAGGCACTTGGGAGATCGGATAGCATTGGCCCCACAGGCGGGAACGAGTGCGAACACCGCGGTTGCAACAGCCGCCAATGAAGGGAACGAGCTGCTGTGATTGCACTGTTGATCGGCGCGGGCGTCGCCCTCTTGGTGGCCTTGGTCGGAACGCCACTCTTCATCCGGTTCCTTGTCACCAAGGGATACGGCCAGTTCATCCGCGATGACGGACCCACCTCACACCACACGAAGCGTGGTACTCCGACCATGGGCGGCACAGTCGTGGTGGCCGCCGTGCTCATCAGCTACGGGCTGACCCACCTGATCATGTGGATGATGAACCCGCGATCACCGGGCCCGTCGGCTTCGGGCCTGCTGTTGTTGTTCCTGATGGTCGGCATGGGATTCGTTGGTTTCCTCGACGATTTCATCAAGATTTCCAAGCAACGCAGCCTTGGACTCAACGCCAAGGCCAAGCTGATTCTCCAGGCTTTTGTCGGCATTGTCTTCGCAGTGCTCGTCCTGAACTTCCCCGACTCGCGGGGGATCACGCCGGCGTCCACGCATATTTCCCTTGTGCGGGACATTCCCTGGCTCAACATGGCCTTCGCCGGCACCGTCCTGGGCGCCATCCTGTTCGTGGTCTGGTCCAACCTGATCGTCACTGCGGCGACCAACGGCGTCAACCTGACAGACGGATTGGACGGCCTGGCCGCCGGTGCCTCGATCATGGTGTTCGGCGCTTACACCCTCATGGGAATCTGGCAGAACAACCAGGCCTGCGGTTCACCCCGCGAGGCGGGCAGCGGTTGCTATACGGTCCGCGACCCGCTCGACCTGGCGCTGCTGGCCGCTATTTGCAGTGCCGCGCTGGTGGGCTTCCTTTGGTGGAACACGTCTCCGGCGAAGATCTTCATGGGAGATACCGGTTCCTTGGCCATTGGCGGTGCGGTGGCCGGCTTTGCGATCCTCTCCCGCACGGAACTTCTTTTGGGCATCATCGGCGGGCTGTTCGTCCTCATCACGCTGTCGGTCATCATCCAGGTGGGCTACTTCAAAGTCACCAAGGGTAAACGGGTCTTCAAGATGGCACCGCTCCAGCATCACTTCGAACTCAAGGGCTGGGCAGAGATCACCGTGGTTGTCCGCTTCTGGATCCTTTGTGGACTGTTCGTGGCGGCCGGCCTTGGGATTTTCTATGCTGAATGGGTGGTGCTGCTGTGAGCGAAAGTCCTCAAACCAAACCTTCCGCACCTGACCGGCTCGCGAACCTCGTCAGTTGGGATTCCGACTGGAAGGGACTGCGGGTCGTCGTGACCGGCATCGGCGTCTCCGGTTTCGCGGCCGCCGATACCTTGATCGAACTCGGCGCACGCGTGGTGGTGGTCGACGCCGCCACGAGCGCCAGGGCCCTCGCACAGGCGGACACCTTGAAGATCGTCGGCGCAGCCGACGTCCTCCTGGGCGAGGACGCCGTCAAGACGCTGCCCCGAGTGGACGACGAAAAGCCCGACCTCGTCGTGACGTCGCCGGGCTGGCGGCCGGACCAGTCCCTCCTGGCAGCTGCCAAACGGGCCCACGTGCCGGTGTGGGGCGACGTCGAGCTCGCCTGGCGGGTGCGCGAACGCAAGGGCCGGAAGACAGCCGACTGGCTCACGATCACGGGCACCAACGGCAAAACCACCACGGTGGGCATGACCGAGGCCATGCTGCAGGCAGCGGGGCTCAAGGCAATCGCCGTCGGCAACGTCGGCACCCCCATCCTGGACGCGCTCCGTGACCCGGTGGAGTACGACGCGTTCGCTGTTGAGCTTTCCAGCTTCCAATTGCACTGGAGCGAATCGCTTTCCCCGGTGGCGAGCGTCTGCCTCAATGTCGCCGAGGACCACGTCGACTGGCACGGCTCCTACGAGTCCTACCTCGCGGACAAGGCAAAGATCTTCGAGAACACCCAGAAGGCCTGCATCTACAACGCCGAGCAGATCGAGACCGAACGCATGGTGGAAAACGCCGACGTCGTGGAGGGTTGCCGGGCGATCGGTTTCACCACCTTGACCCCGGCGGTCAGCATGCTCGGCGTCGTCGAAGGCTTGCTCGTGGACCGGGCGTTCATCGAAGAACGGAAGAGCTCGGCAGTAGAACTCGCATCCCTGGCGGACCTTGGCCCTGCTGCGCCGAGACACATGGTTGCCAACGCTCTGGCCGCTGCTGCGCTGGTGCGCGCCTATGGGGTCGAACCGGCCGCAGTGCGGGACGGGCTCAGGAACTACCTCCCGGGAGACCACCGCATCCAGCCTGTGGCGAAGCAGAACGGCGTGCTCTGGATCAACGACTCCAAGGCGACCAATCCGCACGCAGCGTCCGCCGCCCTGTCGGCGTTCGATAAGGTCGTGTGGATCGCGGGCGGCTTGTCCAAGGGCGTCAACTATGACGACTTGATCAAAAACAACGCGCGCAGGCTCAAAGCGGTGGTGCTGATCGGCTCCGACACTGCGGACCTGGAAGCCTCCCTCAAGCGACACGCACCGGATGTGCCCGTAATCGGGCAGCCAAAGAGCGACACTGAAATGGTGCAGTCCGCCGATTCAGCTGGTAGTGCCGCGGAACCGTCCCCGATCTTCGGCGACACCGTGATGGCCTATGCTGTGGGGTCGGCAGCACGTATTGCCGAGCCTGGCGATACCGTGCTGATGGCCCCGGCTGCTGCTTCCATGGACCAGTTCTCTTCCTACGCTCACCGTGGCGATGCTTTCATCCGGGCAGTTCGCGAGCTAGTGGAAGGCCAGGCACAGACCACCGAGGAGTAACAATGGTCAGCACGCCCACGCGCAGCAGGCCCGGGCCGACCCGGGCCGGCAAGGCAGACCCCGCCGGACGCGCGGCAGGCGTTGCTCGGGCCTCGCTGCCGTCCCGCATTCGCTCGGGGCTTGCCGGGTTTTGGTCGGCCCTTGAAGGAAACGGTAAATCGAGCGGCGGGTCAAGCTACTACTTGATCCTTGGTGCTTCGCTGGCGCTCACGGCCATCGGGATCATCATGGTCCTCTCCGCGTCGAGCGTCGAAGCGATCGCGGCCGGCGAATCCCCGTACTCCATCGCCAGCAAGCAAGGCATGTTCGCCGGTGTGGGCATTGTTGCGATGCTGGTGCTTTCACGGATCAACGTTGTGTGGCTGAAGAGATTCGCTTGGCCCTCGATCATTCTTGCCGGCGCCTTGCTGGTGCTGGTCTTGGTCATCGGAAAGCGCGTGCTGGGCAACCAGAACTGGATCGAGATCGGCGGCTTCACCTTCCAGCCGTCGGAGTACGCCAAGTTCGCGCTGGTGCTCTGGATGGCCACGGTCCTTTCCGTCAAGGCCAAACTTCTCGACCGGTGGACGCACGCCCTGATCCCGGTTGTTCCGGTCTCCGCCGCCATCGTTACTTTGATTGTCCTGGGGCACGACCTCGGCACCTCGCTGGTGGTCATGCTCATCATGGCCGCGGGCTTGTTTTTCGGCGGCGTGAACCTGAAGCTCTTCGCCACAGCCGGGGGCGTAGCCGCAGCCGCCGCGCTGATTCTCGCGGTCACCAGCGGAAACCGGATGTGCCGCATCACCTCCTGGATGGGGCAGAGCTGCGCCGGGGCGAGCGACATCGGCTTCCAGAGCGAACAGGGCCTCAGCGCCCTTGCCTCGGGAGGCTGGCTTGGTGTTGGACTTGGCCAGAGCCGGCAAAAATACCAGTGGATTCCCGAAGCCCACAACGACTTCATTTTCGCCGTCATCGGGGAGGAACTCGGGCTCGTGGGGACCATCGTGGTCCTCGTGCTTTTTGCGTTGCTCGCAGTTGCCATCTACCGGGTCGTCAGCCACCAGGAAGACCTGTTCGCCCGCGTGCTCGGCGGATCGATCATGGCGTGGATGCTGGGCCAGGCCGCGATCAACATGGCCATGGTGGCGGGCCTGCTTCCCGTGATCGGTGTTCCGCTGCCCTTCATTTCCTACGGCGGTTCAGCGTTGGTGATGTCGCTGTGCGGCGTGGGCGTAGTGTTGTCATTGGCCCGCGCCCAAATGGCTCCCGCCAGCGGCTCCAAGCGCCGCTGGCGACTTGGCAAAACTGCACGAAAGCGTACCTAGCACTCGATGAACTCCCAGCCCAAGCCCCTGTCCGTGGTCCTTGCCGGCGGCGGAACCGCCGGACACATCAGCCCCCTGCTCGCCATTGCCGACGCCATCAAGGCGCTGCGGCCGGACGCAACGATCCTCGCCGTCGGCACACCGAACGGCATGGAAACGCGTCTCGTGCCGGCTGCCGGCTACGAGCTGGCCACCATCGACCGTGTTCCGTTTCCCCGCAAGCCTTCCGTGGACCTGCTCAAACTGCCCGGCAGGCTCGCGGCGGCCGTCAAACAGGCCGGGCGCATTCTGGACGACGCCCGGGCCGATGTCCTCCTCGGGGTCGGCGGCTATGTCTGCACTCCGATGTACCTCGCGGCCTGGCGTCGCAGGATCCCCATCGTGATCCATGAGGCCAACACGCGTGCCGGGCTCGCGAACCGGGTAGGAGCGATGTTCACCAAGCACGTGGGCGTGGCCTTCCCGGAAACCCGCCTGCGGCACGCCCGGCATGTGGGGATGCCCATGCGCAAGGCCATCGCGGGCCTGGACCGTGCAGCCCGCCGCGCGGAGGCCAGGCAGTCGCTTGGCCTGGACGCAGGTCAACCAGCACTGATCGTGACGGGCGGTTCTTCAGGAGCCCAGAGCATCAACCGGACCATTGCCGGCGCCGTCACGGCTTTGACGGAAGCCGGTATCCAGACGCTGCACATCACCGGCCGCGGCAAGGCAGTGACGAACGACGACGGCGACCTCCTGGCCGCGGATGGCTACCACCAGGTGGAATACGTCGACGGCATGGAAAACGTCTACGCAGCAGCGGACGTCCTCCTTGCCCGATCCGGTGCGGCAACGGTCAGCGAAGTGGCCGCCGTCGGGCTCCCGGCCGTCTTCGTCCCGCTGCCCATCGGAAACGGCGAGCAGGCAATGAACGCGTCCGCCCTCGTCAAGGCCGGTGCGGCGCTTCTGGTCGACGACCGGGCCTTGACCGCGGACTGGCTCAAAGCCGAGGTGATTCCTTTGCTCACTGATCAAGCCCGCCTTGAACACATGGCCGGCAAGGCAAAGGAACTTGGCATCAGAAATGCTGATCAGCAGATGGCTGATCTCGTCTTGGAAGCGGTAACCGAATGACCCAGCCCCTCGCAGACATCGATTCCCTTGGCCGGGTCCACTTCATCGGGATCGGCGGCGTGGGCATGTCCGCCGTCGCACGCATCATGGTGGCCAGGGGCGTCCCCGTGAGCGGCTCGGACGCCAAGGACCTGCCTGTCATGCATGACCTCCAGTCCGCCGGGGCGCGGATCGCAGTCGGCTACTCCGCGGAAAATCTCGGTGACGCGCAGACCGTCGTCGCCGGTTCGGCCATCCGGGCCGACAATCCGGAGCTGGAAGCGGCCCGGGTGGCCGGCCTTCCCGTGCTCCACCGCTCCGAGGCCCTCGCGGCAACCATGGGCACCGACCGTGTAGTGACCGTGGCAGGCACGCACGGCAAGTCCACCACCACGTCAATGGTCGCCGTGTTGCTCAAGGAAGCGGGCCTGGATCCGTCGTTCGCCATCGGTGCCAACGTTCCCGCCCTCGGCGTCAACGCAGCCCACGGCGCCTCGGACATCTTCGTCGCCGAAGCCGACGAATCGGACGGCTCCTTCCTCAACTACAGGCCCCTCATCGCCGTCGTCACCAACGTCGAGGCCGACCACCTGGATTACTACGGCACGCCTGAGGCCGTCTACGCGTCCTTTGACAGGTTTGCGGCGCTGCTGCCCGCCAATGGCGTGCTCTTCGCGTGCGCGGACGACGACGGCGCCCGGGCCCTCGCGGAACGGACCCGAGCCGCCGGCAATACCCGGGTACTGAGCTACGGGACGGCGGAGGACGCCGATATCCGCCTCAAGGACGGGGGACCAGGCGATGTCCGGGTATCCATGGGCGGACAGGAATACCGGCTTGAGCTTCAAGTGCCCGGCCGGCACAACGCCTTGAACGCCGCAGCCGCGTTCGCCGTCGCCGTCGAGCTGGGCGTGGCCCCCGCGGCTGCCGCGGCCGCCCTCGGCCATTTCACCGGAGCCTCGCGGCGATTCGAGTTCAAGGGGCAGGGGAGGGGCGTGCGTGTCTACGACGACTACGCCCACCACCCCACGGAAGTCCGGGCCGCCTTGTCCGCTGCCCGCTCCGTGGCAGGCGGCAACAAGGTGCACGTCCTCTTCCAGCCCCACTTGTTTTCCCGCACGCGGGAATTCGCGGAGCAGTTCGCCGAAGCGCTTGGCGAGTCGGACACAGCCCTCGTGCTGGATATCTACCCTGCACGCGAGGATCCCATTCCCGGGGTCACGAGTGCTTTGATCACCGAGCGCCTCAAGCGCGGCAGGCTCGTGGCAGGCGGGCAGGAAGCGCTGGACGCGATTCTTTCTGCGGCGGGCGAGGGCGACATCGTCCTGACCGTCGGAGCGGGCGACGTGACGGCTTACGGGCCCCGGATCGTGGAGCTGTTGGGTGGCTGACACCCGGAAGCCCACTTTCAAGCCGCAGGCGGGCACGCGGCCCGGAGCGGTCAGTGCTGAACGCAGCCTCGATGACGCCGTCGATGCCCCTCCCCGGGCCGGGCGGGGCAAGGACAGCAATGTGCTGGCCTTCCCGGAACCCAAGGGACGCAAGCGCCGGCGGACCGTGCTCACGGCCTTGGCGATCATCGTCGCCCTTGTCGCCGGAATCATCGTTGCGGCGATCTACTCGCCGGTGCTCGCCGTGCGCAAAGTGACGGTCGACGGTACCAAGCTGCTCCAGGCAGCAAGCGTCCAGAAGGCGCTGGAACCGGTGAAGGGAAAACCCCTTCCGCAAATCAACGACGCCGAGATCGCCGGGCTGCTCAAGCCCCTCGTCCAGGTGCGTTCAGTCAGTACCGAAGCGCGCCCGCCGTCGGAACTTCTGGTCCACATCGTGGAGCGGGTGCCCGTGGCCCTGGTCAAGAGCGGCGACAACTATTCGCTGGTTGACGTCGACGGGGTCCAGCTCGGATCCACCGCGGATCCCGCATCGGTGGCCTTGCCCCGTATCGACGGGCAAGGAGCGAACCAGAACCTCTTCAGGGCGATCACGGCAGTTCTCGCGACCCTGCCGGCGGATGTCCTGGCGAAGATGGCCAGCGCATCGGCCTCGTCCCCGGACGCCGTCGAGCTCAAGCTTACGGACGGCAAGACGGTTGTGTGGGGGAATGCGGACGAGAAGGAGCTGAAGGCCCGCGTCCTTGAGGCGTTGCTCAAGGCTCCCGCCAATCCGAAGGTTCCGGTGAGTGTCTACGATGTCAGCGCACCGAGGCACCCGTTTACCAAATAACCAATTCAGCAAGTAACCTCACTGGGGCATACGGCTATTTTTCGGAGTTTCACACGACACGCGGAGGCGGTCATTGAATGTCGGATTCATAGCCCATACCGTCACATAAGAGTTACTTGACATAACTATAACCTTCAACTAGAGGGTTAAGGTCCAAGGATTCAAGTTGGACTCGATCTGTTTCGCTATAGGACACAAGCAAGGGGCACGAAACGTGGCAGCACCGCAGAATTACTTGGCCGTCATCAAGGTCGTCGGCATCGGCGGCGGTGGCGTGAATGCAGTTAACCGAATGATCGAAGTCGGCCTCCGCGGCGTCGAGTTCATCGCCATCAACACCGATGCCCAGGCTCTCCTCATGAGCGACGCGGACGTCAAGCTCGACGTCGGACGCGAACTCACGCGAGGACTGGGAGCCGGCGCCAACCCGGACGTCGGACGCCAGGCCGCCGAGGACCACGCCGATGAGATCGAAGAGGTCCTCCGCGGGGCCGACATGGTCTTCGTCACCGCAGGTGAAGGCGGCGGCACCGGTACCGGCGGCGCTCCCGTCGTTGCCCGGATTGCCCGCTCGCTCGGCGCCCTGACCATCGGCGTCGTCACCAGGCCGTTCACGTTCGAAGGCCGCCGCCGGGCGGGTTCCGCCGAGGCTGGCATCGACGCCTTGCGCGACGAAGTCGACACCCTGATCGTGATCCCCAACGACCGCCTCCTGTCCATCAGCGACCGCAACGTCTCCGTCCTGGACGCTTTCCGGTCCGCTGACCAGGTGCTCCTTTCCGGTGTCCAAGGCATCACCGACCTCATCACGACCCCTGGTTTGATCAACCTTGACTTCGCCGACGTCAAGTCGGTCATGCAGGGCGCCGGCTCCGCGCTGATGGGCATCGGCTCGGCGCGCGGCGAGGACCGTGCCGTCAAGGCCGCCGAGCTTGCCATCGCTTCGCCGCTCCTGGAAGCTTCGATCGACGGCGCCCACGGCGTCCTGCTCTCCATCCAAGGCGGTTCGGACCTGGGCCTGTTCGAGATCAACGAAGCTGCTCGGCTCGTGCAGGAAGTGGCGCACCCGGAAGCCAACATCATCTTCGGTGCCGTGATCGACGACGCCCTGGGCGACGAGGCACGCGTCACGGTCATCGCCGCTGGTTTTGACGACCTCAAGGCCACCTCGCCCTCGATGAACCAGACGGCTGCCCAGCAGCCAGGCCAGCACCAGGCCCCTGCGGCCCAGGAGCGTCCGGCAGCACCTTCGGCTGCTCCGGCCTACTCTGCGCCCCAGCACGCGGCTGCCGGCGTGGGCGCCTCCGGCTTGAGCAGCTGGGGCCAGCAGCGCCCGTCCGCGTTGCCCGCCGACTCGGGCTTCGACGTCGACCTCCCCGCCGTCGTCGAACCGGACCTTACGGGAAGCCGCAACGACGACCTCGATGTTCCGGACTTCCTGAAGTAACAGGTCTGCCCAAACCACCCAGGAGAGTTAGCCAGTAGTGTTTTGGTGGCGACAAGAAGTGCGGCCGGGAATTTCGGTCGCCTTCTCCGATGACGATGCGGGCAACCTTGCACTGCACGTAGCGGACGATCCTGACGACGTCATGGCGCGCCGGGCCCGGCTGGAAGCAGCGGCGGGGCTCGGGGAACGCCATTTCCAGTTCATGAACCAGGTCCACGGAAAAGCCGTCGCGTTCATCTCCGAATTCGGGGATGGGCCAACGGCGGACGCAATGGTGTCAAAGGGGCAACCCCTCGCGGTCATGGTGGCCGACTGCGTCCCCGTTGTGCTCGTGGGCGAAGGTCGCGACGACGCCGATCCCGTCCTTGCAGTAATCCACGCGGGCCGGCCCGGCGTCGCCGCGGATATCGTTTCAGCCGCCGTGGTCGAGATGCGGAACCGCGGGGCAGCGGCCATCAGCGCTTGGGTGGGTCCCTCCATCTGCGGTGAATGCTACGAAGTTCCGGAACAACTGCGTGCGGACGTAGCGTCCGCGGTCCCGGAAACCTGGTCCACCACCTCGTGGGGCACGCCGGCACTCGACCTGCCCGCCGGTGTGCGCGCCCAGTTACGGGCACACGACGTCGCTGTCGAGTACTCGGGGGAGTGCACGCGGGAGACCCCCAGCCTGTACTCGTACAGGCGCAATCAACGAACGGGCCGGTTTGCCGGCTTGGTGTGGACGCATGAGTAAGCAATTCCCGACGGCGGAAGGTTCCGGGGACGATCCGCGTACCGCCGAACTGCGGGAACGGCTCGCCGCGGTCCGCCAACGGATTTCGAGCGCAACTGCGGCCGCCGGGCGAAGTGAAGAGCCGCAACTGATCGTGGTCAGCAAGTTCCATCCCGCGGCGGACGTAGCACGGTTGGCGGAACTCGGCGTGGCTGATTTCGGTGAAAACCGCGACCAGGAAGCGGCCGCGAAGTCCGCCGAACTCGCCGGACTGCCGGTGCGCTGGCACTTCATCGGGCAACTGCAAAGCAACAAGGCCAAGTCCGTCGTGAAGTACGCGTCGTCCGTGCACTCGGTCGACCGGCCGCAACTTGCCGAGGCCCTCGCAAAGGCTGTCGCGCGGCAACAGTCCGAGTCCGGCAGGCCGGACCTCGACTGCTACATCCAGGTCAGCCTCGAGGACGACGGCGGCGCCCACCGCGGCGGGGCGGCACCGTCTGACGTCGAACGCCTCGCCGAATCCATTGCAACCGCCGCAGGGCTGCGCCTGGCCGGCGTGATGGCCGTCGCGCCGCTCGGCGCGCACCCGGAGGAGGCTTTCGAGAAACTCGCGGCCGTTTCGAGGGATCTTCGGGGACTGCATCCGGACGCCGTGGGGATATCCGCCGGGATGAGCCAGGACCTCGAAGCTGCCGTTCAATTCGGTGCGACACACCTGCGAATTGGCTCGGATATTCTCGGTTCGCGCCCGCAGGTGGGGTAGCGTCAAAGTATTGGAAGCGACGGGCCGGGATTCAGCGATGTCAAGTCATGGGCAGGCCCGCCTACTGCAGACACGATAGGAGTCCAGCATGGCTGGCGCACTGCGCAAGACAATGGTTTATCTTGGGCTCGCCGATGGCGATGAACACTACGAGTCTGAGCAGCACGTGCAGCACACGGATGAGGACCGGTCTGTCGACAATCGTGAAGAGCGCCGCGCTCCAGCACCTGTACGTGAAGTAGTTCGTGAAGTCCCCCCTGTCGCCGAAGAGGAATACCGCGCACCCGTGACACCTATCAAGCGTGCGGCGTCCAGCCGCGAAGATGCCTCCGGTCTGAAGCAGATCACCACCGTCCATCCCCGCTCCTACAATGACGCCAAGATCATCGGCGAAAGCTTCCGGGACGGCATCCCCGTGATCATGAATGTCACGGACATGGGCGAAGCGGATGCGAAGCGCCTTGTCGATTTTTCCGCCGGGTTGGTTTTCGGCCTCCACGGCAGCATTGAGCGTGTCACCAGCAAGGTGTTCCTGTTGTCGCCGTCGTACGTCGAAGTTCTCGGCGACGACAAGAAGGTCAGCGAAGCCCAAGCAACGTTCTTCAACCAGAGCTAGAACGGTCAACCGGGATGCCAGGCAGAGCGATCTGCCTGGCATCTGTGTTGCAATAGAGGGACTGACCGGAAAAATGGCGAACTAGGAGATCTGAGCTAACCCGTGGGCATTGTTTTCGGCCTTTTGTACATAGCATTGCTGCTGTTCCTGGTCACCCTCATCATCAGGCTCGTTTTCGATCTGGTGCAGATGTTTGCGCGCCAGTGGCGCCCGCGTGGCGGAGCCCTGGTGGCTGCGCACGTGGTCTATTCCGTGACGGATCCGCCGTTGAAACGGATCCGCCGGATGATTCCGCCGCTGCAGCTTGGCGGGGTGTCCCTTGACCTGGCATTTCTGATCGTGTTTATTGTCGTCAGCATCGCGATGGGATTCGTTTACTCGCTGGCGTAGCTCTTCCGCAGTGCATGTGCCGTAGGACCTGTTTCTTCGGCTTGTGGGCTGCAAACCTCCGAACCAACACTATGGTGTTGAATTGGGGGAATCAGATGATATTTAGGTACCGTAGTTTTGAACGGCCGGAAGGCCTACTGACTAACTAGACCAACGAGGTGACCAGATGGCTTTGACGCCAGAAGACGTTGTCAACAAGCGCTTTCAGCCGACCAAGTTCCGCGAAGGCTACGACCAGGACGAGGTCGATGACTTCCTCGACGAGATCGTCGTCGAGCTGAGGCGCCTTAACCAGGAGAACGACGAGCTCCGCAAGAAGCTTGCCGAAAGCGGAAACGCGGTCCCGGCCAGCGCAGCGTCGGCACCCGTGGTCGAGAAGGTGCCGGCTCCGGTGAAGGCCGACAAGGACGCACAGGCCAAGGCAGACGCCCAGGCAAAGGGTGACGCGGACAAGAAGAAGGAGCCGGCTTCTGCCGCTGCTCCGGCCGCGGCTTCCGCCGGCTCTCCTTCCGCCGAATCCGCAGCCGGCCTGCTGGCCATGGCCCAGCAGATGCACGACAAGCACGTGGCCGACGGCCAGCAGCAGGCGGAGAAGATCATCGCCGAGGCACAGATCGAAGCCTCCAGCCTCGTCAACGACGCGCAGGACAAGTCCCGCAAGATCCTCGGTGCCCTTGAGCAGCAGCGCAGTGTTCTCGAACGCAAGGTGGAGCAGCTCCGCGGCTTTGAGCGCGACTACCGCTCCCGCCTGAAGGCCTACATCGAAGGCCAGCTGCGTGACCTGGATGCCCGCGGCTCAGTTGCGGCTCCCGAGGTCGGCGAAGCGGCCGCAGAGGTCTAGCAAGTATTCTGAAAGCCGGTGGCTGGGGATTCCTCGGCCACCGGCTTTCGCCTGTTAAGGCGCAGAAGCCACGGTTACCGAATGAAAGCACTATGAGCGACGAACAAACTCACGGCACCGAGCCAACCAATAGCAGCGTGGAGCCGGCCCGGACCAAGGCCCGCACGCGGCGTCCAGCACTGCTATGGGTCTTTGCGGGCTTCGCCGTGTTCGCCTACGCCTTTGACCAGCTGACCAAGCTCTGGGTCACCAGCACCATGGTCGAAGGCGAGCGGACCCCTGTCCTGCCGCCGATCCTGCACTGGTACTACATCCGCAATTCGGGCGCCGCCTTCTCCATCGGTGAAAACGTCACGTGGGTCTTCACGATCGTCATGGCGGCCGTTTCGGTGGTGATTCTGTTCCAAGTGCGTCGATTGGGGTCGGCCTGGTGGTCCTTGGCGCTGGGCCTGTTGCTGGGTGGCGCCCTCGGAAACCTCACGGACCGGCTGTTCCGTGAGCCTTCGTTTGCCATGGGCCACGTGGTGGACTTCATCCAGTTGCCCAACTTCGCGATCTTCAACATCGCCGACTCGGCGGTGGTGTCCGGCGTCGTCATCATTTGCCTGCTGACCCTGCGGGGGATTGGACTGGACGGTTCCCGCCACCACTCCGCGGATTCAGCGCCCGCCACGTCCGACAAGCCGGAAGGTGAGGCTCCGGGCGATGTCTGAGCAGTTCGTGGTGCCCGAGGAATTGGGCGGGGCCAGGGCCGACGCGGGCTTGGCGAAAATGATGGAGATCTCCCGCTCCGCGGCCGCCTTGCTGATCGCCGAGGGCAACGTCACCGTCTCCGCGAACGTGCTGGGCAAGTCGGCGAAACTCACTGCCGGGTCCGTACTGGAAGTCACCGTTCCCGAGCGCAGGGATCCCTTGGAAGTCGTGGAGGAAGTCGTGGAAGGCCTGAACATTCTGTTGGACGATGACGATTTTGTCGTCATCGACAAGCCGGTCGGCGTGGCGGCGCACCCGTCGCCCGGTTGGGTGGGTCCTACGGTGGTGGGTGGACTCGCGGGAGCGGGATACCGGATCTCGACCTCGGGCGCGCCTGAACGCGCCGGCATCGTCCACCGCCTCGACGTCGGAACGTCGGGGGTCATGGTTGTGGCGAAAAGCGAAGACGCTTACACGGTCCTGAAGCGTGCCTTTAAGGAGCGCACGGTGGACAAGGTTTACCACGCGGTGGTCCAAGGTCTGCCGGACCCCCTGGAAGGCACCATAGACGCGCCCATCGGACGCCACCCCGGGCACGATTGGCGTTTCGCGGTGATCGAGGACGGGCGTCCCTCTGTGACGCACTACGAGGTCCTTGAGGCCTACGGCAAGGCGACCCTCGTGGAAATTCACCTTGAGACAGGCAGGACACACCAGATCCGGGTTCATTTCTCGGCCCTCAGGCACCCCTGTGCGGGCGATCTGACCTACGGCGCGGACCCGCGTTTGGCTGCCAACCTGGGACTCACCCGGCAATGGCTGCACGCGCGTCGGCTTGGCTTCAACCACCCCCGGACCGGCGAATGGGTGGAAGTCACCAGCCAGTACCCGGCGGACCTGCAATACGCGCTGGACCTTCTTGAAAGCGGCAAGGCGTAACTCGATCCACGCTTCCAGCGCGCCCCTCCAACGGCGGGGCCAGTCCCGGTAGACTGTCGTGGTGACTTCCAGCAATGACTCGTTCGTCCACCTGCACACCCACACCGAATACTCCATGCTGGATGGAGCGGCCCGCCTCACCGAGTTGTTTGACGAGACCGAGCGGTTGGGCATGCCGGCGCTGGCCACCACCGACCACGGGTACCTGTTCGGCGCCTTCGACTTTTGGAAGAAGGCCACGGACAAAGGCATCAAGCCGATCATCGGCGTCGAGGCCTATGTCACGCCGGGCACCGCACGCGGCGACAAGGAGCGCGTCCGCTGGGGCGATGAGAGCCAGCGGAAAGACGACGTTTCCGGTGGTGGTTCCTACACCCACATGACCCTGCTGAGCTACAACAACGTGGGCATGCGGAATCTTTTCCGGGCATCCTCGATTGCTTCGCTCGACTCGGTATTCGGCAAATGGCCTCGCTTGGACCGGGAGTTGCTGAACACGTATTCAGAAGGGCTGATCGCCACCACCGGTTGCCCTTCCGGTGAAATCCAGACCCGCCTTCGGCTGGGGCAATACCGGGAGGCGCTGGCTGCGGCCTCCGAATTCCGGGACATCTTCGGCGCGGAAAACTACTTCTGCGAACTGATGGACCACGGCCTGGACATCGAGCGGCGGGTCACCGGCGACCTGCTGCGCCTGGCCAAGGAACTGAAGCTTCCGCTCGTGGCCACCAACGACCTCCACTACACGCACGAGCATGACGCCAAGGCCCACGAGGCCCTCTTGGCTATCCAGTCGGGATCCACCCTGCTCGAGCCCACCTATGACAACGGCGGCTCCCGGTTCGCTTTCTCCGGCTCCGGCTACTATTTGAAGTCGCCGCAGGAGATGCGCGAGCTGTTCCGCGACCATCCCGAGGCCTGCGACAACACCTTGTTGATCGCCGAGCGCTGCGATGTGTCCTTCAACACCGGCGCGAACTACATGCCGCGGTTCCCATGCCCTCCCGGCGAGGACGAGACGTCCTGGCTCGTCAAGGAGGTGGCCAAGGGACTGGATTACCGCTATCCCAAGGGCGTCCCGGACAAGGTGCGCAAGCAGGCCGACTATGAGCTCGACGTCATCACGTCCATGGGATTCCCCGGCTACTTCCTCGTGGTTGCCGACTTCATCAACTGGGCCAAGAACAACGGCATCCGGGTAGGGCCGGGCCGTGGCTCCGGTGCGGGCTCCATGGTGGCCTACGCCATGCGCATCACCGACCTCGACCCGCTCGAGCACGGCCTGATTTTCGAGCGCTTCCTCAACCCGGACCGCGTATCCATGCCCGACTTCGACGTCGACTTCGATGATCGCCGCCGTTCCGAGGTCATCGACTACGTCACTAGGAAGTACGGCGACGAGCGCGTTGCGATGATTGTCACCTACGGCACCATCAAGACCAAGCAGGCGCTCAAGGACTCCTCCCGCGTGCTTGGCTACCCGTTCAGCATGGGCGAGCAGCTCACCAAGGCCCTGCCGCCGGCCGTGATGGCCAAGGACATCCCGCTCGCGGACATCCAGAACCCGGAGGCCAAGCGCTACAGCGAGGCAGCAGACTTCCGCCAGCTCATCAGCACGGACCCGGAGGCCGCCAAGGTATTCGAGACCGCGCTGGGCATTGAAGGACTGAAGCGGCAGTGGGGCGTACACGCCGCCGGTGTCATCATGTCTTCGGACCCCATCATCGACGTCATTCCCATCATGCGCCGCATCCAGGACGGCCAGGTGATCACGCAGTTCGATTACCCGACGTCCGAAGGCCTTGGCCTGATCAAGATGGACTTCCTCGGTTTGAGGAACCTGACGATCATTTCCGACGCCCTGGAAAACATCAAGATGAACCGGGGCGTTGACCTCGATCTCGAGCACCTGGCGTTGGACGACCCGGCGTCGTACGAGTTGCTGGCGCGCGGCGACACTTTGGGCGTCTTCCAGCTCGACGGCGGACCCATGCGTTCGCTGCTCAAGCTCATGAAGCCTGACAACTTCGAAGACATCTCCGCGGTGTTGGCGCTCTACCGCCCGGGTCCCATGGGCGCCAACGCGCACACCGACTATGCCCTGCGCAAGAACAAGATCCAGGAAGTCATCCCGATCCACCCGGAGCTCGAGGAACCGCTCGCCGAAATCCTCGGCGGAACATACGGCCTGATCGTGTACCAGGAGCAGGTCATGGCCGTGGCCCAGAAGCTGGCCGGCTACTCGCTGGGTCAAGCCGACATCCTGCGCCGCGCGATGGGCAAGAAGAAGAAGGCCGAACTGGACAAGCAGTTCGCCGGCTTCTCGCAAGGCATGCAGGACAACGGCTATTCGATGGAGGCCGTCAAGACCCTGTGGGACATCCTGCTCCCGTTCTCCGACTACGCTTTCAACAAGGCGCACTCCGCAGCGTACGGGGTCATCTCGTATTGGACTGCATACCTGAAGGCCCACTACGCCCCCGAATACATGGCTGCCCTGCTCACCTCCGTGGGCGACGACAAGGACAAATCGGCGATCTACCTCAATGAGTGCCGGCGCATGGGAATCACTGTCCTTCCGCCGGATGTCAACGAGTCGAGCCTCAACTTCACCCCTGTGGGATCGGACATCCGCTTCGGAATGGGTGCCATCCGCAATGTCGGCGTCAACGTGGTGGAAGCCATGGTGGCGGCCCGTGCGAGCGAGGGAGCCTACACCTCGTTCAAGGACTTCCTCATGAAGGTTCCGGCGGTGGTCTGCAACAAGCGCACCATCGAGTCCCTCATCAAGGCCGGCGCGTTCGACTCCCTCGGCCACCACCGCCGTGCCTTGGCCATGGTCCACGAAGAAGCGATCGACTCTGTCATCACGCTCAAGCGCAATGAAGCGATCGGCCAGTTCGATCTCTTTGCCGGATTCGAGGAGCAGGAGCCGCAAGCCTCACTGAGCACGGAGATCCCGGACCTGCCGGAATGGGAGAAGAAAGACAAGCTCGCTTTCGAAAGGGACATGCTCGGCCTGTATGTCTCGGACCATCCCCTGCAGGGGCTCGAGGGCGTGTTGAGCCAGCATGCCGAGCAGTCGATCACCTCGATCCTTGGCGAAGACGGACCGCACGACGGCGCCATCGTCACCATCGCGGGCATGATCACTTCCCTCAGCCGCAGGATCGCCAAAGCGAGCGGCAACGCCTACGCGCGGGCGGAGATCGAAGACCTCGGGGCGTCCATCGAGGTCATGTTCTTCGGCCAGGTCTACGGGCCAATCGCTTCGGTCCTTGCCGAGGACCTGATCGTGGTGGTCAAGGGCCGCTTGCAGCGGCGTGACGACGGTGCGGTCACCCTGAACTGCATGGAACTCTCGGTTCCGGACCTGAGCGAAAGCACCAACGGTCCCCTCGTCATCACGATGCCCACTTACAAGGCGACGGAGGCCGTTGTTACCGAACTTCGCGATGTCTTGACCACCCACCGGGGAAACTCCGAGGTGAGACTGCATTTGCAGGGCGACTCCAAGGTCGAAATCATGGGCTTGCCGGTGCACATGCGGGTCAATCCCACCCCGTCGCTTTTCGGTGACCTCAAGGTGCTTCTGGGCCCGACCTGCCTGGACAGCACCAACTAAATTTCCACCAACTAAATTTCCACCAACTAAATTTCCACCAACTAAATTTCATAGTCGAGCGGAACCGGCTGGCCGTAGGATCCCGAGTGGTACAGCAGGGGAGTATCGTCCTCGCCGACCAGCCCGTCGACAACCTCCACCACGACGATCGCGTTGTTTTCGAAGGACAAGCGCATCTGGATCTTGCCGATCAGCCAGCCGGCCACGTTCTTGAGGATCGGGACCCCGAAGGGGCCCGGCTCCCAATGATCGCCTTCAAACCTTTCCTGGGTGCGGGCGAACCGGTCGGCGAGTTCTTGGTTCTCTAGCCCGAGCATGTGCAGGCCGATGTACGTCGCATTAGCCACCGCCGGCCAGGAGCTGGAACTGCGGGACATGTTGAACGTGAAGCGTGGCGGCTCGGCGGAGAGCGAAGCGACGGATGTCGCGGTGAAGCCGAAAGGCTTGCCGTTGAGGTCGGCAGTGATGATGGCCACCCCGGCGGCATGCCGGCGGAACATTTGCTTGAATGTTGCTTCAAAAGCGGGATTGTCCGAAGCCACTTTGCCGATCTCCTGCGTGAGCTCTTGGTAATAACGCTGGTGGATTCAGCCTATTCCGCCGCCGGCCGGGACGCGTGCTTGTTGATCGTCCAGAAACGTTTGTTAATGTTTGTGTCATGACCAAGCCAGCATCGAACGTTCTCGACTCCGACCCTGCGAGGGGCACGGACCCGGATACGGGGACGCGGGAGCGCGCATGGTGGCTTTGGCTCGTGGTGCCCGCAGCCTCGGGGGTCGGCTTGGGCCTCGCCTGGTGGTTGTTGGCTCCGGGCGGCCTCAACGTCCTCTCCGGAAATCCGGCCCTTGCCGATCCGACGGCCTCAGCGGGGCGGCTTCCGAGGGACTTGGTCCTGGCAGGGCTCTTGCTGCTTTCCGGCTGCTTCACCGCAGTCCTGCTGGACAGCAAGGTGCGCAAACCCGGGCACGGCGTCCGCACCTTCCTGGCCGTTTCGGGCGGCGCGGCCGGGGCGCTGGTGGCGTGGCAGGCGGGTCTGCTCGCCGCGCAGTGGTGGGGCCACGCCTCAAGTGGAGGCGACGGCTTCTCATTGCGCTCGATGACGGCGCTCTTGCTGTGGCCCGGTACGACGGCCCTCGTGACATTCCTCTTGACGCTCTTCAGCTTGATGGGAAAGCAGCAGCCCGAGGGACCCCCGGTTGCACCGTAAAATGGTCTGGTGACCATTTCTCCGGAGAACCCTGCCGAAACCGCCGCCCAGTCCCTGGACTTCCGCCGCATTGACTTGCGCGGACGGTCCCTGACCTTGGCTGAACTGCGGGCCGTGGTGCCCCGGGCGAAGCAGGGCACCTTGGCGGACGCCGAGCAAAAAGTCCTCGACATCATTGCAGCCGTCCGTTCCCGGGGCTTCGAGGCGCTTGGCGAGTTCGCGTTGGCGTTCGACGGCGTGGAACAGTCGCACCCGCGCGTGCCGGCCG
The DNA here is from genome assembly GCF_021483235.1 of Arthrobacter alkaliphilus. Taxonomy (GTDB): domain Bacteria; phylum Actinomycetota; class Actinomycetes; order Actinomycetales; family Micrococcaceae; genus Arthrobacter; species Arthrobacter alkaliphilus. Next base: position 13,548 of record NZ_JAKEEC010000023.1, on the reverse strand, counting down.
CCGCGCTTGCCGAAGCCCTTGAGAACCTTGATCCGTCAGTGCGCGCGGCCCTGGAGGAATCCATCCGCCGTGCCCGGCGGTTCGCGGACGGCCAAAGGCCAGCCAACGTCGACGTGGAGCTGGGGGACGGCGCCGTCGTCAGCCAGAATTGGGTACCGGTGAGCCGCGTTGGGCTGTACGTCCCCGGTGGCCTGGCCGTCTACCCGTCCTCCGTGATCATGAACGTTGTCCCGGCGCTGGCTGCGGGGGTTGCCTCGATTGCCTTGGCCTCCCCGCCCCAAAAGGACTTCGGCGGCCTGCCACACCCCACGATTCTGGCGGCAGCCGCTTTGCTGGGCATCGACGAGGTCTACGCCATTGGAGGCGCCCAGGCGATTGTCTCCTTTGCCTACGGCATCCCCGGGGCCGGCGATGTTGAGCCGATCGAACCTGTGGACGTTGTGACCGGTCCGGGAAACATTTTCGTGGCAACCGCGAAGCGTCTTGTGAAAGGCGTCGTGGGCATCGATTCCGAGGCCGGCACCACCGAGATCGCCATTTTGGCCGATGCTTCGGCCCGTCCGGCCCTCGTGGCCGCTGACCTCATCAGTCAAGCCGAGCACGACCCCAAGGCGGCTTCCGTCCTGATCACCGACTCCGAGGAGCTCGCCTCCGCCGTGCAACGGGAGCTCGCCGTCCAGGCAGGAACCACCAAGCACGGCGAGCGGGTCACCACTGCATTGTCGGGTCCGCAGTCGGGCGTGGTACTTGTAGACGATATCGATCAGGGGATCGCGGTCTGCGATGCGTACGCGGCAGAGCACCTGGAAATCATGACGGCCGACGCAGCCGCTGTAGCCGCAAGGATCCGCAACGCGGGCGCGATTTTCGTGGGGGACTACAGCCCGGTCAGCCTCGGGGATTACTGTGCAGGCTCCAACCACGTTTTGCCTACGAGCGGCACTGCTGCCTTTTCTTCCGGACTGAACGTGACAACCTTCCTGCGGGCCGTCCAGGTGATCAACTACGACAAGGCGGCCTTGGAACTGGTCAGCAGGCACATCGTGAGCCTCTCCGATGCCGAGGATCTTCCCGGCCACGGCGATGCCGTCAAGATTCGGTTCGCGGGCGACTAACACTACATGTATGGGTCACAACCACTACATATAGTAGTTACAGTCTTGTCATTCGCCCGTATGTAGCCGTAAACTGGTGCCGGAAGTCAAACTTCCGGCACCTTTTGCGTTCCCGGCCCACGCCGCCGCGGGGACAGGGCACCGGAACCGAACAGGGGAGGCCCAGCGTGTATTGTCCGTTCTGCCGAAACCCCGACTCACGCGTTGTGGACAGTCGCATGGCCGACGACGGCTCTGCCATCCGCCGTCGGCGTCAGTGCCCTGAGTGCGGACGCCGATTCACCACGGTGGAGACCACAAGCCTGTCCGTCATCAAACGCTCAGGCGTGGGGGAACCCTTCAGCCGCATCAAGATCATCAACGGCGTTCGCAAGGCCTGCCAAGGACGGCCCGTGACCGAGGACGATCTTGCGATGCTGGCCCAGGAAGTCGAGGAAAACATCCGCTCTTCCGGCGCCGCGGAAATCGACGCCCACGAGGTCGGCCTGGCCATCCTTGGACCACTCCAGAAGCTGGACGAAGTCGCGTACCTGCGATTTGCCAGTGTTTACCAGGCCTTCGAATCGCTTGAGGACTTCGAATCGGCCATTTCCCTGCTCCGGCATGAAGCCGAAACCGCAGCTGCGGACGGGGCGAAGGGCGCCAAGGGCAAGAGCTCCGAGAAAAGCCCCATCTAGCTCCGGTGGCGGCAGCGGAGGGGAAGCCGCAGCCGCCACCGGCACCACGCCCTACTTGGCGAGCTTGTGGTGGAGGGCGACGTCCAGCGCGGCCCCCACGATCCCGGCGTCGTTCTTCAATTCCGCCGTGACGATGCGGGTCCGCAGATTCAAGTGGGGGAAGTACTCATCCGAACGCTTCGAGATGCCGCCACCAATGATGAAGAGTTCGGGGGAGAAGAGGAACTCGACGTGTGAGAGATAGCGCTGCAGCAGCACGCTGTACTCTTCCCAGCTCAAGCCGTCGCGTTCGCGGGCCACGGCGGATGCCTTCGTCTCGGCGTCGTGGCCGTCCACTTCGAGGTGGCCGAGCTCGGCGTTGGGGACCAAGTGCCCGTTGAAGATGAAGGCTGAGCCGATGCCGGTTCCGAGGGTAATGACCAGGACCGTGCCGCCGACGCCTTCGCCCGCACCATAGCGGGCTTCAGCGAGACCGGCTGCGTCGGCGTCGTTGATGACCTCGACGGGTCGGTCCAGGCGCTTGGTGAGCATCGAATCGATGTCCGTGTCGAGCCAGGACTTGTCCACGTTGGCGGCAGAGCGGACCACTCCGTGCTGGATGATCCCGGGGAAGGTGACTCCCACGGGCGAACCCTTGGCCGGGGCGTCCTCGCGGGCCGACAGATCTTCGACGATCTGGGCGATCACTTCCGCGACGGCTTCGGGAGTGGCGGGCTGCGGCGTGGGGATGCGGAGGCGGTCCCCGAGCAGCTTGCCTTTCTTCAGGTCGACGATGCCGCCCTTGATGCCGGTGCCACCAACGTCGATGCCGATCAGAGGGCCGTTCTTGTGGATCTTCTCATCCTTCTTGGTCAATGCGCTTCCGTTCATGGCAGGAGGGGTGGGCATATCGCAGCACGAACGGCTGCAGGCGACCTTCCGAAAAGCTTAGGGAAGAGTCAGGATTTCGGCGCCGGTCTCGGTGACCAACAAGGTGTGTTCAAATTGTGCGGTCCGCTTGTGGTCGCGGGTGACGACTGTCCATTCATCGGGCCACATGTCCCACTCGATGGTTCCAAGGGTAAGCATGGGCTCAATCGTGAAGACCATACCGGCTTCGATGACGGTGTTGTAGGCCGGCGCGGCGTCATAGTGCGGGATGATCAGGCCAGTGTGGAAGGCCTCGCCGACGCCGTGGCCGGTGAAGTCACGGACCACGCCGTAGCCGAAGCGTTTCGCGTAGGACTGGATGGCGCGGCCGATCACGTTGATTTCGCGGCCGGGGGCGACGGCTTTGATGGCACGGTTGAGCGACTCCTGGGTGCGTTCAACCAGCAGCCGGGACTCGTCGTCGACGTCTCCCACCAGGAAGGTGTAGTTCGTGTCGCCGTGGACGCCGTTGATGTAGGCCGTGATGTCGATGTTCAGGATGTCGCCGTCCTGGATCACGGTGCTGTCAGGAATGCCGTGGCAGATGACTTCGTTGAGCGAGGAGCACAGGGACTTGGGGAAGCCGCGGTAGCCAAGCGTGGACGGGTAGGCATGGTGGTCCAGGATGAACTCATGGCCGATGCGGTCCAGCTGGTCGGTTGTGACGCCCGGCTCGATGTGCTTGCCCACCTCGACGATCGCCTGGGCCGCGATTTTGCTGGCGATGCGGATCTTCTCGATGGTTTCCGCGGATTTGACCTCAGAACCCGTGAACTTCGCGGGTCCGGGCTTGCCGACATACTCCGGACGCGGGATGGACGCCGGAACAGGCAACTGTGGGCTGACTGTTCCACGGGTGAGCGTGCCGATTGGTGCGGTCAGGGCAGGAGAAGGCATAGATTGATCATATAAGGGACGCGCGAGACGCAAGTAACTAAGAAGCTAAATATCGGCCTGCACAGCGGGCAAGCGGCCCGCCGGGCTCACGGCGGGGTTCGAAAGGAGAGACCGTGGCGGAGTTCTGGTACAACGTTCAGACACACCAAATCGAAGAGGACGCGTTGTCCGACTGGTCCCAGCTGATCGGTCCTTACGAGACCCGCGAGGAAGCGGAACACGCCCTCGAAAAGGTCAAGGCCCGCAACGAAGCCTGGGACAAGGACGACGACGACTAGCGGCGACGAGGGCCGGTTCCGGTCCTAGAAGGAATGCTCCGGGCCGGGGAACTGGCCGGACCGGACGTCGTCGGCGTACGCTTTCGCCGCGTCGCCCAGGGTGGTGCGAAGATCCGCGTATTGCTTGACGAACTTGGCCATTTTGCCGCCTCGCAGTCCGGCCATGTCCTGCCACACCAGCACCTGTCCAGTGGTCGCGTTGCCTGCGCCGATCCCGATGGTGGGCACGTCAATTGCGGCGTCGACGGCGGCAGCGGTTTCCGCGGGGACCATCTCCATGAGCACACAGAAGGCGCCTGCATTTGCGAGTGCAGTGGCGTCTTCGACGAGGCGCGCGGCATCGTCGCCCCGGCCCTGGACGCGGTAGCCGCCGAGCGAGTGTTCGCTCTGGGGCGTGAAGCCGATGTGTGCCATGACGGGAATGCCTGCCTGGACCATGGCCCGCACCGTTCCCGCGTAGAACGCGCCGCCTTCGATCTTGACGGCGTGTGCCAAACCTTCCTTCAGGAAGCGGACACCTGTTGCCACCGCCTGCTCCGGCGACACTTCGTAGCTGCCGAAGGGAAGATCGGCCACGATCAAGGCACGCTTGGCGGACCGGGCCACCGCGCGGCACAAGGGGAGGAGCTCGTCAACGGTTACGGGGAGGCTCGTCTCGTTCCCGAAGACGTTGTTGGAGGCCGAATCGCCGATCAGCAGAACCTCGATGCCGGCCTGGTCGAAAATCTCGGCCGTGTACTGCTCGTAGGCCGTCAACATCGCAAAGCGCTCACCCTTGGCCTTGGCCTGCTGCAGGTGATGGGTTCGGATCCTTGCCGCGGGCTTCGGCGTCGAAGAAGCCGTCGAAGCCCCGGAACCTGCGCTTGCAGGTCCCGTTCCGTAAGGCGCAGGAATTTCGGCGGGCATGCTGGAATCGGAACTGTTGCTTGGGGCCATGAGTAGAGCGTATGCGGTACCGGCCGTCCTAGCCACACCGGCGCAGGGGCAGCCCCGTATTTGTAAACGCTGTGTTACGCGAACCGGGGGTGCAGCCAATCAAGCCCAATGCTTAGTAGAGTGAATGCTGAGTTGTCGCCGGCTTCGCATCCCGAATCCGCGGCGTGGACGTTGACCCGGAAATGAGGCCCCATGGACCGCCAGCAAGAGTTCGTTCTGCGAACTATCGAAGAGCGTGATGTGCGCTTCGTACGCTTGTGGTTTACCGACGTCGTCGGATCCCTGAAATCGGTGGCCCTTGCGCCGGCTGAAGTGGAAGGCGCCTTCGAAGAAGGCCTGGGCTTCGACGGCTCGGCGATCGAAGGCCTTGCCAGGGTGTTCGAATCGGACATGCTGGCCCAGCCCGACCCCTCCACCTTCCAGATCCTTCCGTGGCGTGGTGAAACCGAGCAGACCTCCAGGATGTTCTGCGACATCCTGACCCCGGACGGCGAGCCGTCGGCCGCCGACCCCCGGAACGTGCTCAAACGCACCCTCGCCAAAGCCGCGGACATGGGCTTCACGTGCTACACGCACCCCGAGATCGAGTTCTACCTCCTCAAGTCCCAGGACCTCGTCAACGGCGTTCCCGTTCCCGTTGACGAGGGCGGCTACTTCGACCACGTCCCCGGCGGCGTGGCACAAGACTTCCGCCGCACGGCCGTCACCATGCTTGAATCCGTGGGCATTTCCGTGGAGTTCAGCCACCACGAGGGCGGCCCGGGCCAGAACGAGATCGATCTCCGCTACGCCGACGCCCTCCAGACGGCGGACAACATCATGACCTTCCGCACGGTCATCAAGGAAGTGGCCCTGCAGCAGGGAACCTACGCGACCTTCATGCCGAAGCCGTTTACCGACCACCCCGGATCGGGAATGCACACGCATTTCTCCCTGTTCGAGGGTGACACCAACGCCTTCTACGAGGCCGGGGCCGAGTTCCAGTTGTCGAAGACGGCGCGCCAGTTCATTGCGGGAATCCTGCAGCATGCGCCCGAATTCACCGCCGTGACCAACCAGTTCGTGAATTCGTACAAGCGTCTCTGGGGCGGCGGCGAGGCGCCGAGCTACTTGAGCTGGGGCCACAACAACCGCTCGGCCTTGGTCCGCGTGCCGCTCTACAAGCCGGGCAAAGGACAGTCCGCGCGGATCGAATACCGCGGGATCGACTCCGCCACCAATCCGTACTTGGCCTACGCCGTGTTGCTGGGGGCAGGGCTGAAGGGTATCGAAGAGGGTTACGACCTTCCGGCCGCCGCGGAAGACGACGTCTGGTCGCTCACGTCGGCAGAGCGCAAGGCAATGGGCCACACTCCGCTTCCGGCCAGCCTCCACGATGCCATCCGCGCCATGGAAGACTCGGAACTCGTGGCGGACATCCTCGGCGAACAGGTCTTTGACCACTTCCTGCGCAACAAGCGTGCGGAATGGCAGGACTACCGGCTTCAGGTCACGCCGTACGAGCTCAAGCGCAATCTCGGCATTCTCTAGGCTGTGGGCGTGAGCCTGGCCCGCCGGCTCATCTCGGCCGGCTTCAGCGACCTTGAAAAGGGTGAACGGTTCCTTGCTGCCCGTGAGCTGGACGGCATAGACCAGGACACGATCTTTGCGGGGCTGCACCTGAGCGCCAGTCCGGACACCGCGCTTCAGTCGCTCGTCCGTTTGATCGAGAAGCATCCCTCGCTCAGGCAGCTCGCGGGGGAGCACCCGGATCGCAGCGAACCGCTTTACCGCTTGCTGGGGGCATCCGAGGCCTTGGGGGAGTTCCTGATCAGGCACCCGGAGCATTTGGACGTCTTCAATGTCCGTGTCAGCCCTGAGCCGTTGTCCGCCGACGCCGGCGAGTTGCGGACGAAGCTGCTCCGATCCGTCAAAGCGGACCCCAACTCTCCCCGGCCCGTCGCCGCGATGACGGGGGCCGGCGCTTACACAGCCCTCCGGACGGCCTACCGGCGCGGGCTCACCGAGCTGGCCATCAAGGATCTCTGCGCCGCCAGTCCGCAGGACTTCATGCCCGCCGTCGGAGCCGAACTGGCCGACCTTGCCGGCGCGGCGATAGAGGCGGCCCTCGCCGTTGCCAGGGCAGAAGCTGCGGCGACTTTCGATCCCGCCGATATTGCCGGCGTCGGCCTGGCCGTTATCGGGATGGGCAAGTGCGGTGCCCGTGAGCTCAACTACATTTCCGACGTCGACGTCATCTACGTGATCGAGGCGCCTGACCTTGCGGACGCCGAGGCTGCGACCATCGGTACCGCCTTGGCCTCAGGGATTTCCCGGGCCATTTCGTCCACCGGCCCCGAACCCGGGCTGTGGGAGGTCGACGCGAACCTGCGGCCCGAGGGGAAATCCGGTCCCCTCGTCAGGACTTTGCCCTCGCACTTGAGCTACTACGCGAAGTGGGCTGAAAGCTGGGAGTTCCAGGCGCTCCTCAAGGCCCGCACCATCGCAGGGGACAAGGACCTGGGCTCACGGTACGAGCAGGCCGTCCAACCGCTCGTGTGGGCTTCGGCCGGCCGGGAGGGTTTCGTGGAGTCGGTGCAGGCGATGCGCCGGAGGGTGACGAACAACATCGCCCCCGCGGAAGAACAGCGGCAGATCAAGCTCGGCCCCGGCGGATTGCGCGATGTCGAGTTCACAGTGCAGCTCCTGCAACTCGTCCATGGAAAATCCGACGAAACGCTCCGTTGCCGGGATACGACGTCGGCCATCTCCGCGCTGTCCGCGGGCGGCTACATCGGCAGGGTGGACGCAGCCGCCTTCGACGCGGCCTACCGCTATTTGCGGGTTCTCGAGCACAGGATCCAGTTGTTCCAGCTGCGCCGAACCCACCTCATGCCCACGAGCCCGGACGCATTGCGTTTCCTCGCGAAAGCCATCCTCGGCCCCTTCTCCACAGACAGGCCGCATCCGGACGCCCTGATTGACACTTGGCAGAAGACCAAACGGTCTGTTCGCGAACTGCACGATCGGATCTTCTACCGGCCGCTGCTCAACACGGCCGCGAAATTGAGCACCGAAGACGCCAAGCTCACTCCCGAGGCTGCCCAAGGCCGGCTTGCGGCACTCGGTTACCGCGACCCGCAAGGGGCCATGCGCCACATCGAGGCCCTCACGGCCGGCGTCAGCCGGCGCGCCGCACTGCAACGGCAACTTCTCCCCATCCTTCTCGGTTGGCTCGCCGAAGGCGTGGACCCCGACGCCGGATTGCTCGCCTTCCGACGAGTCAGCGAGGCACTCGGGACCACGCACTGGTATCTCGGGATGCTCCGGGACTCGCAAGCAGCGGCCGAGCGCCTGTGCCACGTGCTTTCCAATTCCCGCCTTATCGCCGATCTCTTGGAAGTTTCCCCGGAATCCGTTGCCTGGCTCGGTTCCGACAAGGACCTCATGCCGCTCAGCTTCGAGGCGCAGTGGCAGGAAATCCAGTCCAAAATGTCGCGGCATGCCGATCCGGAGAACGCGATGCGGCTTGTCCGGCTCATCAGGCGCCGGGAGATACTCCGCATTGCCATCGCGGACAGCGCAGGCCTCCTGGGACAGGACGCGGTAGGCACGGCGTTGGCCGACGCCGACCGGGCCGCGGTCCTGGGTGCCCTGCACGTCGCCGAGTCCATCGTGGCATCCGAGGGGCCCCTCAAGACGCAAGTGCTGGTGGTGGCGATGGGCAGGCAAGGTGGACGGGAGATCGGCTACGGCTCGGATGCCGACGTCATGTACGTCCACCGCGCACTCCCTGGCGCGAGCGAATCCGAAGCACAGCAACAAGCACTTGCCATTGTGGGACACCTGTCCACTTTGCTGACCCAACCCCTCAAACCGGCCATCCTGGCGGAACGGGTCCTCACCCTCGACGCCGATCTGCGTCCGGAGGGTAAGAACGGGGCGATGGTCCGTTCCCTCGAGTCATACGCTGAGTATTACCGGCGGTGGTCCCTCATCTGGGAAGCCCAAGCGCTGTTGCGGGCACACCCGATGGCAGGCAACGACGAGTTGGCCGCGGAATTCCTGTGGCTCATCAACCCGATACGGTACCCCAAATCGCTCGCCGACTCGGATGTGCGCGAGATCCGGCGCATCAAGGCACGGGTCGAGTCTGAACGGCTTCCTCGAGGCGCCGATCCAGCCAGGCATGTAAAGCTTGGCCGGGGCGGACTGAGCGATGTCGAATGGCTGGTACAGCTGCTCCAGCTCCAGCACGCCGGGAAGCATCCGCAACTGCGGACCACATCCACCCTGCAGGCCCTTGACGCGATCGAGTCGTTGGGCCTGATCGACAAAGGCGACGTCGAGCTGCTTCGCAAAGCCTGGCGGCTCGCCAGCCGTATCCGTTCGGCGAATGTGATCTGCACGGGGCGTGCCTCGGATCTCCTCCCGGCATCCCGAAGGGACCTGGAGGCCGTCGCCAGGTGGTGCGGTTACTCTCCGGGGCAGGCTGCCGTGTTCGAAGAGGACTATCTTCGCCTGAGCCGCCGGACCCGGGCGGTGTTCGAAAAAGACTTCTACGGCCAATGAGCCCCGGCCCGGGCCGTCCTGCGGGCTTCGGGGACGGCTAGGCTCGAAGGATGCTGGAAACCGTATGGCTCATTCCCTTGAAGGATCTCGACGACGATGCCCGCGCCATCAGTCTCGGCGACGTCGCGGGCATGGAATTGGCCGCGGGGCAGGAAGATTTCGTGGGTGACCCGTTCAAGATGATGCTTATGGGCCTGGAAGACGAAAGCCGCCTGCCATATGTCGTCGAAGCGGCAGGCGCAGCCGTCGGAGTATTTACCTTGCAGTCTGGTGCCGCAACCTTGGCAGGATGGCACGACGACGATTCCGCCTGGCTCTTGCGCGGGTTCCTGATCGACCGGAAGCGCCAGGGGAGCGGGCTGGGCTCCCTTTCCGCTGCGGCCGCTGTACGGGAAGCGCAGAAGCTCACAGCGAGGCTGGGCGGCGGCCAGGCCGGCGTCGTGCTTTCCGTAAATGAACGCAATCCTGCCGCCAGGGCTGCCTACGCAAAGGCGGGCTTTGTGGAGGCGGGCAGGTTTTTGGGTGGCTCCGCCGGCCCGCAATGGACCATGCACCGGGGCTTCGTCGGCTAGGCCGTACGTGCGTTTTGCCGGTTTTCCTTGGTGTGGCGTGGCGGATTAGAAGAATAAGCATGCTTACAGTAAGGTTACTGAGGTTTGCACAGCGATAAAGGCAATCATCGAAATGTTAACGACTGAAACTGGAGCTACATCATGAATGTCATCCTCGGAATCGTCGCGGTCATCGCGATCCTTTTCTTTATCATTGGTGGAACTGTTAAGGCCCTGGGATTCCTTCTGTGGATCGCCCCGATCCTGATCGCCTTGGCGATTATCGTCTTCCTCTTCAGGTTGATTAGCGGGCGTCGCCGGGTGTAGGAAATGGGGGTCCGGGCGATCCGGGGCCTGACAAAAGGACGGCTGTGTCTTAGCGGACACAGCCGTTCTTTTTTTGTGGCCGGGTGGCGGAGGGCGTTAAAAGGGAAAAGGGCCGCAGTTCACAAAATGAACCGCGGCCCTTTATTTGCCTCGTGCGTTGTTACTAGACGCCGTAGTAGAGCTCGAACTCGTACGGGTTCGGACGCAGTGACAGCGGGCGGATCTCGTTCTCGTACTTGTACTCGATCCAGGTGTCGATCAGGTCCTGGGTGAAGACGCCGCCGGCCTGCAGGAATTCGTTGTCCTCGCGCAGGGCCTCGAGTGCTTCCTCGAGGGAAGCCGGAGCCTTGGGGATGTCCTTGGCTTCCTCTGCGGGCAGTTCGTACAGGTCCTTGTCGATCGGAGCCGGGGGCTCGATGCGGTTGCGGATGCCGTCGATGCCGGCCATGAGCTGGGCCGAGAACGCCAGGTACGGGTTGGACGCGGCGTCCGGGGCGCGGAACTCGATGCGCTTCGCCTTCGGGTTGGAGCCCGTGATCGGGATGCGGATACCGGCGGAGCGGTTGCCCTGCGAGTAGACCATGTTGACCGGAGCTTCGAAGCCCTTGACCAGGCGGCGGTAGGAGTTGACCGTCGGGTTGGTGAAGGCGAGCACTGCCGAGGAGTGCTTCAGCAATCCGCCGATGTACCAGCGTGCGGTGTCGGACAGGCCGGCGTAGCCCTTCTCGTCGTAGAACAGCGGTTCGCCGTTGCTCCAGAGAGACTGGTGGCAGTGCATGCCCGAGCCGTTGTCACCGAAGATCGGCTTCGGCATGAAGGTTACGGACTTGCCGTACTCCCAGGCAGTGTTCTTGATGACGTACTTGAACTTCTGCAGGTCGTCGGCGGCGTGCACCAGCGTGGTGAACTTGTAGTTGATCTCGGCCTGGCCTGCAGCACCGACTTCGTGGTGCGAGCGCTCGACTACGAGGCCTGCCTCGTCCAGGGCGACGCACATGGCGTCGCGGAGGTCGGCCTGGTGGTCAACCGGGGAAACCGGGAAGTAGCCGCCCTTGAAGGGGGTCTTGTAACCGAGGTTTCCGCCTTCTTCGGCGCGGCTGGTGTTCCAAGGCGCTTCGATCGAATCGACCTTGTAGAAGGAACCCGCCGGGGAGGACTCGAACTGGACATTGTCGAAGACGTAGAACTCAGCTTCGGGAGCGAAGAATGCCGTGTCCGCAATGCCGGTGGAGGCCAAGTAGGCTTCGGCCTTTTCGGCAACGCCGCGCGGGTCGCGGTGGTACGGGTCTCCGGTGCGCGGGTTCACGATGGAGAAGTTCAGCGCGAGGGTCTTCTCGATGCGGAAGGAGTCGATGAAGGCCGTGGTGACGTCCGGGATGAGCTGCATGTCGGACTCTGCGATGCCCTGGAAACCGCGGATCGAAGATCCGTCAAAGAGTTGGCCATTGACAAAGAAGTCAGCGTCAACGCTCTTGGCCGGCACATTGAAGTGCTGCTGGACGCCCGGAAGATCGGTGAAGCGGATATCAACGAACTTAACATCTTCGTCTTTGATGAACTTGAGGACTTCGTCCGCAGTCTTGAACATCTATGCTCCTAACGCATAACAGGTAACAGGCCCCTGGGGCCGTCTGGTCCAGCGCAAACCGAAAGCAGGGAAACAAAAAAGTATCCCTGCTGCGGCGGCTAGCAACTTCTCCAACCATAGGGAAATGGGATTTCCCCGGAGTGTCAGTATTGTTTCGAGCAGGTTACAGAAACTCCCTGCCGTGTAAACGCTACTGGTCCAATGCAGGGCCAGTCTATGCCTTGCGTCTTTGTGTCTGCTTCCTCGTGGACACTGCCGGCATTCCGCCCGCGGCTTCTCCCGCCGTCGGGCGTGCGATGGTGAAGCCGTAAACTTGGTGTGTGGTTGATCGTAAAGATATCGGTTCATGGCTGACAGGACCGGATACGTCCGGCATTTCCAAGTACCCGGGAGCGCGGCTCGGCCTCCCCGAATCAGGCCCCGGCTCCATGGCCCGCGCGGGCCGTCGAATCCTGGCAATCTGCATCGATTGGGCCATTGCCACGGTGATCAGCAACTTTGCCTTCGGCGGCAACCCGTGGGCGACGCTCGCTGTCTTCGCCGTGGAGCAGATCCTTCTCATCGGCACGCTTGGCTACAGCATCGGACACCGGGTTGCCGGCATCCACGTGGTACGGCTTGGAGGCACGCCGGCAGGGCCCTTGGCCGCTTTGGTCCGGACAATTCTCCTGTGCCTCGTGATTCCCGCGGTTGTTTTCGATCCTGACCAGCGAGGCATCCACGACAGGGCCATGGACACGATCCTTATCCGGATGTAGCTTGTAGCGCACAAAAAAGCCGCCCGTTCCTGGAGATCCAGGAACGGGCGGCTTTGCGTTGTCTTAGCGTCCGCGTGCGGCCTTGCGGTCCGGGCGTGCCTTGTACGGGTCGATGCCCTTCGGGATCGGCAGGCGGTTTCCAAGCGAAGAGATGCGCTTGCTGACGGCGCCAACCTCAACCTTGGTGAGTTCGTTCTTGTATTTGTTCATGGTCTTCGCGATCTGGCTGATGGGCACCTGGCCTTCGCCGCGGCCGCTTTCGATCACGTGGATGGTGACGTTCGGGAGGATCCTTGCGAGCTTCTTGCGCTCTGCGTCAACCAGCGGCTTGACCCGATGCGACGGTCCTTCGCTGACCAGTACGACGCCCGGACGGCCGATGGCGCGGAAGACCGCGTCCTGGGTGCGCGGGTTGACGGCAACAGGCTGGTCCTCGGTGATCCAACCGCGTCGCAAAGTCCCCAAGGCCGCGCCGGAAGCTCCGGGCTGGTTCTCGATCTGCGCGAAGGCCGCACGTTCCGCGCGGCGCGAGAGGATGAAGACAGTTGCCAGCAGGCCCAGGGGGATACCGATGATGAGGCCGGTGACCCAGTTGTTCAGCAGGAGCCCGACGACAAGGCTGACAGCAACGACGCCAAGGAATGCCAGCAGCATGAGCCACACCACGGTGGGGTCATTGCGGCGGGTCATCTTGAAGACCTCGCCGATCTGCTTCAACTGGCTCGGCTTCTTGGCCTTGGCTTCCTTGGGCTTGCGGGAAAACAAGCCGCGCTTGGGAGCGTCGGCAGCCGATGTTGTCGAGTTGCTGGAATCAGGGGATTTCGCCATAGTGCCTTAATTCTACGTGATTTATGGCAAAGGACCGGACGCCGGATCTGTCCGGGGTCCGGTCCTTTGACCGTGCTTGGCCGAAGTGCTATGCGTGGTGTGCGAGGAGGGTGCGGGCTTCCTGGCGGGTGGT
>NZ_JAKEEC010000022.1 GCF_021483235.1 Arthrobacter alkaliphilus | reverse complement strand
TCCTTTTGGGTCCGGCCGGTCCTCACCGAGCAGCTTCGCCGCGCGTTTGAGGATCTCCACTTCCGTTTCCAGCTGGCGGATCCGCTTCCTGGCCTTGGCCAGCTCGGTGCTCTCCGGCGTCGTCAGACCTGGGCGTTCGCCACGGTCTATCCGGTCCTGACGGACCCAGTTGTGAAGGCCGCCCTGGCTGATGCCCAGTTCGGCGGCCACACGGCTTATGGGTTTGCCGGCCCGGACCAGGGCGACTGCCCGTGCGCGGAACTCCGGTGGATAGGGTCTTGGCATGTCTGAAAGCCTCTCAGCGAAAGCCCAAAACTCAAACCATTCCGGGTAACCAATCCGTGGGGCAGGTCACTCCCTCTTCACCGTGGTGCCCGAGATGGGCCCTGACCGCCTCGCCCGAGCGGCGTGCATCGACTAACTTGCCCGGATCCGGGACCATGTACTAACCCTGACCGAAGAATCCGGCCTGAGCCATACGTAAGCATCCGCGCCGCAGCCCGCGTCCCGGGAATCGGCCGCCGGGCTCATCGAACCCTGCCTGCACTGAACATCACCTTTTGTCGACTTCCTGCCTGCCAACACGACCCCCGGCGCCGGCACGATCACCGCCGATATCAGACACCCCAGGATCACTCGACGGCCCCGCCGGCGACGCTCTTCCTGAGCCGTGACAAACCACCTAAGACGAGGAACTATGTGGCGGACGACGTTTCGTGGCATTGATCAGGCGATGCCATTTCCACCACACAGCTCTGACACAGTGCCGACCGTGTCCCCGGATACCGCGCCGACGGGACATCTCTTCCCGAAAAGCCCACCAAGCGGGAGCAACCGCCCCGCCTTCCCCAAGGATTTAACTGGACATCCGAGCCGCCCATTCCCTGATTTGTTCGGGCGTGAAACGCACCGCGGGCATAACGATCCGTAGCCTGTCCCTTAGCCTAGCTTCGACCGCGAAAAGCGGAAGTCCCGCGCAGACCCCCTCAGCGTCACGCAGCGCAGCTTCGAGACTTTCCAACAATCCGGACAGTGCCGCGTTTGCCTCGTCATCCCCGAAACCGGGTCTTCCATGAGGAAGCATGCATTCCATCTCCTTGGCGCCGCCGGGCGCAATAGTCTCACCGGTTCCGATCGGCAACGCCAGGCAGCGTCTCCGGGATCTTCACCCTCGCGGCCCTGAGAAGCACCCGTCAAGACGTACCATGACTGTCGACAGCTTACTCTCCGGGACTGCTGCGCCTACCCCGAGGCGCCGGTTTCACTATGGAATCGGAGCCCCCCGTCAACGGGGACGACAACATCGCCCTCCTAACGCCAGTGTTTCGCACCATGGCCCTCCGGAGAATCTGGTGGGACTTCCGATAAACGGCGTGCGGGCTCTGGCGGGACTGGAAGTGTTGACCACCCACGACAGAAGCCACCCGCGGTCCTATCGTGGGGCACGGTAGGTTCCAGATCGATCTGCGTCTGAGCTTCATAACAATATGACAGAATGTACCCCCAACCCAGACGAACGACGGCATGTAGGACCGGGTCCGCTGCTCCCTTTATCTACCCTTCAACTCCGTTGCTGCAGGTCACAGCGGCGATGACGGGTTAGTTACGTTTGGCAGGTACAGGGTGGAAAGGTGCTGCCTCGTGGACATCATTCGGGGCGAGAAGTCCAGCGATTCTGTGCGGTAGATTACAGACCAGCACGTCAGCGGGCGTTAGCTTGGTCCGATAGGCGTTGCCTGAAGCATCCCACCCCAGGAGGAGCGACAATGCGGGAACACGAATAGTGGGCGCATGACGGGTTACCGCCGTGCCTGGGCACGTCTTATGGTGTTGGTTTTCTTTGTTGCAGCCGCTGCTATCGCCGCACTGCTGTTCCCGGTCCGGACCGTGGAGGAGGTGCAGCGGTACTTCACGGGCACCCCTTGGGGTCCGGCGGTTTTCATCCTTGGTTACGCCGCGCTGACTCTGTCACCGGTCCCCAAGACCGTCCTGTCCATCGGCGCCGGCGTGGTATTCGGTTTTGCAGGGGGAGTGGGCGTGGTGGTGGCGGCGGCGCTGCTGGGCGCGATGGCAGCTTTCTGGTTAGGCCGATGTCTGGGCCGTGAGGCTGTGGAGATTTATACCGGTGCCAGGGTGGGGAAACTGGATGAAGTGTTGCGGCGGCGCGGATTTGTTGCAATTGTCGCTGTGCGGCTTGTACCGGTCCTGCCGTTCACTGCGATCAATTACCTGGCAGGGCTCACCTCTGTTGCCTGGTGGCCCTATCTGCTGGGGACGGCGTTGGGCATCCTGCCCGGCACGGTCAGTTATGTGACGCTGGGAGCTTTCGGGCTGCAGTTCGGCTGGCAGGTCCAGGCCGCCTTGGCTGTGCTTGGTCTGTTGACCCTTGCGGGGCTGGTCGTGGCTGTGCGGAAGCGCCGCAAAGGGGCGGGCAGTGTTTGACGCTGTACTGAGGACACGGACAGGACCCGTGCTGGACCGGATGGCCGGAGCCCTGGACCGGCGCTGGATTTCACCGGACCGGCTGACCGGGCTGAACTTGTTGTTGGGCGTGTCCAGTGCCGCGCTTGCCGCGGCCCAATGGTGGATTCCCGGGTTGGCTGCGTGGCTGCTGTGCCGGACCGCTGACGGCCTGGACGGACCCCTTGCCCGCCTCCGGCGGCGCAGGTCAGGTGAGGAGGATCCTGGCCGGGGCGGCTTTTGGGACATCAGCGCGGACTTCGTTGTGTATGGCGCCACGGTGGTCGGAGTCGGGATGGGCGCCACGGCCGCTTTCGGCGGCCCGTGGCTGCCCTTCCTGCTGGTCCTTTTCGCCTATTACATCAATGGTGCCGTGTTTCTTGCTTTCTCCTCCATTGCCGAAAAAACCGGCCGTCGCATCGATGACGGACGGTCCCTGTCATTTCTTGGTGGACTGGCAGAAGGCGCGGAGACAGTGGTGGTACACAGTCTGTGGCTGGTCTTCCCCGACCTTGCCTGGGTGATCGCCGCGGTTTGGGCCTTGGTGGTGGGAGTTAGTGCTGGACACCGGATTGTGGCCGGCTACCGGGCTTTGAGTTGATCCGGCGGACGTCAAGGGCCACGCGCCGGAGCGTGGCCAGCCCTTTGATGGCGGTGCGGCTCAACGGGGACCGGAGACGTTCGCGGACATCGAGGACCGCGGCGTTCCAGACCCCGTCGGAGTACGTCGGGTAGGCGTGGGTGGCGCCGGCTATATCGGACGTGGTGAGTTTCCTGTGCACGGCCAGGGACAGTTCCGCCAGGGATTCCCCCGCCCGGGGGCCCACGATGGTGCCGCCCAGGACGCGGCCGCCGCGCCCCACGAGAAGCTCGGTGAAGCCCGCGGTCCGGTCCTCGGCGACGGCCCGGTCAAGGTGGGAATGCCACACTATCCGGGAGGTTGCTGATTGTCCGCACTCGCTGCTTGTCACGGCGGCGATCTCCGGTGAGGTGTAGGTGACCCGTGGGATGGCGGAGCTGACCCGGCGTCGGAGCCCGAGGACGGCGTTGGATGCTGCCACGCTGGCGTGGACGCCGGCAAGGTGGCTGAACTGTGGGTGGGTGGTGACATCTCCGGCCGCCCAGATCAGCGGGTTGGTGGTCTGCATGTGGTCATTGGTGAGCACTCTCCTCCGGTCGTCGAGGCGGACGCCCACGTGTTCAAGGCCAATGCCGGTGGTGCGGGGGGTGCGCCCGACTGCCAGGAGCACGGTGTCAGCGTCAACCCCGTTCCTGTCTTCCAGATGCAGTCTGTGCCCCTTAGCGGTACTGGTGGCGTGGCTAATGCTGGCATCTTCCAGGATTGTCACGCCGTCTGCCTTCAGGCTGGCGCGGATGATGTCCACCGCTTCCGGCGTCTCCTTGGGCAGGATACGGGAGCGGACAACCATGGTGACGTCGGCGCCGAGCCGGGCGAAGGCCTGGCCCAGTTCGCAGGCGATCGGGCCGCCGCCCAGGATGGCAAGCCTGGGTGGCAGGCTGTCAAGGTCCCAGACCGTTTCGGACGTGACGGTCCGTGCCGGGTCCAGTCCGGTAATCACGGGGTTGGCCGGTTCGCCGCCGGTGGCGATCAGGGCTTGGCGGAACCGGAGGACTTGCCCGTCCCGGACGGCCGTTCCCGGGCCGGTGAAGGACACGTGTCCGGAAAGGACTTCAACGCCGGCGTTTTCGAGGGCTTCCGGGGTGTCCGCAGGCTCAATGGTGCGGATAGCGGTGGCGATGCGGTCCCGGACGACAGAAAAGTCGGGTTTCCCACCGGCGCCCGGCCGTAGGCTGTTCACCTGCGCGGCCGCGGAGAGGAGCGTCTTGGACGGGACGCAGCCGGTCCAGAGGCAGTCCCCGCCGGTTCGCCCCTGTTCCACCAGAACAGTGCGGGCGCCGAAACCTGCTGCGGTTTTGGCGCCGACGATGCCCGCCGTCCCTCCGCCAAGGACGAGGAGATCAATGATTCCGCGGGTGTATGTCATGATGAAGATCCTTACGCTTGATACCGGCTGCTGCCACGCAGTATTCCGGCAGTCCGGCCTTTTTGATGGTCCAAGTTTTGCTTGTCCGAGGCGGGACCTGTTCCAAAGGAGAGAGTTATTCCTGACAAGTACACAGCATTCGCGCCGTTTTACGACGCGTTCTCGGGTGAATACCCGGTCTATTGGGCCGGACGGGCCCGGGGCATTGAAGCGCTGGTGCTGAGTCAGGGGGAGCAGGTCCTGGACCTGGGCTGCGGAACCGGTCTCAACTTTCCCCTGCTCCAGGAGCGGATAGGTCCTGCAGGCACGATTGTCGGCATCGACCGCAGCGCCCGGATGCTTGACCAGGCCCGTCGGCGCACCGCCAGAGCAGGCTGGAAGAACGTCATCCTTATCCAGACCGACGCTGTACTCATGGACCCGGCAGCGATCCGGACCGCCATTGAGGAACAGGGCGGATCCCCGGAATGCGATGCGGCGTTGGCCACCTATTCGCTCTCGCTGATGCCCGAGTGGCGGCGGGCCTGGGCCAACCTCAAGGCACTGCTTCATGCTGAGGCGCGGATCGGGGTGGTCGACATGAAGGATCCGGAGGGGTGGGCCCGGCTGCTCACTCCCTTGGCGCGGGCGGCATGCGCCCTGGGCGGGGCAGACATAACTGCACACCCCTGGTCGGCCGTAGAAGAGGACTGCACCAACGTCCTCAGCTCTTCCGCCCGGGCAGGACATTTGCAGATCCGCGCAGGAACTCTCCACAAAGACCCATCCTGACCGCTTCCAGCGCCCGGCTCTGTGCGCCAGATTACCCTTGCGACAGATTACTTAACCGGGCGCTGGCTCACCGTAGGGTTGCCGGTATGCGCCCAATCGCGGCATTTTACGCCAATTTGAACCTGGTGACCAGGCCGGTTCATCCCGCAAAGCCGCACGGCGCTGGACCGGCGGTGGGCCGAACTGCCAGGGCACGTCAACCCCCGCTCAGCTTCTGGGCAGGACCGCGGTGGGCTGCGAAGGAACCCACGGCGTCTTTCCCAAATGCAACCTGACCTGCACACCCTGCTACCACTCAGCAGACGCGAACAAAGTAAGAATCGACGGCGACCACACCGTCAATGCGGTGACGGAACAGATGACGCTCCTCCGCCACATCCGCGGGCCCCGCGCGCAAGCCCAGCTGATCGGCGGGGAAGTAAGTCTGCTCCCGGCCGAAGACCACGCAGCGGCCCTGACAGTGATGCCGCGGGGCGGGCCGCGAACCGATGTCCATGACGCACGGTGACTTCGACTACCAGTACCTCCTCGACGTCGCCCTGGACCGCACCGGACGGGCGCGGTTCCGGAAAGTATCGTTCGCCGCCCATTTTGACTCCCTCACGCGGGGACGCAGGGGAGCGCCGCGGCCCGGAGCGAGGCGGAGCTGGATCCGTACCGTGAACGGTTCGCCGCCATATTCACGGCACTCCGGAAGGACCACGGCATCGGCTCTTACATCGCCCACAGCATGACCGTAACCCCAAGGAACATCGACCAGGTTCCCGGCGTCACCGGCTCCGTTCTGGCTATGCCGTTCGACATGCTCTCCTTCCAGCCCGCCGCCTACATGGGCGATGACAGCCGATGGGGCAAGGACTTCACCGACATCACCGTTCGATGCAGTCTGGGACCGGATCGAGCAAGGCGCCGGGCAGCGGATTCCCCGGCAGGGCACCCAGTTCGGGGACACACGCTGCAACCGGAGCGCACTGGTCCTCCGGGCCGGCGGCACGCTCGCGTCCCTGATTGATCCGGACGACCTCAACCATGTTGATGCCCGGGACCGGCTGCTGGCCCATTTCGGTGGCATGTACTCGGCGGAACCCCCCGCTGGATCGTCGCAGCCAAAATCATCAGGGCCCTGCTCACCCACCCGGCTGACCTCCCGGTGATTCTGCGCTTCGGGCTGCGCCTGGCTCAACGCGCCGGCGGCCTGCGCCGCGTCTTTGCTTCCGCACGCACCGGCGAACTGTCCTTCCGGACCTTCGTGGTGCACAACTTCATGGACGCGGCGGAGGTCGCCCCGGCCTGGGAGCTGCTGGAGAAGGGTGTGGATAGTGAGAACCCGGAAACCCGGGAGGTCCAGGAACGGCTGCGCGCCTGCATGTACACCATTGGCCACCCCGACACCGGCCAACTGGTCCCCGCGTGCGTCCAGCATTCCGTCATGGACCCTGCCGAAAACGCCGGCCTGCGCAAACTCCTTCCACTCACCCCCCGCGGACGCGGAGCGTCGCGCACGCGCCCTTGACTTCCCCTGACGGGAAGGTTTTAGCGTGAATTTACCGGCAATCAATAACGGATGAAAGGAGCTGGTCATGGCATTGCAGGAAGGTGAGATCTACCGCTGCCCTGATGGTGACTGTGGTTGCGAAATTATGGTCACCAAGGGCGCGGCCCCGGGAGACGGCGGAGATCGCAATCCGACGTGCTGCTGCGGGCACGTCATGGAAAAGACGGGCTGACGCCTGATAGCGGGCCTTCCCACCAAGGCCGGGCCGCCCCCGCAAATCCGTCTCACTCCGCAATCCGTTATGTGTCCCCGTTTACAGAGGAGCCCGTTGCTCCAGGCCTATCTTTCGAAGGTAAGCAGTTCCGCTTCAACGAAAGGCAGCACGACGATGTCCGCTTCATCTCCAGTGGTACACCAGCCCCACACTGTTACGCATCACCTTGCCCGGCGCATCACCGCCGGCGTCATCGGCGGTATCGCCGGTGGTCTCGTCTTCGGCGTGCTGATGGCCATGATGGGCATGCTTCCGATGATCGCCTCCCTGGTCGGTTCGGACTCCGCCTGGGTGGGCTTCGGCATTCACATGTTGATCTCGATCCTGATCGGTCTGGGGTTGACCGTGCCGTTCGCCGGGTTCCTGACCTCCTACGGCCGGGGCGCGCTGACCGGCATGGCCTACGGGGCGCTCTGGTGGGTTCTTGGCCCTCTGCTGATCATGCCCATGATGCTCCGTATGCCGCTCTTCACGGTGAACGCGACGGCCGGGTGGTCTCTCATGGGCCACCTGATCTACGGCATCATGCTTGCTGTGGTCGCTGTCAAGGTCCTGAAGCGTGCCCGATGAGCGATAAGTGGCAAGAGGGGCTGGAGGCCGCCGTCGGTGGCCCCCGTCCCTGGTCTCCGGGCCAACGGGAACCATACCCCCTCACCTCCGGCCCCGATGATCCGTTCAACTGCCTCAACGAGGTGGATCTCTTCGCGGACCTGAGCGCTGAGGAGATGCGTGCGATGGACATGATGGCCCCCGCGCGGATGTTCCGGCGCGGGGAACTTGTTTTCAGCCAGTCCCAGCCCGTCACCGCCCTGTTTATCCTTAAATCGGGACGGGTCCGGATTTTCCGTGTGACCGAGGACGGCAAGGCCCTCACCATGGCCATCCTGGAACCGGGGGCCGTTTTCGGGGAAATGCTGCTGGTGGGCCAGCGCATGTATGACAACTATGCCGAGGCCATAGAGGACGCCGCCATTTGCCAGCTCAGCGTCGAGGATGTGGAGCGGTACCTGATCTCGGACCCCCGCATCGCGATCCGCATTTCCCGGCTGCTCGGGGAACAGGTGGCCCGGCTGGAGGAACGCCTCACCGACCTCGCCTTGCGGCCACTGCTGGCGCGCACCGCCTCGCTGCTGATCAGCCTCGATGCCGCGGCGCCCGCCGGCCGTTTCGGCCAAGGTAAAGCCATCCGCCTCACGCACGAACAAATCGCCGGTCTTCTCGGGGCAACCCGGGAGGCCACCAGCAAGGCATTGGCGGACTTCGCAGGCAAAGGAATTATCCGTCAAGGCCGCGGCCGCATCACGATACAGAACGCGGCAGCCCTGCGGACGGCGGCAGTGAGCAGCGGCCCGTGACCGGCAGCGACTGCACCGGTCGGGCACGTTCGGGTATCCGGGGACCCCCAACCCGGGGCAAAGCCCCATTGACCCGGCCAGATCTGACAACATAAGGAGTTACACATGCCCCGCATTCCCGCACATTCTCTCGAGACGGCGCCCGATGAATCCAAGGATCTGGCCGCCACTATGCAACGGCGGATGGGAAAGCTGCTGAACATCCATGCCGGAATGGCCCATTCACCGGTAGTGATCGCAGCATATGACGGCATCTCGAAGGCCATTGCCGCCCACGGATCCTTCGATGCACGGACCAAGGAAGCGATCGCCCTGGCCGTTGGCAACCAGAACGATTGCGACTACTGCCAGGGCGCGCACACGGTGTCGGCCCGCAAAGCCGGACTCACTGAAGAACAGATCATCGCGATCCGTGCCGGTGAAGTGGACTTCGACCCAAAACTCGCCGCCATCACCGAGGTGGCGCGGGAAGCCGCGGCCCGGACCGGGAATGTATCCGAGCCCGTGTGGCAGGCGGCCTTGGACGCCGGATGGACCGATGAAGAGCTCGCCGAAGCATTCGCACATATCGCCGCAAACCTCTTCACGAACTACTTCAACCACTACGCAGGAACAGAACTGGACGTTCCCGCTGCACCACCCCTGAACGCCTAGGAACCCGCCGTTCCACCCGGGTGTCCCGCTACTGCCGGGCCTCGGGGGAACCGCGGCGGCCGCTGCGTTCCGACCCCTTTGCCGGCACCCTCCGCAGCAACATTCCTTGGTCAACCGCGCCAAAATCCAGCAGGACATGGCCGGCCAGATCTGCATCACGAGCCTGGATCCGGCCTTGTGCAGTTCCAGGTCCCCTTTTCTCAGGGTCAGCGACTGGCCCTCGGCAGTGTGGGCAGCGAAGTGCGAACTCGCGTCTCCACTGGCCCGGTCACTGGCGGCGGGCAGCAGTTCTGCGGCGATGTCTGCATCCGGGACCGCCAAGACAGGTGTCAGTTTTCGCGGGTCGAATACGAGAAAGGCGTGCTGGGAATTCACAAGGGTTATTCCTCCGGCTTCCGCCCTGATCTTGTGCGGTGTCGGCTGTAGCGCATCCGGCGGGCCAGCGCCCGCAGTTCCGCACACGAAGAGCGATGTCCGGCCTCAGCTTCCTCCGGACAGGGCCGGGACCAGATCAGTAAGGGTGGGAACGGTGTAGTCAGGGGCCTGGAAATAGTTCGGGTACGGGCCGCCTGTCCGGTTGATCCAGGCGGTGGCCAGACCAGCGCGGGACGCGCCGTGAATGTCCCAGGGGTGAACGGCGACCAGGAGCATTTCCTCCGGGCCGGCGCCGCAGGCGGATGCGGCGTACTCGTAGGACTGCCTGCCGGGCTTCCAGGCCGGGGCGTCTTCCACTGACAGCAGCAACTCAAATTTGTCCCGGATGCCGGCGTCGGTAAAGAGTTTCTCGGCGACTTGGGTAGAGCCGTTGGTCAAGGTGGCCAGGCGGTGTCCGGCTGCGTGGAGGGCCTGGACGCCGGCGACGACATCCGGGTGCAGTCCGAGACCGGAGAACCCGGCCATGACGTGCTCCACGGCAGCCTCGGCGTCGCGGTTCAGGTCCATGCCGGCAAACAGCCCGCGCAGGGCTTCGGAGCCGATTCCGGCGAAACTGCCGTTCTCGCCGGCTGCGGTGAGGGCAAAGCCGTCGCGCAACAGGGTAGCGAACCATAGTTTCGCCGCGGGTGCCGGGGCGCCTACGTCGACGAACCGCTGACCCATGGGGGACATATCCGAAAGGGTCTCGTTGACATCGAAAACAATGAGCGAGGGCTTCATGCAGGTTCTCCTTCAGTAGCACTTACTTGCCGGTGGACCCAAAGCCGGCGTGAGGTTCCGGCCGCCTCTGCGCGGTATCGCGTCGGCGTGTCTGATCTCCCCCCAAAGGCATCTTTGACACTTTTCAATCATCTGTTAAACCATGCTTGGGATTGTGGCACGGTGATAGCGGCCCTTGGGTCGGTTCTCCGTGGGTTTCCGCAGACGGTCATTGCAGGTACTGCGCGAATTCCTTCTCAAGGTATTGCTTGGCCCGGGCGCCGACCACCGAGGATTTCAGGACGCCGTCTTTGAACAGGTAGATCGCCGGGATGGACGTGATGCCGTATTCCGCGGCCACCTGTGGGTTTTCGTCGATGTTGACATTCGCGACGTCGACTGTGTCGGCGTGATCGGCGGCGATTTGGTCCAAGACGGGGGAGATCATCCTGCAGGGCCCGCACCAGTCCGCCCAAAAATCCACGATGACCGGCTTGTCTGATCGCAGGACCTCGTTCTCAAACGTGGTATCCGTGACATCTTTTGCGGCGCTCATGGTGTTTCCTTTCTGTATTTGAGATTCTCGAGGGCCATTTGGAAGGCCTCGCTGTAGCTGGGGAACTGCGCAACCTGGTCGTGCAGGGCTGCGATCGGGATCCGCGTCCGGATGGCGAGGGAAGCCTGGTGGATCCATTCCCCGGCCAGGGGTGAGACAGCCCAGGCCCCGATGAGGATCCCTTCGTCGGTGTCGGTGATGAGTCCGAGATGTCCGCGGGGTTCCTGCTCATAGGTCCAAGGGCGCGCGAGTGATTCGGCCAAATCCAGTTCGGCGAACGCGGTGGATCGTCCCTGTTCGTCGGCCTGGGCCTGGGTCAGGCCTGCGGCCGCGATCTCCGGATCCCCGAAGACCACCCGCGGGATGCCCTCGTAGGTGGCTGGCCGAGGACGGCCGAGGATGGCGTCTGCCACGATCCGGCCCTGGTACTTCGCCACATGGGTGAAAGGCATGACCCCGGTAACATCACCGATCGCCCACACGTTGCCCCGGGCCCGGCAAAATTCATCGACCTGCACCGCACCCCGGTCATCGAGGGTGACCCCGGCCGTTTCGAAGCCCAGATCCTTGCTCCGGGGCCGGCGCCCCGTCGCGAAAATGATGACGTCAGCACCCACCGATGTGCCGTCGTCGAACTCCAGAACGCTGCCGTTTCCTTCCCGCCGGGCCCGGGCCGCACGGACTCCTAGCCGCACCTTCACACCGGCCTCCTCGAGATAGATCCGGGCCAGTTCCCCAACCCGGGGCTCTTCACGTTCCAGCAGGCCGTGACCGCGGTGAACAAGGGTCACATCAACGCCGAAACGGGCAAGAAAGGTTGCGGTTTCCGTGCCCACTGCGCTGCCGCCGATCAGCACTGCGCGCTTGGGCAGCTCGGTGGCGGTGAAGGTTTCCCGGTTGGTCCAGGTGGTGACGTGCTCTGCCCCTTCCAGGTCGGGGACGACTGCCTCAGATCCGGTGGCGATGATGATGTGGTCGGCGGCGAGGTTCCTGTCGCCGGCCTGCAGGGTGCCGGGCCCGGTGATCCTGGCTTCGGCTTTGATGACCGTCGCACCCTGCCCCGTGTAGCCGTCGACTTGGGCTTTGTCGTTGAGGTGCCGGATCATGTAGTCCCGGTAGTCGCTGGCAGCAACCCAGTCCAGTTCGGCCCCGCTGGCGCCGGCGGCGCGGTTTGCCGCGGTTTTGGCTTCAGGCGGCCGGAGGAGAGTCTTGGAGGGAACGCAGGCCCAGTAGGCGCATTCACCGCCGATCAGTTCGCGTTCGATAACGGCAACCTTCCTGCCCGCCTTCAAAAGCCGGCTGGCCGCCACCTCGCCCCCGGGGCCCATGCCCAGGATGGCCACGTCAAAGTGCTCCTCCATCAGTTCCTGCCTTTCGCGTTATCTTGGCGTACATGGGGCGTGGTTATGTGGCGCAGCAGGAGAGCCGGGAGATGTCGGTGGTGTAGGACTGGGCCGCGATTTTGATGCCTTCGGCCATGGTCAGGTAGGGGCTCCACAGGTTGGCGACCTGTTCAACCGTCATGCCTGCTTCCAGGATGTACACCCCCGCGGCGGCCAGGTCGCCGGCTTCCTTGCCGACAGCGGTCAGCCCCAGGATCCTGCCGGTGCCGTTCTCGGCCACAAGTTTGATGAAGCCCCGGGTGTCCCGGTTCACCAGAGCGCGCGGAACGTACTCCAACGGCAGGACACGGCATTCACAGCTGACGCCGGCGCCGTTTGCCTGCTCGTCGGTCAGGCCGACGGCGGCCATCGCCGGACTGGTGAAGGCCACCCGGGGCAGGTGGCGGTAATCAACCTCCCGGCCGGCGTCGCTGAACGCGTTGTCGACGGCCAGGGCGCCGTGGGCGGACGCTACGTACACGAACTCCCGGTGCCCGGTCACATCGCCGGCAGCCCAGATCCGCGGGTTGGTGCTGGCCAAGGACCCTTGCACAAGGACTTCGCCCCGGTCCCCGGTCTTCACCCCGACCGCCTCCAGGTTCAGCCCCTCGGTGACGGGCCGCCGTCCGGTGGCCATCAGCAGCCGGGCGGCCCGGAACTCCTGGCGGCCGCCGGCGACATCTGCCACTGCCTTCACCCCGCCCGAACTTTCATCACGGGCCACCGACACCAGTGTGGCGCGGCGGAGGACCCGGATGCCCTCATCGGTGAAGACGCTCATCAGGGCCAGCGAGACTTCAGGTTCCTCTGCCGACGCGAGCCGGGAACGGGCCAGCATGGTCACCTTGGACCCCAGCCGGGCGAACAGCTGGGCCTGCTCCAGAGCCACATAGCCCCCGCCGACCACCAGCAGGGACTCCGGGACCTCTTCCAACATCATTGCCGTCGTGGACGTCAGGTAGCCGGTGTCCTGAAGCCCCGGCACCGGGGGAGCCCAGGGCTCAGAACCCGTGGCCACCAGGTAGTGGGCCGCTGACACCGACTCCCCGGCACCGTCGGGGGAAGTGATGTCCAGCACCGGTTCCTCCGGTGTGCCCGAGAAAGTGGCGGTGCCCTGGCGGAGCTCCCAGCCATAGTTATCAATCAGGTCGGCATACTTCTCCGAACGCATCCCCTCCACCATGTCACGCTTACCGCTAATCAGTCCCGGCATGTCCACCGGGCCAGCGTCTGCAGTGATCCCTGGGAATCTTCCCCCTGCCTCCAGAGCCACGTGCCGGGCCTCGGCGGCGGCGAGCAGCGCCTTGGAGGGAACGCACCCGGTGTTCACGCAGGTCCCGCCAATTGTTGACCGCTCCACCATCAAGACGCTCTTGCCCAGGTTGCTGGCACGGATGGCCGCAGCGAAGGCGCCCCCGCCTGAACCGACAATTGCCAGATCAAACTCAAAACGTTGCGTAGCAGACATGAAACCTCCGGATGCGGCATTGACGACGAGTCCGCGACCGGCCGTGAAACCTTTCCGGGCACTGCTCGTCCTTCCTGGTCCCACCCTGCACTTTCCCTCTAGGGGAAGGTCAAGAAAACCGGGATCCCTGGCGCAGAAGGTCCGGCTGGCCAAGAAAACCTTCACCTAAACTGGAATGAAGGAATCTGCAGGAGCCCCAAAAGGACCTGCCCCGGATTGTGGAAACGAGGACCATAAATGCGGATCGGTGAAGTTGCCGAAATTGTGGGGATGACGCCCAAGACCCTTCGCTTCTACGAGGAACAGGGTCTTCTCCCGCCAGCCCGACGCGGCACCAACGGCTACAGGCAGTACGACCAAGACAGCGTGGACCGCCTTGATTTCATTGCGCGGGGCAGGGCTGCCGGGCTGTCCGTAAACCAGATCCGCGGCATCCTCGCCGTCCAGGAGCCCGGCGGCGGCCCCTGCGCCCACGTCCGGGACATTCTGGCCGGCCAACTGGCTGAACTGGATTCGAAAATTGCTGAACTGACAGCACTCCGGGCAGGGGTGGCCGCCTCCTACCAGTCGGTCGCGGCAGGAGACCCGGCTGACTGCGACCAGTCCAGGATCTGCAGCTACCTCTGACCGCCCGGCACGTCAGTTCTCGATCCGCACGCCCCGCCAGAAAGCAATACGATCCTTGATCGGCGCAGCCCGCTTCTTGGGGTCGCTGTAGTACCAGGCCGCATCGACGTTGACCTGGCCATCAACCTCAAGCGTGTGATAGCTGGCCTGCCCCTTCCACGGGCAGGCGGAATACATGTCACTGTCCTTCAGATACAGCGGATTTACCGCCTCACGCGGAAAATAGTGATTGCCCTCAACCACTACCGTGTCCTCCGACTCGGCAATGACTTTCCCGTTCCAGATGGCCCTGACCATATTCTTACCTTTCACCCTTTCCTGCGTATTCGGACGCGTGGAGACTTCGCGCCCATCGAGACTGCACTCAGACTCTCTTTCCGTAGCCTTAACGATAAAGCGACCCTTGGCCCGGGTTCTGCGATCTGGAACACACACACACCATATTTGGGCCGGTCTCTTGAAGTTGAGTACTACCCAACGGGTCGTTCTCCTGGATGCGGTGGGGCGGGCCAACCTAGTCGCACACGTGATCCGCTTCGCGCGATGTCAATGGCCATTAGTTTCGGCCCACCCGCGGCCAGTTATAGTGCCCGCCGATGGCAAGTAAAACTGCCCGGTGATGGCCAATGGATCTGCCCACTATGGTTCTGCGGGATTGGCCATCGTAGGGTCATCAGTGGCCTTGGCAGGTAATGCATATGCTTACCGCCCGGGAGATCATGGAGCGGATCGGGGGCGCGATCGCGGGATCGCTCGGACTCCGGCAGGACGATCCGGCGGTGCGGTGAGCTCTTCTCGGCAAGCTGAAGACGGCCCACGGCGCGGTCCGCTCCCCATTGATATAGCCCTTGAGTTGTATAACCTGTGGGCTGTGTCATGGAGTCGGTGTGGGATGTTGACGTTGAGCTGGTGGAGTCGTGGCTGCTCGCGCTCGATCAGGGCTCGTACGAGCAGGTGACCGCCGCGTTGGAGCTACTTGCCGAGCGTGGTCCGCCCGACCCGGCAACCCGTTCCTGGACGTTTGAACATCTTGGTCGTGGCCGGGAAGCGGGCTCAAAAGCCCGAAAATGTGGTGTGCACAATGTGCACACCCTGGCCGTCGGACTCGGCCGTACCGGTGCCGGATTGGGACGTACTCGGCACGTTTTCGGGACTTCCCCGTGTTTCCGGGGTCTGGAACCCGGTTCGAGTCCCACCTCGGGCACGTGTTTTCCCAGGTCAGGGGCTTTTTTGCCTCTGAGTGTGCACAACCCCTTCGGGGGCCTTTTTTCATAGGTGGCCGGTAGTGTGGCCGGTTGCCTCCTTGCTTGCTTCGCTGATCGACCGCCTGGCATTCGTTACTTGTTCATGGACTTTTATGGTCTGAGCAACATGACGAGAATCAAACCGTTTCCAGCTTCTCTTTTTCGGGGAGTCGTATCG
Source organism: Arthrobacter alkaliphilus (assembly GCF_021483235.1). Classification (GTDB taxonomy): domain Bacteria; phylum Actinomycetota; class Actinomycetes; order Actinomycetales; family Micrococcaceae; genus Arthrobacter; species Arthrobacter alkaliphilus. Next base: position 55,317 of record NZ_JAKEEC010000022.1, on the reverse strand, counting down.
TGCGCATTGGTTTCCTCTTTCCTCTTCGAGCTGGCCCGTGTTGGTTTCTGCTTCTTCATGGCGAATGAGAGCTTCGGCGACATGACCTGAGCGAATTCGGTAGGGGTTCTCTTCTTGCGGGTCGGATGTTTCGTAACTAGGCCTTCTTCCTCTGCTCGGGTGCCTCGCGGCTTGTGCTTCTTCACTTGTTCATGGTCGATCGATCGCGTAGCGACATGACCTGGGTCGGGCGCGTGCGTGTCGCTTTTCTGTGATCTGCGTCTTGTGATTGGGTTCCTAGTTCATGGGTCTCAGGGCGGCGGCTTCGTCGCCTGCCCCGGCGTGGATCACAATGTTCCCGTCCGATACGCCCGCGACACCGCCGGCAGCTGACCAGCGGCCCGGTGATCCCATTCGCAGCGGGGCATGTTGTTCCTCGTGGCCGCCGGCTGTGGCCACGATGGTCGTCATCATGATGATGGTGCTCCTCGTCATCCTCATGATCCCCTTGGGGTTCACGAGGTTCACCGAGTTTCCTCGACGGCCGCGGACACACCGGCCGCCGAGCTGCTGCCACCCCCCCGAGGAGCGGAAGCGGAATGTGGCCGGAGTCACGGCGGAGACGGAGCGCAGCGACTGGTTGCCATGGCGCAGGGTGCATGGAGCCGCGGTGCAGGTGGGCGAAAACGGACGGGCGGTCGTGGCAGTGCGGGGGAGTGCCGGTCACGTGTCCGCCGTGATGCCGTTCAGGCATGATTGCGCTGGCTTCTTCTAATCGGGGCACGGTCCGTCAGCAGCCCGCGCTGTTGTTGTTCGCCTGCGTTGTTGTTGTTCGGGAGGCGCCTCGCGCCGGGCAACCGGGAGTCCATGTACCAGTGCCGGGGGTACCGTCAGCGGCCGGACCAACCGACCACGGTAGGCGAGAACCCCGAAAACACCGTCCATTAGGGCGTGGTGACATGCGCCTCTGCGGGCCTACCATGAATGCTGTCGGAGACTCTTGAAGGGGTTGGTATCCATGGCTCTGTACGCTTCAGGCGATTGGCACGTCAAGGCGGATCTGGATCAGGAATTCGTTGAGAAGTGGACTGAATTCCTCCGCTGGACACAGGACACTTTCCCAGCGAAGGTGACAGCGACCCTCATGCGCGATCAGCAGAACTCGGGGCACTACGTCTCGTTCTCCGAATGGAGCGACGAAGCCTCAAGAGAGGCTTGGAGGCAGGATTCAGGCTTCCAAGAGCACTTCGGTGCCGCCGCCGCCCTGTGCGAGAGCATGACCTCCTCCTACTACGAGACCGCGGCGAGCGTGTAGCAGTGTGCTCGGCCGCCTCGGTCGAATTGGTCCGATGGAGTGCTCAGGGCATCGGGCAGACGAGGAAGTAGCTGCTCGCGGCAGCGCAAGGAAGCCGGTCTCCTCGCACTGTGACCGGGCGCTCGGAGGGCCGGGGTCCTTTGCAACGCGTGGTGATGCGGCCGCGGCGGTCGGTGACAATCACCGGTGTGGGGTGTGCGCGGTCGGCCACGGCATTGTCACTAGCGCGAGAGGCTGCGGCCGGTAGAGCTGTCAGCCGAGTGGCTCTGCCCTGCCTCAGCGCGGACATGAGCCACTCGGCGAATCGGTCGGCATCAAATCGCAGGCCCACGCTGATCGCGTGACCGTGGCCGGCCGTGGCAGCGCTACATGGCTCGGAGATGAGCGCGACTCCGTACCGGAACGAAGGTGCATGGCGACGCCAGAGGAGCGAGCAACGTTGCGCACAACATCGAGGGCACCGGATTCGCGGAGGGCGGGGTGGTACTTCATCTTCTGCCGTAAGGCCCAGTCCAGAGACTCCCGCCGGATCTGTTCCGGCGCGGCGTCCGAGAAGCCCAGCGACCCTTCCGCCACCCGTGCGGAGAGCGTCTCCACGCCGTGCAGCGAGCCAAGGCCTTCTTGTTCCGAAGACTCCCGCCAGCGTGCGTGGAGGAATGCGCTCGGGACGTACAGGGAGTCTTCCGCGACGGCCCAATTCGGTCGCGCAATTGGTCGTAGCGGAGCAGCACGCCGTCGAACCCGGGAAAGGGAACCTTGTCCCTGTCTGCGATCTCCAGCACGGGCAGGCCCGCGGCAGCGGTCGTCATCCGGCTCCAGACCTGCGCGTTCTTGTTCCACTCCACAAACAGCCGACCAGCCAACGGGGCAGGGAACCCGCAGGGGCGCAGGTCGAAGACGCGCCACGTGTTGGTTTGTTCGGCACGCAGCTCTCCATAGTTCCTGAAGGTGAACCAGAGGCGAGACCGTAGCTTGCCGTCACCGATGAAGATTACCCAGTAGTCGGGAGGGTCGGCAGGAATGCGCCGAGTCAAGACGCTCTGCACTCTGGTGCATTCGAGGACGCGTGCTTCCGTAAGGTCTTCCGGTCCCTGCAGCTGATCGGGATTGCTCGGCACGAAGACGTGCCGGATGAGCAGCATGTTCTCCAGCCGGATGGGCGGGTCCGTGGTCGGCGCCCAGGCCGGTGAGCACGTGGCCGAGGGTGAGGGATGTGCAGGGGACGGTGCCTGCGGTCACGGCCGTCGCCGCGGGTAAGTCGTCGAGGGCGAGGGAATGCTGATCAGCCACGGGCACGCCTTCTGTCGGGATCGGAGGCTCCCCGAAAGTCAGAACGGATTTCTCAGTCCAACTTTCGGGGAGCAGTTCACCCGGGCGATGGAGCCCCATAACCGCAATTCCGGCCTGGCTTCCAGCCGTCTCAGCAAAGGCTCCGTTGCTGAGACGACTGTGGCCGAGGCATGACTGGCGACTTTGCGGAATGCTGTGATTCGCGCCGATAAATGGCGGACTTTTCGCAGCGCTAAATGGCGCTTCCGTATGTCCGGAAGCCCATCCTTTCCGGACACCAGCGGCAGGGGTGTCAGCGGCCAGGACAGCGATCCGGAGAAACCGCACCCCGTGTGGATTGCCCGCACGGCCGGAGCCCTGGCTCCTGGAGCATTCCCCGACCATCATCTATGGATCCTGCAAGCCCCCCGAATAGCGTGGTCTACTCATTTCTCCTTCGTTCCAGGCCCCATCCCGGCGCGAAGGGCCCGCCGTCTCGAACGAGATTGTTCAGCACGCGCAGGATCTTTCGCCAGAACCCCTCCGGGGCCGCCTTGCTCATACCGACAGGCTACACATCAGCACGGATTCCCCCCCAACTGTCAAGGATCCCTTGACAGCCCGTATCGAAGTGTCTCTTTGCTCCGGAAACGATGGCCGGACCGCTGGTCGCGACGGTATTCTGGCCGCTATTGATCGGCTCGCATCTGAGGGGACTTGACGGTGAACTTCATTGATGGAGATCGCACCCTCCGGCCAGTCAAGCTGCCGGCGATGAACCGCCGGGCTGGACGGGCCGGAAGGCGACTCGGGCTCCAGCTGCTGCCGGCCGTGCCATGCCTTCTTGCCTGCTGGCTTCTGACCGGCTGTTCAGTACAGGGCGCAGTCAGCGCGTCCCCTACGCAGGGCGCCGCAGTCAGCTCGTCCCCTAAGCAGGGCGCCGTAGGCCGGAACAGTACAGTGACACCTTCCAACCGCCCCACCCAGCATAGCGACAGCGACCCTGGAGACAGGAAGCTGCACATGCTGGCTACGGACCCGGTCATGGCAGATCTTCCAGCACAACTGGTCAAGATATCAGAGAAACAGACTCCTGCCCGTTACGAAAGCCCCGTTTTCGGTTCCGGGGGCTCTTTCGGCGCCAGCGTGAGCGTTACTTTCACCAGCACCGTCGGCAGGTCCGACGTCTACAAGGCTGTCGGGGACAATGCCGTCCGAAATGGCTGGGTGGCCAGAGGCGTGGACTCCACGGGAATTACCGACAGGTGGCTGAAAACCTATCCTGACGGAACCCCTGCAACCCTGGTCCTCATCAGTGAGGATCCAACCGTTACGACCCCAAGACACATCTATACCCTCGCTGGCGGGGTCTGAGAGTCTCGGGTTCATCGCGCGACCCGTGGAAAAGCAGCCAAGTGTCTGGCATAGCGCCATAGACGTCACTGGGCATTGAAACTCCGCCGCTGCATCACGGTACCGGGCTTCGTCAAACAACCGCAGCCCAATCCGGTGCCAGACGTTCGCCTCCCTGTCCGGGGAGCCAGCCAGGCGAAGGACTTGCTCCTGAAGACGTGCTGCTTCAGGACACCGGTATCGACGTTGCAGGATTCCCGCCAGAACCAGAAGTAATTCAAGCGGGCCAGCCGAAGCTTTGAGCAGAGGCAAGCCTTCTTCATGACCGAGTGAGCCATCAGCCGCGGCTTCTCAGGAACCGGGCAGACAGCGATTCTCGCCCGCGCTGCCCCATATCAGCGATGTAGTCACGCAGTGTCGCGGGGTCGGTCCGCCATAGCTGATGAGCGTTGTCCATTCCCATTGTCCTGATCAAGGGCCGGCCTGGTAAACCAAGAATAACCGCGGTCCGCGGTGCTGACGGTGCGCAGAACCATGCACTTCGTGGCTCTGGCGAACCGGTTGGAAGACCTCGGGAGGTAGCGAGGAAAACCCGCCGGTGGGGGACCGACAGGCTTTCACCTTCGACAGTAAAAAAACACCCATCCGCTAGGTGTTGCAATCACCGCAAGAACTCAAGGATTCCCTTACGCGCTGAAGGGCGACAAATAGCGCTGGGAAAAACGGGCCATTTATCGCCGCTGACCGGCCGTCGCGTCGACCTGATCTCCTGATCCCCTGACCCCCAAACCGGATCCTTTAGGTACCGGCTTTGGGCAAGGACATGGCGGTTGAGGGAGGTTTTTTGCCGCTCGATGCGCAGTCTGTGGCTACTTCGCCCAGGGTGGAATAGGCTTCGGCTGGGCTGGTTTTTTATGTTTCGGCCGCGCGTAGGAGACTGCGTGGTCTTTTAACTATTCTCGCCGTTCTTGTTGTTCCGGGAGTATCCGATGTCCTGGTTTCGTCGTATCGCCCCCCTTCTCACGCTCGCTCTGTTCACTGCAACGGCCGGTGTGACTGCGGCGGTAGCGGACTCACCGGCCCCGCACGAGCATTATGTCGACCACCCGATCCGTGTCCGGCCGGGGGCCACGGCGGCGCCGGCCGGCCTCGCCCCGGCGACGGTGCAGGGAGTCTACAATTTTCCCACCGGGGCAGTAGGTGGTGGTACGACTATTGCCATTGTTGATGCCTATAACGACCCGAGCGCTGAGTTCGACTTGGGCGTGTTCAGTACCCAGTTCGGACTGCCGCCCTGCACCACCGCCAACGGGTGCTTCACGAAAGTCAATCAGAGCGGCGGCATCAAGTATCCGAGAGCCAACTCAGGGTGGGCGCTGGAAATCTCTCTGGACATTCAGTGGGCCCACGCCATCGCCCCGGCGGCGAAGATCCTGCTTGTGGAAGCAGCGAGCAACAGCTTCACGAACCTGATGGCGGCTGAAGACTATGCCTCGGCGCACGCCCAGTATGTCTCCAACAGCTGGGGCGGTTCTGAGTTCAGCGGGGAAGCGGCGTATGACTCGCACTTCGCCCGGGCCGGGGTCAGCTACTTCGTCTCCTCCGGGGACAACGGCGCCCCCGCAGGCTATCCCTCGGCTTCCCCGAACGTCATCTCCGTGGGTGGCACCACTTTGCATTTTGACAGCAGCGGCACCTTTACCGGTGAAACCGGCTGGGGCAGCTCGGGGGGCGGATGCAGTGCCTACGAGACCGCCAATACCATTCAGGCGAACTTCCATCAGTACAGCCAGGTGGGCTGCGGCGGCAAGCGCGCGACCCCGGACGTGTCCTTGGACGCTGACCCGGCATCAGGTGTCTCGGTCTACGATTCCACCCCTTATAACGGACAGTCCGGCTGGTTCACCGTAGGCGGCACCAGCGTCTCCTCACCGATGTGGGCTGCACGATCCGCCGGCACCGGCATTGCGGTCAACGCCGCCTACGTCTACGGAAGCTCCATCACCTTCCGGGACATCATTACCGGGAACAACGGTAATCCGTGCCTGGTCGGGCTTGACCTGGTCACCGGCCGGGGAAGCTGGACCGGCTGAACTGGTACTTCATCATGCCTGGGCAGCAGACGATTCGTAGAGGGCAGTTGACTGCATTACCCGCCAGAACGACGTGACCGGCATCGACCTGACCCAGCATCCGGTAACGATCTTTCGCGAGGCAGGGCTGTAAGCTACGTGAGCGGCCCCGGATTCCTCAGATTGTTCGTAAAGCTTGCGGTACGCGGGTGTTTTGTCGTGCTGGCACTTGTTTCTGGTACGGGCTGACCTGGGTGCAGCGTGTGGACGATGCGCGTATGGTCTCAGTGGATGGTGTATCCAGCGCCTCGGAGTTGTTTTTCGTACATGGGGGCTGGGCCGCTGCTGGACCGGATCGCTTCTCGGCGGCTGTCTTCAAGGCTTGGGATCTGTTCCGCGGCCGCGGCTACCTCGGCGGCAATGTGCCACGGCACGACAACGACGCCGCCCTCGTCTGCGACGATCACGTCGCCGGGGGTAGATGAGCGTCCCGCCGCAGGTGACGGGCAGGTTGATGGAGCCGTAGGGCTGTCCGAAGGGGTGGTAATTACGGGGCGTGACTGCGCGGGCGAACACCGGAAGCGGTGTCTGGTTAATGCCGATGACATCACGGACGGCGCCGTCGATAACCACTGCAGCCGCGCCCCGCTGCGCGAGGATGTTCGCTGAGAGTTCGCCGAAGCAGGCGTCGTCGTGCACTCCACCGGCGGCGAGGACGGAGACATCTCCCTAGCGTCCTCTCCTCATTGAACATATCAAGAGACTGACCATATGACACCAGAGCAGAAGCTCGCCAACGCCGGCCTTGCGTTGCCACCATCACACCCAATGGTTGGACCGTTTGCCCTCGACGCTCAAATTGGAGGTTGGCTTCGACTCCAGTCCGACGTGGCCTCTTTCGGCCGGCACATCCGGTTTTTCTTTCGTCTCGACGAATACACAGCCTGCTGCCCTTGCGGTCATCCGGCGCCAGTTCAAAGCCTCGGATGTGGTCGCGGCGGTGGAGGACAGCATCGCCGATCCGGAAGATCATCGAGCGCCTTTAAAAAACAAAATACTTGAGACTGCGCCAGCTTCGGTTCTCAAAACTAGCTCTTGAAACGGTTTTCTCAGCTCGATCCAGGGACTACGGGATTCGAGAAGACGCTTAGCGTACTCTAAGTTCCGAATTCTGAAGGTACGCCCTCAGGCGCAGAGCTTGAGGAAGCTCGTGGCGCCGGGCCGTTCATGGAAGGTCACCGTGTGGCCTAGATCGTCATGGAAGACGGCCCTTTGGCCGGTCACGGTGATGGTGCCAGATTGGTAGGGGTTGCCCCAGCCTGCAGGGGGATTGCCGTTACCGTCGTCGAGTGGCTGGTCGGCGACGAAGAAGGTGTCCTGTACCCTCGCCTCGTAGATGCCACAGTGCGTGAAGAGAGCGAAAGGGACACTCAAGCCTGCGGTGGCGGTCAGTGTTTCCGGCGCCCGGAACCCGGTTCGAGTCCCACCTTGGGCACGTTTTCCCAGCTCAGGGGCTCTTTTTGGGCCTCTGAGCGTGGGACGAACGGTATTCTTGCGGCCCGCCCCGCTGGGGTGTTCTACCTGTCTTCGGCTCTCTCCTTACTCTGTTGGGGATCCGGTTGTGTTGGCTTTGGTCTTTCATCGCGGCAGGCAGTCCGGGCGACATGACCTGACGATGATCGATCGGTACTGAATTCTTGGCGGGTCTTCTATTCGGGCGTCCGATTCGCGGCCGGCTGTTGGGTCCAGGGCGCACTGTCGTAGAGCTCCGGATCCCCTCTGGCACTGTTTTGTCATTATCGATGCTCCGATAGTCGTCAAAACTATTACGGCAGGGACCATCGGTAACGCCGGGGCATATCGGAACGGCGGCGGGGCGTGGTGCATGTGCTGGTTGTTGGGGGAACGCAATCGTCTCGCTGCCGTCGCCGGCCTGATTTCAGATTACGCATCACCTGCTCCTCAGGAGCGTTTATCGGCCCCGGCCATCGGACATACCCGCACGGTTTTGGTTGGTTAGGGGGCTTGGCCTGATTCTTGCCGCAGGGTCCCGACGGGTACCCATCCGGTGACGAGCGTTCCCAGATGTGCAGCGGCCCTGAGGTCCAGGCCGGAGCTTGTAATGTCCAGGTGGTCGCCGCTGATGACGAGCACGTCGCTGTGTCGGGTCGCCTGGAGCCAGGCTGTGTGGGCGGGGTCGTGGAGGTCCAGCTGGCGGGAGTAGTAGACGTCTTCGTGGATCTCGTGAGAGATGAAACCTTGCTGGGACACCAAGCAGGCAACCCCGTGGTCCACTGGCCTGGCGGCCTGCAGGATCTCGTCGAGCTCAGGGCTGAGTGAGAGGCGGAATCCCACCGTTAATAGTACGCTGACGTGTGCGGATATTGATTCGCCCCCGGCCTGGTGGAAGAGAACGATTGGATCGACCGTGTAGGCCAGTACCGGCACGTCCTTGGTCCCGGTCATCGCTGCGCGGAGGGTGAATTGCCTGCCCACGCTCATCAGCTCGACCGGTCCGGAAGTTTTGGACACTGTCACGGCCGGTTCGCGGCACTGGCGGTGGCAGACCGAAGGATCAAAGACCAGGTAGGCCAGGCCGTCCGGGTCTGTGCCGTCGGTGATATCCACCGCCAGCGACAGGGGAGCGCCGGGCTCCAGAGGGGCGCCGCACGAAGCGCAAACACTGGTGGTCGCCGCTACTACGGTCACATAGTCAGCCGCTTCACGGCCCTTGTAGGCTTCCAGGGTCTCGTCCCAGGCCACGTTGCCGGTTGTGCGCATGGCGTTAGACTACACGTCCGCCTTCGGTGGACCTTCCCCAATTCTTGGGGTTTAACTTCAAACGCGCAGCTCAAACCGCCGTCGGGCCTAACTGAATGCGCACCATCGGTTCTGGCTTAACCATGGCCCCCGCGGGTACAGCTGACTTAAGGTTTTAGCCATTACGGGCTCACGCATTACCTGGCCGCTCGGTCGCGGATTTTGAACATTGGATCACTGCCGGTTCCTGGATGACAAGGACGTGAGGGAGAAGCAGGGCGCTTGCAAGTGATGGCCACCGGATGGACACTGACCGTCTTTCTCTTCCCGCTGCGCAGGCTCGGGTACCCGCTTGCGGGCGCTGCGGGCCGGGTTTTTCCTTGATTTTCCACGGGTATGTTCCTGAGGTTCACGCGGTCGATGGCAGTGGACTGAGGCTCCCGTCGGTCAGTTACAGCTGTGCCAGGTGTGGGATGACGGAGAACCATCAGGTTCCCTCCGGCTGGGCACCGTCGGAATGGCAGTGGTATTGGTGATGCGTCGGTTCGGGCCCTCCTCGCCGAATGCTTGGCGCCTGCACCGGCCGCGTGACGGCATCCGGCCTACGGCCTCACGCACGTCCATTCAGTCGGGTGGCTCCCCGGCCACGAACGCGGGCCGCCGCGCCTCGGCCGCCGGCGAGACCTAAGTGGCGTCGCCAAACCGCGCACAGTTCAGGAGATGTGCCCCACGTGGCGAGCGACAAGGTCAACCCCGCGCGGAAGAACGGCCCGGAGTTCGTCGGGGCCCCGTCTGAACGCGCGATTCAACCGGTGATTGTCACCGGCGTCCAAAGGCCATGACAATGCCTACTGCGGCCGCGGCAATCAGAACCATCGCAACCCAGATCCACTGTTGTCCGTCCATGTGCGCCTCAATCTCAGGTCTTGACTCAGTCTTACATGGGCCGCCTAGCCGCTGTCACTAAGGTTCCGCGACAGTCTTGACCAGGGAACCGCCCCACATGTCTGCCCGCGGTGCAATACTCTTGCTGTGGTTGAAAGGTGAGCCTTCAGTGTTTTCGATGGCGTCCTGTCCAGCACCGTGCAGTTGACCGCTCCGGCTCTCCTGGCAATTGCGCCATCAAGGCTTCAATACGCGTCGGTCGACGGGCAACCCGAAGCGGAAAACCGACCGCGGCGGCAAGGAAGAAGGCGGTGATCAGAGCACCGACCATGGATGTTCAAGATCGTCGAAAAAAGGCGACAACGCCCAGTGCCGAGAACACACCGCACACTGGCGGCACGACCCAGAGCAAGTACGCTCTTGCTGAACTACTTTGTTCAGCTCCGGGAGCCACATCCACGTCGATACCTGAGCAGGCAATTGGCCTGTGGCGATTGCGCGCTGAACATTGCTTTTGATGGGCGATCCGGCCGGCTGTCTTCGCCGTCCTTTCGCTCGTGCGCTCACGTGATCAGAGCGTTCAGTCGATCCCTCTGAAGTCACACACAATTGGCGAGAGCCCAGGAGTCGCTGCAGTCAGTGCGCACCTGCTGCATCAGTGCTCTTCGTGAGTTCGCTAAAGATTTTCGATGACTCTCTCGGCATAAGAGCCTCTTCGGTAGGACTGGAAGGCCGCAGCGCCCGGTAGACGATCCCGCACCGGCCGTCCGTGAGCCTTAGTTGCCGCTCTCCAGCACCGCCAGACCCCGCTTGAATGATGCAGCGACGGGCTTGCCCTTGGACATTCTAATCATCCTGCAGATCAGCCGCCCTACCACCGTGCTGCCGGTGCGGTCCCAAGTCACGTGGACGACGCTGCCGCCGTCGCGACCAGGCCGGACGGTGGCCGCCACGTAGCTGCCTGGCGCCGAGAAATTGCTCTCCTGGACCGTCCAGCGCACGGTGCGCGGGTCGGACCACTCATAGTGCTCGCGCGCCCAGACCTTCATGCCCGGGCCCTTACTGCCTTCGCGCACGTCCGCGCTGGTCTCGCCAACCGAGTAAACCTGGTAGAGCGAAGGTTCGATGCCCGGCCACAACTGGGGGCGGCGTTCAGAAAAGTCGATCAGCGCGGCGCGCACCTTCTCCGGACTCGCGGTTGTTTTCAGATCGAATTCGATCACGCTCACGGTGTTGTTCATGTGTCCAGCATCCTGCTTAAGCCCGAGTCGTGCCAGATCAGGGGCGTTTTTCGGGTCCGGCGGTCGTTCTGCCGTGACTTCCCGGGTTGAGGGGCGGCAACGCACAAGCGGTCGGTACAGGTTCATCGCCGACGAACTCGCGGAGAAGGGCATTACGGCGGGCGGGAACAGGGTCCAGCGCCTGTGCCCTGATCACGGCATCTGGTCGGTGTTCTCCAAGAAGCGTGGCCTGAAGCGCGGACCCGCGACATGCCGGGATTCGTCGGGTGTTGCGAAAAAGTCTTTCGGTGTCAGCGGCAGGGGTAAAGCCGGATGACCGGATATCGCTGGCTCTGCAGGTGCTTTACTCTGTCGCGGGCATTTGAGCGGGGCATGGGTGGCCGCCATGAGTCAAATCTAAGTATGCCTAGTATTAGTCGATCTGCGGAGGTTGCTATGCCGGCAGTATCCACGGGTTCGATGAGCATGGAGTCATGGCCAACCGGCGGCTTTTGTCAACGGCGGCCAGGTATGGTTGCAGCAACCGCTGCCGGTCGAAAGGCAGGGCGACGGGAGGTCACCGCTGAGCATGAGAAGGTGCTGCGGGCGCATGAGTTGAAGGCTCGGGGGCTCAAGCCGGCTGATGTCGGAAAGTTGATCGGGCCCGCCGCGCCTCCGTGTACCGGTACCTGGGCATGGAATCCTGAGGCGAACGAGGTGCCCGTCCCGAAAGTTACCTTTGTGGCCGTCGTTTGTGGCGCGGGTTGCGCGACCACTTTCGGGAGAGCCGGATTAGGCGAGAACAACGCGTTCTTGCAATACGTTCAGGTCTTGGGTCGCGATCCGGTGCCGGTTATGAGGGGGACTGTGCTCCTGTGCCGAAGGGCCCGGGTCCTTTGCCGATGTGCGGTCCTTTGATGGCGCCTTGCGCGTGCTTGAAGGAGATGCCGGTGGTCAAACTCGCGGCAGCATCAAGACTGGCGTCATCATCTACGCCTACGCCCAGCCGGCCAACCAGCTCGCCACCGAGCCAGCCTGTCCCAAACGCAACGACGGCGGCAAGTATCTCCAGTATCAACGCCAAGGTTGCGGGTGTGTTGTTCTGTGCCGAGACGCGAAGGAGCCAACTTATAGCGAACAAGAGGATCATCGCGACGTTCCCGATGCCATGCATCCAACCGATCCGTTTCGCCCGCGTCCCCGTCGGAACGGCGAGGAGATCGATCAGCCCGAAAACCGCCGCAAGCAGACCTACCAGGACGCCCGCGGCAATCATCAAGAAGCCGGCTACCGTGAAGCTCCCGTTTCGGCTGATTAGGCCGATCACATCGAAAAGCACCGCCATCGTCAACAGCCCGAGCGGGTAGGCAACCAATTGTTGATGGATGGCATGCCCTGCGGCTTTTGCTCTGCTGTCCATGTTTCACCTCCGTTTGTCGTTACCCCGGAGGCGAAGACAGCTACGACTCCGATTTCTAAGATTAGCTCTGATGGTTTTAGAAAGCTAGGCGTCAAGGAACCCTTCTCGCTGCTGTTCGAGCCAGGCGCTCCTAGTGTTAGCTTCGGGTCGGCTCCACGCTCAACTCGAGACTTCCCGATGATGTCCCGGCTTTAGATACCGCTGGGGCTCTGCCAATCTTGACGTCCGCAGCGGTCCAGGGGATGTGTACCGTTTTGCATGTTGATGCTGTGAGGATGGCGCTGGAGGCTCGTAGGCTGGTGCCGCCGGTAGGCCGGAAACCGGGCTGCCCCCGCGGGGAAGAACCAATCTGGACCGAAAGGGTGTTCGCCCAGGGGCTTCCTTTCGTGTCTGCCGATACCAGATTAAGAGCGGCGGATGAGGCGGGCGCAGCATTGGCTCCCACCGTGTCCTGGGGACACCGCTTCGACGCTGCGGGTGGCATCTCCGCACCCTTCCAGTGCACCTTCCAACAGCGCGCCACTGAGGCAGCAAACCAGCATGGGGTGGTCGAGGGCAAGCCGGTGGAAGGGGCAGTTGGTGAACTCAATGGTGCCATCGTCAATGCTGAGAGGAGAATACCCGGTGGCCTCCAGGACCCCTTCGATGGTGCCATGTGCCTGCCCGAGTTCGTACCCCCGCTCCCGACCCACGGCCCGCGCATTCTGCTCCACGGATTCTTCGTTGACCATGGAGCGCTCCGCCGCCGCCGCGATAAGGTCTCCGATAAGTTCATAGCTGCGCTCCGGCACGGACGCGAGGACCTCAGTTGTCACCGCGGCGTATCGCTTGGCGGGACGCCCCGTGCCGGGTCCTCCGGGTCCCGTCTTTGAAAAGCTGACCGAGAGTATGCCCTCCCGGGCCATCCGGTCCAGCTGAGTCGCGGCCACAGCCCGAGGCAGCTCCAACGCATGCGCCAACTCGTCGCGGCCAACCGGCTTGCCGGCCTGCCGCAAATAATCGAACAGGGCTCGGCGCGTCGGGTCGCCCAGCGACGCAACAATTGCGGTCCTTGCGGACCATGAAGAGGAGACCACTGCGACAAGTCCTTCCAAAACTCTGCCCGATCATTCTATCCCCGGACCCCCAGCCGGGCCGGGTGTGGTGGCAACGGATCCCGGCTGCGGGAGCTGACGCCTTCCTTCCTCCAACTGCCTCCTGCCTGAATGGTATTCGCGGCGTTGGTGCCACACTTCCCGAAAAAGAAAAGAGCCTGGAAGGATTCCTTAGAGCACCGTGCTGAGGTCCAGGGTGTGGGCGGTGTGATCACGCTTGGCTGCCAAGTAACCGGCATTGGCGGCAGAAAGGTGCACCCCGGTAGCCAACTGCTCGGCCACTGTGATGCCATTACGGGTAAGCTGGGTGGCCTTGTCCGGGTTGTTACTCAAGAGCCGGATGGTCCCGGCGCCGACGGCGTGCAGCATCTGGGCGGCAACATGGTAGTTCCGCTCGTCCTCCCCGCGGCCGAGAGCAACATTCGCCGCGTACGTATCCATGCCCTGGTCCTGCAGGGCGTAGGCATCGAGCTTGGCGTAAAGACCGATGCCCCGGCCTTCCTGCCTCAGATACAAAAGGAATCCCCCTTCAGCTGAAATCCGTTCGACCGCCTCTTTTAGCTGCGGTCCGCAGTCGCATCGCTGGGAGCCCAGCACGTCTCCGGTGAGACATTCGCTGTGCGGGCGGACCAGGGGTGCGCTGATGCCGGCTTCACAGCGACGAAGTGAGCCTTCCCAATCTCCCAAACCCAGCAGCAGGTGCTCCCCGCCGTCTGCAAGATTCGAAAACGTGAAGACATCGGCAACGGCGGAAAATCCGTCCGTGAACCGGAGCGGGATCCGGACCCTGGTCCGAACCGCCGCTTCGCCGTCCCCTTTGGAAATCGTGGCAACGCTAAGGGTTTCAGGGTTCCGCACACCAGAAACAGTGGAAGAATCCATCGCCAGACGGCCGGTTTCGTGCACGGCGCACCTCCTTATGGACAGGGGCGGCGTATGCAACCCCTTCTAAAAAAGTATATACTCATTTTAGAATTGATGTTAGCCCGGCTGCTCTGGTATCGAAGTTGATGCTTGGTCGGACGCCCATATGAGCTGGTGGGGACTCTTGCCGGAACTGATCCCTGATGGGAAGCTTTCGTTCACCGGTTCGCGGAGGACGGTCCTGACCGGCGGAATGCGACGTAAAGGACTTGTCATGACACTTGATTCTGTTGTTAAGGCCATTGAGCGGTTCAATTTCCTGGACGGTATGGCTTCTTCCCTGGCCGGCGTTGTCGGAAAATCCGTGCGCCCGCGAATGGTCCGTAACCTCCTCAGCGGCACGTATATAGGCCACCCCCTGCACCCGGTTCTGAGCGATATTCCCATTGGGGCGTGGACCATGGCCGCGTTCTTGGACCTGGCCGGAGGAAAGGTCAGCGAACCTGCAGCTGACGCCCTTGTAGCGGTTGGCATTGCCGCAGCAATCCCCACGGCCGCTGCCGGCCTGAACGACTGGTCCGACACAGAAGGCAAGCCACGACGCATCGGCATGTTCCACGCGCTGGTCAACGGGAGCGCCCTTTGTTTCTACGTGGGGTCCGTTTTTGCCCGCCGATTCGGGAGCCGAGACCTGGGGAAAGCCCTTGGTCTGGCAGGATTCGGGCTGGTCACCTTCGGCGGATTCCTGGGCGGCCACCTTATCTATGCCGACGCCGTTAACGTCAACAAAACCGCTGACCGGACGGGACCCGGTAAATGGACCTCCATCATCGATCACAGCGGGTTGTCCGACGGCGGCCACCGGATGGTAGAGGTCGGTGGTGTCTCCGTCCTGCTCCACCGTTCGGGAGACACCATCGAGGCCATCGATGCTCTCTGCAGCCACATGGGTGGGCCCTTGGAAGAGGGAACAATCGAGAACGGATGCGTCACCTGTCCGTGGCACGGCAGCACCTTCAGACTCGCTGACGGCTCAATCGTCCGCGGGCCGGCCACCCGCCCGCAGCCTGCTTATGAAGTACGAACAAGCGAAGGGCAGATCCAGATCCGCCGTGCAGGCTGACCGAGGACGGGCAGGTGTGTACCGCTTCGGACTTTCAGCCGATTGGTTTCGTCGCCCACAACCCTAAGACAACACAAAACGTCAGACCCACGTTGACTTCGACAAACTCTTCCTTCGAATCCTGATCATTTCCACGGGGCCGGCAGGTTTAACACCGCCGTCGTGGACTACCTGGCGTCCTGTTCGTCCACGGGGCCGGCGGATCATTGGAGCCGGCATCCCCACCCGTGGATCCCGAATCGCCCGCGGACCCCTGCACGCTTTTCTGTCGGGATTCCGATGGCTTTCGTCGCGGAAGATACAAGACTGCCAGGTGCGCTCCTGGAAACTAGCGGATTCAGGGCCCCCTGTATCCCGACTGCGTGAGCCGCCAGTCCCCTTGCATCCGGGCGGAATAATCACTGGGCTCTTCTGCGCCTGAAGGGTGTAGTGACACAGGGGTCACGATCTAGTGGTGTCACTATTTGCGAAGGTCTCGCGCGAGGTCGAGGTCCGCCGCGGCTGCGTTGGACTCGAGCTGTTCGACGGATTTGGAGCCGGGGATGACCGCGGTGACGACAGGCGGCCGCAGGCACCAGGCCAAGGCCCAAGCGGCCATGTTGGTGCCCGGCGGAACATCGTCTCGGCGGATGCGCTCAACCTCGGCTAGACGCTGCTGAATGTGCTCCTCGGGCCGACGTGATCGGGTGTCGGCCGGATCGGTGAACCGGGTTCCCGGGGCGTACTTGCCCGAGAGGAGCCCGCCGGCCAGCGCCTCGCGGGCCAAGACGCCCAGGTCCTGCCGCTCGCACGAGGCGAGGACTTCGTGCTCGGGCTCGCGGTCGAGACGGCTGTAGACGAGTTGGATCACGCTCGCGCCGACCTCGAGCGCGCGGTCCGTCTGGTACACGTTGGCGTTGCTGCCGATGGAGATCCCGAGATGCCGGATCTTGCCAGCTTGGACCTGCCCGCGCAGGGCCTCCCACAGCTCGTCCTGATCGAACACCTCGTCGCCGCCGGAGTGGAACTGATAGACATCAATGTAGTCGGTTCCGAGGGCGCGCAGCGAGCGCTCGAGCTGCTCCGTGACCTCCTGGGCGGACCACTCTTGGGTACGCTCATGCAGGCCGTGGTAGCGATGACCGAATTTGGTCGCCACCACCCACTTGTCACGATTCCGCGCGATGGCCTTGCCGACCAATTCCTCGGACAAATGATCGCCGTAGCATTCGGCGGTGTCGACCAGGTTGATGCCCAGATCATGGGCTCGCCCGAGGATGGCGTCAACCTCGCCCTGAGAGAAGTCCTTCCCCCACTCCCCGCCGAATTGCCACGTTCCGACCCCTATCGTGGAAACGGTCAGCTCAGTCCTTCCAAGACGCCGGTACCTCATAGGAATTCCTCATTTCAATAGGGGTTCATAGTTTGGGGTTTGTCCATACTAGCGACGTGCCTGCCAAGGGGATCGTCCGGGTACACGTCAAGACTTGCACACGTCACCTGTAACGGAGCGGCGCGCCAGTCGCCGAGACCTCATGGAGGGGACTCCGCATGTCAGACGCGGCCTTGGATGACGCCCTCCGCTACCGTTCGCCCACATCGCGGCCAACCTTTACATCAACTACTTCAACCACTATGCCGACATGTAACTGCACCTTCCCGCAGTCCCGGAACTTACGGGCTAGGCCCGTGGAAGGTGGAAGGGAGCATCGGCACGCTTCCACCCCACCGGGTCTCATCTCTCAAACCAGCAGCCAGCGGCCACTGTCGTCGTCAGTGCGCTGCTGCCACGGCCGCGGGAAGGTCGGTCAGGGCGGTAACTGTGAATTCAGGAGCCTCAAAGTAGCCCGGGTAGCTAGCCCCTGTCCTGTTCAGCCACGCCGTCCGGAGCCCGGCACGGGCGGCGCCGTGGATATCCCATGGATGAACGGCGACCAGCAGCATGCCGGTTGGATCGACCCCCGAAGCGGCGGCGGCATATTCATAGGAGGCTCGGGCAGGCTTCCATGCGGGGGCGTCTTCGACCGAAAGCAGCGACTCAAATACGTCACGGACCCCGGCCTCGCTGAACAACTGCTCGGCGATCCTGGCCGAGCCGTTACTCAGGGTGATCAGCGTGAACCCTGCAGCGGCGAGGGCCCTGATCCCCTCGGGGACATCGGAATGTACGCCTAGGCCGGCCAGACCGCCCATGATATGGTCGACCGCCGCATCAAGAGGGCGGTTCAGCTTCCTTCCGGTAAGAAGTCCCCGGAGTGCGCCGGCGCCAAGGGCCGCGAACGATCCGTTGTCTCCGCTGGCCGCCAGTGCGAAGCCGTCACGCAACAGGACGGCGAACCAGAGTTTGGCCAGTTCAGCCGGCGCCCCGACCTCGCTGAAGCGTTCCCCCATGGGCGACATATCCGACAGGGTTTCATTGACATCAAAGACGACGACCGAGATTGCGGTACTCATGGATTCTCCTTGTGATGGTCCTGTAGGTCTCCGGTGCAAGTCTGCCGCGCTCCGGGGAGATAAGGAACCGGGAACGCCTGCAGTGACCGGCGTGCCTAGACTACGGTGAGGACTCGGCGTTCCCAGCCGGCGGTGCTGTACGACTTTGGAGGATTTCATGTCTGAACCAACACTGGATTTTGATCTGGCCGTGATCGGCTCCGGCGGCGGCGCGTTCGCCGCCGCGATCAGGGCGAGCAACCTGGGCAAACGTGTCCTGATGATCGAGCGTTCCACCCTCGGCGGGACCTGCGTGAACACCGGCTGCGTGCCGTCCAAGGCGCTCCTCGCCGCGGCAGAAGCCAGGCATGGCGCCCTGGACGCAGCAGGCCGGTTCCCCGGCATCAGCACTTCAACCGGGCCGGTAGACATGGCAGCGCTGAACGGCGGGAAGCGTTCCCTCGTAGAAACCATGCGTTCGGAGAAATACGCAGACCTGATCTCGGACTACGGGTGGGAACTGAGCCACGGCAATGCCATCTTCGCCGGAACCCCGGACGATCCCGTCCTGGAAATCACCGCAGAGGACGGGGTCCGGGAATCCGTGAGGGCCGCGCATTACCTGGTGGCCACCGGCTCCGTCCCGTGGGTGCCCCCGATCGAGGGCCTGCAGGACACGGAATACCTGACCTCCAGCACAGCGATGGAACTCGAAGAGGTCCCCGACTCCTTACTGGTCATCGGCGGCGGATACGTGGCCCTGGAACAGGCCCAGCTCTTCGCCCGCCTCGGCTCCAAGGTGACCATGCTGCTCCGCTCCCGCCTGGCCTCCACCGAAGAACCCGACGCCTCCCGCGCCTTGATGGATGTCTTCGCCGACGAGGGCATCCGCGTAATCCGCAGCGCTACCTTGTCGTCTGTGCGCACGGACCCGGCCACCGGAGGGATTGTTGCGAATGCGACCATCTCCGGCCGGCAGGAGGAATTCCGTGCCGCGAAGGTGCTCGTCGCCACCGGACGCCGCCCAGTCACGGAAGACCTGAACCTGGCAGCGGTCGGCGTCAAGACCGGGGACCGCGGCGAGATCCTGGTCAACAGCCAACTGACCAGCTCGAACAAACGCATCTGGGCCGCCGGGGACGTGACCGGTCACCGCCAATTCGTCTACGCCGCCGCCGCGCACGGTTCCCTGATGGTGGAGAACGCCTTCACCCAGGCCGGCCGAGAGGTCGACTACCGGCACCTGCCCCGGGTCGCGTTCACCAGCCCGGCCCTGGCCGCCGTTGGGATGACAGACAAGGAAGCGAACGAGGCCGGCATCCGGTGCGAGTGCCGGGTCCTGCCCCTGAAGTACGTGCCCAGAGCACTCGTGAACCGTGACACCCGCGGCCTCATCAAAATCGTCGCAGACGCCGACACCGGACGGATCCTGGGCATCACAGCCGTCGCGAAGGACGCCGGTGACCTCGCCGCAGCCGGGGTCTACATTCTGGAAGCGGGAATGACCGTCGAACAGGTAGCAAACCTGTGGAGCCCCTACCTGACCATGGCCGAAGGCATCAAGATCGCTGCCCAGTCCTACACCACGGATGTCTCCAAACTCTCCTGCTGCGCCGCCTGATCCCTGCTTCCTGCACTCCATGAATCGCCAACGTCATCGACGTCGCCGACTGCCCGCCTCGCGTCTCGTCGAGACCCCCGAAACGGGGGAGTGTGCGCTCTGAAGTTGTCTCGACTGAAGGCCGAAGGATCGTAGCGACCTCCGGTCCCCCCAATGGCTTCAGGTGGCGGCGCGCCTCCGAGACGACCCAGCCTCGGTCTGTTGCGGTGGAAGTTACCGGCACTATCGAAGCGTCGGGCGGCTCATTCAGCCATGTCACCGACACGGCCGGGACCCATGAAGAAGCCCTGGCAGCTGCCGGAGCGCAGGTGCAAGGAGGTGGCCGCATGATCGTGATCAGTACCAATTCTTAGGAAACCTGTTTAGCCGTCGGCGCGAGTTGTCACAACTGTCGATTTTGTGATGGCTTGTGCCGACGCTTTGCGGGCTCGCCATGCGCGTGTCCGGCAAGCGCCTGAACAATAGCGGCGATCGGACCGGGGTACCCGGCGCACGTCCGGCGGGAATATCTGGCCGCATTCGGCGCACCGCGGCGCGCCATCCTCGCCCACGGAGAGAAGCCGTTCCAACTCAGCAAGGTTCACGGCGGCGGTGCGACGGCGGTGGCGGTACACCTGGTCTCGGCACTTGGCCGAGCAGTACACAGCATCCTTACGTTTGCTGCCGCCCATAAGTCGGCCGCAACAGCTGCACCGCTTCCGCTGTACCGGCCAGGGGGTAAAGGATCTGATGCTTCCACGGTTCAAGGGTCCATCCGGCAGCACTGGCCGACAAGCATTCACACGCATGTGTGTCCTGACACCAATGGGGGCCTGCGGCATGATGAAGCGATGTGCGGACGCTACGTTGTTTCGAAATCGACTGCCGACTTGACGGCCGCCTTCGACGTCGAAGAGCTCCACGTCGAAGAGCTGAAGCCTTCCTACAATTTGGCTCCCACTGACCACTGGGCCGGTCTGTGCCGCGACAAATTGGTGCAGGCAGCCCTGCACCACAAGGCGGCCTGATGAACACACCGGGCAGGAACGGTTTGCTCTCACCGCCCGCCGCTTCGACCGGACCGTGACTGGTTCGGGGAGGAAGCGAACCCTTCCAGAACCACAACGTCCCGCTCATCCATCCCTACCTCGTGGAACCGGATCCGGCAGCCCCTTCGTACGACGCGGAGAAAGACACTCCTGAGACCGAGGCCACCACCCTCAACCACATCCTAAGGAAGGTCCACGTCATGGCCGGCGAAACCACCATCACCGTTATCTGGCACCTCCGAGTTCCAGGTCACCGACCAAGGTGGGAACAACGGATGGCAAAACACGGCAACCTGCTCCGATCGACCTGCAGTTGTTCCACCTCCGCCACCGGCGGGCTGGTAGGGGGCGGTTCGAGGGCTGGGCCGTCTGCGGACAGCCTCAGCCCTCTGCCTATCCTGGCCCGTTTTAATCCAACTGCGCCCGCAGACGGAAGGATTTGATTGCTGGTGTCCGCGATTCGTCGTTGGTCCTCAGCACGTCCACCTCGTTAAAGTCTCGCCGTCTTTTCTTGGCGGCCGTCTCGGCATGGCGCAGCGCAAGGTGTCACGGGAGCGCGGTCGGACATTACGGCACATATCCTGTCGATTCGATGTGAGGGCAAGGTAGGGAAGGGCTCAATCCGCTAAGATTGGTGCCCGATGGCGGCTTTTAACGAAACACCCGATGTACACAGTTACCCGGTTCCGGGCAGGCCGGTTTTTGTCGATGCCTCCGGCCGGCGCCTGCGGCGTCTCAAAGTCCTTGGCATCGGGGCGTTGGCCGTCGTGGCAGGATATCTTTCCCTTCTGCTCGTCGCGGTTGTCGGCGGCCCCAACATTGCGGCGCCGTATCTTCCGTTCCCCGTCAGCCCGGCCGTCCCGGAGGCCCGGGTCGTTCCCTCCGCGGGTGACCCGCCCGCATCCCCGCCCGTGCCGGCTTCCCAGGGGTCCGGGCCGGGGTCCGGTGACTCCGCGGCGGCCGGGCCTCTGGCGCGAACCGTGTTGCCCGCACCGGCGGCCCCGGTCCCCGGCGCCACAGTTGCACCGCCTGTCGGCGGCGCCACCGTGGCGGGACCTGCCGCCCCGGTTGCTACGATCGCACCGACCACCGTGCAGTCATCTGCGGGCAAGAGCGGGGCGGCGCCTGGAAGGACAGTCCGGCCGTCCGCACCAGCGCACCCATGAGTTTGCCACGCCGAAAGCATGGACAAGACGTCGTTCCTGCCCGGGTGACGGCGCACTGGGTCGTCATGACAGCTGTCCTGATTGCGATCGGTGTTGCCCTTACCGTGCAGGGATACTTGCACCACCTCGCCGGAATCGGAAACGACTCTGTTCCTGCGGGCGGCTCCGCCAGCGCCGTCCCGGATGCGGTGACCCACGGCGGACCCTTGGTGGATTCCCGCGGAGGTACCGTCCGCACTGTCGGCCCTCCGGATCGCACCCTCGCGCTCACGTTCGACGACGGTCCTGACCCCGAGTGGACGCCGAAGATCCTCGACGTTCTCGAGACGCACCACGTCCACGCAACTTTCTTCGTGGTCGGTTCCGCCGTGCTTGACCACCCCGAACTCGTGGAGCGCATGATCGCCGACGGCGACGAGGTCGGCGTGCATACGCTGACCCACGCCGACCTCGGGAGCGCGCCCGCGTGGCGTCAGCAGCTTGAAGTGCAAGGCGACCAGGAAGTGATCGCCGGCATCACCGGCCGAGCCGCCACGCTCATGCGCCCGCCGTACAGCTCCGAGAACGATGCCGTCACGAACGGCACGTGGACCGCTATGCAGGCCGCCGCGAACCAGGGCTACCTCACGGTGCTCACGACGAAGGACAGCGAAGACTGGCAAAGACCAGGAGTCGCGACGATCGAGAAGAATCTCACGCCGTCCGGCCCCCAGGGCCAAGTGTTGCTGATGCACGACGGCGGGGGAGACCGCGAGCAGAGCGTCGCCGCCCTCGACGCGAGCCTAACGAGCTTTGCCGGCCAGGGATTCCGCGTCACGACCGTGGGTGAGGCGGTGGGCATCGCGAGCATGCGGGACGCAACCATGGCCGAGCAATTGAGCGGTGCCGCGTTCGTTTGGGGACTGCGGCTGAGCGATTGGGTTGTCACGGCGATCTCCTGGGCGCTTGTCGTCGCCGGCGTCGTGACTTTCATCCGTGCCGTCCTTGTGACCGGGTTCGCGGCGCGCCATCGCCGCGCCGCCCGGCGCGCCCAGACGCCCGGCCGCCGCGGCACCGCACCCATTCGTCCGGAAGTGACGGAACCTGTCACGGTTATCGTCCCCGCCTACAACGAGTCGGCCGGAATCGAGGCTGCTGTGCGGTCTATTGCGGCATCGAACCACCCCGTCGAGATCATCGTTGTCGACGACGGCTCGACGGACGGGACCGCGGACCTCGCCGAGGCCCTCGGATTGCCGAACGTGCGCGTGGTCCGGAAAGAGAACGGCGGGAAGCCCTCGGCCCTCAACGCTGGCCTCGGGCTGGCTTCCCACGAAATCGTGGTGATGGTCGACGGCGACACGGTGTTCGAGCCGGACACCGTCCGCGCGCTCATTCAGCCATTCGCCGATCCTCGGATCGGCGCCATCTCGGGGAACACAAAGATCGCGACCCGGGGCGGCCTCCTCGGGGCATGGCAGCACGTCGAGTACGTGGTTGGGTTCAACCTCGACCGTCGGCTGTTCGACATCGCTGAGTGCATGCCGACCGTGCCCGGCGCCATCGGCGCTTTCCGACGCGACGCGCTCTTGCGGGTAGGCGGCGTCAGCGACGACACCCTCGCGGAGGACACCGACCTGACGATGTCGTTGTGCCGCGACGGTTGGCGCGTGGTTTATCAGGACAATGCGAGAGCCTGGACGGAGGCGCCCGCAAGCCTTGGCGCGCTCTGGAAGCAGCGATACCGCTGGTGCTACGGCACGCTCCAAGCCATGTGGAAGCACCGCGGCGCGGTTTTCCAAGGCGGGCAGGCAGGGAAGCTCGGCCGCCGCGGACTCGGCTACCTGCTTGTGCTGCAGGTGCTCTTGCCGCTGTTTGCGCCGATAGTCGATGTGTTTGCCATCTACGGGCTGATCTTCCTTGACCCGGTCCGGATTGCCTTGCTCTGGCTCGCGTTCCTTCTAGTCCAATTCCTCATGGCTGCCTACGCTTTCCGGCTCGACAAGGAGCGGTTCGGACCACTGTGGACCCTGCCGCTCCAGCAATTCGTTTATCGTCAACTCATGTATCTCGTCGTCATCCAGTCGGTTGTCACGGCGTTGGCCGGAGTGCATCTTCGGTGGCACCGAATGGAGCGGTACGGCAGCCTGCGCGTCCCACCCCCGCAAACCCAAAGATGACACCCCGCCCATCACCGGAGAAGGACACCAAGAGAACCGCCTCGCTGAGTCCCGGCCGGGCTTAGAAATCCGGCAGGACGTCCAACGCAAGTCGCACACCGAGGGCGCTTGCCATGCGCTCCAGCGTTGACAGCTTCACCTCACCCTTGGAGCCGCGCTCGATCTTGTTCAGCACCGACATCGAGACGCCCATCTTCGTAGCCAATTCAAGCTGTGTCAGGCCCTGCCGCTCACGCTCTTCACGAAGGCGGTCAAGCGGGCTTCCGTGGCTGAGGGCCACTTTTGCGGCGGTCGCAGGTGTCGCACTTGCCTGTTCCTCGTGAAGTTCGAGCATGGCCTCTTTGTACAGCCGGCTCAGGAGCTGGCTGTTCGAATTCCCCATGATGCGCATGACCTCGGCCTGCCGGGTGCCTTCTTTCACGAGGTTCTTGATCGCGGCGTCCCGGTCCTCGCGGATCTGGCTTCGCAGGTCAGTCCATTCTTCTTTGAACTCTTCTTCGCGGCGGGCGATGCGTGCATGCAGATCCCGGATCGTCTCCTCGTCGGCTGCATTGGCGCTTTTCATCTCTTTAAGCGCCCGCTCCTGCTCGACATCGAAGTTCTTCCAACGTTCGGACAGCTCGCGGAGCTGTTCTGCACTGACACTGGCCATTCGGGTAGTCATCCCATCATGTTGTGCAACCTCAGTGCCTGCCTTAGCAACATTTTGACAGTTTCGTACTGGTGTGATGCAACACGGCGCGCCAGCGAGGGCGACTCGAGCGGACCACGTTCGATGCCTGACAACATCTCGACGCCGACCCGCGCGCTGCCCGTTAGCTGTACCGGCGTCCGATCTAACCGTGACGTCATTGCCGGAGACCACCATCTCGACGATGCTGCCGCATTCCTCGGTGCCAAGGCCTAGAAAGACCGTGACGCTGCGCAACTGCCCCTTGCCAAACTGCGCTTGCCAGCGTCGCGGGGAGTACGCTCTGTCCCTACTGAACTGCCCGCCGGGCAACGAGCCCTGAAAGCCGCCTCGGCAGCTTCGCCTGCCACGCACTTGTGGTACCGCGCTCATACCACGACGACACCCACGGTCCCGCGCGGCTGGTTTTGGCAGAGTGCCGCCGTGTGGGACTGTTACGTTGCTGGCGGTTGCGGCAGTCGCCGCGGTGCTCGTATCCGCGGGCCACTCCGCCCACGTGACACACTGAGTTGGCGAATGACGAAGGCGGCCTCGGAGAGAATCACGACGAGATAGGGCATCATGACGACGAGGTAGGCTTCACCGAATCCGGTGTTCCAGACGGCTGCGTTGCCTTTGGCAAATCCCTCCCCACCGCTCATCCAGTGGCTGGTGGCCAGCCGCCAGTAAGAATGGAAGACCACGAAGATGAGCACCACCGTCTGGGCTGAGACGGCCCAGAGCCGACCCCTCCAAGCGGGCCACACGGCAAGGAGAAGAATGCCTGCCTCGGCCAGACCCAGCCACGGAACCTCGACATTTAACATGTCCGGTCTGCCAATGGACGCCCGGATGTTCACCGCGATCAATGCCAAGGAAATCAGCGCGGAAAGGACGACGGCGACCCGAGGCCCCCGGAGAGCCCTGGCATGGGTGGTCCTCCCGCCCGGCAGTGCGTCCGCATTCATCATGCCCTCCTCGAGGGATATGCCGCTGGCACCGCCAGTATGCTCCCCGCCCAGGTCTTGGGCAAGAACCCGCGTAACCGGCAGCTTCGATGAATCAACAACGGGCCCTTCAGTCCGACCGCCACCGCAGGCTTGAGTGTCCCTTTCGCTCTCTTCACGCACTGTGGCATCTACGAGGCGAGGGTACAGGACACCTTCTTCGTCGCCGACCAGCCACTCGACGACGGTAACGGCAATCCCCCTGCAGGCTGGGGCAACCCCTACCAATCTGGCACCATCACCGTGACCGGCCAAAGGGCCGTCTTCCATGACGATCTAGGCCACACGGTGACCTTCCATGAACGGCCCGGCGCCACGACCTTCCTCAAGATCTGCGCCTGAGAAGTCTTTGACTTTCGGCGATAAGTGGTGGCGTTTTCCCGGCGCTATTTGAGGCACGGGGCAGACCTCAAGGGGATCCCTCACCGAACAATAGCGCGTGACACGGTGACCCATCAGGTCGCTTGGCCAAAACACATTCGCGGATAGGCGAAGGGCCTGCATGGCGAGGCCTGCACGGCAGCGGCCAGGGCGCTTGCGGCGGCGGCAGGAGGGCGACAATAATTGGGCCTCTCGGAGGTGCTTTGTGTCGTCAATCTCATGCTCAAAGCCAGCGGCCTTTGCTGCCGTGTGCGCCGTCACCCTCGCTGCCTGCGCCAGCCCGCCGAACCTGCCCGCTCCGGGACCCAGCCTGAGCTCGGCGCCGTCCGCATCGACTTTCTATCCGCCGGTGCCATCGGAAAGCGCTACCATCACCGTGCAGCCCAACGCCCATGGCCTGATCCCAGCTTTCAGCAGCAAGATCACCGCTGGGGTCTGCGACCGTGCCGTCGGGTCCGTCGCCGTCGTGGTCATCAACCCCGACATACCAACCCCTCGATGCCAAACGGTGGCGGGGTCCCAGAGCCTTGAAGTCGTGAACCGAACGGGCGACTTCGGCTCCACGGGCAGGACCGCAGTTATCCGCTGGGACCCCTACCCGGCCGTCTCGCTCGGTCCGGGACAGGCGGCGACGTTCTCCGGTCAATTCGGCGCGTACCTTGCGCCCGGCGACCATCTGGTCTCAATCTCGGTCTACGCCGGGGGCGGGGCGGAGATCTACCTCGTCGACGCGACACAAACGACCGGGCCACCTTAGGCCGTGACGACCGATCGGCGACCCCAGAGCAGAGCCCACCTTCCAGGAAAGGCCTAATCCACCTGGGACCAGGCCCGTGTCCGCACACCTGGCCACGAATGGCGGCCCGAGCCGGCCAGCGGCATGCCTCGCTGCAAGCCTAATCGTGCCCGGTGAAGGATCCTTGGGTTCTTGCGGTGATTGCAACACTTAGCGGATGGGTGGTGGCATGGCAGGATATTCAATTCATTCAAGGCCTGATCTTTTGCAGGTTTTTTGGGCCGGGATGCACGGGTGATTTCATCACCGATGCCGTGTCTCGGATCGATATGAGCCGGCGTACCGGGCGTAGGGTCTTGCTTGAGGCGGGTGGTGTGATGCCCGGACGGTCGCTTGCTGAGGGAGTTAGGCTTCAAGGTTTTAGCAATCTGACCGTCACATTGACGAAGGCCCCGGTGCTAGAGTCTCGAGCATGGCTGCTGTCCTGAAGCCCTGACAACCACTTGCACATGACACAGGAGCCCCTCGTTGTACGGCGAGGGGCTCCTGTGCTATTTCACCGGGGCGTTGTTTGAGGCCGGCTGGCGCGCCCAGGCTGTAGCGACCCATCTTAGAGTCGGCGCGAAAGCGATCGGTCGATTGCATGACCGGGACTGCCCCGGCTTTTGTTGACTCAAGGAGTCAACAAAACCGGGGGCAGTCCCCCCGCCAGAACCACGCGCTCAACTTGGCAGTGCCGGCTACGGTGGGCGTGACGATGAACGAGATCCCGCCGACACGCGCGAAAGCCTGCTGGCCCTGGCCGTCGCGATCGGACGACAAGACGAACGCCCCAGAGCGGGGCGGGGATATTTGTTGTGAGGGTAGTCCGTGAAAGCCGTCGCGGTGACGTCTCTGGTTGGTCAGAAGGGGCGCTGGGCTTGGGTCCGTTCCGTCGGAGCAGCCCGAGGTCACCAACGTGACAGTGCTCAGCGCAGGGACCGTGCCGGTCATCTGTGTGATCCGGTCGTTCTTCGCTGCAAATCCGTGAATGTCGCGCACATATCGGCGGAAGTGGACGAGGTGGCCTATTTTGTAACGCTAGACTGCGGGCAGCAAGGCGGCGATGTCTAGGATCCTGGCTGGCTTGTTGCTCCGCGCTAGTTGAGCGCGTAGTCGATAATTAGGGTGTCGATGGCGTCGGGTGCGAAGACTTTCCGCGTCACGAGCTGGGTGAGTCCATCTATTGCGGCGTGATCGCCGGTTGCCCCAGCGATTACCACAAGGCCTTCTGCGATACGTTCGACCACGTCTTGGAGCACTCGGGAGCGGACGTGCTCTGCGAAGTATGGGATGGTACCGATTCTGCCGCCGAGCACGAGCCTGTTGGGGTTGACTGTTGTGACGGTCGCTGCCAGGGCACCGCCGAGAACGTCCGCTGCGGAGAGCAGCTGTGCTTTGACGTCGGGATGGCCTTGTTCGGCCGCGCGGGCAATTTCGTCCAGGCTTGTGAGGCCCTGGCTGCTGAGCCGGTCGATGAGCGAGCTGCCGGAGCTGAAGGTGGCGAGGCAGCCACGGCGTCCGCACCGGCACAGCGGACCGTCGGTGGCGACGTGGATGTGGCCGATGTCGCCGGCGGCGCCGTGAGAGCCGCGAAGAATGGTCCCGTCGACGACGATTCCGCAGCCGATGCCGGTGGCGACCTTCACGTAGACGGTGGTTTCGCTGTCGGTGGTGCATTCGCCCAGGGCGCCGGCGCGGGCGTCATTTTCGACCACGATGGGAACCTGCCACTGGCTGGAGACAGAGGTTAGGACTGCATCCGGTTCCCACTCGGGGATCGTGGTCGCGTGGGCGACATGTCCGGTTCCTGCGTCCACGGGAGCCGGAACGCTGACGCCGATGCCGGTCAGGGTTTCCCCGGTGCCGGTCCCGAGCAGCTCGGTTCCGATCCGGATCAGCGGCTGAAGGACTGCGGGTGCGGGGGCGTTAATGCGGTGCTGCACGGTGCGGGATCTGAGCTGACGGCCGTTGATGTCGGATACGGTGACGGTCGCGTGGGTCTGGCCCAGCGCGATGGCGAGCACGACGCGTCCACGGTCCTCGAAGCGGATCTTCCGGGAGCGGCGCCCTCCGGTCGCTTCCATGCTCTCGGCCTCGTAGATCAGGTTCCGGCGCAGCAGCGCTTCCAGCCGCTCATAAAGGGTGGCCCTGGACATTCCGGTGCTGGCAAGGAGCTGCTGGCGGGTCATGCCTCCGGTTGTGCGGATCAGGTCCAGGAGATGGCCGTGGGAGGTCGCGCCGGTTAGCCTGGTGGGTACCCGTTCGATTGTCATTGATTCTCCTGTCCGGCTGACCATCCTACCCGCAGTCCCGCTACTGTTCCGCTGGCCCCTTGCTTGCTTTGCGGCTCGGCGGCACGGGACTGCGGTAACGGTTAGGCTGGTGCCTTGTCCTGGGCGAGATGCAGAACTCCGTAGACGGGTTCCTGTGCCAGGACGTGGATGTCGGTGAGGCCGCTGCGTTTCAAGTGGTGGGTGATGCTCTGCTGGAAGGCAGGTTGGTTGGTCACCAGGCCACCGCCGAGCACTACGGGACCGGCGCTGCCGATCCGGGCGGCCACGATGGCTGCCTGTTCTGCCAGGTGGCGGGCCCCGGCGTCGATGATTGCGAGGCTGGAGCCGTGGCCGGCGCAGGCGGCGTCGAAGACCAGACGGGAGGCATCGGCCCAGTAGTGGCGCCCGGGGGTGCCGTGGAAGAGGCTGATCAGTTCTTCCGGGGCGAGGAGACCACAGTAATCGAGCAGCCCGCGGGTGAGCGGATCGATGCCCAAGCCGCGGTTCGCACGGTCCAGGCTGTGCCGTACCGCTTCCCGGCCGAACCAGTAGCCGCTGCCTTCATCGCCGAGCAGGTATCCCCAGCCGCCCGCGCGTCCGGTCTGCCCGGTTTCGTTGATGCCCCAGACCGCCGAGCCGGTTCCTGAAATGATGGCGATCCCGGTGTCCGTGCCGCCTGCTGCGAGGATCAGCCTGGTGTCGTGGATGACGAACACGTCAGCACGGGGCGCATGGGGGGCAATGAGACGGCGGAGGTGCTCGGCGTCGGCGTCGGTGTCGATACCGCCGGCCCCGACGATAACGGCACCGGCGTTGGCCGCGCCCAGGGTGGAGAGGAGTTCCCCGAGCCGGCGGCCCGCTTCCTCTACCGGGACGTTTTGGACGTTGGTGCTGCCCGTTGTCCGGTCATCGGTGACGGCGCCGTGAAGGATCCTGATGCCGCGGGTCTTGGTGCCGCCGATGTCGAGCCCGATGATGGTCCCTTGGTGTGTGTCGGTCACAGCCATTCCTTTGCGATCCGGGTTGTGGTGGTTTGCAGGATGTCCGCTGCTTCTTCGATGCAGGCGCGGAGATCCGGCCTGAGGTCGGTCAGGGCGTAGGCCTGGGTGATGCCGATGCCCGCGAGCTGTCCGGGTGTGAGTTTGCGTTGTCCGCAGACGGCGATCGCCGGTACGCCGGCGGCCCGGGCGGCCAGGGCCACCCCGGCTGCCGCTTTGCCGCTCAGCGTCTGCCCATCGAGGGCTCCCTCACCTGTGATGACGAGGTCGCGGGGTGTGAGCCGCTGAGCACGTCGTGAAATCCGACAATCCCCATAACAACCTCGACCCCGGGGCGTTGCTCCGCGGAGAGGACCGCCATCGCGGCGTAGCCGAGGCCGCCGGCGGCGCCGGCCCCGGGCCGGAGCCCGGTGCCCGGAGGTATGCCCGGGGTCCGGTCCAGCATCCCGGCCAAGCGTGAGAGACCCTCGTCCAGCAGAGCGACATCGGCTGCGCTGGCTCCCTTCTGCGGGCCGTAGACGGCTGCCGCGCCGTGCGGTCCCAGAAGGACGTTGTCCACATCGGACGCCAGGACGAAGCGGCAGTCGGCCAGCCGCGGATCAAGTGATGACAGGTCAATGTCGGTGAGTCCGTTCAGTGCCCCGCCGCCGGGCGGCAGTTCGGTGCCGTCCGCGGAACGGAGCGAGGCCCCCAGGGCCTGTAGGAATCCGGCCCCGCCGTCGGTGCAGGCACTGCCTCCGACGGCGAGGATGATCGTCCTCGCGCCCTCATTGAGGGCGGCCAGGACAAGTTCGCCGGTGCCGTAGCTGCTGGCTGTCAATGGGGCCAGGCCGCCGCCGGGCAGCTGCTCTAGCCCCGATGCCTGCGCCATTTCCACGACTGCGGTCCGACCGGGACGGTCCAGAGCGAACACCGCGGCCAGTGGAACTCCGGTGGGACCGCTGACCCTGGCTTTGATTTCGTCGTAGCCGGCCGCCGAGACGGCGGCGACTGTCCCGTCGCCGCCGTCAGCAACGGCGACCGAGACAACGTCCAGCCCCGGCCGATCCCGCAGCAGCCCGGCCCTGAGGCTGTCACAGACCTCGGCGGCCGTGCGGGAGCCCTTAAACTTGTCGCAGGCGATGAGGACGGTCATCTCTCGGAGCCGATCCATTCCAGTGCGGCGGCGGCCGTCCACGCCTGATTCAGGCTGCCCAGCGGCTCGCCCGTGAAGGGTTCGTAGTATTCACCAAATTTCAGGTCCGCGAGTTGCCGCAGGGACGCGGTCTTGAGCGTTTCGAACAGCTCCCGCTGCCCGTCACGCTTCGCGGCCCAGCCGAGCAGCAGGTTCAGGAACGGCCAGACGGGCCCGCGCCAATAAGTCCTGGGCCGGAACGCTGCGCTTGCCGGGGACGTGGAGGGAGGCAGCGGGAACCGCAGCTCCGGGTATCCCATCCAGTCCGGGCCCAGGAGCAGGTTCCGCTGGACGGCCAGGGCTGCGGGGTCCCCGCCGGCGATCAGGGGTGCGAAGCCGGACACCGTTTGGGTGGAGATCCATTCCCCGGCCAGGACATCGTAGTCGCGGGCCAGCCCGGTTCCCGGGTCGACGCTGGCTGCGACGCCGTTGCGGAACCGACGGGCGTAGCCACGCAGCTCCGAAGCGTCCTCGGCGCGGCCGATCTCATCGGCGAGATCGGCGAGGACTGCGGAGGACGCGGCCATGATGCCGGAGAAGAAGACGTCCCGGACCCGGAAGTCAATGATGTCCTGGACCGCCCGGTCATCGAAGTCCACCGAAGCCATCTGCTGAACCAGCCACAGGTATTTGGTGTATTCGGTGTCGTCGGGGCGTTCGCTGGCGTCTGCGACGTGGAGGGTGTCCCGCCGGGTGAAGGGCTCGACCGGCCCGGGATTGATCCGGGAGTAGGGGCCGTCCCATCGGGGGGAGTTGTCGAATCCTGATTCCCAGCCGTGGTGGATCTCAATCAGGCCCACCCCGTCCGGGTCCCGGACTTCGGCCAGCCAGCGGTGCCAGGCCAGCCATCCGTCGAAGGATTCGGCCAGGAAGGATTCGGCCGCTTCCTGGTCTGTTCCGCCGTTTTCCCGGCCGCGGTCCACGATGTGGCGGAGCGCGATGGCGTGGACCGGGGGCTGGCAGATGCCGCTGCTCATGATCCCCTGGGGGCGGGCGGCTGCGGTTTCCGTGCCCCAGCGGTCGAACCCGGGGAAGTAGCCGGCGGAGTTTTCGCTGAAGACGATGTGCGGGATCATTCCGGTGGACCATTGGGCGGCCAGCAGGGTGCGGAGCTCGGTGATGGCGCGGGGCACGTCGTAGCGGGCAAGTCCGATGGCGACGAAGGCTGCGTCCCAGCTCCACATGTGCGGGTAGAGGTTGGGTGCGGCGCTGGTCATGGTGCCCAGATCGTTCAGTTTCAGGACATCAATTGCGGATTGGCGCAGTTCTTCGGCGCCGATGCGGGTTTCGGTGTTCATTTGGCCTCCAGTGCCATTGACGTTGCGCCGTCGTAGAAGCGCATGGTGTTCGGGGAAAAGGTGAGCCAGATCGTCTGGTGCGGTGATGTGCGGAAGGTCGGAGGGGCCTGGACCTTGATGCTTTGGCCGTCGACGTCGACCGTCAGGAGCACCGAGGAGCCCATCGGTTCGACGACCAGCACGGTGGCCGGGATATCGCCGGAGGACCGGTCGGTGGCGACTCCGATGTTTTCGGCGCGGACGCCAAGGACGATGTCCTCGTTGGCGAAGGAGCGCAGCATCGAGGGTGCGTGCAGGTTCTGGTCGCCGACGCGCAGTGCGTCCCCGGAGTCGGTGACTGCGGCGCTGATGAAGTTCATGGGCGGGGAGCCGATGAACCCGCCGACGAATTTGTCGGCCGGGGCGTCGTAGACGTCCAGGGGATCCCCGAGTTGGGCGATGCGGCCCTTGCGCATCACGGCAACCTGGTCGCCCAAGGACAGGGCCTCGCTCTGGTCGTGGGTGACGTACACGGTGGTGGTTCCGAGGTCCTTGACGATCTTTTTCAGTTCGGACCGGAAGGTCAGTCGGAGGAGGGCGTCCAGGTTGGAGAGGGGCTCGTCCATGAGGAGCACGTCGGCGTCCATCACGATGGCCCGGGCCACGGCGACGCGCTGGCGCTGGCCGCCCGAGAGCTGGGCAGGAAGCCGGTCAAGATAAGGGGTGAGCTGGAGCAGGTCGGCGGCCCACTGGACCTTTCTTTCGATTTCCTTGGAGTTGACTTTGGCCATCTGCAGTCCGAAGCCGATGTTGTACCGGACCTTGCGGTGCGGGAACACGGCGTAGGACTGGAAGACCATGGACATGTTGCGCTTGTTCGGCGGCAGATAAGTGACATCGCGGCCACCGACCGAGATGGAACCTGAGTCGGGATACTCCAGGCCGGCCAGCATCCGCAGCAGCGTGGTTTTTCCACAGCCCGATGGGCCCAGCAGGACGGTGAAATCGCCGTCCTTGATGGCCAGGGAGACATCGTCGGTGGCGCGGTCCGCGCCGCCGGGATAGGTCTTAACAAGGTGGGAGATGGAGATATCAGCCATGGTCGGCTCCTTCTAAGGCGGTTCCGGGAAGTGTTTGGGGAGTGCGGAGCATCAGCGGATCGTGGAGCCCCACATGTTGGTCAGGTACCGCCGCATGAACGCGATGAAGATGATCGAGGGGATGACGAGCGCGAAGCCGCCGGCGAAACGGTAGGCAAGCGGCGAATCCGAAAGGGACGTCAGGACCTGGGCCGGCAGGGTGCGGTGGTCCAGGGTCAGGATGGAAGCGCCGAGTACTTCGTTCCAGGACATGACGAAGGTGAAGATCGACGCCGCCGCCAAACCAGGCAACGCCATGGGCATCACCACCCTGGCAAACGCCCCCAACGGGCCGCAGCCGAAGATCCGGGCGGCTTCTTCCACGTCCACGGGGACGCTGAGGAACACGCTCGCCGAGATCAGGATGGTCGTGGGCAGCGCCAGTGAGGTGTGGAGCAGGATGACGCCGTAGGTCGTGTCATAGATGTTGGTCGTCAGGAACAGCTTGGCGAGCGGAACCGAGAGGACCACGATGGGCAGGGCCCGGGTGAACAGCAGGAACAACTGGTAGGGCTCTTTCCCGGGGAAAGCGAACCGGGCCAGGGCGTACCCGCCGGGGATCCCAAGGACCGCCGATAGGAGGACGGTGCCGATGCCGACGATCACGGAGTTGCCAAGCGCCCCGAAAATTCCGGTAGAGGATAGGAACGCGTCGAGGGTGTCGAAGGAGATGTTGGTCGGGAGAAGGCTGAGCGGGAACTCGTTGAGGGATTCGCGTGTCGAGAGAGCGGCCAGCGAGATCAGGTAAATCGGGACGAGCATGAAGATGGAGATGGTGACGCAGGCTATTTGCAGGTAGATCCGGTTCCGGCGCTGCCGCCGGAGGGGTGCTGTGTCTACGGTGGGGGTGCTCATCGTGTGCCTCCCTGCCCTTTCTCGCGGAGTGCCCGCAGGTAAAAGATGGAGGTCAGCATCGATGCGACGAGGATGACCAGTGCCAGGGCCGCGGCGACATTTGGGTTCTGCAGGGCCGTGTACCAGCGGTAGGTTTCGCCGACGACGAGGGGAAAGTTCTGGCCGGTCAGTGCCTGGGCGACCGCGAACGTCTGGAACGCCAGGATGGTACGGAGAATCAGTGCCACCTGCAGACTGGGCTTCAGGAGCGGGAGGGTCACGTGACGCAGACGCTGCCAGAAAGTGGCGCCGAACACCTGCGCGGCTTCGTCATAGTCCTTCGGTATGCCCTGCAGGCCGGCTACCACGATCACCAGGACCAAAGAGGTGGAGCGCCAGACTTCGGCGATGAGGACACAGAAGAAGAGGGTGGCCTGGTTGTCGTAGGCGAGCCAGGGTACCCCGTCGATGCCGAGGCCTTTCAGGAATGAGTTCAGGTATCCGCGGTCGTTGAAAATGGACAGCCACACGAGCCCCGCGGCAAGGTCGCTGAGCGCCAACGGAATGGCCCAGACAAAGAAATGCAGCTTGTTCAGGCGCGGATTGGACCGCAGCAGCAAGGCCATCCCGATGGCAATCCCGAACTGGAGCGGGATCATGACCACGATCAGCAGCGCCGTGTTCCGGACGGCAGGCCAGAAGTAGGGATCCTCGACCATCTGCCGTATGAAGTCGAGAGTGAAACCATGCTCGTTCTGGACGGCCTGCAGGACGCCTTGGACCATCGGCCAGCCCATGAGCAGGGCCATGAAAAGGATCGATGGCCCGATGAGCCACACGGCCGGCGGAACCCGGCGCGGCCGGTGCGGGGACCGGACGGCAGCCGGTCTAGTCGGCGGGGACTGGACGGTCATTACGCTACCTCGCACTTCGTACCGGGTGAAACGGGGTCGGGGGCCCAGCAAGGCACGGCCAGCGCCTTCAGGATCGTATTCAGCTGGGTCGCCTGCTGGTCCAGAACGGGCTGAACGGGGGAGCCATTGAGGCAGATTTCCTGGAAGCAGTTCTTGAAGATCTGCGATACTTCGCCATCCTTTGCGCCTACGCCAACTGGTGGCAGCGCCAGGAGGGCCCCGGGTGATCTCTGTTGGCGACGGACCGCAGCTGCCTCCAATGCGATGGCGCCGGCCAGATCCGTTGGTAGTTCCGTCTGGATAACCGGGAAAAAGGCATTCTTGCGGAGGGTTTCAATCTGCGTGGGCGGTTCCATCAGGCTGCGGATGACTTGTTCGCTGCGTTCCCGCTCCAGGCCGCCCTTCGGAAGGGCGAGGCCAGCGACGATCAGCATGTAACCGCGCCCCTTGGGGCCTCTGGGTGCCGGGACCATCAGCCAGTCCTCCGGCTTGGCCGCGGGGGCCCCCACCAGCCGGGCGACATGGTCCCACGCCACGAGGACCTCGCCGCGGGCCAGAGGTTCCTGCATCGCGTCATAGTTGGTCGAAGCCGGAACCATGTTGTCCCAGAGCTCCCGCATGTAATTCCAAGCGGTGACCGCATCCGGGTTCCTGAACGTGGTGATCTGGCCGCCCGTGAAGCTGGGGAGCAGAAACCCCTGGTAGAAGCGGTGGTGTAGACCCTTGGGGCCCGCCGGCATGCCGAAAACGGGACGGCCCGCGCCCTTCTTGGCAGCCTTGGCCCAGGCCAAGTAATCCTCGTAACGGAGATCGTTGACATCAACGCCGCTTGGCAACCATTCGAGGGCCTTCTTGTTGACTGCCACCAGATACGTCGCCTGCATCCAGGGAACGTACTTGGAGGTCGGGCCGCCGACCTTGGCCAGCTCCAGAATGTCCTTGCTGAAACCGCTGCCTGCAAGGTCCCGAAGGAGATAGTCCACATCATCCAGGGACTTTGAGAGCGGTGCCAGATCGCCGTGGAGACCGCCGAGGAGAGAGAGCCGGACATTGCCAGACTCCTCCTGCGACTGCACGGTCGAGGCGAAGACATTGTTGGCCACCGAGTTGTATGCCACGGGAACCTTGACGAATTTCTTCAGGACCGCTTCATAGCGCTGCTTTTCTTCCACGGGCGTGAACTGCGTCGAGAGGAACCCGACGCTCCCCGCCCCTGCTGCCGCGCCGCTGGTATCGAACCCGGAACAGGCCGAAAGGAACGGCAGGGACAGCGCCGTTCCCAGACCCGCCAAAAGCATGCTTCGTCGTGAAGGCCCGATGGGTGGAGGCCGGAAATAGCTGTCAGTCATTGACTACTCCAATCAGGTGCGCGCCACTGCAACACCATTCGTCTAATGGTCAGACAAAAGATGAGATGTGTCAAGCGCCACACTTGGCCGGAATCGTTGAGAGTGGATGCCCGCACGGCGTGGGGGTAAGCCGGGTGACCGGATACCGCTGGCTCTGCAGGTGCTTTACTTTGTCGCGGGCATTGAACTGGGCATGGGTGGCCACCATGAGTCAAATCTAAGTATGCTTAGTATTAGTCGATCTGCGGAGGTTGCTATGCCGGCAGTATCCACGGGCTCTTTATCGACAGACTCGATGAGCATGGAGTCATGGCCAACCGGGCGGCTTTTGTCAACGGCGGCCAGGCTGGTGGAACATTCCTGGAACGAGAAGTTGGCCAGTGTCGGCCTCACCCATGCCGGGGTGATTGTCCTTGATGTCCTTTCCGCAGCCGAGGAGCCGATGAGTCAGGCGATGATTGCCCAACGGGTCCGTGTGCAGGACCAGACAATGGGCAAGACTCTGTCCCGTCTGGAGGGCCGACGCTACATCCAACGACAGCGCAGCCCCTCTGATCGCAGAAGCCAGGCCGTCTCGATTACCAGCCTAGGCGCCCGGGTCATCAAGGAAGCCCGTGAAGTGGACCCCACGGCATTGACGCGTGCGGTGGTGGATGGGGACAAGCTACGCGAGGAACTGCAAACCATCATCCTCACGCTGGCCTCTCAAACCGGATAGCTCAAGCCCTGCGAGCTGTGGCGGCCACCGCGTGAAAGGACCACGACCCGGCAGCGCGCACCGCGGCCGAAGCGATCCGGGACCAGCTGCAACGCCGCCACGGCCTGAACCTGGACAACCTGGGCGCCTCCGGCCTCCCGCCTCGTGAACGGGAGCGCGACCGGCCAACCAAGTACGAAGAGGACCGCATTAAGCGCTTCTCACAGAGGCCAGCCGGGAGAAGGTTCTCGCTCACGATCGCTTGAAGAAGTTGGAAAAGAAGCACAGCGATCTCGTCTCGAACCAAGACGCCGTCAATATCGGTGTGTTTCGGACTGCGTACGCTTGGATGGCGACCCTATCGCAGAATTTAGCGATCGGCACGGAAATCAGGCTGCAACTGAACGGCATCGACATTGACTGGCGCCTGAAGAGCCACCACAACTCTTCCCGCCAGGAAGCCTCACGGACATTGAGTATCTGTAAGGCTATGGTCCCATCGGGACAAAGCCCGGGTTCGAGACGACCTTCGACGAGGCCTACTTCCGGCATGCCCCCGGCCTTCACGGCAGGAGACGAAGCCGAATTTCGGTGCCGTTGTGGATCGATGGAGCCGCGCCGCTGACCGTCGTTTTCGTATCAGCCAATGGGCGGCCTCAGTGCCCCTTCACGATGGTTCCGTCCTGGATCACGGCGGTCAGGCGGGATTCCGCCAGTACGGTGGGATCGGTTACGGGGTCCTCGTCTGTGATAACGAAGTCTCCAGCGGCACCTGGCGCGATGACCCCCAGTTCACCGGCGCGTTGCAGAAGCTTCGCGGCGGTGACGGTTGCGCTGCGTATGACGTCGATCATCGGAATGATCTTCGCCCGTATGGAGAATTCAGTCGCCTGGTGTCGTTGCATGCCGCCGAGCAGGTCGGTGCCGAACGTCAGGTTCACGCCGCCTTCATAAGCTCGGCGCAGGGCTTCACGGCCACCGTGAAGCACGGCCTCAACTTTTTCCCAGCTTGATTGGGTTAGTCCGAAAGCGCGGCCTTCTTCCTGCAGTGCCCAGTACGTGACGAGGTTCATTGTCAGGAACGCGTCGTGGGTGTTGAACAGTTCTATCGACTCGTTGTCCAGGAGGTTTCCGTGCTCGATTCCGCGCACTCCCGCACGAAGGGCACGGTTGATGGACCGTCCGGTGTAGGCGTGGGCCGTGACGTAACGGTTGGCGGCGTCGGCTTCTTCCACTATTGCCCGCATTTCAGCCAAGGAATATTGTGTGGAGTCGATCCGGTCCGTGGGCGACGCAACCCCGCCCCCGGCCATGATCTTGATGTGGTGGGCGCCTTTCCGAAGTTCGTCGCGTGCCGCATGTCGGACAGCGTCTACGCCGTCTGCGATCCGGCCGATGGTTGCGCAGCAGTAGCCGTGGTCGTGCGCCTCCTGTCCGCGTGGGCGGCTGTCTGCGTGCCCTCCGGTTTGGGTCAGGGCCTTGCCTCCGAAGAAGATTTTGGGGCCGCGGAGCAGGCCCTCGGCTTGCGCCTGGTGGAAGCCGTAATCGGCGCCAGCGACATCTCGGATTGTGGTGAAGCCCCGGTCGAGCATTTCACCCATCAGCTTCGCAGCGCCCAGGGCGACGTAGCTGGGGGACCAGGTTGCCATGGCAGCGAGGTCGGCAGTGACGGCTGTGACGTGGACATGGCAGTCGATCAGCCCAGGAAGCACGAACTTCCCCGCGGCATCGTAACGAGGGATACTGTCGTCGGCCTGGCCAAGGCTGGCCCCGACCTCGGCAATGATTCCTTCGCTGACGAAAATTTCGCTTTCCCTGTAGGTTCCGCCTACGACGTCCAGATAGCGGGCGTTCTGGATTAGTAGATCCGAAGTCATTTCATCCTCTCAAGTTCTGCACGGACCGCGTGGCAGGATTGGACGGCGATCGCCTGAGCGGCAACGAGGGAAGCCTCGCTGTATATACCTTCAGCGTTCAGAATGTTCAGCGCGCCAATGAGGTTCCCGCCGTCCAGAACGGGTGCGTTGATAATGGCTCCGCATCCGAGGTTGTTGATCAGGTCGTGGTCGGCGAAGACTCGCTGGACGTCGTGTTTGGTTCTGCCGAAATAGGGGACTTTCCCTCCGTCGAACAGGGTTGCCCATTCCTGAGAAACGTCAACGCTCATGTTCTTGCGTCCCCCGACCGGGTAGACGGGCGGGTTGGATGAATGGAGACGGATCATGGTCTGCCCGTCGTCGATAAACCCCAGTACGGTAAAGAGCAGGAAGCCCACTTGCCGGTCCACAGCTTCCTGGACATCATTCAGTGTCATGAAGGTCGGCCGTTCCGGCCGCGCCTCAGCCACGCTGCGTCTCCAGTACCTCGGTCACTGTGATTTCCTCCAGGGAACGTCCAGCGGTGCGTACCGCAAACAGGAGAGTGCAGATGACCCCGATTGCCAGAATGGCGGTTGTCATGCCGAAGACGCCGGCGAATCCCCATTGTGATGTGAAGACCCCGATGATCAAGGGCGCACTGATCGAGCCGATGCGACCGAAGGAGGAGCTCAGCCCTGTCCCTGTTGCCCGGAGCCAGGTCGGGAAGACTTCCGGTGTGTAGGCGTAGACGCCGGCGTAGGTGCCGTTGAGGAAGAAAGAGAGGGATACTCCGGCGACCGTGATGAGTCCCGGATCGGACATCTGGCTGAGCCAGAACGCGCTGATGGCTGATCCGACCATGTAGATCGCAATTGTGTATTTGCGGTCAAGCTTTTCATTGACCCACGCGGCACTGAAGTATCCGGGAATCTGCGCAAGATAGATAATGAGGGAGAACTCGAAGCTTTTGGTTACTGTCAGGCCCTTGGCGACCAACAGAGTCGGGATCCAGGAGAAAAATCCATAGTACGCAAATGTGATGACAAACCAGATCAACCAAGTCACTGCGGTGGTTCGCCACATCTTCGGGCCCCACAGGAAAGCAAGAGCTTTGACCATGGAAAATTTCTCAGTTTCCGGCTCCACGACTAATCGCTCGTCGACAGGGGGAAGCTCAGCCTTGGTGGCCTTGCGAACGCTTTGCTCGAACAAGGCGACGACGCGCTCCGCGCCCTGGAGATCGCCGGCGTTGAAAAGGAAACGGGGGGACTCGGGGACGCTACGGCGCCACCAAAGCACCATCAGGATGGGAAGAAAGGTGATGACCTGGGCCCAGCGCCAACCCTCGGGCATTGCCGGAACGATGAACCGGCCGATCAGGGCTGCGCCGATGAAGCCGAAGGAAAAGAATCCTGCAAGGGCTCCGATGAACCAGCCTCGGCGCTTGCTGGGGACAAATTCTGCAAGGAATGGGGCGATGATGGCGCTTTCAGCGCCTCCTCCGACGCCTGTGATGATCCGGGCAATCAGAAATACCTCGAAATTACCGGCCAGGGCCGCGACCAGCGAAGCCACCGCGTAGACGATCAACGAATACATCATGACCTTCTTGCGACCGATTCTGTCGCCCAGGTAGCCCGCGATGATGGCTCCGAAGAGGAACCCGAAGGGCGACGCTGCAGCCACCACCCCGAGCTGCCCGTTATCTAGCGCGAAAGCGCCCTTGACCGCTGGCATAAGAAACGCAACGACTGCACCGTCCATGCCGTCAAAGGTGTACCCGAGGCCCCCAATGAGCAGCAGCAGATAGTGTGGACGACTGAGAGGAAGCCTGTCCAGCCTGGCCGTTAATGTCACAGTTACTCCTAGGCGCTTTAGGAAATTTGAGTGCGAGGTACGCACACGCTATGTGCAAGAAGTTTTTCAGTCAATACTTTTTTGCAAATGGATTTGCAAAAAGTGCGAAGGAATTTGGATGCTACCGCGCGAGTTGGTGGCGTACAGGAGGGCAGACCAGGCATGAGAGCGCCAGACGAGTCGGAACGGGACACGGACAGCGTGGCCACGTGGCTTCGATCCCTATCCGCAGGGCAGCGGCTTAGCCAGGCTGGTCAGACAGTACTGAACAACGCCATGGCGCGCCCGGAAAAGGCAAGCTATATAACAGCTTCCGAACTTGCCCAGCAGTCGGGTACGAGCATCTCAAGTGTGACCAGACTTGCCCAGCGGCTGGGCTTCAATGGCTGGCCGGACCTGCAACGCGAGATACGCGTCCGCTACATGGCCCATCTCTCTCTCGTCGATGTCGACACGGCCCACGAGACGACGGATTCTCCCTTTCAGGCATCACTCCGTTGGGACCTTGAATCTCTCTCGGCATCGCTCCTCAACGCAG
Organism: Arthrobacter alkaliphilus; assembly: GCF_021483235.1. GTDB lineage: Bacteria > Actinomycetota > Actinomycetes > Actinomycetales > Micrococcaceae > Arthrobacter > Arthrobacter alkaliphilus. Next base: position 13,832 of record NZ_JAKEEC010000022.1, on the reverse strand, counting down.
ATGAAACCCAAGTAGAGCGCGTGGTGGGCCTGCTCTCGGGTGCGAAAAATATCTACGTCACGGCCCAAGGAAGCTTCGCTGCAGTCGGTCATGCCCTAAACCACAACATTCAGATTGCGGGGTACCCGGCCAGGGGCCTGCTGGACATTCCCGCGAACATCGCCAATACGGTCGTGCAGATGGGGCCAGAGGACGTCCTCATCGTGTGCTCTTACTGGAGGATCTATGGAGTCGCCGTCACCGCCGCAACCGAAGCGCATGCCAGAGGTTCGAAGGTCATTGTCATAACGGACAACCTCCCCCCGGCCCTTGCGCAATGTGCGGACGAAGTCCTGCTTGTCCCTGCCGAAGGAACATCGTTCTTTCCGTCCCTCACCTCGGCAATGGCCCTCCAACAAGGAATCGTTGCAAGCCTGGCAAGGGTCGACCCCGAAAAAACCCGACGCAGTCTTATCGAAATGGAAAATTCCTGGCAGACATTTCAGATGCTCCACCGCTCAGCACCCGGACACAGGCCTGACCTCTGATCCAACCCACTCCAAACGCCCAAGGACGTACAGGCCTGAGGTTAGCCCCTGCCGTGGGATGACGTTTTGGAAGACGGTCAGGCCGATAGGTACTGAACTTCAGCCTGGGCTGATGTGGTTCGGGTCTGGAACCGGTCAGAGGCATTCCGCACCATTCAGCGGCCTGCCCGCAAAGCCGGCAAAGAAGGACTTCAGCGCGCGCGGTCTGTGGCACATTGTCTGCGCATAGTTCCCGGCGATGTCTATGCCTGCGAGGTTAGGAGTACCGGGTCCAACCTGGACGGCATTTGAGCCTTGGCCGTGGCCCGGATCTCGCCTGCGACCGTGAGATCTTTGACCACGCCTAGTATCTCGACGGTTGTGACGTTGTTTCCCTTTGTGGCGAGCTCACCGCGATCCTCATGCGGTTGACCTCTCCGCCCTCCTCGACGCTCATCGCGACCGCTTTATATGCCACCTTGGCGCCCTTGATGAGGCTCATGCCCTCCCCGCCGGCCGTTGTCACATCTCCGGTTAGGCGCAGGATCCCGAGCAGTTTGCTGACCTGGATGCCGACCGAGCCGTCAGTGGTCTGATGGAGGCGAAGGTTGCCTCCCGCGGAGATCCGTCGTACAGGGTGAATCCACGGGCGCCTTGCCGGTCGTTCGGATAGTGTTTTTGACCTCCAGCGAGTCGATGTCGCCGAAGCTTACGAATCCGATCCCGCCCGGCACGTTAGAGGTTGTCGGCGCGTCAGCTGTCCATGTTTTCACCGTGCCCCAGTTGTCGAGGACCATATCGTTCTGGCCAGACGTGGTTACCGGACCGGTGTTGACAACGCGGTCTACGCGGGCGCCCGAAATCACGAACACGCTTCCCGAGATGAGGCCCGGGGTCAGCCCCAGCGCCTGCCGCAGCGCCCGGCGCGCGTAGTCCCCGTTTCCAGCCCGTGAGATCCACCAGCTCATCCAGGATCCGTATCTTCTCCGCCCGGGTCCTGCGGGCATACGCCCGCGCCTTGACCACCTTGACTGCCCTGCGCTGGCTCATCGTCAGTCCCATCCCTCAAGGATGTCCGCGCCTGCCCCTTCCCGGACCTTTTGCACTGAGGCAACGTATCGGGCTCCGCGGACCTTTCCCATGAGTCAACGCGGGGTATTGCCCGCGGGCAGTATCTGGACGTAGCCTGCTGGGAAATTCCTGTTCCGGATGTTCCGCTTGAACGGGGAGACAGCGAGGGGGATCCGTGACCGCGGAAGGCTATGACGACTTGGTGATGCAGTCGCTTCTGCTGGAGGAGATCGGGCAGTCCGTGATCGCACTGGATCGGGGCTGGCGTGTTACGTATTGGAACCGGGCGTCGGAGCGTCTCTATGGTTACGCTGCCGCGGAAGTGCGAGGCCGTAAGATCACAGAACTGTCCATCATCGCCGGTCCCGATGCAGCCGGGCGGGAAATCGCCGACACACTCATTTCCGGGCGAACCTGGTCCGGTGAGTACTGGATGCGGCACCGGGACGGCAGGAGGTTCCCAATTCATGCGACGGTCGCTCCTGTCCGGGGCACCCATCCGGTCCCCATTGCGGTGGTTGCGGTATCCAAGGACATCTCCGAACGCAAACACGCCGAGGCGCTCCTGCGGCGAATGTCGGCGCTGGTCGAATCGTCAGGGGATGCCATCATCGGAGCGGACTTGGATGGCACCGTCACGAGTTGGAATGCCGGTGCTGCCAGGATGTTCGGTTGGCGGGCCGCGGAGGCGCTGGGCCGCGACCACCGGCTTCTAACCACTCGCGCCGATAAGGGTTTCAGGAAGGAAGTCCTCGCACACCTGCAGACTTCAGGATTTGCAACTGGTGTCGAAGCCCGGTGGAAACGCAAAGACGGATCCACCATTGACGTGTCCTTGACCGTCTCGCCGGTCTTCGACGACGATGGCCAGCGGGTGGGTGGGTCCGTCATTGCCAGGGACATCACCGAGCTCAAACGCCTCCAATCCGATGCCGACAGGGAGCGGGAACGCCTGATCGCAGCCCAGGAAATCGCCCACGTCGGAAGCGTCGAGTTCGACTACACCACCGGACGGTGGTGGCACTCAGAGGAATACATGCGGCTCATCGGCGGAGCACCGGACGAACTGCCCTCCAAGGAAAGGATTCTCTCCGTTGCCCACCCGGATGACCGTGACCTGCTCGGGGTTGTCTATCGCAGGCTCGAAGCGGGCGAGCCGTATGTGGAATACGAATTCCGGATCCTCAGCAAGACAGGCGCCGTCCGGTGGCTGCATGCGCGGGTCCGGGTTTTCCAGACCCCGGATGGGAGCCCTTCACGCCTCCTGGTCACCATCATGGACACCACCGAGCGCAAACGTGCGCAGGAAATCCTCGAACATCAGGCCTTCCACGACGGCTTGACCGGGCTGCCGAACAGGTTTCTTCTCGCCAAAGTCCTCCAGGACCTTCTGGACCGCAGATGCCCGCAGGTGGTGATCATGTTCGTGGACGTGGACCGATTCAAACTGATCAACGACGGGATCGGCCATGGCGCCGGTGACGCGGTCCTGATCCAGCTTGGCGCCCGGATCCGCGCGGCCGTCCGCACAGCCGACACCGTGGGCCGCTTCGGCGGTGACGAGTTCATCGTCGTCTGCGAGGACCTCAGCCCAGGCGACGCCGCAGCCATGGCCGAACGCATCCGGTCCGCCACCAGGGAAGGATTCGACCTTGACGGGCGGCGAATCTATCTCAACGTCAGCATCGGCATCGCCGCTGCCGGACAAGGGGACACCGCCGAGTCTCTGCTGAGCGGCGCAGACACGGCCATGTACGCGGCCAAAACCGCCGGCGGTGACCGCACCGAGATCTACGACCTAGAGCCGGCCAACGACCCGGAGCCAGGTAAACCGGTGATCCCGCGGCTGGATCTGGAATCGGATCTGCGCACCGCCCTGGAACGCGGCCAGATGCACCTTGAGTACCAGCCGATCATCGAGCTCGCCGACGGCAACACCACTGGCTTCGAAGCGCTCCTGCGCTGGGTCCACCCCTCCCACGGCATGATTCCCCCGAGCAGCTTCATTCCAGTCGCCGAAGAGACAGGCCTGATCGTGCCCATCGGGGCCTGGGTCATGACTCAGGCCCTGACCCAGGCACAACGCTGGCGGGAATCAGTGCCGGGCATGGAGAACCTATCCATCGCCGTGAACATTTCCGTCCGCCAGCTGCTGGACACGGGCTTCCTCGACATCGTGCACGGGGCCCTCTCGGACAGCGGGATCGCCCCGGACGCCGTCAGCCTGGAAATCACCGAAAGCGTCCTCATGGAGCAGAGACAATTCCCCATGGACACGCTGAGGGAACTACACGCCCAAGGCATCCGGCTTTCGATCGATGACTTCGGAACCGGCTACTCCTCCCTAAGTTACCTGAAATGGCTGTTTGCCCGGGTCCTCAAAATTGACCGCACCTTCATTGAAGAACTCGGAACCGACCCCCAGGGCGCCACGCTCGTCGAACTCATTCTGGGAACAGCACGCAGCTACGGACTCGACGTCATCGCAGAAGGCGTCGAAACCCAGGCTCAACTGGATGAACTCACCCGCCTTGGAGTCCCCAAAGCCCAAGGCTACTTCTGGCACCGCCCCATGCCGGCCGCCGACGTCCCCGGATGGATCACCGTCTCCTGGACCGGGCCCGCGGTCTCCGCAGCCGAAATGAATACGGACACGTAACCCCGGTGCAGTGACCCTGCCCGCCTATCAACCAGCCCGGGCTACAGGGGGCTACCTCACGGAGTAGTCCGAAGTGGACTGGACCCGTTTGTCCGCTGAGCGTGGTCAGAAAACTTTTCCCGGGCGGGCGTAACTTTTCGGGCTCAGTAGCGATTACATAGCTAGGGTCTGGGCCCTGCACCCCTGGGGGTGCTGAGTTTGTCCTATCTTGGGAGGTCTCATGTCATTTTTCACCGCGCTGCTCACCAGGAAGATCGCTGCCGGCGGACTGGCCGCCGGAACTCTCGCCGTTGGAGGAACCGCTGCCGCCGCGTTCGCAGGGAGCCTGCCCGCACCCCTGCAGCAAAGCGCCCACAAGCTGATCGGCGCCCCCGCCCCGGCTGCTTTCACCGCCCTGGCCGCCGAGGCAGACGCCACCCCCACCACCGACGTCAGCCCCAGCGCCGAGGCACCGGCGACGGCGGATCCTGCCGAGACGGCAAGCCCCACGGACAGCCGGTCGGGGGCGCCGGTCGGCCCTGACGCGACAGGACCGGCAGCCTACGGACTCTGCCAGGCCTTCGCCCATGGCGGGCTCGACGCCTCATCGACTGCTTACAAGTCCCTGACCGTCGCAGCCGGCGGCGCCACGAACATCGCCACCTACTGCGCCGCCGTGGCGTCCCCGGGAGAGTCCGCAAGCCGCCGCCCGGCCGAAACCGGAGCCGAGTCGGCCACCGCCCACATTCCCGCCGACGCGGCAGCACACCTTCCGGCGGCACCCCAACTGCCCTCCCAAGCTGTTGTTCCGGCAGCGCCGCAGCAGGCTGGTACCGGCACGGCACACAAGCCTGCTATGGCCGGCCGACCGTAGGAAGTTACTTGGGCTGCTGCTGTCCGGTAGGCGCGCTTCGGGGCGTGCCGGACTAGGAGCAGCGCATGAAGGCGTGGACAGGACCTGCGGGTCCGGACCGTCCTGCCTTGTCGGATAAAGTGACTGCCGGGGGTGGCTAGTGGAGACATCGGTGACAGAGGGGACGGGTCTGGCGCAGGCAGACCCGGATGCCTTGTTCATCGAAGCCTACCGGGTGTACTCGCCCGGGGTCTGCGGTTATTTGCGGACCCGCGGGGTGGAGGATCCCGAGTCCGTGACACAGGACGTGTTCCTGGCCCTTTACCCGCGGCTCGGGGACCTTAGGGGCGGGCCGGCAGGGCTGAGGACCCTGATCTTCACCATCGCTCATGCCCGGGCCGTGGATTCCCAGCGCAGCCGGGTCCGGACGCCTGCATCGATTGAGTACGACCCCGCCAGGGACCCCCGCCTCACGGAATCGGCTGAAGACGAGGCGCTCGACACGATGGCCGACGGACTCGCGCTTCTGGAAAGCCTGCCCGACGATTATAGGGAAGTTCTCGCCTTGCGGGTTATCGCCGAACTGTCTTTGGAGTCCACTGCCAGGATCATGAACAAGTCACAGGGCGCTATCAAGCAACTGCAACGCCGCGCGCTGGGCCGCCTCAAGGAAGCCCGGCAGGAAACGAAAGACCAAGGTAAATCGTGACCACCAGTGATTTCCGCGGTGCCGAAGAGCTGCACGACCAGCGCATCGTTGAGGACCTGCTGACCGAATCCGGAATGGACCATCCCGTCCACGCCGGGCAGCTGAAACCCGCGCTGATGCATGTCCGCAGGATCGCGCACGGCCAGCAGCCGACACCCCGGGGTGAATTCGCCGCCCTGCTGGCAAGCCTGAATACCGGACCAACCACGGCCCCGGGAACAGGCACTGTCTCCAGCCTCGAAAACCGGCGCGGGATACGCCACGCGCGGCTGGTCATCGCCGCCACGGCGCTCTGTCTCACCGCGGGAGCCGGGGCGGTCGCGGCGGCTGTGAACCCGGATATCCGCGACACCGTCACTACCCTCGTGGACACCCTCACATCCGCTCCGAACGACCGACTACCAGGCATCCCTGAACCCGTTGATACCCCTGCGCCGGCCGTCCCCGTGCCCGGGCAACCGGCCCTGCCGGGCAAAGCTGTACCCGGCGGCGCACCCGTAACGCCACCGGCAGTTTCCGACCAGCAACGGGGCGAACCGGTGCCAGGTCCCCAAACCAACCTTGGCCTTCATGGCTCCCCGGCCACCGAACACCGCGCAGCGCCGGTCATTCCTCGGGCCGGGGTACCGGCCCAGCCGCCGGAACTGCCCACCACGAGCACGCCTCCCCGTCATACCGGGGCCATTCCCGAGCCGCCCCCGACTGCTCACGGCAACGGCACCTACAAGTAAGGGCGTAAATCATGCATTTGGTTCAGCGTCTGGCCGCGGCAACCGCTGCGCTGTTACTCCTGCCCATCGGGGTGGCCGAAGCCTCACCGCCACCATCCCAGCCTGCCGAGACTGCCATCCTCGGCCCGGCCGGCGGGCAGGTTTCCCTGACCCCGGACCCCGCAGCGGGCGAGGCGCGCTACATCGTTCGTTATGACCAGGCCGCAGATACGGCGCGGCAAACAGCTTCGCTGCAGGCCCGCGGTGTTCGTACGGGCCGTACGTTCTCGCACGCGGTCAAGGGCGCTGTGGTGGTGGCGACGCCGCAGAAGGCAGCCGAGCTGTCCACGGTTCCCGGGGTGGCCGGGGTTCTGCCGGACAAGCCGGTGAAACTCGAGGCCACCCAGGACGGGGCACCGTGGGGCCTGGACCGCACCGACCAGCGCACCTTGCCGCTCTCGGGCACCTATTCGCCGCCCTCGGGCGGGACCGGTGTGACGGTGTACGTGATCGACACCGGGATCCTCGCCACGCACCAGGACTTCGGAGGGCGCGTTCAGGCTGGCTTTGACGCTGTCGGTGTCGGATCAAACGGCGGGATTAATGACGGTCAGGGCACATCGGACTGCAATGGCCATGGCACGCATGTGGCCGGCATCGCAGCAGGGGCCACCTATGGCATGGCCAAATCGGCGACCCTCGTCCCGGTCCGGGCGCTGGGCTGCGATGGCAGCGGGTGGAACTCGGACGTCATCGCCGGCCTTGACTGGATGGTCCAACAACACCAGCCCGGGCAACCGGCCGTTGCCAACCTCAGCATCGGAGGCGCTGCGGACAGCGGCCTGGATGCTGCCGTGCAGGGGGCCGTCGATAACGGGATCACCGTGACCGTCGCTGCCGGGAATGCAAGCACCGATGCCTGCACCGACTCCCCGGCCCGGGTGGCCGCCGCGCTGACCGTGGCCGCGTCCGACGTCTCGGACCGGCAAGGTTCCTTCTCCAACTACGGGACCTGCGTGGATCTTTACGCGCCAGGGGTTCAGATCACCTCGGACTGGTATACATCAAGCTCTGCGACTGCCGTCCTCAGCGGCACATCAATGGCTGCCCCCCACGCTGCAGGAGCGGCAGCAATGATCCTGGCCCAGCACCCTGCATGGACCCCCGCCCAGGTCTCCAGCACCCTGACGTCCTCCGCGACCATAGGAGCCATTACAAACCCTGGACCAGGAACACCCAACCGCCTCCTGTACGTGGGCCCGGCCGACACCAACGGATCCGTAGTCGCGGCCGGCGGCTTCGTCCCACGGGCCCCCTACCGTGCACTGGACAGCCGCGACGGCACCGGAGGAATCACCGGACCCATCAGCCCAGGCCAGACAATCAATGTCAAGGTCACCGGACGCGGCGGCATACCGGCCACCGGAGTTTCAGCCGTAGCCCTCAACATCACCGTCACAAGCCCGGCCGCTGATGGTTTCATCACCGCCTACGCCGGGGGCACCGCCCAACCGGGAACCTCGAACGTGAACTACGGTCCAGGCCAGACCATCCCCAATGCCGCCGTCACACCTGTAGGCGCCGACGGCACCATCAACTTCACGAACACCTCCTCCGGAACCACTGAACTGATCGCCGACACATCCGGATACTACCTCCAAGGCACGCCCACAGCCGCCGGCACATTCCAGGCTCTCAGCCCCTCCCGGTTCCTGGACACCCGCACATCCTCACCAGTGGCGCCCGATTCGACGGTGTCGTTCCAGGTCGCCGGAGTGGGAAACATCCCAGCCACAGTCTCAGCCGTTGTTTTCAACCTGACCGTCGCCAATCCCCAGTCCTTCGGATTCATCACCGCCTACCCTTCCGGCACCACGCGCCCTGACGCATCGAACCTGAACTTCGCATCCGGCCAGACCGTACCCAACCTGGTCACCGTCCCGGTAGGCACCGACGGGAAGGTCACACTCTACAACCACTCATCCGGAGCGACGGAACTAATTGCCGACATCGCCGGCTACTACCTCCCCGGCAGAGCGACCGCCACCGGCGCCTTCCAGGCAATTGCGCCCTCACGGATTCTGGACACCAGGACAACCTCGCCTGCACCACCGGATTCAACAGTGTCTTTCCAAGTTGCCGGGGCCAACGGCATCCCCTCCCCGGTCTACGCCGCCGTCTTCAACCTCACCGTCACCGAACCCCAGTCCTACGGGTTTCTCACCGCATACGCTTCCGGAAGCCCACTCCCCAACGCCTCCACCCTCAACTTCACCACCAACCAGACCGTCCCGAACCTGGTCAACGTCCCCGTCGGTCCTGACGGCAAGGTGACCATCTTCAACCGCTCCTCCGGAACCAGCCAACTCATCGCCGACCTCGCCGGATACTTCCTGCCCTAACCATCCCAAGTCATCTAGCTGACCACCGAGCGTCATCCCGGCCGGTGGGCCAGCACCAACATGATCTCCGCCAGCACCAAGGGTGGCCATTCGGCCGTCTTTTCTTGGTTGCCGTCTCGGCATGGCGCAGCGCGAGGTGTCACGGGAGCGCGGTCGGACATTGCGGCTTGTATCCCGTAGATTCGATGTGACGGCAATGTAGGGAAGGGTTCGATCCGCTAAGATTGGTGCCCGATGGTGGCTTTTGACGAAGCACCCGATGTACACAGTTACCCGGTTCCGGGCAGGCCGGTTTTTGTCGATGCCTCCGGCAGGCGCCTGCGGCGTCTCAAATTCCTTGGCATCGGGGCGTTGGCCGTCGTGGCAGGATATCTTTCCCTTCTGCTCGTCGCGGTTGTCGGCGGCCCCAACATTGCTGCACCGTATCTTCCGTTCCCCGTCAGCCCGGAGACGGGACCGCGGACCTCGCCGAGGCCCTCGGATTGCCGAATGTGCGCGTGGTCCGGAAAGAGAACGGGGGAAGCCCTCGGCCCTCAATGCCGGCCTCGGCCTTGCTTCCCACGAAATCGTGGTGATGGTCGACGGTGACACCGTGTTCGAGCCGGACACCGTCCGCGCGCTCATTCAGCCATTCGCCGATCCTCGGGTCGGCGCCATCTCAGGGAACACGAAGGTCGCGAACCGGGGCGGCATCCTCGGGGCATGGCAGCACATCGAGTACGTGGTTGGGTTCAACCTCGACCGTCGGCTGTTCGACATCGCCGAGTGCATGCCGACCGTGCCCGGCGCCATCGGTGCCTTCCGACGCGACGCGCTCTTGCGGGTGGGCGGCGTCAGCAACGACACCCTCGCGGAGGACACCGACCTGACGATGTCGTTATGCCGCGACGGTTGGCGCGTGGTTTATCAGGACAATGCGAGAGCCTGGACGGAGGCGCCCGCAAGCCTTGGCGCGCTCTGGAAGCAGCGATACCGCTGGTGCTACGGCACGCTCCAAGCCATGTGGAAGCACCGCGGGGCGGTTTTCCAAGGGGGGCAGGCAGGGAAGCTTGGCCGCCTTGGGCTCGGCTACCTGCTTGTGCTGCAGGTGCTTTTGCCGCTGTTCGCGCCGATAGTTGATGTGTTTGCCATCTACGGGCTGATTTTCCTTGACCCGGTCCGGATTGCCTTGCTCTGGCTCGCGTTCCTTCTAGTCCAATTCCTCATGGCTGCCTACGCTTTCCGGCTCGACAAGGAGCGGTTCGGACCACTGTGGACCCGGAGCTCAGTGCCGACGCGCAGCAGTGTCGCTTCCCGGCGCGCAGGCCGGCTTGCCCGCGTCCGGGTCGAAGAACACACGGTAAACGTCCGCCGTCGATGACGAACTGGCAAGTCCGTGCCTTCGAACCTTGACTCCGGGCACCTGGACGCGCTCACCGTCCGCGTTGCCGCCCGCCCAGGCACCCTGCGCAATGCCGACCATCAAGCGCTTGGGAGCCCTCCCGCCCTACGAACCGCTCGAAGTCGACCGCACCGTGGGCCCGGATGGCTGGATCAACCTCACAGGACGGCGGGTGAAGATCGGCGCCGAGTGTGCGGGTCAGAGGATTACCGTCCGACTCGACGGGCACCTCCTGCCGAAGTGCGCGACGAGCGGCTGGTCAAAAAACCATGGCGTCGCCGTTTTGGCCGGCGTACGGCGGCGGTTCGTCGGTGCCCCGCCCTGCCGCGACCGACCTTCCCCCGGCGCTGGCCGCTATCAGCGCCGAGCGCGAGGTGCCCAGGGCAGCTGCCGTCATGGTGGGCCGTCAGCGCCTGCACGTCGGCCGCACTCACGCAGGGTGGAACGTCACCATCTACGTCGAGGACACCCAATCCGCGTCACCCACGACGGTGCCGAAATATCCCGCCAGTCCGGCGAAGGTAAAAATCCACCCACCCAAACCCTGGCCAACCTGTCCGAATGTCCTGAACCGGCAAAAGGATCTCCTGTCACAAATAGGACAACGAACCCCCGGGACCTCACGCGAGGGTGACTGATAAGAGCTCAGGTCGAGTCCCACCTGGGGCACGTTTTCACACGTCAGGGGCCCTTTTTGGGCCTCTGAGCGTGGGGCGAACGGTATTCGTCTGTCTGCCCCGCTGGGGTGTTCTATCTGACTCCGGCTCCCTGCTTAGTTTGCTGGGGATCTGGTTCTGTTGTCTCCTGGTCTTTCATGGCGGCGGATGGTCCGGGCGACATGACTTGTGAGAAATCGGCACCGGAATTTATTTCGGCGGATCGCGTCTTACGCATTGGCGTGTCCGGAAGACACGGATGGGGGACCGGGGCTGGAACGTAACCAGCCTCGGGCTCCCTTCGTTTTACGGCCCGGATGTCACTCTGACCTGTACTGGCGTGCTGCTGGGGGTGGTGGTGCCGTTGCCCAGTTGGCCGTAATAGTTATCTCCCCATGCACGGACGGTGCCGTCGGTCAGCAGGGCATAGACGGTGCCATTTCCGTACTCGGCCAGCGGTACCAAGGCGGCGGCCGTAAGGCCGCTGACTTGGATGGGGGTGCTGCTGTTGGTGGTGGTGCCGTTGCCCAGCTCACCGTATGAATTGTCCCCCCAGGCCCAGACGGACCCGTCCTGGAGTACGGCGTACGCATTGAAGTTGTTGGCCGTGATCGCGGTGGCACCTGTGAGGCCGGTGACTTGGACGGGGGAGAGGCTGGTGTTGGCGGAGGTGCCATTGCCGAATTGTCCGTAACCGTTGTCCCCCCATGCCCGGACGGTCCCATCCCGCAGAAGGGCGTACGCTGTGCTTCCACGGGCCGTGATCGCGGTCGCGCCCGTGATGCCGGTGACTTGGACGGGTGTGTTGCTGTTGGTGGTGGTGCCGTTACCAAGTTGCCCTGACGTGTTCTGCCCCCAGGCCCGGACGGTCCCGTCCTGCAGTACGGCGTACGCATTGAAATAGCTTGCCGTGACTGCGGTGGCGCCGGTGAGACCGGTGACTTGGACGGGTGTGCTGCTGTTGGTGGTTGTGCCGTTGCCCAGCTCACCGTATGAATTGTCCCCCCAGGCCCGGACGGTCCCATCCTGAAGCACGGCGTAGGCCTTATATTCATACGCAGTGATCGCGGTGGCGCCGGTGATGCCGGTGACTTGGACGGGTGTGCTGCTGTTGGTGGTGGTGCCGTTGCCCAGCTCACCGTATGAATTGTCCCCCCAGGCCCGGACGGTCCCGTCCTGAAGCAGGGCGTAGGCGGTAAAGGAGTGGGCCGTGATCGCGGTGGCGCCCGTGATCCCGGCGACTTGGACGGGGGTGCTGCTGTCGATAGTGGTGCCGTTTCCGAGCTGCCCATAGGAGTTGAAACCCCAGGCCCGGACGGTCCCGTCCTGAAGTAGGGCGTAGGCGTTGTAGACGGTGGCCGTGATCGCGGTGACCCCAGTAAGGCTAGCGACTTGGACGGCTGTGCTGCTGTTGGTGGTGGTGCCGTTGCCCAATTGCCCGTAAGTGTTCTGTCCCCAGGCCCAAACCGTCCCGTCGTTTTTCAGGGCATAAGCTGCGTTCCCCGAACTGACGATGGTTTTGACGCCGCTGAGGCTGGGAGGGGCTGCGGGTTGCGTCGTGAGGGTGGTGGTGAGGGCGGTGGTGCTGTTGTGGTTGTCAGTGACGGTGATGGTGAGGTTGCTGGTGCCAGCTTGCGTGGGTATGCCGGTGATGGTTCCGTTGGTCGGTTCCAGGGTGAGGCCTGGGGGGAGTGTGCCTGTGGTGATGGTCCAGGTGTAGGGTCCGGTGCCTCCCGCGTCGCTGAGGGTGGCCCGGTATGCCGTGCCGGCGGTCGCCGCGGGCAGGCTGGTCGTGGTGATGGTGAGCGGGCCGGTGCTGGCAGGAGGCGGTGGGGGCGGGGTGTCGTAGGTGGCGATGCGTTTGGTGAAGAAGGTCCCGGTGAGCATGGTGACGTGGGCGGGGGAGCCGGACCAGAAGCAGGCCAGGCAGGCGCCGAGTTCGTAGCCGGCTGTTGCGTCGATGGTGGCGATGGGGTGCGTTGTGGGGGTGTAGTTGGTGTCGATGGCGGCGTTGAGCTGGCCGGTGATCCCGACCATGTCGTCGAGGGCGACGCCGAGGTTGATGGCGGCGGTGGCTTTGGCTTCAACACCGGTGGTGCTGGTCAGGGCCAGCGGCAGGGATGTGGTGGAGCAGAATTTTGTGCGGCTCTCGGCCCCGGCGCTCCAGCGGTATTCGGCTCCGCACTTGAGGGTGATGGAGGTGTTCATGGCGACTGTCCCGGTGACTTCCAGTGTCAGTGTGGGGCGGGCGCTGAGGGCAACGAAGCCCAGTTCTCCGGCGGGGACACGGGTTTTTGCTTCGGGCAATGTGAGAATGCACTGGCCTTGTCCGGAGATGCTGGCACCGAGGTTAACGGTGATGGTTCCGTCGAGGTCGAACTGGAAGAGATCCAGACCACCGGTTCCGACGTAGACACCGCCGAATCCGAAGATCGGGTGTTTCCAGATGGCTGCAAGGGAAGGGGTCATGTTGGTGGTCGTGGACAATCCTGCGGGAACCGCGGTGACCCCTGCGTCGCATTGCAACGCGGACGCGCTGGTGGCCTGGGTTGTGACCGACGGGGCAGGTGTCGTGCCGAAGGACTGGGCCACGGTGGCGGGGGATCCGCTGGTGAGGGTCGGGTCGATGCTGTTGACCGTCCCCTCGGTGTAGGCGTCTGCCGGGGTGGTGGGGGTGACGGACGCGGTGGTCGTCCCGTCGGGGTTGCTGGTCAGGGTGTTGATGTAGACGATGGCGCCGGATTCGATATCGGGGGTGGGGGCGAGGACGAGGACCTGCCCGGCAGTGATTGTCGTGCCGTTCACGGCGGGACCGGTGAGGGTGACAGTGGCAACCTTCTGCGTCGTACTATCCCGTGTGAGGGATTTGATGGCGGCGGCCGGGACCTGGACGGTCCGGGTGCTCG
>NZ_JAKEEC010000021.1 GCF_021483235.1 Arthrobacter alkaliphilus | reverse complement strand
GCCAAGGTGGATGTCGCGAGTTCGAATCTCGTCGTCCGCTCCAGTTCCACAGCCAGCGCAGCTGGCCAGGGCAATGCGCCGTTCAAGCAGCTCCACAAGAGCTGCTTTTTTTGTGCCCGCAGTCGGTCACCTAGCTCGCTCCGGGGTACGGTCGGAATCATCGATTAATCTAATCAATATTCCTCAGCAAAATTCACTTTATCCAATGTGATTGGCATCGCATACTTTTCTTCAGGCCTATTCGTTTACCGCCACACAGCAGGAGCAATCCGTGACCCAACAAACCCTCGTCCGCTCGATCATGCGGAAGAAACCCATTGACGACATCGAGGAGGAAAGCAAGCACAGCGGGCTCTTCAAAAGCCTGGGCCTCTGGCAACTGACGGCGATCGGCGTCGGCGGCATCATCGGCGTCGGGATCTTCTCCCTGGCCGGCCTGGTGGCGCACGGAAGCAAAGACACCCCGGGCGTCGGCCCCGCCGTGCTGATCTCGTTCCTCGTCGCAGGCCTTGCCTCGGCGGCCGCGGCACTCTCCTACGCGGAATTCGCCGGCATGATCCCCCGCGCGGGATCGGCCTACACCTACGGCTACGTTGCCCTGGGCGAGGTCATCGGCTGGTTCATTGGCTGGGACCTGCTGCTGGAGTACATCGCGATTGTCGCCGTCGTCGCGATCGGCATCTCCGGGTATTTCGACGCGTTCCTCTCCGGAATAGGCATCCACATGCCCGCATGGATGACCTCGACCTTGGACGAGGGTAAGGGCGGTGTCATCAACCTTCCCGCCATCCTTGTCTGCCTTCTGGTCACCTGGATCCTGAGCCGCGGAACCAAGGCGTTTGGCCGCTTCGAACTCGTGGCGGTGGCGATCAAGGTTGTGCTGATCCTGTTCATCATCGGCCTCGGTGTCTTCTACATCAACACCAACAACTACAACCCGTTCATGCCCAGCGGCTTCGGCCCGGTGCTCGCGGGCTCCGCAACCGTCTTCTTCGCAGTGTTCGGCTATGACGCCATGAGCACCGCCGCAGAGGAAGCCAAGGACGGCAAGAAGCACATGCCCAAGGCAATCGTCCTCTCCCTTGTCATCGCCATGCTTCTTTACGTAGCGGCCACCCTGGTACTCACCGGAATGCAGAACTACAAGGACATCAACCCCACTGCCGGTTTCGCGTCCGCCTTCACCGGAGTCGGTTTGCCCGTCATCGCCACCATCATCTCGGTTTTCGCGGTCCTGTCCATCCTGACCGTGATGCTGACCTTCCTGCTCGGCGTCACGCGCGTCTGGTTCTCCATGAGCCGTGACGGCCTGCTCCCCGGCTGGTTCGCCGCAACCGACAAGCACGGCACCCCGCAGCGCGTCACCTGGATCGCGGGCATCGCTTCGGCGCTGCTCGCCGGGGTCTTCCCCATCAAGGCCGTCGCCGACCTGACCAATATCGGCATCCTTGCGGCGTTCGTGGTGGTGTGCTTGTCAGTCATCATCTTCCGCTACAAGAAGCCCAATGCGCCCCGCACCTTCCGGCTGCCGCTCATGCCGGTGGTTCCCGCCTTCGGCATGCTTGCGTCCGGATTCCTCATGGTCCAGCTCCACTGGGAAACCTGGCTGCGTTTTGTGGTGTGGCTGGTCATCGGACTGGCCATCTACTTCGGCTACGGTCGCAGGCACTCTTTGATGAATCCGGACAGCCCCCGCCTCCAACGGCCGTGACCCGTTCCAACGGCGGGTTGACTTCGCCGTCAAATTAGACCTTGGCACCTCCAGGGTCTCGGGTTAGGATCGGAAACGGAGGAGCGAACTGGCTCCGTGATAGAAGGGAGGTGCCCGTGGGATTATTTGACGATCTGAAGGGCAAAGTTCAGGACCTCGTTGGTGGCATTGATGAAGCCATCAAGGACGGGATCGAATAAACCGCCGATTTTATCGACGACTAGATGCGGTTCAGAAAGCCGCTTCCGAGTTCGTGGACAACCTCGACGGTGACGCTGAAAGGCCTACGGCCTGGACAGCTCCCTCCACCAATGAGGCTCCGTAGCCGGTTTTGCCGGCATGAGCTCCCGAATACAGTTACGTCAACGGGGCACCGGTCCCGCCGCGAGGCGCCGCCGGTGCCCTTGGCGTTTAACTGTGCTGTTTTATCGGTGCCGTTGGCGTCTGGAACGGTACCGCCCGGGCGCGGCAACCAAAGCTCCGGTAACCTCATGGACTATGCCAGCATCACCCGCAAAGACAGGCCAGCCGCACCGCATCTCCGCCTCCGGCCAGCTCTCCCGCCCGCTCGTCGCCGGAATCGTGACCGCGCTGGTAGGTTTCACGTCATCCTTCGCAGTAGTGCTCGCCGGCCTCCGCGCGGTCGGGGCCACCCAGGAACAGGCCGCCAGCGGACTCCTTGCCCTGACCCTCACCTTCGGGCTCGGAGCGCTGTGGCTTTCCTGGCGTTCACGTTTGCCGATCACCCTTGCGTGGTCGACGCCCGGGGCCGCTTTGCTCGCAGGAACAGGAGCGCCCGACGGCGGGTGGCCGGCCGCCGTCGGGGCCTTCCTCATCGCGGGTGTACTCATCGCCCTGACTGGGCTCATTCCCGCGCTTGGCAAGCTGATGGCGAAGATTCCGACCGCCCTCGCCCAAGCGATGCTGGCCGGGGTGCTTTTGTCCCTGTGCCTTGCCCCGTTCAAAGCGTTGGGCACCGCTCCCCTCTTGGTGGCTCCGGTGATTCTGTGCTGGCTGGTCATGATGAAGCTGGCGCCCCGATGGTCGGTCCCTGCCGCGTTGCTGGTGGCCCTCGCGGTCATCGGGATCTACATCGTCGTCAACGGTGTGGACATCCCCGTGAACCGGCTGTTGCCTGAGCTGCACTGGACCACTCCGGCTTTCACGCTCAGCACGGTGGCCGGAATCGCCCTGCCTTTGTTCATTGTCACGATGGCGTCCCAGAACATCCCGGGGGTGGCCGTCCTGAAGTCCTTCGGGTACACCGTCCCGTGGCGCCAGTCGATGCTCGTCACCGGCTCGGGGACCGCGCTCGGAGCTTCCTTTGGCGGACACGCGATCAACCTGGCCGCGTTGAGCGCAGCCCTGGCGGCAGGGGAAGAGGCAGGTGCGGACCGGGGCCGGCGTTGGATCGCGGCTTTCACTTCAGGCCTGGCATACCTCGTGCTGGCCGCCTTTTCCGCCGCGTTGGTGACCCTCGTGGCGGCGGCACCGCCGGGGCTCTTGGAGGCCGTCGCGGGATTGGCCCTGCTGGGCACCCTGGCGTCCGCCATCGCCTCAGCCCTGGCCACTGCCGACGAACGACTGGGAGCCTCCGTGACGTTCCTGATTGCGGCCTCGGGCCTCAGTTTCGCTGGAATCGGCGCGGCGTTCTGGGCGCTTGCCGCCGGGATCCTGGTGCGTTGGGTGCTCAAGGACCGGGAACGCCCCTAGTAGGGCAGGGCGTTCCCCAATCGGTTAGGACGGCTCGTGGTTTTGTCCCTCGCGCGCCAGGGCGGTCAGGCGGGATACGGCGCGGAAGTACTTCTTCATGTACCCGCCGGTCATCATTTCTTCGGTGAAGATTTTGTCGAAGGGCACGCCGCTGGCAAGGATCGGGACATCCTTGTCATACAGGCGGTCGGCCAGCACCACGAAGCGAAGGGCAACGGCCTGCTCGGTTATTGGTTCCACGTCGCGCCACACAACTGCATCGATGCCCGCGATCAGCTTGCGGTAGCGGCTGGGGTGGACACCGGCGAGGTGGTCGATCAGGCCGCGGAAGTCGTCCACGGCCACCGTCTGGCCATCGAATTCGGCATGCATTTGCCGCTTGAGGTCTTCGGTCTTCAAGGGTGCCGGAGCCGCGGGCAAGCCGCGGTGACGGAAGTCTTCCCCGTCGATCCTGACCACATCGAACTGGTCCGCAAGGACCTGGATCTCCCGCTGGAAGTCGACGGCGGCAAAGCGGCCGTCCCCGAGTGAACCGGGCAGGGTATTGGACGTGGCAGCGAGCTTCACACCGGCGTCGGACAATTCACGCATGAGGCGGGACATCAGCACCGTGTCGCCCGGATCGTCGAGCTCAAATTCGTCAATGCAGACGAGCTTGTAGCTGCTCAGGGCCTCCACGGTCTTCCGGAAGGACAGGGCGCCCACCAGGTTCGTGTACTCCACGAACGTCCCGAACGCTTTCGGCCCCGGAGCCGAGTGCCACAGGGAAGCCAGCAGGTGGGTTTTTCCGACGCCGAATCCACCGTCGAGGTAGATGCCGGCCCTGCTGTTGACCTTCTTGCTGAAAAGGCGTTTGAACAGGCCGTCTCCGTCGCCGGCTCCCACGGTCGCCCCGAACGCTTCCAAGGACTTGACCGCTGCCGCCTGGCTGGGCTGGTTCGGGTCGGGCCGGTAGCTCTTGAAGGACACCTCGCCGAACCGTGGCGAAGGGTAGAAACCCTTGAGAATCTCATCCGTTGAGACCGCCGGCGTGCGCGCGGCGAGCTGTTCGATCTGTACCAAAGCGGTCCGTTCTTCGTGTCGTAAGTCCTCAGCAAGAATACCGGCAATGCCAGGCCAGGGACGGACAGGTGATGAAGGCCATATTTCACCATATGAACGGGGAGGAGCTTTAGTCCCCAGCCATCGATACTGTGGGACTAAAGCCCGGGCATGACGTGCCGCCCGGTGCCACCCGGTGTCAGTGAAAGTGTCAGTGAAAGGCCATACCCAATGTCCTACCCCGTTGAACAGAATGAGAAGTTCGCCGCGTACGCCCACCCCGAACGTCTGGTGTCCACCGAATGGCTTGCCGCCGCCCTTGAAGGCGGAGCGCTCGGCGACGGCAAGCTGGTCGTTGTTGAATCCGACGAAGACGTCCTGCTGTACGAGACCGGCCACATTCCGGGAGCAGTCAAGATCGACTGGCATACGGACCTGAACGATGAGGTCACCCGGGACTACGTCGACGGCGAAGCCTTCGCGGCCCTGGCTGCCGCCAAGGGCATCTCCCGGGACACCACCGTGGTGATCTACGGTGACAAGTCCAACTGGTGGGCCGCTTACGCCCTCTGGGTTTTCACGCTCTTCGGCCACGAGGACGTCCGGCTCCTGGACGGCGGCCGCGACAAGTGGATCGCCGAGGGCCGCGACCTCACCACCGATGTCCCCCAGCCCGCCCCGGGCGAGTACCCCGTGGTCGAGCGGAACGACGCCCCGATCCGTGCCTTCAAGGATGACGTCCTGGCCCACCTCGGCAAGCCGCTGATCGACGTCCGTTCTCCCGAGGAATACACCGGCCAGCGGACGCACATGCCTGCCTACCCCGAAGAGGGTGCCCTGCGTGGCGGCCACATTCCCACCGCAGCGTCCATCCCGTGGGCCCGCGCCGCGGCCGCAGACGGCACGTACCGTGACCGCACCGAACTTGAGGGCCTCTATCTCGGCGAAGCGGGCCTCACCGAGGGCGACGACGTCATTGCCTACTGCCGGATCGGCGAGCGGTCCAGCCACACCTGGTTCGCCCTGAAGTACCTGCTTGGTTTCGATAACGTCCGCAACTACGACGGTTCCTGGACCGAGTGGGGCAACGCGGTGCGCGTCCCGATCGCCAAGGGTGCCGAGCGCGGCTCCGTTCCCGCACTCGCCGGGAAGTGACCGGAACCTTCTGTGCCGCACCATATGACGCGATCCTGTCCGGTCCGGCCGGGACGTGCGTAAGCTGGAAGTGATGAGTACTAACACTTTGCCCGCCGCATTGGCGGAAATTGTCGATGACTTCCAGGCGCTCACGGAGCCCGACCGCCTTCAGCTGTTGCTTGAGTTCTCGCGCGGCCTCCCGGCTTTGCCGGATCGGCTGCTGGACCACCCTGAACTGCTGGAGCAGGTGGTGGAGTGCCAATCGCCGCTGTTCCTGACCATTGAACAGGAAAGGAATTCCGACGGCGTCGCGTACAGGCTGTTCTTCAAGGCGCCGCCGGAGGCACCTACCACGCGGGGGTTCGCCGGCGTTCTGCACGAAGGACTGGACGGGCTGACCGCCGCGGAGATCCTGGCGGTCCCGGATGACATGCCGGAACTGCTGGGCCTCACACGGGCGATCACTCCCCTGCGCATGCGTGGCATGACGGCCATGCTGGGACGGATCAAACGCAAGGTCGCCGCAGCCGACCGCTTGTTGTCCTGATCCGGGACACCGGGAATGGCCAAGAAACAAGCTTCACAAGGAACGCCGGCCACAGCCGTACTGGTTGCGGCCGGCGTTCCCTTCACGCTGCACCCCTACACGCATGACCCTTCGGCGGCCAGCTATGGGCTTGAAGCAGCCGACGTCCTGGGCATCGATCCCCGGAGGGTGTTCAAGACCTTGATGGTGGACATCGACGGCAAACTCGGAGTGGGGATCGTCCCGGTGAGCGGCACCCTTGACCTTAAGGCGATCGCCGCGGCCCTTGGAATCAAAAAGGCCGCGATGGCCGACCCCAAAACGGCCGAGCGGCGCACCGGCTATGTCCTGGGCGGGATTTCCCCGCTGGGCCAACGCCAACCGTCGCCGACGGTTCTCGACGAATCCGCGCTGGCCTTCAGCACGGTCCTCGTATCGGGTGGACGCCGTGGCCTCGACATCGAACTCGACCCGGCGGACCTTATCCGGCTGACCGGCGCCCTGACTGCCCCGATCGGAAGCCCCTAGCAAGCCCCCGGCAAACACCGGGAGGCTCGCGGGGTGATGTCAGTCGGACGCCGGTCCGCCTCGGGGCGCGAGCCGCGGGGCGAGCCACGAGCGCACCAGTCGCTCCCACTTCAACGGATCGACATTCCACTCTTTCGTGTGGCGAGCCCCTTCGAAAGGTTCGAAGGTGACCATCTCCGGATTCTTTTCGGCGAGGCTGGCGGAGGGCTCGTAGGGAACGTACTCATCATCAACGCTGTGAATGATGAGTGTCGGAGTGCGCAGTTCAACTGCGCGGGCATCCCAATCCATTGCCTTCAAGTCGACCGGCGCGGCAAGGCCGGTAAGGCGCCTGCCCAACGGGTGCCCCAACATCAGCTGCCCGTACCGGCCTACGGCATAGGGGATCCTGTTGATCTGCGCGTGGTGTGCGAGGACGTTGACCCAGTTGATCACTGGCGCGTCCAGCACCATCGCCCTGATCAGATGGCGGTGGTGCGAAAGGTCTGCCGTCTGCAGGCAGATCGCCCCGCCCATCGACCACCCGAACAGGACCACTTCGTGGGCGCCGTGCGCGAGTGCGTACTCGATGGCGGCGTCGATGTCGTGCCATTCCGTGGACCCCAGGCCGTACCGCCCGTCCGGGGCGGACGGCGCCAGGCCGTCGTTCCGGTAGGAAACCAGCAGGCTGTCGAGTCCGAGCTCGTGGGCTACGCGCAACGCGCGCAAGCCTTCAAGGCGGCTGGCCCCACGGCCATGGACCATGATGGCCCACACCTTCGCGGGTTTGCCGGCGCCGGACGGAACCAGCCACGCAGGCGCCGGTCCACCCTCGACGTCGATCTGGATGTCTTCCCAGTCCAGGCGGAGCGCCGTCGGGGAATCGTAGACAGCACCGCTCCACCATCCGCGCCGGGCAGTTGCCAGATCTCCGCTGTAGACCTGTTCGACTTCGCGCTGTACCGTCCGCTCCGCGGGCGAATAGGACACGATGCGCCCGATCCGCGCGAACCCCGTCCCGCCCGCGAAGAAGAGGCTGAACACGCCGTCGACGGTGGTCTCCGGGGTAGCCGCGAGGATGACTTGAAGCCCGTCATCGCTTTGCACCACCGCCAGCACCTCCTGGTCAGCGTCGCGCGTTGACGGGGTGATGACGCGCCGGGCGAAATAGGCTGCGAGCGCCGAAGACCCCGCGCCCAGCAAGCCGGCGAGGCTGCTTCCCGCAACGATGCCCGCAAGTGTCCACTTGGCTCGGGCGGACATTTTCGCGCCGTTCTCAACGGTGGGCGCAGCCCGGGTCATGAATGCCATGTGACCATTCTCCCGGTTGCAGCGGTGAGTACAGAATTGCCGCACGAAACCATGCTTCCCGGCACCGCTCAGGTCTACGCTGTAGCCATGAATGAACCAATCGTCATCCTTACCGAAGAGCCCCTGGGCCCGGACGACCGCGTCAATATTGCCAAACTGCTCGACGGCGGAGACTCACCTTTGGTGGTGTTGGTGCCCGAAAATACCGAACGGCACTTGTTGGTGGACTTCCTCGAGAACCTCTCACTGCTTGAAGTGGCCAAGGCCTTCCGGGAACTGGTCGCTGAGGCACCGGATCCGCAGGCGCAGCGGGCCCAGGCTGCTGAAGCCTTGGCCGCGTCGCTCGCGGCCCTGGATGGGCTAGGTGGCGGGGTGACCGGTGAAATCGTCGCCGGCGGCGCCGTGGCCGGCTTGGTGTCGAAGGTGAAGGAACTCAATGCGGCACAGGCCGTCGTGGTCACGCGCCCGCACGCGATTGCCGACACCTTCCACACGGACTGGGCGAACAAGGCCCAGGACCAGTTGGGCCTGCCCGTGCTGCATCTCTATGCGGGCTCGGGATTTATCGGCGACTCGTGAGCGTTGAGAGAGCATGAGCACTGCAGATAACAGGAAGTACTTCCAAGCCGCGGACCCCTTGGCCGGGGTACCGCTCCAGGACGTCCCAAAGGAAGGGCAATGCGTGGAGAAAACGGAGGCGGAATGGCGCGAGGAGCTCACCCCGGAGGAGTTCCGGGTTCTGCGCCAGGCCGGAACGGAACGACCGTACACGGGTGAGTATTGGGACACCCATACCGCGGGTGTGTACCAGTGCCGGGCCTGCGGCGCGGAGCTCTTCACCAGCAACGAAAAATTCGATTCGCACTGCGGCTGGCCGTCCTTCTGGGCCCCGCTCGCGGAAGGCACCGTCCGGTACTTGCATGACCGTACCTTGGGAATGGACCGGGTCGAGGTCCGCTGTGCCAATTGCGACTCACACTTGGGCCACGTTTTTGAGGGCGAAGGCTACGGCACGCCGACTGACCAGCGGTATTGCATAAATTCCGTTTCGCTCAGGCTTGTCGAGTCCCCGGCCGGACAGTAACCCGGGCCACACATCCGAGTTCGGGCTCACCCCCTGAACTCGGAGCTAGTGCTAGTCCCCTCAAGGGCCAGCCCTCCCGCGGGCTGGACCTACCGGGTGCTGGCACACGCACTAGCAAAAGAGTTACTTATGCTCGAGCCACATTTGAATTAGCGACTCTGGCCGCTTGCTACGCTCCCCTCAGAACACCGATTCTCGAGGAAAGGCACCGTCGACGATGACCACCACCGTTACCACCACCCGTCTGCGCATCACCCCGGACAACCGGGACTGGATCTCCCTGAAGGCCGCGGCCACCGCCCTCCAAGCCTTCCAAAGCCAGGACGGTTCCATCCAGGATGCCCTCCACCATGAGGCGGCCCGCGCATACACAGCCACCATCACAGAGGCAATCCAGAGCCTGGCTCCTGCGTTCCCGCACGACGCTGCCTACCTGGGGCTCCTGGTGGAAGACTTCGGCCGCTGGGCCGACTCCGGCTTCGGAGTCCCCGACTTCCTCGATTCGCTGCTGGCCTTCCAGCCGCAGGAACACCGCGAAGACGGACTCCAGCACCTCGTGGTCTTTCCCATGTACACCCAGAACGGCAGCACGAGCCGTCTCGTGGAAGCGGTCCTGATCGAGGTGATCTGGCCCGAGTTCATCGGCGCACTGGAGGCCGGCGACTACTCCAACAAGCTGTTTGTCCCGATCCGATTCCTGGACTTCACCCCCGGGTACGACACCAATTCGGCCGTGCTCTTCCCCGAGACCGTCGCAGTGCGGACGACCCCTGCCTTCACGTGGGGCGCCATCTTTGCCGACCGCGAGGCCGCCCGCTTCCGCCGCGTCCTCAAAGCGGCGGCCGCAACCACTTCCCTTGAGCTGCCCGCGGATGCTGCGGAGCTGTTGAATGACCAGGAGCTCACGCAGCGGACGTTCGTCATGTGGGACCTGATTCATGACCGCACCCACATGCGCGGAGACCTTCCCTTCGATCCCTTCATGATCAAGCAGCGGATGCCGTTCTTCCTCTACTCGCTCGAAGAGCTCCGCTGCGACCTGACGGCTTTCCGCGAATCCGTCCGGATCGAAAAGCACGAGGACGCTTCCCCGGACGCCCGGCGTCACGCAAAGCTCGTGCAGTACGCCGTCATCTTCGACCGCATCTTCCGCTTCGCGATCACCGGCAACCGGGTCCGCAACTACGACGGCCTGGGCGGCCAGCTCCTCTTCGCCTGGATGCACCAGCACCATGTCCTGCACTGGACCGACAGCAAGCTCAGCATCGACTGGGACGAGGCGGCCGACGTCGTCGTCGAGCTCGGTGCGCGGATCGAAGAACTGTACTGGCGCTCCATCGACCGGCCCAAGGCCGCCCACTGGCTCGCGGCGTATAAGCTCATTTCAGGCACGGTCACTCCCCACCCGGCTTCGGTCTGGGCGAAGGGCCCCGAGGCACTCCCGCTGGACGGGCCGCCCCGCGGCCTCACTGACCAGGTCCTCGACGACGAATTCCCGCTGTCCATGTTCTACGAAGCACTGGAGAAGAAAATGCGTCCGATCATCGAATCGACCACGGGCATCACCGGGCAGGCCGCGGTCTCATGACCACCGAACCGCTGACGGTCGTTGTCACCGGTGGCAGCAACTCCTCCGGCGTCGCCGTGGCCCGGGCCTTTGCGCGGAGCGGGTACCGGGTCTTCACCGTCGGCTCGAACGGGGCCCGTATCGAGGCCGCCGCGGCGGAAGCGGGCAGCGCGGTGACTCCCCTCGTGTGCGACCTTTCCCGCCTGGAGTCCGTGCGCGAACTCGCCTCGGAGATCCACGGCAACACGGAGAGGGTGGACGGCGTCATCCATCTGGTGGGAGGGTGGCGCGGCGCCAAGGGAATCGAAGACCAACCGGACGAAGACTGGGCCGCCCTCGAGCAAAGCGCCATCACCACCCTGAGGAACGTCTCCCGGGTCTTCTACAACGATCTCGCCTCCTCACCCAAGGGTCGCTTCGCCATGGTGAGTTCGACGGCGGTCGCCGCGCCGACCGCCGGGGCCGCCACGTACGCGGCGGCCAAGGCTGCCGCGGAGACCTGGACGCTGGCTGTTGCTGACGGGTTCCGCCGTTCGCAGTCGGGAAATTCAGAAAATAAGGACGAACCTGTGGAACAGCACAGCGCGGCGGTCGTCTTTGTGGTCAAGTCGCTCCTGGACGCGGCAATGCGAAGGGAACACCCGGAGCGGAAATTCCCCGGATACACGGACGTCGAGGACTTGGCGGCTGCCGCCGTCGGGCTCTTCGACAAGCCGGCAGCCGAACTGAACGGCCAGCGCCTCCTGCTGGCCAAATAGACTGAAAGCGTGAATGAACAAGTGACGAGCACAACAGAAGAACTCCCGGCTGCCCTCGGCACGGAAGCGGCCGGCCGCCTCCACGATCCGGCAGTCCGCGGTTTCGCCTCGGACAACTACTCCGGCGTCCACCCTGAAATCCTGGCGGCCCTGGCCGCAGCCAACGGCGGCCACCAGGTCTCGTACGGGGAGGACCAGTACACGGAACGGCTCCAAGAGGTGATGGAGCAGCACTTCGGTGAAGGCATCGAATGCTTCCCCGTCTTCAACGGGACCGGCGCGAATGTGTTGTCACTGCAGTCACTGCTGCCGCGCTGGGGAGCGGTCATCTGCGCCTCGACCGCCCATATCAACATGGACGAGAACGGCGCGCCGGAACGAATCGGCGGCATCAAGCTCCTCCAGATCCCGACGCCGGATGGCAAGCTCACTCCGGATTTGATCGACCGGGAAGCCTGGGGCTGGGGCGACGAACACCGCGCGCAGCCCCTGGCCGTCTCCATCACGCAGACCACGGAACTGGGCACGTGCTACACGCCGGAAGAAGTCCGGGCGATCGCCGACCACATCCATGCAAAGGGCATGAAACTGCACATGGACGGCGCCCGGCTCGCCAACGCCGCCGCCCACCTTGGGGTGCCTTTGCGGGCTTTCACCCGCGACGCCGGCGTCGACATCTTGTCTTTCGGCGGCACCAAGAACGGGCTGCTGTTCGGCGAAGTAGTGGTCGCCCTGAACCCCGAGGCTGCCCACGGCCTGAAGTTCCTGCGCAAGATGAACATGCAGCTTGCCTCCAAGATGCGCTTCATTTCGGTCCAGTTCATCGCGCTTCTTGAGTCCGGGCTGTGGCTTCGCTCAGCAAAGCACGCCAATGCGATGGCCTCACGGCTGCGTGCGGCGGTCGACGCCATCGAGGGCGTGGAGCCGACGCAAGCCACCGAGTCCAACGGCGTGTTCGCGGTACTTCCCGCCGGCGTCGCCGATCGCCTCCGCTCCGCCTTCAGGTTCTACGACTGGAACGAAGCGAACCGCGAGGTGCGCTGGATGTGTTCCTTCGACACCACGGAAGAAGACGTTGATACCTTCGTTGCCGCGATCAAGCGCGAACTGGCATCGGCATAGGGCACGGACGGGGCGGCGTGGCTTCAAGGTTTCGCCGCCCCTGACACATAATCTGCCAAGGTGAACGCACTCGCACAGGTTCCCGCGGATTTCCTGCATGCGTTGGGAACGCTACGAAAAGCAAAGTGCCGGAGCGAGCTCCGGCTGGCGGAAATCCCTGCGCCGTCCCGCTTGGCGCCTTACGCGGTGGCCTTGGGGGCAGAGGTCTTCACACGGCCGACGCGTCCCGGCCCGACCCCGCTCCACGGACCCGCCGCGATGGCATTTTCCAGCGAAAAAACGCCGGACTCGCCCGGCGCGGCCGACGATGAAGACGACGAGCTGGCAACAGGCAGGTTCATCTTGCTCCATGATCCGGAGGGTTCAGCCGTCTGGGACGGGGAATTCCGGATCGTCACCTATATCCGGGCCCAGCTGGAAGCCGAGATGGGCAATGATGCCATGCTCGGCTCCGTTGCCTGGACCTGGCTCGTGGACGCCCTCGAGCACCATTCAGCACAGTACCGCGCAGCAGGCGGAACGGCCACGCGCATCCTGTCCGAAAGCTTCGGCACCTTGGCCGAACGGCCGGAAACCATCGACATCGAGCTCCGGGCTTCATGGACACCTGCGTCTTCCGATGTCCAGGCCCATCTGGAAGCGTGGAGCGACATGGTCTGCACCTTCGCAGGGCTGCCGCCCCTGCCTCCGGGCGTCACGCCCCTGCCCAAGCGGCGCCTCACGTGAAGTGCGTGAACGTCTGCCGGGTCGGCCCCCGGCCCGGCCCCGCGCAGAGTCGGTAAACTGAAGGCACCATGACCCCTGAAAATCTGGAACCCGCCACAGCCGGCGCTCCGGCTGCTGATCCCACACCCCACATCACGGTGGACGGCTTCGAAGGCCGGATACCCGAGATCATCGACCTGGACGCCCCGCGCGAGGGCGTGCCGCTTGTCATCGACACCTTGGCCGGCCTGGAGCGGTGTGCCGCTGCAATCGCCGCGGGATCCGGCCCCGCCGGGGTCGACGCCGAACGTGCTTCCGGCTTCCGCTACGGACAGCGTGCCTTCCTCGTGCAGATCAGGCGCGACGGCGCAGGCACCTGGCTGATCGACCCCGAACCGTTCGATGACCTGAAGATCATCAATGAGGCACTGCACGGCGTCGAGTGGATCCTGCACGCCGCGACGCAAGATCTTCCGTGCCTGGCCGAGCTCGGCATGTGGCCCGACAAGCTCTTCGACACGGAACTCGCCGCACGCCTTGCCGGGCTGCCCCGCGTCGGCCTGGCTGCCGTCATCGAGCAGCTCCTGGGTTTCGGCCTCGCCAAGGAACACTCGGCCGCCGACTGGTCCACCCGTCCACTCCCCGAACCGTGGCTGCGGTACGCGGCCCTCGACGTCGAGGTCCTCGCCGAACTGCGCGAAGAACTCATCGAACTCCTGGAAGCCGACGGCAAGCTGGAGTTTGCCGAACAGGAATTCGCCGGCATCCTCAAAGCAGGCCTTCCCGCCCCGCGGGTGGACCCGTGGCGCAAGACGTCCGGACTGCACCAGATCCGTGACCGCCGGCAGTTGGCTGCCGTCCGCGAGCTTTGGTATGAACGGGATCAGCTCGCACGGAAACGGGATGTTGCTCCGAGCCGCCTTCTTCCCGACTCCGCGCTGGTCGCTGCCGCCAAGGCCATGCCCGCCACCGTGCCTCAGCTCTTGGCAACCAAGGGCTTCCACGGGCGGGCCGCACAGCGTGAAGCGCCACGATGGCTGCGCTGCATTGTCGCCGCGAGGAACACCGAAGACCTTCCGCCGCTGCATCTTCCAACCAATGCTCCCCCGCCACCGCGCGTTTGGACCGACCGCGACCCCGAAGCCGCCGCCCGCCTTGGGACGGCGCGGCCCCGGCTCCAGGAGGCGGCCGATGGGCTCAAGCTTCCCGTGGAAAACCTGCTCACTCCGGATTACATGAGGCGCGTGCTGTGGCGGCCGCCGTCGGACATCACTGTGGAGTCCATATCGGAAGAGCTGCGCGCGCTCGGGGCCCGCGAGTGGCAAATCGCCATCACGGCACCGATCCTCACCGAGGCGTCACTGAATCCGCAGCCGCTGCCGCCGAAGGAGCCTAAAGAGCCCCGGAGCCCCGCGCCCAAGGAACCGACGCCGGCCCCTTGAACCGGCCCCGCCTTGGGGTGATGTGACCGAGGGTCCGCCGAAAACCGGTCATATGTGACCGGGGATCGGTCGAGAGCCCCCCATAGGTGACCGGGGATCGGTCGAGAGCCCCCCCATATNCGGTCATATGTGACCGGGGATCGGTCGAGAGCCCCCCATAGGTGACCGGGGATCGGTCGAGAGCCCCCCCATATGTGACCGGGGATCGGTGGAAAGGCCGCCATAGGTGACCGGGGATCGGTGGAAAGGCCGCCATAGGTGACCGGGGTTGTCCTTGCGCGCTAAGTTACTGGCGAGTAACATGGCCGTAAATGACGCCGGCTTCCCCCATGAGGGCTGTCCGGCACCCATGTCTCAACGAGGAGCCACACATGAGCCAAACCGGGAATATCGCCAGGCCGAGGACCGTCCGCGACGTCGTGTTCGTGGACGGCGTCCGGACGCCGTTCGGCAAAGCGGGCGAGAAGGGCATCTACGCCGGCACCCGAGCCGACGACCTCGTGGTCAAGTGCATCCGTGAACTGATGCGACGCAACCCGGCCCTGCCCGCCGAACGCGTTGATGAAGTCGCCATCGCCGCGACGACGCAGACCGGCGACCAAGGCTTGACCATCGGCCGCACCGCAGCCCTCCTTGCGGGCCTCCCCCGCAGCGTGCCCGGCTTCGCGATCGATCGCATGTGTGCCGGGGCGATGACCGCGGTCACGACGACGGCGAGCGGCATCGGCTTCGGCGCGTACGACGTCGTGATTGCCGGGGGCGTGGAGCACATGGGCAACCACCCCATGGGAGCGGGCGCGGATCCCAACCCCAGGTTCATGTCCGAGCGGCTCGTCGATCCAGCCGCCCTGAACATGGGCAACACGGCCGAAAACCTGCACGACCGTTTTCCGTCGATCACCAAGGAGCGAACCGACACCTACGCGGCGGCGTCGCAGGCAAAACTTGCCGTCGCGTACGGCAAGGGCCAGATCCAGCCCGACCTCGTCCCCGTCGCCACGATGAAGCCGGGGCAAGGCTGGACAGTGAACACCGTCGACGAGCCGCCGCGCCCCGGGACCACCGTGGATGACCTCGCGGCACTGCGCACGCCGTTCAGGGCCCACGGCCGCGTCACCGCGGGCAACGCCGCCGGCTTGAACGACGGCGCGACGGCGGCGGTCCTGGCCTCCGCGGAGGCCGCCGAGGAACTCGGCTTGTCCATCAAAATGCGCTTGGTTTCCTATGCCTTCGCCGGCGTCGAACCTGAAGTCATGGGCATCGGACCGGTCCCGGCCACCGAGAAGGCCCTCAAGAGCGCCGGACTCGGGATCGAGGACATCGGCCTCTTCGAGATCAACGAGGCCTTCGCCGTCCAGGTGCTCAGCTTCCTGGACCACTTCGGAATCGCCGACGACGATCCCCGTGTCAACCGCTATGGCGGGGCAATCGCCGTCGGACATCCCCTCGCCTCCTCCGGTGTCCGCCTCATGAACCAACTGGCCCGCCAGTTCGAGGAAGACCCGTCGGTCCGGTACGGCATCACCACCATGTGCATCGGTTTGGGAATGGGCGCCACAGTAATCTGGGAGAACCCGCACCACAGCAGCTACAACAGCCACAACAGCGGAACCGAAACCGCCGTCGCCACCGAGAGCAAGGGAGCCGCAGCATGAGCGCCGCCGAATTCCAGAAACTGGCCGGATTGTTCCCGGACGAGACCGTGACCCACTCCTACGTGCAGGACATCGAACTCCCCGGCAACGTCGGAACGTTCGCGCTGATCACCTTGGACAACGGCTTGGACCACACCAAGCCCACCACCTTGGGACCAAATACCCTGGTCGAGCTCGGAACAGTGCTCGAGGGGCTCAAGGAGCGTGCTGCGCGCGGCGAGATCGTCGGCGTCGGCGTCACGGGCAAGCCGCACTTCCTGGTTGCCGGAGCGGACCTCTCGGCGGTGAAGCGCCTCGAAGACCGCGAACACGGTCTGTGGATGGCGCAACTGGGCCACGACGTCTACGCGACGCTCTCGGATCTGGGGGTTCCCAGTTTCGCCTTCATCAATGGCCTCGCCCTCGGCGGCGGCCTCGAAATCGCCCTCCAGTCCTCGTTCCGCACGGTCTCTACGGGCGCGGGCGCCCTCGCCTTGCCGGAAGCCTTCATCGGGCTCGTACCCGGCTGGGGCGGCGTGTACATCCTGCCGCGGCTCATCGGCCCGGATAACGCCGTCAAGGTCATGATCGAGAATCCGCTGAGCAACAACCGCACGCTCACCGGTCCCCAGGCTTTCGAGCTGGGCATCGCCGATGCCATTTTCGAACCCGCGGATTTCGTGGAGCAGTCCATTGCCTGGGCAGCGAAGGTGATCGCGGGCGAGACCGTCCCGGAGCGCCGCAACTCCGTCGATCCGGCGGATCCCGCGGTTGCCGATCGATGGGCCGGCGCCGTGGCGGCGGGCCGCGCGTTCGTGGAAGCCAAGACGTCGAACGCGTCACCGGCTCCCGCCAAGGTGCTGGATATCCTCGAAGCCAACCGGACCATGGGCAAGGCGGAATCTGCAGCGCTGGAATGCGAGACGCTCGCCGACCTGATGCAGACGGACGAGTTCCGCTCCACCGTCTACGCCTTCCTGGACCTGGTACAGAAACGGTCCAAGCGGCCTGCCGGTGCGCCTGACCGCAAGCTCGCGCGCCCGGTAACGAAGATCGGCGTCGTTGGTGCCGGCCTGATGGCGAGCCAGCTCGCCCTGCTGTTCGCGCGCCAGCTCAAAGTGCCCGTGGTCCTGACGGACATCGACCAGGAGCGGGTGGACAAGGGAGTTGCCTACGTCCATGCGGAGGTGGACAAGCTTCTCGGCAAGAAGCGGATCAGCTCCGACGCCGCCAATCGGACCAAGGGCCTGGTCAGCGGCTCCGTTTCCAAGGAGTCCTTCGCCGACGCGGACTTCGTCATTGAAGCCGTCTTCGAAGAACTCAACGTCAAGAAGCAGGTCTTCGCCGAAGTGGAGGCCATTGTCTCCCCCGAGTGCATCCTGGCGACCAACACGTCCTCGCTTTCCGTGACGGCCATGGCCGAAGACCTGCAGTACCCGGAGCGCCTGGTCGGGTTCCATTTCTTCAACCCGGTTGCGGTCATGCCGCTCCTGGAGATCGTGCGTGCTCCGAAGACCGACGACGCCGTGCTGGCCACCGCCTTCGAGCTCGCCAAGGGCTTGAAGAAGACGGCCGTGCTGGTCAAGGACGCCGCCGCTTTCGTGGTCAACCGGATCCTGCTGCGGCTCATGGGCGAAGTCATTGCGGCGTTCGACGAAGGGACGCCCGCGGAGGTCGCCGATTCGGCGCTGCGACCCATGGGCCTGCCGATGAGTCCGTTCACCCTCAGCGCCATGGTGGGCCTGCCGGTCGCCCAGCACGTCCAGGAATCGCTGCACGCTGCCTTCGGCGAGCGTTTTGCGGTATCCCAGAACATGCAGAAGCTGGTCGACAACGGTGTGAAGACACTCTGGGCCCCCGGCCCTGACGGAAAGCCGGCCATCCCGGCCGAGACGTTGGCGCTCATGTCTTTCGGCACGACGCCCTCCACGGCCGAGGAGGTCCTCCGCCGCACGCAGGACGCCCTGGCCGAGGAAATCGGGCTCATGCTCTCCGAAGGTGTAGTGGCCGGGCCCGAGGACATTGACCTCTGCGTCATCCTGGGCGCGGGTTGGCCGATGTTCCTCGGCGGGATCACTCCCTACTTGGACCGGGTGGGTGCCTCCGAGCGTGTCAACGGCAAACGCTTCCTGGCTCCCGGGATCGCGTCGAAACCGGCCGCCGGGTAACGCTCAACCGCGGGGCTGGCCTTGGCCGTCGGACTTCCCCAGCCGACGGGCGAGGCCGCCCACCGCGGTCACCAGTTCGGCGAAGGCCTCGTCGGGCTGGTTTTCCGAGACGATGCGCGCGTTGGGAGGCTCGCCCCACAGTCCCCGGAAGTCCGCAACGGTGGTTCCGGTGAGCTTCGGGGCGCCCGTCTCGACATGCACCGTGGCCGTGCGGGTACTGTACCTGGCGGTCCCGGCGGCAACGGACGCGGCAAAGTAGTCGTGGATATGCGCCACGTAGCCCTGGTCGTAGCGGCGGTGGAACTCGAAATAGAAGCGCAGCATATCGCTGAGGTGCCGCACCAGCTCATTGGAAGCCGTGCTGCGCAGTCCCTCGGGCTGCTCCGGAAGGACGAGCTCCGGCGTCGTGCAGCCTGCCTCGGCAGCCAACGCCGCCACGTGCCCGGGTGTCAGCTCGATCCGTTCCGTGGTCTCCAGGGCGCACACCACCGGAAGGCGCTCCTCGGGAAGCCCGGAGAAGGCCGCGAACACCTCGGCCGCTGCGTGCGGATCAACGTGCGTGTTCCATTCGGCGGTGGGCGTCGTGTTGCCCTGGTAGTTGTAGCTGCCACCCATGATCACGACGCCGCGCAGCAACTCGGGTAGCCGCGGCTCGGCCCGCAGGGCGAGGGCGAAGTTGGTGAGGGGCGCCGTCAACAGGGCTGTCAGCTCCCCCGGCCGCGACCGGGCCGCTTCGACCCAGAGCTCGACGGCGTCGACGTCGAGCACTTTTCCACGCGGTTCCGGCAGCTCGGCGTAGCCGACGCCGTGCGGTCCGTGGGTTTCCGGCGTGGTGGTCAGCGGGATCCGCAGCGGCGTCCGCGCACCGATGGCGACGGGCACGTCGGGCCGGCCGCAGAGTTCGAGCAGGGACAGGTTGTTGCGTGCCACCTGCTCGGCCGCCACGTTGCCGGGCGTGCTGCTGACGGCAACGAGCTCCACCTGCGGCTGGCTGCACAGGTAGGCAAGGGCGAGGGCGTCGTCGATTCCCGTGTCGCAGTCCACCAGCAAGCTCACGGGCTCGCGCCGGCCTGGATCCGCTCCGTGGTTCCCGTTCAAGGGACGCTGCCTAGAAGAGGGCGGCCTAGAAGAGGGCTGCCTTGGGCGTGCGCGGGAAGATGTCATCCAATTCGGCGCGTTCTTCCGCTGTGGGCACCCACCGCACGGCCTGCGCGTTTTCGATGATTTGCGCGGGGCGGGTGGCTCCGGCAATCACGCTGCTGACCGCGGGTTGGGCGGCCAGCCAGGAGAAGGCCAGCTGCAGTTCGTTCAGGTCCCGGTCTTTGGCGAATTGGCTGAACCTGCCCAGCTGGTCCCAGTCTGCGTCGTCGACCATGTTGGTCCGCGTGTGGCTGAGGCGCGATCCTTCCGGCGCGCCGCCCGGAGCATACTTGCCCGTCAGGAGGCCGTTGGCCAAGGGGAAATACGGCAGGACACCGAGCCCGAAAGCCTGGGCGGCCGGTAGCACTTCGAGTTCCGCGCGGCGGTCCAGCAGGTTGTAGTGGTTCTGCGCCGAAATGAACCGCGCACCGCCCTGCATCCGGGCGACATATTCGGCTTCGGCGATCTGCCAGCCCGCACGGTTGGAATGCCCGATGTAGCGAACCTTGCCGCTTGTCACGAGGTCATCGAGGGCTGCGAGGGTCTCGTCAACCGGAGTGAGCGGGTCCGGGGTGTGGTACTGGTAAAGGTCGATCCAGTCCGTGCCAAGGCGGCGCAGGGATGCCTCGGCGGCCCGGACGATGTAGCGGCGCGATCCCCGGGCGCCGAAATCGTTGCCGTTGGCGCCGCGCATGTCCATGCCGAATTTGGTGGCCACCACGGCGTCGTCTCGGCGACCCTTGAGGGCGACACCCAGCATGCTCTCGCTCAGGCCGGGCTCCCGGCCGTAGACATCCGCAACGTCAAAAAGCGTCACGCCCGCATCCAAGGCGGCATGCACCACCGCGTTGGTGCCCTCCTGGGATTCGGTGGCCGTGTTGGCCCGTCCGAGATTGTTGCACCCCAATCCGACTACTGAGACGGTTAATCCGGAATTTCCAAGACGGCGGTATTCAGTCATGGTTTCACCCTACAACGCCCGCCGGTCCGACCCGCCGCTCAGGATCCGAAGGCGATTCCCGCCTCTTCCATCGCGTCGTGCAATTGCGCCATCACCTTGGGGCCCATGCCGTGCAGGGCAGCCACCCGCCCCTCACCGAACTCGGCGAGCTGTTCCAGCGTTTCCAAACCCTCGTGGGCGAGTGCTCTTCGTGCGGGAGCGGACAAGCCCTTGGGCAGCGGAGTGTGTCCGGGCCAGTTGCCTTTGGACGGCATGTTCGTCCCTTCGCAGCGGTGGTGTAGTCCTTAGAGGTTAAAGCCCGCGCCCGTTTTCGGCGAGTGTTTTATTTTGAATGCGGTGGGGTCCGCATGGGGTGCGGCCGCGATGCTCAGCTTGGTGAAGTCGAGGTCTTCTCCCCTGATGCACACCTTAATGGCGTTGACGGCCTTGTTGACGTCCGGGCACAGGCAGAAAATGTTGAGCTTCGAGTTGCTGATCTCGGAGCGATCCACGATACCCAAACCGCGCCAGGCCAGTTCGCTCGTCAGCGCGGCTTTGGCCTTGCGCTCAAGGTAGCGGTCCCGCTCGGTGCCGTCCTTGGTCTTGAGCGCGATCTGCGCAACCACCCAGAACTGTTCGGCCTCGGGAATTTCGGCGTAGCCGTCCTCTTCGCATTGCGCCGCAAAGGCCGCCATAAGTCCTTCGACGGCGGATTCGTCCTCGACGTCCGTTTCATCAGTACGGCTCTGGTGTCCTACAACCCCATGGTTGATGACGAACTGCTTGAATTCATCGTCGTACCACGCTTCGCGGAAATGCAGGACCGCTTCGTCGTCACGCTTATAGCTGCGGATAATGCCGCTCATGCCCGTCCTTTTCTGAACCGCTCCGTGCACGTACTGTCCGGACCTGTGCCGTCAAAGGGTGCTTGTTTGTTGGGTAATGCCCTGAACGGGCCTTTCACAGCTTGGGAAGGCTGCCAGTGCTGGGATGCTCTTGTCCCGGCAGGGGCCGCGCGAAAGGCACCTTCGTCCCCAGGACCTGGGCGACGACGTCGTGCGTTATTTGCTGGGCGGTAAGGCCCACCCGCTCAAGGACCTGGTTCCTGGTTCCATGGTCGAGGAATTCGACCGGAAGCCCCACCTCGTTCAGGGCCGTGTCCACGCCGGCCGCGCGCATCTCCTGGCGGATCCGCGAGCCGACACCGCCCGCCCGGACGCCGTCTTCGATGCAGATCACCAAGCGGTGCCGGGCAGCCAGGGCAATGATGGACTTGCGCACAGGCAGGACCCAGCGCGGATCCACCACGGTGGAGCTGATGCCTTGGGAACCGAGCCGGGACGCGACGTCGAGGGCGAGCTCGGACATCGCGCCGACGCTGACAATCAGGACATCGTTCTCGGTGGAGCCTTCAGGGCGGCGCGCCAGCACGTCGACGCCGTCGGAAAGCCGTTCGATCGCTTCGATCTCGTCTCCCACGCTGCCCTTCGAGAAACGCACCACGGTGGGCGCGTCTGAGATGGCGACCGCTTCGCGGAGCTCTTCCCGCAAGCGGCTGGCGTCGCGCGGAGCCGCGAGATGCAGCCCCGGCACGACCTGGACCATCGCCATGTCCCACATGCCGTGGTGGCTGGCGCCGTCCGGACCGGTCACGCCGGCGCGGTCCAACACGACTGTCACCCCGGCCTTGTGCAGGGCCACATCCATGAGGAGCTGGTCGAAGGCGCGGTTGAGGAACGTGGCGTAAACGGCGACGACGGGGTGCAGTCCGCCAAAGGCCATGCCTGCGGCGGATGTGAGGGCGTGCTGTTCAGCGATGCCGACGTCGATCACGCGTTCGGGGTGCCGTGCCGCGAACGTGTGCAACCCGACGGGGATCAGCATGGCCCCGGTGATTCCTACGATGTCTTCACGCTCATCGGCGATGTCCGCGATTTCCTCGGCGAACACCGAGGTCCACGAGCGGGCTCCGCCGGCTTGCGTCGGCTCCCCCGTCTCGGGGTCGATGATGCCGACCGCGTGGAATTGGTCCGCCTCGTGGGCGAGGGCCGGAGCGTAGCCGTGGCCCTTTTCGGTCATGGCGTGCACGATCACCGGACCGCCATAGTTGCGTGCCGCGGTGAGCGCTTGTTCAAGGGCCCGCATGTTGTGGCCGTCGACAGGACCGATGTACTTCATGCCGAGGTCTTCGAACATACCTTGCGGAGCCCACCAGTCCTTGATGCCCTTCTTCATGGCATGCAGGCTCCTGTAGGTGAACTGACCGACGGGTCCGCCGCTCTGCAGTTTCTTCTTCCACCAATCCAGCACCACTTCATAGGTGGGTGCTGCCCGGAATGAATCGATCGTGGGACGCAGCGACGCGAGGTAGTCGGCAAGGCCGCCGACAGTGGGGGCATAGGAGCGGCCGTTGTCGTTGACGACGATTACCACGCGGCGCTTCTTGTCTGCGGCGATGTTGTTGATCGCCTCCCACGCCATGCCGCCGGTCAGGGCACCGTCTCCGACGACGGCCACAACGCAGCGATCGCCCTGGCCGGTCAATTGCCGCGCCCGGGAGATACCGTCGGCCCAGGACAAGGAAGAGGATGCGTGCGAGCTTTCCACGATGTCGTGCTCGGACTCGGCCCGGTCGGGGTAGCCGGACATGCCCCCTTGCTGGCGCAGGGTGCTGAAATCCTGCCTGCCGGTCAGCAATTTGTGGACGTAGGACTGGTGTCCGGTGTCGAACACGATGCTGTCCCGCGGAGAGTCGAAGACTTTATGGATGGCCATGGTGAGTTCCACCACACCGAGGTTCGGTCCGAGGTGACCACCGGTTTGGGCGACGTTGGTGATGAGGAAAGTCCTGATCTCGCCTGCAAGCTGCTCCAGTTGCTGGTTAGTGAGCTTGCCCAGGTCCTGCGGGTTCCGGATTGTCTCCAAAAGTCCCAACGGCCCCTCCTTAGGGTGATTGACGTGCTATACAACTCTAACGCCTCGGCCGGAACCAAGCCGCAGGAAAGGCTACAGCCCCGGCCGGTCGATGACCAGCCGGGGCTGTAGCTGTTGCTGTCCGGCTCCCTCGGAGCCTGCGCTTCCGTCGGCTAGTGTGCCGAGATTTGGCGCAGCACGTACTGCAGGATGCCGCCGTTGCGGTAGTAGTCCGCTTCACCCGGGGTGTCGATGCGCAACACGGCGTCGAAGGACTTGGTGCTGCCGTCCTCGGCCGTTGCCGTGACCTTGAGCGTCCGCGGGGTGGTGCCGTTGTTCAGCTCGGTGACGCCCTCGACCGAGAACGTTTCCGTGCCCACCAGGCCCAGCGACGCGGCAGATTCACCGGCCGGGTACTGCAGCGGCAGGACGCCCATGCCGATGAGGTTGGAGCGGTGGATGCGCTCGTAGCTTTCGGCGATGACGGCCTTGACGCCCAGCAGCGCGGTGCCCTTGGCAGCCCAGTCACGGGAAGATCCGGAACCGTACTCCTTGCCGGCCAGGACCACCAGCGGCGTGCCGGCTGCCTGGTAGTTCTGGGCAGCGTCGTAGACGTAGGCCTGGGGGCCACCCTCCTGCGTGAAGTCGCGGGTGAAGCCACCCTCGACGCCGGCACCCCCGTTGAAGTCAGCGAGCAGCTGGTTCTTGATGCGGATGTTCGCGAAGGTTCCGCGGATCATGACTTCGTGGTTGCCACGGCGCGAACCGTAGGAGTTGAAGTCCTTACGCTCCACACCGTTGGCCAGAAGGTACTGGCCCGCCGGGGTGTCCGACTTGAAGGAGCCGGCCGGGGAGATGTGGTCGGTGGTGACCGAGTCGCCGAGCTTCAGCAGGACACGGACGCCGGAGATGTCCGTCACCGGGTCCGGCTGCGCCTTCATGCCTTCGAAGTACGGGGGCTTCCGCACGTACGTGGACTTTTCGTCCCAGGCGAAGGTGTCGCCCGCCGGGGTGTCGAGCGCCTTCCAGCGCTCGTCGCCGTCGAAGACGCCTTCGTAGCCGCGAGCGAACATTTCCTTGTCGATCGAGGAATCGATGACCTTCTGGACCTCGACCGGGTTCGGCCAGATGTCTTTCAGG
This sequence comes from Arthrobacter alkaliphilus, assembly GCF_021483235.1. Lineage (GTDB taxonomy): Bacteria > Actinomycetota > Actinomycetes > Actinomycetales > Micrococcaceae > Arthrobacter > Arthrobacter alkaliphilus. The sequence goes on along the minus strand of NZ_JAKEEC010000021.1, from coordinate 54,671 downwards.
AACACGTCGTTACCGTCCTGGTCCTGGCCCAGGGCATCGGCGTCGAAGTCGAAGTCCATGGTTCCGGCCAGGGCGTACGCGATGACCAGCGGCGGGGAGGCCAGGTAGTTCATCTTGACGTCCGGGTTGATGCGGCCCTCGAAGTTGCGGTTGCCGGAGAGGACAGCCGTGACCGAAAGGTCGTTGGCCTGGATGGCCTCGGAGATCTCGGCGTCGAGCGGTCCGGAGTTGCCGATGCAGGTGGCACAGCCGTAGCCCACGATGTAGAAGCCGAGCTTCTCCAGGTAGGGCGTCAGTCCGGACTTCTCGTAGTAGTCGGTGACGACCTTGGAGCCGGGAGCCACCGAGGTCTTGACCCACGGCTTGGAGGTGAGGCCCTTGTCGACGGCGTTGCGGGCAAGGAGTGCCGCTGCAAGCATCACGGACGGGTTGGACGTGTTGGTGCAGGAGGTGATCGAAGCGATCGAGACGGCACCGTGGTCAAGTTCGAATTCGCGCCCGTCAGCGGTGGTCACCTTGACCGCGTTGGAAACGCGGCCGGCGGCACCGTGCGCTGCGGAGTAGATCGGCGGGATGCGGTCCGTGTCCGTCACGTGGGTGTCCGCCTGCGTGAACGAGGGCGGGTCCGAAGCCGGGAAGCTCTCCTCAAGGGATTCGTCCAAGGTGCCGGCGTCGGCGTTGTGCGAAACATAGTTGAGGAGGTCGTGGCGGAACTCGTCCTTGGCCTCTGTGAGGATGATCCGGTCCTGGGGACGCTTCGGGCCGGAGATCGACGGCACAACCGTGGACAGGTCGAGCTCGAGGTATTCGGAGAACTTGATCTCGTGCGAGGGATCGTGCCAGAGGCCCTGTTCCTTCGCGTAGGCCTCGACTAGGGCGACGTTCTGCTCGGAGCGGCCGGTGAGGCGCAGGTAGTCGAGGGTGACGTCGTCGATCGGGAACATCGCTGCCGTGGAGCCGAACTCCGGGCTCATGTTGCCGATAGTGGCGCGGTTGGCCAGCGGCACAGCCGCAACACCTTCGCCGTAGAACTCCACGAACTTACCGACCACGCCGTGGTTGCGCAGCTGCTCGGTGATGGTCAGGACCACGTCCGTGGCGGTAGCGCCGGCCGGGATGGAGCCGGTGAGCTTGAAGCCGACGACGCGCGGGATCAGCATGGAGACGGGCTGGCCCAGCATCGCAGCCTCGGCTTCGATGCCGCCAACGCCCCAGCCGAGTACGCCCAGGCCGTTGACCATGGTGGTGTGGGAGTCCGTGCCGACGCAGGTGTCGGGGTAGGCGCGGAGGACGCCGTCAACTTCACGGGTCATGACTGTGCGTGCCAGGTATTCGATGTTGACCTGGTGGACAATGCCGGTTCCCGGGGGAACAACCTTGAAGTCGTCGAAAGCAGTCTGGCCCCAGCGCAGGAACTGGTAACGCTCGCCGTTGCGCTGGTACTCGATCTCCATGTTGCGCTCGAGGGCGCCGGAGTTGCCGAAGGCGTCGATCTGAACGGAGTGGTCGATGACCATCTCAGCAGGAGCCAGCGGGTTGACGCGCTTCGGGTCGCCACCGAGGTCCTTGATGGCTTCGCGCATCGTGGCAAGGTCAACGACGCACGGAACCCCGGTGAAGTCCTGCATGATGACGCGGGCAGGGGTGAACTGGATCTCGGTGTCCGGCTGGGCGTCCGGGTCCCAGCCGGCCAGGGCGCGGACGTGGTCGGCCGTGATATTGGCGCCATCTTCCGTCCGCAGGAGGTTTTCAAGCAATACCTTAAGGCTGAACGGAAGGCTGTCAGCGCCCTCAACGGAGTTCAACCGGAAAATTTCGTAATCGGTGCCGGCTACATTCAGTACGCCTTTGGAACCGAAGCTGTCCACAGTGCTCATGGCAGGACTCCTCTCGCAACAGCTTTCATCTTTGTCGCGCGGTTGACCGCTAGCTAGTTAGGTAAACCTAATCTGAGCGACTGCCGGCCGGTGGAGAATGAAGCGCGACGCGGGACTTCTCCCCCATCGTAGTAGCGGCTATGCCGCGGGCACCAGCAACGCGACGGTCTCGAGGTGGTGCGTGTGCGGATACAAGTCGAAAGCCCGGAGGCCTTCAAGGCGCCATCCGCCGTTCCTGAAGTACCCCAGGTCACGGGCGAAGGAGGCCGGATCACATGACACATAGGCGATGGCGCGCGGCCCAGACTCCATGAGCTGCTTGACCACGGCCTTGCCGGCGCCCGCCCGAGGGGGGTCGATCACCAAGGCGTCGAAGCTTCTGGGACGCTGCCGGAGGACACGTTCCACCCTGCCCTGGATGATTTCCACCTGGCTCTCCCCATGCAGGTTCTTGCGGGCATCGCGGCTGGTCCCGGGCGCCCCTTCGACGGACAGCACCGAGCCGGTGATGCCCACCGCGTCCGCCAACGGCGCCGTAAACAATCCGGCGCCCGCGTAAAGATCGGCGACGGCCGATCCCGGAAGGAGGTAGCCGCCGTCGTGCAGGAACTCCGTCACCGCACCGACCAGGGTCCCGGGTGCATCCTTGTGGATCTGCCAGAACCCTTCACCCGTCACCCGGTAGTCGTGGCCGGCGGCCGATTCCTGGACCCACGTCCTGCCGCGCAGCTGCAGGACGTCTCCGCCCACGGGGTCGAAGCTTGCCACTGAGACTTCCTGCGGGAGCTGGCCCAGGATCCGGTTGAGGCGCCCGGCGTCGGTGCCTTCGTCGGGGGCAAGAAGGACGAGCGGACGCGATCCGTTGGCGGGCGCAGCGACTTCCACACGGGAGACTCCCCGCAGATCGACGTCCCACAGCCGCAACTCGTTGATGGCCGGCAGCGCCAGGGGCATCTCGTGGACCGGGATCACGACGTCGGAGCGGTGGGCATGCATCCCCAGCCGGCCGCCGGGGGTGACGGCGAAGCTGGCACGGGTCCGCCAGCCGAGTCCCGACTCCTGGTGGGACCCGGTGCCGTCGGGCGAACCGTGGTGGCCGGCCGCTGCCGGTTCCACTTCGACAGTGAGTTCGACGCCGGCGAGCCGCTTCAGCTGCTCCGCGAGGACCTCGGATTTGAGCAGCCGTTGCCGTTCGAGCGTGATGTGCCCGAGTTCCGCGCCGCCCACGGGCGGACCGCCTTTCCGCCAGGCTGCCGGTGAGTCGGCGAGCGGCCAGAAATGGCGGGTCCGGTCGTCTGAGGCCTCGAGGACCTCGACGACATCGGCACGCCAGAAACGGGAAGATTCTCCTGCGTCGGTCAGCCGGACCCGGACTTTCTCTCCCGGGATGCCGTGCCGGACAAAGATGACGCGGCCTTCGTGGCGTGCGACGAAGTGGCCGCCATGGGCGATGGGGCCGACGTCCACCACCAGCTCCGTGGCAGCTCCGTCCTGTGCCGTGGGCGTGCTGGATTCGGTGTTGCTGGGGCGGGTCATCAGGTATCCTGCAGTGCCTTTGCTTCTTCGGAGGACTTCAATTGCCATGGAACACTGGCCACCATGACGCCTGGCTCAAAGTGGAGCCGGGCCTTGATGCGCAAGGCCGTCTGGTTGTGGACGAGCTGTTCCCACCACTTACCCACGACGTATTCCGGGATGTAGACGACGATCAGGTCCCGCGGGGAATCGCGGCGCATGTTCTTGATGTAGTCCAGGATGGGCGTGACGGTTTCGCGATAGGGACTCGCCAAAACGGTCAACGGGACGGGGATGTCCAGCTTTTCCCAGGCTTCGACGGTGTGCGCGGTTTCCTCATGGTCGATGTCGACGATGATGGCGTCCAACCGCGATGGCCTCGACGCCCTCGCGTAGGCGAGGGCGCGGAGCACCGGTTTGCGGACGTGGGATACCAGGAGCACGGCATGGACCCGGGTGGGCAATGCACGGGGTGAGGAATCCTCGTCAACAGCCAGTTCCTTGGCCACGTTGTCGTAGTGGGCGCGGATGCTCCACATAATGAGGAACAGGACGAACATCGCCAGGAGTGCGATCCAGGCGCCCTGCTCGAACTTGGTGATCAGCACGATGGTCAGGACCAGCGCCGTCATGGCGAACCCGAGCATGTTGATGGTGCGGGACTTCACGATCCTGAGGCGGACGGCATTGTCCTGGACAAGCTTGAGTTCCCGGCCCCAGTGGCGCACCATGCCGAGCTGGCTCATCGTGAAGGAAATGAAGACGCCCACGATGTACAACTGGATGAGCTTGGTGACATCGGCATTGAAGGAAATGATGAGGACCAAGGCCCCGGCAGCGAGGGCGAGGACGCCGTTGCTGAAGGCCAGGCGGTCTCCGCGGGTCCGCAGCTGGCGGGGAAGGTAGCCGTCCTGGGCGAGGATGGATCCCAGGACAGGGAATCCGTTGAACGCGGTGTTGGAGGCGAAGACGAGGATGACGCCTGTCGCGGCGACAACAATGTAGAACGGCAAGGATCCGGCGCCGAAGATCGTCTGTGCGATCTGGCTGATGGCCGGGTTCTGGATGTAGTCCTCCGGGAGCGGCTGGCCGTTCAGGAGGAATTCCTTCGCCGGATCCATCACGATGTGGACCTTGGTGGCGTTGGCAAGGTAGATGATGCCCGCGAGCATGGCCGAGGCGATGACTCCGAGCATCAAAAGCGTTGTTGCGGCGTTCTTGCTCTTTGGCTTCTTGAAGTTCGGCACACCGTTGCTGATGGCCTCTACACCGGTCAGGGCGGCCGCTCCCGAGGAGAAGGCCCGCAGGAGCAGGAACGCGCCTGCAAGGCCCACGAGTCCCTGGTCGAATCCCTCTTGCGGGACGATGGTGAAGGCTGCCGAGGGAGCCTGCCCGAGTTGTCCGGTGGCAGCCTGGAAGATACCGACTGCGGTCATGCCCAGGATGGAGACCATGAAGATGTAGGTGGGAACCGCGAAGACACTGCCCGCTTCCTTGATTCCACGCAGGTTCACGAGCGCCAGGACAACGACGCCGATTGTGGCAATGAGCGCCTGCTGCCCATGCAGCGACGGGATCGCCGTGGTCAGGTACGCCGCAGCCGAGGACATCGACACCGCAACGGTGAGGACGTAGTCCACCAACAGTGCGGCAGCCACGGTCAGGCCCGCGAACTTCCCCAGGTTGGCGTTGGCGATTTCGTAGTCGCCCCCGCCGGAAGGGTAGGCGTGGACGTTCTGCCGGTACGAGGCAACAACCGTGAGCAAGACCACCATGACCGCGAGGCCGACGAGCGGCGAAATAGCCACCGCACTTACGCCCGCGAGGGCCAGCGTCAACAGGATCTCGTCAGGGGCGTACGCCACGGAGGACAGGGCGTCCGACGCGAAAATCGGCAGCGCGATGCGCTTGGGAAGCAGGGTGTGGGCCAGGCGGTCGTTCCGGAACGGCCGCCCCACCACCACCCGCTTCGCAGCGTTGAGAATTGTCAGCACTCCGCAAAGCTACTCTGAATCGAACGCGATGTCATGACGGCGTCATGACGCGGACTGGCTTCCGCGACTCGCCCCGGTAGAGTCTTACCGAGCGGCATGCATAAGAGTGAAGGAGAAACCGTGGCTCACTTTGTGATCATGGGTTGCGGACGAGTCGGCGCAACGTTGGCGCACACCTTGGAGGACGCCGGCCATTCGGTGGCAATCATCGACCAGGACGACCGTGCCTTCCGCCGCTTGCGCAGCGGATTCACCGGCAGGAAAGTCACCGGCGTCGGCTTTGACCGGGACACCCTCAAGCAGGCAGGTTGCGAGGAAGCGTACGCCTTCGCAGCCGTCTCCAGCGGTGACAACTCCAATATCCTCGCCACGCGGGTGGCCCGTGAGACTTTTCATGTTTCGCATGTTGTTGCCCGCATCTACGATCCCGGCCGCGCTGAAATCTACCAACGCCTGGGCATCCCCACGGTAGCCGCCGTGCGCTGGAGCGCCGACCAGGTCCTGCGGCGGATCCTGCCCGAACAGCACTTGGCGGGCGATTACCGCGAACCCTCGGGCCGGTTGGTTCTCTCCGAAGTCGACCTTGACCAGGGCTGGATCGGGCACCCGTTGACTGCCATCGAAGCAGCAGCCGGAATCCGTGTCGCGTTCCTTACCCGCTTCGGAGAGGGTGTCCTCCCCCAGGCCGGAACGGCGTACCAGGAGGGCGATACCGTGCATGCCATGTTGAACCTGGACCGCAGCGCCGAGGTGGCGCGCATCCTTTCCAGCGCACCTGCCAAGGAGTCTGAGTGAAAGTCGTTATTGTCGGCGCCGGCAGCGTCGGTTCATCGATCGCGCGGGAATTGCTCGCCCATAAACACGAGATCATGCTGATCGACCTCAAACCGGAGGTCATCGGGCGCAGCGGCCTCCGCGGCGCCCGTTGGCTCGTGGGCGATGCCTGCGAATTGAGCACGCTGCAGGACGCGAAGCTGGAAGGGGCCGACGTCGTGGTGTCCGCGACCGGCGACGACAAAGTGAACCTCGTGGTCTCGTTGCTGGCCAAGACCGAATTCGGGGTGGGCCGCACGGTGGGCCGGGTCAACAACCCCAAGAACGACTGGATGTTCAACGATTCCTGGGGCGTCGACGTCGCCGTCAACACTCCCCAGCTCATGACTGCGCTCGTGGAGGAAGCCGTGGAAATCGGTGACCTGGTCCGCTTGCTGACTTTGCAGACGGGCGTTTCCTCGCTCGTGGAGTTCACCGTTCCGCACGACTCGCACATCATTGGCAGCACCGTGGGCGGCATCGAATGGCCCGAAGACGCCACCCTCGTGGCCATCCTCCGGGACCACGCGCCCATCACTCCGAGCCGCGACGACGTGATCGATGGCGGCGACGAACTGTTCTTCGTCACGACCATCGCCGCAGAGGACGGCCTCAGGGCGCTGCTTTCCCCGTCCGCCGCGGACCACGGCTCAGTTGACGTCGAAGAAGGGTTCGCGGATCAGTCCGACGACGACGGCTTCGACGGCTGACGATCATCACCAGGCTTCTGGCCCGGCACCACCGGCCGGGTCAGGAGCCAGGCAATCCAGAGACCCAGGATGTAAAGCGGCGCGCCCATGATCAGCCTCATGGTAGCGAGCGCGGCAAGGCCGGGTTCACCCATGAAATACAAGGGCACCTGGACCACAAGCCGTAGCGCCAGCACGGCAATGACCACCCACGTGCCGATGGCATATGCCCGCAAGCGCTCGGGATTCTTCCGCCAGTCGAGGCCCTCGTTGCGGACGAAGCCGAACAGCAGGCCCGCGATCGGCCACTTCAGCACGATCGACAGCACCATTCCCGCGATGTAGGCGATGTTCGTGTAGAAGCCCAGGACGTAGAAGTCCTCGGCCTTGCCCGTGGTGTTCGCGAGCCAGGCCGAGATCGCGACGCCGGCAATACCGGCAAGCGCCTGGGTCAGGGGGCGCCGTTGCACAAGCCGGACCACGGTGAAGACGGCTGCCGCCGCGAGGGAGGCAATGAGCGACGCCGGAAGGTCGCGGGTGACCATGAAGGCGATCAGGAACACGAGGCCGGGCACGATGCTCTCGGCTATGCCCTGGACACCTCCGGCCGATTTGAGGATGTCAACGTGCCCGTGGCTGTTGCGTTGGAGCCCGGCCTTCTCCGCGTAGCCTGCGGCGATGTCCGCAATGCTTGGCCCTTGGGCGCCCTGCGCGGAACCGCCGGCTTGTCCGGGCTGGTCCTGCGCGGGGTTCTCGTGGGGACCGGGTCCGTTGGCGACGGTCATTGGTGCTCCTGCCGGGAGAGGATTTCATAGCGCGGATTGAACATGGTGGGCATCCCGTCCCGCAGCATGACCATGCCCTCGAGCCGCAGGACAGTCCCGGGTTCTATACCGGGCACTTTGCTGCGCCCGAGCCAGATGACGCGCAACCGGGTCAACGGAACCGTGTCGCCCCTGTGCGCAATCCGGTCAACGACGATCGCCGAGAAGTGCGCTTGTTCGCTGGCGGGCTGGTAGGTCACCGACTCGATGAAACCGGTCCAGTCGACCCTTCCCCGGAGCGGAAGCCGGGTGAGGGTAAGGGACGCCGGGCCGCCGTGGTCGGCAGCGGCACTCGCCGTTTTGTCAGCCAATCTGCGTGATCTCCGGGCCGCGTTCCGGGCGCTGGAGCTCCGGTGCCTCCTGGGGAGCGCCCTGCTGGCCGGATGCCACGGCGTCCTTGGGAAGCTTCAACTGAAGCAGTTCACGGGGCGGCATGGGGTTGTCGCCGCGAATGACCACAACCTTGCGGAAGAGGTTTTCCAGCCCTTCGGCCGCTTGCCTGTCCAGGGCCGCGTTGCCGCCGATGACGCCGCGAAGGAACCAACGGGGCCCGTCGACGCCCATGAACCGGGCGGCCCGGAAGCCGCGTCCGCCGTCGGCCGATTCGGTAGGAAGCTTGGCGATGAGTTCGGTGCCGAAGGTGCCGGGGACCTCTTCCACTTCGCCTCCCTGACTGGCTACGGACTGGCCGATCTGTTCGCGGATCTCATCCCACAGCCCTTCGGAACGCGGAGCCGCAAAAGCCTGGAGCTGGAGGCTCGAGCCATCGAGGTCCATGGTGACCGCCACAACCCGCTGGGTTGCTTCTTCTACTTCGAGGCGCAGTTGAAGGCCCTCGGAAGGCTCGATCAGCAAGGCGCCAAGATCCACGTATCCATCCTGGCTCTCAATTTCACTGGCATCGAATGGCCCCTTGGACAGCCGGAAGTCGCCCTTCGCAGCCCCACCGGCTACCGCGCCGGAGTCCTGCTGCGGCGTCGCGTCATTGGCCTTCTCAGTACCGCTGTCTTTCGGCTGTTCAGCCTTGGACTTCTTTCCGCGCCCAAAAAGCATCGGGTTGTCTCCTTAGTAGTGGTCCATCCCCCAGTAAACCGCAGACTGCCCGTCAACTCGCGGGCAGCATGGCAATCAGCTCCACGCGGCGCCGATTGTCGAGCGTCGTTGCTAGCCCACGGCCGGCGCGAAGCCTCCGGTGGATCCAAAGCCGCCGGTGCCGCGCGAGGTGTCGGACAATTCCTCCACGGATACGAACTGCGCATACTCGACGCGCTGGATCACCATTTGAGCAATTCTATCGCCGCGCTTGAGTTCGATTGCCTGGTTTTGGTCCGTATTCAAAAGCGTCACGGAAATTTCACCTCGGTAGCCGGCGTCAACGGTCCCGGGAGCGTTGACCACAGTCAGTCCATGCTTGGTTGCCAGCCCCGACCGGGGATGAATCAGCGCGACAAAGCCGTTGGGCAGGGCAATGGAGACGCCCGTGGGAACGAGCTTCCGCTCTCCCGGCGCTAGCGAAACGTCCGAGCGGGCCCGCAGGTCCGCGCCGGCGTCGCCGGGGTGGGCGTACGACGGCGCTTCCAGGCCGGCGTCGAGCATTTTCAGTTGGACCTGAAGGGTCGGCGCACCGTATTCGGTGGCGGCGTCTGCTGGGCTGGCTATTGCTGTCTCGTGGCTCACAGTCACACATTCTATCGCCCGGGGAGTGCTCCGCCGGTTGCGGCCGAACGCCTGGCGCGCGGCAGGGGGGCGGCACGGGGCGGCAATCCCCCGCCCGCAGTGCCGATAAGCTGGAGGCATGCCTGAATCGACTGCTTCCGCACCCTCGCCGCACCATTCCTCAAGTGGAACGGGCGTCCTGTTTACGGAAAAGCTCTGGCCCTCCCCGTGGATCTGGATTGTGGTGGTCGGCTTGTCCGCCGCGGGCATCCTGGTGTTGGCGCCGATCAGCATCACCGCGGGGATCATCGCCGCACTGGTCCTCTTTGCGATCATGACCACCATGCTGGTGTTGTCCACTCCTGCGATCGTGGTGGACGGGGACACGGTCCAAGTGGGACGCGCCACTATCCAGCGCGAGTTTGTCGGCGCCGTCACCGCCTACCGCAAGGACGAAGCCACCGCGGAGCGCGGAACCCGCCTCCATGGACTGGCCTACCTGTGCCTCCGCGGCTGGATAGATCCCGTGGTGCGCATCGAAATCACCGACCCGGCGGACCGCACACCCTACTGGTTGACGTCCACGCGCCGCCCCGAAGAACTTCTGGCCGCACTGTCCACTCACGCTTCGCGGGACTAGCTCTCGCATTCCTTGCAGTAAAGATGCCCGTCCTTCTCCCGCGCAATCTGGGAGCGGTGCTTGACGAGGAAGCAATTGAAGCAAGTAAATTCGTCCGCCTGCGGCGGGAGCACGCGGACCAGCAACTCTTCGCCGGACAAGTCCGCCCCGGGCAGCTCGTAGGCGTCCGCGAGGTCAGTCTCATCGATGTCCACAGCCGATGACGACTGCTTTTCGGTGCGATGCGACTTGAGTTCCTCGATCGAGTCCTCGGAGTCTTCTTCGGTCTTCCGAGGGGCGTCGTAGTCCGTTGCCATGGTCCCTTCTTCGTTTCTCGCCGGTACCTCACGCAGGCTTGGGGTCCTGTTGGCCGGACCTGCTCCGGTCTAAGGATGTAACGCAGCGGACAGCCTTTTTGTGCCCTATACCGGGCAGATTGTCCTCCGGCACGACCCGGATGTCCATAACCCCGTTCCGGTCGCGTACCCACGGGATGCCGAAAATCGCGGAATATCGCGGCGCGCCCTTTGTCCTAGTAGGAAAAGGCCCTACCGGGTGGCAGAGTTTCGAATGTCAGATAGGCCATGGTGGAGGATTTTATGCGGGATCTACGGCTGGTTGGCGTCCACGACGACGGCGGACATCTCCTGTTGAGCGGTACCGGCGGCGAGATGTTCCAGCTTCCGATTGATGAGGCGTTGCGGGCTGCAGCGAGCCGGACGCCTGCCCAAGTAGCGGCACGTGCCGCGATCACGCCCGTCGCCATGTCCCCCCGTGACATCCAGTCCCGCATCCGCAGCGGCGCAACGGCAGCGGAGGTCGCAGAGCTGTCCGGGCTGCCGCTCGCCAACGTCCAGCGGTATGAGGGGCCTGTGCTCGCGGAGCGCGAGTACATTGCCCAGCAGGCCCGCAAAGTCGAAGTCGCTACCCCCGCCCCCGGCCACGACGCTTATCGTGCAGCGTTCGGCGACGAACCCGCGAGCTTGGGCGACATGGTCGCACATCGGCTGAGGGCCCACGGAATCGATTCCTCGGCCGTGGAGTGGGATTCCTGGCGCCGGACGGATGGCACCTGGACCGTCGTCGCACGCTTCGAAACCACGCCGGGCAACCTGGAAAGCATCGGCGAAGAACCACCGGCAATGTGGACGTTCAATCCCGCCCGCAAGTCCATCCAGAACGCCAACCGCTGGGCCCAGCAGCTCAGCGAACTGGAACCCCTCGATGGACCCGTACCGGCGCGGCGGCTCACTGCAGTCTCCGACCGGCCCTTCGACTTCGAGGCCGACGCCGGGAGCACCGCGCGCGCGGCTGCCGCCGCTGCCACGAAGGAAGCCGATGGGCTCCTGGATATGTTGCGCTCGCGCCGCGGACAAAGGCTGGGGCTTGACGAAGACGGTGACGACGCCTTGGCACTGCTGCTGAGCAGCGGCATCCCGGCTGCCCACCCGCGGCCGGCCGACGTCGAAGAGGGAACAACGGACGCCGGAACAGCGGACGATCAGCCGGCAGACACGGACGAGGAGCGGCAGCCGACCGAAGCCGCGCCCGCCCCCAGCCGCCGTGACGCGCGGGCTTCCATGCTTTCGCGGCTGAGCCTGGCCCCCAATCACGACGACAAGGAAAATGATTCCCTCCATCTCCACGATGGCGTCAGCACTGATACCCGTGAAATCACGGTGATCCCCGGCCCCCTCCGCCCCGTGACCATGCTGCGCGGCAGAAGCGACAACGGCGGCCAGTCCGGCCAGTCCGGCCAGTCCGGCCAGGACGAGGCACGGACCACAGCCACACCGTCACCGCGGGCGGGCCTGGACGAATTGCTCGGCGGCGCTCCCCGGCAGGATCGCGACGAGCCGAAGCACGCCCGCCCCGGGCAGAAGGATGACGAATCTTCGGACGCCGAGCCGGCCGAGCGCCAGCCGTCACGCCCCAAGCGCTCCAGCATTCCCAGCTGGGATGAAATCGTCTTCGGGACCCGCGGAGACTAAGCAGCGTTCACGTCGTTGCGGCTTCAGCCGGCACCGTGCCAAAGGCAAGCGTCGACGTCGAACGGCAGCAACTGATCCCGGCTCGCCATGAGGTTGGCTCCATGCGCGGTGACCCGGCGCATGTAGTGCCTGCGGCACAGGGTCTCGTACCCGACGACCGGTTGCGGCGAGTCGCTCTGCTCCGGGGTGGCCTCGGCTTGGCCTGGCTCCGCTTGGCCTGCCTCCCGGGCAACGTCTCCCACCACGACCTGCTCGCCTTCGACCACCATGATGCCGTCCACAGTCCGCGCATTGTGTGTTGCCCGGCGGCCGCACCAGCAAAGAGCTTCGACCTGCAGGACCTGGATCTTGTCCGCGAGTTCCACGAAACGCTGGGATCCGGGAAACAACCGGGTGCGGAAGTCGGACGTGATTCCGAATGCGAAAACGTCCACATCCATCTCGTCGACCACGCGGGCCAGTTGCTCCACTTGCGCCGGTGAGTAGAACTGGGCCTCGTCACAGATCAGGTAATCCACCTTGAGGCCCGTGGTCCGGCGGCGGACCACCTCATCCCAGAAATCGGTGGTGTCGTTCACTTCCACCGCGTCCGTCTGGAGCCCGAGCCGGCTGGAAATGACGGAAACTCCGGCGCGGTCGTTGCGGCTGAAGCGGACCCCGCCCCTGCCGCGCGCACGGTGGTTGTAGTCCATCTGCAAAGCAAGCGTGGACTTGCCGCAGTCCATGGTCCCGGAGAAGAAGATGAGTTCAGCCACGACGGCCTTTGGGACCGGCGGCCTGGAAGCACAGCAGCGGAACTTCGCGCTCCGCCTTGGTCAGGGAACCGTGTTGCCCCACCACCTCCAAGGCAGTCGGACGGACACGCCGGACGTCGTAGAGCGCCAAGGCATCGCGCGCGGCAATCATGACATCCCCGATCCTGGGGGAAACCTCTGCCCGCAGGGCACCGAAGAGTCCGGCTTCCAGCGCTTGCCCGCGCGTGAAGGCCCAGATCCGCTCGCCGAAGCGGGACCGCCAGGCTTGCAGGAGGGCCTCACTGTGGCGGTCTCCGGCGTCGGGCTCTAGGTACAGGTGGACCATGCGTGGCTCGCCAGCGGTGTGCCGGACCCCGGCAACCAGGGCCGGATCGGCGGAATAGTCGATGCGCTGCGACTCCGGGACGTCGACCATTCCGTGGTCGCCGGTAAGCAGGATGGTGGTCCCCGCCGGCAGTGACGCAGAGAGCCTCTTCACCGTTGAATCGATTTCCTCGAGCTGGTGTTCCCAGCGGTCCGACTGGCAGCCGAAGCGGTGCCCGGCTTTGTCCAACTCGTTGACGTAGAAGTACATGAGCGTGGGGGTTCCCGCGGCCATTTCCTCCCCCGCCAGGGCCGTCCTGGCATGGAGCGAACTGCCGCCCACGAACCGGCTTCCGCGCAGCGCCGCACGGGTCATCGGTGACCCGCCGAATTGGGGCAGGCTCACGGTGACGACGTCGGCCTCGGGAGCCATTCGTTCGAAAAGCGTCGGGAAAGGCTGCCACCTCAGGGGGTCGACTCCGGTGTCCCAATTGCCGAGCAAGTTGACTACCTTGTCCTGGGCCGGGTCCAGGACGTCGTAGCCCACCATGCCGTGTTCACCGGGCGTACGGCCGGTTCCAAGGCTCGCCAACGAGGAAGCCGTGGTGGAAGGAAAAGCTGAATCGAGCCATACCGGGACGGCTCCCTGCCCGGCATTCGCCACTGACCGCAGAAACGGAGTGTGCGCGGCCTTCTGTTTCAGGAGGTTGCGCCCCAGGCCGTCGGCGAGAACGACACAGACGCGTTGCGATGGGGGCAAGTGCAGCTTGTTTTCGAAGCCGGGCAAGCCCATGGACGCCGCGGCGCTGGTGAAGACCTCCGCGATCGATTTGTTGCCGTACAGCGGCGCACCCGGAAGCTCGGGGATGGCGCTGGAAACGGGGACAGTGTCCTGGGCGACGGGTTCCGACGTCGCCATCAGCGCTGGTGCCCGCGGCTCAGCCTGTTGCCGAAAACGCCGGAGCGCACTCGCGGAGCGGAGATGGTGCCCGGGTGGACTGCGGGCCCGGCGGCGCCTGTATTCACGGCGCGGAGCGCACGGGCGAAGACCTTCGCATCCTGGACAGCACGGGGCCCATCGGCCTCGGAGCTGATCCGCAGCACGATGTCCTCCTGGGAGATGGTGCCCGTGTACCCGTGGTCGGCTTCGCATTGCGGATCGCCGCAACTGGCGGGTCCCACATCCAGGCGCTGGCCTCCGGACCAGGCAATGGAGAGGGTCAGCTCCCTGACGGGGTCGCTTGGAGTGTAGTTCTGCGGCTGCGCGTACATATAGCTGAGGACCACCGAACGGATCTGCGCCACGGGCACGGACTCCGTGGAAATCTGGGCGACGATCTGCTCGCCGGCTTCGTCAAGCTGCTGGTCGTCAACGTGGGTGATCACCAGCATGTCCTCGGTCAGGACCAGGACAGTGATGTGCCGCCGGACCTCGGCGCGATCGAAATGTGTTTCCAAATGCACCAGGTGCGCAAGGCAGTCGCGCCCGTCCAAGGCATCGGCCACAACATCGGCAACCAGGACAGGATAGAAACCTGCCCGTTGAAGCGCCTGGTCCAGGCTCTGCCCCTGCGAGCTGTGGTTGTGTGCTGCATGGTGCCCGGTGGTAGCCGGACCGGACGGAGGCGTCGGGGACTTCGAGCTCATTCCCCCATTTTCACAGATCGGCTGGGGACTTCATAACGCAAGTCCATCCGACCGACTGCCGTCAAATCAGCCGAGCATCGCCCGGCGGGCACTGTCCGTCCGCTGCGCGGCGTTCCCGATCCACACCTCGGCGGAAAGGATTTTCGCGCCACGCGTCCCGGCCAGGACGGGGTTGAACTCCACAAGCGCAATCTCGGGGTGCTCGTCCTTGAGCCGGGCCAGCCGCGCTCCCAGGTCTTCGAGGGCCGCCACGTCCACTGCCGGCAACCCTTGGTAGCCGAATAGTTTCAGGGAAGCCCGGGGGGCCCTGATGAAGTCGTGAAGATCGGTAGAGGACAGGGGAGGCACCCGGTGTGCCCAATCGTCGAGGAGATTCACGGCGTCGCCCGCCAAACCGAAGGACACCACGGGCCCCAGGAGCGGATCCTCGATAGCCCGGAAGGTGCAGGCCTGCCCCACGGAGACCATGGACTGCACCTCTATGGCCGGTGAACCATAGGGCTCGAGGGCCCGGCGCATCTGCGCGATGTTGCGCCGCAGCGAGTCCGCATCCTCGATGTCGAGGCGCACGCCGCCCAGGTCCAGGCGGTGCCGGAGGGCGGGATCAGTGGTCTTGATCACCACGGGCCAACCGAGCCGGTCGGCGGCGGCAACCGCTTCGTCGTCGCTCCCGAACACCGCCGAGGGCACCACGGGGATCCCGTAACGGGACAGCAGCGCCGCCGCTTCGCCGTCGTCGAGCCGGACCAATTGCTCCCCCGGGACGGAAGAGAGGAGGCGTTCGATGTGTTCGCTGGTGCCCTCACGGTCGCAACCGGCAGGCTCAACGAACACCCCCTGGTCCCGGTCCAGCCATTGCGCGTAACGGACCACGGCCGCGAGCGCCGCCACCGCGCTGCCGGCGCTGGAGTAGCAAGGTAGAGCCGGCCCGGAGTCACCATTCGCGGCGAGCAATCCATCCAAGTGGACGGAAGCGTCGAGGATCCCGGTGAACGCCGCCACGACGGGCTTACCTGCCTCCGCCGCGCATTCGGCCAGCACTCCGGCGATTGCTTCCATCGTGAGGCTGCGGGACGGCACCATGGCCGCCACCACCGCATGCACGGCTTCGTCCGCGAGATTCTTCCGGAGGCTGCGGCGCAGCCCTTCCTTCGCCACGGACATCCCCGCGTTCAGGTCCACGTCGGTGACTATCCGGTCGACTACGAGCCCGTGGGGTGCGGCGTTGTCCGCCACGACCTTGCCGAAGGCCGCGGCATTGCTGTAGACGGCGAGCGCGGGGCCCTTGGGCAGGGGCTGGCTCGAAACGATCTGCGCCACATCCATGAGTTGCTCGATGGTTTCGACGGCGATGACGCCGGCTTGGCGCATCATCGCGTCGAGGGCCGCCGCGGGCGCCAAGGTGGTCCTGACCACGTGGCCCGGCGGTAGGCGCAGCCCCGTCACATCCGATTTGGCGACGATGACCGGCTTGCTGCGCGACAAGCGGCGGGCCAGGCGGGAGAACTTGCGGGGATTGCCGATCGACTCCAGGTAGAGTCCGACGGCGGCGGTATCGGGATCGTCCTCCCAGAACTGCATGACGTCGTTGCCGGAGACATCGGCCCGGTTGCCGGCGGACAAGACGGAAGAAAGGCCCAGGCCCCGGCGGCTCGCTGACGCGTAAACGGAAACCCCGATGGCCGCAGATTGCGAAAACAGCCCCAATCCCCCGCGCTGCGGCAGCTTGGGGGCCATCGACGCGTTGAGGGAAACCTCCGGGTTCGTGTTCACGATCCCCAAGGACTCGGGGCCGATCACCCGCATCCCGTAGGACCTCGCCTGGCGCACGAGCTCCCGCTGCCTCCGCAACCCCCGCTCGCCGTCGTCCGCGTACCCGGCCGTGGCCACCACGAGGCCTTTGACTCCGGCCGCCCCGCACTCGTCCACGACCTTCGGCACTTCCTCGTAAGGAACGGCCACGACGGCGAGTTGCACCGGCCCGGGGACGTCAGCGATCCGCGCGAAGGACTTCATGCCGGCCAGCTCGAATGCTTCAGGGTTGACCGCGTAGACGGCGCCGGTGAAGCCACCTGCCAGGACGTGCTCCAGCAATTGGTGCCCCACGGTGCCCCACCTGCGGCTCGCGCCCACCACGGCGATCGACGACGGCGCCAGCAAGTCGCGTACGCTCCGGGCCTCGGCACGGTGTTCCCGCGATTCCATGACGGCGAGGGATTTTTCGGTGGGGTTGATATTGAATTCGACGCTGACCACGCCGTCGTCGAATTTGCGCGCCAGCTCATAGCCTGCATCGGCGAAGACCCGGAGCATCTTGCGGTTCTCCGGCAGGACCTCGGCCGTGAAGCGGCGGATGCCGTTCTCCCGGGCGGCCGCAGCCAAGTGTTCGAGGAGTATCGAGCCGATGCCCCGCCCCTGCTGGGCGTCGGAAATATTGAAGGCCACTTCGGCTTCGGTGCGGTCGTTGAGCCTGTCGTAGCGGCCGACACCGACGATCTCGCCGCCGATGGTGATGACGAACGCCACCCGGTCCTTGTGGTCCACCTCGGTGAAACGGCGGAGTTCCTTGCTCGAAAGCCTCGATTTGAACGAGAAGAACCGCATGTAGATGGACGTCTCGGACTGCGCCGTGTGGAAGGCCTGGAGGGCGTCGGCGTCTTCGGGTGAGATTGGTCTCAAGTGGGCCGTTCCGCCGTCCCGAAGCACGACATCGGCCTCCCAATATTCCGGATATACGCCGGCGCCGCGCTGATCCACCATAGGCTTAGCCTAGCTAAGTCTTCCGCAGTACACGTTTAAGGATCCACCGACTCCATGGCACGAAGCCAAAGTCCCTCCCGCGCAAACGCGGCCTCTGCCGCCGTCGACGGGGACTTCACCGAGAACATCATCGATATCGACGTCACTTCCGAAATGGAAGGCTCCTTCCTGGAGTACGCATATTCGGTGATCTATTCCCGCGCGCTCCCGGATGCGCGCGACGGCCTCAAACCCGTCCAGCGGCGCATCTTGTACATGATGAGCGACATGGGCCTGCGCCCGGACCGCGGCCATGTGAAGAGCGCCCGCGTGGTGGGCGAAGTCATGGGAAAGCTGCACCCCCACGGTGACGCGGCGATCTATGACGCCATGGTGCGCATGGCACAGGACTTCTCGTTGCGGCTTCCGCTGATTGACGGCCACGGCAACTTCGGTTCGCTCGACGACGGGCCGGCTGCCCCGCGTTACACGGAGGCCAGGCTGGCCGCCGCGGCGCTGACGATGACCGACCACCTCGATGAAGACGTGGTGGACTTCGTTCCCAACTACGACAACCAGCTCACCCAGCCCGATGTCCTGCCGGCCGCTTTCCCCAACCTGCTGGTCAACGGCACCACGGGGATCGCCGTCGGCATGGCGACCAACATGGCCCCGCACAACCTCGTCGAGGTCATCGCGGCCGCCCGGCACCTCATCGCAAACCCGGATGCCACGCTGGAAGACATCATGCGGTTCGTGCCGGGTCCGGACTTGCCTACCGGCGGCCGGATCGTGGGCTTGGATGGCATCCGCGATGCCTATGCCACGGGACGCGGTTCGTTCAAGACCCGCGCGAAGGTGGAGGTCGAGCAGCTGACCGCGCGCCGCACCGGCCTGGTGGTGACCGAGCTCCCCTACATGGTGGGTCCGGAGAAGGTCATCGAAAAGATCAAGGATGCCGTCAACGCCAAAAAGCTGAGCGGCATCAGCGATGTCCTGGACCTCACTGACCGCAAGCACGGACTGCGGCTCGTGATCGAGATCAAGAACGGCTTCAATCCCAACGCCGTGCTGCAGCAGCTCTACCGGTTCACGCCGATGGAAGACTCCTTCGGCATCAACAACGTCACCCTGGTGGACGGCCAGCCGCAGACCCTCGGCCTGCTGCAACTCCTCCAAGTGTACGTCGACCATCGCTTGTCCGTGGTGCGCCGCCGCACCGCCTTCCGCCTGGGAAAGAAAAAAGACCGCCTCCACCTGGTGGAGGGCCTGTTGATCGCGATCGTCGACATCGACGAGGTCATCCAGATCATCCGCTCTTCGGACGAGGCATCGGCGGCCCGCGAACGGTTGATGTCGATCTACGACCTGTCCGAGGTCCAGGCCAACTACATCCTGGAACTCCGCCTGCGCCAGCTGACCAAGTACTCGCGCATCGAGCTTGAGAAGGAGCAGGACGAACTGCGCCGCGAGATTGCCGAGCTCGAGGCGATCCTGGCGTCGGATGTACTCCTGCGTGAAGTGGTGTCCGGGGAACTGGCCGAAGTGGCCGAGAAGTACGGCACCCCGCGGCGCACCGTCCTCCTCGAATCGGAAGCGGTGTCCCCCACTGTGGCCGCCGCACTTGCCGCAGCCGTCCCGGCGGGCAAGGGCAAGGCCGCCGCACTCCCCCTCGAAATTCCCGACGACCCGTGCTGGGCAATCCTCAGCGCGTCCGGCCAGATCGCGCGGACGTCCAACCAGGAGCCGTTGGTCGAATCCGGCCCGCGGAGCAAGCACGATGTCTACCGCTCCGTGGTCAAGACAACGGCGCGCGGCGAGATTGGCGCAGTCACGTCGCAGGGCCGCATGCTGCGGGTCCAGGTCATGGACATGCCGGCGCTCCCGGCCGTGTCCGGCCTGCCCAACCTTGCAGGGGGCGTCGCGGCGAAGGACTTCATCACCCTGCTCAAGGGTGAATCGCTCGTAGCGCTCGTGCCGCTGGATACGGTGTTGGCGATCGGAACGGCGCAGGGCGTGGTGAAGCGGGTCCAGCCCGAGTACCCCTTGAACCGGGAAGACTGGGAAATCATTGCCCTCAAGGACAAGGACGCTGTGGTGGGCGTGGATCCCGCCCGGGACGACGACGTCGACCTCGTCTTCGTGACCCGGCTTGCGCAGCTCCTGCGCTTCAGCGCCTCCGCCGTCCGGCCACAGGGCCGTACCGCGGGCGGCATGGCGGGAATCAAGCTGGCGGCCGGCGACGCCGTCATCCACTTCGGCGCGGTGCGGGCGAATGACCCTGCCGCCGTCGTCGTGACGATTGCGGGCAGCAACGGTGCGCTGCCGGGAACCGCTCCCGGCACGGCCAAGGTCACCCCGTTCGACGAGTACCCGGCCAAGGGCCGGGCCACCGGAGGCGTGCGGGCGCACCGTTTCCTCAAGGGTGAAGACATGCTCCTGCTCGGGTGGGCGGGCCATGGTCCTGCCAAGGCGTCATCCAGCGCCGGTGTTGCCCGCGCCCTCCCGCAAGAACATGGCCGTCGTGACGGCTCCGGCGTTCCCCTTTCCCAGCCCGTGGACGCCGTCGGCGCCAGCATGGCGTGGGGAGAAGGGAACGCCGGCGAAAGTTAACGCGAGGTAGCCGGTGCCCTGCCCGGATGCCGGGCTACATCGTGGCGATGCTGAGAATGTTTCCCTCCGAATCGCGGAACCAGGCTCCCCTTTCGCCGTCGGGCAGCGTAGCTACGCCGTTTTCGGTCTTCAGGCCGGGCATGTCGTACTCTTCGAAGACGACTCCGCGTTCCCTGAGGTCGGCCATGTCGCGGTCCAGGTCCGTGCTCTGGAATCCCAACTGGGTGTTCTTCGCAGTCCCGGCAAAGGACGTCTCGTAGAGCAGGAAGCCTGTGCCGTTGGCGCACTTGTACATCAGGTTGTCCGAGGCCTCCGGGTTCTCCGGTTCGAGGCCGAGTTTGTCGCGGTAGAAGTCGCGTGCGCGGGCGATATCGCTGGCAGGAAGCACGCCGGCGACGCTTAGATCCTTTAGCATGGCAGTTTCACTTTCCAGGCTTCCCCCAGCACCTAACTTTACTCCTGATCGCGCTGGCCACGGCTGGAAGCAGCCCCTCTCCGCAAGGTGTGACCGGATCAGGAATCCGGGCCATAGACTACTGCCATGCCGATCATTCCCGATGACAAGGACTGGACCTGGGTCCTGTCCACGCCCTGTCCCGAGTGCGGCTTCGACTCCGCTACCGTGACGCCGTCCACCGTCCCGGGCGCGGTCTTGAGCATGTTGCCGCGTTGGCGGGCCGTCCTGCGCCGGGAAGATGCCTCCACCCGCCCGGACGACCACACGTGGTCGCCCTTGGAATACGCCTGCCACGTTCGGGACGTCTTCAGCCTCTTCGACCAGCGCCTGAATCTCATGCTGAGCGATGACGACGCCCATTTCGACAATTGGGACCAGGACAAGGCCGCGATCGACGGCGACTACGCCCATGCGGACCCGGCCGAAGTCGCTGCGCAACTGGTCGCGGAGGGCACCCAGATTGCCAACTCCTTCGCCGCGGTCCGCGAGGACGAGTGGCCCCGCACGGGGGTCCGCAGCAACGGCTCGACCTTCACCGTGCTGACGTTCTCCCAGTACTTCCTGCACGACGTCGTCCACCACTTGCACGACGTGGACGGCTAGGCGCCGCGATGTCATGGAAAGACACGAGGGCAACACGCCTCTTCAACATTGATCTGCCCATTGTCCTCGGACCGTTCGGGGGCCTGTCGTCGGTGGAGCTGGCGGCCACCGTCAGCGAAGCCGGCGGACTGGGTTCCTATGGCCTCTACGGCTACGACGCGGAACGGATTACCGCCACGGCCAAAGAGCTCAAGGAAGCCACCGGGAAACCGTTCGCGCTGAACCTTTGGCTCCCCATCGAGGGCGAGGAGCCGCCCACCGCGGACGCAGGCCAGTTCGCCGCCTACCTGGACATCCTCCGGCCATACTTCGATCTGGTGGGCGTGGAACCACCCGCCCAACCGGACGCGTACCTCCCCGATCTGCAGGAACAGATCCAGGCGGCAATCGATGCCCGGCCGGCCGTGCTGAGCTTCGTGTTCGGCGTGCCGTCCCCTGCCGTCATTGAACAGGCCCGGCGGAACGGCATCGTGGTGGTGGGTACTGCCACCACGGTCGACGAAGCGGTGGCCTTGGACGGCGGCGGTGTTGACGCGATCGTCGCCACGGGGATGGAGGCCGGCGGACACCGGGTTTCCTTCCTCCGCGCACCGGAGGACTCGCTCGTGGGGACCATGGCCCTGGTGCCACAGGTGGTGGATGCGGTTTCGGTTCCGGTCATCGCGGCAGGCGGTATTTCGGACGGCCGTGGGGTCGCTGCCGCCTTGGCTCTGGGCGCGGATGCGGTCCAGATCGGTTCGGCCTTCCTCGCCACGCGGCAGTCAGCCATCAGCCCCGCGCACCTCGCCGCGATGCGCGGCCCCGACGCCGCCCACACGGTCCTGACCCGTGCCCTCAGCGGCCGCCTGGCCCGCGGGATCCCCAACCGGATCATCAGGGAACTCGCCGACCCTTCCGCGCACGCCCCGTTCCCGATCCAGAACTGGCTGACCGGGAAGTTCCGGCCCGCCGCGGCGGCACAGGGTATCCCTGGCCTGATGTCGCTGTGGGCCGGCCAGTCGACGCCGCTCATCCGGGAGGACGACGCAGTGAAACTCGTGGACCATATCGTCGAGACGGTGGACTCGATCGCCCGGCGGTTTCTCGGCTAGCTCCCCCGCACCGGCTCCGGGAGAGCCGACGGCGAGCCCAGATCCAGCCGGGAATCCGTCCCGTCGATGTCGGCCGGGTTGTGAGTCACGAGGACCACTGTGACGTCCTTCAGCCCGGCACGCAGCTCCGCCATCATGAGCTGCCCGGCCTCGGCGTCCAGATGGGCGGTCGGCTCGTCCAGGAGCAGGACCGCAGCGCCGGTGAGGAGCGTGCGGGCCATGGCGAGCCGTTGGCGTTCGCCGCCGCTCAGGAACGAACCCGAGGGGCCGATGCGGCTATCGAGCCCACGGGGAAGTTCGGACACCAAGCCGGCAAGGCCGACGGCGCCCAAGGCCTTGTACATGTCCGCTTCCGAAGGCTTGCGCGCCGCCGGGCGGGCGAGCAGCAAGTTGCCCCGGATCGTGGAGTCGAAAAGATGCGCTTCCTGGGGACACCACGCTGCCTTCCCAGTGACGTACGCCCTCCCGGAAGATTCCGGCAGGAAGCCAAGCACGACCGAGAGCAGGGTGGACTTCCCCGAGCCGGAGGGGCCGGTGACCGCGAGCCAACGTCCGGGGGCCGCTTCGGCGCTGAGCCCGCTGAACACGGGCGCCCCGCCGGGCCACGCGGCTTCGAGACGGTCCAGCAGCAGTCCCGCGGAACCGTCGGGCCGCTCCGGCAGCGGCCGCACGCCGCCGTCGGCATCCGGGGCGTCGAAGGCTCCGGACTGTGCGATCCGCCGCAGCACCGAGGCCAAAGCCGGACCCTGCCGGACTGCTGATACCACCGCTCCGTAGGGCTCCGCGAGGGCCAACTGGACCAGGACGACGACGGCCAGCACAGCCGGCGCGACCGTTCCGGCTTGCACGGAAGGTGCGGCCAAAATCCCCGCCCCGAAGGCTCCCAGGGTGCAGGCAAGCACCGTCAACCCCTGGCCGATCCCGTCGGCCCAGGCCGAACGCTGTGCGGCTGCAGTCGCTGCGTTGTCCTTCCGGGTCAGGGACGACAACACCGTGCCGGCGACGCCGTTGGCGCTGAGTTCCGCGCGCGCGTCGAGGGCCGCGGCAACGTCACGCAGAACGAGGGAGCGCAGTTGCTGCTCGGCGCGCGCCGCGTTGCGGTCCGCCGCCAGCGCAAGAAGTGGAGCGAGGACCAGGCCTACCACGGCGGTCATTGCAACCGCCGGTACGGAAGCGGGAACCAGCAGCGCAGAGGCAACCAGCGCCGAAACAGCAACGGCGAGCGCGGACAGCGGAGGCAGGACGACCCGCGGCAGCACCTCACGCAGAGTGTCGACGTCGTCCACCACCGCGCCGAGCACATTGCCACCCTGCAGAAGCCGCCGCAGGGACAGCGCCCGCGCACTGAGAGCCGCCCAAAGCGCACCCCGGAGCCTCGTCATGGAGGCGAAGACCGTGTCGTGGACGACGAGCCGTTCGGCGTACCGCAGCACCGCCCTGCCTATGCCGAAAAACCGGACGCCGACGATCGCTCCGAGCAAATACAGGATGGGCGGTTGTTCGCTGGCCCGGATGATCAGCCAGCCGGACAGCCCCGACAGGGCCACGGCAAACAAGGCGGCGAGCGCCGCCAGCAGCACGGCCCCGGCGAACTTGTAGCGGACCGGGGCAAGGACCCGCGCGAGGGCCTTGAGCGTGGAGAAAGAGGTCGGGGGTTCAATTCCCCCCACCGGTGTGGTTCCGGTATCCGCATCCGGCCGGAGTGGGGCTGCCGCGGATACGGCGGAGCCCGGGCGCGCTGTCCCGGCTTGCTGTTGTACCGTCCCGGCGTCGGACATCCCGGGGTCAGCCTTCCCGCCGTCGACCCTCACTACGTTGTCCGCCAGGTTCCGGGTCGCGGCGTCGTGGGCCACCAGGATGACAGTCGCGGCCCCCCGCAGCCCGGCAATCGCCGAACGGACGGCGTCCGCCGACGCATCGTCCAGGTGGGCGGTGGGTTCGTCGAGCAGCAGGACCTTGGCACCGGAGGCAAGGCGCGCCAGGCCCCGGGCCACGGCCACCCGCCGCATTTCGCCTGGACTCAACTCGGCCGGGTGTTTGTACGCGAGGTGGTCCGCGGCGGCCTGCTCCAGGCAACGCATGGCCCTCGCCAGGTCCGCATCGGCGGTGGTTTCGGGATCCGGCGACGCAAGTCCCGGGGACGGGCACTCCTGGTTGCCGCCCTGCAGATAAAGGACTATCTCGTCCAGCACCGTGTCTGCGGCCATGACAGGATGCTGTGGAACCCATGCGACCGAGCCGGCATCCAGACCGGCGACAGAACCTTCGATGGTTGCCGCCGGGCCGTCGCCGATCGTGCCGGCCAGGACGCCCAGGACGGTGCTCTTGCCGGAACCGCTGCGCCCGTCAAGGGCGGTGATCTTCCCGGCCGGCGCTTTGAAGTCGAGGGGTCCGACGGCGGCCGCCGCCCGGCCCGCGTACGTCACCGTCAGGCCGGTGACAGTGACGTCGGAGGGTCCGGTCTTGCCGGCCGGCCCGGCGGCTGGCGCGACGGCGCCGGGCGCGCCAATCAGCGGTCGGCCCGCCGGCGAGGCGAGCACGGCGTTGGCGGCGGCCAAAGCCTCGCGCCCGTCGTCGCTGGCATGGTGCGCCGCGCCCAGTTCGCGCAGGGGAAGATAGCAATCGGGAGCGAGGATGAGGGCCAGCAGGCCTGCTTCCAGGCCCATGTCGCCGGCCACGAGACGCACGCCGATGAAGACTGCCACGACGGCGACCGAGAGGGTAGCTATCAGCTCCAGGGCGAGGGCTGACAGGAAGGCGGTACGCAGTGTTCCCATGGTGCGCGAGCGGTATTCCTCCGAGAGGTCCTCGAGGGCTGCGCGCTGTTCGCGCGCGCGGCCCAGCCCGACCAACACCGGAAGTCCCTTCGCCAACTCCAGGATGTGCCCCGAAAGCTTCCGCAGCGTGGATTGGGCTTCGCGGACCCGGTCCTCGGTATGGCGGCCGATCAGGACCATGAAGAGCGGGACCAGCGGGAGGGTCAGCACCACCACCACGGCACTGACCCAGTCCGCGAAGAGGATCCGGGCGCCGAGGAGCAGGGGCACTGCGGCACAATTGACCAACGCGGGAAGGAACTGGGTGTAGTAATTGTCCAGGGCATCAAGGCCTCGCGTCGCAAGCACCGCGAGCCCGCCGTCGTTCACATCGCCGACCCGTCCCGCAGCCCCGGAGCCGAGAGCGCGCCAAAGCAGCCGGGACC
This sequence comes from Arthrobacter alkaliphilus, assembly GCF_021483235.1. Lineage (GTDB taxonomy): Bacteria > Actinomycetota > Actinomycetes > Actinomycetales > Micrococcaceae > Arthrobacter > Arthrobacter alkaliphilus. The sequence continues at coordinate 29,283 of NZ_JAKEEC010000021.1, read as the reverse complement.
GCAGCTCTTCCTTGACCCCGAGGGCCGCGCGGCGCGCCGCGACTCCCTGCCCCCAGACTGCCAGCGACCGCAGGACGGCGCCCGCCGCACCCCAAAGGAGCGATTCCCGCCACCCGCTGCCGCCTGCCGCGAGTCCGGACAGCATCGCCGCGATGGCCTGCGCGATCAGGACCAGGGACAAGGCCTTGAGCGAGGACAGCAGGCCAAGGAAATACAAGGCGGACCGTGTGGCGGGTCCGGCCGGCAGCTCGGGCTTCATCCGCTACTCGCCGGCGTCGCGGGGTGCGTGTTTGGCAGCTCGACCTGCCGGCGCCTCATGGCCGACGAGCACCTTGGCCGCGATGGCCGGGAGGAACCCGTGCGCCGGGGGAATGTGTGCCGCGCTCACGCGGCGACGGAACACCCAGTAGGTCCAGGCCTGGTAGGCGATGACGAGCGGCAGGCCGACGGCGGCCGCGATGCTCATCAGCCCGAGGGTGTAGGCGGACGACGAGGCGTTGGAAATGGTGAGGTTGAAGGCGGGGTTCAAAGTGGACGGGATGACCACTGGGAACGCCGCACCGAAGATGGAAGCGGTGGCGCACACGAGGAAGGCGCCCAGCGCTCCGAAGGCCTTCCCCTCAGCCCCGCGGCGGGCGAGGACCCAGGCGGCCGCCGCTGCGAAGACTCCGAGGATCACCAGTATCCACGTTGCCGGCTTGCCGCTGAGCAGCTGCACGGCAACCGCCCACGCCAGCAGCGGCAGCAAGGCGATCGGGGCGAGCCGCACAAACCAGCGGCGCGCGCGGTGGCGCACTTGGCCGTCGGTCTTCAGGGCCAGGAAGGCCAGCGCATGCACCAGGGCGAACGCGACCACGGCCAATCCGCCCAGCACGGCGTAGCCGCTGAACCAGGCAAAAGGGCCGCCGTGGCGGTCGCCGTTCGAGTCGATCGGAAGCCCGGTAGTGGTCAACGCCAGGGCGGCACCGATGCCGAACGCGGCGGTGAACGAGCCCAGCGCGATGGCCCAGTCCCAGGCGGTCCGCCAGCGCTGCGTGTCCACTTTGCCCCGGTACTCGAAGGCCACAGCCCTGAAGATCAGGGCCACGAGGACGATCAGGAGCGGCAGGTAAAGCGCCGAAAACAACGAGGCGTACCACAGCGGAAAAGCCGCGAAGGTGGCACCGGCCGCGGTCAGCAGCCACACTTCATTCCCGTCCCATACCGGGCCGACGGTGTTCAGCAACACCCGGCGGTCGGTGTCGTTCCGGGCGAAGAGCTTCATGAGCATTCCGACGCCGAGGTCGAATCCCTCGAGGAAGAGGTATCCCGTCCACAGCACGGCGATGGCCACGAACCAGACGGTGGGCAACAGTTCCATTCGAATGATCCCTCTGCTTCCTAGTAGGCGAATGCCAGGACGTCGTCGCTCGCGCCCGGCCGGTCCTGTGCACCCGGGGTCCCGCCGTCGTCGTCCGTCTTGTCCTTCTTTTCGCTGAGCGCCTTGGCGAGCTCAGGCATCGCGGACACCACTCCGCCCCGGGCGTACTTGACCAGCAGGCGGACCTCGACCACCAGCAGCACGGCGTAGATGGACCCCAACACCACCAGCGAGGTGATGAGCTCAGCGGCGGAGACGCCGGGTGAGACGGCCGCGGCGGTGAACATGAACACTTGGTCGACGCCGCTTGCGTCCGGATTAGGCGCGACGACGAACGGCTGCCGGCCCATTTCGGTGAAGATCCACCCGGCGGCGTTGGCACCGAAGGGAGCCAGGATTCCGAAGACCGCCAGGCGCATGATCCACCGTGATTGCGGGACCAACCCCTTACGGGTCACCCACAATGCGAGCAACGCGGCAAAGGCAGCGATCCCGCCGAATCCGATCATCATGCGGAAGCCCCAGTACGTCACTTCCATGACGGGTACGTACTGGATGTCCTGCCCTGCCCGGTCGCCATAGAGGGGGTTGTCCGGCAGGTGGGTGCCGTACTTGGCCTTGTATTCGTCCAGGAGGCTGTTGACGCCCTTCACTTCGGTGGTGAAATCGCCCTTGGCCAGGAAGGACAGGATGCCGGGGACCTCGATCACGGCAACAATGTCGTTGCAGTTCTTCGACCCGACGTTGCCGACGCTCAGGATAGAGAATCCGGTGCCGTCGTGGCAGGCGGCCTCGGCTGCGGCCATCTTCATGGGCTGTTGTTCGAACATCAGTTTGCCCTGCATATCGCCCGTGATGGCGGTGCCGGCGAAAGAGATCATGGCGACGACGGCGCCGATCCGCAGGGAGGTCATCCAGACTTTGTAGTCGGTCTTGTCCCGCCCGGGAATGTCCGCTTCGCCCGCGACGGCCCGGCCGTCGGCTCCCACGGTGTCAATGCCATCGTGGCGGCGGCGCCAAAGGTGGTACCAGGCGATTCCGAGGAGGAACGCTCCGGCCACGGCCAGCGCACCGAAGAGGGTGTGGGGTACGGCCACCAAGGCAGTGTTGTTGGTAAAGACCGCCCAGGCGTCAGTCATGTGCGGGCGCCCGTTGACCATCTTGACGCCGACAGGGTGCTGCATCCAGGAGTTGGCGACGATGATGAAGTAGGCAGAGAAGAACGAGCCAATCACGGCGATCCAGAGGCACGCGAGGTGGACACCGCGCTTGAGTTGCTTCCAGCCGAAAATCCAGAGTCCCAAGAATGTCGATTCCACGAAGAAGGCGAGAAGCGCCTCCAGGGCCAGGGGCGCACCGAACACGTCGCCGACGAACCGGCTGTACTCGCTCCATGCCATGCCGAATTGGAATTCCTGCACGATTCCCGTGGCCACGCCCATGATGAAGTTGATGAGGAAGAGCTTGCCCCAGAACTTGGTCATCCGCAGGTATTCCACCTTGCCGGTGCGGTACCAGAAGGTCTGTATGACGGCCACGACGAGACCCAGGCCGATGGTCAGCGGCACCATCATGAAGTGGTAGACGGTTGTGATTCCAAATTGCCAGCGTGCGATTTCCAAGGCGTCCATGGCTGTCCTTTGATCCGGCGCCCTCTTTTCGGCGCCTATTTTCTACGTTGCGTAGAACTACTTCTTCTACACAGTGTAGAACAAACCCCCCGCGATGTGTGCACCACTCTTCCAGCGGCGTCATGGTGCCGCAAGGACACGCCGGGCGCCATGTTCTACCTCACGTAGAATCGCGGCCTGAAAAGCGGTAGATTGAGGGTGGAATGTTGGATCATCGCACTTCCCCGGGGGCCGAGGAAACGGGCCGGGGTGGTGCGGAAAGTAGGGGATGGATTGATGGCAAGTCTTGGGGAACTGGAACGGGCGGTCATGGACCTCCTTTGGGCGGGCCAGGAGGCCGCGACAGCCAACAAACTCCGTGATCTGCTGGCTCAGGATTCTGCCGCAACAGACGGCATTGCAGGACACCAAGGCAAGGACCTCGCAGTGACGACCGTCCTGACCGTCTTGTCGCGCCTTGAGAAGAAGGGCCTCGTGGAGCGCGAGCGCGGCACCCGTCCGCACCGCTACCAGGCTGTTTCGAGCCGCGCGGACCACACGGCGGACCTCATGCACGAGGCCCTCGGTTCTGCCCCGGACCGTGAAGCAGTACTGGCCCGGTTCATCGGTTCCGTGAGCGAGAGTGAAGCCGCCACGCTGCGCAAGCTGCTCGGCAAAGACTAAGCAACCCATGTTCTGGACCTCATATTTTCTGGCGGTCCTTGCTTTGGTGCTGGCCTGGCCGGTTCCTGTCCTCTTGTCGCGCGCCGAGTGGCCTTCACGCGCCCCGTTCATGGCCATGGTCCTCTGGCAAGCCATCGCACTCGCCGGTGGCCTCTCCATGATCGGCGCTATGCTCGCCTACGGCCTTGAGCCCATCGGCGACAACCTGATCGCGGGCCTGCGTTCCCTGGCCGGCATGGTGCTTCACAACGAGCCCACCACGGCACTGGGCTTCTGGCATTTGTTCGCATTGTCGGCCGCAGCGCTTCTGAGCGCCCATCTCGTCTTCACCCTGCTGCTCACCTACGTCAAAATCGAACGGCAACGGCGCAGGCACCGCGAACTCTTGGCCCTCCTGGCCTCACCGTCCGACGACGGCCCCGGCACCGTGGTCATCAACCACGACTCCCCCGTTGCCTACTGCCTGCCCGGCGGAGCAAGGTCGGTGACCGTTCTGTCCGACGGCCTGATGGCCGCCCTCGAGCCTGCCGAGCTCCGGGCCGTCCTCATCCACGAGAATGCCCATCTCTCGCAACGCCACGACCTTCTTTTGTGGGCCTTCGCGGCATGGCGCCAGGCACTCCCCTGGTTCCCCACCACGCGGCTCGCCCAAGTCGCGGTCAACTCCCTGATCGAAATGCTCGCCGATGACGTCGCCCTGCGCACCGAGAGCAAGGGAACGCTCATCAAGGCGATCGCGATAGTGGCGAGCGGCTCCGCGAGCCCCGTGGAGCAATTCATCCCGCCCGCAACGGGCAGCAACGCCATGTCCCCCGCGGGCGACACTTGGGGCGGCACCGGTGGCACCGGCGGCACTGGCGGCGCCGATTCACCGCGCACGACGGCGACGCGCGTCAGCCGGCTGCTCTCACCCAAGCCGCCGCTTCCCGGAGCCCTGCGCGCCATGGTCCTCGCCGCGTCGGCCATGTTGCTCGCGGTCCCGACCGGCCTGCTGATCGTGCCGGGACTGCTCGGCTGATCCAGTCCACCGGACATGCCCTGCCCCCGGAACAGGCAGTGGACATATTCGGACTATGTCCACTCCAAACTGCCGGGAGGGGGCATGTCCACCTGGAATCAGGCGTCGATGCGTTCCCGGTCCAGGTCAGCCGCGCCGGCAATGATGAAGTCCTTGCGCGGGGCAACGTCCGATCCCATCAGGAGGTCAAAGGTGTCCTCCGCCATCTTGGCGTTCTCGATCCCCACCTTCCGGAGGGTACGGTGGCGCGGATCCATCGTGGTCTCCGCGAGCTGCTCGGCGTCCATTTCACCCAGGCCCTTGTAGCGCTGGATGGGTTCTTTGTAGCGCTTGCCTTCCTTGGCGAGCCTGGCCAGCAGGACGTGCAGTTCGGCCTCCGAGTACGTGTAGATCATCTCGTTGGCCTTTTGGCCCGGGTTGATGACTTCCACCCGGTGGAGGGGCGGCACTGCAGCGTACACGCGGCCCGCGTCGATCATCGGACGCATGTACCGGAAGAACAGGGTGAGCAGCAGCGTGCGGATATGCGCGCCGTCGACGTCTGCATCGGTCATCAGGATGACCTTGCCGTAGCGGGCGGCGTCGATGTCGAAGCTCCGGCCCGAGCCGGCGCCCACTACCTGGATGAGGGCAGCGCACTCAGCGTTGGAGAGCATGTCCCCCACCGAGGCTTTCTGAACGTTCAGGATCTTGCCACGGATGGGCAACAGCGCTTGGAAATCCGAGGACCGCGCCAGCTTTGCCGTGCCAAGCGCGGAGTCACCTTCCACGATGAACAGCTCGGAGCGTTCAACGTCGTCCGAGCGGCAGTCTGCGAGCTTGGTGGGCATCGAGGACGTCTCCAGCGCATTCTTCCGGCGCTGCGTTTCCTTGTGGACCCGCGCAGAGATGCGCGACTTCATTTCGCTGACGATTTTCTCAAGCAGCAGGGCCGACTGGGCCTTGTCGTTGCGGTTCGCCGAGTTCAGGCGCGCTGTGATCTCTTCCTCGACCACCTTGGCAACAATGGCCCTGACAGCTGATGTACCCAGGATTTCCTTGGTCTGGCCCTCGAATTGCGGCTCTGCCAGCCGGACAGTCAGCACTGCCGTGAGGCCGGCCAGGACGTCGTCCTTTTCAATCTTGTCGTTGCCCGCTTTGAGTTTGCGCGCGTTCGTTTCGACGGCCTTGCGGAACGTCTTCAGGAGTGCCTGCTCGAATCCGGCCTGGTGCGTTCCGCCCTTGGGCGTGGCGATGATGTTGACGAAGCTGCGCATGGTGGTTTCGTAGCCGATCCCCCAGCGCAGCGCGATGTCCACTTCGCAGTCGCGCTCCACTTCGGCGATCTTGCTGTGCCCGTTCTCGTCAAGCACCGGAACGGTTTCCTTGAACTTGCCCGCACCGTGGAGCCTCCAAATATCCGTGACGCCCGAGTCCGCGGCGAGGAAGTCGACGAATTCGGAAATACCGCCGTCGTGGTGGAAGACCTCTTGGTGCGGGCCGCTCTCGCCGGGGGTGCCGGGCAGCCTGCGCTCGTCACGGACAGTGATTTTCAGCCCTGGAACAAGGAAGGATGTTTGGCGGGCGCGTGCTACCAGGTCCTCGTAGGCGAACTTCGCGTCCGGGGTGAAGATCTGCCGGTCTGCCCAGTACCGGATCCGGGTACCGGTGACGCCGCGCTTGGCCTTGCCGACGACGTCGAGCACCGAGTTCTCGACGAACGGTTCGAAGGGGGACGTCGGGCTGGGCTTCGAACCGGTGTCCTTGAAGCGTCCGGGCTCGCCCCGGCGGAAAGACATCTGGTAAGTCTTGCCGCCGCGGTCCACCTGCACGTCCAAGCGGGCGGAGAGCGCGTTCACTACGGACGCGCCAACGCCGTGAAGGCCGCCGGACGCCGTGTAGGAGCCGCCGCCGAACTTGCCGCCCGCGTGCAGCTTGGTAAAGACAACTTCGACGCCGCTGAGTCCGGTCTTGGGCTCCAGGTCCACCGGGATGCCGCGGCCGTCGTCGTGGATTTCCACCGAATTGTCCCCGTGGAGGATGACCTGGATGTCGTGTCCGAAGCCGGCCAGCGCTTCGTCCACGGAGTTGTCGATGATCTCCCAGAGGCAATGCATGAGGCCGCGGGAATCGGTGGAGCCGATGTACATGCCCGGGCGTTTGCGGACCGCCTCCAGGCCTTCCAAAACGGAAAGGTGCCGGGCGTTGTATTCAGAACTCGGTGCCACGGGCGGGGCGCTCCTTCGGGTGTAACTGAGGCAAAAAACACTCCTCCTAGGCTATCTGCCCGGGAGCCCGGACGAGAGCTGCCACTCCCAATCGTGCTGGACGCCACTTTCCGGTGTTACTTACATGTGATACGCGGACAGCGAACGTGACCCATCCTTGCCATGGTTTCGCTTCGAATGCTGGTTATATGGATACACAGAACTACTAAGGAGGCCGAACATGACAACAGCAGTTGCAGACCGCACACTGAACGCACTCGACCGGTGCGACCGTTGCGGGGCCCAGGCATATGTCCGCGTTGTACTCGAGTCCTCCGGCGGTGAGCTGCTTTTCTGCGGCCACCACGCACGTGCAGTTGAGGCCACGCTGCGGCCGATGACCTCGGACTGGCATGACGAGACCGCTCGCCTTCAGGAGAAGGAACCCGTCCTCGCCGACTAGCTCAATGGCGGGCCCCAGCGGCCGCCCGGCTGGAAAAATTTCATAGAGACGGCAAGGCCCCCTCCAAGCGGAGGGGGCCTTGCTGCGCTAGCGCGATCTTTCCTGCCTGGCCCGGGCCACGTCGGCCGCGATTTCCCGGTGCCCCTGGGCGTCAAGCCCGGCCACCACCCCGTCGATGTCCTTGTCTGGCCGGTTCTGGCTGAGTTTGGCCTTCGCTTCGATTCGGGTGATCACCAGCTCAACGCCGACGATCGCACGCAACTGTCCGGAGATGTAGCGCTCCGGCGCGTCATCCACGGACCACGGTTGTTCGGTCAGGGCTTCGTGGAGGCCGGTCAGCCGCCTGACGTGCTTTCCGAGCCACTCCGCGTCGTCATGGACGGTGAGCTTGCCGTACACGTGGGCGGTTGTGTAGTTCCACGTCGGGACGACACGTCCGTGCTCTTCCTTCGACGCGTACCAGGAGGGCGAGATGTAGGCGTCCGCGCCTTGGATGATCGCGAGTGATTCTCCGATCGCGGGCTCGGACCACTGCGAATTGGTTCGGGCGAGGTGTCCGTGGAGCGCGCCGTGTTCGCCGATCGAGGGATCGTAGACGAGCGGCAGCAAAGTCGCGAGCATGCCCTGGGCTGTCGTGGTGACCAGGTTGGCTGCACCTGGCCGTGCCAAGAGGTTCTGGATCACGTCGGGAGCCGCCTCGAAATGCGCTGGGATGTACATTAGGTTTCCTCTCTTCCTATCGTGTGGCTGGTTGTGGTGGCTGGTGATCCCGGCGTTCCGGTGATCCTCGGCGATTCTGTTGCGCGGGCTCCGGCTGGAGCCGGACCCTCACTGCCGCCCCGGCGCAGACGATGACGGCCAGCCCACCGATGACTGTGGTCAAATCCAGGGATTCGCCGAGCAGCAACGCTGCCCAGCAAATGCTCATGACCGGCTGTATGAGCTGTATTTGGCTGACCTTCGCCATGGGCCCAATGGCGAGCCCGCGGTACCAGGCAAAGAAACCGAAGAACATACTGACGACTCCGAGGTATGCAAAAGCAACCCACTGGAGAGGCGAAGCGGCGGGCGGCTGCTGCGACATGGAGAGCGCTGCCAGGCCTGCCATCAAGGGCGATGCCATGACGAGCGCCCAGGATACGGTCTGCCATGCGCCGAGTTCGCGGGCGAGCAGGCCACCTTCCGCGTAACCGATGGCCGCAGCGATGACGGCACCGAGGAGCAGCACGTCCGCCCAGCCGGCTTGCCCGAACCCGCCGGATTGGGCCGCATTGCCGGACTGGGCGACGGCGAATGCAATCGCCGCGACCGCCCCTACGCCCGTGACCAGCCAGAAAGCGATAGGCGGACGGTCACGCCCGCGGAGCACTGCGGCGGTTGCTGTTGCCGCCGGCAACAGCGCGATGACGACGGCACCGTGGCTGGCCGGCACCGTCGTGAGTGCGAACGAGGTGAGCAGTGGGAACCCGACAACAATCCCGGCCGCAACCAGGGCCAGGCGCGCCCATTGCCTTCCTCGTGGAAGCCGCTGCCTCGTGAGCGCGAGGGCGGATGCCGCGAGTATCGCCGCGACGACGGCACGGCCAGAGCCGATGAACAGGGGCGACAGGCCACCAACGGCCACCCGCGTGAAGGGAACAGTGAATGAAAATGCCGCTACTCCCAGAAGGCCCCACCAAAGGCCAGGTGCAGAGCGGCACGGTATCACTGGGCGAATAATCGTAGTAGCGCTACTATTGTCTCTCATGAACCACGATAGCAGTTCGAGGATCGCGGCGCGGCTTCGCGACTGGATCGCGGCCGCAGCACCGGGGTCCCGACTGCCGTCCACCCGGTCACTCGTCGCCGAGTACCAGGCCAGCCCTGTGACGGTTCAGAAAGCCTTGCAAGCGCTCACCTCACAGGGCTTGATCGAGAGCCGGCCCGGCGTCGGCACGTTCGTGCGGGCGGTCCGGACAGCACGCCCCTCGGATTACGGCTGGCAAACTGCGGCGCTGCGTGCACCACAGACGCCTCCGCGCCCGGCCTCCACCACAATGCGTGACACGTCGAACGCCACCATTTCTTTCCATGCCGGGTATCCGGACAGGGAACTCCTGCCGGAGCGGCTTGTGCGAGCCGCCCTGGCTCGCGCGGCCCGCGGCGACGCTGCATTGTCCCGACCACCTGTGCCGGGGCTTCCCGAGTTGCAGTCCTGGTTTGCCCACGAACTTGGCTCCGCAACTCCGGCAGGGCTTACTCCGCCAACACCGAGCGATGTGATCGTGCTGCCGGGAAGCCAGGGCGGCCTCAGCTCCATCTTCACTGCATTGGTAGGGCACGGACAGCCGCTGCTCATGGAGTCTCCGAGCTACTGGGGCGCGATCCTGGCCGCGACGCAAGCCGGAGTCCGCATTGTGCCGGTGCCCAGCGGATCCGATGGGCCGGACCCAGAAGAATTGGGCAGGGCCTTTGAGGAGACGGGTGCGCGGCTGTTCTACGCCCAACCGAACTATGCCAACCCCACTGGAGCCCAGTGGTCCGCCCGTCGGAGGGAAGAAGTCCTGGATGTCGTCCGGCGGTTCGGCGCGTTCCTCGTTGAGGACGATTGGGCCCATGACTTCGGCATCACGTCGACGCCGGTACCCGTCGCCGCACATGACGACTCGGGCCATGTGGTCTATCTACGCTCCCTAACGAAAAGCGTTTCACCAGCCATCCGCGTCGCCGCCGTCATTGCGCGGGGGCCCGCCCGCGAACGGATCCTTGCGGACCGTGCGGCCGAGTCGATGTATGTGAGCGGATTGCTGCAAGCTGCCGCACTCGATGTCGTCACACAACCGGCTTGGCTGACCCATCTTCGCAGCCTCCGCCATCAGCTCCAGTCACGGCGCGACCTTCTTGTCTCGAGCCTGCGCGAGCACGCCCCCCGCGCCGACCTAAGCCTCATTCCCAAGGGCGGGCTGAACCTCTGGGCACGCCTGCCCGACGGTACGGATCTCGAGGGCCTGAACCGTGACTGCGAGAGTGCCGGGGTCATGATCGCGGTGGGTTCCGAGTGGTTTCCGGCCGAACCGGCGGGACCATTCATCCGGCTCAACTTCGCAGGACCCAACCCGGCCGCTTTCCCGGAAGGTGCCCGCATCCTGGGACAAGCCCTCGAACGGAACAGCCCCTAAATACAAGAAGTGGACCCCGGGAAATCCGTGGGTCCACTTCTCGACGGCCGGTACCGGCTAGGGCCGGGCGTCCGTTGCTTTAGTCAAGGTAGTCGCGCAGAACCTGCGACCGCGAGGGGTGGCGCAGCTTTGACATCGTCTTCGATTCGATCTGACGGATGCGTTCGCGGGTGACTCCATAGACCTTGCCGATTTCGTCTAAAGTCTTCGGCTGGCCGTCAGTAAGGCCGAAGCGCATCGCGACGACGCCTGCTTCCCGCTCGGACAGGGTGTCGAGCACAGAGTGCAACTGCTCCTGGAGGAGGGTGAAGCTCACGGCGTCTGCCGGCACCACTGCTTCGGAGTCCTCGATGAGGTCGCCGAATTCGGAGTCGCCGTCTTCGCCGAGCGGCGTGTGCAACGAGATCGGCTCGCGGCCGTACTTCTGGACTTCAACAACCTTCTCGGGAGTCATGTCCAGTTCGAGGGCCAGTTCCTCAGGCGTAGGTTCGCGTCCAAGGTCCTGCAGCATCTGTCGCTGGACGCGTGCCAGCTTGTTGATGACTTCCACCATGTGCACCGGGATGCGGATGGTCCGGGCCTGGTCCGCCATGGCGCGGGTAATAGCCTGGCGGATCCACCAGGTGGCGTAGGTGGAGAACTTGAAGCCCTTGGTGTAGTCGAACTTCTCGACTGCACGGATTAGGCCCAGGTTGCCTTCCTGGATGAGGTCCAGGAACAGCATGCCGCGGCCTGTGTAGCGCTTTGCCAGCGAGACCACGAGGCGCAGGTTGGCTTCGAGGAGGTGGTTCTTGGCGCGCTTGCCATCGTGGATGATGAACTCAAGCTCACGCCTGAGTTTCGGGTCCATGGAGCCGTCGTCGGCGTTGATCTTCTCTTCGGCGAAGAGGCCGGCTTCAATGCGGAGCGCAAGGTCGACTTCCTGCTCCGCGTTGAGCAGGGCTACCTTGCCGATCTGCTTCAGATAGTCCTTGACGGGGTCGGCCGTGGCGCCGGCCGACATAACCTGCTGGACAGGCGCGTCGTCGTCGTCGGCGTCCGAGTAAACAAAGCCCGAGCCGGTGGCGGCAGGCTTCTTGCCCTCTTCGCCGTCTTCGATTTCCTCCGTGAGCTCTGCTTCGTCGGGAACGACGGCGTCAAAGTCCTCCGCTTCTTCTTCGGATTCCTCGTCGGCGCCGGCCGACTTGTTGGCTTCTTCAGCGGCGGCCTTGGCACCGGGCTTGGGCCCGCGCTTCTTGGGTGCCGGCTTGTCTGCGCCTGCCGTCGAAGCATTGGCAGCACGCGTTGCCGCACGCTTCGCAGCTGTAGCCGCCTTCTTTTCTTCGGCGGACAGTTCGGCCAGGGCGGCGGGTTCCTTCTCGGCGGAAGACGGGGTCACAGAAAACCTTTCTAGCGGCGGTCTGTGGAATCACCATGGGGGCAACACCACTATGACCCTGTCAAGTCCGTGATGAACATCAAGTGCCATCGCCGACTGCAGAGTCTTAAGCTAAAACTCCCGACGGCGCCATCATGTTCCCTTGTTCAGGGGACGATTCCGGCACTTGAAACACGGACCCAACCGGGTCTCGGCATCTATTGTCTCACGGTTTTGAGTTCCAGGGGTCGATATCCGCTACTGCACAGCAATTACAAGCCCATGCCACCAATTACGGGCTCATGCCACCGCCCCGCCGAACTTGCGCCACGCAGATGACTCGCTTTTGGCCCAACCGCAGATCGATCCGCGCCTCACCACCTCGGCGAGCAGCTCCGCGAGCCGGTAGCCACTCTGTTCAGACTCGGCCTGCGAAAGGAGCGCGTGGGCGAACGAACCGCTCCCCCGGCACCACTGAACCCACCCGCGGATAGTGAGCGATGCAGCGCGCGCCTCTCCACCGCCGTGCCGGGACAGCATCGCCAGCACCTGGTCCAGCCTCGTCAACCGTTTCCAGTCGGGATTCTGCGGATACAGACCCAAAAACACTTCTCCGTAGCTCGAGGCGCTGACGTCCGTGGCCGGCGTCCGCTTGCGCGCTGCCGGGGCAGGGGAAGCGAGCGAGGGCGGAACGGCCAAGGCACCCTGTTCATCCTCCTCTTGCTCAAACAAACCGAACGCCTCGGCACCCCCACAAGCGACGGTTCTCCCTGCAACCGCCAGCACCACCACGGCGTCGCGCCACGAAGGAACCCTGAGGCTTGCCCGCAGGAACGCCGCAGCCTCGCAATCGAAATCCCTTGGCCGGTCGGAATCGAGAACGCCCGTCCACACATCGAGCAGGTCTTCGAATGCCTTCCTGCTCCGCCACCGCCGGAGCAGCTCCGCGAGGATGCCGTCCTCCCTGCGGATGAATTCGGGGTCGACCACGGCCTGGTCGTCCGGTCCCAATAACCGCGGCGATTCCATGACGTTGCTCCCGCGGAACACCATTTCCGCGTTGAGCCGGCTATCCCGGATCTGGTCCACAGGACGCCCGGGGTGTGGACAGCAGTCCGCATCGGTGCAGAATGCGCTTCGCCAGTATTCGGAACCAATGAACCATGCGTCCCGCAACGCCAAGCCACCCTGGGCGAGGACCGGTTCCAGGGCTTCCAAGATCGCCAGGCCGTGCGGCACGGCGACGCCGGCATCCCATCCGTCGTCGCTGAAGAACGCCAAGAGCACGCCGTCAGCGCCGTGGTCCGCTTCCAGGTATCCGCCGATCCTGCGTGCGTACGCGGCGAGTGCCTGGTCCGATCGCTCGCCCGGAAGGTCAACGCGGAGTGTGGCGCCGAGGGTCTGCCCGCGCAGCGTCATGGCAACAAGGCTCTCCTTTGGCCAGAGCCCCAAGGCGTGGGGAATGAAGCCGAGGATGTCCTCGGGCCGGGAGATGGTCACACCGTTGTCTGCTGTCATGAAACCAGCATCGGCATCAAGGCCGGGCCACGGCAGGGCTCACTTGCCCTATGTGGACAAAAGGTGTCCGTCAACGCCTGTGGAGGAACACCACCGAAACAGGCTACGGCGCGGAGCTTCGCTGCTTCGCGAGACGCTCGCGGCGCAATTCCACGCGGCGCCGGCGCTGGTTCGCGAGCGACACGAGCAGCGGCGGGACATGGACGCCTTGGGCAGCCATCTGACGGCGCACTTTGCGGCGGGTCATGAGGATCAGGACCGTACCCACGAGCAGGAACAGGAACTGCACGCTCAGCGCGATGCGGAATGACGCCAAGCCGTACAGCTCGCCGCCCGAGAATCCGCTCGTGTGGAGAATGTCGAGGACAAGCCCCACCAGGTAAATCGTCAGCAGGGCGGCAACGAAGCCGCCCACATTGACGATGCCCGTGGCGGTGCCGATCCGGTGTGAAGGATTGAAGGTCCGGGCAAAATCAAAACCGATCATGGACCCCGGTCCGCCGACGGCCAGTGCGACCACGAGCAGGGCGAGCAACCACAGGGGCGCCCTGGTGGGCAACAGCAGGACAGCGGCCCAGGCAAGCGCGGTAGCCGCCGTGATCAGGAGCACCATGGCCGAACGGCGCATGGGGTGCCGGGCCACGAAAGTGCCGAACAATGGTCCCACCAGAATGCTGGTGACGACGAAGAGGCCCATCAGGGCGGACACCGTGGCCGGGTTCAGGCCCTGCGCCGATACCAGGAACGGATAGCCCCAGGACATGGCGAAGACGTTGCCGCTGAACTGGACGGTGAAGTGGCACCAGAGTCCCAGCCGCGTCCCGGGCTGCTTCCAGGCACGGGCCAAGGTCACGCCCGTGGCGCGCAGCCCCTGGGCGCTCTCCCGGGGCGGGTGGCCCGGCGGAGCATCCCTGAGCAAGGCAAGGACAAGGACGACGGCGAGCGCGGACAACGAGCTCAGCGCCAGGAACGCTGTGTTCCAGCCCGCCGAATGAAGGACCAGCGCGAACGGCACCACACTGATGAGCTGGCCGAGCTGGCCAGACATTCCCGTGAGCTGGGTGACGAGCGGCGCCTTTGCCGGAGCGAACCAGATCGGCACGAGGCGGATCACGGACACGAAGGTCATCGCGTCGCCCGCGCCCACCAGGACCCGGCCGAGGACCCCGGCCGGCACGGCGTCGGCGAATGCCAGCTGGAGTTGCCCGAGGCCCATGAGAACGGCGCCGCAGGCGATCATCGCCCTCGAGCCGAAGCGGTCAACGAGGAGCCCTACCGGTATTTGCAGCCCCGCGTAGACGAGCAGCTGAAGCACCGTGAAGAAGGAAATAGCCGCTGCGGTGGCGTGGAACCGTTCGGTTGCTTCGAGGCCGGATACGCCGAAGGATGTGCGCTGGGCGACTGCCACAAGGTAGGCAAGCACCCCGATCGTCCAAATGAGCCAGGCGCGGGGTGCGTTCACCCTTCCATTATGCCCGGGGGCAGAATAAAGCTGCTTTATGGGCGCGCATCTTTACGTGCGAGATACGCCTCAACCGCCGCTCCCAGATCCTCCGCGTTGGGCAGTTCGTCGTTCTCGTCCGCGAGGAGGGAACGGCGCACAGTTCCCTCGGCCTTGTCGTCATAGCGGGACTCCAGTTTTGATACCACCTGCTGGACGTCCTCGGAGGCTTCCACTTGTTCGGCGATCTGCCTGCCCACCTCCCTGCCGGCCTCGCGAAGGCGGTCCGTCGGCAGCATCAGGGACGTGGCGGCCCCGAGATATTCAAGTCCGGCGACCGCTGCGGGCGGGTACTCGGCATCCGCGAGGTAGTGCGGAACGTGGATGACATACCCGGCCACCTTCCGCCCGGCTTCAATCAGCCGCAATTCCAGGATGTGTCCGACCGCCGAAGGAACCTCGACCGTCGGCTTCCACGTGGAAATGCCCTCGATCAGTTCCGGGCGGTTTCCATGCACGGTGACTCCAACCGGCCGGGTATGGGGAACCGGCATGGGGATGGAGTGGATCCAGGTCACCAGGTTGACGTCCAGTTTCTCCACGATCCCGACGACGGCGCGCGAGAAACGCTCCCACTGGAGGTCCGGTTCGAAGCCGGCAAGCAGCAGGAACGGTTCGCCGAGGCCGTCCTTGAGCTTGTACAGCGCCAACTGGGGCGCTTTGTAGTCTTCCAGATGGTCTTCGACAAAGCAGATGTGGGGACGGCGCGTGCGGTAGTCGATGAGCTGGTCGGCGTCGAACACAGCCAGCGTTTCGACGTCGAGCGTATCCAGCATTTCCCTGTTGATCTGCTGGACCACATGTCCGGCGTCAGCGAAGCCCGTGAAGCCCATCACCATGTCGAGGCCCCTGGTTTCCGGGCTGTGGAAGAGCTCGATGTTGCTCGCGTAGAGCGATTCAGGGTCAAGGAGTGAGCCGGAAATCCGTTCAAACACGGCATGTTCCTTTCGCAGTTTCAGGTTCTGTGAGGAGCGGGCGGCGGCAAACGGCAGCAGATGCCTCGCCGGCCGGCGACGCTCCATATGTTGGTACAACGTCCCGGACAGGCCGCGCATTCCTGTCGACCGATGTGCCGCAAATCTCATTTAATTGCTTTCCGGCGCGGCAGAGAGACTACGATCGAGACGTGCCGCCATGTGCGGACCGAACCAGCCACCGACGTTGTCACAAGCGGACAACCGAGGGTACCGGGGCCGGCGCGCCTAACATGCAGCCCGGCCAAGCCATGCAGAGAGAGATGAGGACAAATCCTCGTGGTGAAGACTACAGACATCACCCTTGGCACTATCGCCAAGGACCTGAAAAAGGCGCCCAGCGACGCACTCGTGATCGCCGTTGGCCAGGGGGAAGACGGGCCGGTATTGCTCGCGAACCCCCTCGCAGCGAAGGCCGCGGAAACCATTGCGGCTTCATTGGGCCTCCTCGGCATCACAGGAGCAGCCGACCAGGTACAGCGTCTGCCGGGTCTTCCGGAGACCGGTTCGGACGTCCTCGTCCTGGCAGGTGTCGGCAAGGTCGCCGACGACGCCCTCCTCACGGAGGAAACCCTGCGCCGGACCGCAGGATCCGCCGTCCGCCAACTGGCCGGTTTGTCCTCCGTGACACTGGCCCTCCCGACGGCGTCACTCGCCGACGTCGCAGCCGTGGCCGAGGGTGCCGTGCTGGGTTCCTACTCCTACACGGAGCACCGCTCAAGCAAGAACGGCCTCAAGGACCCGGTCGGCAAGGTCCTGATCCAGACGGCGTTCGATGGCAAGGACGTCCAGCCCGCGCTCGATCGTGCCTTGCTCGTGGGACGCGCGGTCAACGCCACCCGCACCCTCGTCAACGAACCTCCGAGCCACCTCTACCCTGAGTCTTTTGCCGAAGCTGCCAAGGAACTCTCCAAAGGACTGCCCGTCAAGGTAACCGTCTGGGACGAAAAGCGCCTCGAAAAGGACGGTTTCGGCGGAATCCTGGGCGTCGGAAAAGGTTCGACCCGCCAGCCCCGCCTCGTCAAGGTGGAGTACGCCCCGGCCAAGGCCACCAAGAAGATCGCCCTGGTCGGCAAGGGCATCACCTTTGACACCGGCGGCATTTCCATCAAGCCGGCCCTCGGCATGGGCGACATGAAGAGCGACATGGCGGGCGCCGCCGTCGTACTTAATACCGTCCTGGCCGTCGCGGGGCTCGGGTTGCCCGTCAAGGTGACCGCATGGCTCTGTATCGCTGAGAACATGCCCTCGGGCGCTGCACAGCGTCCGGCAGACGTCCTCACCGTCTACGGCGGCAAGACGGTCGAGGTCCTGAACACCGACGCCGAGGGACGCCTGGTCATGGCGGACGGAATCGTCGCGGCCAGCCTCGAGCAGCCGGACGCCATCATCGACGTCGCGACACTGACGGGCGCCCAGCTGATCGCCCTCGGTAACCGCACTGCCGGCGTCATGGGTTCCGACTCGGTCACGGGCGCGCTCAAGTCCGCGGCGGACCGCGCGGGCGAACTCGTCTGGCCGATGCCGCTGCCGGAAGAACTGCGGGCCAGCCTCGATTCGCAGGTGGCGGACATCGCCAACATCGGCGAACGCCATGGCGGCATGATGACGGCGGCGGTGTTCCTCCGCGAATTCGTCGGAAAGGACGCCGCGGGCAAGCAGATCCCCTGGGCGCACATCGACATCGCCGGCCCGTCGTTCAACAACGGCAGCCCCTACGGCTACACGCCCAAGCAAGGCACGGGCTGCACTGTCCGTACGCTCCTCGCCTACGTCGAAGACGTACTGGCGGCGGGCTAAGCAAGTCCCCCAGTGGGGCCGGTTCATGACCGGCCCCACGGCCCGACGTGAGTCTGGCCACAAGCGCCACACAAAAGCCTCGGCAGGGTGGAGCATGGATAAGTGGTTCGCTAAGGTGAACCACGGTAGTCACAAATGCAAGAGAACTTCGGTGCTGGCATAATCGCGGCAGTACAAGTTCCAAGACCAGATGACGCGTAGTCGCGTGTCATCGCTCACGCGAGGGAGCGTCCTAGTGGCCGATCAGGCAACTGCGCAAGAATTCGACATCCTGGTACTCGGTGGCGGCAGCGGCGGCTACGCCACGGCTCTGCGTGCCGTTCAGCTTGGTTTCACCGTTGGTCTCGTCGAGAAGGGAAAGCTCGGCGGCACCTGCCTGCACAACGGCTGTATCCCGACCAAGGCCCTGCTGCACTCGGCCGAACTGGCCGACCACGCACGCGATTCCGCCAAGTACGGCGTCAACGTGACCCTGGACAACATCGACATCGCAGCCGTCAACGCCTACAAGGACGGGATCGTTGCCGGTAAGTACAAGGGCCTGCAGGGACTCATCAAGGCCAAGGGCATCACGGTCATCGAAGGCGAAGGCAAGCTGCAGGGCACCGACACCGTCGTCGTGAACGGCACAGCCTACAAGGGCAAGAACATCGTCCTGGCCACGGGTTCCTACTCCCGTTCGCTGCCCGGTCTCGAAATCGGCGGCCGCGTCATCACCTCCGATGAAGCACTCACCATGGACTACATCCCCAAGAGCGTCATCGTCCTCGGCGGCGGCGTCATCGGCGTCGAATTCGCGTCCGTGTGGAAGTCCTTCGGCGTCGACGTCACCATCGTTGAAGGCCTCCCCTCCCTCGTTCCCAACGAAGACACCGCCATCGTCAAGAACCTTGAGCGCGCATTCAAGAAGCGCGGCATCAAGTTCAGCACCGGCGTCTTCTTCCAGGGCGTCGAGCAGGACGACAACGGCGTGAAGGTCACCCTTGTTGACGGCCAGACCTTCGAAGCCGATCTTCTCCTGGTTGCCGTGGGCCGTGGCCCCGTCACCGCGAACCTCGGTTATGAAGAGGCGGGCGTCACGATCGACCGCGGCTTCGTCATCACCAACGAACGCCTGCACACCGGCGTCGGCAACATTTACGCCGTCGGCGACATCGTCCCGGGCGTCCAGCTCGCCCACCGCGGTTACCAGCAGGGCATCTTCGTCGCCGAAGAGATCGCCGGCCTGAACCCGGTAGTCGTCGAAGACGTGAACATCCCCAAGGTCACCTTCTGCGAACCCGAGATCGCCACTGTTGGCTACACCGAAAAGGGCGCCAAGGAGAAGTTTGGCGAGGACCAGGTCCAGACCCAGGAATACAACCTGGCCGGCAATGGCAAGAGCTCCATCCTGGGTACCGGCGGCATCGTGAAGGTCGTCCGCCAGAAGGACGGCCCCGTCGTCGGTATCCACATGATCGGTTCCCGCATGGGCGAGCAGATCGGCGAAGCACAGCTGATCGTCAACTGGGAAGCACACCCGGAGGACGTTGCACAGTTCATCCACGCACACCCGACCCAGAACGAGACCCTGGGCGAAGTCCACCTCGCGATGGCAGGAAAGCCGCTCCACGGCTAAGTCCCCGCAAGACACCCGGTCCTGCGCCCGTACGAACTGCGGGCGCAGGACCCAGCAGGCAACACTCATCCGCACTAAAGACCAATAAGGAGAACGGGGACGACATGTCTGAATCCGTTAACTTGCCCGCCCTCGGTGAAAGCGTCACCGAAGGCACCGTCACCCGCTGGCTCAAGCAGGTTGGTGACCGAGTGGAAGTCGACGAGCCCCTGCTCGAAGTCTCCACCGACAAAGTAGACACTGAAATCCCGTCTCCTGTTGCCGGCATCATCGAAGAAATCCTCGTAGCTGAAGACGAGACCGCCGAAGTCGGCGCTCCCTTGGTCCGGATCGGCAGCGGCAGCAACGGCGCTGCAGCGCCCGAAGCCGCTCCTGCGGAAGAAGCTCCTGCAGCGCCTGCCGCCGCCGCACCTGCGGAAGAAGCAGCAGCTGCGCCTGCTCCGGCAGCCGAAGAAGCTCCGGCAGCCGAACAAGCCCCGGCACCTTCCGGTGAGGCATCGGGCCACAACGTGACCCTCCCCGCCTTGGGCGAAAGCGTCACCGAAGGCACCGTCACCCGCTGGCTCAAGGCCGTCGGCGACACCGTCGAGGTGGACGAACCGCTCCTCGAGGTCTCCACCGACAAGGTCGACACCGAGATCCCCTCCCCCGTGGCCGGCACTCTGCTCGAGATCCGCGTCAACGAGGACGACACTGCCGAGGTCGGCTCCGTTCTTGCCGTCATCGGCTCCGGAGCCCCCGCCGCAGCGCCTGCACCGGCCGCTGCCCCGGCAGCCCCGGCACCCGCCGCTGCACCGGCACCCGCACCCGCACCTGCTCCGGCACCTGCAGCCCCGGCTCCCGCGCCGGCACCCGCCGTTCCTGCACCTGCAGCAGCACCGGCCGCCGCTCCCGCTCCTGCACCTGCAGCAGCACCGGCCGCCGCGCCGGCAGCGTCTACGGGCGAATCCGGGTACGTCACCCCGCTCGTACGCAAGCTTGCCAACCAGAACGGCATCGACATCACCACGGTGACGGGCACCGGCGTCGGCGGGCGTATCCGGAAGCAGGACGTGCTCGCCGCGGCCGACGCGAAGAAGGCAGCAGCAGCCGCGCCGGCGTCCGCAGCTCCCGCGGCACCCGGCAAGCCGGCTGCCGCGCCGGCCGCCGCTTCCTCGTTGCGCGGTACGGTCGAGAAGGCTCCGCGCATCCGCCAGGTCATCGCCCGCCGCATGCGCGAGTCGCTCGAGATCTCCACCCAGCTGACGCAGGTGCACGAGGTCGACATGACCAAGATCGCCAAGCTCCGCACCAAGGCCAAGGGATCCTTCGAGGCCCAGAACGGCGTCAAGCTGACCTTCCTGCCCTTCATCGCCAAGGCTGTGGCCGAGGCATTGAAGCGGCACCCCAAGCTCAACGCTGCGTACGACGAAGACAAGCAGGAAATCACCTACCACAACGCGGAACACCTCGCGATTGCGGTGGACACTGACAAGGGCCTGCTGGTTCCTGTCATTTCCGACGCCGGCAACCTGAACCTGGCCGGTCTGGCCAGCAAGATCGCCGACGTCGCCGGCCGCACCCGTCAGGGGAAGATCGGTCCGGACGAGCTGTCCGGCGGTACCTTCAGCATCACCAACATCGGTTCTGTGGGCGCACTGTTCGACACCCCGATCATCAACCAGCCCCAGGTGGGCATCCTGGGCACCGGCGCGATCGTCAAGCGTCCGGTCGTCGTTGCCGACGAGAACGGTGACGACTCGATCGCCATCCGCTCCATGATGTATCTGTCCCTCACGTACGATCACCGCCTGGTTGACGGTGCCGACGCCGGCCGCTTCCTGCAGACCCTCCGGGCCCGCCTGGAGGAAGGCGCGTTCGAAGCGGACTTGGGCCTCTAAGTCCCGCAATGATCACGACGGCGGGGCGCGCCTCGGTGGGTAACCTCCGAGGCGCGCCCCGCTTTTTCGTGCCCTGAACCAGGCCACCGGATATCGTGCNGCGCCTCGGTGGGTAACCTCCGAGCCCCGCCCCGCTTTTTCGTGCCCTGAACCAGGCCACCGGATATCGTGCGTGGCTTTGCTACGGCTCGTAGAACATTCTGGCTAAGCTGGAGCCATGACTATCCTCTTCAATGTCCTGCTGTTCCTGCACATCGTCGGCGCAGCCATGATTGTGGGCTACTGGATCGCCACCATGAAGCAACCCACCGTCCACCCGCGCCAGCGGGATGGCGCCTTCGTGCAGCTCATCACCGGCATTGCCATGATGGGAATCCTCCCCATGATGCCCGACGCCCACCCCAACTACTTCAAGCTCGGCATCAAGTTCGCGGTTGGCCTCGCCGTGGCCGTGCTCGCCGTCATCGGCGCGCGCAAGGTCAAGAAGGGCGAACCGGTCACCACCGGCTTGGCGCACGGCGTCGGCGGACTGGGTTTGCTGAACATCGCCATCGCCACCATCTGGCACTAATCCCAACGCCAAGCGGCAGGGTCACAATCCTCTGAGAGCGGACAAGCGGTGCGCCGCCGCCGTCAAATCCCTAGGATTGAACCCGGCGGCGTCCGGTATCCGGATGCCGATTCGCAACGACGCTGAGGAGTGGACATGGCTACAACACGCACCGCACACACCGTATGGAACGGCAACCTGATGGAAGGCGCCGGCAACACCACCCTGGACAGCTCCGGACTCGGAACCTTCAACGTCACGTGGAAGGCCCGCGCGGAGTCCGCAGAAGGCAAGACCAGCCCCGAGGAACTGATTGCCGCCGCACACTCGGCATGCTTCTCGATGGCGTTCAGCAACGGCGTCGCAGGCGCCGGCTACACGCCGGAGGAGGTCAACACCAAGGCTGACGTCACCTTCCAGCCCGGCGAAGGCATCACGGGAATCCACCTGACCGTGAGCGCACGCATCCCCGGCGTGGCCGAAGACGAGTTCCAGCGCCTCGCCGAAGACGCCAAGCTCAACTGCCCGGTTTCCCAAGCACTCCGGGCAACACCGATCACGCTGGACGCCACGCTCGCTTCCTAGCGGCAAAAACGTCCAAACACAGAAGTCCCGCCCTTCCTTTCGGAAGGGCGGGACTTCTGTTTACAAGCTTCCGGTATTTTCAAGCCTCCGGCTAGCCGTTTTGCGGTTTGGCGGGCAAGGCGGCCGGGCGGACGGTGCGGTAGCCTTCACGCAGCGGCGGCCGGTCCGTAGGCAGTTCCTGCACCATCTCCTTAAGTGCACCGATCCCGAACTCGAGCTGGGGATCAGTGCCGGCGGCGTAGGCATGCGGCGGGAACACCACTTCGATGTCGGGCTCAACGCCGAAGTTCTCCACGCTCCAGCCGATGCCGCCGGAGAACCAAGTGGCATAGCGCGGCTGGGTCACGCCGGTGCCGTCAGCCAGGGCGAATCGGTTGTCGATGCCCACGACGCCGCCCCAGGTCCGGGTGCCGATGACCGGACCGATGCCGCGGAGTTTTGACACCTGCGTGATGATGTCGCCGTCGGAGCCGGCGAATTCGTCGGCGAGGATGATGACCGGGCCGCGTGGTGCGTGGTGCGGATACGTGCGCGGCTTTTCGCCGCGTGGCATGCTCCAGCCGGTGACCTTGCGGCCGATCAGTTCAGCCACCAGCTGTGAGGTGTGGCCACCGCGGTTCCTCCGCACATCGACGATCAAGCCGTCCAGCGCCGTCTCGGTATCGAGATCCCGGTGAAGCTGCGCCCAACCGTTGGCCATCATGTCGGGGACGTGCAGGTAGCCGAACTTTCCGTCCGAAGCCTCGCGCACGGTGCGCCGGTTGGCGTGCACCCATTCCTGGTACCGCAAGCGTTCTTCGTCCTTCACCGGAACCACGGCGATCCGCCGCTGCCGGCCTTCCGCCCCGGCGTGACCGGCACCATTCAAGATGGTCAATTCCACGGTGCGCCCTGCTGCGCCCACCAGTTGTTTGGCGGGAGTGCGGTCTGCGGACAGGCCGACGCCGTCGATCTCCAGGATCACGTCGCCCACCTTCGCGTCGGCACCCGGCCGCGTCAGCGGCGAATTGGCGAGGGGGTCGGAAGTGTCTCCGGCGAGGATGCGGGTGATCTCCCAACCGGCCTCCGTGAGCTCAAGGTCGGCACCGAGCCTGCCTTGCCCATTGCTGCCCGGTTCGGTCACCGCCGCGGGACGTACGTAAGCGTGGGAAGTGCCCAGCTCACCGTGGAGCTCCCACAGCAGGTCCACGAGGTCGTCGTGCGAGCCGAGGCGTTCGACGACGGGACGGTACCGTCGGTGCACCGAATCCCAGTCCTGGCCGGCCATATCTTCGGTCCAGAAGAAGTCCCGCTGCAGCCGCCATGCTTCGTCGAATGCCTGCCCCCACACGGCCAATGGATCCATGACCACCCGGATCCTGTTCAGCTCAACCTTGACAAGCTCGCCCGATTCTTCGTCAACCTTGGAGTCTGACGGTACGGCGATAACCTGCTTGTCGTTGACGAAGACCAGTTTCTTGCCGTCTCCGGACAGCCGGTAGCGCTCAACCGCGGAGGCGAGAGTGACTTTCTTCTGCTTCGACAGCTCGTAGCGCACCAATGCGGGAGCGGGCGCCTTGTCCTCCACCGTGCCGCGCCCGTCGCCGGTGACTCCCGAGAGTGGGGTGTCGAGCCACAACAGCGCGTCCGTGGAAGCCGAAAGCGCCGAATAGTTGCCCTGCGGCACAGGCACGGCGATGACGCGCAACGGCAGGCCGTCACGGTCAACGTGGACCGTGACGGCGCTCCCGGCACCA
Source organism: Arthrobacter alkaliphilus (assembly GCF_021483235.1). Taxonomy (GTDB): domain Bacteria; phylum Actinomycetota; class Actinomycetes; order Actinomycetales; family Micrococcaceae; genus Arthrobacter; species Arthrobacter alkaliphilus. Next base: position 5,285 of record NZ_JAKEEC010000021.1, on the reverse strand, counting down.
TTACCGTCCTTCGCCCGGTCCGCCGCGGCGGTTGCTCCCGCAGGAACCCCTTGCGCTGCATCTTCGTCCAGCAAGTCCACTCCCGGGCCGAAAGGCGAAGGGGTGGCTGCTGCGAGTGCCACGAGGTACGGCTTGATGGGGCTGGGGAATGACAGGTCGAACGCATGGCCGTCGTACACGGGGTCGAAGCTGCGGTTCGAGAGGAACGCCAGGAATTTGCCGTCGGGGGTGAAGGCCGGCGACTCGTCGCGGAAGCGGCCGTCGGTGACCTCCACGATCTCTTCCGGGTTGGCGGCGTTGACGAGGCGCAACCTGCTCCGTGAGCCGAAGGATGTCACAGGCTCGGACCATGCGAGCCATTGCGAGTCCGGCGACCACGCGAGGCCGTCAATGCTGCCGTCCCCCACGCTGACAACCAGCGACAAGGTGCCGCTGGCACTGTCGGCCAGGAAGACGTCCCCGAACGCGGTACCTACGGCAAGCCACTTGCCATCGGGGCTGGCTTCGAGGGCGCTTGGACGGGCGGCCCGGGGAAATTCGATCCTCAGGTAGCCGGGCCGTGGTTCTTCGGCTTCGCCACCCGGGGCGCGCACCGGCGTGGTCACACTTTCCGCGGACGCCGCGGCCGGCTCCGCGAGCGGTTCGGGCAGCCGAACCTCGGACGTGGCGGACTGTCCTGTCATGACCGATGCTGAGACGGGGCGGGGCAGTTGTGCGGCTCCGTCCTCTTCGGCCTCGTGCGGGGCCGGTGCCGGTTCCTGTACCGGCGCCTCGACTACCGGCTGCGAAAAGCGCGGGGCAATCCTCTTGATGTACAGGGAGTCGACGCCGTCGTGGTCCGCCACATAGGCGATTCGACCATCATTGAGCGGCCGGGGAAGCCTTGCCCGGACGCCGGGAGTAGCTTCAACGACGCGGGAGGGCCCGTCCTTGTGGCGCAGCCAGTGGATGGTTCCGTGGGATTCGACGGCGCTTGCAGAACCGGTTGCGTTGGGGACGACGTCGCCCAAGTGGGCGGCGACCTTGAGGGGCGCGGGCCGGCGCGACAGGGAGGCCGACCCCAGGGTGATGTCCAGCCGTGCCGGCTCGGCGTCCGGGTCAAGACCCGGCAGGATCCACAACTCGCCCGCCGATTCGAAGACGACCCGTGTCCCGTCGCTTGCAGCGTGCCGGACGTAGAAATCCTCGTGATCGGTGTGCCGGCGCAGGTCCGAACCGTCCGGCTGGACCGAGTAGAGATTTCCGTAGCCCTCGTGGTCCGAGAGGAAGGCGATCCGTCCGCCTACCCACAGCGGGTCCGCGAGGTTCCCGTCCAGTTCGGGAAGCAAGCGCGCGAACTCGCCGTTTCCGTCGGCGTCGATCCACAGTTTGCCGGCGGTACCGCCGCGGTAGCGCTTCCACCAGGCAGGCTCACGGGAAAGCACGCTCGCCACGACAACGGGACGTTCGTCGCCCACTTCAGGGCCGAACGCCACCGAGTCGACGGGGCCGAAGGGAAGCTCGACGGCGGGGCCGCCGTCGAGCGGCAACGCGTAGGCGTGCGTGTGCCTCCCCTCGGCCTGTTCGAAGGCCGTGGTGACCACGACGTCGCCGGAGGAGGTGAATCCCTTGACACGCGTGGTGCTGTGGCCGAAGTAGCTCAACTGCCGGTACCCGCCGCCGTCGACGTTCGCAGTCACCACTTCGGGAGCGGCGCCGACGATCGTCGTCCAAACAAGCCGCTTGCCGTCCGGGGTGAAACGGGGATTGCGGGCAGGGAGCTGCTGGGCCGAAATCCGCCACGCGCGGCCTCCGGCCACGGGCGCAATCCAAACGTCGTCTTCGGCCACGAAGGTGATCAAATCACCGTGCACATGCGGGAAACGGAAGTAGTTGGAGGAGGTCATTGTTTGATCATAGTCAAACGAGTAGCGCGGCCTTTGAGGCCTGTCGTAATGCGGAGGTGATGTTTGCCATGATGAGATGGGGGCATGCGAATCGTGATATCGGGTGCTTCAGGATTGATCGGAACTGCGCTCTCCACGCGTCTCACGGGCAGCGGTCACGACGTCGTGCGGCTGGTCCGCCGCCGGCCCGCGGGAGCCGGCGAAGCGTATTGGAACCCGGCCGCGGGCGAACTGGATGAGGCGGTGCTTGACGGCGCGGACGCTGTGCTGAACGTCTCCGGCGCAGGGATTGGAGACCGCCGGTGGACCAAAGCACGCGTGCGGGAGATCATCGACTCCCGCTTGCTCACGACCAAAACACTCACGGCGGCCATGGGACGGCTGGGAACCCCGCCCCACACGTTTGTCAGCCAGTCGGCCTCCGGTTACTACGGCGCATCCCGCTCCGGCCTGCTCCGTGAAGATGCGGGGCCGGGCAAGGGAATGCTGGCCACCTTGTGCGTCGATTGGGAGGCCGCCGCACACACCGCACCCGCCGGCGTAAGGGTCGTGACGCCGCGCACCGGCGTAGTCCTCAGCCCTGATGGCGGAGCGCTGGGTCCGCTCCTTCCGTTGCTCAAGTTGGGCTTGGGGGGACCGTTCGGAAACGGCAGGCAATATTGGCCTTGGATTTCCCTCGTGGATGAAGTTGCAGCCTTTGAACACCTGCTTGGATCCTCGCTCGAAGGTCCGGTCAATGTGTGTGCCCCGGAAAGCGCCGACGTCAATGCCATCGTTGCGCAACTGGCGGCGGCCCTGCACCGCCCTGCGTTCCTCCGTGTGCCTGCCCCCGCGCTGCGTTTGGCCCTCGGCAGCCATCTGGCCGAGGAACTTGTCCTCGCCAACCAGCGTATGGAACCGGCCAGGCTGTTGGACTCAGGCTTTAGCTGGGAGCACCCCGCGTTGGCGGATGCGGCCCGCTGGGTGGCAAGCGGCGCCAAGTGACCGCTCAAGACCGTTTGGGAAGTATCTCCGTAATCCTCCAGGTGTCCGCGCCGCGCAGGATAACCACCCGCAGTGCCTGTGGTTCGCCCCGCGGACGTACTCCGACTACCTTCCCGTAGGCGTCCCGTTCCTCGTAGGCGGACGTTTCCACCGTGACAGCCAATGTTGCCTTGTCCGGGCCGGAAGACCCTTCCACACCCACGCTCGTCAAGGTGGTGGAAAAGCCCGCGAGCACCAAGCCGGCGCCGAGCAATGCGTCCTTGAGCTTCCCGTCGGAGGCCGCAGCCGCCGAGCCCTGCACATTCACATGTTCCAGGAGCTCGAACCTCCCTGAACTCAGCGCCTTGTCCCGGATCGCGGACAGTCCCCGGATGGCTTCCTCCGGGTTCGGGGACCGGATCTGGCCCCGCGCCCCGGCAGGAACTTCAGCCTCCGCCGGGACTTCGTCAGGGGCCGTCCCCGCCGCCGACGCGGAAGCCGTCTGTCCCTGTCCCCCGCCGCCCGGCCACCACGCCGCGCCGCCCAGCCACGCGGCGGCCGCTGTTCCGGCGCCCGCAACGAGACCGAGCGCGAGCACGACGGATGCGGGCCGCCGTCGTGCGGAAGCCGCGATACGGGCCCGCCTTGAGCGGGGACCGGAAGCCCGACGCCGGGTCATCAGTTCCGGAACAACTGTTGCGTGTACCGAGACGGAAAGGTCTACCGCTTCAGGCGCTGCGCTTCGGTAGACCGCGGCGCCGAAGTCGGCCGCGGAGGGCCGCTGCTTCCCGTCGGGATGGAGTCCGGCTTCGATCGCGACAGCCAACGCGATAGGTACCGCCGGCACGAGCAGTGTCAAAGGCGGCCGGCGTACGGCGGTATCCGGGGCGGAACCGGTGAGGCAATACCAGCCAAGGGCGGCGAGGCCGTAGACATCGCGCTGCGGCTCGAGTTCCGCGGAATCCCCGTCGACCGGGGCGGGATCCACGAACCCCGGCGTGCCTGAGTCCGGCACCGCTGAGGAGTCCCCCACGATGCGCGACATGCCCATGTCAGAGAGGAGCGGCTTCCCTTGGGCGGTAAAGAGGACATTTCCGGGCGAAACATCGGAGTGCGTCATGCCTTGGCGATGCAGATAGGCCAAAGCCCGTGCCAGAGGCGTCAGGATGGTCACTGTTTCCCCCACGCCGAGGCGCCCCCTGCTGGACACCAGCTGCCCAAGCGAGCCGCCGGGTGCGTAGTCCATGACCACGCCAAAGCCGCCGTCGAAGGACTCCGCCAGTTCGACCACACCGTGGACCTTGACAAGGTGCTCGTGGTCCAGCCGGGACAGAAGCCGCACTTCACGGAGGACGGACGACCGGGGCTCGCCTGAACCGGCCGCCGCCGCTTCCGGGCCAAGGCACTTCACGGCGAAACTGCACCCCGACCGCTGTTCCGTTGCGAGCCACACTGTGGCGCTTGCGCCGCGGCCCAACTCTCGGACCGGAACATATCCCGGAATCACAGGTCCGGGAGGTTCGATCGCCCGCGAGGGTATGTCCTCCCTAGGGTCCTTGGCAGTCCCGCCGGTCGAGAAAGTCTCCATGCCTCAACAAATACCGGAAATCGCGGATTGCCGCAGAAGTTATCCACAGGCCGTTACCGGAGGCCACCAGCAAGCCGAGTACGACTGAGAGCTTGGCCACAAAATCATGGCCAGCGCCCTGCGGGGTCTAAGCTTGTCCCCATGACTCTTGAGTTTTCACAGTTGGGTCTTGCCCCGGATTTCGTTGACTACATGCAGGGCTGGGATATCCAGCGCGAACTCCACAACAAGGTTGTTGCCGGCGAGAAACCCAGCACCGTCTTGCTCCTTGAACATGCCCCTGTATACACGGCAGGCAAGCTCACGGAAGACCACGAGCGCCCGTTCGACGGTACCCCTGTTGTTCCCGTGGACCGTGGCGGCAAATTGACCTGGCACGGACCGGGCCAACTTATTGCCTACCCCATCCTCAAGCTGAAGAACCGCGCCGGAATCCGGGACTACGTCGAGCGCCTCGAAGCCGTCATGATCGCGATCATGGAGGACTGCGGGATCAAGGCCACACGGGTCAAAGGCCGGGCAGGAGTCTGGATCCTCGCGGACGACAAGGGTCCGGACCGCAAGATCGCCGCGATCGGCATCCGGGTACTCGACGGCGTGACCATGCACGGCGTGGCCATCAACTGCAGCAACGACCTCGCTCCCTATGCGCAGATCATCGCGTGCGGCATCACGGACGCGAGCGTTACCACCATGTCCATCGAGACCGGCAGGACCATTAACCCCGCCGACATTGCCGAGCGCTTCATCGAAGAGTTCCGCAAGCACGAAGAAGCACTCGTATCCAGCCCCGAAGGAGCACTCAAGTGACCCTGGCACCTGAAGGCCGTAAGCTGCTGCGCGTTGAA
>NZ_JAKEEC010000020.1 GCF_021483235.1 Arthrobacter alkaliphilus | reverse complement strand
GGAAGCCGCAAGGTTCCTGCAAGCTTTTCCCGAAGATTGCTTAAAGATTCAATCAAGTAGTTCCCGAGTGGTGAACCCGCACGTGCCCGGACCAGGCAAGTAGCAGAAACGAGTAGCTCGCTTCGGCTCAGTAACCGTGTGCGGCCACATACTGCGGGAGAGTCTCGTCCCGCAGCGCGGCGGCCACTTCTCCGATTCCCGCGTAGTCCGGCACCACTATGGACTGTCCATCCGGGGAAGTCCCGGTCCCCGCGGTGGGCAGGGTGAAGAAAACGGAGGCTTGGGGATCCACGGTGCGCAGTCCGTAGGCCAGGATGGCGACGGATGCGGGATCGTACCCCTGGTCCACAGTGAGGTAGTTGGTTGCGAACTGGACGAGTCCCATCACTCCGGCAGGAGTCTGGACACCTCCGGAAAGCTTGGCCAAGAGGGCGCGGAGGAAGGTCTGCTGGTTGCGGACCCGCTGGTAGTCTCCGTCCTCGAACGAGTAGCGCTCGCGGACGAACTCCAGGGCCGCTTCTCCGTCCAAGTGGTTGACGCCGGCAACAAAGGTGTGATGGGTGTCAAAGCTGGCGGTGAAGGGCAACGTCACATTGACATCGATCCCGCCGAGGCCGTCGGTCAGGACCTTGAACCCTTCGAAGTCCAGCATGACTGTGTGGTCTATGTGCGTGCCCAAGAGCGACTCGACGGTCTGGACCACCAAGGGGGTGCCTCCCACCTCAAGGCTGGAGTTGATTTTGGCTGCGCCATGGCCCGGAATGTCCACCCAATTGTCGCGCAGGATCGAAATGCCGTAGACCTTGTGCCGGTCTGCCGGGACGTGGATGAGCATCAGGCAATCCGAACGTTGGTCAGACGGTTGGCCTGTTGTGATGGTCTGGTTGTTCTGCTCCTTGGCATTGGCGCGGCTGTCGCTGCCAATCACCAGGATATTCATGGGGGCTGCGGGAAGCTCGGGAATGGTCGGCGGCGCCGGTGCTGCAGCGCTGGGTGCGGGGGACTTGGTGGGGGACTTGGTGGCGGTTGGGGCCGCCGAGGTGTTTGAGGGGGATGGCCCGGAGGACGTCCGGCCGAGTCCCGCAATGACCGCCCCCACGACCACCACGAGCGCCAGCAAAGCTGCCAGGCCCGCCGCGAGCCACAGTCGCCGTCGTCCATTCATGTCCGGAACGTACCACCGAGGTGTGTTAAAAGCCCGCCGGGGAAGGCCTCATTTCGGCCACAAAAACTGCCCGTCTGCAGCCCCGGTGTCTCGACAAAATAACGACTTGGTAGCACGATGAAAGATAAACCTCTCGCCTTCACATGGGCCGGCTTTGCCGTGTCCTTTCGGTTCCGTAATGGGGGGCTCTCAGCCCACGGAGCCGGACGTTATCCTTGCGAGCAAGGGAGGACCCTGTATGGCCCCAACGTCGTGGCGCCGCGCCGTATGCGGGGGACGGGCAGCAGTTGCGAGCTGAAGTTCATAGGGAATTCAAAAGAAACCGAGTCACCGTCAAACGACGCCATGGTCTCCGGCGCCTCAAAATTTCCAGGCTAATAACAGCCGGTCAGCAAAGATTTTCCTAAGGAATGAGTCTTATGACTGCTCATCCAAAACCCGTCCTACTGCCGCGCCTTCGAACGCTTATGATTATGCTCCTCGCCCTGGTGTTGCCAGTGGCGCTCAGCGGCACAGCAGCCGCCGACGGCGGCAAATCCTCCAGGACATGGACCGTTCAGGTTGGCTCCGAATCGTCGGACCAGGCCATCCAGGGAATGTCGTTCCTGCCGAGGAACATTTACATCAATGCGGGTGACGAGGTCACCTGGGAGGCCAATTCGGCCGAAATCCATACGGTCACCTTCCTGGCCGCAGGGCAAACCATCGAGTCCACGCAGCCATTTAATCCGTTCAGCCCCCTTTATGTTTCCAAGCAGGGTGGCACCTCCTACGACGGGCACTCCTATTACAACTCGGGCGTGATGTCGAACGTTTCGAACAGTGGTTTCGCCGAAGTCAGTTCCTACACCTTGAAGTTCCCGGATGCGGGCGATTTCACGTACTACTGCCTGGTGCACGGAGCGGGCCAGAAGGGCATAGTCCACGTGCGGGCCAAGGGAACGGAATACCCCTTCACCCAGGAGCAATACAACAACCGGGTAGAGCGGGCCGAACGGGCCATCATTCGTGACGGCTACAAGCAATGGAGCGAGGCACGCGAGCAGGCGGACGACAACACCGTATTTGCCGGGGCCGACGACGGCGTTGCCATGGTCATGCGGTTCATCGAACCCAAAGTGGTCATCCACGTTGGTGAGAAAGTGAGCTTCGTGAACAACGGCATGGGGGCGCCACACACCGTGACCTTCGGCGCTGAGCCCGCCAATCCGCTCCCGCCGCTGGGCGACCCGACGAATTACACGGGCGGACAACTCAATTCGGGCATTTTGCTGCCGGGGGCGACATTCACCGTCACCTTCAACAAGGCAGGCGTTTACGACTACATCTGCGCACTGCACGACTACATGGGAATGGTCGGCAAGGTGGTGGTTGAGGAATAAGCTGCTGATTTAAACGCACACGGGGGCTGGTTTCCCCCTTTCCCGGGGCTTGTTTTCGTACCGGCGCTACAGGCGCGCGGCCCGGAAACAAGCCCTTGGGCCGCGTTCTCGGTACGCTTAGCTCAGTGAATAAGCAACCTTAGGAAATGAGTTTTACGTGATGTTGGACAGCCCTCACACGTACTCGAGTGCACTCGGCGCCCCCGGCTTTATGGCCGGAAGTTTTCTCTTCGATCCGCTCACCGGGAAAATGCAGTGGTCCGACGGGCTCTTCAATCTCCACGGCTACCAGCGGGGGGAAGTGGTGCCGACGCTCGAGCTGGCGATGTCGCACAAGCACCCCGATGACAAGTCGCGGGCCATGGAGATCCTGGCCCAGGTCTTCCGCGACGGCGGGCATTTCTGCATTTACCACCGGATCATTGACGCGCAGGGGCATGTCCGCCGGGTGCTGACGGCGGGGAACGGGCAACCGGGCCCATCGGGGACCGTAGCGCTCGAGGGGACCGCGATCGACCTGACCTCCACGCTGCGGCGGGAAACCGAGCAGGCTGCGCGTGACGCCGTCGAGGGCGCGAATGCCACGCGGGGCGTCATCAATCAGGCCCAAGGCATCCTGATGGGGCGGCTGCTCCTCAGTTCCGACGCCGCCTTCAAGCTGCTGGTGCAGTGCAGCAGCAAGACGAACGTCAAGGTCGCAGTCCTGGCCTCGCACCTTGTTCGGGTTGCTGACACCGACGCCGGTCCGGATGCAATGGACAAGTTCATCCGCGTTCTCCAGGTTTGCGATGAAGCGGCCATAAGGCGCGGGTTGGACCCGCAGTAACCAGCCTGCCCGAAGCCATCGCCTGCCGCCCGGCGGCGTGGCAATATATTGTGCGTCAGGCTCGGTGAGGGCGTCTCCGTGACAAGGAGCGGCGGTCATGACCTACATCTACAACTTCGCCGACGTGCAGGCTGGCGACCTCGCCATGGCGGGCGGGAAGGGCGTCGGGCTGGGCAACCTCGTCCGCGCCGGGCTGCCGGTTCCTCCAGGGTTCGTGCTCACCACCGAGGCGTATGAGTCCTTCGTGGAAGCCAACGGGATTCAGGCGCGGATCGAGGAACTGGCGACGCTCCCGCCGGAGGCCGCGCCGCAGGATTACGACGAGGCCTCGGCCGCAATCCGGCAACTATTCAAGGGCGGCACCATGCCCGCGGCCATTGCGTACGAGCTCGCCGCCGCTTATGAACGCCTTCGCGACGGCGGCGGGGGCGGCGGCGCTCACGACGACGACGGTGATGGCGGCGGCGCTCAAGACGACGACGGCGGGGGCGGTCCCGCCGTCGGGCGCGCCGGCGAGGTGCCCGTGGCGGTGCGCTCGTCGGCCACGGCCGAGGACCTCGCCTCGGCCAGCTTCGCCGGGCAACAGGAAACCCACCTCAATGTCCGGGGGGCGGAAGCGCTCGATGCGGCGGTCGTCGACTGCTGGGCTTCCTTGTGGACGGCCCGGGCCATGGCCTACCGGGACCGCGAAGGCATCGCTCCGGGCGGCGTCCGCCTCGCCGTTGTGGTCCAGCGGATGGTCAAGGCCGATGCAGCCGGAGTCATGTTTACCGCCAATCCGGCCAACGGTCGCCGCGACCAGACGGTGATCAGTGCCGCGTGGGGCCTGGGGGAGTCGGTGGTTAGCGGAACGGTCACCACGGATGACCTTGTTGTCGAGGCGGCAACTGGCCGCGTGCTCTCGCGCCGGACGGCCGAGAAGGAAGTCATGACGGTCTACGCAGAGGATGCGGCGGACGGCGCTTCGGACGGCGGCGCGGGCGAGCGCGCGGAGGGCGCGGGCGGCGCGGGCGGTACGGTCGAGCAGCCGGTCCCGGCGGCGCTTCGCAACCGGGCCGTGCTCGACGACGACGCGGCCGTCACGTTGGCCCGCTACGGATCGCGGATCGCGGACTACTTCGGAAGTCCGCAGGACATCGAGTGGGCGCGGGCAGGCGGCGATTTCTTCATGCTGCAGTCCCGGCCCATCACGGCATTGCCTGAGCCGGTCGGTGATACTCCGGACACCTGGCCGTTGCCCTATCCGAAAGGGATGTACTTCCGGGCGAGCATCGTGGAACAACTGCCGGACCCGCTTTCGCCGCTGTTTGCCGACCTCATCGACGGTTCGGTGACCCGTTCGCTCAAGGCCCTGTTGAACGAAGCCGTCGGGAGCGAAGTGGTCAGGGAAGGCGAGGTCGGACTGCCCACCGTCAACGGGTACGCGTACTACTACTACCGCAGCGCGGCAATGTGGCGGGTGATGGGCAAAATTGGTCCGGCCATGCTCGCCTTGGCTCGTGGCAAGGCGCACATGGGCGTGGCTGGCTGGCGGGAATTCTCGCATCCGCGCTACAAGCAGGTGCTCAAGGATTGGTCGGCAAAGCCGTTGGGGGAGCTCCCGGGAGAGGAATTGCTTGAGGGGGTCCGGACCCTGCTTGACGCCGGGACGGTGTACTACACGGCCGTGGAGTCAGTGATTCCGATCGCGGCAGCGAGCGAACTCTCCTTCCGGGCGTTCTACGACAAACTCGTCCGGCGCGCTGGAGATCCGCCTGCCGAGACATTCCTCCTCGGCTACGACAGCGAACCCATCCGTGCAGAGAAATCGCTGTACGACCTCGCAGCCTGGGCCCGCGAAGTCGAGGGGCTCGCCCCGGCGATCCTCAATCAACCGACGGCCGCGCTGGGTGAGTCGCAGGGTACCTGGCTCCCGCCTGCCGGCATGGACGCTGCCCTGTGGCAGCAATGGCGTCCGCGTTTCCAAGCCCATCTCGATCGCTTCGGCCATGCGGTCTACAACCTTGATTTCGCCAGCCCGCTGCCGGCCGACGATCCGTCGGCGCTTTTGGACACGGTGAAGTTCTACCTGCGGGGACAAGGCAACAATCCGTATGAACGCCAGAGGCTCTCGGCGGCACGGCGGGAGGACCAGACCGAGAGAATTCTTGCCCGGCTAGGGCGGACCCGGCTCGGACGGAGCCGCCGGGCGCCGTTCATCGGTCTGCTCCGGTGGGCGCAGAAGTCCGCACCGGTCCGCGAAGACGCGCTGGCCGACGTCGGGCTCGCCTGGCCGCTGATTCGGCGGATGCTGCTCGAACTCGGACAACGGCTGGTCTACTCCGGTGTCATCGACCGTCCCGCCGACGTGTTCTGGCTGCGGCAAAGCGAGTTGCAAAGCGCCGTCGAGTTCGGCCTCGCAGCGCCGCAACTGCCGGGCTCTACCGAGCCGGCCGAACGGGTGGCCGCACCTGCGGCCGTGGCAATTACCGGGGCGGCGCGCCCGGTCCGTGCCGGCGTCGTCGAGGAGCGCAAGATGCTTTGGCGGGGCCAGGCCAAGGCGGCCCCTCCGCAACTGTTGCCGGAGACCCGTTGGATGAAGGGTGCGTTCGAGTCGATGATGCCGGCACGCTCCCAGGACCAGCAGGGCGACGTCATCACGGGGGTAGGCGCGAGCGCCGGCAGGGTCAGTGCTCCCGCGCGGGTCCTCGGCGGGCCCCAGGATTTCGGCCGGATGTCGCCTGGCGAGGTGCTGGTTGCCCGGATCACCACTCCCGCGTGGACCTCGCTGTTCGCGATGGCCTCCGGCGTGGTTACCGACGTCGGCGGGCCGTTGAGCCACAGCTCCATCGTGGCCCGGGAGTACGGCATCCCGGCGGTGCTCGGCACCGGAGTCGCCACCCAGCGGCTCACGAGCGGCCAACAAATCACCGTCGACGGCGACGCCGGCACCGTAACGGTCGAGCCCCCACCCGCGTAGCCCTTCCGTCCCCCTCCGACGCCCGGTCACCTTTGGTGTGTTTTCCCCCGACGCCCGGTCACCTTTGGTGTGTTTCCCTGCGACGCCCGGTCACCTTTGGTGTGTTTTCGCCGAACGCCCGGTCACTTGATCTGAGGCGGCGCTCTGTTGGGCGTCAGAGGTGAGTGGGCGTTCAGGGATTTGGCCATATATCTGAGCGGGCGTTGTGTGGTGCCCGACGGCGTTAGTCCGCTTGCGCGGTTGGCGCGCCTTTGGTGCGTTTCTCCTCCGAGGCCGGCTCACTTAGGTCGTGTTTCCTCCGGACGCCCGGTCACCTTTGGTGTGTTTTCTTCCGACGCCCGGTCACTTGATCTGAGAGAGGGCTGTTCGATCGGGGGTAATAGGTGAGTGGGCGTTCCGGGATTGGGCGTAATAGGTGACCGGGGGTTCAGGGATTTGGCCATTTATCTGACCGGGCGTTGTCACGGGGGCAGCCCTGGTGTTGCGCGGGTTTTGCGCGGTTGGTGCACCTGTGGTTGGGCTCGGTCGGGAAACCCAAGATCGAGGGTTTTCCAAGGATTAACCCAAGAAATGCACAAGATCGCGAGTCTTCACACAGGATGTCCCAAGTACTGCTCCGCGGGGCTTTCGGCGTTGCTAAGTTGCTAGAGAGCTGGTGCTGGACCAGCCCACCCCCAACTCGCTCAGGAGTCTCAAATGCTTGCTTTCTTCTCCAACGCCGCAGCCCGCATCCGTCGTGACNGACCAGCCCACCCCCAACTCGCTCAGGAGTCTCAAATGCTTGCTTTCTTCTCCAACGCCGCAGCCCGCATCCGTCGTGACGAAAAGGGCGCCACCGCCGTCGAATACGGCATCATGGTTGCCCTTATCGCAGTGGTCATCATCGTGGCTGTCACGGCCCTGGGCGGAACGGTCAAGAACACCTTCTCCCAGGTCCAATGCTCGGTTTCCGGCAAGTCCTGGAACTCCTCCACCAACGTCTGCAGCTAGTAGGTTCGACTCCTCCCCGACCGTTCGCACCAGACAACGAGGAGCTTCTGTGCTTTCCGCCTTACTGAAGTCCGCGTCCCACGTGGGGCACGACGAAACCGGCGCCACCGCCGTCGAATACGGCATCATGGTTGCGCTCATCGCAGTGGTGATCATCGCCGCTGTGACACTGCTGGGCAGCACTGTCAGGGAGACGTTTTCCCAGGTCCAGTGTTCCGTAAGCGGCAAGACGTGGACGCCGGCTACCGCGCAGGGTGGCACCGGCTCCTGCGCCTAGCTGCCACAGCAACAAGCCCGAGTGGCGGCGGCATCCAGGCGGCCGCCACTCCGCTTGATTCGAACTATCCGTTCTCTGGAAGGGCAACATCATGCCGAGGGCTTCAGAGCGCGGTGCCGTGGCCGTCGAATTCGCCATCCTGGCACCGCTCCTGATCACGCTGCTCCTCGGGATCATGGAATTCGGCAGGGCCTACAACGTTCAAGTGTCGCTCACAAACGCAGCCCGGGAAGGAGTCCGCGTCATGGCGATCTCGAATGATCAGACGGCCGCCAAGACAGCGGCGAAGAACGTGGCTGTTGCGTTGAATCCGCAGTTGGCAGATTCGAACTTCACCTTCAGTCCGAGCAGCTGCACCTCCGGCGCCCAAATGTCGGTGACCATCAAGTACACCCTTAACACCCTCACGGGAATGGCAGGGCCTTTTCCCATGCAAGGAGTAGGAGTCATGGTATGCGGCGGCTGATGGCCCCGAACGACGACGGCGAGCGGGGTGCGGTCGCCGTACTGGTCGCCCTCCTGCTGGTGGTGTTGCTCGGTTTTGCCGCCCTCGCCGTCGACGCCGGCCTCCTGTACTCGGAGAGGGCGCAGGTGCAGAACGGGTCCGACGCCGCTGCCCTCGCCGTAGCGCAGAGGTGCGCCGCGAACACGAGCGATCCGAACTGCTCAACCACGTCCCCGCTTGCCGCCGACATCGCGAACAAGAACGCGATCGATGGCTTGAACAACGTCAAGTCGATCAATCTGGACCTGACAAACCGGAAAGTCACCGTTACCGGGGGAGCCCAGCAGTCGGGCGGTGCGCCGAACGCCGTCTCGCTCTTCTTCGCACGGGTGATGGGTGTCAACACGAGCGACGTCGTCACCACCTCGACCGTTCAGTGGGGGAGCCCAATCGCCGGCAGGACTGCGTTTCCGGTCGCGTACTCCATCTGCCAGGTGCAGGGATACATCGGCGGTGCCCTCCAGCTTCTCCAGGATCACGGCTCGGGGGCCAATCCCAGCTGCAACTACGGTCCTTCAGGCGCCACAGTTGCCGGCGGATTCGGCTGGCTTGTCCAAGATCCAGGAGTGTGCGGCGGCACCATCAACCTCGCCACCAGTGAAGCCGGTAGCAAAACGGGAAACAGTGCGCCGGCTAACTGCGGAGCCACGCTTCAGAACTGGGCCGACACCATCACGGCTGGACGCGACGTCATCGTCCTTCTTCCCGTATTCGACTCGGTCACAGGATCGGGAGCCGGGGCTGTCTACCATTTGATCTCCTTCGCCGCCTTCAAGGTGGCCGGGTGGAAGTTCAGCGGCACGGACAACACCCTTCCGGATAGTTTCCGTAACACGAATGCCTATGTCTCCAACAATCTTGCGTGTACCGGAAACTGCCGCGGGATCATCGGGAGCTTCGTCAAGTACGTCTCGCTGGCCGACGGCTACTCCCTTGGCCCGGTAGACGCGTTTGGCGCCACCATTGTCCGCCTCACCAACTAGTTTCATCCATTCTTTGAGCACAGGAGTAGTAAGTGAAGTCACGCTTGTTGGCCGGTTCGGCAGCGGCACTGGTAGCCCTCGTCGGGGTGATTCTTGTCTTCACCTACGCTCAAGGCGCGGATCAACGGGCAGTTCAGAGCCTGGCTCCTGTTGACGTCCTGGTGGTCAAAACGGCTATTCCGGCCGGTACTTCCGTTGATGCCATGAAGGATTCCCTCAATACCGTGCAACGGCCGGGCTCGGCCGTCCCCCCGACTGCGCTGCACACTTTGGGGGACTCGACAGGCAAGGTTGCCGCCGTCGACCTCGTCCCTGGCGAGACCCTCGTTTCGGAAAGGCTGGTTGCCCCGGACGCACTCAAGACTCCCGGGGACGTCAAGGTACCGGCAGGGCTTCAGGAGGTCTCGTTCCAATTGGAACCCCAGCGGGTGGTCGGAGGCCTGCTGGTTCCCGGTGACCACGTTGGAATCTTCATCTCCGTGACCGACAATAAAACTACCGCCCTGGCGATTCACAAGGTCCTGTTAACCATGGTCCAACGCGCTCCCCAAGCAGGGGCGAGTGCACAAGCGACGCCGAATCCCACTTCCGGCGCTGGCTCCAAGGACACTTCACTGCCCACCGGTTCACTCATGCTGACCGTTGCCGTGAACGATGTGGACGCATCCAAGATCGTCTTCGCCGCGGAGTTCGACAAAATCTGGCTCAGCAAAGAGCCTTTGGACGCCAAAGACAGCGGCCCCAACGTGATGCAGCAAAGCGGGGTATACAAGTGAGCCGTTTTGTCCTGATTACTCCCAACGCCGACTTTGACCAACGGTTGCGGCAAGCTGTTGCGGGCGGCCTGCCCGGAAGCGTGCAGACCTTCTTCACGAGCGTCTTGCCCACTGATCCGGCAGAACTGTTCGGGGCACTCAACCAGGAAAAACTCGAAGTGCTGATTCTGGGACCCGGCGTGCCTGTGGAAGACGCCCTGCGCCTTGCCACCGTCTTCGATGTGCAGTTGCCGGAACTGAGCGTCATTCTTGTCAGTGAACTGGACCCCGCCTTCGTCCTCCAGGCCATGCGGTCCGGTATCCGCGACATCATGAGCCCGGACGCGGGCGTGGCCCAGATCCGGATCATGCTCGAGCGTGCGTGCCAGTCTTTCGCGAGCCGCCAACGTACCGGGGAACCCAAGCAATCGGGTGCGCCGAAGGGCTTGGTGATCGGGGTCTTTTCCCCCAAGGGCGGCGTGGGAAAAACGACCATTGCCACGAACATTGCGGTCGGCTTGGGCAAGATCGCGCCGATGAGCGTGGTGATTGTCGACTTGGACCTGCAATTCGGGGACGTGGCGTCCGGGCTTTACCTCAATCCGGAGCACACCGTTACCGACGCCGTCACGCCGTCGGCCAGCCAGGATTCCCTGGTGCTCAAGGCATTCCTCACCGTCCACCCCGCGAGCATCTATGCTTTGTGCGCGCCGAAGAGCCCTGTCGAAGCAGACGAGATCTCGCCCGAACAAGTGGGCAGGCTGCTCGAACAGCTCTCCCACGAGTTCCAATACGTGGTTGTTGACACGGCACCTGGACTTCCCGAAATCGGACTCGCCGCCCTCGAGCAATGCACGGACGCCGTCTGGGTGACCGGCATGGATGTCCCAAGTGTCCGGGGCCTCCGATCCGGCTTGGACATTCTCCGGAAGTTGAACCTTCTACCCGAGACCCGGCACGTGGTGCTCAACATGGCTGATTCGAAGTCCGGACTGTCGGTGCAGGATGTCGAGTCCACGGTGGGCGCCCCGGTTGACGTGAGCATCCCCCGATCGAAGGCGGTGGCGTTCTCCACCAACCGCGGCATTCCCTTGCTGCAGGACGCAGTGAAGGACCCGGCCGTGAAAGGACTTAAGCAACTTGTGGAGCGCTTCAATCCCGCGTGGCGTGCCACAGCACAGCGCAAGCTGCACAGAAGGGTAGTGGTCTAATGAAGCTGTCCGAACGCCTGAATGCAGTGGAAGACAAGGCCGAAGGGTCCTTCAACGCGGCGGCGGAGCCTGATCCGAGCCCGCTCGCTGCGCCTAAGCCGACATTCACCGAGTCCACGAAGCAAGCGGTCCATGTTCCCGCGGCAAAGCCCGTGACTGCCGTGAAACCCCACACCTCCGTCAAGCTCTCGGACGTCCCTGACTCCCCGAAGGTCAGGACCCAGCAGCCGGTTGATGCCTTTGCTGCCCTCAAGCAGCGCGCAGCCACCGCGTTGTTCGAGCGTTTGGGGGCGAGGTTCAACGATTCGAGCATCAGCGAACGTGAGCTGCGGTCGAACGCACGGGAAGAACTCATCCGGATCATCGACGCCGAGCAGGTCCCGCTGTCCGTGGATGAGCGCAGCCGGCTCGTGGCGGACGTCGCGGATGATGTCCTTGGCTACGGGCCGCTGCAACGCTTGCTGGACGATCCAGAGATCACCGAAATCATGGTCAACAGGATGGACCAGATCTACGTCGAACGGAAAGGCAAACTGGTCCTCACGGACTCCGGATTCAGCTCCGAGAGCCATCTCCGCAAGGTCATTGAACGCATTGTTTCGAAGGTGGGGCGCCGGATCGATGAGTCGTCTCCCCTCGTGGATGCGCGGCTCGAGGACGGGTCCCGCGTCAATGCCGTGATCCCGCCGCTCGCGGTGGGCGGCTCGTCACTGACCATCCGGAAGTTCAGCAAAGTACCGCTGACCATCAGGAACCTGATCGACTTCGGGACGATGACGCCCGAAATGGCGGAGCTGCTCAACGCCTGCGTCAAGGCGAAACTGAACATCATCGTTTCCGGAGGCACGGGAACGGGCAAGACCACACTGTTGAATGTCCTCTCCTCTTTCATTCCGGAAGACAACCGCATCGTCACCATCGAGGATGCCGTCGAACTGCAGATCCAGCAGCAACACGTGGTCAGGCTTGAGAGCAGGCCCCCGAACACCGAGGGCAAGGGTGCCGTGACCATCAGGGAGTTGCTCAGGAACTCACTCCGTATGCGCCCGGACCGGATTGTTGTCGGCGAGGTCCGTGGCGGGGAGTCCCTCGACATGCTGCAGGCCATGAACACCGGCCACGACGGCTCCCTCTCCACGGTGCACTCGAATTCGCCGCGTGACGCCGTGGCGCGCCTTGAAACCTTGGTGCTCATGGCAGGCATGGACCTGCCGTTGAGGGCAATCCGTGAGCAAATAGCGTCGGCCGTAAATCTGATCATCCAGATCTCCCGCTTGCGGGACGGGACGCGCCGGATCACGCACGTGACTGAGGTCCAAGGCATGGAGGGGGACATCGTCACTCTCCAGGATGCTTTCGTTTTCGACTACTCGGCCGGCGTCGACTCCCACGGGAGGTTTCTTGGGAAACCCGTTCCGACGGGCATCCGGCCGCGCTTCATCGACCGCTTCGAGGACCTGGGCATTCATGTGTCTCCCGGAGTTTTTGCAGCTCCCATGGCAACGGCAACAGGGGCAAGGACGTGAACATGATGCTCCTGATCGGAACCGCCCTGATGTTTACAGCCGTC
This sequence comes from Arthrobacter alkaliphilus, assembly GCF_021483235.1. Lineage (GTDB taxonomy): Bacteria > Actinomycetota > Actinomycetes > Actinomycetales > Micrococcaceae > Arthrobacter > Arthrobacter alkaliphilus. Next base: position 67,965 of record NZ_JAKEEC010000020.1, on the reverse strand, counting down.
CTGCTTTTCGCTGTGGCTGTGATCCTGCCGAAGACCCCGGAAGTTCCGTTCGATCGACGACGGCCGTACCACGTAGGGGCGGGCTCCAAGCTGACGCAATTCGCAGGTTCTGCCGCCGACGCCGTCCATGGGCTTCTCAACGGACGGAACGTCCGGCTCTTCAACCGGGAACAACTCGAGAATGCCGGTCTGCGACTGAGCCAGGCCGACTTCTTCATCCTTGTGGCTGCCGGTGCGTGCGTGGGTGCGCTGATCGGGCTGGTCGTCGGAGGCGCGTTCCTGGCCTTCCTCTTCTTTATTCTGGCGCCCTTCGTGGCCCGTCTCTTTTTGAGCTCCCGGGCTGGTAAAAGGCGCGCGAAATTCGATGATCAGCTTGGGGATACCCTTCAACTGCTGTCCGGTGGCCTGCGGGCCGGGCACAGCATCCTTCGGGCCATCGATGCTGCTGCGACCGAATCCGCCATTCCAACCTCCGAGGAAATGCGCCGGATCATCACAGAGACGAGCCTGGGCCGCGATCTCGAGGAATCGCTCAACGACACGGCGGAACGAATGCGGAGCGAGGACTTTGTGTGGATAGCGCAGGCCATCCAAATCAACCGCGAAGTGGGTGGAAACCTAGCGGAGGTGTTGGACCAGGTCAACGAGACCATACGCGAACGCGCCGAGATCAAGGGACACATCAAATCCTTGGCAGCGGAGGGCAAATTCTCGGGGTACATCCTGATGGCGCTTCCCTTCGGCATCGTAACCATGCTCCTTCTTGTCAACCCCGGATACATGAACGTCATGTTCACCAAGCCGCTTGGTTGGGGAATGATCGTGTTGTCATTCATCCTCATGACAATCGGCGGTCTTTGGATGCGCAAGATCATCGACTTGAAGTTTTGAGGTGACGCATGAATCCCTCGCTTTTTCTCGCGCTGCTGTTTGTTCCCCTGCCGATCGCCTACCTCACCTGGTCATTCCTGTCAGTTGACCGCAAAACCCAACGCGCCGTGCAGGTGCTTCTGGCCCAGGGCCAAGACGTTGCCGAGACTGGTCCACGCAGCCGCAGGGCGGGGCTCGAAGCCATCGGCTACCGCCTGACGCCCCCAAGCTACGTCCAGAAGTTGGACCGGTTGCTCTCGCTGGCGGGCCGGCCGCCGTCGCTCCCTCTGGGGCGGGTGCTCGCGGCCAAACCATTGCTCGGATTGGCCGGCGCACTCTTTGGATTTCTGATCAGTGCCAACAGCTCAAGCGGACTTCTTAAAATCGTGGGGGTATTTGTTGTACTGCTTGGATACTTTATCCCGGACCTAATGTTGTACAGCAAGGGAAAAGAGCGGCAAAAAGCCATTCAATTGGAACTTGCAAATACCATGGACCAAATGCTGATATCCGTCGAGGCGGGCCTCGGTTTTGAAGGAGCAATGGCCCGCGCGGGAGAAAACGGCAAGGGGCCCCTGGCTGATGAGTTGGTGCGGACACTTCAGGACATGCAGGTTGGACGGAGCCGCCGCGAGTCCTATTTGGCGTTGGCCGAACGCACCAACGTTCCCGAGCTCAGAAGCTTTGTGCAGGCTGTGATCCAAGCGGACACGTATGGCATTGCGATCAGCCGGGTCCTGCGTGTCCAGGCGAAGGTGATGCGGGTAAAGCGGCGCCAACGGGCCGAGGAGAAGGCGATGAAGCTCCCGGTGATGGTTCTCTTCCCGCTATTGTTCTTTATCTTCCCCGTGCTGTTCATCGCTATTCTGGGGCCGGCGGTCATCAACGCGATCGCGACCTTCAGCGGAGGCTAAGCGCAATATGACATTCCACGAGTGCGGTTTGACGGCGAAAAATGGGCTAAGTCAAGAAAGGCCTAAGATTTCCTTAAGATAGCCATAAGTTCGGTTTTTTCCGAAATTCAGAAAGTAGCATTGGGCTATGTTCAGTTCAGGATTCAGCGAAGTCAACGAGGAGTCAGATCCCGGCCTCACGGCCGTGGTCAGCGACTCCGATGGGCTGCCGACCGTCCCTCTTGCCGAACATCCGATTCTAGACCTCGCGGAATTCCAACTTCTGGAAGACCAAGTGGACAATCCGCTGGTTGCGCGCACGTTTGCAGGCGATTTCGCGAAACTCTGGGCCAAGCGATACGAACTACTCTCAACCGCAATCGAGCGCGGCGATGTGGCCGGGGCCCTGAATGCGGTGCTAAGCGTCAGGACCTCGTCCATGATGGTTGGCGCTGTGCGGCTTTCGGTGCTTGCAGCGCGACTTGAGGAACGCATCCGAAGGGGCGAATTGCGCGCTGCCCGCCCCCTGCTCACAGAAGTTGCAGAGTGCGGGTACGTGACAGTTCAGGAACTCAAAGACAGCTACGTGCTTCGGAACGATTGAGCCCCTGGGCCTGGAACGCGGCCTGGAACGCTTAGTCCGATCTTTTCGGCGTCAGCCGATACCCGATTCCCCGCACGGTCTGTAAAAAGCGGGGCGCTTGCGGATCTTCATGGAGCTTTCGGCGGAGGTTCCCGATGTGGGTCTCAACAGCGCGCTCGTCGGCGTCGCTGATATACGCATCGTCGGCGTAGTAATCACCCCGCGCTGCCCTCACGAGGTCAGCACGCGTCCGCACCTCGCCGTTCGCCCGCAGCAGGTCGTAGAGCAAATCGAATTCGCTTCTCGTCAATGGCAGAGCTGAACCGTGGAGTGTCACCGTGCGGGCTTTGAAATTCAGCGCCAAGCCATTGTGCTTGATCACCGCCCGGTCGACGGCGGCCGTACCGACGGCGGCCGCACCGTTGCCGGCCGCGCCGGGGTACCCGACGGCGTACCCTCCGCCCGCTGCGCCGTTGCCGGCGGCACTGTTGCCGGGCGCCGCTCCGTAAGCACCGCCGTCGGGCGCGCCAGCGTAAGTACCGGCGTCGGGCGCGGCAGCGTAAGCACCGGCGTCGGGCGCGGCTGGACGGGCCGAATCCCGGCGATCCGCCTCCGGCAACGCAGGCCTGCTTTCCGACCGCGGCCGCCGCATCATGGCGGTGACCCGGGCCCTCAACTCGCGGGGCAGGAAGGGTTTCTTGACGTAATCGTCCGCTCCAGTGAGGAAGGCCGTTAGTGTGTCCGGCTCGTCTCGCCGGGCCGTCAGCATCACGACATATGCGTCGCTGAATTGCCGAATCCGCCGCAGGACCTCGTGGCCGTCCATGTCCGGAAGCCCGACGTCGAGTGTCACCACAGAGGCCTGTTGATCCCGCACCACCTCCACGCCTTCGCGTCCGGTGGCGGCAGAGTGCACCACAAATCCGGCTTCTTTGAGGATGGCGTCAACCAGATTTCTTACATCTTCGTCATCCTCAATGACTACAGCAATCCCAGGCTCACTCATTGGACTTCCTTGATGGCGTGCATCGCCGCACAGCCCAGCGCAATGCGGTAAATGCCACCTAAATACTCACGATACAAGCATTAAACCCATCTGGCATCTAATATGTGGATTAGGCGCTGCTCCGAACTTCCGCTGGGGTTGTTCGACGCATCGCATTGTAGTTCCTTTGGGGGGAATAGGGGGCTCCGGGTGCTTCCTTCGGGAATCGCTTGGAGCGGTAAATGCTCGCGAATCTCCAAGGAAGGGTCTCGACTTTGAGTGAGCAGCCATTTTTCCGCGCGGCAGCCCGTTTCTTTAGAAAACTCACGCCCCGGGCCCGGCTCGCTGTCTGTGAATTGCCGCTAACGCTCGTCATTGCGGGCTTGGTGATTGCGGCACCCACTGTTTGGCCAGGGTTAATCCAAAATTGGCTTTTCGCGACAGGCGTCCTTCTCCACGCCTCGCTGTTCCTGGCTTGCTTGTTGGTCCCTTGGGAGCGGTTGACGCCGAGCGCGGGCCTGGCAATCCCTATTTTGGATTTTGTGGCCCTTTGGTTCACCCGAAACGGTGCCTCGACGGCGATACCCGGCCTCATCACGTTGGCCATCTTTCCCGTGATCTGGTTGTCTGCCTCAGGGTTACTCGCCAAGACAAGCCTGGTCCTCAGCTTTGTAGGCCCTTTCATCATTGCCCTTCCGTCTGTGCTTTCGCACTTGCCCCGTCCCAGCGCAGCCGATTATTCCGTGCTGCTTTTGCCCCTCATGATGTTTGCAATGGCCGTCTGCATCCGTTTGGCTGGCTCAAATGCCCGTCTTCAGCAAGGCCGGGTGAGCCGGCGGGATCAGGCCCTGCGGCAATTGTTGGCAGCCAGCAGGGAACGGGAAACGCTGCTCAAGACGATCCTGGACACGATCGACGTCGGAATTGTCGCCGTCGATTCGCAGGGCGAAACCCTCCTGATCAACGACCAACAAAAGGCATTCCTGCGGATGGCAATGCCTGATGCTCATGGGCCGGCCGACGGAGCGCTCGGCGCGCACGGCCCGGCGGACGGCGCGCACGGACCCGCGGCCGCGCAGGGGCCCGCGGAACGCGCGCACGGCCCGGCGGAACAGGGCTGGCTGGTTTTCGGCCAAGACAGGCAGACGCCGATTCAACTTGAAAAGGGCCCTGTCCAGCGGGCCATTCGAGGGGAAACATTCTCCGATTACCTGCTCTGGTTCGGCGCCGGTACGGAGCAACGGGCCATTTCCACGGCCGCGCGGGTTATGAAGAGCGACGTCGACGGCGGGTTTGGTGGCGCCGTCGTCGTTTTCAAGGACGTGACGGATGTTGTCCATGCCCTGGCGGCCAAGGACGAATTGATTGCCAACGTTTCGCACGAATTCGGTTCGCCGCTGACATCGATCTTGGGCAACATCGATCTGGTTCTTCGCGGTGACCAGGAGCTTCAACCGGCAACAAAGCGTGGGTTGGAGGTTGCGGAGCGGAATGCCGAGCGGCTCCGGGCTTTGGTGGAGGACCTGCTCTCGTCGGCCGTTGCGGTGGAGAGTGTGCATTTGCGCCGCACGGATTTGGCGGGGTTGGTCGAAAATACCTTGGTTTCTGCGCGGGCGCAGGCCGACGCTGCCCATGTGGGCCTCGTGGCCGACGTTCCGGCGCCCCTGTGGGCGAATGCCGATCCCTTGAGACTGGGCCAAGCCTTGGACAATCTGGTATCGAACGCCATCAAATATTCCCCTGGTGGCGGACTCGTGACCGTGAGGGCCGAGCGCAACGACGGATGGGTCCAGCTTGAAGTGAAGGACACGGGGATGGGTATGACCAAGGACGAGTCGGCCCGGATTTTCACGCGGTTCTTCCGGACAAACGCTGCCCGTCAAGCAGCGATCCCGGGCGTCGGGCTCGGGCTGTCCATTACGAAGTCCATTGTGGAACGACATGGGGGCAGCATTTCCTGCAGCAGCGAACCCGGCAACGGGAGCACGTTCACTTTGGCGCTGCCTGCCGGGTAACCGTCCGCCGTGCAAGTAGCCGGCCGCGCAAAGTAGAGTACTCACTACTCGTGACCGGCCCCGGAGCCTCCGGATTGAATTAACCCCAGTTGGTCTCAATGCAGTTCCTGGTCTCTGGGGGTTATCCGTATGTGTGTTTCCCGCAATCCCATTGCGTCATTTTCGCGTCCCGTAGCGACGGCGGCAGTCCGTTGAGCCCGGCAGTCATGTTCGCATCGTCGCTGCCCGGGCTCATTCTGATGGACCTGGGCCAGACAATGGTGGTGGTGTGCGTGTGTTTCGACATGGTCCGCGCCATCTCCGTGCCGCGGTCGCACCGGCGCTATGTTGCCAACACCGTTTTTAGGACCTTGGCCGTGCCTTCGATTCTCGTCATGGGCGTCAGTGTGCTGGCCAAGGCAATCCAATGGTCGTGGGCCGACGTGGCCATGGGCGTCTTCGTGATCGTGATGATCATCTTCCGCTGGCACCAGGACAAGGACGAGGACAACTGGTGGAAAGGCAAAGGCAAGAAGCTGGCCCGCTGGGCGCGGAAGCAACTGACACCGCGTCCCGCCCTCGTCCCCGTCTCGGCGTCGGCCTAAGCCCCGACCCTCCCTCCCTCCCGACGCCCGGTCACCTTTGGGGCGTTTTTCACCGACGCCCGGTCACCTTTGGGGTGTTTTCACGGACGCCCGGTCACCTTTGGGCCGTTTTCGATCGACGCCCTGCCACCTTTGGGCCGTTTTCGATCGACGCCCTGCCACCTTTGGGCCGCTTTCGGCCGACGCCCGGTCACGTGATCTGACCGGGCGTCGCGGCTTTTGGGCGTGTATCTGACCGAGCGTCCCGGGAGATAGGCGTGTATCTGACCGAGCGTCGGGGGAGGTGCGCCCTCGTTTGGTTCGTTAATGCCCGACGGCGGCCGGCCCGTTGCGCCGCCGTCTCGCCTTTGCGTGTGCTCACCCCGGACGCCCGGTCGCTTTTAGGCCGTTTTCGACCGACGCCCGGTCACTTGATCTGACCAGGCGTCGCGGGAAATTAGCGTTCATCTGCCCGGGCGTCCGTGGTGTTGGGCGTATATCTGACCGGGCGTCCGTGGTGTTGGGCGTATATCTGACCGGGCGTTGTACGTCGGTGGTTTGTTAGTGCCCGACGGCGGCGGGCCCGTTGCGCCGCCGTCCCGGCTTTGCGTGTGCTCACCCTGGACGCCCGGTCACCTTCGGGGTGTTTTTCATCGATGCCCGGTCACATGATCTGACCGGGGGTCGGGGGATTTGGGGGGATAGGTGACCGGGGGTCGGGGGATTTGGGGGGATAGGTGACCGGGGGTCGGGGGATTTGGGGGGATAGGTGACCGGGGGTCGGGGGATTTGGGGGGATATGTGACCGGGCGTCCAACCCGCGCGGACGCTTGACGCGCCTCGCGCCTTCCGCATATTCTGAACGAACGGTCGGTAAATATTTAGGAGCAACCATGGCATCGCAGAATCTGCAGTCTGTGCCCGCTGAGCTGTCCCCCGAAGAGCTTGAGTTGGAGCGGGCCGGTCAGGCGAACTTTGACCGGATCATCTCCGAGGATTCGCGTATCGAACCCCGCGACTGGATGCCGGAGGCCTACCGCAAGACCCTGCTCCGCCAGATCTCGCAGCACGCACACTCGGAGATCATAGGCATGCAGCCCGAAGCCAACTGGATCACCAGGGCTCCGAGCCTCAAGCGCAAGGCCATCCTCATGGCCAAGGTGCAGGACGAGGCAGGCCACGGGCTCTACCTCTACTCGGCCGCGGAAACGCTCGGCCAGTCGCGCGACAAGATGATGGAAGACCTGATCGCCGGCAAGGCCCGCTACTCGTCCATCTTCAACTACCCTGCGGTCTCGTGGGCTGACATGGGCGCGATCGGCTGGCTGGTTGACGGCGCCGCGATCTGCAACCAGGTTCCCTTGTGCCGTGCATCCTATGGCCCCTACGGACGCGCAATGGTGCGCATCTGCAAGGAAGAATCGTTCCACCAGCGCCAGGGTTTCGAGATCCTCCTTGAGCTCTCCAACGGCACCGAGGCCCAGAAGCAGATGGCCCAGGACGCCGTGAACCGCTGGTACGCGCCGGCGCTGATGATGTTCGGGCCGCCGGATGACGATTCCCCCAACTCCAAGCAGTCCATGGCGTGGAACATCAAGCGGTTCAGCAACGATGAGCTCCGCAGCCGCTTCGTGGGCATGATGGTTGAGCAGGTCAAGGTCCTGGGCCTCACCCTCCCGGACGACCAGATCCGTTTCAACGAAGAAACCAAGAAGTGGGAGCACGGCCCCTTGGACTGGGAAGAGTTCAAAAACGTTCTCGCCGGGAAGGGCCCCTGCAACGCGCAGCGGCTTGAGCGCCGCCGTGAAGCGCACGACGACGGCGCTTGGGTCCGCGAGGCAGCGGCCGAGTACGCCCGCAAGCAAGCAGAGAAGGAACACGCAGCATGATCCCCAACGACTCCCCAACCGATCACCCCAACGCCTGGCCCCTCTGGGAAGTCTTCGTGCGGTCCAGCCGAGGCTTGTCGCACGTCCACGCCGGATCCTTGCACGCTCCTGACGCCGCCATGGCCCTGCGCAACGCCCGCGACCTGTACACGCGCCGCAACGAAGGCGTGTCCATCTGGGTGGTCCCGGCCGACGCTATTTCCTCGAGCGACCCGGATTCCAAGGGTTCCTTCTTCGAATCCCCGCAGGGCAAGGACTACCGCCACGCGACGTATTACACCAAGAGCGAAGGCGTGAAGCACCTGTGACGGCCCCCGAAAACACGCAAAACCCGCAAAACGCCGAAAACAACACCGACTTCGCCATCGAGGGCCACGGCGACATCTCGGTCGGCGTCAAGGGTGCGGGGGCTTCCGGGGATGGCTCCGCGAGCGCCACGCGTATCACGCCCGGGAATGCCCTGCGCCCCGAGGATATCGCCCTCGAGGTGCGAAAAGGACAAGTAAAGCCGAACGAAGACGTCGCGGAATACGCCCTGCGGCTCGGCGACGACGGCCTGATCCTGGCCCAGCGCCTGGGCCACTGGATCTCCCGCGCTCCCGAGCTCGAAGAAGACGTTGCCCTCGGCAACATCGCGCTCGACCAACTGGGCCACGCCCGTTCCTTCCTCACCTACGCGGGCGCTGCATGGGACAAGTCCGAGGACGATCTGGCCTACTTCCGCCGGGAGCACGAGTTCCGCTCCGCGCACTTGTTCGAGCAGCCGAACGGGGACTTCGCCGTCACCATCGCCCGGCAGTTCATCGTGAGCTACTACCAGTTCGAGCTATACAAGCGGCTGACCGGTTCAAGCGACCAAACCATCGCGGCCATCGCGGCGAAGGCCCTCAAAGAGGTCGACTACCACCGTGACCACAGCGCGCAGTGGGTCCTCAGACTCGACGGCGGCACGGAAGAGTCCCGCCGTCGTATCGTCCGGGCTTTCAAGCTCGTTTGGCCGTACGTGGAAGAACTCTTCGAAGACGACGAGCTCACGGCCCGCCTCGCCGAGACCGGAGCAGGCGTGCAGCCTTCCAGCCTCCGCGCGGACTTCGACCAGCTCACCGGCGAGATCCTGGCCGAAGGCGGCCTCGATGAGGAACTGGCCCTCGAACGCATTCCGCAATCCCTGGGTGGTGGCCGCCAGGGCAAGCATTCCGAGCACCTGGGTTACCTCCTCGCCGAGATGCAGGTGCTGGCCCGCGAACATCCCGGCGCAAGCTGGTGACAGCAGTGGACATGTTCCTTCACGAGGCAACAAAGCCCAAGCAAACCGCCGAGCAGAAGGCCTGGGCGCTTGCGGCGACGGTCTGCGATCCCGAGATTCCCGTGCTCACCATCGAGGACCTGGGGATCCTCCGCAAGGTGGCACTGTTCGACGACGGCGGCCTGGTCCCCGCCGTCCAGGTCACCATTACGCCGACCTACTCGGGCTGCCCCGCGATGGACGCCATCCGCGACGACCTTAAGGCGGCGTTCCACAAGGAGGGCTACCCGAGTGTCCACGTCGAACTCGTCCTAGCTCCGGCCTGGACCACGGACTGGATGACCGAGCACGGCAAGGCCAAGCTGCAGGAATACGGCATCGCACCTCCGAGTGGCAGGGCAGCCGCCGGGGGACATGCCGGCCCGGTGCGCCTCAAGCTCGCCGTGAAATGCCCCCAGTGTTCGTCGTTGAACACCAAGGAACTCACCCGCTTTGGTTCCACGTCCTGCAAGGCGCTTTTCGTCTGCCAGGACTGCAAGGAACCGTTCGACTACTTCAAAGTCCTGTAAGGAATCCGACATGCCCGTTGTCCGCCAGACCGCAGCCGAACAAGCGGAGGCCACCGGCCGCCGTCGTGCGTCTTTCCATTCCCTCACCGTTTCCGAAGTCCGCCGCCTGACAGAAGACGCCATCGAGGTCACGTTCGATGTTCCAGCGGAGCTCGCCGGCCAGTACGACTACCTTCCCGGCCAGTACGTTGCACTGCGGACCACGCTCCCGGACGAGAACGGCGAACCGCACGAGGTCCGCAGGAGCTACTCCATCTGCGCCGAGCCGCGCAGCTTCGAGGACGGCAGCAGCGAGATTCGCGTGGCCATCAAGAAGGACCTGGGCGGCATCTTCTCCACATGGGCGAATGCGGAACTCAAGGCGGGCGACACTCTGGACGTCATGAGCCCCATGGGCGCGTTCGTTTCCAAGCATGGCAAGGACGGTAAGACCGTCCAGCGGAATGTCATGAATTCGATGAACAATCCGAACAACATGGCCGACGAACTGCCGGAAGCCGGGTCCTTCGTGGCCATTGCCGCCGGCTCGGGCATCACCCCGGTGATCGCGATCGCCCGCACCCTGCTGGCCGCCAACCCGGAGACGCGCTTCGACCTGATCTACGCCAACAAGGCCGCGATGGACGTCATGTTCCTTGAGGAATTGGCGGACCTGAAGGACAAGTACCCCTCGCGACTGGCGCTGCACCATGTGTTGTCGCGCGAGCAGCGCATTGCGCCGCTCATGACGGGACGCATCGACGCCGAGAAGCTGCAGCAATTGCTGGGCACCGCCATCCACGCGGAGGACGTGGACGAATGGTTCCTCTGCGGACCGTTCGAGCTGGTCCAGCTGTGCCGGGATACCCTCGCCGCCCGCGGCGTGGCGCCCGAGCACGTACGGTTCGAGCTCTTCACCACCGGCCGTCCGGACCGCCCCGAGGGCAACGCCGGCCGGCCCGTTGTGGAGGACGAGTCGAAGGACACGTTCAAGATCACCTTCAAGCTGGATGGATTGACCGGCGACGTCGCTAGCCCCACCCACGCACGGGAATCGATCCTCAACGCGGCATTGCGGGTCCGCCCGGACGTTCCGTTCGCGTGCGCCGGTGGCGTCTGCGGCACTTGCCGCGCCAAACTGGTCACGGGGACGGTCAGCATGGACGAGAACTACGCCTTGGAGCAGGATGAACTGGACAAGGGCTACGTGCTCACATGCCAGGCCCACCCCACCAGTGAATCCGTCACGGTCGATTTCGACGTCTAAGGAATAAACGAATGATTGAGCTCTCCATCGCCAACGGCATCGCCGAAATCGTCCTCAACGCCCCGGAAAAGCTGAACTCGCTTGACGAGGCGGCGCTCGCGGAACTGGATAAAGCGTACGACGACGCCGCTGCCGCCGCCTCCCGCGGGTTGGTGCGGGCGCTGCTCCTCCGCGGAGAGGGCCGCGCCTTTTGCGCGGGACGCGACATTGCCGGCGTGACCCCGGAGAGCGACGACGCGAAGGCTTACTTGAGCGGGCTCGTGGAGCCGCTGCTCAAGAAGATGGCAGCCTTCCCCGCCCCGACGTTCGCAGCAGCGCACGGCGCGTGCCTCGGCGTCGGGCTCGGTCTGTTGCTCGCGACGGACGTGGTGTACGTGGCGGAGAGCGCGAAGTTCGGTTCGCCGTTCGCCAAGCTGGGGGCGACCTTGGACTCGGGCGGCCACTGGTACTTCACGGAGCGCCTCGGCATGCACCGGACCCTTGACCTCATCTACACGGCCGACCTGATCAGCGGTGCCGAGGCGGTGGCCCAGGGAATGTTCAGCAGGGTCATGCTCGATGAGGACCTGCTGCCTGCTACCCGCACCATCGTGGAGCGGGTGGCGGAGGGTGCCACCGGTGCGTTCGCCGCGAGCAAGGAGCTCGTGGCCCATATCCGCGATCAACGACTTGGCTTGTGGGACGCGATGTCCGAAGAGAACGACGAACAAGCCCGGCTCTGCAAGACCGAGGACTACGCCGAAGGTTTCCGGGCATTCCAGGAGAAGCGGGCACCCGTCTTCAAGGGGTAGGGAGATAGCGTCGTCGGGTCGGCGGTGCCGCCGGGCATTAGCGGAATTACGTCAAACAATTGGGTCTTTTTGATTGGCGTGTGCGGGCTTATCTTGGGACCTACAGAGCGGCCAGCCCGGTCGATGAAGTGACCCGGGCGCTGAAGTGATGAGGATCCGAAGATGACAACGCATGTCGCCGACTGCAGCGTGACCAGCTGTTCCTTTAATGACCACACCAACTGCAATGCCGCAGCCATCACCGTGGGCGGTGCCGAAGACCATGCCAGCTGCGCAACCTTCATCGACACCGGCAGTCATGGCGGGCTACCCAAGGTCCTGGCCGACGTCGGAGCCTGCCAGCGCGCAGAGTGCATCCACAACGACCACCTGATGTGTCAGGCCCCCGAAGTCCATGTCGGCCCCGGCAAGGATAACGCCGACTGCCTCACGTACTCGCACCGGTAATCAACGCACCGGCTATCGGTCGGCCATTGGTTCATTCACTGTTCATTTTTGGGTGGGGGGGCTGCTTGGGTGAGGCCGAGGCGGGGGTAGAGCACGCGTAATCCTTCACGGAGGCCTCCGTTGAGGGCCCCGATCGCGTGGCCGGCGTTGGGTATCTCAACGTAGGTCGCGGTCATGCCGGCTGATTTGGCGGCGTCGTTAACTTTCCTTGCCGCGTCGACGTAGACCGGGTCGTCGTTGGCGACGGTGAAGACTGCGACAGTGTCTGTGTAGCGGTGTCCGTGGAGGATGTTGATGGGTTTTTGCGCGTCGTAGGCTGACTGGTTTCCTCCGAAAAGATTGCGGAGGGTGGTGTCGGGGTGTTCGGCGCCGGGGTATTCTTCGCCGGAAATGTCCAAGACGTTTCCCCAGAGCTGCGGGTATTTGGACGCGAAGGAAATCGCGCACTGGCCTCCGTGGGAGTACCCGGCGATCGTTCGGTAGCGGCGGTCATTGATCACCTTGAGGTGGCTGTTCGCCCAGGCGAGGACGTCCTTGCTGATGAACGTTTCGACGTTTCCGTAGACCGGGGTGTCCAGGCAGAGGCTGTCGATTAGGGGGTCTCCGAGCTGGTCCGCGACGATGACGATCGGGGCCAGGCCCCGGTGGCGGGCGGCGTACTTGTCCAACACCGCCGCAGCGAATTGTGGGTCCGGGTTCCCGGGTTGCCCCATCATGAGAACAACCAGGGGCAGGGCAGGCGGTTCCGGAACCAGAGCGGCTGGAGGAAGGTAGATCCCGGCGGGGCGTGAGGGAAATCCCGAGGCCGGATTGGGGATCTCCTGGGTTCCGATGGTCCCGGTTGCGGGCATCCCGGGCGGCGGCGTCCAGTAGGCGCCGACGTCGGTGGGACCGGTACTGTGCGGGTGCGGTGTCTCCGGGGCAGGGGGCCGGGGTTGGAGTTTCATCGGTTTGATCAGCGAAATTCCGGCCAATGATGCCACGGTGGGGTGGAACCCGTAGAGGGCGTTAACACCCAGGCCGGCCGCCAGCAGGAAGACCAGGGACGCGCCTATGGCGGCAACTTTTCGCCAGAGCCCGGAGTTCCAGCAGTTAGCTCCGGCCAGGCCGACAGCCGCGGACAGGGCCAGGACCCAGGCCCTGGTCTGCCACACCAAGGGTGTGCCAAATGTGTTGAACACATCCTCCACCAGCCATAAGCCGAGAGCCCCGCAGAGGACCCCGGCGGCGGCCGCGCCGGGCGCGACGACGGCCCAGTGGCGTACGCGGCGCCAGCAAAGGAAGAACAGCCCGGTGCACGCAAGCATGAAAACAAAGACAAGGACCGGGCCGTCGACGATCCTCAAGGCCAATACAAACTCCGGCATGCCCGGGCACTTCCCTTCCGTCACCGCTATTTAAAACATGCAACTTAGATTTCGCGGCCGGTTCGTTTCAAATGCCGTGCGATACGGCGACGCTCAGGTCCCCGGCGTCTGTCGTGTGGACGATGCCGTCGACACGGTAGACCTCCCTGAGCATGTTTCGCGTGATGACCTCGGCAGGTGCGCCAGCTGAGCGGACGACTCCTCGGTCGAGGACAACCACTTGATCGGCGATGCGTGCGGCGAGGCCGAGGTCGTGGATGACGGTGAGCACAGCTACGGCTTGGTCGCAGGCTATTTCGCGTACGATGCGGAGGACTTCGAGCTGGTTGCGCAGATCGAGACTGCTGGTCGGCTCATCGAGCAGCAGCACGTCGGGTCTGCGGATGACTGCTTGGGCGAGGGCGACCATCTGGCGTTGCCCTCCGGAGAGGTCGGACAATCGTCTGGTTGCGAGGTTCTCGAGGCCGAGGCGCGCGAGCACCATGGCGATATCCAGGTCGTCCTGGGTGCGGTGCGGCCCGCCGCCGAGTCGGTGTGCGAGTTCGACGGCACCGAACACGGTGATCGAGCTGCGTGGCGGAGGGTCTTGGGGCAGGTAGAGAATCCGATCCCTGAGACTTCTGTGAGAGCTGACGTCCTCGGAGAACCGTACATGACCGGTCGTCTTGTGGAAGCCGGCGATGCAGCGCAGCAGGGTTGACTTTCCGGCGGCGTTTGGGCCGATGACGGCGGTGATTTTCCCGCTTTGGAGGGGCGGCAGGGTGATATCGCGCAAAACCGGTTCGCGGCGGTAGTTGAAGGAGAGCTTTTCGACGTGCAGGGTGGCTATGCCCATAGTGTTCGCCGCCTGGAAAGGATGAGGCTGAGGAATACCGGGACGCCAATGATCGAGGTGATGATGCCGACGGGCAGGATCACGCCGGGAATGATGAGCTTGGCCACGAGCGAAGAGCCGCACAGCACGATCGAGCCGGTGAGGACCGATGTGGCGAGGAAGTAGCGGTGGCTTTCGCCCACGAGCATGCGGGCTACATGCGGGCCGACCATCCCGATGAAAGCGATGCTCCCGGCGATCGATACTGCGGTCGCGGCGACGACGGAGAGTCCGGCGAGGACGAAGATCCGCAGCCGCACCACGGGGACGCCGAGCGCCCGGGCGCGTTCGTCTCCAAGGCGCATGGCTGTCAGCTGGGGAGATAGCCGCATGAGGGCGGGGATGGCGATCATGATAACGGCCGCCAGGAGCCCTACTTGGGGCCAGCGGGCCCGGCCGAGGCTGCCGAGGGTCCAGAAGACCACCTGTTGGAGCTGGGCTTCGGAGGCGATGTATTGCATGAGTGCCAGCAAGGAGCTGAAGAGGAACACCATCGCGATGCCGAGTAGAACGATGGTCTCGGTCTGCGCGCCGCGGGCGGCGTTGACTGCGATGATCACGGCGCTGCTGCCGATGGCGAACACCCATGCCGTTCCGGCGGTGCCCAACAGCTCTCCGAACGGGAGTGCCGAGAAACCGAGGACCAAGCTGAGGGCTGCACCAAAACTCGCGGCCGCGGAGACGCCTAGCGTGTATGGCTCGGCCAGCGGGTTGTTGAGGACGGTCTGCATCTGGGCCCCGGCCAAAGACAACGCGGCCCCGACGAGGACCGCGGTGGCGGTCATCGGCATTCTGAGTTCCCAGACGATCTTGACATCGACCGACGGGGAGGACCCGGGCGCGAAGAGCGTCCGGATTGTTTCCCCGAGCTCCAGTCCGCGACTGCCGATCGCGATGTCGGCGGCAATCATGGCGATCGTGAGAACACTTAGTGCGGCCACGGTCAGGCGCTTGCGGAGAAGTGTTTGACGGTGTGCGCGGACCGCGCCTGAGGCGCGGTCCCGCATCGTCGTGTCCGGGTCAGCCAGTTCGTTCACCAATACGGACTCGGTTACCTGGTGGGTCATCAGGAATTTGTCCAGAAGGTCCCGTTGTACGGCACCGGCAGGAAGCTGCTGTGCAGTTCCTTGATCATCGCTGTGGGATCGACATCGGCGAACAGGTCCGGATGCATCCACTTCGCGAACCACGCGATCGCGAGGTAGTTGTAGGGCGAGTCATAGAAGTGGTGCCACACCGCGTACGCACGGTGGTTTTGAACGGCGGAGATGCTGTCGAAACCGGTCTGCTTGCCGACGATCGCGCTCAGCTGGTCTTTGGCGTGTTCCGGAGACTCCTGGTAACCGAAGGGGATGAAGCTGCCTGGCTTGGCGGGTGTTCCGGGGGCCCAGTTGGCGCCGGTGGCGATGATGACCTGCGGGTTCTTCTTGATGACCGCCTCGGGGGACAGCATTCCTTGCTTGGTTGTAAGGATGTCATCGGCGATGTTCGTCCCGCCGGCGAAGGTCACCAGCTGGCCCAGATTGGACTTGGCGAAGCTTGAGCAGCAATCGAAGTAGCCCGGTGCTCGCCACAGCAGCGTCGGCGTCGCGGGTTGCCCGGACTTTTTGAGTCGCTCACTGACCATGTCCACCACGGACTGGTATTTCTTGGTGAACGCCTCGGCTTCGGCGGTATGCCCGAGGACCTTGCCCATGAGCTGGACGCTCGGGAGGGTGTTCTTGAGCGGATCGACGAAGTAGTCGACCACAACGGTTGGGATCCCGGCTCCCTCGAGAGTCTTGATGACTCCGGCGTCAACGGCAATCTGATAATTCGCTGCGCTGATCACGAAGATATCCGGATTCAGCTTGATCGCGGTTTCAGCCGAGAACGACCCGTCATACACTTGGCCAGTCCTGGGGATCTTGTCTATGTCTGGGAATTGCTTGCGGTACTGCGCAAGCGTGTCAGGGTCGTTCTGCTCGAGGTCTTTGGGCATGCCGACGATACCCGCCAAGGGGTCCTTCTTGTTCAGCAGAGCGGTCGTATAGAGCATGCGGCCACCGTCGAGAAGGACACGCTTGGCAGGCGCGGGAACCGTGACCGTCCGACCGAGGACATCGGTGACCTGTTGCTGCGTGGGCGAACTGCTCGCGGTGGGAGCGCTCCCGCTCTGCCCGGAAGAACAGGCCGTCAAGCTCAGGAGTGCGCCGGCGACAAGCGCTGCCAGCGCCTTCGTCCACACGCGTCGTTTGGGTGTCATATTTAGGTTAGCCTTTCCTTAGCTCCGGGTAGGCTATGAAATACGCAAGCTTTTTGTCAACTAATTCATTAATTCCCCGGCATCAGCGAAAAAGATCAGGTTTGCACAAGTCACTTAGGTAAGGCTAACCTCATCAAGCCGCCGGGCTTCTGTTTACTTCCCCGGTCAAGGCACCCCCCTACGATCCGGAGATTGCTCATGCACATCTTGACCCGCAGTGATCTGGCCGATTTGCACGTCTCACCGCAGGACGTTATCGGCGCTGTTGAAGACGCGTACATCGCCTATGCCGAAGGCCGTTCGCGATGCCCCACGAAGCTCATGCTTCCCCTGCCCGAGGAGAGCCGCGACTCGGTGTCTTATTCGATGCTCGGTTACGACGGGAATCTGGAACAGCTCGGCTTCAAGACCTCGTACCGGCAGGGCTCGACGACCAACGAGAAGTACTACACGACGATCAGCCTGTACGACGACGACACCGGTCTGCCGTTCGCTCTCATGGACTGCCAGCGTGTGGGGGCGTCGCGCACCCCGGCAACGACGGCTCTTATTGCTCGGGCCTGTGCCAAGCCCGGTGCCACATCGGCCCTCATGATCGGCACAGGCGTCCAAGGGGTCAACACGCTGCCCTATCTGCTCACAGCGTTGCCCGAGCTCGAACATCTGCGGCTCTTCGGCACGCATCCGGACGGTATCGCGTTGTCCCTCAAGACCTTCGCTGAGCAGTTCCCGGACCGGGAAATCGAGCTCGTCGAGGACGTCCCCTCAGCGGTCGCGTCCTCCGACATCGTCGTGGCCGCCTCCGGGCGTGCCGCGCACCCGCAGGTCCAAACAAGCTGGCTTGAACCCGGCGGCCTGCTCATCTCGGTCGCGAGCAAGGGCGTCGCGTCCGGCGCCCTCCAAGATGCCGATTACACCCTCGCGACGAACACCGGCCAGCTTGGCGTGACCGGGACCCGGCTCGCGGGCAACAGCGGCAAGGCCCACGTCGACGCCGAACTGCCCGACATCCTGGCCGGGAAGGCCCCAGGCCGCCGTTCCGAAACCGATCGCGTCTTCGCCTTCTCAAGCGGCATGATCATCACAGACATCCCCGTTGCACACACGCTCGCAACCCGGGCGATCGCGGCAGGCCGCGGCCAGGAGGTCAACCTGTGGCGCTGACACAGACCGCGTGCGCGGTTGCGCTGCCTGCGATCCAGTCGAGCTGGGCGCTGGAAGCCCAGGCCGACCCGTTCCTGCTGAAGGACCTCGCGCGGTCCGTGAACGGCCCGTTCCACGTCATCAGTCCCGCGAGTTTCGGCGAAAACCTCGAGGCCTTCCAAGCTGCCCTGCGCGGCGCGGGAGTGGCCGGGCAGACCTACTTTGGCAAAAAGGCCAACAAGGCCGGCGCATGGCTGCCCGAGTGCGTCAAGCACGGGGCCGGGGTCGACGTCGCAAGCTCGCCCGAGCTTGTGAACGCCCTCGCGCACGGTGTACGCGGCGAAGACATTGTGGTGACCGGAGCCGCGAAGGCACACGAGCTGCTGTGGCTCGCCGCCCGGCAACGGTGCATCATCGCCGTCGACAACCTCGATGAACTCGACCGGCTTATCGCCCTCGGCATCCCCGCGCGCATCATGCTGCGCGTCCTGCCCGAAGCGAACCCGGCCAGTCGCTTCGGACTCGATCCGGACCAGCTCCGTCAAGCTCTGGCACGCTGCGTCGAGATGGTCGATACCGTCACGATGTGCGGCTTCTCGTTCCATCTCGACGGGTACCAGGTCGAGCCTCGCGTCGAACTGGCGGCCCGGCTCATCGATGCGTGCCTCGAGGCCCGTGCCCAAGGTCTCGCCGCGACCGCCGTCTCGATCGGCGGCGGCTTCGCCTGCAGCTACTTCGAGGCGGAGGTATGGCAGCAGTTCCAGGACGAGTACACGGACGATTGGTTCCATGCCGGCAAGCAGTTCGCGAAGTTCTACCCCTACCACCAAGGACCCGCCGGAGCCGACATGCTCGCCGCGATCCTCGATCGAGTCGGTTCGCGGTTCGCCGAGACCGGCACTCAGCTGTACCTCGAGCCGGGCCGCGCACTGCTCGACCAGACGGGATTCTCCGTGTTCCCCGTTCACGGGTACAAGGAGCGCGGTGACCATGGAGTGGTCACCGTCGGTGGACTCAGTATGAGTATTTCCGAGCAATGGAAGAACAGCGAGTTCCTGCCCGAGCCGATCCTCTGGCAAGCCGGTTCGACGGACGACGAGTGTCCTGTTGTGGCGTTTGTCGGCGGCGCGAGCTGCATGGAATACGACGTGCTCACCTGGCGTAAGATTTCGTTCCCTCGCACGCCTGTGTACGGAGACCTGCTCATCTATCCGAACACCGCCGGCTACCAAATGGACAAGAACGAGAGCGAATTCCACCAGCTCCCTCTCCCACCCAAGATCATTCTCGAGCGCGCGGACGGCCGTTACCTCTCGCGTACCGACACCCCCTGACACCGACAAAGGAACCCTCACATGGTGGCCACCCTCAGCCGCACCTACCCCCACATATCCCAGTACGCCTCGGACCTCATCGGCAACACCCCTCTGCTCGAGTTCACCCGAACCGGCTCGGGCACGCGACTTCTGCTCAAACTCGAGCAGTTCAATCCCACGGGCTCCGGCAAAGTGCGCATGGCACGACAGATGGTCCTCGACGCCGAGCAATCCGGGAAGCTCAAACCCGGCGGGCACATCGTTGAACCGACATCAGGCAATACGGGTCTCGGCTTGGCACTGGTGGCCCTCGAACGTGGGTACCGCTTCACGGCCGTTGTGGACGGCCACGCGAGCAAGGACAAACTGCGCGCGATGGCGGCCATGGGCGCTGAGCTCGTGTTCGTCGATTCCAAGAACACCACGGGGCCCAGCACGGTGGAGCGCCGTCGCGTCGCCGACGAGATCGCGACCCGTACAGGAGCGTTCCGCCCGGACCAGCACAATAACCTCGGAAACAGCGGGGGCTACACCGGGCTCGCCGGCGAGCTGCTCGACGCCCTGCCTCAAATCGACTACCTCATCGGCGCCGTCGGCACCGGCGGGTCCATGTGTGGCACCGCCAGGGAGCTCCGGCGACGAGGAGCCGCGTTCACAACGATCGGCGTCGAACCCGTCGGATCGATCATCTTCGGCGGCCCAGGAGGCAAATACTGGCAAAGCGGTGCAGGAGCCCCTGAAGGCTTCACCATCGGCTCGAACGTCGACTACTCCATGATCGACGAAGGCGTCAAAGTCAAAGACATCGACGCCTTCACCGCCGCACGAGTCGTCGCAAGGCGCACCGGGCTGCTCGTGGGCGGCTCGGCAGGCTCGTGCGTGAGCGTCGCACTCAAGCGGCTCGCTCTCTTCCCTGCGGGGAGCACCGTCGTCGTCCTCGTCTGCGACTCCGGCGAGAAATACCTCGACACGATCTACAACGACGACTGGCTCTACGATCGGGACCTCCTCTCGGACTTCGCCCACCGGAGGTACTACCGTCTGCTCAACGCCTACTCAGACTCCGTCAGTATCGCCGAAAACGACCGCAGCCTCGGGATGAGCGCCTGATGGCCAGCCTGCTTCACGACTCCCGCACGCGCCTGCGCAACTACCGGGCCGTCGTGGCCCTCTCGATGCCAATCGCCGGTATCCAGCTCGCACAGGTCGCCCTGACCACGGTCGATCTGGCCATGATGGGCCTCATCGGCGTTGTCGCCGTCGCCGCCGGCGGTCTGGCAATACTGCTCTACAATCAATTCCGCACGATGTGCGTGGGCATGGTTACCGGCGTCGGCAACCAGATCGCCGGCGCGCTCGGGCGCAGCGAGAAACGCACAGGAGGCCACGACCTCGACGACCTGGCCCGCGGTGAAATCAGGGACCTCGTGCGATCCGCGTTCCTCGTCGCTACCATCGTTGGGATCGCCGCGGCCGCGGTCCTTATCGGGCTCAGCTTCGTGATGCAGTACTTCGGCCTCGGCGATGACGTCCTCGCCCTCGCGCGGCCCATGATGATCGCTCTCGCGCCCGGGCTCCTTCCAATGCTCTGGCTGAACGTGCTCCGGCAGTTCGCCGTCGGAATGCACCGGCCGGGATCGCTGCTTAAGGTGACGATCGTCTCGATCGGCGTGAACGCCTTCCTCAATGCGGTGTTCATCTACGGCTGGTTCGGCGTCCCCGCTCTCGGAGTCACAGGCGTTGGCCTGTCAACCACATGTGTACAAGTGTTTACCCTCGCCGTTTTCTACTCGCGCGTTCGTCGAGACACTCGACTCAGCGGCTTGCTCGTTCTCGACTGGTGGAATTGCGACCGTCAGAGCGTCGCCCGAATCGCCAAGATGGGCACGCCGATCGCCCTCACCTACGGTAACGAAGCCGCGGTCACTTCCATCGCGACCGTCATGATGGGCGGGTTCGGACCCGTCATGCTTGCGGCCAGCAACGTCGTGAACCAGCTCGCCTACATCGTCTACCAGCTCAATATCGGGCTCTCTCAAGGATCGTCCGTGCTGGTGAGCAAATCCATCGGTCGCGGAGACATAGCCGAGGCCGGCCAGATCGGTCACCGTGCCCTCACGGTCAGCGCGGCGGCCATGACTTTCTTCGGGTTGTTGTACATCGCGGCGCCGGGCCTTGTTCTGGCTCCGTTCCTTCATGCAAGCGATGGCGCCGAGGTTGTGGCCACCGCGACGGGTCTCCTCTGGTTCGCGGTCGCCCACCAATACTTCAAGGGAGGCCAGAACGTCTGCGTGGGCCTCCTTCGGGGCCTCGGCAACACGGGCTCAAGCCTCAAGGCCACCCTGATCGGCTACTGGGCCATCGGGGTACCCGTCATGGTCTTCGCCGCCCACGTGCTGCATTGGCAGGGATACGGAGTGTGGCTCGGGCTCTGCGTGGGATTCGGCGCCACAGCCATCCTCCTGTTCAGGCGATTCGAAGTGGATCTCATCGACAGGAGGTCCAGGTAAACCAGCGGAGAGGTTCTTGGTCATGCAGGCCGCACGACGAAATGCCTCTTCGCTGCTGAAGGACGGGTAACGGGTAGAACGTAGGATGAGGCTTGGAGTTGACCAGGTTTCATCGTGGCCGACGCCATGCCCCGGGCGCACTTAGTCGCCGCGGGGGTTCACCGTTTACAGGAAGTGGGAGTCACAGTGTCCGAGATTTCATTCTCTGGCTCACCTGTACCGCTGGTTGCTGGACGATACCGGATTATTGCCCTGATCGGGCAGGGCGCCACAGCTGTGGTTTACCGTGCGCGCGATGAACAACTTGGCCGTGATGTTGCGCTGAAGCTTTTTCCCGCCCAGCCCCATGAAGCAGTCGACGGTCAGGGCCGGGTCGAGTCGGAAATGCAGCTCCTGGCCACTTTCAACCACCCCGCCTTGGTAACGCTGTACGACGCCGGAACCGATACGACGGTCCCGGACACGCCCCGGACCTTCCTGTCTATGGAACTCATCGACGGGCCAGACCTGCACACCAGGCTTGGCCGCGGTCCCCTGCCCGCCATTGATGTTGCCAGGATCGGGGCGGAGCTTGCGTCAGCTCTGGCCTACCTTCATGGACGAAGGGTAATCCATCGGGACATCAAACCGGCCAACGTCCTTTTGTCCGAGCCCCAGCCAGGCAGCTTTCCTCGCACCAAACTCGCGGATTTCGGGATCGCTCGCCTGCTCGAAGGGCCCCGGCTTACCGCGGCCGGCACCACCGTGGGAACTGCCCCGTATCTCAGTCCGGAACAAGTCACAGGGGCCCTCCTTGGAGTGGAAAGCGATATTTACTCCCTCGGACTGGTCCTGCTTGAGTGCCTTACTGGGACCGTCGAGTACCCTGGGAGCAACGTCGAGTCAGCCATCGCACGGCTGCACCGTTCACCACGGATACCGGACAGCCTTGGCCCGCAGTGGAGCGCCATCCTCGCCGCCATGACAGCAACCGAACCCTCTGACCGCCCCCCGGCGAGCGAGGTCGAAACAGCACTCACCGCCGTCGCCGGCACCGGCGTGCCCGGTGCGCTGCCGCGTATCACTACGGCGATGACGCAGAGAATTCCCGACATGCCGAACTATCTGCCCCGCGCCGGAACCCAACCCGCAGGCACCCGCGTCCTGATCCCCAAGCTCCCGGTCGACAGCGACGAGTACCGCACAGGAACGCCGGCGCCAAGCCCCGCCGCCAAGGGACAATGGCACCGGAAACTGCTTGGCCTGCAGCCTGGGGCCGCGTTGTTCACCGGTGCCGGCCTCGTAGTGGCCATCCTCGTGGTTTTGGTCGTCGTCGTTCTCCATACTCAGGCACCCGCGCCGCCGGTGCCGCAACCGCTGCCAAGTATTTCCGGTGACCTGGGCCAACACATCGAGCAACTGAAGCGAAACATCACACCATGACGAAGAAACAGGCAAGATTCCTCACCAGCGCGACCGCGGCCCTGCTAATCGCCGGGATCCTCACAGGATGCGCGAACACCCCTACCGATCTGCACCCCAGTGCGGCCGCGAAGCTCCAAACCCGCCTCCAGTCACTCGCACGGGCCGCCGCCGACAACAACCTGCCCGCAACAAAGACTGAACTCGACCTGTTCGCCAATGACGTATCCACCGCGGCAGCCAATGGCGAAATCTCACCGACGCGACGCCAGGACATCCAAAAGACCATCGATCTCATCCGCGCGGACCTAGGCGCGATGACCGCGACACCCACACCCACTCCATCACGAACCATCCAGACGCCGTCCCCGCCAGCACCCCAACCGCCAGGCAAAGACAAAGGAAAAAACGAAGACGACTGAAAAACGGTGCCGCAGGGGCATAACCGAAATGACACCGTTTCGAAGATCAGGGGTTAAGGCCCGTGGTAGGTCGAATTTCCCGAACCGGAATTGAAACCGGTTCCACTCCGGGGTCGGACTGGCTTGCTCTGAAACGCTCGCCACTTGGTGTGTTGTCACGAGTTCTTGGACCTATGTGATCGGTGGCTACATATTCCCTGAACTTCGCGCTTACGAACCGGCCCACATACCGTGAGAGGCGGTGGGAGGGAAGCTCGACAAACTTTGAGAACATCCAGGCAACCGCAACCGATACCGGTACCGCGAACAACAGTGCCCGCATCCAGTGATCGCTACCCAGCAAACGGCTGAAGAGCTCAATAATCGGAACGTGAACCAGATAGAGGCTGAACGAGATCTTCCCCAGCCACTGGACGAATCCCAATTCGAGGAAACGGGCCACTGTTCTCGAATATATTGCGCACAGGACAATGAGCACGGCACCCAAAATGCCCACACCCTTGCCAATCGCCAGTGCCAGCGGATCCGTGTTCCCGCCTAAGAGCAATGGCCAGTACGCGCACAGCAAAAGGACCGCGGCAATGAAGCAGCCGAGCCATCCCGCCCGAGTCCAGGCCGAGGCACCCCGTGACCGATAACGTCTGGTCCTGGCGATCACGGGAAAGACGAGAACAGCCCCCGCGAGGAAAGCGGAGAGAAAAATCATGAAGCTGATGTCATTCATTACGCCAACGACCGCGAGAATTACGCACAAACAGATTGTGGCGACGATCCAGCGTCTCATCACGACGGCGATTCCCACGAAGACGGGCAGCAAGAACGAGAAGATGAACTCCCACTGGATAGACCACAACGGGTTGTTTATCCTCGTGGGTCCGCGGACGGCGTCAAAACCACGGACGACTTCCTGCCATTCAAGCAAGGGCACGTCGGATTCTGCGACCCATTTGCTGACGGAGACGGCCGGGTCTGGCGTGACCAATGTTACGCAGAGACCGGCCAGCAGCAGGGACGCGGCCACAGGTATCCAAAGACGAAGGGTCCTCGTGATGTAGTAGGCCGTCCAGTCGAAGGATTTGGCGCGCAAAACGGGTAGGGACACGACAAGGCCGCTCAAGACAAAGAACACCAGGACTGCTTCGCTGCCGGCAGTGAAAATCTTCAAAGGGGTGGCGTTCAACCACCACAGAAGAGTCCCTTGAGCGGGGATCTTGCCTGCCAAGTAGAGGTTGGCATACTCAGGCACGGTTAGGGCGCAATGGTGGATCAGGACAATTACGGCGGCCAGGCCTCGACAACCGTCCAAGGATCGAAGCCGAAGTGGCCGCTGTCTCGAAGCCGGATTAGTCACAAAAGCACCTATTGTTGAGTTCTGGTTGCCGGGGCGTCGG
The DNA here is from genome assembly GCF_021483235.1 of Arthrobacter alkaliphilus. Classification (GTDB taxonomy): domain Bacteria; phylum Actinomycetota; class Actinomycetes; order Actinomycetales; family Micrococcaceae; genus Arthrobacter; species Arthrobacter alkaliphilus. The sequence continues at coordinate 43,199 of NZ_JAKEEC010000020.1, read as the reverse complement.
ACTCAGCCAATTGGGATGTTTTTCCGATCGCGAAGAAGCATAGCAAGAATAGGCGGCCAACCATGCTTGCCGGACGCCCGGGCCGTTGCTGACCTCGCCACCCCGGCCCGTCTACGCCAGGCGGTGCCCCTATTCGGCCGGGTTGGACGCGGGGGAGTGCTGTTGATTCTTTGTCCGGCGCAGCCGGTACTCACGTCCGGTGATCCACACGATGAAGATGTCGAACGCCGTCAGGAGGACGAGTCCCCACGAGAAGGCGACCACGATCCGATACACCTGGTAGACGATGAACACCAGTAGGAATGCGATCATCCACGGGTAGGCCCAGAGTTGGTCCTTCAGGACGGCCCAGACCAGGACGATTTTGATGAGTCCGTGGAGCAGCAAGTAGATCGCACCGAACAGGGTCCCCGAACCTGAGAGGTTGGAGCTCATGTGCACCAAACTGTTCGCCAGGAAATCGTTCGGATCACGGGCGAGCTCGTGCTGGGTAAGTAACCGGACCAGATCACCGATTTGTTCGGGCTTGATCAGCAAAAGCAGTATGCCGCCGATCAGTTCCAGGACACCGTCCAGGCCCTTCAGGATGAGGCTCACGCGAAATGTCCGGTCGAGCGTGGATGTTTGAGCCGGTTTCGTTCCCATCACACTTCCCTTCAGTTCCTCAAGATACATTCTGTCTTATGTGGAAACTGCGAACGGACGGGCCGAGCGCCGCCAATCCGGCCTGGCTGGCGGCTCCCGGCCGTACCCCGGCGTTATCTGCATCCATGCTTATATTTTTTCATTGCGGCAAAATGAGGTATACATATATAAAGCAAGGTGCCGTTCGTTAGCTGAGGCTCCTTCGCGGAAACATGCCAGCGACCCCCAACGTCGAGAGACGCCCCGGGTCAGGACAGGCCGCTCCGGCATAAGGGGCGGTCCCGATTGGCTCCTGGACACAGTCCGGGTTCACGCCGCGAAGTGCCAAAGGTCTTACGAGGAGGGGCATTGCGGGCCTTTATGCCCGCCCTCCCCGCGGCGCGTCCAACGGCAGCGGGAGGTGACGGTTCCATCATGAACGATGGTGATAATCCCTGTTTCCCGTCCCGTTTTCCGGATCCTGTTCCAGCCTCCTGAGGCCCTGCGCTGATTGCTTCGGTAACAGCCGTGCGTGATCCACTCGGGACTGAACCAGCCGGCACTCGCCGTGCCCCCACGCAAACCCTTATGCAATGACGCCCGCCGCGCCTTCGGTCCGGTGAGGCTTGTCCACGACTTTTTGTGCCCGTTCCGGGCAGAAAGCCGGTACATCATGACCGAGACCAAGACCATGCCAGCTCCCACCGCAGCCCTGGACACCGCCCACATCGGTGACATCGAGGGTGCTTTCGGCACCATCCGTCTCAACGACGAAAAGCAGCGCTCCGGCATCAAAGCGCGCCTGAAGACCTTGCTGGCGATCATCGGACCCGGGCTGATCGTTATGGTCGGCGACAACGACGCCGGCGCGTTCGGCACCTACTCCGAAGCCGGGCAGAACTACGGAACCTCACTGCTATGGACTTTGCTGCTGCTGGTCCCGGTGCTGTACGTAAACCAGGAAATGGTGCTGCGCCTGGGGGTAGTCACCGGCGTGGGACATGCCCGGCTCATCCTCGAGCGGTTCGGCAAGTTCTGGGGCGCGTTCAGCGTCATCGACCTCTTCATCCTCAACGCCTTGACCATCGTCACCGAATTCATCGGGATCAGCCTGGGCCTGGACTACCTGGGCATCCCCAAGATCCCCGGAATTCTCCTGGCCACAGTGGTGATCGTGGCCGCCGCGAGCACTGGTTCCTTCAAGCGTTTCGAGCGTGTCTGCTTGGCGCTCGTGGCCGGGTCGCTGCTGCTGGTGCCGATCATCTTCATGGTCCACCCCGACCTCGGACAAGTCGCCCACGACTTCGTCGTGCCTGGCATGCCCCAGGGCGCGGACCTGTCCACCGTGACGCTGCTGGTCATCGGGATCGTGGGAACCACCGTAGCTCCGTGGCAGCTGTTCTTCCAGCAGTCCTACATCATCGACAAGCGCATCACTCCCCGGTTCCTGAAGTACGAGAAGGCCGATCTCTGGCTGGGAATCGTTATTGTCGTCGTGGGCGCCGCAGCGATCATTTCCTTCACCGCGGCGACCTTTGCCGGCACCCCGGAGTTCGGCAACTTCACGGACGCGGGCGGAGTCGCCGTCGGCCTCGAACAGCACGTCGGAAAGGTTGCCGGCGTCTTGTTCGCGCTGGCACTGATCGATGCCTCGATCATCGGGGCAGCCGCCGTCGGGCTTTCCACCTCCTACGCTCTCGGTGATGTTTTTGGGCTCAAGCACTCCCTGCACCGCAAAGTGTCCGACGCCAAGGGTTTCTACGCGGTGTTCGCCGGTGTCCTGCTCCTCTCGGCCATTGTGGTCCTGATCCCGGGCAGCCCTTTGGGTCTGCTCACGGTGGGCGTCCAGGTGCTGGCCGGGGTGCTTCTTCCCTCGGCCACCGTGTTCCTGCTGCTGCTCTGCAATGACAAGCAGGTGCTGGGTCCGTGGGTGAACGGGCGGTTCATGAACTTCTTCACCTCGGCCGTGATCGCTGTCCTGGTGCTCCTTTCGCTGGTTCTGACCGCCGGGGTGTTGTTCCCTGACATGGGCTCGGGCGCCATCCTGGGGATCCTGATCGGAGGTGGCGCCGTCGCGGCCATCGCGGGAGTGGTGTTCCTTGTCTACCGCCGGATTTATCCCGCTGCGCCGAGCCCCGACGCCGTCGACCGGTCACAGCAGTCCACGTGGCGGATGCCCCCGCTTGCCCTGCTCACCGCGCCGAAACTGTCCACTGGGCGCCGGATCGGACTGACCGTCCTGCGCACGTACCTGCTGATCGCGATGGTCCTGGTCATCGTCCGGGTGGTTCAGCTCGCGCTCGGGGCCTGATCGATTCCCGCGTCAAGCAGGCCATTATCCGGATGGCCGATTACAATCTGCATACCGGCTGGTCGCGCCGCGGAACCAGCCACCACGCCAACAAAGGCGGGGACAGGAGAATTTCATGAATGTTGGGCACCATACACGCTCAGCGTGTCCCCGCCACATGCGCCACCCCCGGCGCAAGTCGGTCATCCTGATTTCGGCCACGGCGGTTGTTGCCGCCGTGGCCCTGGCCGTCGCCGTCGCGATCACCTACGTGGGCGCGACGGCGGTTGTGGCCAACAACAACGTCCACCGCTCGGATGTCCTTAAGGATTTGAAGACGGCGCCCCAGGCGGTGCCGAAACTGACCCAGGACACGAACATCCTGATCATGGGCCTCGATACGAGGGTGGACGAGAAGGGCAAGCCTCTTCCTCCAGAGATGTATGACGCCTTGCATGCGGGCGATGAGAACATCGGCGGCTACAACTCGAACGTCCTGATGCTCATCCACATCCCCGCCGACGGCTCCAAAGCGACCGGAATCTCGATTCCCCGCGATGACTACGTCCAGGTGGACGGCATACCGGGAAGCGGACCGTTCAAGGCCAAAATCAAAGAGGCGTACGGCTATGGTTTTGCGGCGGAGAAGACGGCCTTGACCGAGTCGGGAAAGCCCGACGACGACACCACCTACCAGGCGGCCCGTGACGCCGGGCGCAAGGCCGAAATAGCCACCGTGTCCAAGTTCCTGGGCAGTGTGCACATCGATCACTTCATCGAAGTCACCATGGCTGCCTTTTATCAGACGGCCCAAGCCATCGCACCCATCACCGTGTGCATCAACCGGGCAACACAGGACACCTTCTCCGGTGCCGACTTCAAGGCGGGCATGCAGCAGATCGATGCCAGGCAGGCCATGGCCTTCGTGCGGCAGCGCCGGGACACCTCCGACCCGACCTACCTCTTTTCTGACCTGGACCGCGAACGCCGCCAGCAGGCCTTCATCGCCTCCGTTTCCCACCAGCTCAAGGACGCCGGAACCTTCACCGACCTCGGGAAAATGCAGGGTGTGCTCGATGCGGTGAGCAAGAACATCGTGGTGGATTCGGAGTTGAACCTGATCCAGCTTGCCCAGCAGGCTACGTCCCTGACGGGGGGAAACATCTCCTTCTCAACCCTGCCGATCACAGGCTTCGGCTGGTCCCCGGATGGCGCCTCAATCAACACCGTGGACGTCAAACAGGTCCAGGCCACTGTGAAGGAACTCCTCACCCCGGTCCCGCCGGCTCCCGCGCCGACGACGACGGCGGCCCCCACCACGGCGGCCGCCTCGCCTGCTGCGCCCGCACCCCAAGCGCCACCCGCCTCGGAAGCCCCAGCCCCGCAAGCCCCGGCCACCCCGTCAGCTCCCGCGAGCAACGTCTACGCGGATTCCACCGGAGCCCTCCAGGGCGGTGCCATACCCTGCGTCAAATAGCGCGATGGGCTGAACCGGTCATCTAACTACGGACCCCTGCGCCCTGCACGGCAAGGTTGCCGGCATCGACCGGACCGGCTTCAGCTACGGGTTCCTTTCCGTTGAAAGCACGAAGCATGGCTTCGCGGTCGAATTGCCCTTCCCATTTGGCCACGACGAAGGTGGCAACGCAGTTGCCCAGCAGGTTCACGACGACGCGCATGGAGTCCATGAGGCGGTCGGCTCCCAGGAGGAGTGCGACGCCGGCCACCGGGAAGATCCCCAAGGCGCCGGCCGTCGCGGACAGTGCGAGGAAGGCCGAGCCGGGGACGCCTGCCATGCCCTTTGAGGTGAGCATCAGGATGCCCAGGGCGGCCAGCTGCTGCCCGAGATCCAAGTGGTGGCCGAAGGCCTGTGCAAGGAACAAGAGCGAAATCGACAAGTAGATTGCCGCACCGTCCAGGTTGAAGGAGTAGCCGGTGGGGACCACCAGGCCGGCGGTGGAGCGGGAGCAGCCGGCGTCGGTCAGCTTGGTCATGATCCGCGGCATGACCGACTCAGTGGACGCGGTGCCCAGAGCGAGGAGGAACTCCTCGCGGGTGCACTTGATGAACTGCCATAGCACCGAAGGCGCCGATCGGGGCCAGGCGCATGACCCAGCCCATGATCTTGAAGAAGACCTCCAAAATTGTCTCCAGGACATTCATGACGGGGGCACACCGGTCCTTGCCGGTCACCACTATTGCGGCGCCGAAGAAGACAGAGAAGAACAGGACCTGGAGGAGGTTTTTGCTGGCGAAGGCACCGATCACGCTCGTCGGGATGATGCCCAGGATGAATTGCCCGGCGTCGCTGGGCGGAGCGGTGCCCGTCTTTGCTTTCAGGGCGTCCTGGCTCAGGGTGTTCGGATCTATGTTCAGCCCGGCGCCCGGTTGTTTCAAGCCGTGGTCCTGCGGATCGCCTCTCCGATAGGCTCGGCGGATGAGCGAAAATACGCCGAGACTCGCCGGTTATCTGGACAAGCAGCAGCCCGGACTCTATGAAGCACTGTCCAGCTACGCGGCGCAGGTCACCGCGGAAGCGGACCGGACCGGAATCCCGCGCCGCACCCTGGAGTTGTTGAACTACCGGGCGTCCCAGATCAACGGCTGCGCCTTCTGCCTGGATCTGCATCACCGCCGTGCCATCGGGTACGGCGAGACTGAGCAGCGGCTATCGCTGCTGGCCGTGCATGGCGAGGTAGCGCTCTTCGACGAGGCCGAGCAGGTGGCGCTTGAGCTGGCTGAACAGATCACGCGAATGAGCACTGCCCGTCCCACGCCGGAGCTGTTCTCCCGCGCGCGGAAGGTTTACACCGAGGAGCAGATCAGCGTGCTGTGCATGGCGTGCATCGGCATCAACGCCTTCAACCGCCTGTCCATCCTGAGCGAGCACCCGGTGCGCAAGGTTCGAACCTAGGACGCCAAGGACAGCCGGGCGTGACGGAGGATCCTTAGGATCGCCGGAGCCAGCTCGTCTTCCATGCGAAGGTACGCCTCGGCGCCTTGCTTGTAAGGGTCTGCGACGTCGTTGTCGGAGGCTTGCGCAGCAAGAACGAGATGGCGCACGGACGACGCCCGCGCCGGCAGTTCCCGCCATAGTTGAGCGAAGTCGGTGTCCGACGGCGATGCGTTGCCACGTGCTTCCAGGGCGGTCACCATTCGAGCGAACTCCCGGATGGTAAAGGTCCGCTTGAGCATGGAGGGGTCGAGCTGCAGGACTTCACCACGGTGGTTTGACGCCATGGTCAGGACGAGATCCGATTCCCGCAGGATGTTCTGGTTGAGCTGTCGAGAGGAAAAGTCATCGGGTGTGCCGCCATACCTGCGGATGATATCCGCGGATAATGGCTGGATGGGGTTGCCCACCATGGCCCTTGTGCCTGCGCTACGGACTTCGAATCCGCCGGGGAGAACTTGGTCCAAGCCTGCTTGAAGCAACCGTTCCGCGACGGGGGAGCGGCAGATATTACCGGTGCAAACGGTCAGTATCCGGACCGGGTGGAGCAAAGTCAAAAGTATAGCTCTTTCACTAGCTGTCAGAGAGTCAAAATCACGACTGTCGCGTCAAGGCAAAAGCAGCCATGCTAAGGGATGCCAGTCCCAGAAGGATCAGCAAGACGATCGACCAGCCGTGCTTCGAGAAGGTCGGAATTCGCGCAATCGCGGGCAATTCTGCCCTGAAGCTCAGCCTCTTCGGTGTCCGCCAATGTCTCCCCATGGTAATAAAGTACCGTACGGATAAACAAAGAGGGGTTGTTTCCGGATCACCGGAAACAACCCCTCTTTGTTTAGCGTTTAGGCTGCGGCGACGGTTTCGCTCTTTGCACGACGCCGAACCACCGCTACGGAGACCGTACCTGTTACGAGGGCGCCCGCGCCGACCAAGCCCCACAGAAGCAGGCTGGAGTCGGCGCCGGTGTTTGCAAGTGGCGTGCCGCCCGTGGTGGACAGACCTGCAGTGCTTGCCGCTACAACAACCACGGTCGCTGTCACAGTGTGGCCGGACGTTGCACCAACGGCGGTCAGGACGTAGGTCCCAGCAGAGTTCAGCTGAACGGTGACAGAAAATGCGCCTGCACTGTTTGCAACAGCAGTCAGGCTAAGCGGTGCAAGCGGAAGTGCTCCGGGAACTGCCATGGTGACTGAACCTGCAGAGCCAGGTGCTGCTGCACCCTGCGCCGTGGTGGTCTGGGTCACCGAGATGTTGACGGTTTCACCGGGCGCGAACCCGGTGCCGGAAAAGGTGACATAACCGCCAACACCGACAGTTGCGCTTGAAACGGTGCCCTGCTGGGCCGGTGCCGGGTAATTATCGGCCATTGCTGGAGCCGAAGCGGCAAGTGCGATGGTGCCCGCAATGGCGAGCACCGAAAGAGTTTTCCTCAATTTGTCCCCCTGAGACCTTGGTTCGTACGTGAGATCGGGTACGTAATTCCTTGTGATGGCGCGATTCCACTCACCACGAACCCGTGAACTGAAATCGAAGACCTAGCCCAGAAGGAACTTACCACCCTAAGTCTGCTTACTGCAAATAACTACAGGGTCGTTACTAAATATTTACCGTCCGTTTATCCGGCAGAACCGCAGTTTGCGATCTCCATGGGGAGAAGCACGTTGTCCAGAGATTCGATTGTTGGGGTTACCACCACTTCTGGCTGGCGGTGTTGTTCGATCTTTCCGAAGGTAAATTCGACTGTGCTGCTCTGTCCGGGTGCAAGGCGCACCGTGAGGCTCCCAACCGGTCTGTCGTCGTGCCGCTGTGCGCCGAATGAGACTTCCTTCCCATCTTGTCTGGCTGTTTCGACACCAGACCCGGCCGGTCCGTAGACGATTACGTTGCTCTGGGCGATTCCTGCTGGCACCCCGTACACCCCGCCGCCGGTCACTGTGGCGGGTAACGAGGTCGCCGCATCCAAAGGGGCTGTGTTGGTGGTGGTGACTCTGATGGTGACCTGGGAATGCTCGTCTTTGCTGCAGTTCTCTACGAGTTGGACCGTGCGCTTGACGTAGTAGTCCATTTTCGCGCCCGTCCCGTCATTGAAGTAGACGCCGAATGACGCTCCCATGGTCCTTGGGCCTGAAATCGCCCCTCCCACGCTTGTGGTTCGTAGCACCTCCTGCTCTTCTTTGTGGTCGCTCCAAACATAGAGCCGGTGTTCGTCAGAGCTCCTCATTAGAGCCTGAATGAGCTTGTCCCCGGGGGCCTTGCCTGACGCCAAGGACTGAAAGATCTTTTGAGCTGCAGATTCAAAGTAAGCGTCTTGGATTTCTGTACCCTCAAGTCGCGTGTACACATCAGACAGAAGCGTCCGAACGACGTTGCTGGCATCAAGCGCCGGCGGCAGACCGGCAGCGGAGAGCTTCGGATCGCCAGCCATCGAGATCGGCCCTGACGCCTCAAGTATGTGAGCCAGCACTGTCGGATCCAGAGCGATGACCCCGTCGATTACTGTGTTGTGGCGAACTTCCCACATTTCCTTCGCGGATCGCGCAGCGGTTGGAAAATCAGGTGTGAGGTTCACATCGCTGATGAAAGTTCCCAACCTGTCGGTGTATATAGCACGTTGAGCAGGATCCACATCGACTTGCGGTGTGAAGGCGCCAAGCGACTTTCCGCTCGATTGCGCTGCTAGTTGAACGGTGCCGTTATCGAAGCGCAACACCGCAAGTGCGCCGGGAAGTCCGCCAGTTGCGCGGACCTCGGCACTATTTTGGATTAGTACTAGGTAGTTTCTCGCCGCCTTTGCCCCCAACATCGTAGGGAGGACTTTCGACGTGTCCGCCGCTATATTCAATGGTGATCGGAAACCATCCAAGACTCTTTGTGCGCTGGTGATCGGGGCGGAAATTTCCGGCAATAGGCTAGTGCGGTCTAGCTCAGAAATCCGAGTGTAAGCGCGTTGGATCGCGTTGGCCGAAGACACGATATCTGAAGACGAATCTCTCAGCCGCGCGACGTTGATCTTGCCATCAACTGGTGTCAAGTTCCCGCTGGCCCAAGAATCTGCCAGGCGGAGGATCGGTTCGCCGGCGCCAGCCAGCACGTCATTTCCTACCAGAACAAGCTCAGTGGCCGCAGTGAAATTCGGGCCGATAAGTGGAAGACCACTTGCGGCCCTCCACAGGGGATCGTTCGCAGCCAGCCGAGCAGCCCCAAAGTGGGTCTCCAGGGCGGTCAACGTTTCGCGTGCTGACTTTTGGTCTTTCGTGAGCAACTGGTTCTTAAGCGCCGGTAACAGTTGTTCGGCTGAGGCGAGCTCCGTCTTTATCTCGTATGCCCTGTGCGTTAGCCAGACGCCGGCAAATATCAAGGCAGCCAAGGTAGCAACAATGGTCCACGTCAGGAGGGGAGCTCTGCGGCGCCCACGATCGCGACCACGCTTCAGCTGTGGCTTCTTGCTTGACTCCGGCTGGGTTGGATTGGTGCAAGATGTATAAATTTCGCGGACCTCCGGTAGTGCGGGATCAGACATGACGTGCCTCGATGCGTGAATGTCCAAGTGAATCCACGGTGCGTAGTAGTACTAGAAGTAGGGGACACCGGCCGTCGTGTTGCATCCCAGCGAAGGCCTTGCGCTCCGCCGGCGTCGACCAATCAGAGTCATGGGGGCCGATTCGACAGCGCGTTGGAGACGTAGTAGAAGCCTCTGGGAAGGTCTTTGAGAGCTTCTCGGGAACTGCGCCGCGATCGCTCGAGCGGCTTGTCGGTCCCACCATCGGACTCCCTCTGGACTCGATTGACGAACCTAGCTCTCAGTATCGTACCCTTTATCCTTGAAACCACGGTTGATCAGCCAAGGGACCCTGCCAGGTAAAGAAGGATTCGACTGCGGCGGTTGTCCACGGGGCGCCAATCTGCCCTCCGCCACCGTCATCCGATGGCGGCTCGGGGCTTGGACGAGGTTCCGGCTCGCGAATGGCGCTCCGCGATCAGTAAGGAAAATGCAGCGAGCGACGTCACACCGTCAGGTGGTGGGCCGGCGGCCCGGCCTTCTTGGACTTGCCGCGTTTCTTTCCAAAGACTGACCACCAGGCGTGGTCCTCGGACCCGCCACGCGGTCCGCTTAGAATCTGCTCACCCGAGATGCCGGCTTCTTTGACCAGGAACCGGTACCAGAATTCTGGGTCATCCCAGTGGGCATCGAACAAGCTCTGGCCCGGTATGCCTGCTCATACTTGGCATCGTTGCCGGGGTGGCTGGCCAGGGTTAGCAAGGTTGGCGGCCGATCTTCAGCTCCGGGAACGTCGCCACAACGGGGATACCGTCAGCGGCAAGCTCTCTGACGAATGGGAACCTCAATTTCCCGGCAGAGCAGCTTGTGGGCCAGCTGGGCGATGTTCGGGCCGCCCGGCCCGCGAGAACTCGGTTTCGGTCCAAGTAGGCGAGATCTAGGTCGTCTCCGCGGTAGAACGCGGGGAACCACACACACTATCTCTCAGAAGGGGGAGAACCCTCTGGGGACTGCCCCCGGTTTTGTTGACTCCTTTATCAAGCGAGCTTGTGCTCATGGAAGGATGTTGACCATGCCCACACCGTATGGGGCGGAGTTCCGCCAGGATGTTATTGATGTGGCCCACAAGGGCGAGGCGCCGCTGGCGCAGATCGCGAAAGATTTCGGGCTCTCGGTCACGACGCTTAAGCGGTGGGTTGCGGTCCCCGAACGCAAGGAGTCAGGGCGGGCATGGACCGTGGGAGCAGAGTCGGCTGAGATGCCGGAACTGAAGAGGCTGAACCGCTTGTTGGAGCAGGACCATGATGGTTTGGAGTTGGCGGAAGATGGAGCGGCAGACGTAGCGTTTGAGCTTGCGGCGGATCTCGCGGTTTGATTTTCCTGTAGCCGGGCTGCGCGTGACGTAGTCCTTCGTGGCGATGTCGAAGCTCGTGCGGGTTGGACTATGACGTCCAAGGCGCGGTTGACTTGGCGGTCGCCGGTTCGGTTGAGCCGGTGTCTGGTGGTGTTGCCGGAGGATGCAGGGCGGGGCGCAACACCACCGAGGGCGGCGAAGGCTGCCTCTGAGCGGATCCGGCCGTGGTGGGAGTACGCGCAGATGATGATGGCCGCGGTCACCGGGCCGACTCCGGGAGTCGTTTGCAGTCCGGGAGCCAGTTCGTCGGTGGGTTGGGCCAAGCCCTTGTGGTTTTCGGCGAGCTGGCCCGCGAAGTCTTTGAAGGCACGTGCCTGTCAAGACACCGCACAAGCGGGTCGGATATACCCTGAGTCACGCACCGTCCTTCGGGACCAGCCGGCCAGCCAGGCTCGGGCCGGCTACTGACCATTACAGATCTCCCGCTGGTCACGGGATCTTGCCGCCGACGGTGTTCCCGTGGCAGTGACCTGCAGGGTGGTGGGATTCAGCACGCAAGACTATTACCGGTGGAAGACCAACTCGGTGACGGAACGGGATCGGCTCGATGCGCACCTGGTCAACGCCGCACTTGACATCCCCGCAGACGACCCAGCGTTCGGATACCGGTTCATCGCCGACGACCTCCCCGAGAAGGGCATCGTGGCTGGCGAGAACAGGGTCCAGCGCTTATGCAGGGACCACGGGCATCTGCTCGGTGTTCTCCAAGAAATTGGGCCTGGACCGGAAGCCGGGGCCACCGGACCACGTCGACCTGGCGGAGCGGGTTTCACCGGGACGGCCCCAAACGAGCTGTGGCTGACGGACATCACCGAACACCAACTGCCGAAGGGAAACTCTACATCTGCGCGGCGAAGGAAGTCTTCTCCCGCAGGATCGTCGGGTACTCGATGGACGCCAGGATGAAGTCCTCGCGGGCCCTCACTTCGCTGGAGAACGCGGTGCGGTCACGCCGCCCGGCAGGGACAGTGGTCATTCGGATCGCGGATCCCAAGCCGTATTCAACCGGCCCCGCCGCTTCGTTGAATTACTCTGGCACCACGGGCTCACAGGATCCATGGGCAGGGTTGTGGCATGCGCCGACAACGCCTCCATGGAGTCGTTCTTCTTGCTGCTGCAGAAGAACGTCCCGGACCGTCAGAGATGGCTCACCAGACCGGACCTCCGGCTAGCCCCATTACGTCCTGGATCGAGCGGACCTACCACCGCCGGCGACGGCGAAGACGGCTGGGCAAACTCACGCCGATCGAACATGAAACAGTTCGCGCTCACAGCGGCCTTTGACCCAGAGCCAACGATAGCCGGGGCAGTCCCTTCAAGTCCCTGGCCGGTGAAACACAGAGAATCCCGGTGCCTACCGGCGGCGCTTGCAGGTCAAGAATCAACGGTGCCAACTGGACACATGGACTGAAGGTGCGCAAATCTGCAAGAACTGGCAGACCGTGACTGCCGCACGCCGCCAACAACTTGGTTGGCACCCCGACCCGGCAACAAGCATCCGGAAGCAGCACACCGGCATACTTGTTCGCGGGGCACGGACTCACCGCCAGTTTGACACCAACAACCGACTACGGATTGGCATCCGGAACGGCTACGATGCTATCGAGCGCGTGAACTTTACGTTGATTTTGACGCCCGTCCGAAGGGGCGTTCCGGAGTATCTCCAAAGCGTGTTCTAATAAAAACGGAGCGCCTAGAGCCTCTATAGTTTTATTCGTGACGGAGCTGCTTCTGCAGCGGAAAAGTGCTGGGGATCCTATGGAGCTGAAAGACTACTTACGCGTCATGCGGCAACGATGGATCTCCATCGTTGCCGCAGCCTTGATAGGGTTAGCGCTGGGGGCCGGGTACACTTTTCTGCAGACACCGCAGTACGAAGCTAAGAGCCAGCTTTTCGTTTCGGTAAAAGCGGGTGCATCAGCGACAGACCTGTCCCAAGGCAATGCCTTCGCTGAGAAGCGTGTCACGTCGTATTTGAGCTTGGCGACAAGTCCAAGGGTGCTTCAAGCAGTTGCCGGAGAGCTCAATCTGAGCGGAGGAGCGCAAGCCCTGTCAGGCCGGGTCGTGGCCACCACCCCCGCGCAAACCGTGCTAATTGACATAAGGGCCACAGACCCTAATGGGCAACAAGCGGCCAGGATCGCCAATTCGGCCGCGAAACAACTCATCACGGCCGTCAACGAGGTCGAAGACGTTAGCATTGTCCGTCTGAGCGTGTTCGAACAAGCAACTCCACCGGGAAGCCCGTCCTCGCCAAGAGTGCCTTTGAATCTCGCCCTCGGAGGGCTGTTTGGACTTCTGGTCGGAGCTGGATCTGCCTTGCTACGCGACGTAGTCGACACCAGGATCCGAAATCAGACCGATGTTGAACGGACTGTTGAGGCGGGCATTCTCGGAACGTTCGCGAATGATCCCGGCGTCGATAAGGAACCGTTGGTCACTCAGAGGGATCGATTCAGTCACAGAGCTGAAAGCTTCCGCCAACTCAGGACGCACCTCCACTTCACCAACATCTCTGGGGGCGCGCAGACGGTCGTCGTGTCGTCTGCAATCCCGGGGGAGGGCAAGACGTCAACGGCGATAAACCTTGCGATCATGCTTGCCGAAGGCGGAACTCGTGTGCTCTTGGTAGACGCGGACCTGAGACGCCCTCGGGTTGCCCGATACCTTGGTATTGAAGGCTCAGTTGGTTTGACCGGCGTGCTCTCGCATGCAGTAGCTCCTGAAGACGCCATCCAAGAGTGGGGCCGTGGCGGAGGACTCCACGTACTTGCGTCCGGACGTCAGGCACCTAACCCGAGTGAACTTCTAGGATCTCCGACAATGGAAAAGCTCATTGCTCGTTTTCAGACTGATTACGAGGTAGTGGTGATTGATGCGCCACCATTACTGCCTGTCACAGATCCGGCGGTACTAGGCGCAATGGCCAGTGGCGTCGTCCTTGTGGTTAGTGCCGATGGCCGGACCAAGCGAGCTGACGTAACACAGGCCGTGGCAAACCTGCAGTCGGTAAATGCTCGTTTGCTGGGCGTCGTAATCAACCGGGTAGAGAAGGTTGCGAAGGGCTATTCGTACTATGACTACCGCCCAGAGTTCGAGGAATCTGGGAAGCGTGGGAGAAATAAAAAAAATAAAGCATGAAACCGCTTGATCCCAATACTGAGCAATCAGTCACGGGGAGGAATCGGGCGTCTTACACTTTCGAAGATTCAAATTCCTGCTGGGGGAACTCACCAAATGATCCGCGACGATTTCCGGTTAAAGCCATCTCTGATGTTTCGTTGGCCAGAGTATCTTATGGATGCTGGCGTTTGGGCCGTTGCCCTTCCGATATCCACGTTGATCCGCGTGGATTTCGATGCTACGCGGATTTCACCGGCTGCAGTCAGCGGCGCAGTAGTTCTGGCCGCACTTCTACAAGCAGCCTCCGGTTGGGTCCTGGGCCTGTACCGGTTCCGTCACCCGTATGGTTCCCGCCATGATGCGCTCAGCCTCATGCTGGTGGTATCGAGCGTCGGTGCGACATTGACAATCGGCCGGCTCTTCGTCCCGGCCTCTGATGATTTCCCCCGCAGTGCACCGATTATAGGATTCCTCGTCGCTTTTGTGTTGATGGCAGGAGTTCGTCTCTTACATCGAGCGCTTAGAGAGCGGGATCTCCGTCCGGCGGAATCTGCTGCTCCGACTCTGGTGTATGGGGCCGGTGATCTTGGACAGCACGTTGTCCAGCAGATGAATAAAGATAGATATTCTCCGTTCCGACCGGTAGGCGTTATTGACGACAACCCGCGCCTTCGTGACTTCCGGTTGGAAGGGGTTCCTGTTCTAGGGAGCCGCGCCGAGTTGACGCGGATAGCACGAGGAACGGGCGCAGAGGTCTTGATCTTTGCAGTAGCTCGTGCCGATGCCGAGCTACTGCGAGAAGTTTCTGACGCTGCGGATGCTGCAGGTCTTCGGCTTCTTGTTCTGCCGTCGCTGGCAGATATCCTTGAGGGCCGCGCCCAACTTGGCGACTTGCGGGACGTGTCCATCGATGACATTATCGGTCGCCACCCGGTCGACACTGAGATGGACTCAATTGCCCACTACGTGACAGGCAAGCGAATACTTGTCACGGGCGCCGGCGGATCAATTGGTTCCGAGTTGTGCCGCCAGTTATGGCGGTATTCACCGGCCGAGGTACTCATGCTGGACAGAGACGAGTCTGGGCTCCATGGGACTCAGATGTCTGTTTTCGGACATGGGCTTCTGGACACAAAGGATGTAATTCTCGCGGACATCAGGGACAAGGATGTTCTGTCGGCTATCTTGACTCAAAGGCGACCCGAAGTAGTTTTTCACGCTGCCGCGCTGAAG
Organism: Arthrobacter alkaliphilus; assembly: GCF_021483235.1. Classification (GTDB taxonomy): domain Bacteria; phylum Actinomycetota; class Actinomycetes; order Actinomycetales; family Micrococcaceae; genus Arthrobacter; species Arthrobacter alkaliphilus. The sequence goes on along the minus strand of NZ_JAKEEC010000020.1, from coordinate 28,066 downwards.
CACTTGCCCATGCTTGAGCAGTACCCTGAGGAAGCTTGGAAGACCAACGTACTGGGAACTCTCAACGTTCTTGAGTCGTGCAGGACTGCCGGGGTCCACACCCTCGTAAATATCTCCACGGACAAGGCTGCGGACCCGACAAGCTTCCTAGGCAGGTCAAAGAGAATAGCTGAGCAACTCACGGCTTGGATGGCTCAGGAGACCGGAATGCGCTATCTGTCAGTGCGATTCGGCAACGTCATAGGCAGTAGAGGGTCGATGCTGCCTACTTTTCTCGCACAGATTGAGGCCGGCGGCCCCATCACTGTGACCGATCCAGAGGTTACGCGTTACTTCATGAGTATTCCCGAGGCGTGCCAATTGGTTGTTCAGGCCGGCGCGATAGGCAGGCCAGGCGAAGTGCTTATCTTGGACATGGGTCAGCCTGTCCGCATTCTCGATGTAGCTGAGCGAATGATAGCGATGTCGGGCAAGCAAATCGATATCACATTTACAGGGCTGAGGCATGGCGAAAAACTGCACGAAGCTCTGATCGATGTGGGTGAAAAAGACGAACGTCCTTTCCATCCAAGCATCTCCCATACGTCCATCGGAGGAATCGATCCTAGTGAACTTCCTAATGCTTATGAAATTTTCACGAATCGATCTGCTCAGGATTCTTTGACGTGATTGCCAACGTAGTCATATGTTCGGGCGTACTCTTCGCGCTTATCCTCCCGAGATGGATGTACCCGGTGCTTACTCGGCTTGGGATTGTGGACTTGCCAAATGCTCGTTCTTCGCATGAAGTTCCAACGATTCGAGGAATGGGCCTAGCTCTTGCCATAGCTGCAAGCCTTACTGGGCTGATTTTGGCGTTATTCGTTAGTGGCGCCGGGTCGGAATATGTTCTTGCCTTGACTCTGCTATCGTCTGCTGCCGCCACCCTTGGTTTCGTCGAAGATTGGCGAGGAGTAGGGACCAGAAAGCGTGCTTGTATACAGATTTTGATTGCCGCAGGTTTCGGTATTCTGGTCATATCAGCATATGGAACCAACTGGATCTGGATCCCTGTTATTGCGATTTCCGTCGCCGCCTATATCAATATCGCGAATTTCATGGACGGTATCAACGGGATATCAGGACTCCATGGGGGAGTCGCCGGGACTTTTTATGCCGTTCTCGGTGCGGGTACAGACAGGCCCTGGATGATACAACTGGGGATAATCGCAGCGGGTGTGTTCGTCGCGTTCCTTCCCTGGAATTTGTCCAACCGACGTGTATTTTTGGGCGATGCAGGGAGCTACCTCCTCGGCGCCTGGATCGCAGGAACGGCCGTCTTGGCAGTTGCATCTGGACTTAACCCGGTACTGGTCGTGGGCCCCACAGTGATATATCTGGCTGACACTGGCTACACACTCACGCGTAGGATCCAGCGCGGTGAGCGCTGGGCTGAAGCGCATCGGAGTCACATATACCAGCAGCTAACGTCGGAGGCCGGCGGTCACATCAAAGTCGCTCTTTTGGTCGCAGCGCTTTCGGTTGGCACTGCAGCGGCCTCCTTGTTAGTACTTCTTTCGACTTGGATTGCAATAGTTGGATCACTTATTTTAATGCTACTAGCAGTAGTATTTTATCTCATGTTGCCAAACATGCTAAAGCGAAATAAGCGCGAAATGATTGGGGAATCCGCTTGAAGATTTTGGTTACTGGAGCGAATGGATTTGTTGGGACACATATTTGTCAGGAGCTCTTGCGAGATGGCCAGGAGGTCATCGGTGCGGTTCGAAACAAGTTTACCGCCCCTGACCAAACCACGGAGTTTGCGTTTGGAGATTTGGCTGACCCGGTTCAATGGGCTCCTGCTTTGGAGGGCGTAGACACCGTAGTACATTTGGCGGCAAGAGTACATGTAATGCGTGAAACCGTGAGCGACCCTGAAGCGGCATTTCTGCGTACAAACGTCGAAGGAACCATGAATCTAGCAAATGCCGCAGCAGCTGCGGGGGTGCGCCGATTTGTGTTCATGAGCAGCATTAAAGTTAATGGCGAACAAACGTTGGATTTCCCCTTTGATGCATCTGCGATAGCAAATCCTTTGGACCCTTACGGTGTGTCGAAATGGAAGGCTGAGTTAGCGCTTTCTGAGTTAGCTGCGTCTAGCGAGATGGTGGTCATTTCTATCCGGACGCCGCTTGTTTACGGGCCAGGAGTTGGCGGAAACATGGCACGCTTGATACGTCTCGCGTCGGACGGCATTCCGCTGCCGATTGGGCGTATTCGGAACAAGCGGACCATGATTTCTGTTTGGAATCTTGTTGATCTCCTCGTAACGTGTGCCACGCAAAGTGGGCTAACTTCAGGTCTGGTTGTGGCTGGTGACGTGTACAGTCCGTCGACGCCTGAGCTGTATCGCGAATTGGTCGCAGCGATCGGTGCCCAGCCGCGAATCCTGAGTAGTCCAGTAGTGCTCTTGTCCGCACTGGGCAAGCTAACAGGGAAATCGCGCGAAGTATCCAGGCTTTGTGATTCTCTGGAGGTGAGGACCAGCTCCACCATTGAAGGGTTCGACTGGGAGGCCCCGCTGACATTCCAAGAAGGTATTAGGAGATTCGGTTCTCGATGGAGCAGGGAAGGAGCAGAATGAAGATTCTCATTGTTACTCAGTACTATGATCCAGAACCGATTTACATCCCAGGGACCGTGGCGCGGGGTCTGGCGGAGCGTGGTCACGAGGTTACCGTCATTACAGGCTACCCAAACTATCCGCACGGCCGAATCTATGGAGGGTACCGTCAACGGCTCCGTGGAAGCGAATATGATGGCCCTGTTAAAGTCGTCCGAACTCCTTTGCTGATCAGCCATTCCAAGAATCCGATAGGAAGGCTTGCCAATTACCTGTCTTTCGCGCTCTCGGCGATGGCTGCCAGTTGGAGCGTGCGCGGCGCCGATGTCGTGTATGTCTACGCCACTCAGATGACCCCAGCAATTGGACCCTCCATGATCAGGGCCTTTGGAGGCTCGCCCTACGTTATGCATGTTCAGGACTTGTGGCCTGAATCCGTGACGGGTTCATCTATGGTGGGCGGCGGCAGAACTTCGCGCTTCATTGCTGCCATCCTTGAACCTTGGTTACGGTTTCTCTACAAGCAAGCGACGGCCACTGTCGCCATCGCTCCGACTATGGCAAGCATGCTCGTTGAACGAGGTGTGCCATCGTCACGTATCAAGATGCTCTTCAACTGGGCAAATGAGAAAGTGTCGGATTTGGATCCGCCGAACGAGCAGGTGGAAAGGCCTCTAAAGTCTGACCAGGTGCTGATTGTCTACGCCGGGAACTTGGGGGACCATCAAGATCTCGAAACCGTCATTCGCGCGGCAAAGTCCGTCGAGACCGAGGAAAATTTACGGTTTGAAGTCTACGGTTCGGGTATGGCGAGGGGTCGCTTGGAAAAATTGGCGTCTGAGCTAGGCGTTTTGAACCTGACGTTTTGTGGTTCCGTCAGTGCGACCGAAATGAGAAGTGTTTACGAAAAGGCAGACTTCCAGCTCGTTACGCTCAAGGACCGAGAAATCTTCAGGGGGACCATTCCCTCAAAGCTGCAGGCTGCTCTTTTCAATGGCTCGGCGATCATGTCGAATATCGCCGGAGACGTTGCCCAGATTTGCGCGAGTGAACAGCTTGGGTTTACCTGTGAGCCTGGATCGGTTGATGCGATGGCTGATATGTTTCGCGCAGGTGGGCGGACCGCCGTTGCGGCCAGGAGGCAGATGGCTGCAAATGGCCGGGAGTTCTACAGGAGCACAATGTCTCTAGATCAAGGGATGGACGCATTGGAAAAGATCCTTCTCGAAGCTGCGACAACAGGGAAAAGTAAATGATGACCACTCAGCCCTATGAGGGTAAAAAAGTCCTAATTACAGGCGGGACCGGTTCCTTTGGGCATACCGTGGCTAAAAAGCTGCTGGACACCGGAGTAGAGCAAATACGCATTTTGAGTCGAGACGAAGCGAAACAGGACGCGATGCGACACGAAGTTCCTGACTCGCGCCTGAAGTTTTACGTTGGTGACGTTCGAGATTTCGACAGCGTAGATCGTGCGACTAAGAACGTGGACTATGTTTTTCATGCTGCCGCACTTAAGCAAGTTCCTTCCTGCGAGTTCTTTCCAATGGAGGCGGTAAAAACCAACATTACGGGTAGTGAAAATGTTGTCCGAGCAGCGGAGAAAAACGGCATTAGGTCCTTGGTGTGTCTGAGCACCGACAAAGCCGTTTATCCTGTCAATGCGATGGGCATGAGCAAGGCCATGATGGAAAAAGTCGCGCAGTCGCATGGGCTAAACAACCCGGGAGCAGAGACAATCGTATCGTGTGTACGCTATGGCAACGTCATGTACTCGCGCGGGTCGGTGATTCCACTGTTCATTAATCAACTCAAAGCTGGCAAACCACTGACAATCACTAACCCGCAAATGACCCGCTTTATGATGTCGCTTGCCGACTCCGTGAGTCTCGTCGAGTTCGCATTTGAGCATGCTCGCCAAGGTGATTTATTTGTCAAGAAGGCTCCCTCGTCCACGATCGCTGACTTGGCGCAGGCAGTCGCCAACCTCTTTGAGTCGGATACCGATATCCAAGTTATTGGCACTCGGCATGCTGAAAAGTTGTCCGAAGCCTTGGCCACTCGTGAGGAGTTGACCCGTGCACAGGATTTGGGGGATTACTTCAAGGTCCCGGCCGACAACCGCCACCTAAATTACAGTCTCTTCTTCGAATCTGGTGACGTCAACCAGGCAAATTATGCGGACTATGATTCACACACGGTGGAAAGAATGAGCGTGGGTCAGGTCGAAGACCTCCTTCTCAGTCTGCCGGAGGTCCGCCGAGAGCTTGTTCTGGCCGGGAAAACTGACCGGATAGGCGCGACGCTGTGAAAGTAGCGCTCACAGGGGCCGGCGGTTTCCTCGGATTTCACACCAGAGCACTGGTTCAAAGTTTGGGGGGCAATAGCCTCGCTGTTGGTCTCGGGGAACGTTTCGACGCGGACGAAGCCCGGAATAGCGTTGATGGAAGCGATCGGCTGGTCCACCTCGCTGGGGTAAATCGAGGAACCGATTCCGAGATCCTAGATGGGAATATGAACTTCGCTACGCAACTAGCACAAGTACTTCGGTCTGTGGCATCGCCTCCAGCTGAAGTGGTTTATGCCAATTCTATTCAGGCTGGGAATGATTCCGTATACGGTTATGCCAAGGCCCGTTCCGGCGATATTTTGAGAACCGCATGTGAATCGGTCGGTGCACGATTCACTGATATTATGTTGCCGAATTTGTTCGGCGAGCACGGCCGACCCCTTTATAACTCTGTTGTGGCGACGTTTTGCCATAAGCTCCATGCCGGAGCGCTTCCTGAAGTGAGGGATGATAAGCAACTTGTCCTGCTTCACGCGCAGACTGCTGCTGAAGTGCTCTTGGGTATCGTCACGGTAAACCAAATGGAGTCATTGGCCACTCGACGTTGGGTTTCGGAAATACTCGCCCAATTGGAACAAATAGCAGAGACCTACCGGCACGGCGATGTTCCGGTCGTAACAACTGATTTTGACCGCGATCTATTTAACACGTATCGCTCGTTTCGTACTAACAAGCCGGAAGATCTGCCTTTTGCTCTGGACCGTCGGGCGGATTCTCGCGGGAGTTTCTTCGAGGTCTGTCGCTCCCAAGGCGGAGCAAGCCAAACGAGCTTCTCGACGACGCTGCCTGGTATCACCAGAGGACAGCACTACCACCGACGGAAGATTGAGAGATTCGTGGTTCTCTCCGGTACAGCGGAGATAGCTATGCGGCGACTCTTCTCTCAGGAAGTATTGAGATTCCAGGTCAACGGTTCGGCTCCAGTAGCGATCGACATGCCGACGCTGTGGACGCACAGTATCACCAACACCGGTGACTCTGGTTTGTACACGATGTTTTGGACCAATGATATTTTCGATCCAGCCAATCCCGATACGTTCGCAGAGGAAGTGTAAGCGATGACTCCCAAGCTCAAAGTCGCCACGGTGGTTGGCACCAGACCTGAAATCATTCGCCTCGCAGCAACTATTAAGCGTCTGGATAGATATATGGATCATGTGCTTATTCACACTGGTCAGAACTATGACTACGAATTAAATGAAGTTTTTTTTGAAGACCTAGAGCTTCGTAAACCGGACCATTTCTTAGCCGCGGATGTGTCGTCTCTCGGGGCGGTGCTGGGTTCAATTCTCATAAAAATGGAAGAAGTCCTCCTCGTGGAAAAACCGGATGCTCTGCTCGTTCTGGGGGACACCAATAGCTGCATCTCTGCCGTAATTGCTCGTCGCATGAAAATTCCGGTCTTCCATATGGAAGCCGGGAACCGCTGCTTCGACGAAAATGTGCCCGAGGAGATTAATCGGCGTTTAGTAGATCACGTTTCTGACTATAACCTGGTCTATACCGAACATGCTCGGAGGAATTTGCTGGCCGAGGGTATCCATCCTTCTCGTATCCTGCTTACCGGCTCGCCAATGAGGGAAGTCCTCAAAGCCAATACGGTTTCTATTGATACCAGTGACATTCTGGAGCGCCAAGGACTTAAGCCTGGCAAATACGTACTGGTGAGCTTGCACCGCGAAGAGAATGTCGACAGTCCAGAGCGACTGGGATCGGTCCTTGAAGCGTTAAATGCGGTTGGGTCGTTTCACGATGTTCCTGTGTTGTTATCTACGCATCCGCGGACCCGCAAAAGACTAGAAGACCAGCCCGAGGAGCTCAAAGCGGGCGTGATATTGCACCCACCCTTCGGATTCAACGACTATATCAAGCTTCAGAAAGAAGCGCTTATTGTGCTCTCGGACAGTGGAACAATCAGCGAGGAGTCGTCAATTCTGGGCTTTCCCGCTGTAACGCTTCGTGATTTCATCGAACGACCGGAGTCGCTGGACTCGGGTAGTATTGTGACCTCCGGCCTGCAGAAGGATAGCATATTGGATGCCATTGATATGACCTTGGAGCAGGTAGGTATATCAGGTTTTGCCCAAGCGCCGACTGACTACCAGATCGAGGACACTTCCCGCCGTGTCGTGAACTTCATTCGATCGGCTGCCCACAGCCACGCCCAGCGGTCCGGAATTCGCATGAACTCTCGAGACCGCGACGGTGCGTGACTCGATGGCGGCACATGGGGTTGAATTGAAGAGGGTGGGTGAGGCGGAAAACCCGCGCATTCATCCGCTGGCCGATGTTAAGAGCGACCAAATCGGCGAAGGAACTAATATCTGGCAATTCGTGGTGATTTTCGAGGGTGCCAAAATCGGTGCGGATTGTAATATTTGCGCCCATGTTCTTGTCGAGTCAGACGTCGTAATCGGCGACAGAGTTACGGTCAAGAGCGGTGTTCAACTGTGGGACGGACTCCGAGTAGACGAAGATGTCTTTATTGGACCAAACGCGACCTTTGCGAATGATATATTTCCTCGTTCAAAAAACCATGAAAACGCGCTGTTGGTGACCAGGGTTTATCGCGGCGCTTCGATCGGTGCCGGTGCCGTAATTTTACCCGGGGTTGAGATTGGGCCGTATTCGATGATTGGGGCGGGTTCTGTCGTGACCAGGTCGGTACCAGCCAATGCCGTGGTAGTCGGGAACCCTGCCAGAATCATAGGGAATGTTTCTGGTCGTGTGCGGTCAAATGTAGATGGTACGCCAACATAGGCTAGTACGTCGCGTGGGTGACTTTAACGAAGAAGGAATGATGAATATGCATGCACTGTGCACATGTCGGCATTTAGAGCTAAGTGCACATGTCGGCATTTAGAGCTAAGGCAGTTTGTATCCAAAGCAATTCGATTCCGCTAGGGTGGTCTTGAGATGAAAGTTCCATTTCTCGATTTGAGGGCTTCATACCTCGAATTAAAGGCAGAGCTAGACGAGACAATAGTCAGAGTTCTCGATTCCGGCTGGTACGTCTTGGGTGAGGAGGTAGACAAATTTGAGGCCAACTATGCCGCTTACAGTGAAGCTGCTCATTGTGTCGGTGTGGGGAACGGACTCGAGGCAATCCGTCTGGCCTTGCTGGCCATGGGGCTCGGGCCCGGTGATGAAGTGATAGTACCTTCTAACACGTATATTGCCACATGGCTGGCTGTGAGCCAGTGTGGTGCAACCCCAGTGCCGGTCGAGCCGGCAACGGGGACCTTCAATATCGATCCGTCTAAGATAGAGGAAGCGATAACCTCTAAAACTCGCGCTGTTATTCCGGTTCATTTGTACGGCCAGCCAGCTGACCTAGACCCTATTATTGCGGTAGCTCGCAGATATGGCATATTTGTTCTTGAGGATGGCGCCCAAGCGCACGGTGCTCGATACAAGGGGCGACGTATCGGCGCACACGGGGATGCCGTGGCATGGAGCTTTTACCCTGGGAAGAACCTAGGAGCATTTGGTGATGCCGGCGCAGTTACCACCGATGATCCTGATCTTGCTCGGCGGATTAGAGTTCTGCGCAACTATGGGTCCGAAAGGAAGTATGTAAACGAAGTCCGTGGATTCAACAGCCGTTTGGACCCGATTCAGGCTGCAGCGCTTGGTGTGAAGTTGAAGTACCTTGATAGATGGAATCAGGCTCGCCGAGCAATAGCACAACAATATCTCAGCGGCTTGGCTAGTTCTAGCCTCGTCTTGCCCAAAGTGGATACAAATGCGGAGCCAGTATGGCACGTTTTTGCGGTTCAATCCGAGGACAGAAACGTCTTCCAAGTCGAACTTGCAAAGTCTGGTATCGGAACCCTGATCCATTATCCTATTGCTCCTCACTTGCAGGAAGCCTACCTTGACTTAGGTCACGGGAAGGGGTCTTTTCCGTTGTCCGAAAAAATTCACGACAGCGTCTTTAGCCTACCGATGTATCCGCAGATGGACTCCGAGCAGGTGGATGCGGTCATCGCAGCTTGTGTTGCCGTAAAGCATCGCTCAGCATGAGCCTCCTCCGGACCAGTCTGTTAAACGGAATCGTAGTGGCGGTGAGAATTGGGAGCGCGTTGGCTCTGAATAAGATCTTCGCCGTACTTGTCGGGCCGAGTGGTTACGCTGCGATTGGTCAGTTTCAGAATGCGGTTACAGTCGCCATTAGTCTTTCGAGCGCGGGAATTTCTTCTGGCGTTACTAGGGAGACTGCAGCCTTTGCAGACAACCCGCGGAAACAGATTGGGATCTGGAGAACTGCCTTCACTATCGCCACCATTTTGTCGGCCGTTATCGGTGCGGCGATTGGGCTCTTCAGCTCAAGCTTGGCATCGTGGTTGCTCGATAGCCCAGACTCCAGTTACGTGTTCATATGCCTTGCCTTCTTATTGCCTGCAATTATTTCGAACAATATTCTCTTGGCGATAATAAACGGCAAGAAAGATGTTTCTCTGTATGTCAAGGCCAATATACTCGGTAGTGTTGTTGTACTTATCTTGGCTGCAACTCTGACACTGGCTTTTGGACTTAACGGCGGGCTGACAGCTTTCGCTGTGAGCCCGGCTGTTGCGCTCGTCGGGACAGTCTTTATGCTGAGGAAGAAGGCCTGGTTCAAGTATTCCAGTCTGTTCGGCAAGTCAGATCGAAACGCGAGAACCCAGCTTTTGCGGTTCGGCATGATGGGCCTGGCTGGCGCAGTTTCTATGCCGCTGGCCTCTATTCTAATTCGGCAGCACATCACTGAGACGTTAGGGCTGGAAGCCGCCGGATATTGGCAGGCGGTTTGGCGCATCAGCGAGGTCTACCTGATGCTAATTACCACAACTCTTTCGCTTTACTTCTTGCCAAGGCTTGGTGAGATTAGTTTGGCTGGCGAGCTGAAGGCTGAAATTAGACGCCTCTACGTTTTCGTGATTCCCGTCGTTGTCGGTAGCGCTCTTTTGATCTTTCTGCTTAGAGATTTTATCATTCATATTCTTTTCACTCAGGACTTTCTACCGATCCGTGATCTCTTCTTTTGGCAGCTAGTCGGCGATGCACTCAAAATAGGTTCGTGGGTCCTTGGCTATGTCTTACTTGGCCGTACAATGGTAAAGGCGTATGTTTTTGCCGAGCTCATTTTCAGTGCGTCGTTTTTTGGCCTAGTTGTTTGGCTAGTCGGCCCTTTCGGACTTCAAGGAGTTGCGGTCGCCTACACGGTAAACTATTTCTTCTACTGGATATACGTGGCAGTCATGACCCGGAGGGAAATTCATCGCATGGCCCTTGTGAAGCCGGCAGTTGCGAGGAGCGGTGCAGCGGAATGAGTATACCTCTCGTGAGCATATTGGTGATTTCATATAATCAGCAGGACCTTATTTTTGAAACTGTGGAGTCGTGTCTTGGACAGACATATAAGAACATTCAAATCGTTGTCAGTGATGATGGATCATCAGATAGGACCCCCGAAATCCTGCGCGAGTTGAAAGAGCGTTATCCTGAGCGGATAAAGCTTGTTCTGAATCCTAAAAATTCCGGCATTACAGCCAACTGCAACATCGGACTGGCTGCTTGTGACGGAGAGTTTGTAGCACTCATGGGTGGGGATGATCTGCTTCTCCCTCAAAAAGTTGAGCTTCAGGTTCACGCATTTATGGATGATCCTGAGCTCGTGCTCTCTTATCATCCTTGCGACGTCTCCGTTGATAATCGTGTAGTCGATAAGGTGGGGCACCGTGACAAGGACCTGGTCTCCGGATTGATCGACATGATTGGGAAATTCGAAGCGCAGCTTCCCGGTCCCGCCACCATGGTTCGCGCATCGGCAGTTCCCGAGGACGGTTTCGACTCTAGCATTCCAACGGCGAGCGATTGGCTTTTCTTTATTGATGTGAGTTCTCGCGGGCGCGTTTCTCGGCTCAATGAGACATTAGCTATATATCGCCAGCACGGGGGCAATGTTGGGCATCGGTATTTCGACTATTCAGGTGACTTCATTCGTACGATCGAAATTGCAGGACGACGCTACGGTCACATTGACGGTGTAGCTTCTGCGGCGAAGCGTGGTGCGCGCCGATTTCTTCTAGGGATAATTTATAGGTCGATTTCGCAGGGGGAATTGAAAAGGGCGCGCGTGTACACTGCGCAACTTCCTCAGTATGCGAGCTGGATGCTCGGCGTCGGGATATATTTGATTACCTATATTCCCGGTGCCGGCGGGATGTTTCGGTTGGCAAAGTCATTTCTCAAGCGTTACGTGTGATGAAGTGCTGAAACTATCTTCCGCCAGGACCTCGAGGAAACCGAAGGAGTCAGACTAATGTCTAACCGTACTAAGTTTGCCCTTGTTTTTCTCATTGTCAATTTACATCTTGTTCGCAATCTGTCACTAGTTATCTACTTGTCCGTATATGTTCCGATGGTACTTGTGATTTTAGTCGCGTTTGTCACTAAGATCTATCACCGCGAGCGCGCCGGAATTGGAAGCATGTTCTTCGTCTGGATCGGTTTCTCGTTCAGCGCGCTTTTCGTTTCCCTCCTCGTGATAAGTCCTGCAGGTGCCTTCACTGGTTTCACTCGATTTCTCTTTGCTGCTCCGATTTTTATGGCCCTAGTTTTGTATACTGAGACAGCTGATGAATTTCGGTCACATATTTCGACGTTTGTCTATTTTTTTGCCGTTGCCAGTCTTTCTTTACCGCTCCAGTTCGCCGTGGGGCCAATCTCTTGGTTTGCGGAAGCGTCTCAGCGGGCTGGATTAGAAAGATATTCTTCTTTGGTGGGTAGTCTTACGTCGATCGGTGTAATTGTCGGGTCCTATTTGGTTCTGGTGCAAGGCGCGAAGTCTAGGGCAAAGTTCTTATTGATAGTTGGAATGGTGCTACCGGCTGTTGTTTCCTTGAACAAGGCTGCAATGGTTAACATAGCCATTGCGATTTTGGGCTTAATTCTCCTTAACTGGCGCTCACTATCTCGAGTTTTTCTGGCGGCCACGGTTTCGGTAGCTGTCTTTCTTCTATCATATTCAATGCTTCCAGTGGTGCAAGAGCGGATTGATGCTTCTTTGCAAAGTTTCGGGTTGCAGACAAACTCGAGTGCCATTATCAGGGATGATGTCAATGTGGAGACGAGTGCTATGGAGCGAATTGTTGACCTTCCGTTGGCTAATTTTCGAGCTTTAGGCGACTTGCATAGCCCCCTGTCTTACTTGTTGGGGGGAGGCTTCGGAATGGGTAATACGGCTCTGGTTCCAGTTGGCGACGTGCTGGCTCCGATGGCGCACAATCAATATGCTGAAGTCGTTTCGGTTTTCGGCTTAATTGGTGGTGTTGTTCTCGTTCTCATAATTGCTCGTATCCAAGTTGCACTTGTCCAGAGATGGAAAGCGCGCCTGTCGCCGTCGTTTGGCCCTCTGGCGGTTGCTTTTTTTATTTTTGTTATTAATTCTGTTTTTGCGAACGGCACCCTCTATCAGCCGTCCGCCGCGTCGGTTTTTTTTCTTGCAATGTTCGCCGCGTCTTCTAGGATTTTTTCACGAAAACCAGAAAATTCCGGATCGCGCAGTGCAGTAGATCTTCGATGATGCAAGAATGCTTTGCTACGCTTTGATTTGAGTCCTTTGGTCACCAAATAGAAAGTTGATTTCTCATGGGAAACCCGGTTATTCATGCAACAGCAATTTGTGAGCCAAGCTCCGTAGGGGCTGATTCTACTGTCGCTGCATTCGCTCGTATATATTCAGGTGCGAGCGTGGGCCGTCGATCGCTAGTTGGGGACCATGCCGTGATTGGCGGCAACGTTCTTCTTAGGGATCGCGTGTCCATTGGGCCTGGCGCAGCTATATTTGGGGATGTTGAGATCCAGGATGACGTGATCCTAGGGCCTAACGTGACTTTCGTTTCAGACAACCGTGAGGCGGAAACTGTTTCTAAGGACGGCAATCTGCGCACTGTCATTGAGGCGGGTGCTACGGTTGGGGGCGGGTCTGTAATTGCCAAAGGTGTTCGCGTGGGGCGCAATGCGGCGGTCTGCGATGGTGCTGTAGTTACTCGAGACGTACCTCCATTTGCGATTGTCTCGGGCAATCCTGCCGCCATAAGCGGCTATTCGGACGCCGCGGGGAGGAGACTGACATCGTCCGAAGCGCAACGCCATCAGAAGGACGCTGTTGAGTCGGAAAGTACGGGCGGGCGAATTGTGCACCTTCGTAAAGCAACGGACCTTCGTGGAAGCCTTGTGGTAGCTGAACTCGGCTCGGATTTACCGTTCGTTCCGCAGCGTTTCTTCATTGTCTATGACGTTCCGTCCTTAGATGTTCGGGGAGAGCATGCGCACCTCGCTTGTGAGCAATTCCTTGTTTGTGTAAAGGGCTCTGTTCACGCCATCGTTGACGACGGATCCGTTCGCGAGGAGTTTCTGCTCGATTCTGCAAATGTTGGCCTGTACATGCCAGCTATGACCTGGGGAACCCAATATGCTTATAGTTCGGATGCAGTGCTGGCCGTTTTTGCATCGCTGCCTTACGATGCTTCGGACTATATTCGCTCCTACGAGGCGTTTCAAAGAGAGGTGAGTCAGCGGTCTAGCTCAAGTCGTCTTTAGCTTAAGTATGACAGGACGCTGTCGACAACCAAGCATCGCCAAGATGATCGATCCCGCCGACGGGCGTGAATTGGAGACATGGGCTCATCGCGGATGGCGGGAATAAGATTTGGTGCCGTATGAGCAGGCTGATCGCGCGTCTGGGAGTGTAGATGACGTCTGAATCTGCCGGTCCGGGCAGTGATGAGCGAAATGCTGGGCCAGGTTATGGAGACCGATGACCGACCCGCAACGGTGTTGGAGACCGTCGGGTGATGGGTCTGTGTGTCCGTTAAAGCTACCGGCCCGGTCGAAGTATGCGCACACGTTCTCAGCCCAGCGTGATGGCTCCGGTCAGGGCGAGTGGAACGCCGGTCGACAAGCCGGTCGACATAGAATGGCTCCGTTGCCCACGGCTGCGCCGGGGAGCCCTTCGGCGGCTACGGTCTTGAACCTGGTGGACCTGTGCCTCGTCACGCCGTGACCCTGTCGGCCAAGCAAGGCCCGTTCGGCAATGCAAGCTTTGAATGCCTGTTTCGAACGGCACTCGGCCATGTCCAAAAAGCCTGCCCGGCGCCGTCGTATGGAGGCTCCTTGTCGTGCTATGCGCCGGCTCTCGCGAGGACGCGGGCGCGGCGACGAACTAGGTAAAGAAGCCCGTTGAACACGCTGTCGAGCCTCGGATGAACAAGCCCAGACGCATGCTCTCTATACCGCTGGTAAAAAGAAATGTGAAGTCTCATCGACACGAGTGAAGCTCGGTAAGGGCGGCGACAAACAACGTCGCCATCGAATACCCAAAAAAAAAGACGGACCGGCCGTCGATTGTCAACAGCCGGATCCCCACCAAGCCCTTATGCTGAAGGCGCCGCCTGCGCGGCGGTGCGAATATTCACTGCCGCTGGCAATGACCACGAACCGTGCAGAGTCTGGTCGCGGCACTCGCGTACTGGATATCCCGCGGCAGCGCGGATTTGGAAACGCGCGGACTTGGAAATAAATGCCCAGCAAGCCGGTATGGTCCTACCGCGTATCCAGATCCTCGAACACCAGGAACGTCTGGGTATCCTGCACCCCGGGCATCGACTGCAACTGGTCGAAAATAACCCTGCGCAGGTGAATGTTGTCTGTGGCGCGGACCAACAGGATGACATCGAAATCGCCGCCAACCAGCGCAATGTGCTGCACCTCCGGAATGAGCCGAAGCTCTTCACGGAGCTCGCGCCAGGAATGTTGCTGGACCTTGAGCGTGACGTAGGCAGATGACTTTAGGCCGGCCTTGATCGGATCCACCAGGGCAGTGAACTTGGTGAGCACCCCTTCACCCGTCAGCCGGGAGATTCTCGTGTACGCGTGCGCCCTGCTGATGTGGACGTTTTCCGCCACCTGGGTCACCGACATCCGGCCGTCCCGCGTCAGCTCGGCAATGATGTCCCTGTCCACTTGGTCAAGCGGGACTTCCGCCTGATCGGCTTCGACCTGCGCCATCGCATCTCCAATTCGTCCACAGTGGGGGCAGCTAGCCAGCTCACATTTGCGATTTGTCTTCCAGATTAGAGGTTTCGAGCAAGCTTTTCCATGATTCCGGCCAGAGCTGGATACGAAAGTTCGGCAGGGAACATACTGGTGACAAATAGTGGATACAGAAGGACGGACCAATGACGATCTCCGCGGACCACGAGGCCCAGGGTCTGGCTGACGCCCGGCCGGACGGCACCGACTCAAACGACCAAGCTTCCGAAGTGCGGCGCAAGTTCGGCATCAGCGTGGAAGACTACATGCTGCCCGCCCGCCACCAGATCCAGATGGTCGATCCTTCCGGCGTCCTCAAACCCGAAGATGAACAAGGCACCGAGCCCGGCCACGAATACCCCATCCCCGGCGATGCCGAACTCATGGCAGCCTACGAACAACTCGTCGTCGGGCGCCGCGTCAATGACCAGAACTCCGCCCTGGTCCGGCAGGGCCGCATGGCCGTCTATCCGTCCAGCCACGGCCAGGAGGCGTGCCAGGTAGCGGCCGCCCTGTGCCTCCGCGACGGTGACTGGCTGTTTCCCACGTACCGAGACGCCGTGGCGGTCATGTCCCGCGGAGTCGACCCGGTGGAGACCATGACTATCTTCCGCGGCGACTGGCACGGCGGTTACGACCCCGCGAAGCACAAGGTCGGCATCCAGTGCACGCCGTTGACCACCCAGCTGCTGCACGCCGTTGGGGTTGCCCATGCCGCCAAGCTGCGCGGCGAGGACACCGTGGTGTTGGCAATGTGCGGCGATGGTGCTACGAGCGAAGGGGACTTCCACGAAGCACTGAACTTCGCCGCGGTCTTCCACCTGCCCGTCATCTTCTTCGTCCAGAACAACAAGTACGCCATCTCGGTGCCGCTGAGCCAACAGTCCGTGGCACCGTCGCTCGCGCACAAGGCTGTCGGTTACGGCATGGCCGGTGAACGCGTTGACGGCAACGACCTGGTCGCGCTGCTGGCAGTGCTGGACCGCGCTGTGAAACTGGCCCGCGAAGGCTCGGGCCCGCTCCTGATCGAAGCCCACACCTACCGCATGCAGGCCCACACCAACGCCGACGACGCCACCCGCTACCGGGCCGATAGCGAAGTGGCCGAGTGGACCGCAAAGGACCCCATCAGCCGCATGACGACGTACCTCAACGGCCGCGGATTGCTCGACGACGACGCTTCCGCCCGCATCGCGGCAAAGGCCGAGGCCGTGGCATCGCAGCTCCGGGAAGGCCTCGGGCAGGACGTTTCGGTAGATCCGCAGAACCTCTTCCGCTACGTTTTCTCCACGCCCACGCCCCAACTGAAGGAGCAGTCGGCCCTGCTCGCCGACGAACTCGCCCGTGAGGCATCCAGCCAGAAGGAGGCCGGCAAATGAGCCCGGAAGTCGCTACATCCTCTGAAGCCGAGCACGCCGCGACAGGCGACGTCAGCTCCGCCACCGCGAGCGCGGCAGCCAGTGCAGCGGCGGTCGCCGAAGCGTCCGGTCCGCAGACCATCACCATGGCGAAGGCGCTCAACACCGCGATGGCCGACGCCATGGAAGCGGATTCCTCCGTTCTGGTGTTCGGCGAAGACGTTGGCCGCCTGGGCGGTGTCTTCCGGATCACTGACGGCCTCATGGCCACGTTCGGAGAACAGCGATGCTTCGACACCCCGCTGGCCGAGTCCGGCATTGTGGGCATGGCCGTGGGCATGGCCATGAACGGAATGCGTCCCGTGATCGAGATGCAGTTCGACGCCTTCGCCTACCCGGCCTTCGAACAGATCGTCAGCCACGTCGCCAAGATGCACAACCGCACCAAAGGCGCCGTCAAGCTGCCCATGGTCATCCGTGTGCCGTACGCGGGAGGTATCGGCGGCGTCGAGCACCACTGCGACTCGTCCGAGTCCTACTACGCCCACACCGCAGGCCTGAAGGTCTTCACACCGGCGACCGTCGCAGACGGATACCGCATGCTCCGCGAAGCGATCGATTCCGACGATCCGGTCATGTTCATGGAACCGAAGAAGCTCTACTGGTCCAAAGACCAGGTGGACCTGGGTGCCATCCGGGCCGAACATGCCGCGAACACCGCGACAGGATCCAGCAGCGAGGGGCGCGCCGCCGTCGCGCGTTCCGGCACTGATGCAACGCTCATCGCCTATGGCCCCTCGGTCCCGACCGCGCTTGCTGCCGCTGCTGCGGCCGCTGAAGAAGGCCGCTCCCTCGAAGTGATCGATGTCCGCTCGATCGTGCCCTTCGACGACGAGACGGTCTGCGCGTCCGTGCGAAAGACCGGCCGTGCTGTTGTGATCGCCGAGGCTCACGGTTTCGCCTCGGTGGCCTCCGAAATTGTGGCCCGGGTCCAGGAGCGCTGCTTCCATTACCTGGCGGCGCCGATCCGCCGGGTGACCGGATTCGACGTCCCGTACCCGGCTCCGAAGCTGGAGCACTACTACTTGCCAAGCGTCGACCGCATCCTCGACGCCGTTGACGACCTTCAATGGGAGAACTGACCATGAGCGCAGAAATGCAGGTGTTCCTGCTTCCGGACCTTGGCGAGGGCCTGACCGAGGCTGAGCTGGTCAATTGGCTTGTGGCTGTGGGCGACGAGATCCGCGTCGATCAGCCGATCGCCGAGGTCGAGACCGCCAAGTCCATGGTGGAGGTCCCATCGCCGTACGCAGGCATCGTCGCAGAGCTGCACGGCGAGGCCGGCCAGACGCTCGACGTCGGCAAGCCGCTGATCTCGGTGGCTCCTGTCGGTGCCTCGCTCGCTAACGAGCCCGAGGTTGCGGCTGAGGCTCAGGAGGAAGAAGCCTCTGCCGCCCCGGCGGACGCCGCTGCCGCCGCTGCTGCTGCCGAAACCTACCGGACGGAGGAGAAAGCCGGTTCCGGCAACGTCCTGATTGGCTACGGCACATCCGGAGGTGGCGAAGCTCGCCGTACCCGTCCGCGTAAGGTGCCTGCCAGTTCCGCCGTTGCTGTGGCCCCGGAGCCGGACTTCGATGAACTCGCATTGTCCCGGACGCGGATTCCCGGGAAGCTCTCCGCCGTGATTTCCCCCTTGGTGCGGAAGATGGCCCGGGACCACGGGGTCTCGCTGGATGAGGTGCCTGGCTCCGGGGAGAGCGGCCTGATTCTTCGCCGCGACGTTGAAGCCGCCATTGGTGGCGCCACCCGCGAGTCGGAGCCCGCTGAGGTGCCGGCCGGGGTCCAGCCCTCCACCGGGGATCAAGACGCGCGGACCGGATTGTCCGTGGCTTCGCGCACCCCGGTCCGCGGAGTCCGGAAGGCTGTGGCAGCGAACATGGCCCGCAGCCGGTCCGAGATCCCTGAGGCAACTGTCTGGGTGGACGTTGACGCCACTGCGCTGCTTGAAATGCGGGCAGAACTCAAGAAGCGTGATCCGCACGGTACTCCCGGCCTGCTCGCGTTCATCGCCCGTTTTGTCACAGCGGGGCTAAAAAAATTCCCGGAGCTGAATACCCGGTTTGTCACGGCTGAGGATACGGCCGGCGGTGAAATGCAGGAGATCATCGCATTCGACGGCATCAACCTGGGCTTCGCCGCACAGACGGACCGCGGACTCGTGGTTCCGTCGGTCCGCAACGCCCACCTGTTGAACGCCCGCGAACTTGATACCGAAATCCGCCGGCTCACCGCAGTCGCTCGTGAGGGCAAGGCAACGCCGGCAGAGTTGGCCAGTGGCACCTTTACCCTGAACAACTACGGCGTGTTCGGCGTGGACGGTTCCGCGGCGATCATCAACTACCCCGAGGTAGCGATGCTTGGCGTGGGCCGTATCATCGACAAGCCCTGGGTGGTGGACGGACAGCTTGCGGTCCGGAAGGTCACCGAACTGACGCTCGCGTTCGATCACCGGGTCTGTGACGGGGAAACGGCTGCCGGTTTCCTGCGGTACGTTGCGGACGCAATCGAGAACCCGGGGACGGTGCTGGCGGATTTGTAACGCCAGGCTGCTGCCGTGACTGCGGCTAGCGCTTCGGGCCTAGCATTCTGGATGGATGGCGACCTTGACGAAAGCCGCAGTTTGGTAGACGTACTGGTACGCCCAGGAATAGGTGGGGTTGGACATTGAGACCAGAGGCAACCCCCGCCGGTCGGCAATCATGTGCAGGTCTCCTGTGTAGCATCGGCCGATGATCACTCTGGACCGAGTCACGTGGAATTGCGCCGTGAGGACGTTGGCGCTCTTCCAACCGTAACGTTGCGAAAGGTCAGTGAGTGCCCGGGCCTCGCCCTGCGTGGTGAAAGGGTCGGGATGAAAGCATATGATCCTGAACGTACGCTGGGCACCGCAAATTTCCGCTGTGAATTTACCGTCCGCTCCCACCGGGCTTGAGACCGCAAGTGTGGGCGCATATCCCTGCTGCATTAATTCTTCAGCGTAGCCGATGCGTCGGTCAGGCGGCCCGAGTACCAACAACACATCTGCGTGCGCCGGATCGTCAGCTGGTGGCACTACGTACAAAAAAATGCCGGCGATAACCCAGGCCATCCCGAGGCCGACTATGACGGCCAGTGACCTTACTAGGAGCGATCTTTTCCCCTTGGGCGGAGAGGCCTCTACTGGGGGAGTGTGAGTAATTGTCATACCGTCCTTTTGCCAACGGCGGATGGGGGCGGCTGCGCTGCACTGGCTCCAAGACTACCGGATCTTCTAACAACCATGGCTGCCTTCGTAAACGGATGGGCAACTTGACGAGCGGCCATGACGAAGGTCAAGTAAATCCCGGAAGACCTGCGGAATCTTTCCGGGGGTCCGCGCGGGGGACTAGACTGCCCGAATGAAAGTGACGCTGCTCAGCGGGGAAGGCGATGGCGGGCCCGACTGCCCACATCAATTCGTTGGTCGCTGCGATGTTTGCAGCGAGACTGACCTAAATTCGAATCCTGACCCGGGCGGCCACAAGCCGGTGAGCCCCGGCCAATAGCCGGCACAGAAGACCGCTAGTGGCCACGCGGCCGAAAGCGAGCAGAGCGCCCCGCCCTCGGCGAGACGCTCCTCTCCGCGTCAAGATTGCCGGTCTCCGACCGAGGTACTAAGACGGAGGCTCTCGATAGGCGTGCACCATCGGGTCCATGCGATCGAGTTCGGCTGCGCGTGCACGTGCGGCCTTCGTACGCCGGTGAAGAATGACTTCATTGATCACGTAGGAAACCAGGACCACCGATGGCAAGAGGATTCGGAGCCAAAGGTCCCAATCTGTCATAAATAGGATCGCAAGGGACAACGTAAAGATCGGCGGATGCGCGCAGCTGTACCATTTCACGGCTGCCTTCTTTTAGAAGCCGCAGTCTGATCCAAGGCCACAGGGTGACCAATCAAAGTAAGGCAGGCGCTAGGCGAGGCAAAAATATGTGGACGTCGCAATTGAAGCTCCCATTCATATAGGCGCCCACTGCGAACCACGGCCTGCACAAGATTTTACAGCCTTATTGAGGAATGCATCAGGATGGCTGGTGCGTGGCTTTTGTGGATGGTCCTGCTGCCCCGGCCCCGCGATTTGCCAGGTAGACGAGTCGTGCTAGCAGAATGAGCCAAATGGCCGGGCCGCCGAACATCACAACGCTCTCCAGCATCGTGAAGTACCCGCTGCCAGTGGTTTCGACACGGTTGCTGGATATCCAAGTCAGCACCCAGGCGTACATTGGTAGAAACACTGTCAGCGCGGAAAAGGCCGCCAGCGTTAGACCAAAGGTTCTAGACTCCTTACTTTGCCAGACGGTCACCCATGCTCCTCTTCCGCTACCAATTGCAGCCATGGACCCAGAAATGCGCGTAGTTCCATGTTGTTCCTCTGTAGTTCTCAAGGTCCCAGCTAGGACTTCCACCGCTGCTGGCAAAGGGTGCGCCGTTGGCGTGACAGGCGAACTGTTGGTAAAGGTTTTCTTGCCTCAGAGTGTTTCCCATCTTGTTGACAGCTTCGGGCCATCCAAATGTGAACGCGTGACCTACAGCAAATGCCACGCCCATCATCGGCGTAGTGTTCAAGTGGGCGACCAAACTCCTGCCGGACCCTGTCCACCAGGTCGAGCTAAAGAGGTCCACACCAAGATATGGATCAGCAACGACCGGATACTTGATGCTCGCAGATGAATGGTGCACAACCTGTCGAATCTTCGAGCCATGGATCTCGTAGTGTGTCTCCACTTTGGCTCCTGTGGCGTCCTTGGCCCATGGTGGGGCTACGGCCGCGACGAAGGAACCCGTGCCGTCGACGATCAATATTCCGCCGCCGTCGACCAACTTCAGATGAATGTCCGAGTCGGATCCAACCTCATAGTCGTAGACCGTCGGAGCGCTGATGGAAGCGATAATCGTGTGCACCGCGACGCTACCTTCTCCTTGAGGGACCGGGACCGTTTTGCTTCCGTTGCCGTTGTCAAAGGACACGAATTCATTTCCAATGTGCTTGGCGCTCGCGTTCCGCTCGGCAAACGGCAGCTTCAGCTGGACCTCGAGCCCCTTCGTAGAAGACTTCATTTTGACTTGTTCAGATGAGTTCCTCGGAAGGGTAACTCGGCTTCGGGCGGAGTCACCATGGCCTCGGGCTCTGGAAACCGCCTCGGGTGCAGCTAGCGAGACGATAAGAAATTCGTCCTCGAGCTTCACGGGTGAATGGCCCGCATTAAGAGCCGAAGAAATCAAAGAACCGGCGGCAATCGCTGCCGCAAATTTGCCAGTCCTCAAAAACAGTTGAATCATGGTTCCCCCCGACAGAATTAAATCTGTTTTAACAATTAATGAGAGACTTCCGCGGTGGCAGCGCTTGTTCATTGGGAGGCTCTCTTGGTCCCGAGCGATCCCGATCTGCCGGAAGTGCCGGCGACCCGGGATCCGGGATGGCGCGGTGATCACCTGCACTTGGGCGACTGCGACGCTGTCAGAACCAAAGCGGCAGGCATGCGCTAGCTGAGGAAAAAATTATGTGGACGTCGCGATTGAAGCTCCTATTCATTTAGGCGCCCCTGCGAACCACGGCCTGGAGACGATTTTACAGGCTTTTGCCTCTATGCGAAGAGCCTTACGAGTAAAACTACTTTAGTTCTCAATTCGGCATACTAAAGTGGCATTAGCGATAGGCTCCAGACTGTAGTCTTCGGGGTTCGCATTGGTCCAGTGGGGCCGCCCTGCCCCCTACTGAAGCTTGAACAGATTGTGCGTCGCCGGCCCTTCCAGCAGCTTGCCTGCCGCCGAGTAGCGCGAGCCGTGCAGGGGGCAGTCCCAGGTCTTCTCGGCGTTGTTCCAGTGCAGGATTCCGCCCAAGTGGGCACACTCCGCCGACACCCTGCACACCACGCCATCCACCTTGCAGATCGCGGCAGGCTTTCCGTGGAATAGCCCCGTAACGCCCGTGCCTTCAGCGGGGTCGGTTTCCTCCGTGATTGCCGGCTTCTCCTTCAAGGCAGCCCTGTCCCGGAAATTCTGCTGCTGTGTTTCCACGTTGAACGAAATTGTCGACGCTGCCCCGCGGGGACCCGTCACCCGGTGGTGGATGGTGCGGGCCCACTCGAGTTTTTCCCCCCGGATATCGGCGGTGATATCCAGGGCCGCCGCAACACTGTTCGTCATGCCCCACTTGTTGTACCCGGTGCCGAAAAAGATCTTTCCGCGTCCCCGGGGGAACCTGCCGAAGAACGGCATGAGGTTACCGGCCTGGTAGTCCTGGGCAGCCCACGTGTGTGTGACCTCGGCACCGGGATAGTGCCCCAGGGCCCAGGCGAGCAACTCGTCGAGGTGCACCTGGGTCGACGGCACCCGGCCAACGGCGTGCCCGAACCCGCCCACCAGAAGCAACTGCCCGCCGTCGGGCATGGGATAGTCCCTCAGCGAGCGGGTAGGAGGCTCGGCGGAAAGGTACATTCCGGGAGGTGGGCTCATGCCGTCCGGCAGGCGCAGCGCGGCGGCGTACGAGCGGTTGGGCCGCAATTTCGCGAAGTACAGCCCCCGGTTCAGGATGGGGGTCCCGGTGGCGAGCACCACATGGCGGGCCCGGACCTCGCCCTTCCTGGTGACCACCGTCAAGGGATCGCCATTGTGGACGTTCATGACGCGGGTACCTTCCACGATGCTCCCGCCGGCAGCCCGAACATCGGCAACCAGCGCATCCAGGACATCCATGGGGTTGAACTGCGCCTGCTTCGGAAGCCGCAAGGAGGCGTCGACGTCGAACGGCAGCCCGGTGTCGCGGGTGGACTTCACGTTGAGCCCGCAAGCCCGGGAAGCGTTGGCCTCGGCCACGAGTTCTTCCGCGCCGGCGGGCGTGGTGGCGAAAGTGTAAGCATCCCGGTACTGGAAAGGCACGCCCCGGCCCTCCATGTACTCGAGCAGCCACTTCTGGCCCGCCCGGTTCGCGTCAACGTAGCCACGGACCACGTTCACCGAATACTGGTTCCGGAGCTTGGACAGCGTGGTGCCCTGCAGCAGGCTCAGCTTGGCCGTGGTGTTGCCTGTGTTGACCGCACCGACATGCCGGGCCTCGAGGACCAGCACGCTGCTCCCGGTCTGGGCCAGCATGAGAGCCGTGGCCAGGCCCGTGATTCCTGCGCCCACCACCACTGTGTCGTAGCTGCTCCCGGGCGTGAATTCATCGGGGGTCGCGGCCGCGGAAGCGTCGCGCGTGTCTAGCCAAAGAGAGGTCATGTCGGTCCCACGTCCCTTCAGCCGGGCGCGGCCCACACCGGAATTAGCGCGGCGGCGGCCCGGTAGTGCCAGCGAACCAGAAGCCCGCAAGAGAAGCAAGAGGGGAGTGCCGCCGTCGCCGGTTGTTTGGTGCAGGGTTCACCCCAAAAACAGCAAGGACAGACCGGCCTGCCGTGGAGCACGGGCGAGTAGGATTGCTTTCACCATGAGCACGCCAGATGCCTCGGAAGCACCCGGCCCGGCGTCGTTGCCGGCCGCACACACCACCACCCGTGACGACGCGGTGGATCGAATCCTGGACGCCGCCTACGAACTGTTCTCACGGCGCGGGATCCGCGCCGTGGGTGTCGATCAGCTCATTGAACGTTCAGGAGTTTCGAAGGCCACTTTCCAGCGCCACTTTCCGTCCAAAGACGATCTTGTTCTTGCCTTCCTCGCCCTTCGCGACCAGATGTGGACCGTGGACATGATCATTTCGGACGCCCGGAGCCGGGGAAACACCGCCGAGGAGCAGCTGCTCGCCATCTTCGACGTATTCGGCGACTGGTTTCAGCGGGAGGACTTCGAAGCGTGCTCGTTCATCAACGTCCTGCTTGAAATGGGCCGCGAACATCCGCTGGGGAAAGCCAGCATCGGCTACCTCGCCAGGATCAGGGGACACATCCAGGAATTGGCGGAGGAAGCAGGCCTGGAGCGCACTGAGGAATTCGCGCGGTCCTGGCACATCCTGATGAAGGGCTCCATCATCTCTGCGACGGAAGGTGACCTCCTGGCGTCAAAGCGCGCCCAGCAGATGGCCGCCTGGCTGATCGAACAGCACAAGGGCCAGAACCGCGCCGTCACCGCCTGAGTCCTGAACCGCGGGATCCTCTTGAGGGGAGATCCGTCAGTTCCGGGTGGTCCGGCCGCGGCCGGCCGGGGACGCGAGATGGCGAGCCTTCCCGCCCCACTTGGCCCATTCGGTGGGCTGGACCGACGGCCGCCCAAGGTGGTATCCCTGTCCAAAGGCGACGCCCAAGTCCTTAAGGGTGGCGAGTTCGTCCTTGGTTTCGATGCGCTGGGCAATCAACGCGGCCCCGATCTCCCGCGCGAACTTGACCTCCGCCTCGACAAGTTCCTGCCGGAGGGAATCCTGGTTGAGACCGGCGGTCAGACTCCGCTCCAGCTTGATCATCTCGGGCTTGAGTTGAAGGACAGGGCTGGCCCCGGCGAAAAAGGAACCCATGTTTTCGATGGACAACCGGACGCCTGCACGCCGCAGCGGAGCCAGCGCAGCGGCGAGTGAAGCCGCCCGCTCCGGGGAAAACTTTCCGGACACCTCAAGGATCACCCGGGAAGGCGCAACAGGAATTTCCTCGAAAAGCACGGGAAGACGCGGATCCAGGCCCACCACATCTGAAAGCTTCAACGCCACGAGAAGGTGCTGCG
Source organism: Arthrobacter alkaliphilus (assembly GCF_021483235.1). Lineage (GTDB taxonomy): Bacteria > Actinomycetota > Actinomycetes > Actinomycetales > Micrococcaceae > Arthrobacter > Arthrobacter alkaliphilus. Next base: position 2,948 of record NZ_JAKEEC010000020.1, on the reverse strand, counting down.
GCAGCTTGCGCGCGGCTTCCAGCCCCGATTCCAACGCCGCGAATTCAAGATCAGTCCGCAGCCCAGAGTCTTCAGCCTCCGCAAACCAATAATCGGCGGGGTCCCCACTATCGCTGACGAAGCGGGTCAATGCCTCGGCGCCGACCACGGTGGCCGTGGTGAGGTCGAAAACTGGTTGGAAGGCCGTCATCAACATGTGGTCCCGCAGCACAGCTTCGAGGCGCGGGCTGCTTGGGTGCTGGCCCGGCTCGTGCTGGGGAGCGGGCTCGTCCTGCGCCAGCTCACTTTGCGTCTCCTGCTCGTCTTGCTGGTCCGGCTGCTCGGACCTGAGCGACGACAAGTGTGCAAGCAGCGCCTCTTCCGGATGGCCAGGATGGGCGGCAACGTGCTGCCGAAGCCGCTCCCGCACCGCCTCGGTTGCCTGCGACGATTCGGCTAAGACCTCATCGATGATTTCCAGCACTTGAAGGCGCAATGCACGCAACTGCTCGAGGGGCGGTTCAACAGCCTTCTGACCGGCTTGCCCCCCAGCGTCGGTCGATGCAAGAAAAGACGGTTTCCGCATGGATATAAACCATTCCTTTGCTATTAGCTCCGGCTGAGCCCGGGAACTACAACAAGGCAAACACTATAACCGAACCGTCCGGTATAGCGGTATTGGAATGAAACATTTGTTGCCCGCCTAAAGTGCGCCTTCCTTCCCCGTCCTCTTGGCCCTGCGTGGGTAGAATCGAGGCCTGAACACTGCTGGAACGCATCAGACGGAGAAACAATGTCAGCATGGCTCGAAGTCGGCCCTAACAACTACGTGTTGGTGACCGAAGGGTGCCTGCTCAACACGGGCCTCGTCGTCGGCACGGAACGAGCCATGGTCATCGACACTGGCTGCGGACCCCGCCAGGGCCGGCAAATCCTCGCCGCCGTCCGCGAAAAGACCCAGCTGCCCCTCGTCGTCGTGAACACCCACGCCCATTACGACCACTACTTCGGCAACGCCGTTTTTGCCGACGACGGCGTCACGGAGTTTTGGGGGCACGTCAACTGTGCGGCAACAATCGACGACGACGGCGACCACCAGCGCCGCTTCGTCGCCGCCACCGAACCGGAGATGGCCGCGGGCAAGGGCGAGGCCGTCGAACTCGTCATCCCCAACGCGATCGTCAAGGACCAGCCCGTCCTGGTTGACCTCGGCGGAGTCACTGCCACCCTGTTCTACTTGGGCCGCGGCCACACCGACGGCGACCTCCTGGTGGGCACGCCCAGCACCCTTTTCGCCGGTGACCTTCTGGAACAAGGTGCGCACCCCTCGTTCGAGGACTCCTATCCCGAGGAATGGGCGGCCACCCTCCGGCACATCTCGGCCCTGCGCCACCGCTACGAGTTCCTCATCCCGGGCCACGGGGAGCCCTGCAGCGACCAGTTCGTGAAGACCATGGCCAACACCATGTCCACAGCGGTACGGCAAGCAAAGCAGTCGATCCGGGACACGCCGTCGGACGCCACCAAAGCGATCCCGGTGCTTCCCTACGGGCCCGAACAGTCGCGCTGGTTCATTAAGCGGCTCCAGGAGACCCAAGCACACCACTACTAGAACGTGGCGTCGTGAGGCTCCTACCGGCGCAACGGGGGAGTGGTCCGATTGAGCCGCGGTGCACTTGCTGTACCGATGAGCAGGGCGAGTGCGCCAAGCCCCAGCGGCAATCCGCCCAGTGTGGCGAGGCTCCCCACGATGAGTGGTCCGCCCGCGTCGCCAAGTTCCCTGCCGAGTTCGGCTGAGCCCATGGTCCTGCCCATCCGCTCAGGGGGCGTGGTGTCGGCGAGATGAGCGAACGCGAGCGGGGTGGCCGTTCCGATCCCGGCCCCGATCAGCAGGGCGGCGATGAACAACGTGATGGGTCCAGGTATGGCGGCCACGATTCCGATGCCCGCGGCGGTGAGCAGCAGACCGGCCCTCATCCCCGCTGCGTCGCTGATCCCTTGCAGGTCGCGCCGGGTACCGACCCATGGCGAGGCGATGGCCGAAGCGATAGCCAGCACGCTCACTGCGGCCGTCCCGGCGACCGGATCGAGTCCGTGCCGGGTGGCCAGGGCCGGGAGGAAGCCGATGGCCGCACCCAGGGCGCCGGTGGACGCTGCCAGGACCGCCGTGGGCACGAGGAAACGCCGTTCGGTGACCTGCCTGGCGAGGTCGAGGACGGTGTACCTGACGCGGGGAACCGGCTCGAACCGCGGCAGGCTCACAGCCACCCATATGGCGGTGGCCGTTGCCAAGGCCGACAGGGCCGCAAAGAGCAATGCGAAGCCCCCCACCTGGATCAGTCCGGCTCCCAGGAGCGGGCCGATGATGTAGCCAAGGCTTTTCCACGATCCGTAGCGGCCAAAGAATTTCCCGGCGTTCTTGCCCCCGGCCAGGCGGGCCACCGTGGCCGATGAGGCGGGCGAGAACGCCGACGCGGCTGCTCCCTGGCCCAAGCGGGCCAGGCCAAGCAGGAGCGGGTCCGCGCCCCACAGCCCAACGAGCGAGAAGGCAGCGAACGCCAGGAGGCCTCCGACGATGACCGGTTTGGGTCCGATCCGGTCACTAAGGACACCGAAGACGGGTTTGAGAAAAACTTCGGCCAGATCGTAAACGGCCAGCAGGATGCCCAGATTCAGCAGGCTAAGGCCAATGCTTCCGCTCTGCGCTCCCATGCCGGCGGCAATGCTGTGGGCACCGAAAGCGGTTACGAATCCCGCTGCGTAGAGAGGAATGGCGGGCCGGTGGATTGTCCCGGCCGGGCTGGTCTTGCTCACTGGTGCACCTCCGGGCGGACTCTGTTCACTGGCCACAGCCTACTCGTTTCCGCTACTTGCCTGGTCCGGGCACGTGCCGGTTCACCACTCGGGAACTGCTTGATTGAATCTTTGAGCAATCTTCGGGAAAAGCTTGCAGGAACCTTGCGGCTTCC
>NZ_JAKEEC010000002.1 GCF_021483235.1 Arthrobacter alkaliphilus | reverse complement strand
CAGAGGTCACAGGTTCAAATCCTGTCCCCGCAACTCAATAACGAAAGAGTCCGCCCGTTTGGGCGGACTCTTTCGTTTAAGCCCTCCAACGGGGCATCTCCGGGTGAAACGATTTTCCACACGTAGACCTGCCTGCGTGCACACTGAGATTCCCGGAAAACACACTGAATTTGGGCAAACCTGCACGGATTTTGCTGACTTCGACCCCTGACGAAGGAAGTGTCCGGCTAGTTTTCTTGCAAGGGGAACACGGCTTGACCGGTGTGTTCTATGCGGTGCGGCGTCGGCTGGCCGGGGGAGGAGCTTCGATGGGCAAGATATCGAGAATGACTGGTGCGGCCCTGGGCGGAATCGCCGTCGGTCTGGCACTGTCGTTCATCCTGTGCGTGGCCACTAGCGTGATTGCCGTTTTGACCGGCTCCCGTGCGACGCTGCCGGGTCTTTTTACCGCGGCTGCCGGAACTGAAAACGGGGCGCTGGCCTTGGAGTTCCAGCCAAACTTCGTCGGAATCGCCGTGCTCATAGCTGTGTCGGTGCTTGTCCGTGTGGTGATGGCCGTACGAAGCAACCACGCGTCCCCTGGACCCACAGGACGCAATTAACGCGGGCGGGTCGTCCCAAGCATTCATTCCCTCCCTCCATGGTAAATACTAGGAGTTCCTAGTATTCTCGATTCCAAGCGTCAGCCATTTGCATCGAGGGAGCTGTGGAATGAAGATCGTCGTGCTCGTCAAACAGGTGCCGGATACGGCCGAGGAGCGCAAGCTCAACCTCGCAACGGGACAGCTCGACCGCGAGGCCACCGACTCCGTAGTGGATGAAATCAACGAGCGCGCCCTCGAAGCCGCATTGCGCCTCAAGGATGCCGACAAGGGCACCGAAGTGGTGGCAATGACCATGGGTCCCGCTGATGCTGTGCAGGCCTTGCGCAAGGCTCTTTCCATGGGCGCCGATTCGGCGGTTCACATCGTGGATGATTCCCTGAACGGCGCCGACACCGGCCGAACGGCAGCAACTCTGGCGGCCGCGTTGAGGGTGACGGGCTTCGATGTTGTGCTGGCCGGCAACGAATCGACGGACGGCCGCGGAGGCGTCGTGCCCGCAATGGTTGCCGAACACCTCAAGCTGCCACTCTTGGGATCGTTGGTCTCCGCCGACATCGCCGACGACGGCGTGCACGGCGTTCGTCAAGGCGAGGGCGGGACCCTCACGGTCCGGGCCGCATTGCCGGCCATCGTCACCGTGACCGAACGCTTCCCGGAGGCACGGTTCCCCAATTTCAAGGGCATCCTGACCGCCAAGCGCAAACCTGTCACCACGTTGTCCGCCGCCGAGCTGGACGTTCCGGCCGGCGTGAGCCGCACCGTAGTGGTCGCCACCGTTGAGCGGCCACCGCGCGCGGCCGGGCGCAAGCTCATCGATGACGGGACCGCGGCCGATGAGCTGGCTGAGTTCCTCGTTGCGAACCGGCTGGTCTGAGGGAGGAAAGAAATGTCGAACGTCCTGGCACTCATTGAAGTTTCCCACCGCGGCGAGATGGCCGCGTCGGCCCGCGGGCTGTTGGCCGCCGCGGCAACGCTTGGCTCGCCGGTCGCCGTCGTTGTGTCGGCTGCACCCCTGGCGGACGACGACGTCGCGTGGCTGGGTGAGCTGGGCGCGGTGAGGGTCTACGCGGCCCTGACAGCTGCCGCCGGCACCGTTTTGGTGGCACCTGCGGTGGACGCCCTGGGCGCGGCCATTGACGCCTACAGCCCGGTCGCCGTCCTCACCGCGAATTCGGTGGACGGCCGCGAGGCTGCGGGCAGGCTTGCCGTGCGGGTCGGCGGGAGCGTGCTCGCCGACGTCGTGCAGGTGCGCAGCGACAACGGAACCGTTGTAGCCCGGCATTCGGTATTCGGCGGCGCCTACACGGTTGATTCCGTGGTGGAAGGCGGGCTGCCGATCCTGACCATCCGGCAGGGGGCCATCGAAGGCCAGGCTCCCTCAGCCACGGCAGCCGTGGATGAGGCGTTTTTGGACACCCCGTCAGAAGGAGCCGCCGTCATCGACGGGTTCAACGACGATGCCGTTGTCTCGGCCCGGCCCGAGCTTCGGACTGCAGCCACGGTGGTTTCAGGCGGGCGCGGCCTGGGTTCGCCGGAGAACTTTGCGCTGGTCGAACAGCTCGCCGACACCCTGGGCGCGGCGGTCGGTGCGTCACGCGCCGCGGTCGACGCCGGGTACGTTGCCCAGACGGCCCAGGTAGGCCAGACGGGCGTGAGCGTGTCGCCGCAGCTGTACGTCGCCTTGGGAATCTCCGGAGCCATCCAGCACCGCGCAGGAATGCAGACCGCCAAGACCATTGTGGCCATCAACAAAGACGAGGACGCGCCCATTTTCGAGGTGGCTGACTTCGGAATCGTGGGCGATATCTTCACGGTGGTTCCAAAACTCATCGAGGCCGTCAAAGCCCGTTCCAACTGACGGCGTAACAGGCTTTGGCCGCTTCGGTGCGGAGCCTGTTAGCTTGATGCGTCCGCCCATTGCAAAGTTCATCCGAGAGGTGTCCGAGAAGATGTCCACCCCCGCCAAAAAGTCGACAGCAGCCAGAAGCAGATGGTCCCAGCCCGTCTGGGTGGTTCCAGGCGTGCTGATCGCACTTTTGCTCATCGTCTTGTTTACCAAGTGGTTGACGGGCCTGCCGGGTGTGCAGACGTTCCTGCATGACTTCCCGGGCGCCTCCAGCCTCCCGGCGAACGCTCCGGTCGGTTTCCCCGCCTGGCTCGGGTGGCAACACTTCCTGAACGTGTTCTTCATGGTGCTGATCGTCCGGTCCGGTTGGCAGGTACGCACGGCCAAGAGGCCGCCGGCCCAATGGACCCGCAACAACAAGGGGTTCATCCGGACCAAGAATCCGCCGACCAAGATCAGCCTGGACCTGTGGTTCCACCTGACCCTGGATGCCCTGTGGGTACTGAACGGCATTGTTTTCGTGATCGTGATCTTTGCCACCGGGCAATGGATGCGGATCATCCCCACCAGCTGGGATGTCTTCCCGAACGCCGTTTCCGCCGCCCTCCAATACGCCTCTTTGAACTGGCCCACCGAGGATGGCTGGGTGAACTACAACGCCTTGCAGTTGCTGACCTACTTCGTCACCGTCTTCATCGCAGCCCCGCTTGCCATCATCAGCGGCTTGCGCACGTCCTCTGCCTGGCCCAAGACGGCCGGCACGGTGAACAAGATCTATCCCATCGAACTGGCCCGGGCCGTGCATTTCCCGGTGATGGTGTACTTCGTGCTCTTCACGATCGTGCACGTCACCCTGGTCCTCGCCACCGGGGCGCTGCGCAACCTGAACCACATGTACGGCGGCAGCGACGAGATCAACTGGGTCGGTTTCGGAATTTTCGCCGTTTCCCTCCTCGTGATCGCGGGCGCGTGGTTCCTCGCGAGGCCGCTGTTCCTTCGCCCCATTGCTTCGCTGATGGGCAAAGTCAGCAAGTAACGCACCATAGCCAGTAAAGCACCATAGCCAGCAAAGCCGGACAACCCGGAGAACTGGGAAGAACTGCAAAGGAGTGCCAATGTTTGAGCTCACAGAGGACCAGCAAGCGATGGTGGAGATGGTGCGCGATTTCGCCGCGACGGCCATTGCACCGCATGCCGCAAAGTGGGACGAGACCAAGCATTTTCCCGTGGATGTCCTGCGTGAAGCGGGCACACTCGGCATGGGAGGCATCTATGTCCGGGAAGAGTTCGGCGGCTCCGGGCTTTCCCGCACGGATGCGGCGCTGATCTTTGAAGAGCTGTCCAAGGCCGACCCCACCATCGCGGCCTACATCTCGATCCACAACATGGTGGTGTGGATGATCGACGCTTTCGGCAATGATGAGCAGCGGGCTCAATGGGTGCCGCAGCTTGCGTCCATGGAGGCACTGGGCAGCTATTGCCTCACGGAGCCGGGAGCCGGCTCCGACGCTGCGGCGCTGAGTACCAGGGCAGTGCTCGACGGCGACCATTACGTTCTTAACGGCACCAAACAGTTCATTTCGGGCGCAGGGGTCTCCAGCGTCTATGTGGTCATGGCGCGGACTGCGGACACGGGCAGCCAGGGCATCACCGCGATCGTTGTGCCGGCTGACGCGCCAGGCATGTCCTTCGGCCCGAATGAGAAGAAGATGGGATGGAATGCCCAGCCCACCCGCCAGGTCATTTTCGAGGACGTCCGGGTGCCTGTGGCGAACCGGCTTGGCGAGGAAGGCAGCGGCTTCGGGATCGCCATGAAGGGCCTCAACGGAGGCCGGGTGAATATGGGTGCGTGTTCCCTGGGAGGTGGCCAGGCGGCCTTGGAAAAGTCCGTCGCCTACCTCAAGTCCCGATCCGCTTTCGGTGGCCCGCTCATCAACCAGCAGTCCCTCCTGTTCGACATTGCGGACATGGACACGGAACTTGAGACTGCCAGGACCCTGATCCTCCGGGCCGCCGACGCCTTGGACCGTGGTGCCCCGGACACCGTGAGACTGTGTGCAATGGCCAAGCGTGTGGCCACCGATGCCGGTTTCAATGTGGCGAACAAGGCCATCCAATTGCACGGCGGCTACGGCTACTTGTCGGAATACGGCCTCGAAAAGATTGCCCGGGACCTGCGGGTCCACCAGATCCTGGAAGGCAGCAACGAAATCATGAGGCTCATCGTCGGACGGCTCGCCGTAGGGGCATAGGGCACCCGGAAACACGAATGGCCGGACCCCAAAAGGGCCCGGCCATTCGCTCGTTGGGATTAAAGCTTGTCGAAGTCGGCTTCGTCCACGGTGTCCTTTGCCGGTGTGGTGGCTCCGCCGCCGGCGCCGATAGCGGCCTTCGAGCCGCCCGACTTCAGTGCCGCCAGGCGGGCCTCGATCTCAGTCTGCTCTCCGAGGTCCTCAAGCTGGTTGAACTGCGCATCCAGGCTGGAGGCTGCCAGTTCCTGCTGGCCAAGGACCTTGGCCTCTTCGCGGCGGATCTTCTCTTCGAAGCGGCCCACCTCGCTGGTGGGGTCCATGATGTCGATGCTCTTAAGGGCGTCGTGCACCTGGGTCTGGGCAGCAACCGTCTTCGAACGGGCAACCAGCTCGTTGCGCTTGCTCGTGAGCTCATTGAGCTTGACCTTCATCTGGTCCAGGCCGCTCTTGAGCTTGTCCACGACCTCCGACTGGGACGCGATGTTTGGCTCAGCGGCCTTGGCCTCGTTCTCGGCCGACATCTGGCGCTGGATGGCTACCTTGGCAAGGTTGTCGAACTTCGCGGCGTCGGCGGCGTTGCCCGCCGCACGGTACTCGTCCGCTTTGCGCGAGGCGGCAAGGGCCTTGTTGCCCCAGTCCTGGGCGTTCTTGAGGTCCTCGTTGTAGTCGGCCTGCAACATACGGAGGTTGCCGATGGTCTGCGCGACGGCGGACTCGGCCTCGGCGATGTTGTTCGAGTAGTCGCGGACCATCTGGTCCAGCATCTTCTGCGGGTCCTCAGCCTGGTCGAGCAAGGCATTGATGTTCGCCTTGGCGAGCTGTGCGATCCGCCCGAAAATGGACTGCTTAACCATGGTGTTGCCTTTCGTCCTGCTCAGTGGTGCCCACTGAATCCAGTGATCAGTTCTTGTACCGCTCTACGCGGGGAACGCGCCCCCACCTAGTCTTTGGGAGCTAGAAGCTGCCGTCTCCGCCGGAGTCGCCGCCCCAGCCGCCTCCGCCGTCGCCGCCGAAGAATCCTCTTCCGCCGCCTCCGCCGTCGCCTCCGAAGAAGCCCCCGCCGTCGTGGTCTCCGCCGCCCCAGCCGCCTCCGCCTCCGCCGCCGCGGAAGATGGAGTCGATGAGGATGCCGCCGAGGATCGCTCCGCCGAGGCCACCACCGCCCCCGCCGCCGAACAGCCCGCCCCGGCCGTAGCCTTGGTTGGCGAAGCCGCCGAACTGGTCGACGTCGGACTGGGCCAGTTGCGCGGCTTGGGCCGCGAGCGATTGGGCCTGTTGGGCGTATGTCAGCGCCGTGACGGGGTCATTGCGGGAAATAGACAGCGCGTAGTCGAGGTTCCGCTGCGCTTCGGCCAAGCGGGTGCGGGCCTCGGGGCCAACCCCGCCGCGCCGGGCCGCGATGTAGTCCGAGGTGGCGCTGATCTGGGACTGGGCAGCCATGATGGTCTGCTGGAGGGCAGCCTGTGCACGCCTAGCCTGTTCCTGCTGGTCGCGGATTCCCGAGAGGGCCTGGTCCAGCCCCTGGTGGGCCTTCTCCACCCGGTCCAACGTGGCGATGGGATCGATCTTTCCGCCCTGGATTTCGGTCTTGACCTGCGCCAACGCGGCTTCGACCCCGGCTACCGGACCGGCCAGCTCCGGGTGCTCGCCGGACTGGATCATCGCCTTGGCCTGGGCCAAGTCCTGGCTGGTCTCCGCCACGGCGCCGTCCAGCGCATTCCGGGCCTCGTTGAGGTTGTTTTCCAACTTGGAGATCGCGTCGATTAGCACGTTGGTCTGGTGCAGGCCTTCTTCTGCAGCGCGGACTGCGACCGCGGCAAGGCTGCTCTCACCCGCCGCGAGCTTTTCCCGCGCGGTGTTTGTTGCGTTCTCAACGAACGCAAGCCGGTCTTTGGCCTGGGTGATGTTGTCGCTCACGTGGCCCAGTGCGCTGTCTGCGTACTTTTCGCGCAATCCGTTGAGCGACTGCTCCGCGCTGCTGATCTTCGCCTCGGCTTCGTTGACGCCTGCGGCGACAGTGGCCAATGCCTGCGGCGCGTTCTTCTCGAGCTCGCGCAAGGAATCGAAGTCGGCCTTTTGCTCCCGCAGCGACGCGAGGGCGGCCTCCGAGCGCCGGATGATTTCTCCGAGCCAGCTGCGCTGCTGCTCTTCGGTGTCCGGGATGTGGTCGTCGAGCTGCTGCTGGAGCTTGAAGGATTCGGTCATATGGTTCTTTGCGTCGAGAAGCGCTTTCGAGAAGTTCCCGACGGCGGCATCGCCGTATTGCGCCTGGGCAAAGCCGAGCTCCTGCTCGCCGGACTTGATGGCGTCATCCGCTTCGATCAGCAGGGAGCCGGCTTTGCGGCGGAGGTCCGCGATGCTCATGGAGGCGAGGGGATCGAGTTGTTGCCCTTGCGGACCGTAAGCGGCGCCCGGGGCCTGGCCCTTCTTGCGCCGGTTGCGGAAGTACAAGTACGTACCCACACCGCCGGCGGCGACCACGGCGGCGCCGACGAGAGCGGCCGTGCCGGCGCCGGAGTTCTGGGTGTCCCCGATGGCCTTGGCGGCGTCAATCACGGCCTTGTCGTAGTTCTTCTTGCCTTGGACAAGGTTCGCCAGGACAGCGTTCTTGAGAATGTCGTCACGCTGGGAATCAGTGATCTTGCTGCCCGGACCCCGGGTGATGTTCACTTTGCCATCGTCCGTGGCAATTGCGAGCAAGACGTCGGTGGATCCGAACGACTTCTTCTTTGCCACCGCGTTGCCCCAGTCGGTGGGCGTGCTCGGGTTGGTGAAGGTCTTTTCGATCACCACATACAGATTGATCTGGTGGTCGGTGTAAAGGGACTTGATGGCGTTCTGAACAGAGCCCTTGTCGCGAAGGACGCCGGCGTCGTCAGTGATGTTCTGGCCGGACGGGATGGTCACCGGGTCCGCGGCCCAGGCTGCTGCGGCCGGGAGGACCAGCATTCCGGCCAGGCCGATGACGGCGACTACACGTTTCAACATTGACCGCATGTGCAACCCTTCAGCACGTCTGCGATTGGTCCGGGCCGGAACAATCGAAACAGAATGCATCAGCGCCCCCGCGCATGGTTGTCAAGCGGCAGGTCGCTGTGGCAATTCCATTTGATACTATGGTGCACCTTTTGCAGCGTCCACAGCGGTAAATATGCCGCCAGCGAAACGGGGAGAGATCCTGCCTTCTCCAACGTTGAGGGGCTAGTCGGCGCCATTCGGAGGCGCAAGATCCATCCGATGACAGCGTTCAGCAAGCTCCCAGCGAACGTCGACTCCTGATCCAGCAAGAGCGGCGATAGTTAAGGGGACGAGGAAGAAAGGAAGTCCCATGACGGAGAACCCAGCACAGGGCGCCGAGCCTGAGAACAATGGCCCCGAGAACCATGGTCCTGAGAGCACCGGCAAGGCGGAAGCGGACAAGCAAGCCAATTCCCAGCCTACGGCCCCGCTGCCGGCATACCAGCCGGGTCAGGATTTCACTGCGAAGCACGATCACACGGCGAAGCACAGTTACACAGCCCAGCCGGATCACACAGGGCAGCCAAAGCCGGACTACACAGCGCAGCCGGACTACACAGCGCAGCCCGATCACACTGCGCAGCCGGACCACACGGCGCAGTGGGCGCAGGGCCCGGCCCAGCACCAACCTCCGCGGAACGACCAGGGACAGCATTACCCCTACGGGCAGCAACAGCCGTTCTACGGCGGACCGAACCCTTCGCAGCACTATTCCACGCAGCAGTTCCCGGGCCACCAGGGCCACTCGGCCCACCCCGTCGGTCAGCCGGCCGGGCCGAAGCGCAAGCCGGCTTTCGGCGTCGGAACCCTCGTGGCCTGCATCCTGGCAGCCGGTCTCGTGGGCGGAGGCGTGGTGGCCGCCAGCGACCAACTGGTGAACAGCCGCACCCCGGTGGTTGCCGGCGGCAGCCAGGCCGGAACCGTGATTGTCAACAACACGGACAACGTCAATGCCATCACCGCAGCAGCAGCGAAGGCCACACCGAGCGTCGTGACCATCATGGCCTCAAGCGGCAGCCAGGGCGGCACCGGTTCGGGCATCATCCTCGACGACCAGGGCCACATCCTGACCAACACCCACGTGGTGACCCTTGACGGTGCCAGTGCCAACGCCACGATTGAAGTGCGGCTGAGCGACGGACGCGTCCTGAAGGCATCGGTAGTGGGTACGGACCCGCTGTCGGACCTGGCCGTCATCAAGGTGGACAACGCTTCCGGCCTTGTCCCGGCTACCTTGGGGGATTCCAGCAAGATCAACGTCGGGGACAACGCGATCGCCATCGGCGCTCCGCTCGGCCTGCCGGGCACGGTCACCGACGGCATCGTGTCCACGCTTAACCGCACCATCAGCGTGGCATCCTCGGCCGTTCCGAACGGCGGCTCCGACAACTCGCAAAACGGTGGCCAAGGATTCCAATTCGCGCCTCCAGGCGGCGGCCAGAGCCAGAGCAGCCCTGGCCAGGGCAATGTTTCGCTCAACGTGATCCAGACGGACGCGCCGATCAACCCGGGCAACTCCGGTGGTGCGCTTGTCAACACCAAGGGCGAGATCATCGGCGTCAACGTCGCGATCGCCTCGGCGGGAAGCGGCAGTTCCTCGTCGTCCAGCGGCAACATCGGCGTGGGCTTCAGCATCCCCATCAACAATGCAAAGCGTATTGCGCAGGAACTCATCCAGCACGGCAAGGCCACCCACGGCCAGTTCGGCGTGAGCGTGCAGCCCAAGTCGGCCACTGGAAGCAACTCCGGGTTCTCCGTGGGCGCGCAGGTTGCCTCGGTAACCAAGGGCTCCGCCGCTGAAAAGGCCGGACTCAAGGTGGGCGACGTCGTGACGAAGTTCGCAGGCAAGGACATCACCGATCCCGAGCAGCTCACCGCGGCTGTCCGTGAGCAGCCGGCAGGTGCAAGCGTCAAGGTGACCATCCAGCGCGGCGGCCAATCGCAGGAGCTCGACGTGACCTTGGACGCTGCTCCTTAGCAGCTGTCCTACAGAAGCGGGTTCCAACACGCGAACCGACCAGCAAGCCACGACGGCGGGCGGCACCACCGGTGCTGCCCGCCGTTTCGTGTTCCCGTGCTGCCGCAGGCGCGGGCGGCAGCGAAACAGGAGTTAACGCGGCGCTGTTGTCCGACTTGTCCCGCAATATGCTTAGCTAGGACGAGCCCGTACGCCGGGCACTCTTGGCCACGCGCCTAGTTGCTGGCCATCCCCGAGTATGGAAGGCTGCCTCGAACACAGTGGGAGATACATTGAAGATTGTTGTTCTGGTCAAGCACGTCCCGGACGCGCAGTTCGACCGACACCTTACCGGCCCAGGCAACACCACGGACCGCGACGAGAGCATCCTGTCCGAGCTGGATGAGTATGCGCTCGAAGCTGCGCTGCAGCTCAGCGAAGCCCGCGGCGGCGCCAAGGCCGGCAACGAAGTCATCGCCTTGACCATGGGTCCCGCCGGCGCGGTGAACGCCGTCAAGAAGTCGTTGCAGATCGGCGCCTCCTCCGGAGCACACTTGAGCGACGACGCGCTGGCCGGCTCGGATGCTGCTGCCACCTCGCTGGCGCTTGCTGCGGCGATCCGGTATCTCGGTGCCGACTCGCCCGTGGACCTGGTCCTGACGGGGATGGCCTCGACCGACGGCGAAACATCCTTGGTGCCGGCCCAGCTCGCTGAGCGGCTCGGACTCCCGCAGGTCACGTTCGCTTCCTTCCTCGAGGTCGACGGCGAACGGATCGTCGCGCGCCGTGACGGTGACGCCCACGCGGACACCGTGGAGGCAACGTTGCCCGCGCTGGTATCCGTGACGGACCAGATCAACGAGCCGCGATACCCGAACTTCAAGGGCATCCTGGCGGCCAAGAAGAAGAAGATCACGGCACTCACCCTGGCCGACATCGGCGTCGATGCCGCGCAGGTGGGCGCCGCGGGTTCGCTGACGGCCGTCGAGACCGCCGAAGCGCGGCCGCCGCGCACTGCCGGCACCATCATCACCGACGAAGGCGACGCCGGCATCAAGCTGGTTGACTTCCTGGCCGCCCAGAAGCTGCTCTAAGAGGATTCCGACACATGGCAAAAGCACTTGTATTCATTGACAACCCGGGCGCGGCGCTCAAGAAGAGCAGCCTGGAACTCCTGACGATCGCGCGTTCCCTCGGTGAAGCCGCGGTTGCCGTCAACGGCGAGCTGCGTGACGACGTCGTGGGGGCTTTGGGTGCGAACGGAGCGTCCGCTGTTTACCGCCCGTCCGCAACCGACCTGGACGACTACCTGGTTGCGCCCAAAGCCGCATATCTGGCCGCTGCCGTTGAAGCCTCCGGAGCGGGAACGGTCCTGCTCGAAAACACTGCCGACGGCAAGGACATCGCAGCCCGTCTTGGCGTGAAGCTCACCGCCGGCGTCATCACCGATGTGGTGGGGGTCGACGCGGACGGCACAGCCCACAAATCGGTCCTCGCAGGCTCGTACACCACTACGGCCAAGGCGCGCACCGCGGTGGCCGTGCTCACCGTCAAGCCGAACAGCGTCGACGTCGAGGCCCCGGCCGCGGCGGCCACGCCTGAGGTTGTCACGATCGACGTCCCGGCCGACGCGACGGCGAACGCGGCACGGGTCACCGGCCGTGCTCAAAAGCCTGTCAGCGGCCGCCCCGAGCTCACCGAAGCGCGGATTGTCGTTGCCGGCGGACGCGGTGTCGACGGGAATTTCGAACCCTTGGAAGAACTGGCCGATGCACTGGGCGGCGCACTCGGGGCTTCCCGTGCCGCCACCGATGCAGGCTGGATCGGGCATGACTACCAGGTCGGCCAGACAGGCAAGACCGTGTCCCCGCAGCTCTACATCTCGGCGGGCATCTCCGGAGCGATCCAGCAGAAGGCCGGGATGCAGACCTCCAAGGTCATCGTCGCGATCAACAAGGATGCTGAATCACCCATCTTTGAGATCGCGGACTTCGGCATCATCGGTGACCTCTTCAAGGTTGTTCCCCAGGCCACCGAAGAGATCAAAAAACGGAGGGGCTGACACCTTGTCTTCTGACGCTACGTCAGCAAAGAGCCCGTTCAACGCCTCCACGGACCGCGTTGAGCGGGTGCTTTGTTTTACCGCCCACCCGGACGACATAGACTTTGGTGCGGCAGGCACCATCGCTGCCTGGACAGCTGCCGGCGTCGAGGTCAGCTACTGCGTCATGACCGACGGAGACGCCGGAGGTTTCGACCCAGCGCACCGTCCGGAGATCATCTCGATGCGCGCAGAGGAGCAGCGACAGGCCGCTGCAACGGTCGGCGTCACGGATGTGCATTACCTCCATGAGCGCGACGGTTTCCTGGAACCGACGCACGGGGTCATCAAGCAGGTGGTGAAACTCATCCGTGAAATCCGCCCGGACATCGTTCTTGCCATGCACCCGGAACGCAATTGGGACCGGATCCAGAAGAGCCACCCAGACCACCTCGCGGTGGGGGAGATCGTGACCCGGGCGGTCTACCCCGCGCTTGAGAACCCCTTTGCCTACCCCGAACTGGCCGAAGCGGGCCTCGACGCCTTCAAACTGCCGTGGCTGTGGCTCTTCGCCGGTCCGGAAAGCCGTGAGAACTATTTCGTCGACGTCACCGACCACGTGGACGCGAAGCTGGCTGCCATCCGGATCCACGCGAGCCAGCACCCCGACCTGGAAGGCATGGAACGGACCGTGCGTGGCATGCTTCGGCACAATGCCTCGCGCGCCGGGCTGCCCGGCGGGCGCAGCGCCGAGGCGTTCCATGTGGTGGAAGTCAACGGGTCCCAAACCATCGCCGGTTTCTGAAATTGCTGATGTGTAATCTCTGTCATATGCTTACTCTCGTTTAAATCATATTTAATTGAGAGAGGCAGACTTTGATGGCGAAGACTGCACAACCGGTACTGGTGATCATGGGTGTCTCCGGTTCCGGTAAATCTACTGTCGCCGGCGTCCTGGCCGGCCGCCTGGGTTGGGACCTGGCCGAAGGCGACGACCTGCACCCGGAAGCGAACGTTGCGAAGATGCAGGCGGGTCACGCACTCAGCGATGAGGACCGTTGGCCTTGGCTGGACACCATTGCGGATTGGATCAAGGAGCGCACCGCAGCAGGAAAGCCGGGCATCATCACGTGCTCGGCCTTGAAGAAGAACTACAGGGATGTCTTGCGCGGCGAAGGCGTCGTGTTCGTCTTCCTGCAGGGGAGCAAGGACAGGATTTCCGACCGGCTGGCTTCGCGTCATGGGCACTTCATGCCCGCATCGCTGCTGGAATCCCAGTTTGAAGCCCTGGAGGCGCCCACCGAGGACGAGACCCACATCTCGCTGTGCGTCTCTGCTTCCCCCGCCGAAGAGGCAGACGAAATCATCGAACGGCTTGGCCTCAAGGCGCAGCCGACACACAAAATTGGAGACGCAGCGTGAACTGGACTGGGCATGACACCCAACTCCTCGTGGTCGCAGCGATCGGCATTGCGCTGATCGTCCTGTTGATCGCAAAATTCAAGGTCCACCCCTTCCTGTCCCTGGTACTCGGCTCGGCCTTCGTCGGCCTGGCATCGGGCGTGGGGCTGGACAAAGTGGTCAGCAACTTCGAGGACGGCGTTGGCGGTGTCCTCAAGGAGGTCGGCCTCCTGATTGCCCTCGGGGCCATGCTGGGCAAGCTCCTCGCGGACTCCGGCGGTGCCAACCGGGTAGTGGACACCCTGCTGGAGAAAGCCAGCGGCAACAAGGTGGTCTGGATGATCACCCTGGTTGCGGTCATCATCGGCCTCCCGATGTTCTTCGAAATCGGCCTCGTCCTGTTGCTTCCCGTGATCGTCCTGGTCACCCAGCGCTCCAAGATGAAGCTCATGCGCATCGCAATCCCCGCGCTCGCCGGTTTGTCTGTCCTGCACGGCCTGGTCCCGCCCCACCCGGGCCCGCTCATCGCCATCAGCGCGGTGAAGGCCGAACTCGGCACCACGCTGATGCTCGGCCTCCTGGTTGCCGTCCCCACGGTGATCATTTGCGGTCCGCTGTTTTCCCGTTTGGCAGCGCGCTGGGTCCCGGTTGACGCTCCTGCAGTGGCCGGTGGCATCGACACCCAGCACGCCGTAGACCTCAGCGAAGTAAAGCGCCAGCCCAGCTTCATCATCACCTTGCTGACGATCATCTTCCCGGTCGTGCTCATGCTCCTGAAGGCCGTGGCGGACATCGTCTGGTCCGACCCCAAGACCGCCCCAATGATCCGTACCGTGCTGGACTTCATCGGCCAGCCCCTTGTCGCCATGACCTTGGCCGTGCTCGCGGCAATGGTGACGTTCGGCTACACCGTCGGGTTCACCGGCAGCAAGATCACCTCCAAGCTCAGCGCCAGCCTGGGCCCCATCGCCGCGATCCTGCTGATCGTGGGCGCCGGCGGCGGTTTCAAGCAGACGCTCATCGGTGCCGGTGTCGGCGATGCGGTGAAGAAATGGGCCGAAGGGGCGAACATGTCCGTCCTGGTCCTGGGCTTCATCGTGGCAGTTGCCCTGCGCCTCGCGACCGGTTCTGCGACGGTTGCCACCGTTACGGCCGCAGGCATCGTGGCTCCGCTGGCCAGTACCTTGAGCCCGACGCATGCAGCACTGCTCGCCTTGGCCATCGGTGCCGGCTCGCTCTTCCTGTCCCACGTCAACGACGCCGGGTTCTGGCTCGTGAAGGAACTGTTCGGCCTGACGGTCGGGCAGACGTTCAAGACGTGGTCGGTAATGGAAACGCTCATCTCGGTGGTCGGCTTCGCCTTCATCATGGTGCTCTCGCTGATCATTTAGCGGCGCTGCCTGGTAGCCAGTACGACGGCGGCCCGTCCCCTCTGTTTCAAGCGGGGACGGGCCGCCGTCGCGCTTTGGGCGGGAAGCCCTAGCTGAGCTTCTCTGCTGCGTAGACCTTGATGCCTTCAAGCAGGTAGGGTGCCAGGCCCACCCGGACCTTGTCGTAATTGGCGGTGAACCGGGGGTCGTCCACGTACATCCGGCCCAGGCCCACGTAGGATTCAGCGTTCGGCGTCCAACTGGCACAAATCCACGCGTAGTGCCGGCCGACGGCCGCCTGGACGTCCGGGTGGTCGGCCGGAAGCGCGGCGTCGAAGCATCGGGCGAGATCCTCGTTCAGTGCCGCATACTCCTCCATGAAGGCTTGCTTTTGGGCCGGTGTCATCGCTGAGTGGCGGGCCTTGCTCTCCTCGACTGCCCGATCGCCCCATCGATTCCGGGCCTCGGCCTCGTACGGGTTGTTGTCGAAGTCCTTGAAGATGTTCTCCGCTGTCATGGTTTCTCCTTGGCGCAGTGCTGCGATAGTGGCGTCGACCGTCCGGGACATCCGGTCCAGGCGGTCGCGTTCGGCCAGCAGCCAGATCCTGTGCACGGCAAGCGCCTCCGCAGGATCGGCCTGGCCATCCAGAACTCTGCCGATGGTCCCGAGCCCAAGGCCAAGTTCACGAAGCAGAAGGATGCGCTGCAGGCGCAGCAGCTCGGCCTGGCCGTAGTACCGGTAGCCGTTGGGTCCCGTACGGGCAGGTTCCAACAGTCCAAGCCGGTCATAGTGGCGCAAGGTCCGGGACGAAACCTTACTGGCCTTCGCCAGCTCGGAAATAGTCCAGGTATCGGCCTTATCCTGCTTCATGTACCCAGAATAGAAGTTGACGTTACGTCAAGCTCAAGTACCTCATGGAGAGCACGCGGCGGCAGGCCGGGACGCTTTAGGTCAGGGGCGCTGCTGCGACCGTCGGGAGCGTCGGCTTCTTGGAACCGCCCACGGGTTCCACCGTGATCCCGATAGACGCTGCACCCGAAATCCCATCGACAACCGCAGGGTGGCTCAGGGCCTGGGCGTCCATGGTTCCCGGGGATACCGGGTCGGAGCCGTCCTTTGGAATAAGCCACATCTGGTAGACCCGGCCGGGCGGGGGAGCGGGAACCCCGTTCATGCGGACCACCATGGCGTTCTTCGAGCTGGAGATGGACACGGTGGCGGTACCGCCGCCGTTGACGTTGACGGTCGCTTGGCGGACATCGCCGGCCTGCAGCACTTGGTTCACTGGATCATTTTGGCCGGCCACGTAGACGCCGACGCCCACACCGCCAAGCGCAATCACCGCGGCAGCCGCAGCGGCCGCAACCCAGCCACGGACACCGCCGAAGCGCCGCCGTTCCCGCCGGTTCCGGGCCTCGCCGAGGTCCACGACGTCGGCAGGCAGCGCGGAAGGCGAGGACGGCGCGGACGCCGTGCTTGTCTGTGTAGTGCCTGTTAACTCCGGGCGCGGTTGTTCCGGGAGCTGCCGCAGGATGTCCTCCAGGAGCCCGGGCCGCGGTTCGGCCTCGTCGGCGAAAGAGGCGGCGAGGGTTTCGCGTGACTGTCGGACCCGCTCAAGGAACGCCGGGCGCTCAGGCGCGGTGGCAATGAAGTTGTCGATTTCAGCCCGCTCGGCGTCGCTCAACGCGTCAAGGGCATAGATCTCGGCAAGCTCCAAGACGCGGCCTTCGGCGAGGTCGGTAGCTATATCTGTGGCGAACATCCTGCGGAGGCCTTCCTTTCCGAAGTTCCGGTTGTTGTCGTCGTGTTCGGTCATGTCAGCTCACCCCCAGGCAAGTCTTGAGTCGGAGAAGTCCATCACGGATGCGGGACTTGATCGTCGGAATCGCTGCCCCGAGTTGTTCGGCGACCTCCCGGTAGGTCAGCCCGCCGTAGTAGGCGAGCCGTACGGACTCCAATTGTGTTTCCGTCAGGGTGCCAAGGCACCGGGTGACCGCCTCGGCTTCAAGCCGGGTGCCGGCTTCCTCTTCGACTGAATCGTGGTCAAGAAGTTGGCTCGCGGCACCATATTTCGCTTCGCGGTCCGTGGCGGATTGGGCGGCGCGGACGCGGTCGATGGCGCGCCGATGGGTGATGGTCATGAGCCACGCAAGCGGGCTGCCCGCTTGGGGATCGAATTTGGCGGCGTTCTGCCAGACCTGGATGAAGACTTCCTGGGTGGTATCTTCGCTCAGGCCCGGATCCACGAGGACCCGCTTGGCCATGCCGAAGACCCGCCGCGAAGTGAGGCGGTAGAACTCGCTGAAAGCGGCCCGGTCGCCGTCGGCCATCAACCCCAGCAACTCCGCCAGCTGCGCATTCGAGCCGGCAATCAGGTCGGGGGCCTCAGGGCCTCGCACATTCGGTGTATCCATCGTTGTCCAGCATATGTTGCTCGTGACCTTGGCAGTACCAGGGGCACTGCGAATCTTGAGAGTAGTCACCTGCGTCCCTTCTGCGGCCAAGGCCAGCCGGCCCTGCTTTCGCAGGCCAGCTGCCTGCCCAGGCTGTTGGCCTGCATAGGGTATTCGGAGCAGTGGGAGCGTTGGATGGGTGCCCCCTCGAAGGTGGCCTGGGGATGCCGCGGGCGGCCAGTCAGCTCTTCTAGAGCTTCGCGCCCGCAAACCCGTGTTGCCGCCAAGCTTCATACACGGCGATAGAGGCGGCATTGGCGAGGTTCAACGAGCGCAGGGACGGCAGCATGGGGAGCCGGACCCGGGCCGTGACGTGCGGGTCCTGCTTCAGCCAGACGGGAAGCCCCACTGACTCCGGTCCGAACATCAGGACATCGCCCTCCTCGTAGGCGATGTCCGTATAGGAGGATTCGCCGTCGGACGTGAAGGCGAAGACGCGTTCGGGCTGCAGGGCCGCCCATGCGGCCTCGATGTCCTTGTGCACCGTGACCACCGCCAAGTCGTGGTAGTCGAGTCCCGCGCGGCGCAGCTTCGCATCGGAGAAGTCGAAGCCCAAGGGCTCCACGAGGTGGAGCTCCGCACCGGTGATGGCGGCGAGTCGGATGGTGTTTCCCGTGTTGCCCGGGATTTCAGGGGTATGGAAGAGGATGCGGAACACGTATCAATCCTAGCCAGCGAAAATACCGGGTCGTTGCTGCGGGTTCAGTGCATGCCGCGTAGCAACCGCGCCAGGACGGGGACCACCACGGCGTTGGGTACGGGTCCCGAACCCAGGAACTGCTTGAGTCCGCGGGCCAGCCCGGAAGCATTGACGACTTGCACCGAACCGAAGTCTCCGGCCGTGCGCCGGTAGTTGTCGATGACCGGCTCGTGCGGGTTGCCGTCCGGGCTGTGGACTACTACCCAGCCGGTCACATTGAGTTCCGGGAAGATTTCCTGCATGTGGCGGACGATCAGCTCGAGCCGCGGCGGGGGCACGGAACGTCCGCCGTGCTTGAGAACCGCACCGTCCCAGGCATAGGCGCCCTTGGGCAGCAGCATGGAACCGATGAGAGCGAGGCGGTAGCCGGCGAGCAGGGCGTGATCGATGTGGCTGTCGTCTGAGGGGGAGCGGAGCCCGTTGATGAGGCGCGCCGAGGGGATGGCAGGCAGGATTTGGCGGCTGATGAGCTGGACTGTCCGCATTTCCCGCTGAATACGGGCTTCCGCCCCGAAGATTCCACGCTTCCGGGGAGTCCCGTGGATCTGCATGGCGGCCTCGCTCTTGGAGAGCAACGGCACTTCGCCGGGGTCGTCGAAGGGCGGCGCATAGACGGGAGGGTCGCCGGCGGTGTTGCGCGGTGAGTTCTGCCGGTGGACGCCGGGGCGCGTTTCCGGTCCTGGTGCGCCGGTTCCGCGGTAGTCCGGCTTCTGGGCCGGGAAGGGCTCAGCCCTGCCGGCGGCGCCGCTCGCGTAGCGGCGGTCGTACTCCGCACGTCGCTTGGGGTCGATCAGTATCTCGTACGCGAGCGTGACCTGCCGAAAGACTTCAGGGTCCCCGCCGTGGTCAGGGTGGGCGCTCCTCGCGGCCTTCCGGTAGGCCACTTTGATCTCCTTGTCCGTCGCAGTGACGGGAACCCGGAGGATCTGATAGTGGGAACTGCTGCCCTGAGCCAACCACGGGCCTTTCTCTGGGATTCTGAAGTTTGCCGCCTTCCAAAGGTGAAGCGGCGATCGTGGCAAGTCTAGCCAGCCCACCATGGTAACGACCGCGGCCCGCACTTCAGTTCCCCTGATCCCGGCCCTGCCGGTGGCATGATTCATGCTGTGAACCCTCCGGCCGGCCCCGATCCCATGCCCGAACACGTAGCGGCCTTGATGGGCTGAACGTGCCTCCCCGCCGAAGGATCGTGCTGGCCGTCAATCCAACCGCAGCTTTTGGACGGCATGCCCCTGCGGGGGACGAGGCCGCCAGCTGCCTCCGCGCGGCGGGCTTCGACGTCGTCGTACTCCGGCGCAGCAGCATGGACTACCTGCGGGAAGCCGTAGACGAAGCGCTCCGCGCCGGCGCGGAAGCCTTGGTGGTGGTGGGCGGCGACGGGATGGTCCATCTGGGCGTCAACTCACTGAGCGGGACGGGGGTGCCGCTCGGGATTGTTCCCGTGGGTACGGGAAATGACACTGCCCGGATGCTGGGACTTCCCTTGCAGGACGTCGAGGGCTCGTGTGCCCGCGTGGTTTCGGCGCTCGCCGACGGCGGCCGCGTCCTCGATGCAGGCCGCGTCACCACCGGCGGGCGCACCATTTGGTTTGCCGGGGCCGTTTCCGCAGGGTTCGACGCCGCGGTCAATGAACGTGCAAATTCCTGGAGGTGGCCGCGCGGCAGGGTCCGCTACACGCTGGCGATGATCAGGGAGCTCGGATCGTTCCGGGCCATCAACTACACCGTGACTGCGGACGGCGCGGCATCGACGGAAGGCGCCATGTTGATCTCCGTAGCGAATGCGCCGTCGATCGGCGGCGGCATGCGCATCGTCCCCGATGCCTCGCCCGAGGACGGGCTGCTGGATCTGTTCATCGTCAAGCCGATGTCCCGGCTGGCCCTCCTTGCGGTCTTCCCGAAGGTCTTCTCCGGCCGGCACACTTCGCACCCGGCGGTCGGAATCCGCCGGGTCCGTTCAGTCCGCCTCGACGCCGGGAACGTGGTGGCGTACGCCGATGGCGAGCGGATCGGCAAGCTCCCCCTGGATATCGACGTCGTTCCGCACGCCCTCCGGGTCCTGGCGTAAGCGGGCCCGGATCCGCCGGTCTCGATAGACTTGGTTAGTGCCTGTTTATCTGGATCATGCCGCCACCACGCCGCTTGCCGCCGTCGCCCTCACCGCCATGACACGCGAGCTGGCGCGGACCGGCAACCCGTCATCGTTGCACGCTTCCGGACGGCGTGCCCGGCGATCCGTGGAAGAGGCCAGGGAAGCCATCGCGGCCGCAGCCGGGGCGCATCCGTCCGAGCTCATCTTCACCTCCGGCGGTACTGAAGCAGACAACCTCGCCGTCAAGGGGCTGTACTGGGCGCGCCACGACGAAGACGGGCGCCGCAAGCGGATACTTTGCTCCGCGGTCGAGCACCATGCGGTGCAGGACACCGTCGAATGGCTGGAGCGGCACGAAGGGGCCGATGCTGTCTGGCTCCCCGTCGATTCCGAGGGGGTCGTGAGGCTGGACGCTGTCCGGGCGGAAATCGAACGTGACCCCGGATCGGTGGCACTCGTCACCGTCATGTGGGCGAATAACGAGGTGGGCAGCATCCAGCCCATCAAGGAGATCGTTGACATCGCCGCCGCCCACGGCATTCCCGTCCACTCGGACGCAGTCCAGGCGTTCGGCTCGATACCCCTCAGCTTCCGCGAATCCGGACTCGCCGCGATGTCGGTATCCGGCCACAAAATAGGCGGGCCCGTGGGTGTGGGTGCCCTGTTCCTCGGGCGATCCGCCAAGGTCACCCCCGTCCAGCATGGGGGAGGGCAGGAGCGGGACGTCCGCTCGGGAACGTTGGATACGGCGTCGATCGCCGCATTCGCCGCGGCGGCGGAGTCGGCGGCCCAAAACCTCGCGGCAGAGCGTGAGCGGATCAGCGCCTTGCGGGACCGGATCATCGACGGAGTGCGGGCCGCCATCCCCGAAGCGGTGCTGCGGGGCGCACCCGGAGACGCCCGGCTACCCGGCAACGCGCACTTCACGTTCCCGGGCTGTGAAGGCGATTCCCTGCTGTTCCTCCTGGACCTTGCGGGCATCGAATCATCCACGGGATCCGCCTGCACGGCAGGCGTCCCCAGGCCCTCTCACGTCTTGCTTGCCATGGGCTTGGACGAAGAGACAGCCCGCGGAGCGCAGAGGTTCAGCCTGGGGCACGCTTCGACCGATGCCGACGTCGACGCCCTGCTCAAGGCTTTGCCTGACGCGTACGCCCGGGCAAAGCTCGCGGGAATGGCCGGCCACGAGTCCAGTATCCAGACGGCAGGCACCGTGGCCCGCGGCCATGGTGGCGGCACTCCGGGCGGGCTGGCCGGTGGTCAGCTCCCCGGCAACAACTGATCCAGCGGCACGGCAGGATCAGCCAAGCGTTCCACGTCCACGGGGATGCGCCCCGAAATGAGTGCTTTGACGGGTTTTTGCACTTTTTGCTGGTTGACGCTCATGCCTGCCACGACGGCGCCATCCCGTAGCCAGAAGGCGAGGAAGTTGTTGTCCTCCAACGAGCAGCGGATGACGGGTACGGAACCTGCCGCAAGCGTGGGGTACCCCCAGTACTCCATCGAGACGTCGAACTGGTCCGTGTAGAAATACGGGACTATGTCCAGCGCGGCTTCCTGTCCAAGCATCGCCTTGGCTGCGACTTTTCCGCCGTTGAGGGCATTGGACCAGTGCTCGCTGCGGTGGTGGTCGCCGGTGAAGGGATGCAGGGCATTGGCGACGTCTCCGGCTGCGAACACATCCGGGCTGCTGGTCCGGAGCGAAGCATCCACCACCACTCCGTTGCGGATCTCCAACCCGGCGGCTTCGGCCAGGGCCGTATCCGGAACAACGCCGACGGCCACCACCACGAGATCGGCAGGCAGGACTTCGCCGGAGTTGGTGGCAACGGCGCTCGCCTTGCCCCCGGCGCCGGTGATCCCGGCTGCGCTCGCGGGGAGCCGGAACTGCACGCCGTGACTTTCGTGAAGGCTTCGGAAGTAGCCACCCAGTTCGGGTCCTATGGCCATGCTGAGCGGGACCTCTTCCAGTCCCAGCAAGGTCACGGAGTTTCCGTAGCTGCTCGCGGCCGCGGCAAGTTCCATGCCGATCCACCCTGAACCGATCATCACTACCTTCCGGCCTCCGCCGGACAGTTCTTCCTTGAGCCTTCTGGAATCATTGAATGTCCGGAACGTTGTGACGCCGGCAAGATCGGACCCCGGGAGCGGAATCCGGCGCGGTTGCGCCCCTGTGGCGATCAGGAGCTTGCTGAAGTGAAGCTCGGTCCCTGATCCCAGCCGTGCGGTGTGGGCGGCAGGATCAGCAGCCGCAACCGTCTCGCCAAGAACGAGTTCGACGTCGTTCTCTGCGTACCAGCCGGCCGCCAGCACCGGGACCGCATCCTCGCCGGCTTTGCCAAGGAGGAACTCCTTGGAGAGGGGCGGGCGCAAATAGGGCTGTTCGTTCTCGGCGCAGACCACGGTGATGCGGCCCTCGAATCCTTCCGAGCGCAATGTCTTGGCAGCCGTGGCGGCGGCCAGCCCGCCGCCGGCAATGAGGATGTGTCCAGTGGCCATGGTGACTCGATTCGCGTGGTGTTGGCGGTGGTGGTCAAGGCATTTTTGGGTCGGATTCCGGCGGGGGCTAGAATAGTTGGGCGCGCAGACCCTCTTCAGCCGCAATTCTTCCCCCAAACGTCAACAGAAAGCCAGCATGCGAGTTCTTGCAGCCATGAGCGGCGGAGTCGACTCCGCCGTTGCCGCCGCCCGCGCCGTCGAGGCAGGGCACGACGTCGTAGGCGTCCACTTGGCGCTGTCCCGCATGCCCGGCACGCTCCGCACCGGCAGTCGCGGGTGCTGCACCATCGAAGACTCCCGTGATGCCTGGCGGGCCTGCGACGTGCTGGGTATTCCCTATTACGTCTGGGACTTCTCTGAGCGCTTCAAGGAAGACGTTGTCCAGGACTTCATCGATGAATACGCAGCCGGCCGCACTCCCAATCCCTGCATGCGCTGCAACGAGCGGATCAAGTTCGCCGCCTTGCTGGAGAAGGCCATCGCGCTCGGATTCGACGCAGTCTGCACCGGCCACTATGCCAAGGTCATCCAGGACGCGGACGGCAATCCTGAGCTCCACCGCGCGGCGGATTGGGCCAAGGACCAAAGCTACGTACTCGGCGTCCTGACGCACGAACAGCTCAAGCACTCGATGTTCCCGCTGGCCGACACTCCCTCAAAGGCGGAGGTCCGCGCAGAGGCCGAACGCCGCGGCCTGTCCGTGGCGAACAAGCCGGACAGCCATGACATCTGCTTCATCCCGGACGGCGACACCGCCGGTTGGCTCGCCGAGAAGATCGAGATGACCTCCGGCGACATCGTCGATGAATCCGGAAGCAAGGTGGGGGAGCATCCCGGTGCCAACGCGTTTACAGTAGGCCAGCGCCGCGGCCTCAAGCTGGGCACCCCCGCCGCTGACGGCAAGCCGCGCTTTGTGCTGGAAATCCGGCCCAAGGAGAACAAGGTGGTGGTCGGACCCGAAGCGCTCTTGGCCATCGATGAGATCCGCGGAATCAAGGTGTCCTGGGCGGGCCTGCCCATTGCCGAGGTGGCTACCGGTGCCGAGTTCGACTGCTTCGCACAGGTGCGCGCCCATGGCGATCCGGTTCCCGCCAAGGCCTTTGTCGAGCGGCATGTCGACGACGCCGGTGTCGAGCGCGAGGGCCTCGTCGTGACCCTCGTCGAATCCCTTCGTGGCGTGGCCCCCGGCCAGACCATCGTGCTGTACCAAGGCACCCGCGTCCTGGGCCAGGCAACCATCGACGCCGCCCGGTCCCTGCAGCGCGCGCAACTCTAACCCGGCCGCGCGCCTCTAATTCGGCCATGCGCCGCAGCGGATAAGCCCGCGCCCGCAAGGTTGCGAGCGCGGGCTTATCCGCTCTGTCAACGCCTCATTCGCCGTCCCGCAATCCTTGTAGCCGACTCCGCGCCAAAAGAAAAGTAAATTTTGTGTCTCAACTCACAAAATCAAACGTTTCACCAAAAAAGCTTCTGGTTGAATCGTGGAGTTAGGAGCGCGTGCTCCCAAGAAATTACCGACGGCGGTTCGCCGCATCCATCGAACAGAAAGTTCACTGATGGCATTGAACAAAAAAGCCTTGCGAAGCGCTATCGCGTTCGCGGGCATCTCCGTATTCGCTTTGACGGCCTGCACGGGGCCGGCGGGCGGCGGCGGTTCATCATCCTCAGCTGCCAGCGGTCCGATCGCGTATGGCACCACCGACAAGGTGACCGCACTCGATCCCGCGGGCTCGTACGACAATGGTTCCTTCATGGTGATGAACCAGGTCTATTCCTTCCTCCTCAACTCGAAGCCAGGAAGCGCCGATCCCGTTCCGGACCTGGCAGCGTCGGCGTCGTTCACGTCGCCCACGGAGTACACCGTCAAGCTGAAGCCCGGGCTCAAGTGGGCCAACGGCCACACGCTGGACTCCGCCGACGTCAAGTTCTCGTTCGACCGGCAGAAAAAGATCAACGACCCCGCTGGTCCCGCAAGCCTGCTCGAAAACCTGGACAGCGTTACCACCCCCGACGCCAACACGGCCGTTTTCAAGCTGAAGCTCGCCAACGACCAGACGTTCCCGCAGATCCTCAGCAGCCCGGCCGCGCCGATTGTGGACCACCAGGTCTTCCCGGCCGACAAGCTTCTTTCGGATGACGACATCATCAAGGCCAAGGCGTTCTATGGCCAGTACACGATCGACAGCTACAAGAAAAACGAGCTGATCAGCCTCAAGGCCTACGCTGACTACCAGGGTGTGCTGGGCAAGCCGGCCAACGACGCCGCCACGATCAAGTACTACGCCGAGCCGACCAACATGAAGCTCGACATCCAGCAGGGCAACATCGACGTTGCGAACCGAAGCCTCAGCGCCACCGACGTCGACGACCTCAAGAAGGACTCGAAGGTCAAGGTCAACGTTGGTCCCGGCGGCGAGATCCGCTACATCACGTTCAACTTCAACACCATGCCGTTTGGCGCCAAGGCAGCCAACGCAGACCCGGCGAAGGCACTTGCCGTGCGCCAGGCGATCGCCAACCTCGTTGACCGCCAGTCAATCGCGGACCAGGTCTACAAGGGCACCTACCTGCCGCTGTACTCCAACGTCCCCAGCGGCTTCCTTGGCGCCAATGAGTCGTTCAAGGATGCCTACGGCGACAACGGAAAGCCGAGCTTGGACAAGGCCAAGAAGGTCCTTTCCGATGCCGGTGTCAAGGATGTCGTGACGCTGAACCTCCAGTACAACCCGGACCACTACGGAAAGTCCTCGGGCGACGAGTACGCCATGATCAAGGACCAGCTCGAGAAGTCGGGCCTCTTCAAGGTGAACCTGCAGTCCACCGAATGGGTGACCTACAGCAAGGCCAGCCGCGCCGACGAGTACCCGCTGTTCCAGTTCGGTTGGTTCCCTGACTTCAGCGATCCGGACAACTACCTGACCCCGTTCTTCCCGAACGGCGGCTTCTTGAAGAACCACTTCAACGACCCGGCCGTGACGGACCTGATCAACAAGCAGCTGACCTCCACGGACAAGTCGGCCCGCGAATCCGCCATCAAGGACGCCCAGAACGCTCTGGCAAAGGATATTTCCACTTTGCCGCTGCTGCAGGGTGCCCAGGTTGCCATCTCGGCGAAGGGCGTGAACGGCGTCGACAAGACGCTTGACGCTTCCTTCAAGTTCCGCTTGGGAACCATTTCAAAGTAAGCAGCCGGTAGGGGGAGGCGGGTGCCAACAGGTACTTTGCCTCCCCTTATTGCTGATTGCCTCACATTTTGAGCAAAGACCCCGCGCGATCCGCGGGCAATGAACATTAGGTAGCAATGACAACACTTATAGAGGTGCCCGACGTCGAACCGGACGCGGTCGCTCCCAAGAGTAAATCAGCGGGCGGGGGTCTCGGCAGGTACATCGTGGTCAGGTTCTTCCTGATCATTCCGACGATCTTCATCCTCGTCACCCTGGTTTTCTTCCTCATGCGGGTCATCGGAGACCCCATCACCGCAGCGCAGGGCGGCCGGCTTCCCCCGGATGTCCTGGCACAACGAATCCACGAGGCCGGCTATGACCGGCCGATCATCATCCAGTACCTCGAATATCTAGGCCAGTTGCTCACCGGCAACTTCGGAACCACCATCACCGACCGGCGGCCCGTCATCGAAATGCTGTCGACTTTCGGTGCAGCCACCCTTGAGCTGTCGATCAACGCGCTGATCGTGGCGCTCGCGGTCGGCATCCCGCTCGGGATGATCGCCGCGCAACGGCGCGACAAGGCAACAGACGCCTTCCTGCGCTGCTTTGCCATCCTCTGCTACGCCACCCCGGTCTTCTTCTCCGGACTCCTGCTGAAGCTGACGTTCTCCGTTTGGCTTGGCTGGCTCCCGGTAGCCGGCCGCGTGTCCACGCGCACTGAGCTGACCATGGGCCAACTGGCCGCCCCCAGCGGCATCTATTGGCTCGATGCCTTGCGCAGCGGCGATTTCACCGCTCTCGGCGATATCGTGTCCCACGCCGTGCTTCCCGCCATCGCCTTGGGCCTCCTGACCGCGGGTGTCTTCCTTCGCCTCGTCCGGACCAACGTCATCGGCACACTGGGCAAGGACTACGTCGAGGCCGGCCGCTCACGTGGCGTCAGCGAGTTCCGCCTCGTGACCAAGCACGCCTACAAGCCTGCCCTCATCCCCATCATCACCGTCATGGGCCTGCAGATCGCCTTGATGCTCGGCGGAGCCGTTCTGACCGAGACCACCTTCGAATGGAAAGGCCTGGGCTACCAGCTGGTCCAGTACCTGAACGCCAGGGACTTCGTGGCAGTCCAGGGGATCGTGGTGCTGCTGGCCGTCATCGTCGCAGTCACCAACTTCATCGTGGACGTCGTCGCCGCGCTGATCGACCCGCGAGTGAGGTACTGACATGAGCACTGCAACTATTCCAGGACGGAAGAAGTCCGTGCTATCCGGACTTCCTGTCATTTCACACGTCAATAAGAGCGTCGGCCTCCAGCGGGGCATGCTCATTACCGGGCTCGTACTGACCGGTCTCTTCCTCCTCTCGACCGTGCTCGCGCCGCTGATCGCACCGTACGGCTATTCCCAACTGAGTGACGCAAGCGGTGCGTTCCCCACCCAGCAGGCGCCCAGCGGCAAGCACTTGCTCGGCACCACAGTCGGCGGCTATGACGTGCTCTCCCGCGTCCTGTGGGGTTCACAGACCGCCGTCACCGTGATCGTCGTCGCTGTGGCGATGTCCATCTTCCTCGGTGTCGCGTTGGGCCTGCTCAGCGGTTACTTCGGCGGCTGGCTGGACCGGGTGCTGGTGGTCATCGCTGATGCCATTTATGCCTTCCCGTCCCTGCTCCTGGCGATCGTGATGTCGATCGTCATCAGCCGCGGGCAGTCGAGCTTCTGGGGCGGCATCCTCGCCTGCGCCTTCTCGATCACCGTGGTGTTCGTTCCGCAGTATTTCCGCGTGATCCGGGCGGAGACCATCAGGCTCAAGGCCGAACCGTTCGTGGAATCGGCCATGGTCTTGGGCGCGTCCAGCCTCCGCATCATCACACGGCATATCTTCAAGAACGCCACCAGGACGCTTCCCTTGATGTTCACCCTGAACGCCTCCGAGGCGATCCTGACCTTGGCCGGCCTCGGCTTCCTCGGTTTCGGCATCGAACCGTCGTCGGCCGCTGAGTGGGGCTTCGACCTCAACAAGGCCATGGCGGACGCGTCCTCCGGAATCTGGTGGACCGGCGTCTTCCCGGGTATCGCGATCGTCCTCACGGTGCTGGGGCTGACCTTGGTCGGCGAAAGCATCAACGATCTTAACGATCCCCGCCTCCGTGGCCGCAAGCGTGCCGGAGGGAAGGCCCGCAACAAGGCCACGGCAGGAACCGACGGTATGAACACAGGGGCCACCACGGCTCCAGAACCGGAAACAGGCAGCCCGGAAGCAGGTAAGGCATGACCACCAACATCGGCAACATTTCGGACCAGCCGCTGCCCACCGGGCAGCCGGTCCTGGACATCGAACGGCTCAAAGTCACCTTTGCCACCGACAGCGGCGACGTCTACGCGGTCAAGGACGTCAGCCTTGAGGTGAAAGCCGGCGAAGTTGTGGCGATCGTAGGGGAGTCGGGTTCCGGCAAGACCGTCACGGCCAAGACCATCCTGGGGCTCCTCCCTGAAACGGCCATCAGCTCGGGAGCCGTGCTGATCAACGGCAACAACGTCATCAAGGTCAGCCCGTCCAAACTGCGCAAGATCCGCGGCCGCGACGTAGCCATGGTCTTCCAGGAACCGTCAACGGCCTTGAACCCGGTGTTCACGGTCGGCTGGCAGATCGCCGAAGGCATCCGGGCGCACGCCGCGGACGGACACCGGATCTCGGCCAAGGAGGCCAAGAAGCGGGCCACCGAAGCCCTCCGGAAAGTGGGCATCCCCGATCCCGAAACCCGCGTCAACTACTATCCC
This sequence comes from Arthrobacter alkaliphilus, assembly GCF_021483235.1. GTDB lineage: Bacteria > Actinomycetota > Actinomycetes > Actinomycetales > Micrococcaceae > Arthrobacter > Arthrobacter alkaliphilus. The sequence continues at coordinate 213,706 of NZ_JAKEEC010000002.1, read as the reverse complement.
CACCAGCTTTCCGGAGGCCAGAAGCAACGCGTCGTCATCGCCGCCGCGCTCGCCTTGAACCCCGGTCTGATCGTGGCGGACGAACCGACGACGGCCTTGGACGTCACCGTCCAGGCCGAGATCCTTCAGTTGCTCCGGGACCTGCGGGACAAGTACGGCACCTCGATTGTTCTCATTACGCACAACATGGGCGTTGTGGCCGACCTGGCGGACCGCGTCGTGGTCATGTACCAAGGCGACGTCGTCGAAGAGGCCACTTCGAGGGTGCTTTTCGCCGAGCCGAAGCAGGACTACACCAAGAAGCTGTTGGCCGCAGTGCCGCACCTTGGCCGCAACTCGGCGTCCGAGGGCGCCACAGAGCGGTTGCACCAGACCGGGAAGATCCTCGTTGAGGCCAAAAACCTCACCATCGAGTATCCGGGCCGCCTGGGCAAGCCCGGGTTCAAGGCCGTGGACAATGTCAGCTTCACGGTCTCCGAGAACGAGGTATTCGGCCTGGTTGGCGAGTCCGGTTCGGGCAAGTCCACCATCGGCCGTGCCATTGCGGGGCTCAACAGGGCAACCGGCGGCAGCCTCAAGGTCCTTGGCTACGAAATGCTGGGCTTCAAGGAGCACACGTTCAAGCCGTTGCGCAAGGACATCGGCTTTGTCTTCCAGGACCCGGCCGCCTCGTTCAACCCGCATCTGACGATCGGTGAGTGCGTAGCGGAACCACTGCTCATCCACACCCACCCGAGCCCTGCCCAAGCACGCCTGCGTGTGGCGCAGTTGCTCGAATCAGTGCAGTTGCCGGCGTCGTACGCTGAACGCTACCCGCACGAGCTCTCTGGCGGGCAGCGCCAGCGCGCTTCGCTGGCGCGTTCCCTCGCGCTCAACCCGCGCCTCCTGATCGCCGATGAGCCCACCTCGGCCCTCGACGTTTCCGTGCAGGCAAAGGTGCTGGAACTGTTCAAGGACATCCAGGAAGAGTTCGGTTTTGCCGCGCTGTTCATCAGCCATGACCTCGCCGTCGTGGACATCCTCTCCCACTGGGTGGGCGTCCTGTACAAGGGCCAACTCGTCGAGCAAGGGATTGGCAGCCAGATCATGGGCAACCCCCAGCACGGGTACACCCGCAGGCTCATTGCCTCGCTGCCGGTGCCGGATCCTGACGAACAGGCCCGACGGCGGGAAGAGCACCGCGCGCTGCTGGGCATTTAGCCTGCCGTCGAAGCGGCTATCCGCAAGAACGGACATGCCCGCCCTTCTCCATGAAGGGCGGGCATGTCCGTTCTGCGGCGGCTATTCGGACACGATGCTGATGTTGAAGAGCTTGTCCTTGGGCTGGCGCATGAAGATCCTCAGCCACAGCGGCATCCACATTTCAAGACCGCGGGCGGCGTCGAGGCCGCCCAGGTCGTGGATATGTTTCGGGAAGCCAGCCGAACTCCCGCAGGAGCCTGACGACGGTGGCTTTCGCGCCGTCGTCGTCCCCAGCTACAAAGACGTCATGCGCTCCCTCGGCCAACCTGAGTGGATCGACCATCAGGGGAGCAGTCAGGGTGTTGAGGGTCTTGACGACGCGCGCCTCGGGGAAGGCACGCTGGATGGTTTCGGCGATGCTGTCGGTATTGCAGACGGAGAGCGACGGCGGGAAGCCGGCGGAAAAGTCCAGTGGATTGGACACATCCACCAGGACCTTGCCGGCCAGGTTCGCATCCCCGGCTTCGCTCAGTGCCGCGAGGGAGACCATTCCGGGGGTTGCGTTGACCACGATCTCGGCCATGGCGGCGGCCTGCGCGAACGAACCGGAGCTTGCTCCCGGGCCGGCCTGCGCCGCCCACGCCGTTCCCTTGGGATTGCCGGCCTCCCGGGAACCCATCATGACCTCGTGGCCGACGGCGATCAACTTGTCGGCCAGGGCATGCCCTACCATTCCGGTGCCAAGAACTGCAATCTTCATGCGTACTCTCCTTAACGTCGGCGCGGACATGCCCATTCTGCCCCTCAAGGCACGGCCGGCACACCCTAGACTGGAGGAATGACCGAGCAGAACCACGCCCTCCCCGACGCCGATTCCTTCGATCCCTCCGCCAGCTCCCTCGCCGGCCGTGTGGACCAGGCTGTCATGGACGAACTGCTTTCCATCCGCTCCAGCATCGACAACATCGACGCCACCCTCGTCTTCCTCCTCGCGGAACGGTTCAAGGCCACCCAGAAAGTGGGCGTCCTCAAGGCGACCCACAAGCTTCCCGCCGGGGACCCGGGCCGCGAGGCCGCCCAGATTGCGCGGCTCCGGCGGCTCGCCGAAGAAGCGCACCTCGATCCTGCCTTCGCCGAGAAGTTCCTGAATTTCATCATCAGCGAGGTCATCCGGCACCACGAGGCAATCGCCGAAGGCCACCAGGCTTCCGTCGCGCAGGCCTGAACACGTGCCTGCGGAAACAGTGCAGAACCAGGTCAGCGCCACGGCATTGGGTCCTTGGCCCGGGACGGATCCAGCTGAAGCGGCCCGGATCATCCGCGGCGAGCTGGGCAGCCCCCATCTTCCGTTCCTGGCAGAGCTTCCGGACCGTGGCGTCGGCTCGGACGCCCTCGGCCGGACGGCATCGCTCCTCGTCGAGCTGGCCATCGACGCGCAGCCGCACGGCTGGCGCCTGGTTGACCGGCCGGGTAAGGACCTGCGGCGTGCGAAATCCGCCCTTGCCACGGACATCAACATCCTGGCCGACGTTGCCGGCGCCGAAGAATCGTCCGCCGAGGAACTCAAGATCCAGTTGCGCGGCCCGTTAAGCCTTGCCGCGAACCTGTATTTGCACAACGGGGAGCGGGCCCTGCTCGACTACGGTGCCCGCAGGGATATTGCGGAGTCCCTGGCCGCGGGCGTCGCGGAGCACATATCAAAGGTCCGCGCCGCCGTTCCGGGTGCCGGCATAGTGGTCCAGCTCGACGAGCCGGACATCGCTTCGGTGTTGGCCGGCACCATTCCCACCGCGAGCGGTTACCGAACCTTACGCGCCATCCCGGTCGAAGAGGCCACGGCCGCCTGGCGGTCGGTCGTCGAAGCGCTGCGAGCCGCGGGAGTAGCGGAGACCGTTGTTTCGGTTCCGGAGATCGAAGCCCCGATCCAGCAGATCCTCGCCGCCGGGGCCGACGGGATCGCGGTTCCGCTCAAAGCACTCACCACTCGCCAATGGGAGCAGATTGCCGCCGCGGTGGAAGCGGGCAAGCGCCTGTGGGCGGGCGCGTTGCCGGTCGAGGATCCACGGTCGGCACTGCCGCGAACCGCCGAGCTCGTGGAGACCGTGTGGCGGCCTTGGCGCCAACTCGGCCTGGCGGCGTCGAGCTTGGGAGCCGTGCGGGTCACCCCGTCGGACGGTCTGGCCGGATTCCCGCCGTCGGGGGCCAAAGAGGTTCTCAAGCGCTTGACCCAGCTTGCGGACGGGCTCAACCAGCTCGCGCTCGGCTAGGCTGGCGTCCGGCGTCTCCTAGACGCGCCGTTCCCAACGGTCCGGCTCGGCATAGCGGGGGAGCCCGACGGCGGCCGTGGCCGAACGCGCGGCAACTCCAGAGTCACGCGCGGGCAGCAAGGGCGCCAGGCGGTAGTCGAACGAGCCTGCGTAGACCAGCACAAGTCCGACTTGTCGCTGAAGCACCTTCACCTGGATCCGGTGTTTGCCCTCTGCCGCATCCCACCACTGCTCTGCGTAGGCTTTCGCGTCGAGTGAAGCCGGCAAGCCGAGCCGCAGTGGACCCAGGAACAGCCGCGACGCGCCCGAGATCCCGCGAAGCCTTCCCTCCGATGTCACTTCCAGATCCAACTCCGTGGCCAGCCTCCGGTACCGTCCCAGATAGTCGACCAAGCGGGCGCCCCCGTCGTGGTTGGTCTCCGCGACGGTGGTGTCATGGAACAACCGGGTGCGTCCGGGAAAGAAGATTTCGCGCCTTGCCGTCAGGCTGGACCGTCCAAACGGATCAAAATGCGCATGGTTTTCGATGCGGAAGGGGATGCGTTCGCCGTACTCGGGGAAGAAAGCTTCTTCCCCGGCAACGGTGGCAAGGAGCGGGCGGAGCCACTTCTGCCGGCAGCCGACCACCTCGAACACGCCCTCGCCTATTCCGTAGGATCCGGAGCCCGGGGCAAGGGAGAAATAGTCCTGGAGTTCGGGCTGCAACCGCCGGAATGCGGGCCCCAGCCCCAGCTCGTAAATGGGTGTGCTCATGTGCTTTCCTCGGATTTCGGTTTGTTGGTATGTGGGCGGGGCGATTCCCAGGCTACAAGCGCCCCGCGGCCTTCAGCCGAATGTAGGCGTCCGCCAGGAGCGGCGGCAGTTCCAACGGCTCGGCGTCCACTACCTCCGCCCCGAGCTGGCGCAATTGGGCGCTGACGGCCTCACGGTCCAGGAGGGCTCGTTCGGCGGCCGAAGCGCGGAAGACCTGGCTCGCGGTGGTGCGTTCTTTCTTCATCCGGCCCAGGAGCGGGTCCCGCACCGATCCAAGCAGCACGGTGTGCTGCCGCACGAGTTGCGCCACCAGGGGAATGAGCCCTTCCTCGGGGGCGCCGCTGTCGAGGGAGGTCAACAGGACCACGAGGGAACGGTGCGCCGAGATGGCCCGTACTTGCGCCGGGATCGCGGCCCAGTCCATCTCGATCAATTCGGCCCCAAGCGGAGCCATTGCCTGGACCAACGAACCGAGGAGATTGCCTTTGGCCGCTGAATCGACGCGCCCGCGGACGCGCCTGTCGAAGGCGAAGAAGTCCACGCGGTCTCCGCCGCGCTCAGCCAGCACGGCCAAGAGGAGAGCCGCTTCGATCCCGGTGTCGAGGCGGGGTTCGTCGTCGATCCGGGCTGCTGCCGTGCGCGAAGTATCGAGCATGATGACGACGCGGCGGTCCCGTTCGGGCCGCCAGGTCCGGACGACGACGGCGGTGCGCCGGGCGGTTGCCCGCCAGTCGATGGAGCGCACATCGTCGCCCCGGACATAGTCACGGAGGGAATCGAATTCCGTGCCGGCGCCGCGGATCTGCACGGCCGCTTTGCCGTCGAGCTCCCGGAGTTTGCGCAGTTTGGACGGCAAATGCCGCTTCGAATTGAACGGCGGCAGGACGCGAAGACGGCCGGGGAGGACCACGGTGCGCTGCCTGGCGGCCAGGCCAAGCGGCCCGAACGAACGCAGCGTTACGTGCGGTGCCGCCAAGTCCCCGCGCCGCGTGGGCTTCAGGACTACCGACATTCGCCGCCGCTCGCCGGCCGGGATTTTAAGACGTTGGACCGGCGCAACGGCCCCCGCGGAGGGTTGCCAGGCGTCACGCACCATTGCGCGGAAGGTCCGCCGGTTGCGGTTTTCCAGCGTGAGAACCGACTCCGTGTCCGCGTGCAGCGTGACATTCCGGGGATCCTTCCGCTGCAGCGCGATTTTGGCCGGTGACGCGGCCATCAGGACGTCGCCCAGCACCAGGGCCAGCAGCGCGGCGGCGGCGAGAAGCACGGTGCCCCACGCGGGAATCAGGAGCAGGGCGGCCAATGCCGCGAAAGCCAGCAGCACAAAACGGCCTGTGATTGCCATTTAGTGCTCCCCGAGGCCGTGGGTCACGAAGTGGAAAGTCATGAGGCGAGGCCGATCAGCGCGGCACGGCAACAGAGGCCAGGATGCTGCCGAGGACATCATCCACGCGCACACCGTCCATTTGGGCTTCAGGCCGCAGCCCGACACGGTGCCGCAAGCACGGCAGGGAGAGCGCTTTGACGTCGTCGGGGGTGACGAAGTTCCGTCCTGACAGCCATGCCCAGGCACGCGATGTGTTGAGCAACGCCGTAGCCCCGCGCGGGGAGACTCCCAGCTGGAACGACGGCGCCGCCCGGGTCGCCCGTACGATGTCCACGATGTAGCCGAGGATCTCGGGCGCCACCGTCACCTCGGCCACCGCATCGCGGGCGTTCTCGAGTTCGGCGGCCCCGGCCACGGGCCGGACTCCCGCGGCCAGGAGATTGCGCGGATCGAAACCTTCCGAGTGCCTGCGGACCACCTCGATCTCTTCGGCACGTCCGGGCAGCGGCATGGAGAGCTTGAGGAGGAAACGGTCCAGCTGGGCTTCGGGCAGGGGATAGGTTCCCTCATACTCGACGGGGTTCTGCGTGGCGGCAACAATGAACGGCGACGGCAAGGGCCGGGAGAGTCCATCCACGGATACTTGGCGCTCCTCCATTGCTTCCAGAAGCGAAGCCTGGGTCTTCGGAGGCGTCCGGTTGATTTCGTCCGCCAGCATGATGTTGGTGAACACCGGTCCTTCCCGGAAAGTGAATTCCGAGGTGTGCGAGTCGTAGACGAGCGAGCCCGTCACGTCACCCGGCATGAGGTCCGGAGTGAACTGGACACGCTTCGTATCCAGGCTCAGCGCCGTGGACAGGGAACGCACCAGGAGGGTTTTCGCCACTCCCGGAACACCCTCAAGCAGGACGTGGCCCCCGCAGAGCAGGGCGATGAGCATGCCCGTCACTGTTGCATCCTGCCCGACGACGGCCTTGCCCACTTCGTGGCGGACGTCGAGCAGGGCTTTGCGGGCGGAGTCGGAGCCCGCAGGGGCCTGTGCTTGTTCCCCCGGCTGCGCCGGACCTCCTTGATACTCAGAGCTGCCGTCTATGTAGCTGCTTGCCTGATTACTGTGTGCATGGTTGCTCATGGGGCTGTTGCCTCCTGCTCGAGTGTTTCAATCCTTTGTGCCCAGTGGACAAGTTCCGATTCGGTGCGCGGGCGGTGGTCCAGCAGGACCATCCGCAGTTCCCGCGCCGGATGGTTGACTTTTCGGGAAACGGCCTCGAGGACGGCATTTGCGGGGGCCTCGGGGCCGAGCCGGAAGTGCTTGGCAAGCCTGGTCAAGGTGCCGGCCCGGAGATTGTCGGCTGCCTGGCCGACAGCGCGGGAATCCTGGTAGAGACGGGCGCGGCCTTCGGCGGTCTCTACCGCCTTGACCACCACTGGCAGTGGCTCGAACACGAGCGGACCAAGCCGCCTGCCCCGCCACAACACAGCGAGCAATGCGACTACTGCTACCCACAATCCCAGGAAGCCGACCCACGGGGGAGCCAATTCATCCAGGGTGGGTGGCCTGCCATCATTCGGTACGTCACTGAGTCCGGGGAGGTACCATACGAGATCCTGCGTGGGCCCAAGTGTCCGAAGCGCCAGTGCGGCATTGCCCTCGACCTGCAGGAGATCGTTGCTGAGAAGGGCCGTGCTGCCGAGGATCACCAGCCGGCCGTCGGCGCTGGCAGCGTACACGCCGCCGTCGTTGTTGCTGGGCCGGTAGCAGGTCACATCGGCTCCTTTGTAAAGGAGTGCGCCCTTGACGGAAATTCTCCCTGCAACGGTCGCATCCGTTTGCCCGCATCCCGCTTCCAGCGTTGACGTTCCGTTGGGAACCACCCCGGCGTTCCGGATCTGGCGGCTAAGCCCGGCCAGGGTCCGGTATCCGGGAGCCACGACCACCAGGCGGCCGGCCGATTTCTGCAAGGTGTGCAACTGGGCGGAATCGAGATAGCCGTTGCGGTCATACACCAAGACTGTGGCCCGGGGTTTTCCGGCGAGCAGTGAGGTTGTCGCCGCGAACGAATCGGATGGGGTGACCGTCACTCCCTGCCGCCTGAGGATTTCCGCCGCGGCCATGGCCCCATCGGGAGCGGCATTGCCGGCAGAGAGGGACGCGGTATCAGGGTTCGAAGGGGACTGGGCCACGGTGACAACGCCCAGGGCCGCCACGATGGTCCCGATGATGATCCAGGCCATATGGCGGCGCGACCAGGCCCGCAACCTCAGGGACCACCGGGCTGCCTGGACATCGGCCGTCATCGCGGTACCGCCAATCCGTTGGCGGACTTCCCGGCGAAATCGGGTTTCATGGCCGATAGCCTGGTGTCCAATGCCAGGATGGCGGCATGGTCGGAAGCGGTGGCTGGCGCCTTTCCGTATTTCACGCGGTCGAAAGTCCTTGCGGCTTCTTCGAGCCGCGAACCGGCGTCCCCGAACGCCCGCCCCAATTGGGCAGCTGCTTCGTCCGCGGTCCGGCCAGGCTGGACTTCAATGACTGCCCGGTCCTCCGCAGCACGAACCACAGCGCGGAACTGTTCGACGACGGCCGTTTGCCAGTCCTCACGGCTTGCGGCGGCTGATGCCCGGGCTCGGAACGCATCGGCATCAAGTGCAGGCCCGCCGTCGAAAACCTTCGCCGAGGCCTTCTTCCGCGCGTTGAGCCTCGGCCTGACGACAATCACTGCAACCACGATGAGGACCACGGCCAGAGCGCCGATCAGCGGCACGCCGATATTCGCTCCGCTGATGGATTCGCCGTTCAAGGAACGGAGCCAGTCGAGGAATTGATTCCAGATCTCGGCAATCCAACTTGGCTTGGCCGATGCGTACTGCGGCTTGGACAATTCTTCGGCCGCCCATCGCTGGGCGTCCCCGCGGTCCGGATCAACAGGAGGCTCGAAGGATGCGAGAACAATGGCAAGGGACGTGGAGACGGGGATCATCCTTGTGGAGAGCCTTGAGCGGTGTTCGGCGGCCATGGTTGCGCACCGGCTTGGCGCATCCGGCGCCGGCCGGGAACGCCGTCCGGATCTTCTCCGGTCTCCAGAAGCCGCAGGAGCTCCAGGTCCAGCCCGTCCCGCCGCATCCTCAGGTCCATGTACAGCAGGGCTGCCACGGAGGTTTGGAAGGCGAAGCCGACTGCGCTTACGAGGACCCCTACGACCATCGAGACCACCGCGAGGACAATCTCCGTCGTCGTCACTTGCGAGGCGCCGGCGTGGGGTGCGAACACGGAGTTGATCCCCCCGGAAGCCAGGCCAAGGGGAATCTGGATGATCTGTCCGATGAAACTCACCATGACGGACACCAGCAGCATGATTCCGAAGATCCGCCACCAATTCCGGTGGGTCAGGGTCCACGAACGCCGAAGACCGGCAAACACGCCGAGTTCTTCCACCGTGATGGCGGCAGGGGCGACCAACAGTTTCGTGTAGATCCAAACAACTACCGCGGCGATGCCGAGTACCAACGGGAAAAGCAACAGCACCCCGGCCGGTCCCAATCCGGCCAAAATCATGGCGGCCAGCAAGAACACGACCCCGAAGAGCAGCAGCGATCCGGCAATGAGGAGGAAGGCAAAGCCTGCAAGGGGCCAAAGACGCGAGCGGGCCAAGGACCACATTTGCTTGAACCCGGTGGGCCGGTTCAACGCGGACCTTGCGACGGGGATGGCCATGATGCCCTGGAGGATGGATGCGAGAGCCATGGCGAGCAAGGAAACGCCCATGAACGCGGCAACGGTGCTAAAGAGCGGGCCAAGATAGCTGTTCGCCTGGGCTTGGCTCGTGAACCCTCCTACAGGGGGTTGGGCCATCCCGAGCATGCCGAGCGCTGCCACCCCGCTCAACGCCCCAGTGATGGCTTGGACAATGAGGGCGGATCCGAACATGGTCTTTGCGTTCCGGCGGACGGTCTGAAAGGCGCCGTCCATGATCTCGCCGAAGAAGAGCGGCCGGAGGGGCACGATTCCGGGTTTCGGGGGAGCGACATAGCGCGGCTGCCCATATGGGGGCGGACCGCCCGCGGGCCAGCGCGGATCGATCTGCGTGCCCCACGGCTGCCCGGGATGCTGCGGGGCGCCCCACTGCGGCTGCGCGCCCCATTGCGGCTGGGGTCCGGGTTGCGGTGCGCCCCACGGCGGCTGGTTCCCGGGTTGTGGCTGCGCGCCCCATTGCGGCTGGGGTCCGGGGTGCGGTGCGCCCCACGGCGGCTGGTTCCCGGGTTGTGGCTGCGCGCCCCATTGCGGCTGGGGTCCGGGGTGCGGTGCGCCCCACGGCGGCTGGTTCCCGGGTTGTGGCTGCGCGCCCCATTGCGGCTGGGTCCCGGGTTGCGGTGCGCCCCACGGCGGCTGTGCGCCCCACGGTGGCCGCGGTCCCTGTTCAGGCCGGTAACCCGGATCGGGATGTGACACGTTTTCCTCCCCAAAAAAGCTGCGTCCGCGGCAATGCACGGACCCCGAAAGGGCCCGTGCGCACCAGCCTATAGTTCCGTCGTCGTGCCTCATAGCCCATTTGCTTGCAGGCTGCAGCGCGCCATGCCGGGAGGGGGCTCAACGGGACAAAGGCTTGGTGATAAGGGAATATGTAACTATGAAGGCACGCATCCTGGTAGTAGACGACGACGAAGCGCTGGCCGAAATGATCGGGATCGTGCTGCGGAACGACGGCTTCGACCCGGTTTTTTGTGCGGACGGCGGGCAGGCACTGGAGGTGTTCCGTTCCTCCAAGCCGGATCTGGTACTGCTTGACCTGATGCTGCCCGGATCGGACGGTATCGAAGTATGCCGCCAGATCCGCGGGGAGTCGGACGTTCCCATCGTCATGCTCACCGCCAAGTCGGACACTTCCGACGTCGTCCGTGGTCTTGAATCCGGTGCTGACGACTACGTGCCAAAGCCTTTTAAGCCGGCCGAGCTCGTGGCCCGGGTCCGCGCCCGGCTGCGTCCGGGAGACCAGAAGGCACCAGAGACCTTGCGGATTGCCGACGTCACCATCGACGTCGCGGGCCATTTGGTGACACGCGGCGGGGAGCGGATTTCCCTGACGCCCCTGGAATTCGATCTGCTGGTCGCGTTGGCGCGCAAGCCTTGGCAGGTCTTCACCCGTGAACTGCTCCTTGAGCAGGTTTGGGGCTACCGCCACGCTGCCGACACCCGCCTGGTCAATGTCCATGTCCAGCGCCTGCGGTCCAAGATCGAGCGTGACCCGGAGGCTCCTGAAGTTGTATTGACGGTTCGTGGTGTCGGATATAAAGCAGGCGCCTGAGTCTTCCACCGGCGAGCCTGGCGTTGACCACGAGGCCCCGGAGGGCAAGGTCAAACACCCCGTTCCAGGACATCCTGTCCCGGAACACACGGATGCCCGTGCATTGAATCTCCCGTGGCTCCGGGAACGCGCCCGCATTTGGACGCGCCGCGCCCTGATTCTGGCACTGCGCGTCTCCCGCCTTGTCGTGACGGGACTTCGCCACATCCGGCCAGGAATCCGCTACTTGTGGCGCGCCCTGCTGCGCCGTTGGCGCCGCTCCCTCGAATTCAGGACGGTCGCCGTGACAATCGTCCTGTCGGTAGTGTCATTTGCGGTGGTGGGTGCGTATCTGTCGAACCAAATAGCTAACAACTTGTTCCAGGAGCGTTTGAAGCAAGCGGAGTCGGAGAGCCGTTACTACGTCAAACAAGTCCAAGACACCTTCGACGGTTCGCAGGCCAACGACCAATCGAGCGTCATCACCCTCGTTTACGACACCCTCAAGGCGGTGGAGGGCAACGGCTCGGTCATCCAGCGCAGATACGTCTTCGAAGCGCTGCCCGAACAGACAAAGCCCCGCAACCGCTGGGTTGAATCGCGGGCCTCGGACCAGTTGACCGTCCGCGTCATTCCTCCGGCACTTCGCAAGGCCGTGCAGGAGTCCGGCAAGGACCAGTACTGGGCCTCCACCGAGTTCCCGGTGGGCAACCAGGACCACCCCGGTATCGCCGTCGGAAACAAGGTCACCTTCAACGGCACGGTCTACGAGCTCTACCTCCTCTATGACCTGGATACCGCCCAACAAACCCTGGACGAAATCCAGAACGTGCTGTGGGCGGGCGGAGCCGCACTCATCCTGATGATCGGCGGCATTGCCTGGTACGTGACCCGGAACGTCGTGAGCCCGGTGAGCCATGCCGCCGTCGTATCCGAGAAGCTGGCCGCAGGCCAGTTGCAGGAGCGGATGGTGGTAAAGGGCGAAGACGAGGTGGCCAGGCTTGGCGCGTCCTTCAACCACATGGCCGCGAGCCTGCAGGAGCAGATCACGCAGCTGGCCACGTTGTCCCAGATGCAGCAGCGGTTCGTCTCCGATGTGTCCCACGAACTGCGGACACCGCTTACGACCGTCCGGATGGCAGCCGAAGTGTTGTTCGATGCCCGCGATGACTTCGACCCCGTCAACAAGCGCTCCGCCGAACTGCTGTACAACCAGGTGGAGCGCTTCCAGTCGCTGCTCTCGGACCTGCTGGAGATCTCGCGGTTCGACGCCGGAGCGGCCGTTTTGGACGCGGAGCCGACGGACATCTTCCAGGTCGTGTCCCATGTCATCGAGGGCGCTTCGCCCGTTGCCGCCGAGTACGGCTCCGAAGTCCGCCTTACCTCGCGCCAGAAGAGCATCATCGTGGAGATGGACGCCCGCAGGATCGACCGCATCCTGCGGAACCTGCTGCTCAACGCCGTCGAGCATGGCGAGGGGAAACCTGTCCATGTTTCTGTTGCGGCCAACCAGGAGGCCGTCGCCATCTCTGTGCGCGACTTCGGCATCGGGATGACCGAGGCAGAAGCCGCGCGGGTCTTTGACCGTTTTTGGCGCGCCGATCCGGCCCGTGCGCGGACCACGGGCGGCAGTGGACTGGGACTCTCCATCGCGGCAGAGGACACGAAGCTCCATAACGGTTGGTTGCAGGCGTGGGGGCGCAGGGGAGCCGGTTCCAACTTCCGGCTCACGCTGCCTCTCAAGAAGGGTGGCACGATCGTGAAATCGCCGTTGCAGCTCGAACCCGCGGACATCCGTTTGCCGGGGGCCGCTCCTGAGCGCCAGATGCTCGTTTTGGATGCGGGCGAGGCGCCCGTCGAGCGCGGTTCCGCGGCCCCGACAGTACCTCCGGCGGATAACGACGACGCCGACAACGCCCAGGGGGGAACGGCCCCGTGACTTACCGACCCCCTTACCGCTCCGGGCGCCGTTACGTGCTAAAGGCCATGATCGCCGTTTTGGCCGTCCTCATGGTGGTCCTCAGCTCCTGCGCCCAGATCCCGCGGTCCGGCCCGGTGGGAAAGAGCAAGGATGAAAGCGCGGGCAACCCGAACGCTCCCGTTTTCTTCCCTCCGCCACCGCACCCGGGCGCCACACCGGAGTCCATCATCGAAGACTTCTATGGTGCAGGCAGCGGCTACGAAGGTGACTACGCCGTGGCCCGGCAGTACCTCACACAGGCGCTGTCCGTCAGCTGGAAGTCGGACCAACGCACGCTGGTCTACCGGAAGGCCGCCGTGGTCAAGACCGGTGTGGAGAACGAATTCAAATACCAACTGGACGTTGCCTATGCGGTCGACGCCCACGGCGTCGCGACCCAGTTCCCCGAAGGAACCACTCAGACCATTCCGGTGACCCTGGAGCAGGTCGACGGCGAATGGCGGATCTCTGCGGTCCCGGACGGCACGGCGATCCCGGAAGAGACGTTCAAGGTCATCTACGCGGCCCAGCCCATCTATTTCTACGACCCCACGTTCACATATGCGGTTCCGGACGTCCGGTGGTTCATCAAGAAGAACACCGTCAAGGCCATGACCAGCGCTTTGCTCAACGGTCCAGCGCCCTACCTCCAGGGCGCGGTCGTCAGTGCTTTTCCGTCCGGGATGAAGCTGGCCAGGGAGTCGGTGCCGGTGGTGTCGGGAGCCGCCCAAGTGGACCTTTCCGCCAAGGAACTGGGGGAGGCGTCCGCCGAGGACCGGCAGCGGATGCAAAACCAGCTGGCCTTGACCTTCCGTAGCCAGCCGGACGTGGTGAACGTTCAATTGCGTGCCGACCAGGATCTTGTCCGCGTGGAGGACAACGGTTCGGTCCTGCCTCCCGTGCTCGAGAAGAACGCCCCTGCGCGCCAAATCGCCATCAGCAACGGGGAACTGGCGCGCTACGAGAACAACAGGGTCTCGGCCCTCCCCGACATGCAGCCGACAGCCGGATTGAACCCGACCGCTCCCGCCGAGTCCCCGACGTCCCAGGCCGTAGCCTTCCTCAACGGTCCCGGAACCACCTTGTATTCGATGATTCCGGGCCAGCCACCCCGCCAATTGACAACCAGGAGCACCCTCAGCCATCCGTCCTTCAGCCCGCAGGACTGGGTCTGGACAGCAGGTCCCGGAGCCAGCGGTGCCACCGAAGTCGTGGCGTTCAAACCGTCCAACGTAGCCCAGGACCAGCCTGTACCCACCGTGACGATCACACCGGCATGGTTGAAAGGGCGCGTGGTGAGGGACCTGCGGATATCCCGTGAAGGAACGCGCGCACTGGTGATCTCCGAGATGAACGGCAAATCCTCGGTCCAGGTGACGGGTATTGTCCGCAACCCTGACGGCACTCCCAAGGATCTGACCGCACCCATAACCTTGTTCACTTCCGCTCCCGTTGATCAAGGGGTGTGGGTCAATTCCACGACGGTCGCGGTAATGAAGGCCTCCGCAACCGAGAACGTGGTTCCCGAACTGTTGTCTTTGACATCAAGCCAACCCCAGCTGTTGCCGGCGTGGCCGAACCTGACGACAATCAGCGCGGGCAACGGACCGGAGCAGGTTTACGGACAGTCGGCCGCGGGCGTGTTCCAACGGGTGGGCAACGGCTGGGAATTGCAACTCAAGGGTCCGGTCGACCCGTCATTCCCGGGCTAGGCCCTTTTTTCGCGGCTCTCAGGGAACCGCGCGGTTTTCCACATGGCGCGTTTCAGGCATGGTGGAAGGTGGCCGATACGCCGGATGCTTGGGCCATGGGTGCAGAGAGCCGCCGCCGGATGCGTGACCCGGACTGCACTACCGCCCCCGACGACGGCGCGCGCCACAAGGGAGTGCCTACGGCGAGGCTGGCGAGGCTCGCGCAAGGTGTCGGCGAAGCCTTCGCCGAGTTGCTGGCCGTGCTGGCCCCGGTGGAATGTGTGTGCTGCGGTTCCGAAGATTCGGCCCTCTGCGGAACCTGTGCAAGGCGCCTGCGCCTCCTGTGCACCCGGCCATTCCGGGCGGAAGGACAGGCGCCGGCTTTGCTCACGGAAAACGGCGCCGCGATCCTGCCCGTCGTCGCGGGCGCACACTATCGCGACGAACTGGCCCAAGCCCTGCTGTCGTTCAAGCACCTGGGCCAGGGACGCTTGGCGTCCGTGCTCGCGCCGGCACTGGGCAAGGCCATCCGGACCGCCGTTGGGGACGGGGCAGGCATCTGCCTTGTGCCCGTTCCCACCACGAATGCGGCCTTTCGGCGCCGCGGATTCAGTCCGGTCCATCTCTTGCTTGGCCGCCTGGGACGAGTGGGTGCTTTGCCGGGCCTGCATGTTGCGGATGCCCTGAAGAAGGCGCCCGGACCGGGGCGCGGGCAGAAGGGCTTGGGCCGCGGAGAGCGTGAGCGCCGTGTCCGCGGTTCCATGACCGTTCGCTTGCTCCGCAAGCGTTCCCTGCAGGGCAAGGCTTGCGTCATCGTCGACGACGTCCTCACTACGGGCGCCACCCTCGCCGAAGCCGCGCGGGCAGTGACGGCTGCGGGAGGGGTGGTGTGCGGCGCGGTGGTCCTTGCCGCCACCCGCCCGCCGGCTGCTGCCGAGTCCCCTGCCCATGGGCCGGTCACACCAGGCCCGCGCTGACTCAAACAAAAAATAAGTTACGAAAGGATGAATTACCACTGGCGATGAACTAACGTCGGTTATGGGTACCGAGAACAGATGTACCTGTCGATAGCGGCTCGGAAAGGGGCTCGACTGTCCGTCAGATCAGCCCCCGGAAGCGCCCTTATCGTGTCACCTGAGTTGTTTGGAGGGCACCATGGAGTTCATGATCAGCGGCCGTAATCTGACCGTTTCGGATCGCTTCCGCGAGTATGCCGGCGAGAAGATTTCAAAGATTGAATCGCTTGGGGACAAGGTCCAGAGGGTTGACGCGAAGGTTTCGAAGGAAACCAACCCGCGCCAGACACCGGGCCAGCTCACGGTGGAAGTGACAGTTCTGGGGCGAGGCCCCGTGATCCGGGCCGAAGCCAGCGCCGCTGACAAGTTTGCCGCCTTTGATCTTGCCTACAGCAAGCTGCTCGAGAGGCTCCGGAGGGCCAAGGACCGCAAGAAGGTCCACCACGGCCGCCACACCCCCAAAGCCGTTCGTGAGGCTACTGCGACGCTTGAGCCAGCCAGCACGAGCGAACCCATTTACGTTGAGGCCAGCAACCACCAGGAGCCAACGACGCCACCGGCGGAGAACTCGGCCTACGACCTGGACGGCGACATTCCGGCCGGTGATTCCCCGGTCCTGATTCGTCGCAAGGTTTTCCCCGCCGCCTCGCTCACCCTCGATGACGCGGTGGACAACATGGAATTGGTCGGCCACAATTTCTACCTGTTCGTTGACAAGGAAACCAACACGCCGTCGGTTGTGTACCGGCGCCGTGGCTGGACGTATGGAGTAATCACCCTCGACTCCACCTGTGAACCGGGAGACGAACCCGTGGAGGAAAAGGTCCTCGTTTACCGTTCGAATGAGCAGGCCGCCAGGGCCTAGGCTGCATTCGCAATTCCTATGAAAGGACTGGCATGGCCGCTTCGCTGAGCCTGTCACAGGCACGGCGGATTGCATTGGCAGCCCAAGGACTTGACAAGGAACGGCCCACCGGCCCCGTGACTTCACGGGCGGTGGGCCGCACCTTTGCCCGCCTCCAGGTGGTCCAGATCGACTCCGTCAATGTCCTCTCACGCAGTCATTACCTCCCCTTCTTCTCAAGGCTTGGCAACTACGACCGAAGCATCCTTCACGCGATGGCCAGCCGAAGTCCGCGGCGCATGATGGAGTACTGGGCGCATGAGGCGAGCTTCATCCGCCCGGAACACTTCCAGGATCTGTTGCTGTGGCAAAACCGTGCGTGGGTGGGCGCCGCCCACTTGGAACACGGAATCCGGGAGGACATGGCCAACCGGATCCTCCACACGCTGGCAACCGCGCGCCCCATGACTGCCGCGCAACTGACGGCGCACCTGGGGCACCAGGAAGACCGGCAGCACGATAACTGGGGCTGGAACTGGAACCTGGTCAAGCGGGTTTTGGAGCACCTGTTCGAAGAGGGACTCGTCACGGCCGCATCGAGGACAGAGCAGTTCGAGCGCCGGTACACACTGACATCGCGGGTCCTTCCGCCCGGATTGCCTGAGGTCGTCGCCCGGGCAGGAGCCCTCGCGGCCGGCTCCGAGCTGTCGACGGCGGCGATGGACAGGCTGATCGACGCAGCAGCCCAGGCCCACGGCATTGGAACAATCCGTTGTTTTGCCGACTACTTCCGGACCCCCTTGAAGGCCGCCGCGGCGTCGGTCGGCAGGCTCGTCGACGCCGGCCGCCTTGAGCCCGTCACGGTGCGCGGCTGGGACCGGGCCGTGTACCGGCATGTGGAGGCCCGTGCACCAAGAGCCGCCACCGGCCGCGCCCTGCTGAGCCCGTTCGATTCATTGGTCTTTGAGCGCAAGAGGCTCGAGGAACTGTTCGGCTTCCACTACCGGATCGAAATCTATACGCCCGCGGAGAAGCGCAAGTTCGGTTATTACGTGCTGCCTTTCCTTCTCCGGGACGCCGTGGTGGCACGCGTTGACCTGAAGGCCGACCGCTCGGCCAAGCAACTCCTGGTGCGTGCCGCCCACGCCGAGCCGGACGCCCCGGCGGACTCCGCCGTCGAGCTTGCGGCTGAGCTGCGGCTTATGGCGCAGTGGCTCGGACTCGACGACGTCGTGGTGTCACCGAGGGGCGATCTCTCGCCCGCGCTTGGCGCCGCCGTTGCCCGTGGCTGAGACCCAGGGGTCTGCGCTGGCGGCCGGTGAGCACCTTGCGCTCCGCTCTCAGGGAAACGGGGCCGCGTGGCGTTGGTCTCTCCCGTAGACTAAAAACGCCAGAATTCGGCAGCTTGAGACTGGGAGCAACTTTACGTGGCATCACTTATCGAAAAACTTCTCCGCACGGGTGACAAAAAAACCCTGAGGCAACTGCGGACCTACGCCGATTCCATCAACGCACTCGAAGACTCCTTCAAGACTTTCTCCGATGCCGAGTTGCGCGAGGAGACGGACAGGCTGCGTGCCCGTCACGTGGACGGCGAGAAGCTGGACGATCTCCTGCCGGAGGCTTTCGCAGCCGTGCGTGAAGCTTCCTCCCGAACTCTGGGGATGCGCCACTTCGACGTCCAGCTTATGGGCGGGGCCGCCCTCCACCTCGGCAATATCGCCGAAATGAAGACCGGTGAAGGAAAGACCCTCGTGGCCACCGCGCCGGCCTACCTCAATGCCCTGGCGGGCAAGGGCGTGCACGTCGTGACAGTCAACGACTACCTCGCCGAATACCAGTCCGAACTCATGGGCCGTGTCTACCGCTTCCTCGGCCTCAGCAGCGGTTGCATCCTGTCCAACCAGGATCCCGAAGTGCGCCGCCAGATGTACGCGGCAGACATCACCTACGGCACCAACAACGAATTCGGCTTCGATTACTTGCGCGACAACATGGCGTGGGACAAATCAGAGCTTGTGCAGCGCGGCCACCACTTCGCGATCGTCGACGAAGTCGACTCCATCCTCATCGACGAAGCCCGTACCCCGCTCATTATTTCCGGGCCGGCCCAGGGCGACACGAACCGCTGGTACAGCGAATTCGCCAAGGTCGTGCAGCGCCTGCAGCCTGAAATCGACTACGAAGTCGACGAAAAGAAGCGCACCGTCGGCGTTCTCGAGGCCGGCATCGAAAAGGTCGAGGACTACCTCGGCATCCAGAACCTATACGAATCCGCCAACACGCCGCTCATTGGCTTCTTGAACAACGCCATCAAAGCGAAAGAGCTCTTCAAGCGGGACAAGGACTACGTCATTCTCGACGGCGAAGTCCTCATTGTTGACGAACACACCGGCCGTATCCTTGCCGGGCGGCGTTACAACGAAGGCATGCACCAGGCGATCGAGGCGAAGGAAAACGTCGAGATCAAGGCCGAGAACCAGACTCTCGCCACCGTGACCCTGCAGAACTACTTCCGCATGTACTCCAAGCTCTCGGGCATGACGGGCACGGCTGAAACCGAGGCCGCAGAGTTCATGAGCACCTACAAGCTTGGCGTAGTGCCTATCCCGACCAACCGGGACATGCAGCGCATCGACCAGCCGGACCTCGTGTACAAGAACGAGATCGTGAAGTTCGAGGCCGTCGTCAAGGACATCGCGGAACGGCACGAAATCGGCCAACCCGTGCTCGTCGGCACCACCAGCGTGGAGAAGAGCGAATACCTTGCCAAGCTGCTGGCCAAAGAAGGCATCCGGCATGAGGTCTTGAACGCAAAGAACCACGCACGAGAGGCCGCGATTGTCGCGCAAGCCGGACGCAAGGGCGCTGTCACGGTAGCTACCAACATGGCCGGCCGTGGTACTGACATCATGCTCGGCGGAAACGCGGAGTTCACGGCCATCGCCGAACTGGCAAAGCGTGGCCTGCACCCTGAAGAGAACTCCGAGGAGTATGAGGCTGCGTGGCCCGAAGCGCTTGAAGCGGCCAAGCAGGCAGTCAAGGACGAGCATGAGGAAGTGCTTGAACTCGGCGGGCTGTATGTACTCGGCACGGAACGCCACGAATCCCGTCGAATCGATAACCAGCTGCGTGGCCGCTCCGGCCGCCAGGGTGACCCGGGGGAGTCCCGCTTCTACCTCTCGCTGACCGATGACCTCATGAGGCTCTTCAACTCCGGAGCTGCCGAGCGCCTCATGAACAGTTCGGTGCCGGACGACGTTGCCCTTGAATCCAAGCTCGTGTCCCGTGCAATCGCTTCGGCCCAGGGCCAGGTTGAAGGGCGGAACGCCGAGCAGCGCAAGAACGTCCTCAAGTACGACGACGTCCTGAACCGCCAGCGTGAAGCCATCTACGGCGACCGCCGGCGGATCCTGGAAGGTGACGACCTGCACGAAAAGGTCCAGTTCTTCCTGGAAGACACCATCAATGCCTTGATCGACGCCGCGACGGCGGAGGGAACCGGGGACGACTGGGACTTCCACCAGTTGTGGACCAACCTCAAGACGCTGTACCCGGTAACGGTTACCGCGCAGGACATCATCGACGAAGCCGGCGGCAAGTCGCGGGTAACCGTTGAATTCCTGAAAAACGAGATCCTTTCGGACGCCCAGCTCGTTTACAAGGAACGGGAAGAAGCAATCGGCTCCGAGAACATGCGCGAGCTTGAACGCAGGGTTGTCCTCTCAGTTCTTGGCCGCAAATGGCAGGAACACCTTTATGAGATGGACTACCTCAAAGAAGGCATCGGCCTGCGCGCCATGGCACAAAGGGATCCCCTGGTCGAGTACCAGCGCGAAGGATTCACGATGTTCCAGAGCATGATGGAAGCAATCCGCGAAGAAAGCGTTGGCTTCCTCTTCAACCTGGAAGTGGAAGTAACGCCCGCCGAGGACGTGGTGGTAGTGGACGGCAGCCCTGAAGGCGGCCACGTGGAACATCACGATCCGCAGATCCGCGCCGCAGGGCTCGAAACCCCCGAAAAGCCGGTTCAACTGCAGTACACGGCGCCTGGCGAAGACGGGGCGACCCAGACCCGCGTCGAGGGGCGCGCCTCGGGTCGCTCAGGCAACCCGGCCAAGGCCGCCGCTGATGACAAGCAGCGCGGGTCCAGCAAGAAGAAGCGCCGCTGACGCGGCAATTGGCCGACGCATGTAGTTGACGACGGCAACCTCGGAAGTGCCCGGCAAGCGGATGCTTGCCGGGCACTTCCGTCACCTGGGCACTTCCGTCAGCCGATTTCAAGGGCGGTAACCCGCCAGGCGCCACTGCTCCCTTCGAGCCTCATGGCGACTGCGCGCGAGCGGAGTTCTTCCGAGACAACCAAACTGGCCTCATAAACTCCGTCATTAACGGCGCAGACACGCACGGAGCGCACCATCGGACTTCGGTGCAGGCGGGATTGCCCGCCCGGGGCCCTGGCAGCGAAGGCGCGCGTCAGTGCGGCCCGATGTTGCAGGGCGCTGAAGCAACCGGGGTCCAGGGTCCGCGAGAGCTGTTGCGCCGGCCGGGTGCCTGCAAGGACTTCGACTGCGGCCTGGGCGATCGTGCGGGCCAGCGCGCGGACCTCGCTGTCAAGGCTACGGATCCGGGCCGATGTGCGGGCAGAGGACGGCCCGCTGCCGTTCGGTCCGTCCGTGCCGGCTTTCGTCCGGGGCCAAGCCGCCATTGAAGGCAAGGCACTAGGTGGCGATGCGGCCTGGAGGACTTCATCGGGCAGGCTGCGGACGGCTCGTGATGCGCTCATGGACTTCCTCGTTTGCTGATTGGTGCTCGGCGGCGGTTGGCGGGTTCGGCTGGAGCGCTAGTTGCGCGGCGGTTGCAGGACTTGCCCCGGAACAATGAGGCCAGGGTCGTCGCCGATGACCTGCCGGTTTGCGGCGTACCACTTGGGCCAGTGCTGGGCGACGTCGACGTCGCTGGCCAGGGGGCCTAGCTGGCGGGCGGCAATCGACCACAGTGAATCGCCCCGCTTCACCACCACCTCGCCTTGATTTGGCGGGGCAGGCTGTTCGGCGGCGCGCCGGGGCCCGGTACCCAGAAGTCCCGGTTCGGGGACCGGTGCATTGGGTTGCCAAAGCGGGTAGATCCCCAACGCGCCGGACTCAGCCGAGGGAACCGTTCCAAGGCAAGGCGAAGGCCCGGAGGAGGGTCTCCATTGGGCAAAGATGCCGCTCGACGGGGAGGCGTTCTCAGGGCTGCAAGCTGGCTGAAACTGTGCCTGCGCCGCATTCGCAAAGGGGATTCCGGCGAGATTCAGGCCGAGGATGGCAACGGCCAGCCTGCGCATGAAGGCGGGGCTGAGTTTGCCGGTGGCGCTCGCGCAGCGTTCCTTCCCCGAATGCTGTAGGAGCGCGGCGGCCATCGCCAGGAGAAACGTGACGATCCACCAAGCCCCGATCCCCAGGCCGACGGCAGTTGCGACCAAGCCCAGCAGGTCCTCGAATGTGGGTTTCTGGAGTCGTCCTGCGCCGGAATGCCATCGGTCAACCAAGACCAGCCCAGTGACCGCGAGCAACAGGGCGAGCACCAGGATGGTCGCCGCCATTGCAATATCGTGCCGAACGGGCTTGCTCGTCTGATCCATGAGTTCCCCTTGCCCAGTTAATACGATTACACGCAATTTGATGCCGTTTGATATCAATTGACCTATTTTGACCGCAAAATGAGATGTTTGTCTAGGGACTGCCTGCCGATGAAGCAAGATTGATGGACATTGACGGTCGGCAGATGCGCGCCTACTCTGACGCAATGCGTTGGGATGCTCTGTTTGAGGACATGGAGGCACAGCTCGCCTCTGAACAATTGTTGGGACTTGAATCCGAGGTTTCAGAGCGGGCGCGGATGGAGATGGCCGGTATCGACATCTGCGACAGGCTGCGTGCAGCAATCGGCCAGAAGATCGAGGTGAAGCTCCGGTCCGGAACACACGTGTCCGGGACGCTTAGCCACGTCGGCAGCGAATCGTTGGTCCTGGACCAAGACAGTCACCAGTGGTTGGTGCCACTTACGGCAGCGTTGGCCTATCAGGGCCTGGGCCGGCAGGCACGGGCGATCCAATCGAGTGCGTCGCAGCGGCTCGGCCTGGCGAGCGCACTGCGGATGTTGGCCCGCGACAGGGCGGAACTGGCCGTCCACCTGCTTGAGTCGGCGCAGGGGGAGGCGACGATGCGGGGCGTCGTTGACCGCGTGGGCAGGGACCACTTTGATCTCGCCGTCATGTTGCCGGGCGAAGTCCGCCGGTCCGGGAACGTTGTGGCCGTGGCGACAATTCCGTTCCAGTCCCTTGCCGCGCTGCGTTCGTTGCGGGGCCAGGACTTTTAGCCCCGCCCGTCGCCCCGCCGTCTCTGCCCGGGGAGCTGGTCAATGATCACGAGGACTTGGACTTTGCCTCTTGGATGATCCTGCTCGCCTCGGCGTAGCGTTCCTCGATGTACTGCTCAAGCATCTTCTCTTCGACGCGCCACTGGCCCCTGCCACCCACCTGGATGGCCTTCAACTCGCCGCTTCGCACCAAGGCATATGCCTGCGGCGAGTTGATCTGAAGCTGTTCGGCGACATCAGCGAGGGTGAGGAATCGGGGCATGCATCCATTTTGCCACTGTTGGATCCACTTGCCGTGGTTATCCACAGCTTGACGTCATTTGAGGCGTGCGCCTTCCGGAAGAGGCCCATCTGCGGTCAGAATAAAGGCCACTGAAGGTCGTCGTCGACCAACGAGGCAAACGGGGGAGCAGGATGGGTGCGACTGGCGCGGCAACCGCGGCGCGGCTCAGGAAGCCGTCATGGAGGGATCCCAGACTTTTGGTGGGTGTTCTGCTGGTCCTGGCATCCCTGGCTGGAGTCATCGCCCTGGTTGGCACCGCGGACCGCACCATCCAGGTCTATGCGGCACGCGAGGCGATTGCCGTGGGCCAGAAGGTGACCAAGGACGATCTCGCGATCGTCAGAGTCCGGCTTGACGATGTTGAGGGCAGTTACGTCACTCTGGCCGAAGGCTTGCCCGAAGGAAGGGTTGCCGTCCAGAGAATTCCCAAGAACCAACTCGTCCCGCAGGAGAGCCTGGGCGCCGCCGACTCCCTGGACCGGAAGCCGGTGGCGATTGCGATCCAGGAATCACTGCCTTCCCAGGCTGTGGCGGGATCCCGCGTTGACGTCTGGGTGGCCCTCCCCGATGCGCGCAACGGCTTTGGCACACCGCAGTTGCTCTTGCCCGGCGCGGAGATCGCCCAGGTCACGGAGGGCGCCTCCACCTTGGGAGCGTCCAAGGAGAAAGTGGTCCTGGTCCTGGTGACCGATGAGCAAATGCCGAAGCTTCTTGGAGCACAGGCAAACAAGGCAAAGATTGCCGTGGTTTGGAATCCGGGCGGTGCCGGCAAGTGAGTATCCCGGTGATCACCGTCGGGCAATCCCGCGAAGATCTGGTCGGGGGACTCGAACGGCTTCACGGGCCGGTGACGGTGGTGCGTCGATGCGGTGAACTCGCCGAACTGCTGGCCGCATGCCAAAGCGGCCTTGCGCGCGCGGCGGTGATAGCTGAAGGCGCCAAGGAATTGACGGCGTCGCTGGTTGACCGGCTGGCGGCTGTCGGCGTCTCCATCGTCGCCCTGAGCGACGATCCGGAGGAGGAACGGCGCCTGCGGAGCATCGGCGTCGTGACGGCGTCGCTTGATGTGGATTCGGCAACCCTGGCTTCAGCGATCGCCGATGCGGTAGGCCAGCTGCCCGTACAAGAAAAAGGAAGACGACGCGCGGAGGCCCCGGATTCCGGGTTTGCCGACCCCGCCGCGGAGCTCCGGCCCGGCGGCGCGCCGCAAGCCAAGGAACACATGCCGGCCGGGACCGGCCGGATCATCGCCGTCTGGGGCCCCACCGGGGCGCCGGGCAGAACCCTGGTGGCCGTCAATATTGCCGCGGAGTTGGCGGCTGAAGGCAAGTCGGTGATCCTTCTCGATGCAGACACCTACGGGGCCAGCGTCGCGGCGTCGCTCGGTTTGCTGGACGAATCCGCCGGGCTGGCGCAGTCGTGCCGTCTGGCGGACCAAGGATTGCTGGATACTGAATCGCTCAAGCGGATCGCGGCGCCGGTCTTCGCCAAAGCTGCCAGTTTCCGGGTGCTTACCGGCATTACGCGCGCGGACCGGTGGACCGAGCTGCGCGCCGCCGCGCTCTCCTCGGTGCTTGAACTCGCCAAGGAAATCGCGGAGGTCGTCGTCGTCGATGCGGGTTTCTGCCTTGAAGCGGACGAAGAGCTCAGCTTCGACACCATGGCCCCTCGACGCAATGCCGCGACCCTCCGCAGTATCGAACTGGCAGACACCGTCTACGCCGTCGGTGCGGCCGATGCAGTCGGCGTTCCCCGGCTTGTGCGTGGCCTCGCGGAGCTTGAACGGGCGGTCCCGCACGCGGCTCCCCGCGTGGTCCTGAACAAGGTGCGGGCTGCATCCGCCGGCCGCTCACCCGAGGGCGAACTCCGTGAAGCATGGGACAGGTACGGGCCCGGTCAGGGCATCGAGGCATTCCTCCCATCTGATCCAGAGGCCTGCGACGCGGCACTGCTGTCCGGCGCTGTCCTCTTCGAAGCCGCCCCCGAATCGGCGTTGCGGCGCGCAATCGTGAAAATGGTCTGTGCACCTGTCCAGCAAAATCGCAAATCCTCTGTCATTTATTCCAGAGCAAGGCGTCGTCTAAAGCGTTAGGCTCGCCATGTGGGCTGCAAAGACGCAGCAATCGAGATGTGATGGAGGCGTTTGTCGATGTCGTCAGGATCCAGCGTGGAGGATCGTTCCAAACCTGCAGTAGTCCGGGAAGGCTTCTTCGGTGACTACTACGAGCATCTCGCAGAGGAGGACGCACGCGGATACGCTGCCGAGCAGTTGATCTCCAGGGCCGAGGCCCACCGGGAAACGGGGCAGACCCGCCAGCCAGGCACCGCCAATGTCAGGATGGCCAACGACGGTGACCGCAGCATCCTGTACATCGTCACGGACGACATGCCTTTCCTGGTGGACTCCGTGAACGCCGAGCTCGTTCGCCAGAACTGCGCTATCCGGCTTGTCATGCACCCGCTCTTCGTGGTGTCCCGCGACCACCGCACCGGCGACTTGTCCGACATTGCGCGGGTGCCTTCGAACATCGGCATCTCGAGCGGTGACACCGCGGCGATGCCGAACATCGCGCACCTGATCGCGCAAGGTGACAACGTCTCCCACATGGAGTCCTGGATCGCCGTCGAGGTCGACAGGGTGGCCGACGACTTCCAGAAGGAACTGGTGGAGGGAATCCACCGGGTTCTGAACGACGTCCGCGCCGCCGTCGAAGACTGGCCCAAAATGCGCACGAAGGCGCTCGAGCTGGCGAAGTCCCTGGACAAAGTGGCCCACCCCGAAGACATCGCTGAGCTCAAGCAAACGCAGGACCTGCTTCGCTGGCTGGACAACGGCAACTTCACGTTCCTTGGTTACAGGGAATACGACCTCATCACCGAGAACGGTGAAGACGTCCTTGAATTGCGCGACGGAAGCGGTTTGGGACTCTTGAGGGCGGGGGATCACCCCCACCAGATCCAGCACCTCACCGACGCCGGACGCCGCAAGGCGCGCGAGAAGCGTGCCCTGGTCATCACCAAAGCCAACTCGCGCTCCACCGTGCACCGCCCCGCGTACCTGGACTACATCGGCGTCAAGAGCTTCGATGTTGCCGGCAACGTCAACGGTGAGCGCCGCTTCATCGGCCTTTTCGCCACGAGCGCGTACACCGGTTCAGTAAGGAACATCCCCATCGTTCGGGAGAAGGTCGACGCCGTACTCCGATCGGCCGGTTTCCCGCCGGACTCCCACTCCGGCAAGGACCTCGTCGGTATTCTCGAGACCTACCCCCGCGACGAACTCTTCCAGATCGAGACCGAGGACCTGGCAGCAACGGCTTTGGGCATCCAGCGTCTGCAGGAGCGGCGCCGCACCAAGCTCTTCCTGCGCCCGGACATCTACGGGCGGTTCATGTCCGCGCTCGTCTACCTGCCGCGTGACCGCTATACCACCAACGTCCGGCAACGAATCGAACAGGAACTCCGCGAGACCTTCGAAGCCGAGAGCATCGACTACGAGGCCCGGATTACTGAGTCGGCACTCGCGAGGGTGTTCTTCCGGATCCGGCTTCCCCGGGAAGCGGAGCTCCGCGACGTCGACGCCGGCGAGCTGGAAAAGCGCCTCGTCCGGGCTTCGCGGTCATGGGCCGAAGGCATCGCGGAGGTCCTCCGTGAGAACACCAGCGGTCTGGATGCGGAGCGTTTGTCGGCCCTGTGGGCGGATGCGTTCCCCGCTGGCTACCGCGTCGACTACGAAGTCGAGGACGCCCTCCAGGATATCGAGCGTTTCGAGAAGTACGCGGCCGCGGCCGACCGCGACCCCGCAGTTGTCCAGGCGGCTCCCGGCGTGCATGTCTACCTCCCCAACGGCGCCGGTGAGCTGCTCGAAGAGGATGCCCGCGTCAAGCTGTACCTTTTGGAACCGAAGAGCCTGAGCCAGATCCTGCCCTACTTCCACAATCTTGGCCTGGAAGTTCTCGATGAGCGGCCTTTCGAGATTGAGACTGCCGACCACCGGGACTTCTTCCTCTACGACCTCGGCCTGAAGTACCCCGCCGGTGTAGACCCGGTGGCAACCGGCCAGCTCCTGGCGGACTCCTTCAGTGCCGCGGTGACCGGTGCGGTGGAATCCGACAGTTTCGACCGCCTCGTGCTCCGCGAGGGCATTCACTGGCGGCAGGTTGTCATGCTCCGGGCCTATGCGAAGTACATGCGCCAAATGGGGAACACCAACTCCTTCGGGTTCATTGCGGATACGCTTCTCGCCAACCCGGAGGTCGCCCGCGGCCTGATTGACCTCTTCGGGGCGCGTTTTGATCCTTCTTCTCCTGACGCTGCGCGACCGGCCCGCCAGGAGGATGCCCGCGCCGCGCTGGCCGAAGCAATTGACCAAGTGGCCACGCTCGACGCCGACCGGGTCCTGCGGACTTTCGTCAACCTCATTGAGTCGACGCTGCGCACGAACTACTTCCAGGGCAAGTCGTACGTCAGCTTCAAGCTCGATCCGACAACAATCGACGGCTTGCCGTTCCCACGGCCAAAGTACGAGATCTGGGTGTATTCGCCCCGCGTCGAAGGCGTGCACTTGCGGTTCGGCAAGGTGGCCCGCGGCGGTTTGCGGTGGTCCGACCGCCGTGAAGACTTCCGTACCGAGATCCTCGGGCTGGTCAAGGCGCAAACCGTGAAGAATGCCGTGATTGTGCCGACCGGCGCCAAGGGCGGCTTCTTCGCGAAGCAGCTTCCGGATCCGGCGCTTGACCGTGCCGCCTGGATGGCCGAGGGCATCGAAAGCTACAAGACCTTCATCCGCGGCCTGCTTGACCTCACGGATAACCTCGTGACCACAGCCGACGGAGAGAAGATTGTGCCGCCGTCGGACGTTGTCCGTCAGGATGACGATGATTCGTACCTCGTGGTGGCGGCGGACAAGGGCACGGCAACGTTCTCGGACACCGCTAACGGCCTGGCCGCCGAGTATGGATTCTGGCTGGGAGACGCTTTCGCTTCGGGTGGCTCGGTGGGGTACGACCACAAGGCGATGGGCATCACCGCCCGCGGCGCATGGGAGTCCGTCAAACGCCACTTCAGCGAGCTGGATCTGGATACCCAGACCGAGGAATTCACCGTGGTCGGCGTCGGCGACATGTCCGGCGACGTGTTCGGAAACGGAATGCTGCTTTCCAAGCACATCCGGCTCCTGGCGGCTTTCGACCACCGCCACATCTTCCTGGACCCGACGCCGGATGCGGCTTCGTCCTTCGGCGAGCGGCAGCGCCTCTTCGAGCTGCCCCGGTCCTCCTGGGACGACTACGACCGCTCGCTCATCAGCGCGGGCGGCGGCGTCTATCCCCGCCAAGCCAAGGTCATCCCGATCTCGCCGGAAGTCCGCCGGGCCCTGGGCCTGCCGGATGGAACGGTTCAGCTGAGTCCTCCTGAACTCCTGCGTGCAATACTCCTGGCTCCGGCCGATCTCCTCTACAACGGCGGGATCGGAACATACGTCAAGGCCAGCACCGAGTCCCACGCGGAGGTGGGCGACAAGGCGAACGACGCCATCCGTGTGAGCGGGCGCGAACTTCGCGTCAAGGTTGTAGGCGAAGGCGGCAACCTTGGGTTGACACAACGCGGTCGCATCGAGGCCGCCTTGCAGGGCGTCATCCTCAACACCGACGCAATTGACAACTCTGCCGGCGTGGATTGTTCCGACCATGAAGTCAACATCAAGATCTTCGTGGACCGTATGGTGGCCGCAGGAAAACTGGATGCTTCCGAACGAACGTCCTTCCTCGCCGACATGACCGACGAGGTCGGGCGCCTTGTGCTCGAGGACAATATCGATCAGAACATCCTGTTGCTCAACGACCGCACACGCGTCGCCGAATGGAGCCCGAGCTACGAGCGCCTGATGGACTGGCTCGAGAAGTCCGCCGATCTCAAGCGCGACCTCGAAGCGCTGCCGACCACCGAAGCGCTTCGCGAGCGGCTGGAACAGGGCCAGGGCTTGACGTCCCCGGAACTGTCCGTGCTCGCCGCCTACGCCAAGATAGAACTGGGCTCGGCATTGCGGGACAGTGACCTGGCGGACGATCCCTGGTTCCGTAAGACGATCCGCTCCTACTTCCCGAAGCAGCTCCGCGAACGGTTCGACGCCGAACTGGACACCCACCCGTTGCGTCGGGAAATCATCGCAACCGTGGTGGCCAACGACATGATCAACCTCGGCGGCATTACCTTCGCGTTCCGCACCATGGAAGAGACCTCGGCTACCGAGGTCGCCGTCGCCAAGGCATTCGTCGCGCTCCGCGAGATTTACGAACTCGACTCGATGGTGCAGCAGCTCAATGCTTTGCCTGCTTCATTCCCCACGGAACACTGGAGCACCATCCACCTCGATATCCGGAGGCTTTTGGACCGCGCCGTTCGCTGGTTGCTCAGCCAGGGCAACGCCTCGAAGCCGATCTCCGAGATCGTCGCGGAATTCAAGCCGATGATGGATCCGATGCGGGCCAGGTTGCTCGACTACCTGCGCGGCAGCGACAAAGAGCGGGTCACGGGTTGGCTCGAAAAGGCACGCTCTTGGGGCCTCCCCGACACCCTGGCCCATCGCTGGGCAGAGCTGTTCGAGAGTTTCGTGCTGTTGGACATCGCCAAGATCACCCAAAGCCGCGAGGCCCGCGTGGAAGAGGTCAGCCATGTCTATTACACGGTGTTCGACCGCTTCCACATCGACTCGTTGCTGGAACGAATCACGGCGCTCCCGCGTGATGACCGCTGGCAGGCGCTTGCCCGCGCGGCCTTGCGTGACGATCTCTACTCGACCGTGGCGGACATGACGACGTCGGTGCTCGAATCGACCGACGCCGGCCTCGACGCCGAGGCCCGCCTGCGGGCTTGGGAGGAGCTCAACGCCGAGCAACTGGGACGCGCGAAGAGCATGTTTGACGAGGTCAACGCGCTGGAGGCCGACGACATGGCTTCGCTGTCGGTAGCATTGAGGCTCTTGAGGTCAATCGTTCGACGCTAGGGACAAGCCCGGCGTCATATGGAGGTGCAGTGGCAATCTTTACAGACCCCATCAGGGAGCACGCTGATTTCGGGCCTGGAGATGCCGAATGGCTGCACCTCCTGGTCGGCGACTGGCAGATGGTCGCCGACCTGGCGTTCGCGGACCTGGCGTTATGGTTCCCGCATCCTGAGTACGGCTACATTGCGCTTGCGCACGTCAGGCCATCGACAAGCCACACGGTGTTCCATGCGGACTTCGTGGGGGAGGGCATCCGCTCTGATCTGCGACCGATCGTCGACAAGGCGTGGTCCAGCCGTTCCATCGAACGCTCCAGCGAAACGAGCTGGAGCAGCGAGATGGCCCTTCGCGTCGAGGCCGTGCCGATGGTCAGGAACGGACGGACCCTTGCGGTCGTCACGTCCCACATGGACCTGTCGAGTTCACGCATGCCTTCCCGCCTGGAGCTCACCTACAGGCAATGCGCCTACGACCTGCTCCGGATGGGGACGCTGGGCCTCTGGCCGGATTTCGCTTCACCAACAGGTTCCCGCCGTGGCGCTCCCCGCGTGGGTGACGGCCTGATCAGGCTCGACGCCGACGGCATCGTCCAGTATGCGAGCCCCAACGGTGTTTCCGCTTTTCGCCGTCTCGGCGAGGTGGAAACCCTGGAGGGGCGGTCCCTCGCTGAGGTTACGGCAGGACTCCTCAAAGACCGGCGGATGGTGGATGAGACGTTGCCGCTGGTGGTGACTGGTCGAATGCCGTGGCGCAGCGAAATCGAGTCCCGCGGAGTCAGCTTGTCCTTGCGGGCAATTCCGTTGCGGGATGAAAAGCATCGCTTCGGTGCCTTGGTTTTGTGCCGCGACGTGTCCGAACTGCGACGCCGCGAACTCGAACTGGTGACCAAGGACGCGACGATTCGTGAAATCCACCACCGCGTCAAGAACAATCTGCAGACGGTGGCCGCTTTGCTCCGTATGCAGTCACGACGGATGGTCAGCGACGAGGCGAAGCAGGGCCTGGAACAGGCAATGCGGCGGGTGGCGACGATCGCATTGGTACACGAGACGCTTTCGCAAGGCCTCACGCAGAGTGTTGATTTCGATGAACTCATCGGACGGCAGTTCAGGCTCTCGGCCGAAGTAGCTTCACCCTCGCAGCACGTCCGGACCGAGCGTGCCGGCCTGTTCGGCGAATTGCCGAGCGACTTCGCGACGCCCCTTGCCTTGGTCATCAATGAGCTCGTGACAAATGCAGTGGAGCATGGCCTCGAGGGACGCGCCGGAACAGTGTGGTTGATGGCCGACCGTTCCACGGGGGAGCGCGGCGATGAGCTTCTGACGGTGACGATTGCCGATGATGGCGTCGGACTGCCCGAGGGCTCGTACGCTGAGGGTCTTGGCCTTCAGATTGTGCGGACACTCGTCACGAGCGAATTGGGCGGCAGTATTCAATGGATGCCGCGCGACGGCGGCGGCACCGCCGTCGAGATCGTCCTGAACCTGGTGCGAAGCTGACGACCGACGTGGCAGATAGACGAAGATGGCCCGGACCTTACGGTCCGGGCCATCTTCGCGTATCCCCTGTCTCGGGCGCCATACTTTGCGTGCGTGGTCGCCTAGGAAGCGCGGCGCGCGCGGGCGGCGCGGCGCTTGAGTGCGCGTCGCTCGTCCTCGCTCATTCCGCCCCAGACGCCGGCGTCCTGGCCGGATTCAAGCGCCCACTGAAGGCATGTGTCCACGACGGGGCAGCGACGGCAGACACTTTTCGCTTCCTCGATCTGGAGAAGCGCAGGGCCGGTGTTTCCTACCGGGAAGAAAAGCTCCGGGTCCTTGTCAAGGCAGGCTGCGCGGTTACGCCAATCCATGCTGATCAGTCACTCCATTCGTGAGTACTAGTTAAAGCCTTTTGTGAAAATATTCACGAGAGGCTTCATAGGAAAGGGGACCCATTGGGCCCCCTTGGTCGTCTGAGTCAAGCGTGTCATGTTAACGCCATGTAAACAAGGGGTTCAAGCGTTTGAAACGATGAGCGATGCATCACATCGGATACCGGCCTACTCACAGGTATTCGACTATGTCCGGTAGTGTGCCAGTGTGTCAAGACCCCCTCTGAACCCTAACCATGACCCAGCGGCGCCCGGCGACGGCCAAGGGTCCAGCCGCGACAAAGCCGGAGCATCCGGCGGCCGACCGCGCCCTGCAGGAATCATTGTCATTTCGATTGTGGTTGTGCTTGAGGCTCTTGCACTCTTGACCGCCGGCGCGCTGTATATTTACGAGCTCGTGACAGGGGCACCGGTTGCCTCCTTCTGGGGAGCCGTGTTCACCTTGGGCCTTCTGTTGGCATTTTCTGCATTGTTGTTTGCCGTGGGACACTTCCTGTTCCGCGGCTACCGTTGGACCCGGGCGCCGGCGCTGGTTGCCCAGTTGTTCGCCCTGACGATCGGTTTTCCCACCATTACCGCCGGGCTGGTTTTCGCCGGCTTGGCCATGGTGGTGCCGGCTTTGGCCGCTATTGTCTTTCTGTTCGACAAGCGGGTGGTGGCCTTTGCCTCCCGGGCCGGCGGATCCCGCGGCGTCCTCTAGCTGTGTTCAGATGGGCAGGACTCCCTAGCAGGGCGCGGCGATCTGGACGGAGCATATTCGTCCGTTCCCGATAAGGACGGCACGACCCGGCGGCGGTTCCTCGTCGGCGTCAATGCGTACGCCGAAGAAATCTCCCGCGGCAGGCGGCCCGTTGCCGAGGAGAACTCCGAATCCGTGGTTTCTGGCGAGTGACGCAAGCGGCATCCTGTGCATGAGGGCCGGGTTGCCGGCAGTTGCCACCACCGAGTAGCCCATGCCGGGAAGCTCAGCCAGGAGGGCGGCCGTTTCGCTGCTCAGGCCTTCGACGTTGTCCAGGAGGGGGATGACCTCCGTGCCCACGAGCCTACGGCTTGCATCCCGGTGGAATGCCGCCCAAAAGACGTCAGGATCGGCCCCTTCGGGTGGTGCCCGCCAGTGATGGCCCGGATTGAGCATGGCCAACGCGCTGAGTAACGACGACTTGCCGGACCCGGGAGTCCCAAGAGCGAGGAGGACACCTGCCCGGGGCAATGTGATCCAAGCAGGTTCGTGCTCGTCCCCTCCAACCCCGAGGAGTATTGAATCCGGAGCGCCGGCGCGGGAGAGGACGGCGGGTTCCGTTCGACCATGGGTCACGAGATCCGAAGCCCGGATGAACTCCGGCAAGGGATCCACCCGGAACGGGCGTCGTGAAGGTTCCGGGGGCACGCAGTATGGCCAGGCCGCGCTCGTCGGCGGCGCGACGAACTGCGTGACCACGGTGTCAACATCAAGCAAGCCGCCGCTCACGATGGCCCGCCCCTTCAGTGGCTTCATCGACGCGAACCGTGGCCATGCCCACCGTCCTTCCTCTGTGGTCCCCACGGGGAAGTATGCGCGGTTCGTGATAGCAGCGAACATGCGCGACGTGGTCAGTTCACGATCACCGGTGACAAGGACAGCCAGTCCTGCCTTCGGTCCGTCGCGGACGAGGGTATGGATCAGGTCTTCGGCCCAGGCCAGCGGTCCGGGGCGCAACCGGGAGATCCACGAACCCCAATTGGTGATGACCAGCAGAAGCGGGTCTTGGCCGGTGGTTCCCGGGGATTGCCGCGCCGATATCTCAGCGACGAGCCTCTCCAGGATGCGGACTGCCCTTCTGACGTCGTTGGGGGAGGCGATGGCCCCCACTCGTCCCTCGACTGCCACGTCGTTGTATGAACCGTCACCGTCGAGGACATAGAGATGGCATTCTTCCGCACTTCCAACAAGCTGCGCCGCTGCCGCTTTGCAGCCATCTTCGACACCACTTCCGGGAGGGCCAACGAGGCCAAGATTCCCGTGGACGAGCGGAGTCCAGAACACGTCGGCGACGCGTTGTTGCATGGCCAAGTCCGCCAAGCCAAGGTAAGCGGTCGGCCCCGCCGGCCATCCGCTTGCCGCGTGCCTACCTGCCATTGCCATCATCGGCAGGGTTTCGTGAAGCGGGATGGACTCCGGAAGCGGAGGCGCGACGGGCCTACGGAGCGGCGTACCCCCGTAGGTTTCCCAAACCCCGTTGATTGCTTCGATAACGGGACGGGCGGCTTCCGCGGGCGTTGCAATCCCATCTTGAGTCGCGCCGTTCGCGGTTTCGGACCAGGCGGCGAAGCGGAGCGTCCCGGTTGCGGGTAAAGCAACGGCCTGGGTGAGGGCCCGGGTTTTTTCGGCTGCCGAGAGGGTTGCCGACTGGAACGGCCCGGCAGCCTCCCCTCCGCGGACCATATAGGCGCGGCCAGGCCGGGACACCGGAATCCACGCTGCCGCCGGTGAGTTGATAACGTCCCGGGATTCCATTTCCGACTGGACGCGCAGGGCAATGCTCGTGGTGACGTTGGCGCGGATGTCCGCACTCAGCGCACCTTGCGGCCGTTGTGTAGCCATGATGAGGTGAATTCCCAGGGACCGGCCTACCGTGGCGATCCGCATCAATTCGGCCAGGGCGTCCGGGGCTTCTTCGATAAGCATCCTGAATTCGTCGATGACGAGTACCAGGCGGGGGAGGACGGGGAAGTCGCTTCTTCGTCCAGCGGCGGCCCCCACCGTTCCCCGGGCTTTGGCCCAGTACGCGGGCACGTCAGGAACACCTGCCGTCGCAAGGATCGCTTCCCGCATCCGAACCTCGGCCCGGAGGGAGGAGAGGGTGCGTTCGAGCTCATGCTCACTGAGGTCCGTAAGCATTCCGACGCAGTGCGGAAGGTCGAGCAACGGACCGAGTCCCGAACCTCCCTTGAAATCAACAAACAGGAAGTTGACCCTGTCCGGGCTGTGGGTCAGCGAGATAGCCGACACGATGGTGCGCAGAAGCTCCGACTTTCCCGAGCCCGTCGTTCCAGCCACAAGAAGATGTGGGCCATCGGAAACCAGGTCCAGCGACCGCGCCACGTCGGCTCCTTGCCCGATCACCGCTGACAGTCCTCCGCACATCGAAGAAGCGCTCCAGCGGCCTGCGATGCTTGGAGCATCCGGGGGAAGCAATTCGGCAAGTTGGCAAGTATCGGGGACAACGTGTGCCCCTTCTGTCGCCGGGCCTGGCATTCCCGCCACTGAGCGACAGTATCGATCGAAGACTTCGGGCAGCACAAGGTCAGGGTCGAACTCAGTTTCCGACAGGCCCGAGCGCAGGATTGCGCGCTTGTTCAAAAGCTCGACGGTGCAACTGGTTCCGTCACCGCCCGCGGACCTCTGGAAGATTCTCCAACCGGACTTGATCGCCGCCAGCCGGAGTGGGCCGGCCTCGGGATCACCTTCGGGCCCCATCAGGAAGAGTGCACCCGGTCTGTCTGCGGGCGACGACAGGACAACTGCGGCTGAACGCGCGTCCGTGGTCAAGGTGGCGCGGGGGAGAAAGCGCGCGCTTGACGGCAAGTGGGATATGGGTCCGTGTATGAGGACCGGGATGTTGCTTGCGCCGGGAAAGGCCGCCAGCTGCATGAGGATGAACCTGAACAGTCCCTGCACCCTGGCCTCGGGTCCCGAGAGCGAAACGGTTTGCAGAGAAGGGTCCAGAACTAGCGGAACCGGGCCCAACTGCGGCGGCTGAAAGCCGGAGTCAGCGGGATCGAGTGCAACACGGGCGTTCTGCGGGCTGGTGCCGAGCCTGAGCCAGACACTGTGCGGGTCCGCCCTTTCTTCCTGTGCTCCCGGGGTGTGCTCCGGGACGGCCCCGGTTCCTTGCATCGGGGTGGTTCTTGGCGGAGCCGGTTGCTCCGGGCCGTGGTGCCTCGGGAGCAAGGCGACAGAGCCGATGGCGAAGGCGAGTTCGGCAGCGGACGGTGAACAGCGCCGTCGTCGGGCACCGTCTTGTTCGACGGCCGCCGAGATCGCCGCAGCCAGGCGGCGGCGCTCGCGTCGTCCCGAAAGTGCCGGGGCAAGAACGGCGACGGCCGAGAGAGCGGTGAATCCGAGGAACATCCATAGTCCGGTGACCAAGGCCATTCCGACTCCCAGCACGAACGGGAGCCCGGCCGCGAGGAAAAGGTGGGTGCGGTTGCCGGGGTCGTGCCGCCGGGGAACCAGGATCGGCTCACCCACGCCGAGGCCGGCGCTACAAAGCGACTCCGTCCCGTACCCGTCGTCTCCGAAGACTATGGACATCACAGAACCGCCACATCGAATCCTCGAGGCGGTTGAGAGCCGGGCGGAGCGGATTTTGCGTCCATCCACCACCGTTCCGTTCGCGCTCCCTGTGTCGTTTATGGTGACCGCCGTCTCGGAGATCGCCAGGACGGCGTGAAGCCGGGAAATATCGGGATCCGGGAGGCAGATATCGGCGTTGCTCCGGCCGATCCTGTACGTGCCGCGTTCCAACGGGATGACAACGCCCGCGGCTGGTCCTGTGTGCACCAGCAAGGACAACGCCGCTGGACGCCGATCGCCGCCCCGGGTGCCCTGCGCCTCCGGATCGGCCCCGTCCACCAAGACGGCTCCCGACGTGAGCGGTGCCGAACCGACGGTGAGACCGCTGAGCGGCAGTCCGTCGACCGTAAGCTTTCCGGTTCCGAATTCGGCTGCGACTGCCGCCTCGACGACGGCGCCCGGTGTTCCGTTGCCCGCGGGTATGGTCAGTTCGATGGGTTCACCTTGGCGTGCTGCCCGCGGGGCCCGGACCAGGGTGCACTGCAATGTCATGGGGTCCGTTCCTTTGCTTCGCGGCGGTGCTGTGCTGCCACGATATTCGTGGTGGCGACCGGTTGTTCGCGGGCTGTTGGCGTATGTGGAAAACCCGGCCTGAATCGCACGGGGGCGGACTGGCTCGAAATCCGGGCGCGCCATCTCGGGTAGGCTTGATCTGCAGCCAATGCACATCATTGGGCTGCCCGTATTCGGACCAGGAGTATTTGTGACCGCTGACCTCGTCATCGTCGGGTCGGGCTTTTTTGGCCTGACAATCGCAGAACAGGCCGCCACTGAGCTGGGCTTGAAGGTTGTCGTCATTGACCGCCGGCATCACATCGGCGGCAACGCCTATAGCGAAACGGAAGAGAACACGGGAATCGAAGTGCACCGCTATGGCGCACACCTCTTCCACACTTCGAACGAGCGGGTGTGGGAGTATGTCAACCGGTTCACGACCTTCACCAACTACGTGCACAAGGTGTACGGCGTGCACAAGGGCGAGGTGTACTCGCTCCCCATCAACTTGGCGACGATCAACCAGTTCTTCCGTGCGAACCTGACTCCGGGCCAAGCGCAAGAACTGATCAAAGAGCAAGCCGGGGAACTCGCGGGAACCGATCCCCAGAACCTCAATGACAAGGGCATCCAGCTCATAGGCCGCCCACTGTACGAGGCATTCATCAAGCATTACACCGGCAAGCAGTGGCAGACCGACCCCAAGGACCTTCCTGCGGGCATCATTTCGCGCCTTCCGGTCAGGTACAACTACGACAACCGATACTTCAACGACAAGTACGAAGGCCTCCCGACCAACGGGTACACGGCGTGGATCGAAAAGATGGCCGAGCACCCGAACATCGAAGTTCGGCTGAACACGGATTTCTTCGACGAGTCGCATGAGTATTCGCGGGAGAAAGTCGTAGGCAAGATTCCCGTCGTCTACACGGGACCCGTCGACCGTTACTTCGACTTTGTCGCCGGGGACCTCTCTTGGCGCACCATCGATTTCGAAGAGGAAGTCCTCGACGTCGGCGACTTCCAGGGAACGTCAGTGCTCAACTACAACGACGCCGACGTCCCGTTCACCCGGATCATCGAACCGCGGCACTTCCACCCCGAGCGTGATTACCAGACAGAGAAGACGGTCATCATGCGCGAATTCTCCAGGTTCGCCGAAAAGGGCGATGAACCCTACTATCCCGTCAACACGGCCGACGACCGCGAAAAGCTGCTGAAGTACCGCGACCTCGCAGCGGCCGAAAAGAACGTGCTCTTCGGGGGCCGTCTGGGAACGTACAAATACCTTGACATGCACATGGCCATCGGTTCCGCGCTGTCCATGTTCGAAAACAAGATCCGTCCGCATTTCGAAAACGGCACGGCATTCGAAAGCGGAGGAGTGGACGCGTGAGCGGCGAAACGAAGATGCAGGTCCTGCAACGGGTCATCTTGCCGGCCGACGACCAACTGGACACCACGGCACTTTATGTCGACGCCGGACCGGCAAACGGCATACGCCTCCGGGAGAACGACGAATTCGCAAGGAATCCAAAGGCGCCCGAGGACAAGCTCCATTTCGTCAGCTCCGGCAGCGAAGAGGTCCATTTCGAGGACGTCCTCTCCAGGAGCTCGATCAGGTTGCGCGCCGGCGAACAGCTTTCGTTCGGAACGTACTTCAACGCGTTCCCTGCCAGCTACTGGCGGCGCTGGGCGGACCTGCAATCGATCCGCCTTGTGGTCCGAACCACCGGCCACGGCACCATCACGGTGTACAAGTCCAACGCCAGGGGAACCCTTCAGCGCGTGGATGGGGCGAGGGTTGACGGTACGGCCGTCACGGAATTCGACCTCACCCTCAAGCCATTCGGCGACGGCGGCTGGTACTGGTTCGATCTAGCGTCCAGCCGCGAGGAGTTGACCCTCGATTCGGCCGAATGGCAGGGCGCTGAGCGCCCGGGCAACCCCGGCAGGGTGACCCTTGAGATAACCACCATGAACAAGCCGGATTTCTGCCTGAATAACGCCAGGATCCTCTCGGAAAACCCTGACGTGCTGGAGCACGTGCAGGAAGTCCTCATTGTGGACCAAGGAACACTGAAGGTCGCGGACCAGCCGGGCTTTGCCGAGGTCAAGTCGGCCCTGGGCGACAAGCTGCGAATCATCGACCAAGCCAACCTTGGCGGCTCCGGCGGCTTTTCCCGCGGCATGTACGAAGCCGTGGAGAACGGGAGCGATTATGCGCTGCTGTTGGACGATGACGTCGTCATTGAACCCGAGAGCATTGCCCGCCTGTTGGCGTTCTCCGACCATTGCCGCAAGCCGAGCATTGTCGGCGGCCACATGTTCGACCTCTACAGCCGAAGCGTCCTGCATACCTTCGGTGAAGTAGTCGATCCGTACCGGTTCGTCCCTGCGTTGCCCCACACCGACATGGAGATGCGGCACGACTTCAGCGTCGCCAACCTGCGCCAGACACCGTGGCTCCACCGCCGCGTGGACGTCGATTACAACGGTTGGTGGCTGTGCATGATTCCAACCGAAATTATCCGCGAAATCGGGCTGTCGCTGCCGCTGTTCATCAAATGGGACGACGCCGAATACGGCTTGCGTGCGCGTGAAGCCGGTTTTGCCACGGTGTCCCTCCCAGGCGCCGCCGTGTGGCATGTCTCGTGGATCGACAAGGACGACCTCGTTGGCTGGCAGGCCTACTTCCACGGCAGGAACCGCCTGATTACGACCCTCATCTACAGCCCCTATAAAAAGGGAGGCCGCGTTATTCGGGAGTCGTTCCAGGCGGATGTGAAGCATTTGGTTTCGATGCAGTACTTTACGGAACATACCCGCCTCGATGCCTTGCACGATTTGTTCCTTGGTCCGGAGCACCTGCATGGCAACATCGCCACGAAACTCGGCGAGATCAATGCCCTGAAGTCTCAGTACCCCGATGCCGAAATGCGCGAGAACGTCGACGACTTCCCGGCTCCGGCGCTTGGCAGTGGACCTTCCGGCCTCACACCGATCGGTCTTCCCGCCAAGAAGGACCTCGTCAAATGGGGAGTCACCACGGTTGCCCGGCAACTGATCAAGAAGCCGTCGGCAGAGTCCGCTGAACGTCCCCAGGGATTCCTCGCCCACCGGGACAACCGATGGTTCCGGCTGGCGCACTATGACAGCGTCGTCGTCTCCAACGCTGACGGAACCGCCGCGTCCTGGTACAAGCGCGACCCCGAGAAACTCAAGGCGATGCTGGCGGAGGCAGGTAAGCAACACGCCAATCTGTACCGGCACTGGGAGGAACTCGCGGACCGTTACAGAAGGGCGGTCCCGGAGATCACGTCCATGGAAGCCTGGAAGAAGACGTTTGGCCTCGCCGACGAGGAAGGCCGCTAGATGACTCAGCCCGTGACCGACTTGGTCCAACCTGGTCGTGGCCGCGGAATCATCGACGTCTACAAGCACAAGTTCCTGCTGCAGCTGCTGGTTCGCAAGGAGATTAAGATCCGCTATCGCGGTTCGGTCCTGGGACTCCTGTGGTCGTATGTGAAGCCGTTGATGCAGTTCCTGATCTACTTCGTTGCGCTTGGAGTCTTCCTGGACATGCAGCGGGGGACCCCGAACTATGCGATCTACCTCTTCTCGGGGATTGTGCTGGTCAATTTCTTCACGGAATCGCTGGGCAATGCGACGCGATCCATAGTGGACAACAGGGACCTGATCCGGAAGATCTACCTGCCACGGGAGTTGTTCCCGGTTTCCACAGTATGGGTCTCAGCAGCCCATTTGCTGCCGCAGGTGGTGGTCCTCGTCGGCGCCTGCTTGCTGACGGGGTGGAGTCCCTCAATCTGGCAGTTGCTTGCCGTCGTCGCGGCCTTTGTCCTGACGGCGATCCTTTCGATCGGCCTCGGCCTTCTGTTTGGTGCCGCCAACGTGTACTTCCGCGATTCGGAGAACATCGTTGACATGATCCTCATGATCGTCACCTGGGCCTCGCCCGTGCTCTATGTGTGGCCGATGGTGCAGCGCGTCATGGGTCAGTGGTTCTTCCTGTATCAGCTGAATCCGGTGACCGTCGCCGTGGAAGTGTTCCACTGGGCATTCTGGTCACCGACCCTCAGCCCCGAGCAATCCGTGTCGATCTCGATGCCGCCGGACCTGCTCACGGTATGGCTCCCGTCCGCGTTTGGCGTGGCCGCTCTCGTCCTCGTGATCGGCCAGCTCGTCTTCATGAAGTTGTCTGTACATTTTGCCCAGGAGCTCTGAAATGTCTGTACCCGCCGGAGTCTCCGACAGTGTCGCGATCACGTGCCGAAACTTGCGGAAGAAGTTCGTCCTTCGACACACACGCAGCATGAAGGAAGCAATCGTGTGGTTGCTGACGGGGCGCAAGGGCGATCTCTCCAAGAAGTTCGACGCCCTGAAGGACGTTTCGCTGGACGTCGAACAGGGCGAGACCGTGGCGTTGCTCGGCCTCAACGGTTCAGGCAAGTCGACCCTCCTGAAGCTTATTTCGGGCGTGCTGCAACCGGATGAGGGCACTGTCCACACCCGCGGGCGGGTGGCCGGCCTCATCGAAGTCGGAGCGGGCTTCCACCACGATCTCAGCGGCCGCGACAACGTCTACCTCAACGGGGCCATCCTGGGGATGACTCAAAGCCAGATCGACGCCATGTTCGATTCGATCGTCGAGTTCTCTGAAATCGGCGAGTTCATCGATACCGAGGTCAAGTTCTATTCATCGGGCATGTACCTGAAATTGGCTTTCTCGATCGCCGTTCACACGGACCCGGAGGTCTTCCTCATCGACGAGATCCTGGCCGTGGGCGACGAACCGTTCCAACGCAAGTGCATCACCAAGATCAACGAGTTGGCCGCAGCCGGCAAGACGCTGTTCGTGGTGAGCCACGACTTGGATCTGGTCGCATCGGTGTGCAAGCGCGGTGTCCTGCTGGAACACGGGCAAATCATCATGGACGGCGAGGTCCATGCGGTCGTGAAGGAATTACGACGGCGGTCGGAAGCTTCGGCGGCTTAGCGCGCCGGCGCACCGTCGGCGGCTTGGCGCGCCCCGGTTGCTCTAGCCGGCGCCGCAGGCCGTGATCTTATACAGCTTCGCCTCGCCTTGGCTGTCAACTAGCTTGACGCCCGGATTCTGTGCCAGGTTCAAGAGTCCGGCCGGCGTGTGGTTTCCACCATGGACCTCGACCAGCCCGAAATCGAGGACGTAGTAGGCATGTTCGGTGCGAACCGCCTTACAGACATCTGGATCAGCGGAAACGGCTCCGAGATGGTCGTATATCTCCTGGAGCGCGGGCGAGACGTAGCTGAGGATGTGGAGCTGGGCCGATTTGCGGTCGCCAAGGGCATACGACAAGGACGTCCCGGTGTACGGGTTTCCGATCAGGATCGCGTCCTGCGGAACCTCGGTGTGCAGCCGTTCGATGAGGCTCAGCTCGTCGCTTGAGACCAAGGGGGAACCGGGAGTCACCGTATATTTGGATGCCGCCTGCTCTACTTCCTTGTTCACCCCGCCCAACTGCCCGATGAAGACCGCGACGAGCGCGAGTACCACCGCGAGAGCGCGCCGAAGTGAGGTCTGCGTAACGGCCCCTGTGGACCGGGTGGCCAGTTCCTGTCCAATGACTGGTTCCCGCCGGAAAATCCGATTGAACCACGCGGAGGCTTGCGCTTGGTGGCAGATCCATTCCACGCCGATGGCGGAAAGCAGGACTGCGACAAGCGGCAAAAGTGCGGCGATCCTGTAACTGTCGTTGTACCAAACGCCGGTCAGGAGGCTCCGGACCTTCGAGGACGGGAAACCCGAAACAACGACAAACAGGACCGTAAATATCAGGAAGATGGCGGCGATCCACCTGTAGCGGGGGCGCGTGGCCGCCGCCCAAAGGCCGAGCAGGGCTATCGGCGCGACGAGCCACGCCAAAGGCAAGTCCAGGGGGGAGAAGACGATGGCTTCACCCAGCGCTTGGGGAACTGTGTGGTACGGGCCCCAGAAGGAGGCGTCGGATGGCGGCCTGAGGACGATCCACAGAACAAGGAACACCAGGCAGTAGGCGATCAGCGGGACAATCAACCTTGCCGGCCGTACGCGCAGGAGGCCGCGGCGCTTGAGTTTGGCGAGCTTCCATGCGAGGACGCCTGCCATTGGCGCGGTCCACGTCAGCCATGCCATGAAGGTCGTCGGATGCGCCACGATGAGCCCGGACAGGCTCAGCAACAGGGCAAGGATCGCCGGCAAGCCGCGCGGTACCCAAACGGGGGAGATCCGGGCGATCGCGGCCGCCAGTGCAATCGAACCGGGCAGGATGCTGATGGACAACAGATTCGGGTACAGGACACCGAAGTCCATCATCAAGAGTGGGAAAGCGCCAAGGGAAGCACACGCAACGCCCGCGGAAAGAGCGACGGCGGAAGAACGGCCAATCGTCCAGCGCGCAGCCAGCAGGCAGCTCAAGGGCCAGAACGCTGCGGCGAGGACGATGCTGGTGACATTCACCGCGGCCGGTACGTCGAGTGCGAAGGTGGACGCCACTAAAGTCGCCACTGCATTCCAGCCCGCCGGGTAGAAGCCGCCGCCCGTCATGTCGCCGATGGTCAACGACGATGCGTTTCCCGTATCAAGGGCATACTTGACGGAGTTCAGATGGAATACGGCATCATACGTCTGCGAGAAGTGTTCCGGGCTGCCGATCGCCTGCATGACCCTCGCGGCAATCACCAGCAGGGCGAGGCCCGCGGAAATGAACGGTACCGCACGACCCCAGAGCAGTGGTTCCTGCTCCACGTCGGCGGCCCGGCGGGAACGCGTGACGAACCATCCAATTGCGCCTAGCAGGACGGCGAGGACAGCTACAGGGAGCAGGTTGAACCGCACCTTGAGGAACGGGCTCGCCGTAGCCGCTATGACGATGACGCCTACAGACAAGGCGGGGGACAGCGCCAAGCTGTCGAACCCCCGGTAGCGCAGTCCCCGTGCCACAATGAGGCCGGGGGCGAG
The DNA here is from genome assembly GCF_021483235.1 of Arthrobacter alkaliphilus. Lineage (GTDB taxonomy): Bacteria > Actinomycetota > Actinomycetes > Actinomycetales > Micrococcaceae > Arthrobacter > Arthrobacter alkaliphilus. Next base: position 170,037 of record NZ_JAKEEC010000002.1, on the reverse strand, counting down.
GAGCAGGAGGGCGGCACCGATCAATTGCGGTAGGACAGGCCACCACATGGGCCGGGACTAGTCTTCCAGCAGGCCGTGCAGGTACGCCCCATAACCGCTCTTGATCAGCGGTTCGGCGCGTTCGCGCAGTTCGTCGTCCGAGAGGAAGCCTTGGCGCCACGCGATTTCTTCGGGTGCGCCGATCTTGAGGCCTTGGCGGTTTTCGACGGTGCGGATGAAGTTCGAGGCGTCGTTCAGGTCGTTGAACGTCCCGGTATCGAGCCATGCGGTGCCGCGCGGGAGGATCTCGACGTGGAGCTTCCCCTTGTCGAGGTAGGTCCGGTTGACATCAGTGATTTCGAGTTCGCCACGGGCCGAGGGTTTCAGGTTCTTTGCGATGTCCACGACGTCGTTATCGTAGAAATAGAGCCCAGGGACGGCGTAATGCGATCTGGGGTGCTCGGGCTTTTCCTCAAGCGAAATCGCTTTACCATCGCCATTGAATTCGACCACGCCGTAGGCTTTGGGGTCTTTCACCCAGTAACCGAAGACGGCGCCGCCGTCGATGTTTGCATGCTTCCTCAGCTGCGATCCCATTCCCTGGCCGTAGAAAATGTTGTCCCCGAGAACAAGCGCCACGGTGTCGTTTCCGATGTGGTCCTCACCCAGGATGAATGCTTGGGCCAACCCGTCAGGAGAAGGCTGCTGGACGTAGGAAATGTTCACGCCGAACTGGGAACCATCCCCAAGGAGCCGCTGGAACTGCTCTGCATCGTGGGGTGTCGTGATGACGAGGATGTCGCGAATGCCGGCCAGGATGAGCGTGGAGAGGGGGTAGTAGATCATCGGCTTGTCGTAGACCGGCACCAGCTGCTTGCTGATGCCGTGAGTAATCGGATGCAGTCGAGAGCCGGTACCACCGGCAAGAATGATTCCACGCATGGGGCCAATCTTCGCGTATTGAAACTACAAGGGCAAACCGGCGGAGCACTGGCGATTCTGTCGCGGACGGTGCTGCCGACCCGGTGGGAGCCGGACGCAAGGTAGAATGGACAGCCTGGACTACGTCACGAAGGAAGCACGGAATTGACCACAGCTGTACTGAAGCCGAACGCAATTCCCGCTCCGAGGATAGGGAGTCGGCTTGACCCACGTGGGAACAGCCTCAACCTGATCCGGCTTGTTCTGGCATTCATGGTGCTCTTGGCTCACAGCTGGCACATCGTGGGGGACGGGAACGGTTGGGGATTCCGCGGTGAAAATCTTGGCGGTTGGGCGGTCGCCGGTTTCTTCGGCATCAGCGGCTACCTGATTACGGCCAGCAGGTTCAGCAATAGGATCGGACCGTACCTCGTTCACCGCGTGGCCAGGATTTTTCCGGCATTTTTTGTCTGCTTGGTCGTCATGGCCTTCGGGTTCGCCCCCATCGCCTACACGATCCAGCATGGGTCCCTTCAAGGGTTCTGGCATACACCCACGACGCCGCTGAATTCGATCTTCGCCAACATGACCCTGCATATCGTCAGTTATGACATCGCCGGCACACCCGCTGGCGTGCCCTATGCCAAGGCGTGGAACGGCTCGCTCTGGACACTCTATTTCGAGTTCTTGTGCTACCTCTTGATCGCCCTGATCGGGTTCCTCCCGCTCTTCAAGAAAACGCCGTGGCCAATCATTGGCGCCTTCGCCCTAAGCGTTGTCATCTGGGCGAACATTGGCTCTCTGAAGCCTCTCCTGCAAACGAACCTTGATTTTGAACTCGCAGCGCGTTTGACCCCGTACTTCCTCGGCGGCGCAGTAGTACAGGTGTTGAGTTCACGGATAGGCATACACAAGGTGGCGGGGCCGGTTGCGATTGTGCTCGCAGGACTGTCCATTTTCTTGGTCGACGGATACGGCGGCCAACTCGCGGCGCCTTTTATCGCTTATGGCCTGCTTTGGATCTCTACGTGGCTGCCGCAGCCTGCTTTCGTGGCGCGGCACGACATCTCGTACGGCGCCTACATCTACGCGTTTCCTGTTCAGCAGCTGCTCGCTGTGTTCGGCGCTTACCATTGGGGTGTCTGGTGGTTTACGCTCGCCGCCACGGTGTGCACCATTCCGATCGCTGCGGCCAGTTGGTTTTTCGTAGAGCGGCCGGTCATGCGCCGCGCGAAGAAGAGCGCCTAGCCCGGCAGATCATCCGAGCCGGATCAGTCGGTCAGCAACACGAGGATCCCGCGCCAACAGGTACTGGTGAACGGGTTCAAACAGCTCGGGATCCACGATCGCATGCAATGTGGGGTTCTCGGCTAGAACCCGGGCGATGATCTCTGGAGCTTTGTTATAGTCCTTCACGATGTCCACAAGGTCGAAGCTGAGAGCGGTCGTCTTCGACGACGACATGCCGCGCATGCCCCATTGCCACCTGGCAGCCAGAATTGGATCTACAGTTCCCGGCCCCGGGATATAGACGGTTGACGCGGGTTGGGGCTGCCGGGCACTCTGAAGCAGCCGGGACACGAAAGCCGGCGTACTCTGCAGGCGGGCCTGCTGGTTGGACATTTCAGTCAGCGGACGGACTGTCGCTGGAAGGCCCACCGCTTGGAGTCCCGGAACCGAAAAGCCGAACACTTGCGTCGCCGTGATTGCCAGGACGCACAACGCAACGGTGAGCCCGTGCTTGTGCCGCAAGCCCTCTGACTGGGCGGTCGGCGGTACCAGACAGGCGGCCGCCGCTACGACCAGCGGCCACGCGAGGAGCAGCACAGCAATCAAATACTTGTAGAAATAGTAGGAGATGGCTCCGTTCTGGACGCTTTGCGAGACGGCCAGCCAGATGCAAAGGGCAATCGGTATGAACAGGCCCGTCGCAGCCCTGGAAACGTCCAATCGTTCAGCCCGGAGCTGTGTCGAAGGCATGCGCAGGGCAAACGAGCGGTTGGCGAAGCCCAACACCAAAGCCAAGACAACTGCCACTAGGGCAAGCCCGAAGTCCGGATACGCGATCCCGCCTTGAGCCTCCAGGATGTGCTGGCTTTGTTCGATAAGAGGAGAAATCTGGATGATGGGAAGTGCCATGCCCAGCAAGCTGACGCTGATGCATATCGACGAAAGAGTCCACCACCTGCGGCTGTAGCTGTCGCGCGCGCGTACCACGGCCCGCAGCTTGATCCAAAGCACCCCGGCAAGGAGCGATACGAGCAAAAGCCAGTTGTTGCAGATACCGACCAGACCTGCACCGACGACGGCAACGCCGACAACCGGGGTGCGGCGTTGGAAGGTCAGTAGGGCGAGGACCGTGGCGGTGGCCATGCCACACGCGAGATAGAAATTGGCGAAGCCCTCGTATGCAGGTATGGCACCGGGGCCATAGATCCATGCGGCGATCGCGATGGCGATTCCGCTGGCCATGACGGCTGGCCTTCGGCGTACCGCCGGCAGTGCGCATAGTCCGGCCGCGACGATCAGGACCGTGAGGACGCTGCAAGCTGCCTGTAGGTTCATGAAGCTGACCAGTTCGCTGTCCACGCTGGAATAGGACGGACGAAGCAGGTCAGACATGGTGGCCAACAGAGCATGAAAGCCTTGCGGGTACTCTCCGAAGCCCCAAGCGTCGCCGGCGGTGGTTTGCGGAATGGTCGGAATGATCTCGCCATGGCTACGGATCATGTAGTAGATGCTGAAATGGGATTGGTAATCCCATCTGCTTGTAAGGATCGACAAGGCATCAAGTGGAGAGCGGATTGTCAGCATCGTCCCCAGCGACAATGCTGAGAGCAGCGCGGCCAGAAACGGTATTGAGTCCACCCAACCGGCACGGGGAACCAGCCGCCGGACCCTCCGGACAGGAACTCTCGAAGATCCGATCCACCAGGCTATTACCCCGGCGAGACCCGCCAGCAGGAGTGTCCCGTGATCCGTGCCCACCAAGCGTTCAGGTAGCCACCAGGTCAGCGGCATCAGGCCGGCCAAAATCAGTCCGTTGAAGAGGACGCGCTTTGACAGTACCCGGGCAGTCGGCAGGAGAAGCAGGAGGACGGCCGCAACGATGAGCGCGGGTGTTCCTTGAAGGATCCCTGCTGTCCTGAGGACAAGGACGGTACCGGCGACGATAGCGCAGGCCAATATTCACCGCGCATGGCGCAGTTGCGGACCCCGTCTGCGTTCGCCATGGGGCGTTCTCGGCCGTGAACGCCGCCGAAGGTGCTGCTGGTCGTGGATGGCGGTGCTCACGTGCGATTTTCCCCAATGATTAAGAGCAAAGCTTTTTGGCGATTAGTGATACGTCGCGGGTACGGATGTCCGGCGGCGGTGGCCTTGACAGGCTGCGCGGGCCTCGCTTAGCCGGGGCGCCGGCCGGACAGGCCGCGCACTCCATCTCGTATCCCGCCGAGGGCGTTCGCGAGTCGGGTCTTTCGTCCCGGGGCCAGGAGCGTCACGATGATCAGATGCCTGTAGTCGGCCAAGAAGCCTTTCAGGATCCAGAGCGAAAACCGCCGGCCGTACTGGCGTGCCAGCAGGATCCTGTTCCGGAAAAGATAGTAGTAACGCCAATCAGCGGCTGTGCGGATCTTGAGCGGCTTTCCACCAATGGAAAGTTCCCGACCGAACAATTTGGCAGTCGCTGGACTTCCCAGACTGTGGTCAAGTGCGGCGTCCGGGGCTATGACGGCGCGGAGTCCGTTCGACGTGCACCGCAGATAGAACTCGCTGTCCACACCGTCGATGAAGAGGCTGGACTGAAAGAGGCCCAACCGCTCCAGCACCGGGACCGGGATGAGAAGGCCCGATTGGATAGGTTCGCCGCCGAGCTGAATGCCATTCATGACCCCGGCGCGTCGGACCGGGAGACCCCGTATGGAGCCCGGGGCGACCATACCCAAAGGAACCCCCGCACCAACGGCGGCCGATGCCGCGGCCTCCAAGGCGGCGACATAACCGTCGTCGAGCAGTGAGTCCTGATCCATGGTGAGGATATAGTCCGGTTTTGCGGCCGACGACAGCACGGAGGAAATTCCAGCATTCAGGGCGGCAGCTATCCCGGAGTTTTCAGCAAGCCGCTCCACCCGGCATCCCAGGTTCACCAGTTCACCAAGGATGCGCGCGGGGTCCTTGGTGCTACCGTCGTCGACGACGACCACCGCGTCCACCTGCTTCAGGAGCGCTGCGGCGTTTGCCAGTACTCCGTCAGAGGGGTTGAACAGTGAAACGATTGCGACAGTCGAGGGCAACGTCCTGGTCTCCGTCCGGCGTCAGGCTGGCTGGACGTCTGGCTGGACGTCGATCCAGTTGGCGAGCCGGTCGATGCCTTGGGCGAGGTTGTACCGCGGCGTCCAGCCGAGGACTTCTTTCGCGGCCGTGACGTCGGCCCATGCGTGACGGACGTCGCCCTGCCGGTATTGCCCGGTGACGTGGGGAGCCGGGGCGTTGTAGTGCGCGGCGATAAGCTCCGCAGCCGTGCCGATGGTCTGGAACTCGCCCGAACCGATGTCCATTGGCTCGCCCTGCACGGTGGGGGAGACCGCGCCGGCGACGATGGCAGACGCGACATCGTCGATCAAGATGAAGTCACGGCGGACTTCACCGTCTTCGTAAAGCGGAATCGATTTGCCGCCCATGGCCATCCTGCAGAACAAGCTCATGATTCCCGTGTAGGGGTTGATAAGCGACTGGCCTGGACCGTAGACGTTCTGGAGCCGCAGGATGACGGTTTCCACCCCGTAAGACTTTGCCCAGGCCTGCAGGACGTGTTCCTGGGCGAGCTTGGTGGCCCCGTAGACACTAACCGGGGCGGGGAACGTTTCCGATGCCTTCATAGCTACCGGCGTGGCACCCGGGAAGTCCCACTGGGCCTTGTCCAGCGTCTCGCTGGTCCGCTGGCCTGGGTAGAAGAGTTTGCCGTCGGCGTCGGCCCAGGCGCCCTCGCCGTAGACAGCGCGGCTGGAGGAAAGCACGATCCGACGCGGGAGTTTGCCATGACGGTTGAGGCCATCGAGAAGCTGGGAAGTGCCGACGACGTTGACGTGAGTGTGGCGGGTCGATTCCTCGAGGGACTGGCCCGTCCCGGTTTCCGCCGCAAGGTGGATCACGACGTCGGGGGTGACGTCCGCCAAGACGGTGTCCCAAGTTGCAGCATCGGCTACATCGGCGACGACGAGTTCGGCTTTCGGGTGCAGATCGGCGGGCCGCTCACCGGAGGCATGGATTTGCGGGTGCAGGTTGTCGACGACAACTACCCTGTCGAAGGCGTCGACCAGGGCTGGGGAGACGGCGCAGCCGATGAAACCAGCGCCGCCGGTGACGAGGACGGTACCGCCTGGGCGGACAGGATTAGTTAGAGAAGTCACTCTTGGACCTTTCGTAGCGGAAGTTACTTTCCGAAAGTGTGTCGGACGAGGGCCTTGACGGCGGCTTTGTTGCGGCTCGCTGCCGCCTTGGGAAGGAGGGCTGCGGCGTGTGCACGGGAGGTCAGCCTGAGCCTCGCCGACCGGGCAGCTTTCGTCCAACCAAGTTCATCGGCCTGGGCGGCAGCGACTTCAAAATACTCGCGTTCACCGGCGAAGCGGGAGCCATCCACGAGTTTGGTGGAAGATGCACTGTTTGAATGCCGGCGGTACTGGAAGCAAACCTCCGGATCGATCAGCAACTGATCACCGTTGTAGATCATGTCCATAATCAAGGCGAGATCCTGGATGATCGGGAAGCCGTCGCGGAAGTCCACCTTACGGATCTTGTCCGTACGGAAGGCAAGAGACGGCCAGTAAAGCCAGTCTCCGTGCATGAGGTTGGCGGCGATTGGCTCTCCTGCCATGAGCTGCCGCCCACCGCCTCTTGGCTTAATGATCCGTTGCTTCACCACATCAACAAGTGTGGCCACGACTCGACCCTTTTCGTCGATCACCTCCACACCGGGTTGGATCAGCGCGGCATCGGGGAAGCTGGCATGCGCGGAGAGGATGACGTCCACATAGTTCGGCAGCAAGACATCATCGCAACCCAGGATCACCATCACCTCCTGTGTGGCGAGTGAAACGCAGGTCCGGTAGTTCTCCGTTATGCCTGCGTTCTGATCCTTGCGGATGTATTTGACTCGCGGGTCTTGGATCCCGGCCATGAAGTCGCTGATTTCGGTGCCTGGGTAGGCGTCATCGACGACCGTCAAAAGCCAATCGCCATTGTGCTGGGCGAGGACGCTGTTGACAGTTTCCTTCATGTAACCGGGATCTCCCCAGTAAGGGATCAGTATGTCGAGGGGCATGTTATGCGTCAAAACCTTCGCTTGCTTGTCTGGAGGTTGGGGCCGGTGCAGGGTCAGGTGTCTTGACAGCTTGATCGACCGGCGTGTTGGCGTGTGCGGCTCCAGCAAGGGACTCGAACTGGGTCCTGAGGATGGCCACTTCCTCAGCCAGTGAGCGCGTCTCATCCTCAACGACCGAGATCTCCCATGACAAGTGCAGGCAGACGCCGAGCAACATGAGGATGCTCATTGCAAACAGGAGATTCGAAGGTACCTGGATACCCACGACTCCCGCGACAATGTTCAGCAGATATGGGAACGCGGCGAGGATCAAAGTCGCGACACCGACGATCAACCATAAAGCTGCATACTTTTCCCGGAGCTTCTTGCGGCGCAGCATTTCGAAAACCAGGGCAACGATGACCAGCGCCAACAGGAACGCGGCGAAATTTCCCATCAGCGTACTCCTTCGACTTCGGGGACTGTGGCTGCCGGGGCAGACCGCTTACGCGTCAGGGCAAAGAGCAGGGCGAACACGGACCGACCAAGATATATAGCTGCTTTCACCGGGTTGTGGCTGGGGGTGCCCCCTTGCCTCACACGCATTTCGACGGGGACCTGGGTCACTGTGCAGCCGGAGCGGATCGCTACGACAAGGGAATCGATGGTGTCTCCGAGGTACTCCGCCGGGTAGTGATCCAAGTACTGGCTGATCGCCCGGTCGTTGCCGGCGCGGAAACCGCTGGTGACATCAGTGAGGCGCGTTTTGGCGAGGGACGAGATCACTTTGGCCAGGAAGACCATCGCCCATTTGCGAGGACCGCTGACCTTGTAGTTCCCCCGGTCAGCAAAGCGGGCGCCAATGGAGATGTCTGCATGCCGGAGGCCGCCCAGTACTTCTTCGATGCTGCTTGGATCGTGCTGGCCGTCGGAATCAACCTGAATGACTTGGCGGTAGCCGAGCCGGCGAGCGTATTTGAACCCGGCACGCATCGCCCCGCCCACACCGAGGTTGAACGGAAGGTTGAGGACCGTTGCGCCCGCAGCTTCCGCGACGGCTGCTGTGTTGTCGGTAGAGCCGTCGTTGACGACCAAGACGTCGTAGCGGCCGCTGGTCGCGAGTACTTCACGCACCGTGTTGCCGACCGCTTCGGCTTCATTCCAGGCTGGCATGATGACCAGAACGCGGGCTGTGGGGGTTGGTTCCATGGTGTCCAAACTATATCAATTCCAGAGAGGGGCGCCGACGGGCATCCATCGCGTCCCTCTGGCGGTTCGGTTACTTGAGTCTTCGTTCCAGTTCGGCGGGGATCCGGCCCGTGCGTCCCCTCAAAGCGTCAGCGAACCCCGCGATGGCGGCCCAAATCAGCTTGCGGCGGCCCGGGCTGAAAGTAAATCGCAACAGATGGGCTTTACCCTCCTCAACGAGCCTGCGGAACGTCCAAGCAGGCGCCTTCAGGGCATACCTGCGTGTGAGTGCAGTCCCGTTCCGGCAGATGTAGTAAACGCGGCTGGGGGAGTGGTAATTAAAGGAGATCTCCCGGCCAAAAACCACGACGGGCCTTCCCAGCAGTCGCGCGCGATCACGTTGACCCAGGTCGTGGTCAATGTCGCAGGCTTCCCCGACCAGGACATGGAGTCCGGCGCTTCGCACACGCATTGTGTATTCGGAGTCGACGCCGTCGATAAAGAGTCCAGTGTCAAAAACGCCGACCCGGTCGATGGTTTCGATAGGGATCATAAAGCCCGACTGCATGGGATCGAAGGCCTCTGTGAAGGATCCTACGGAGCCCATCGTCGGGACTGCGTGCCCGCTGTAGGCGGACGCGCAGATGAAGCCGACGTCTATTCCTGCAGAAGCCGCCCGCCGCGCTGTCTCGATGGCGTTTTGGACGTAGAAGGGGTTGGGCCGGGAGTCCTGGTCCAAGGTCAGGACGTAATCCGGATCGCCCTCCGACCGGGCAAGCGCAATACCGGCGTTGAGCGCTGCCGCAATGCCTGCGTTTTCAGGCTGGTGGAGGACCCGGGCTCCGGCTTGGGTCAATTGCGCAAACACACCCTCAAAGCCCGAAGGGGATCCGTCGTCGACGACGAGCACGCGGACGCCCTGCTGGACCAGTTGGCGCACTCCCTGTTCGAGTGAAGGATCCGGGCGATAGGCGGCAATAATGGCAACGACTGCCGAAGATTCACCTGTCTGCATGACTCGGCCTTTCTGTGTTCACAACTTTGAATCCAGGAATCAGCAGCGCCACGAAGAGGACTGCCTCGCTGAGGGCCATCCCGAGAGCGATGCCGGGGGCGTTGCCGGACATCCCGGCCCAGATCATGGCCGCGACGCCGAGGAGGGCAGAAACCATCGTCCATAAAAGGACCAGATGTTGCTGCCCTGCCGGAATAAGCAGGTTCCGGATGAACGGGGTGCTGGCGCTGAGGAACAGGAACGCAAGTCCGTAGTAGAAGCACAGCTCGGTGGTGGCTTGGGCCTTGCCTGCGAACAACAGGCTGCTAACGAACGGACCGGCGACCGTCAACACGGCCGCCCCAAGGACCCCTAGCGCCGCATGGGCGTAGATGGCAGCAAGATGGCGCCTGCGGCGCATCGCGGCGCCATGCTCGAGTGTCCACCCTTGGAAGGCGTTCCCGAGTGCAACTACGGTAAATAGGCCGAACCGGTAAAGGGTATCCACTGTCGCAAGGCTGCCGGACGCTGCAGGAGCGGTGCTTGCCGTAGCGATCGGGGTCGGAGTGGAGGCGTAGGCGTTACCCGCGAGGCTGATCCCGGCGGTGCGGCCCTGTGAGGCGAGTTCCCGCAATGCGGAACGGACATCGCGGGGTAGCCACTGGCCCCCGGGGGAATAGGTCCGGTGGAATATGGCCAATGAAACAATTGACGCAAGTACGAGGAGCCCGGTATAGAACCAGAGCTGGTGTGTCCATAGCAGCAGCGGCGCTGCTGTGACGGTGGCGATGAATCGGGGGACGGTGTCGTAGATGGCAAGCAGCTTGGGTTGCCCCAGGCCGATGCAGAACCACGACGGGGACATCCCTGAAATAGCGACGGCCCATGCCATGCCGATTGCTTCAGCGCGGAAAGCCGGATTGGCAACCAGCGCGGCGACGATTGCTGAGGCGGGAAGTACGAGGGCCAGCAGGAGGATACGGGTCCTCATGCTTCGCAGGTAGACCGTGCCCCGCTCGTCAGCGCTGGTGGAACGGGCGATTGCGACTGGTCCGTCAACATTCCAGCCCCACATAAGCACGGTTGCTGCGAAGGTTCCGATCGCTTGGCCGGAAATGACGCTCGAAATTCCGTCTCCCCCGACAAAACTGGAAATGACCGGGATGAGGAGGATCGGTGTGATCAAGGACAGCAGCGGCAGAACCGTGAACCCGGAGAGGCGCAGCAGTACGGTCTTCATTTGGTAGGAGCGTCCTTGGGTCACGGGCAGTCTTCATCGATCTTACGGGATGGTTGGCGAGGAAGCCGTCACCTAAGATGGTGCAGTCGGTCGGGAGGGCGCAAAACCCCGTCACTCCCTATGAACAAACGGACTGTGAGGCCATGAACGGACGCAATGAGCACGCCACCCCGATGATACGAGCCAGCGTCTGCATGGCAACTTATAAGGGAGCCCGCTACGTCGGGGAACAGCTCGAGTCGATTCTTTCCCAACTTGGTACCGAAGACGAAGTGGTGATCGTTGACGACGCCTCGCCGGATGACACTGTGACAAAGATCATGGCGTTTGATGATCCGAGGATCAGGCTCATCCGGGCTGAGAGCAACCAAGGCTACGTTCGTTCCTTCCAGCATGCAGTTTTGGCCAGCCGGGGCGAGTTCATTTTCCTTGCGGACCAGGACGATGTGTGGATCCCCGGGAGGCTCGAGCACATGCTGTCCGCGTTGCAAGGGAGCGCAGTCGTAGCCAGTAATTTCGACATTCTCGGAGGCGGGCCCCGGCCGGCGATTCCCCGGCTTAGGTCCGCCGACGGAAGCAGGAAGCTAGCGAATCTCTTCGGAATCCTGGTTGGGTACCGCGCTTACTATGGGTGCGGCATGGCCTTCCGGCGCGAACTTCTGGGAGCGTTCGCCCCAGTGCCTTCCTACCTGCGTGAATCCCACGACCTTTGGCTGGCGATTATTGGAAACATGGCCGGCTCTATCGAGCACCTGGACGAACCCACCTTGCTCCGCCGCCTACATGACGAGAACGCCACCCCAAGGGGGTGGCGTTCTCTGGCGACTATCGTTGCCGCTCGTGTCGTGCTGCTCCGCCTCATGGGTGAGGCTCGGCGTCGGCTGCTTTCCTTGCGCGGACTGGTGGACCAGCCCTCCTAGTAGTAGAGGACGTCCACTGACAGCTGCGAAAGGCTGTTGGTCAACTGCCAGCTGTTGCCCCGGACGATCCCGACTGTAGTCGTGCGGTCGCCGTTCCAATCGCCTGTAACCGGGCTGTCGGTGCTGATTCCGTAGTTGAACACATTGGAAACCACAGGCGATTGGATACGGCTGCTGAGCCACCACTGGCCATTACGCCAGACGCCAATGCTTGTCTTGCCGCTGCCTGTCCAGTCCCCGACGATGGGCGTGTCGGACGGAACTCCGAATGAAGTGAACTCATTCACCACCGGGTTGCTGACGGAGTAGCTGACCTGGAAGCTGGAGTTACGCCAGATACCGATGCTGTCCCGGCCGGAGCCGTTCCAGTCACCGACGATCGGAGTGTCGGAACCAACGCCAAAGGAAACCACCTTGGTTATCGCCATGGTGTTGATGTCATCTACCAGCCACCAAACGCCGTTACGAACGATGCCGATCCCTGCCGTACCGCTTCCGTTCCAGTTACCCACAACGGGCTTGTCGCCTGGATTCCCGTACCCGAAGCACTTGCGGGGACCCCGTGGCATTTGAAGGCACCAGAATCCGTCTTTGTACCATCCGACGTAGCTACGACCGTCGCCCGCCCATTTTCCGGTCAGAAGGGTAGCGCCGGGGATGAGGCCTACCGGACTTGCGTCGGGGGTTGCGGCAAACCGACGAAGCTGATCCATCGAGCCGTTGAAAAGGTCCTGGTCGCCCGGGTAGGTAGCCAGCGTTGTCGCGCTCTGATCTGTGTAGGCGTCGGCATATTGCCAGAAGGTGTAAAAGCCCCACCCTCCGAAACTGGCAGGGTTGTTGGTGTACCACGAGGCACCCCAAACCGGGTTGGTGTTCGAGAATCTTGTGGTTCCGCCCAGGCAGCTGTTCCAGAAGTAGGCCGTGGTGTAGATGACTGCTGCTTTTCCGGTGGCTTGGAAGTAGTAATCAACGAAATCGGCCACCCAGTCCGATAGTTGGGCCGGACTCATGTTGTAGCAGGAGTTGAGGCCCTCATTGTAAGGAGAACCGTTGTACGCGCCGGGATGATCTTCGATGTCGAGCGCTCCCGGCAAAGTCATACCGTCACTGGACCAGCCGCCACCGCTCGCCAGGAAGGCAGAAGCTTGGTCGGCGCCGCGGGAAAGGTTCGGACGAGCGAAATGGTAAGCGCCGCGAATAAGTCCGGCCGCAGCTGACCCGTTGTACTGCTGAGCGAAGTAACTGTTCGAAGCCCATGTTCCTTCGGATGCCTTGACGTATGCGAAGCGGGCACCCTTCATGTACGAGACGTAGTTCCAGTCGACATTGCCTTGCCACCCACTGACGTCCAGCCCCAACGGGCTGCCCTGCGTCCCCGCCGGCTGCTCCGGCACGGACGGTTCGCCTCCGGCCTGGCTGAATACCTTGGCCTGCTGGGTCGAAGCGATTCCAACCTGACCGGCCTTCTTGGTCATGCCCATCGTCGCGCCGAACTTCTTGAGCTTTTCCGCATCGCTGAGCGAAGCCGCGCCGGACGGCGTGGCCGCTGCAGTCGGGGCAGTCGGTGCTGGTGCTGGAGTGCTCGCCTGCGGTGCTGCTGGGGAGGGGACCGCTGCCCCCTGGCGGGGGGCAGCAGGCGACGGCGAGGCTGGCGCAGCCGGGGCCGTCGGGGACGCTGCCGGACTCGGGGCGGGTCCCGTCGTCGGCGGCGCCGCGTTGGCTGGGACGGCGGCTTGACCCCACGCGAGCGGTATCGCGAGCGTCATTGCGAGCAGGATTTTGGGGGTTGGGTTGTTGCGCAAGGAGGCTCCCGGATGTTCGTGGCAGGCCGAGAACGGAACGGCCCCCACAATAATGACATACGGAAGTGCCTATTGTTATTGGTGGTGCCAGAGTTTTTGCAGTTTCACCCGTTGCTGAAGTAAATGCAAAAGGCTGGCCAGTGGCCAGCCGGTAATATGGGCACCATGCAGAAAATCCTTGTCACCGGCGGCGCCGGCTTCATCGGTTCCAACTTCGTCCACTACCTGGTGGCTAACACAGATGCCAGCGTCACAGTCCTCGACAAGCTGACATACGCCGGCAATCCAGAGTCCATCAGCGGCCTTCCGGAAGATCGGGTCAACCTCGTAAAGGGCGATATCGCCGACGCCGGCCTGGTCGATGGCCTTGTTGCTGACGCCGACGTCGTGGTCCATTATGCAGCCGAATCACACAATGACAATTCCCTGCACGACCCCCGCCCCTTCCTCGATACCAACATCATCGGGACCTACACCCTCATCGAAGCGGCCCGAAAGCACGACAAGCGCTTCCACCACATCTCCACCGATGAGGTGTACGGAGACCTCGAGCTCGACGACCCTCAGCGCTTCACTGAAGATACGCCATACAACCCGTCGAGCCCGTACTCCTCGACGAAGGCAGGATCGGACCTGCTCGTCCGTGCCTGGGTACGTTCGTTTGGATTGCGCGCAACCATCAGCAACTGCTCCAACAACTACGGTCCATACCAGCACGTGGAGAAATTCATCCCGCGCCAGATCACCAACGTCATCGATGGAATCCGGCCCAAGCTTTACGGCAAGGGCGAGAATGTCCGCGACTGGATCCACGCGAATGACCACTCCTCCGCCGTGCTTGCCATCATCGAAAAAGGCCGGATCGGCGAAACCTACTTGATCGGTGCCGACGGGGAAAAAAACAACAAGGATGTCGTCGAGCTCATTCTCGAGCACATGGGGCAGCCCCGCGATGCCTACGACCACGTGGTGGACCGCCCGGGCCATGACCTCCGGTACGCCATCGACTCAAACAAACTGCGTGACGAACTCGGTTGGCAGCCCAAATTCTCAAACTTCGATGCCGGCATCGAAGACACCATTAAGTGGTACCGGGACAACGAAGCCTGGTGGCGTCCCCAGAAAGCCGTGACGGAAGCGCGCTACAAGGAACAGGGCCAGTAAGCGATGACATTGGAATTCTCTAAGCCGCTTGCAGCACACGAAACGCCGATTCCAGGTGTGGTTCTCTATGACCTGCCGGTCCACGGCGATAACCGCGGCTGGTTCAAGGAGAACTGGCAGCGGGAGAAAATGGTGGCACTTGGACTGCCGGACTTCCGTCCCGTCCAGAACAACATCTCCTTCAACGAGAAGGCCGGTACTACGCGCGGCATTCACGCCGAGCCTTGGGATAAATTCATTTCGGTAGCGACGGGCCGGATCTTCGGTGCGTGGGTCGACCTGCGTGAAGGTCCTTCTTTCGGCGCGGTCTTCACCGCGGAGCTTGACCCGAGCCAGGCCATCTTCATTCCGCGCGGGGTAGGCAATGCATTCCAGACGCTTGAGGACAATACTGCGTACACGTACCTCGTCAACGATCACTGGTCTGCAGACGCGCAGAGCCAATACACGTTCCTGAACCTCGCGGACGAGACCGCTGCCATTGCGTGGCCAGTCCCGCTTGAACAGGCCGAACTGTCCGACAAGGACAAGGCCCACCCGCGGTTGGCTGATGTGACCCCCATGCCGCCGAAGAAGGTCCTTGTGGTGGGCGCCAACGGGCAGCTCGGCAAGGCCTTGCGGGAGATGTACGACGGCGACACGTCCGTTGAGTTCGCCGGCCGGGCCGAGTTCGATTTGTCCAGCGAGGACTCGTTCGCGGCCCGTAACTGGAAGAACTACTCCACGATCATCAACGCGGCTGCGTACACCGCCGTCGACGCTGCGGAAACGCCCGCCGGCAGGAAAGCCGCGTGGGAAGCCAATGTCGCCGCAGTGGCTCGCCTGGCCAAGACCGCCGTCGACCACGATTTGACCCTTGTCCATGTTTCCTCGGACTACGTTTTCGACGGTACCGACGAGACCCACGGGGAGGACGAAGCCTTCACCCCGCTGGGAGTCTACGGCCAGACAAAGGCGGCCGGCGACGCCGTCGTAAGCGTAGTGCCCCGACACTACATCGTGCGCACCAGTTGGGTGATCGGCGAAGGCAATAACTTCGTCCGGACCATGGCGTCCCTCGCTGACCGCGGGATCAAGCCGAGCGTCGTCGACGACCAGATCGGCCGGCTCAGTTTCACCGAGGACATCGCTGCGGGAATCAGGCACTTGCTTGAATCCAAGGCGGCCTATGGCGTCTACAACCTCAGCAACGATGGCGAACCGCAATCGTGGGCGGACATCGCGGGAGACGTCTATGAGCTCCGGGGCGCGTCGCGCGACGACGTCACCGGCGTGAGCACCAAGGAGTATTTCGCGGACAAGGAAGCGGCACCGCGGCCCTTGAACAGCGTCCTCGACTTGAGCAAGATCAAGCGGACCGGCTTCGTTCCGGCCCGTAGTTCCGACCGGTTGGCGGCGTACCTCCGCGGCTAGGGCGGAATCGGACGATGATTACAGATGGGCCTGGCCGGGCGAATTGCCCGGCCAGGCCCATCTGTTTTGCTATTCGTCTGCGGCTATTCAAAAGTCCTACGCTGCGGAGCCGTTTCGAGGAAGCTGTCCCGCTGCCGCACGGTTCCTGCCCAGGAGGCCGTTCAGGGCACCCACTAGCCTCGCTGGGAGGAAGTGGGCGCCTGGATGAAGGAAGGCAAAAAGCTGCGAGGCCGCAACCAGCAGCACAACAGCCAGTAGTACGGTGAGTGCCTCCCAGGACAGCGGAGGTTGCCACTCAGGTTTGGTCAACATCACCAGCCAGTTGGCTGAGTCCGGCAGGCCAACGACATACCGCCGGAGAATGTATACAAAGCCATAGAGATGGGCTGCGCAGGTGGTCCAAAGCAAGATTTTCGTCAGTCTTCTGCTGACGAGAGTGGACTTGAACGAGCGGAACCTCAGGGCAAGCCCGGCGGAAATGACCGCGATGGCGAAAAGCGGCAGGTTGTAGCGACCTTGCCAGATATAGCCGCTGCTCGTGACCAACGCCGCTTGGACCAAGGCCGGCACTGCTGCCAGCATGCCGATTGCGACCCAGAATCCCAGTTGCAATCGGGCTGGGCGCATCGTGAATACCGACAACAAGAGGGCCATCAGAAGTGTGCCCCAGAACATCATCACGGCTTGCGGCACCGGGGTGTCGAGCCAGCCTGCAACGCCGATGTACTGGGGAACGAAGTCAAAGGCTCGGTCCAGCATGGTAACGAAGGCGTTGGTCGGACGTAGGCCTTCGACCACGTTGGAGATTCCCGCGGGCGCTTCTCCTGCTGAAGGGGGAGCGGACAGCATGACGAAATTCCACAGCACACCGAGAGCGACCCCGACGGCGGACACACTGGCGACGATCAGCAACGTTCGATTGCGGAAAACCGCCGCTATGTCCGAGCGTCGGAAGAAAAGGCACGCGACAACGGCGCCGCATAGCAACCACAACAATGACACGTTCCTGGTGTTGGCGAGCGTTGCGGCCGAGACGCCCACTGCCAGGATGCCAGGTCGCGCCAGATGAAGTCGTCGTGAGTTTTCGAGAATTGACACAAAGCCGCAGAACGCAGCCATGGAGGCCGCGACTTCCAACGAGTTTGGATTGATTCCGCTTGCCAGGAACAAAACCATGGGGGTGGTGGCCGCTGCAGCGGCAATGATCGGCCATTTGGGATGGCGGAGCCGCGACAAAGCGGTGAAGCCAGCGGCGTAGAAGGCTGCTGACATCAGGCCACTGACGATTCGCATGGCGAATACGGCAGGTGCCCCGGACATTACCAAACTGGGTAAACCGACCAGCCAATAGTAGAAGGGATTGTACAAACCGGCTGAGGTCACACCGATGGTGGTGTACGTGTCATCAAGAGGGATGTTCGGCGCACAGGCAGCGGACTTTTCCCTCGTGAATGCGAAACACCGCTGCGAGCCAATGTTCGCGATGTAGGAAGGGACCTGGACGTGGACGCCGTTGCCGTACGACTCTCCCGGGCCTGGGAAGAACTGGCCCCTGGCCACAGCGGCTGCCTTGATGGTGTGGGCAGGCTCGTCGGGGTAGGCCATTAGCGGTGTCGCGAGAATCCATAAAGTAATGAGAGCTGACAACAAGGCGAAAATGCGGATGAAGAACCTGAAGCCTGCCTTCGTCCCGGGAGATACGGCGCGCGGCCGGACACCGAACCGTTCCGGGCGCGGCTTGGCCTGCTCCTCGACGTTTGGAGCGAGGCGTCCATGAATGGCTGGGGGATCGATCACTGGGCACTCCCGATCTTCTTTATCAGGACTGCGGAATCGTCGAGGGACTGTTCACTCGGGGACGCTACGCCGGCGAAATATGTTGAGGCGACCTGGCCGTCGGGGCTGACCACGAACTCCCCCCAGGACTTCACGAGGGACGCAACCTGATTATTTTTGTACGTAGTGCAGAATGCTTGGTAGTTGACAGACCCCAGAGCGTAGCCCTGCTCGGTCTTCTCCGGGAGCTTAAACTCGACGCCCGTTCCAGTCGTCGTGGAGGTGCCCTCCTGGACTGCTGCGGCAACCGAGTCTTTGGACATACGGACGTAGCTGCCGCCGAAAGTCAACAGGGCGGTATCAAAGCGGGATCCGATGGATGCCGAGTCCATGAAGGCGATGGAACCGGCTGTATCATCGACTTTCTTCGCGATATCGCTGAAATTCTTGACTTCCGCGCCACCCGGAACCCTTTTCCACCTATCCGTTGTGCCGGTCGTCCATCCAGGTGACGTGGAAAGATATCGAGTGCTGACGGAAGTCAGAGCTGAAGGGCTGCTTGCGGTGACCGGCACGATGGGGAGGTCCGGGAAGTTGCTTCCGGGATTGATCGCGGCGATTGCCTTGTCATTCCAACGATTGATATCTCCGGAAAATATCCGTGCGAGCAACTCTGGTGAGAGCTTCAACCCGTGGATGCTGGGTACATTGAAGGCAACTCCGACGAGGGTAATGGAAGTAGGCACGCTAAACGCTCCGCCAGGGCCGCACTGGGGCTTCGTCTGGTCCTGCTGCGCTGTCGTCAAAGGCGCGTCGACTGCCGCGTAATAGGCCTGCCCCGTGGCCAACGCTGTCAGCCCTACGCTGGCGCCGTCCGGCGAGTAATTCAGCGATGTTGCCTTGAAGGACTTTTGCCACGCGTTGGCCCAGGCATCAATGGGAGCGCTTTGAAGGGGACTTCCAACTGCGGTGAGCGCGCCACGGATGTTGTCCTTGGCGGCCGGACTGGCACAGCCGGCAAGGCTGATACCGAGCAACAGGAGACCTCCTGTCGCTCGGAGAATCGACCGATGATGCACCAGGGGTCCTTTCGATTACTGGCAAAGCTGCGACTTGCGTCTTGATAACCCTAGCGGTTCAACCTGTGGGTGGCGGACAAGCTGTCCCGCCTTTTCCTGCCCGGAATCTCCGAGGACGCCACGAAGGTGCCTGGTGCATTTGGGACTGCTGTGGTTGAAGTTTTTGGGGTGATAGATGAGATTCAGCGTCTATCATGTAAGAACCCGACCAGTGCTTACCGACGGTGGCAACCCGAGGTCTCACCCAATAAGCGAGCAATCTTGCGAAAAATGAATCTTGTAGCGGCCGCGGTCGCCGCCCTGATCGTATCAGCGGGCCTCCCATCGTCTGCCACTGCCTTGTCGGCGGGGTCTACTGGGACACCCTCATTGGCCGCTCCGGCCGTGAGAGACCCAAGCCCACCGGACCAGCCGGATGACTTCGTTCGGTCGGGACCTCCGCCGCACAGGGTCGGAGCTGACTACAGCTACGTAAGTGCGCCGCTTGCCGGGACTTTGAAGACCACCCTTGTGACGGTGCAACTCGCGGACAAATCGGCCGCTGAAACCGATGCTGCGGTGCCCATGACTGCTGTCCAAGGAGCCCTTAGTGCTGCCCATGGGTATTGGGCAAGCATGACTGTTGGTCGGGTCGACATTGCCACGGTAAATGTACTGCGACTGCATAAGTCGGCTGCAAGATCTACGCAATCGCCTGCAGAAATCGTTGACATCGTTTCCAGTGAGCTGGGCTGGACGCAGAGTCCCTACACGGCCCTGGTGATGTTTGTCCCGGGCGCCTACCTCAGCAGCGGTGCCGCCGGAATGACGTACAGCAACGGCACTACGGGCGGGCGAATCCTGATGCCCCAAATAAGCCGACTTAGTTCTCCAGCGTTGACCCACGAATTCGGCCATGCGCTGGGGCTCGATCATGCCAACAGTCTTCAGTGCGGCAGCGGTGTGATGGATGTGGCATCGGGCCCTTATGGAGGCTTCGCCGACGCCACATGCTCTATAAAGCCCTACGGCGACAATCTCGATGTCATGGGGATTGCGCATTTTGACGTTACGCCGCAGCTCAGTGCAACCCTCTGGGAGGCAGGCCGCTTCGGAAACGGAGATGAGATCTCTGATCTGGGAATACCGTCGACGCCGCGGAGCGTGACGCTCAGACCGTGGGCGGGCCAAGGAGCAAACCGGGCCGCGAAGTTTACCGACCCCAAGTCGGGCGAGGTCTACTTCCTCGAACTTAGGGCACCTGTCGGGTATGACGCTGCGGTCGCGCAGGGGGGAAACCGCGGGGTGAAGATCACTCAGCAGGGCGCGGGCAACACCTCAATCCTGCTGCCTACGGACACCCGGCCCTCAGCGTTTAACGGATACTACAGCTCTACCCAGGCCTGGCAAGCAGGTCAGACATTCGTCACTCATGCTGGCACCCGCGTGAGCATCGACTCCGTCAGCGATTCTGCAGCCAGCGTGACGATCAGCCCGCCAGCTCCAGCAGCTGTGGGGTATGCAGAATCGGTCGCGATTAACCGGTCGGGCGATAAGGCGTCCCTTGACGTCAGTGGGTGGGCCTACGACAGTGCGAAGCCGTCTGAATCCTCTCCCGTCCATATTTACGTCACTACTCCCGACGGCGTGCAAACCGCCTACCCACTTACCGCAGATCAGCCCCGCCCGGATGTGAACAGGATCATGCAGGTCAGTGGCAATCACGGCTTTTCCCGGTCCTTCGACTTGACGGCGGCGGGAACCTACCGGGTTTGCGTGTACGCGCTGGCCAGCAGTGCCGGGCCTACGGATCTTGGTTGCCGCTCTCTGACCCTCGAAGGATCGGCGGCTCCGTACGGATACCTTGAGTCGCTGAGCCTCGTCATGGCGAACGGGCGGCCGACGCTGCGATCAGTAGGTTGGAGCTATGACCCGGGCACTCCATCGGTGCAAATCCCCGTTCACATCTATGTGACTGACCCAAGCGGGAATACCGTGCCTCAGGTCCTGTCCGCCGATCAGCCGCGCGCAGATGTGAATAGCGTCATGCAAGTGGCTGGAAACCATGGATTTACGGGCGACACCGCTGTGACGATGTCCGGGCAATATACGGTATGCGCCTACGGTTTGGCGGTCACACGCTTTGCACAAGGAAACAGTTTCCTGGGCTGTAAGTCGATGACGCCTCCGGTGACGCCCGCTCCGATCGGCTACTTGGAGAGTGTGGCCGCGAACACAGCTGCTGCTACGCCGTCCATTGAAGTCAGGGGTTGGACGTTGGATCCTGGAACTCCGGCGGCTTCCATACCCGTCCACATCTATGTCACAGATCCTGACGGCGCCACGACGAGTGCAGCATACAAAGCCAGCGAGGCTCGCGATGACGTGAACCGGGTGATGGGAACCATGGGAAATCATGGCTATCAGATCTCTATTCCGATCAAGAAACCCGGAACGTACCGCATTTGTTCCTACGGGCTCGCTGTCAGCCAGTTCCCCCTCGGAAACACGCTACTCGGGTGTCAGTCCGTCATCGCCCCGAGCACTCCGGCACCCATAGGCTACCTGGAGTCTGTCAAAGTGGACGGTTCATCCCTCATCGCTACTGGCTGGGCCATGGACCCCGCGATAACCAGCGCGAGTATTCCCGTTCATGTCTACGTGACTTCCCCTGACGGCTCAACCCGAGGCACCGCGTACGTTGCGAATGGCGCCAGGCCTGACGTCAATGGAGTCTTTCAAGTGGCTGGAGACCATGGCTACACTGCCTCTATCCCGGTGACCCAAAGGGGAACCTATGCGGTCTGCGCTTGGGGGATCGGTATTGCGGCGCTTTCGGCGGGCAACACCCAGTTTGCTTGCAAATGGATCAATTACTAGCTGGGTGACATCTGCCCGGAAGCGCTCCGTCCCGGCTTGCCATGGCGAGCCGGGACGGAGCGTTTCTTTTAGAAGGGAATCAGGATCTCAGGGCAGGAAGTACCCTGAGACGTCCGCTACGAGTTGGGCTGTGCCCGATGAGCGGTTGTACAGAGCAACCTTTCCGTCTGTTCCGGTTGGCACCGTGACCAGGTTGGGTACCGTTTGCGCTGTCGCATAATTCAGGTTCGACGTCGCGGGCAAGGTGGTTCCGGACGGGTACGCAGTGACGAATCCGAACGACGTCGGCTGGGTAACCGTGAGGTTGAACACCACACCGCCAACCGTTGTAGGAACCCCGCTTACACCGCCAACCTGGAATGCAATGGTCGCGCCAGGTCCTACGGCGTTGTTGGGGGTATTTCGGGTATCAAGGAACCTCGTTGGAGCAACAGCTTGGAAGGCTCCGGAAACTGTTGCGGGTCCGCCAGCCAGGTAGTATCCGGAAACATCGGCTATCAGTTGCGCGGTGCCTGTGGACTCGTTGTAGAGGGTGACCTTTCCGTCCGTTCCCACCGGCACCGTAACGCTGTTGGGGACAGTTTGTGCTTTGTCATAGTTCAGATTCGATGCGTTCGGCCGGGTGGTCCCCGATGCGTACGCTGTCACGAAGCCGAAGGACGTTGGACTGGTGACCGTGAGGTTGAAGGTAACTGCCGAGACTGCCGCGGGAATGCCGTTGACGCCGCCCACTTGGAACGAGACTGTTCCCTTGGGCCCAACTGGAATGTTTCCATTCCGGGTGTCGAGGAATCTACTCGGCGTCATCGGCTGGAACTCGCCGGGCGACTGGGAGGCGGCTGTGGTGTAGTAGCCGGAGGCGTCGGCGATGAGTTGAGCAGTGCCGTTTGACGCGTTGTAGAGGCTTACCTTTCCGTCCGCCCCCACCGGAACCGTCACGAGGTTGGGTACGGTTTGGGATCTGTCATAGTTCAAGTTGGAGGCATTCGGCTTGGTAGACCCGGAGGCAAAAGCTGTAACGAACCCGAACGAGCTCGGCTCTGTGACCGTCAGGTTGAACGTCACGGCGTTGACATTTGCGGGGATGCCGTTGACTCCGGCGACCTGGAATGACACGGTCCCGTTCGGTCCCACCACGGCACTATTGCGGGTGTCGAGCAACCTTGCCGGCGTCATCGATTTGAAGACGCTCGGAGCGCCGATCGAGTCATACAGCCCGTAGTCGTCCGTGATCAGTGTTCCATTGCTCAGCAGGTTCAATCCCATGCTGATGGCGGTCGCTCCGGCCGGTACCGGCGGCGAAGTCCAGGTTGCCTGGGTCCAGCCTGTCGAGGCGGCGAATTGGGGACTTGCCGTCCAGTAGTTCCAGGTTCCCAACCCGGTTCGGTAGTACAGCTCGAACTGGGTCAGGGCCGTCGATTGATACCAAGCCGACATCTGGTAGACGTGGCCGGGTATGGCGCTCGGGGCACACTGGCCCAGGTCCAAGGTCGGCAGGAGCTTGGCATCGCCACTAACATAGCCGGAAACCACCAGTTTTTCGGCAACCGAGCCCGTGTGGCCAGGCGACACGCTGCTGAAGGTGTGGGTGTTCGTGCCGTATGCGCCGACGGCCCAGCAATACGGGAGTCCAGTGGCTACCGGACCGGGCGTTTCCAGGCTGGGGTTCTGAATAAGGTTTCCGGTGGTGATCGGAGGAGGTGCAGCCGGTCCGTTGACGAGCGGCTTGTTCACGTCCAAGGCGGGGTTGCTCGGGTCAGGGAACTGGGCCGCCATGACCTGGCGGACTGTCTTGACTACGATCTTGCCCGCGGTTTGTTCGGCCGCCAGCCAATCGACGTAGCTGTGGAAATTGGCAGTCGTCACACTCAGGGGGTCCGTTTGGACATCGAAGTGGTGGAACGTCAATTGCACCCACCCGCCGACAGGCTCTGCCTGGGTCACAACGGCCTGCATGTCAGCCACTGTCCACGTGCTGTCGACCTCGTCGGGCGCTTTCGTGAAGAAGAGGTCTGAGGAAGGAACGGGCAACGGCTCAGCAACTTCCGTAAGTGTCGGCGCAACCTTGCTCTTCAGATCGCCAAGGCCGCGTGCGCTGTTGTAGCCGCAGTTGGCAACTGTTTGTTGGACTGCGGGCGTGCTGGATGCGAACGGATAGGCAAAGTTGGTTACCCGGAAGCCCATCGTGTTCAGGTTGACGCGGTCATTGCATACCTGCCGTGCCACCTCGTTCGCGTCCATCTGTGCAAGGTCCGGGTGCGTGACAGTGTGCCCGCCGATCTCATTGCCTGCCGTCTGGAGGGCGAGCCCCTGGGCGGTCGTCATGTACGGGGGCGGTCCACCATTTGGATCAGTCGCATTCAGATAGCCGGAGGGAAGGAAGAATGTCCCGAACATCCCCTTGGAATTCAAATAGTTCGCCGCCGCCATCTGGTCGGCGTTGGCGTCATCGAATGTCAACGTGACGACAAGAGGACCCGCTGCGTGTGCCGGCTGGGTCAAAATGGTCGCGTTGAAGAGCGTTGCTAAGAGAAGCACGACTCCCGCCATGGCAGTCGTCTTTCGATGGGTCTGTTGGCCCTCAATCGGGAGCCCCCGCCCTTGGCCGGAGGCCCCTATCCACCTGCTTTGCATCCCGAGTCCGTTCGTCGCGCCTGCAACGTGACTGGTGAGACCTTTAGCGCTCGCGTGATTTGTTTGCACAACTGGTTTCGTCAGTACTCATCGTGGGCATTAATTTATGGGAACGGCAGCGCGCCAATGGACCTGAAAATCTTCTTCGGCCATAGCACGCCGCTGATTATTTGACGCTACGAGCGGCCCAATGAGGGTGTCAACACTCGTATTTAAGCACCGCCATCACTCGAGTAGCGGGCCCACTTTGCGCGGATTTCGCGGTCGCGTTGCCGCGCGGTTGCACGGGAGTTGCCCCGAATAATCCAATCGGCGGAGTTTGCCAATGAAAGCGCAAACAATGATTCCTGTGTGACCAGAGTTTCTTATGTTCCCTGTGCGATAAATGAGTAAAGAGTTATTCACAGTTACCGCAATTTTGATTGTTTCCGGGTTGTCATCTCGCCTAGTTTTAACCTCATTGATGGTTTTCGGTTCACCGGGAGCCCAAGCTGAATTGGGGGAGTAATGGATGCATTGCGCATCGTCGAGGATGAAGTGCGGGAGCTGATCCGTCGGCGGGGACTGGATCCGTTGAGCCAATCAGTTGAAGTGCACCGCCTCGTAGAGGCTGCCGTGAATGACTACGATGAGCGGGCGCTTCTGGGCCCCTTGCCTCCTTTGGGACATCCGGACACTGCGCGCAAGTACGTGTTCGACGCCGTTGCGGGCTTCGGACCGCTCCAGCCGCTTCTGGACGATCCCACGATCGAAGAGGTCTGGCTCAACGCCCCCGCCGAGGTCTACGTTGCCAGGAACGGCGAATCCGAACTCACCTCGATCAGCCTCACCGAACAGCAGGTCCGCGATCTCGTTGAGCGAATGCTCAAGAGCTCCGGACGCAGGCTGGACCTCTCCTCACCTTTCGTGGATGCGGCCCTGCCCGATGGCTCCCGGCTCCACGTCGTCATTCCCGATGTCACACGCCGCCATTGGGCGGTGAACATCCGCAAATTCGTGGTCAAGGCGACCCGGCTCGAGCACCTTGTGGAATTGGGTACGTTGACGCCCGAGTCAGCCCGATTCCTGGGAGCCGCGGTGGCCAGTGGATTGAACATCCTCGTTTCAGGAGCCACCCAGGCTGGAAAGACCACGATGCTCAACTGCCTCGCGGCAAACATCGGCTCCCGGGAGCGGGTCATCACCGTTGAAGAGATCTTTGAACTCCACTTCCCGCTGCGCGACGTCGTTGGCCTCCAGTGCCGCCAGCCAAACCTGGAGGGCCAGGGCGAAATTCCCTTACGCCGGCTTGTCAAAGAGGCCCTGCGCATGCGGCCCGACCGTCTCGTGGTGGGCGAAGTCCGGGAAGCCGAGAGTCTGGACATGCTGATTGCGTTGAATTCGGGCCTGCCGGGCATGTGCACCATCCATGCAAACTCCGCCCACGATGCGGTGACCAAGCTGTGCACCCTGCCGCTCCTGGCCGGTGGAAACATCGCAAGTGCGTTCTATGTCAAGGCACTACGGACGCGGTATTGTCGAACTTGTGACAGAAGACTTCCGCGCAGCCATTTACTGCCGCATATCCAAGGACCACGAAGGCGCGGGACTTGGCGTCCAGCGCCAAGAACAAGACTGCCGCGAAGTTGCGGCCAAGCTAGGCTGGAAGGTCGCCCGCGTATACGCCGACAACGACATTAGTGCCTACAGCGGTCGGCTTCGTCCCCAGTACCGAGAACTACTCGAAGCGATGAAGGCCGGCACCATCCAAGGAGTCATTGCCTGGCACACCGACCGCCTGCATCGCTCTCCCCGTGAGCTTGAGGAATACATCGACGTGTCCGAAAAGCAGGGCATTACGACGCAGACCGTCAAGGCGGGGGAGATCGACCTAAGCACACCCTCGGGTCGGGCTGTGGCCCGGACGCTCGGCGCTTGGGCGCGCTACGAATCCGAACACAAGTCGGAGCGGATCACGCGGAAGAAACTACAGCTTGCCCAGACGGGCGCCTTCAGTGGGGGACCCGTCCCGTTCGGGTGGAGGATGGAGAACGGCGTCCCGGTCATTGTCGAAGATGATGCCGCCGAGATCCGTAAGGCCATTACAGCGGCCATCGCTGGCGCTAGCATCGGCTCCATCGTCACCGATCTGAACGCTCGCCGTATTCGCACCCGGCGCGGGCAGGATTGGACTTCGACGGCGGTCAGAAACATGCTCCTTCGGCCAACGAATGCGGGGTTATCGGCCTACCGCGGGGAGATCGTTGGCAAGTCCGCCTTTCCCCCGATCATCTCTGAGGATGAGTGGAACACTGTCAGGGCCATTGTCACGAACCCGTCGCGCCGAACGCAGGCTGACTCCAGGGTGAGGCACCTGCTTGCCGGGCTACTGGTGTGCGGCACATGTGGAAGTGCCATGAAAACATCCTCCCGCGCCGCCGGGGCGGGCCGGTCCAAGTTCTACTACAAGTGCCCGACTAAGGGTGAAGGTCATGCCTTCCAGACTGCGCAGCCGGTCGAGGAGCTCATCGCTGAGACGGTCTTGGGAAGGTTAGATCAGCCGGGCGTCATCGCCAAGCTCGGCGGACCGTACGACTTGGGTCAGCAGCAGCGCTTACAGGAGGAAGCTGTTGCGCTACGGGCGCGATTGGACACGGCCGCAAACAGCTTTGCCGACGGCTTGATTACCGCAAAGCAGATGGAAGCTATTACCAGCCGCATTCAAAGCAAGCTCGAAGAGGTTGATTTGGACTTGGCCGCAGCGGCAAGGTCTGCCCTGGTTCCCGCGTCGGCTTCCGAGGATGTTAGGTCGTGGTGGGAATCCGCCGGGCTAGAGCGTCAGCGGGCTGTGATCGATGCGCTCATGGTGCCCATCGTTGATCCGGTCCGGAAGAGTGCGCCACGAACTTTTGACGAAGAAAGGATCCGCATCGAGTGGAGGACTCAGTGAGTGTGCGTGCTTGAGTCCAAGTAGGACTCCCCGCCCCCGATGACAGTCTCACCCGGGCGTTTGTGCCCAAATCACACCGCGTGAGGTCAGAAATTGACTTCTCAACCCTGACACGCTACGTTATCTATAATTGCGCATGAGGTATCGGACTAAGAGTCTCCTCGCGCCAGAAACCCGAACGGCAGCCCCGCTCGGGTTTTTTTGTGCCCAAAATCAGGGCGCATCTCCCGCCGAGTAGATCGGCATCCCACCCAAACAACCATGGCCGTAATCGGTCGCGCCTTCCGGGCGTGAACGCATTGCGGCCTTTCGCATTAAGGAATCCCTGTGACCAGTCCCGAATTTGCCAACCTGACCGATGCAGCCGACGCGGCAGGCGTCTCCGTCAAATCCATCCGCCGATACATCGCCGCCGGACGTATCACTGGATACAGACTCGGCCCCCGGATGATCCGGGTCAATCTGAACGAGCTCCAAGACCTTCTGGCCCCGATCCCCAACGCTTCCGACAACCACGGAAAGGCACAGGCATGACGAGAGAAGCACACCCTCGGGAGAGGTTTGCGGGTTACGTTTCGAGGGTCGTTGCGGAAGCGCCGCCTCTCTCCGATGACTTGATAAACCGCATCGCAGTCCTGCTCCGGCCCTCAACCTCCTTCGCTAAGAGGGGGGCAGCGTAACCGTGAACCCAAAAGGAAAGCGCCCCTGCCTGCCAGCCGGGACGCCTTCGAAATCAATGCTTGAAACCTCTGTAATTGTACCTTGCCGGGTACGACTGGTTCGCAACGAGGCGGTGACCGTTTGATTCTCTCCACGGTCCAGATCATCGACGTGACGGCATTCCGCTGGCGTAACACCTACGACGCGGGCGAATTGCAGCGTCACGCCGACGAAGCGCTCCTGTCCGCTCGACCAGGCGACGTCGTTCGTCTGATCGTTGGCGACCTCTCACCAGCTCCGGTCCAAGAAAGCCTCCAGTGGGTGAGGGATGACTTGCTTTACAGCATCGAGGGTCACCCCAGGGTCACCAGAGCATGGGAGGCAGCCTTCGGAGAAGTCGAGGTGACCAATCATGGCTGACAAACGCTTATGGACGCAGATGGACCTCGGCTTCACCAGCAATCCGAAGGTGCAGGAGGTACTTGCCGAATCCGCTGGCGCGGTAGTCCTTTACATCCACAGCGTGCTCATGTCCTGTCAGCACATAACCGACGGCTTCGCAAAGGAGAAGGTCATGGTCCGGACATCCTTCGCTTCGCAGGCGGACGCTGACCTGCTCGCAAGCGCAGGGATGTGGCACCGCCCCGGTCATGATTGCGAGACCTGCCCGACGAGTGTCCCGCTCGGCGAGGTCTATATTCACGACTTTGAGGAACACAACCCCATGTGGACTACGCGGGCCGCGGAGACGCGCTCCGAGAAGGCCACAAAGGCCGCACGTGCACGGTGGGCGACCGATTCAAAGTCCGAGGATGCTACTGAGCATGCCGCGAGCATCGGACAAGCATCCGGCGAGCAATGCTCGGAGGATACTCCGGCGATGCCAGAGAAGAGAAGAGAAAAGAAGAAGATATCTAGCTCATCTTCGACCGCCGATTTTGATGCGTTTTGGGTGCGATATCCGCGAAAAGTAGCTAAGGCGGCAGCCCAGAAGGCGTTCGCCAAGGCGCTGAAGTCCACCGACGTCGAAACGGTCATGTCAGGCGTTGAAGCACTCCGGACGGAAGTCGCCGGCAAAGATCAGAAGTTCACGCCGCACCCGGCCACATGGCTCAATGAGGGCCGTTGGGACGACGAGCCGTCAGGGCAGTTGCAGATCCCGGTCAACAGCCCCTGGGATCCTAGCTTCCACCGGATGCAGGCGAGCGCATGAACGAGCCCACGACACCCCCGCAGGACATCGAGGCGGAACGGTCAGTACTCGGGGCGATGATGCTGTCCCGGGATGCGATCCAGGATGTCTCGGAGATCCTCACCGGCGCGGACTTCTATAGGCCCGCCCACGAAACGATCTTCCGGACCATCCTCGACATGCAGAGCCGCGGTGAGCCGATCGACGTCGTGACCGTCTCAGGCTCCCTCACAGGGGCCGGAGAGCTCGCGAACATCGGAGGACCCGCACAGCTCCACGAAATCGCCGCAGGGACGCCCTCAGCGTCCAACGCAGGCTATTACGCGGAGATCGTGGCGAAGCAGGCCGTC
The DNA here is from genome assembly GCF_021483235.1 of Arthrobacter alkaliphilus. Classification (GTDB taxonomy): domain Bacteria; phylum Actinomycetota; class Actinomycetes; order Actinomycetales; family Micrococcaceae; genus Arthrobacter; species Arthrobacter alkaliphilus. The sequence continues at coordinate 140,639 of NZ_JAKEEC010000002.1, read as the reverse complement.
CGCCGCCGCCTTGCCACTGCTGGGCACCGGATTGCCTCCATGGCCCACCAACCCGGAGACGAGTCGGAACTAGTAGAACTCGCCCGGAAAGCCGTCGATGCAACATCCAAAGCCACCACGTCGGCGGTGCAGTCCTTTGGCGAGACCGTCGACGCCATGCTGGGGCAGTTGGACGAGAAGCCTAACTACATCCCCACACCATGGGCGGCGCTGAACTCGATCATCGGCGGCCTGCGCCCGGGCGGTTTGTACGTGATCGGGGCTCGGCCGTCAGTGGGCAAGTCAGTGATAGCCCTCCAGCTTGCCAAGGCGCTCACGGCGGAGGGCTCGGTTGCGTTCTCTTCGTTAGAAATGAGCACAGCGGACGTCCAGATGCGAGCTGTGGCGGCGGACCTGCGCATCGACCTGAGGCGCCTTATCGAACGAGATCTCACTCCGGGGGACTGGGAGAAGATCCGTATCCGCCGGGCCGCATGGCAGAACGTCCCTCTCTACGTCGATGACAACTCGGGCGTGACGATCACAGACATCAAACGCTTCGCCCGCTCGGTGAACCGTAGGCAACCACTTGCCGGGCTCGTCGTGGACTACCTGCAATTGATGTCCCAGCCAGCAGGCGACAAGCGACCGCGGCACGAATTCGTCGCGGACATGTCCCGCCAGCTGAAGATACTGGCAATGGACATGAAGATTCCCGTCGTGGCCCTCTCCCAGCTCAACCGAGGCTCAACACAACGGGATGACCAGATGCCGAAGATCTCTGACCTCCGCGAATCGGGCGCCGTCGAGCAGGACGCCGACGTGGTGATCCTGCTCCACCGGGAAATCATGGGCGAGAAGCGCGGCGACCTCGCCATGCTCGTAGCGAAGAACCGAAACGGCTCTACCAACGTCGCCCAGCTCGACTTCCGGGGCCACTACTCAATGGCACTCGACAAGGGAGCCGCATGAACATCACGCACGTCAGCGACAGGGCTCGATGGCTCTCCTAGGACCCCAAATGACTTCAGTAGCGTTGACCCTGACCCCGTCCGGCGCAAAGGTCGGAGCCCACCTCATGCGCGAGAGCATTTGTGCTGACCCACCGGGAGCCCTCCCCACAACCACTCCCACAACTCAAAGAACACACAACTTCACTAAGGAAATCCCCGCATGGTAAATGCAATCCTCGGCATGGATCAAGGCTTGGTCCAGCGCTTCCTCAACATCGAACGGCAGCTCCGCGCCCTCGGAACCCAGCCAATCCTACTCAACGCAAGTACCGGTCAGGACGGCGGCAAGGGCATCAGTACCGACCTGAACGGGCTGCACCTGTACGGCCCGGCGGGCGTAGAGGTGATCCATCTTGATACGAACACGGGTACTCTTTTCGCGGTCGGCGATGTCGGGCAGGCGTCACTCACCGCCGGCGGAAGCGTAGGAAGCACCGTCCCCATCCTCGCCTTCCGCACATTCGACGGCGGGGGCGTCCAAACCGCGGGAGCGCAGGTCTTCCAGAGCTATAACGAACTGGTCATTGCAGGCCCCTCCACTTCGACCAACGGCAGTTCCAACGCCGTCATCTCCGCTAAGGACAGCGGGGCGTGGGCGAAGGTCTACGGAAGCACAGGATCGGGCGCTGCCTATCTGAATATCACCAACACGGGCACCTTCTACCTGGGCAACTGGGCGGGCACCGCGGGTGTCTACACCACAGCCCAGAACGGCCCCATCCTCGTGACCGGCGGCCTTACCGTCTCGGGCACGAAGAACTTTGTCATGGACCACCCGACAACCCCCGGGTGGTCCCTCAAGCACGCCTCCACCGAATCCCCGCACAACGGTGTCGAATACTGGGGATCCGGAACCCTGGACTCGACAGGGCAGGCGGTCATCACCCTGCCCGGGTACTTCGAGGCTCTGACCTACCCCGAAAACCGGAACATCCAGCTCACGCCCATCGGACGCGCCACGGTCCCCATGTCGGCAGACAGGATCGCTAACGGCAAGTTCACCGGCTACGGCAGCGCGGGGCAGGAGTTCGACTGGCTCGTCAAAGCTGTGCGCAAGTCAACGAACCCCAACGAACCGATCGACTTTACCGTCGAAGGCCCGAAGGAATCCACGCCACCGCCCGCGCCACCCGCTCCGCCGGAACCAGGCGCACCGTCCGTAAAATAGCCAACCCAGAGGAACCGATCTATGACCAACGAACCGACATGCGGGAGAATCGAACCATGAGCAGCAACGAGTCTGAAGACGCCTCCGGGAGTCTCCCTCCTTCCGTCGCTGGAAAGTCGGCTGAGCAGGTCGAAGGCATCCTTGCGATGATCGACTCGGGCGAGCTTGACGCCACGCCGGGCCAACGTGCCTACCTCGCCGGTGCCGCATTCGCGCTCCGAGAACAGGCGAAGCTTCGCACCGCTGACTGACTAAACGCGAGAGCAAGACACCAAAGAGCCGCTTTCTATGATCGGAAGCGGCCCTTTGGATGCCTCGCTTGTAGATCTCACTGATGAGTCTATTCAAAAGCGTGCGGGAGTTACGGGGTCGGAGGTGGCGCGATGTCGGCGGTGTCGTACATTTCGTAATCGTCGGTCGTGATCGTGCCGTTGGTTTGGATGTTCAGGCCCCAGCTGATGCCGGAGGCGCCGGCGGGCAAGGCAGGGGTGGTCCAGGTGATCTGGGTCCAGGCTGTGGAAGCATTGAACAGGGGACTGGCGGTCCAGTATTGCCAGTATCCGGTGCCGGTGCGGTAGTAGAGCTCGAACTGGGTGGGGGCGGTCGAGTTGTACCAGGCTTTGAGTTGGTAGGTGTGGCCGACGGTACCCGGCGGAGAGCATCCGCCCAGGTCCAAGGCGGGCAGGAGTTTCGCGTCGCCATCGACGTAGTTGGTCATGGTGAGCTGTTCGGCATTCGCGCCGGTGTGGCCCGGGTTGACGACGGCGAACGTGGGCGTGTTCGTGCCGTACCCGCCGGCGGCCCAGCACTGCGGGATACCGTTGACGAGGGTCTCCAGACCGGGGTTCTGGATCATGTTGGCCCCGGGCGCCGGGGCGGGTACATCGGGACCGGACACGACGGGCTGGACGGTTCCGCCGATAACCTGGTCCACGGTCCGGACGTCGACCCCGCCGCCGGCCTTCTGGTCGGCCAACCATTGGGCGAACTGGTTAAACAAGTCGGGGCTGATGGTCAGGGTGGGGTCGGTGCCCGTTGCGATGCGGTGGAAGGTCAGTTGTACCCAGCCGCCGCCGCTGGCTTGGGCGTTGGTGACGGTGTTTTGCAGGTCCTGCAGGGTCCAGGTGCTGTCCACTTGGGAGGGGGCTGCGGTGTCGTAGGGGTTGGCTGGCGGAATGGTTTCGGCGGCAGGCAATCCTGCCGAGGCCGGATCCTTGCTTTGCAGGTCACCGAGCCCGCGTGCGCTGTTGAATCCGCACTTCTGCACGATGGCCTGGGTGTTGGGATCCTGGGAGGCGAAGGGGTAGGCAAAGCTGGTGACCTTGAAGCCCATATTGGTCAGGGCGACCCGACCGTTGCAGATCTGCCGTGTCGCTTCGTCCGCGGGGAGGTTGACGAGGTCGGGGTGCGTAACTGTATGGCCGCCGATCTCGTTGCCGTCGGCCGCCATCTGCTGCAGGTTGGCTTGCGTGAGGTAGCCGGGCTGGTCGACCCACCCGGAGACGGTGTAGAAGGTGCCGGTGAGCCCGAGGGATTTCATGGTCTGTTCGGCCGCTAGCTGGTCGGCGTTATTGTCATCGAAGGTCAATGAAACGATCGTACCGGCCGCGGCATGTGCGGGTGCCGCGGCAGCGATCCCGAAGAGCATGCCCGCTACCAGCAGCACGACGCTGCCCACGGCGGTGGAACGGAACCACCGGGGTGTTCTGATTGTGTGGGATGTCGTGGCGCTGCCCTTCCATCCTGGGTTTGTCCATTTCATCGCCGTATCCAATCGTAGATCGGGGTCAACTTTCATATATCGATACCTGTCGCGGCTGCCGGACGGCGCGACTTGAGACGGTGAGGACCGATCACACATCAACGTCAGGCGCGGTTCAAAGCCTCGGCTCCCGCTAGGATCGTAGGGAGCGTCGCGTGCCCCCTGGGCAGCTAGACAAAGCGAACCTACGGTGCCGAACTTAACCCAGCTAGAGTGGGTGCCACTTATCTCAAGAGCGGACTCTACTCGTTTCAAGGGCGGACTCTACTTGTTTCGACAGCACCGACCCGAGGCTTTCTACCGATTCATGCGCGTTGCTGACGGGCGGGTTATCAACCGGTTCAGGCGACAAGAAGGCCCGGGCGAAGAGTCCAGTCTTCTACTACCTCACTGAGGGCGGCACTCCAACACCACACTTGGTGTTTGTTCGAGGCGCCTATATACAAAAGAGTTCTTTTGTATATAGGATGGGGCCATGTCCTCCAAAACCGCCCCCCGCATCAAGCCCCTGGCGCTCGCGTATCTAAGAGTTTCGACGGCGCGGCAGGCAGATTACGGCGCATCGTTGGAGACGCAGCGGGCCGCACTGTTGGCAGAAGCCGAGCGTCGCGGCTGGGACGTCGAGGTCGTGGCAGATGAAGGCCTCAGCGCCAAGAACATGAACAGGCCCGGCCTCATCGCAGCGCTTGAACGCTTGGACGCGGGCGAGGCAGACTTCCTCATGGCGATCCGCCTAGACCGGGTGAGCCGCAGCGTCGTTGACTTCGCTGGACTGATGGAGCGAGCCAGCCGGAAGGGGTGGGGCATTGTCCTGATCACTCAGAACATGGACACAAGCACCCCAACAGGGCGTCTAACCGCCAATATCGTGGCCTCAACCGCGCAATTCGAGCGGGAACTCATCAGCGAGCGCGTCAGCGAGAACATCTCCCGGCTCAAAGCCGACGGCGTAACCAAGGACGGGCGCAAAGTTCGCTTCGGGAGACTTCCCGTTCTTCCCGAGGATGTAGTGACGGCGATCCGCGCTGACTTTGCGAGCGGTATATCGATGAACGCCATCGCCAAGAGCTTGAATGAGAGGAATGTCCCCACGGCTCACGGCGGCAAGGCTTGGTACGCGGCAACAGTGAAGCGCGTCATCGAATCCCAGCGCATCCTCGTCGACGCATAGCTGGTCACTTAAGGCGCCTGTGCGGCTCGGTGGGAATCTCGCGTGGATCGGCATCAGCGAGCAGCTCATATGGAGTCAGGGGGTTCACCGTGATGCGATTTCCCTTGTGGTAGTCTGCCTCTGGCGCCATACATGACCATCGCATTGGGGGATGATGTTGTTTCGCAAAACGGCAGCTGTTGTCGGTATCGTCGTCGCCCTATCGACGCTAACGGCGTGTGGGAGTCCAGCATCAGGCACGTCCGCGCCGGCCAACCCAAGCACGGGTGTCTCGACCTTCACTCCTTCAGCTACGGCGCCTCCGATGACTCCGAGTCAGGCCACCATCCAACCAGCGGGTCCTCTGAGCGAATTCGGTATTACTGACGCGGAATACAAAGCGATAGTAGAGTCCTACGCCATTGATGCAAATCAATACAAAACTCCAGAGCAGGTTACTGCTGCATTCATGGAACGAATCAATAAATATTACGCAGATGGCAATAGTCTCGATGCGCGAACGGCGCATTCCTCATATAAATCCCGGGATGGCGTTTATATCGGATGGAATGCCTGGGCAACCGATCTCTATACAAAGGCTCTGATGGAAGGGCTATATGTATCAGCAGCACAAGAGAAGGGTGGGCTCGGAGAACAATACGCCGCCAATGATGTTATCGTAAAGAGCCTCTGGATTAACTCCATTAATGCAGGTGAGGTTCCTTATAAACTTACTAACTCGTTTGCGATTACTGATGTCGTCGAGAAAACTGCAAGCTCGTTCACTGTGCGAGGTACACAGACGGTCGCCGACAATTCAGCACAGGTACCTAGTGCAGCTCGCGACTCACGCAAGATAGGTACAAAGACATTCCCTAACTCTCGGATCTCCTTTATGCTCAATTCTATGAACCATCGGTGGATTGTAGCGGGAGAAGCGGGACGTTAGCCGCTGCTTTTCGTCGGTCGCCCGGGTGGGCTCGGGTCCCGCTAGTGTTGTTGGACAACGCGCAAAGGTGAGACCTCAGTCATGAGCATATGATCAACCTGCTGCTCGTAGATGGTCCTACGCCTGCTAAAGCTGAAGGCTCGCGGGCGTAGCGGCGGCTCTCTGCCGCCGCCATGTTGCGGTTAGGTGTCCGCCGGTGTTTTTCTATGCGCTATTCTTTCCGTTGTCAGAGTGATTTGCCATGGTCTCCGCTGGCTCTCACATGCTCATTGAGGCGCGCAAGGATTAATCCATGTCACTGGAAAAGCATCCAGATCGTACAGACCGTATTGGCCCAGTCGGAGTTTCGGGTGCCGGCGAGCGCAGTGCGGACGATAGCCCGGCCGTCGCGGTGCCCGTACAGAAGACCCGCGTTTCACGTCGCTTGTGGATGATCGTGGCCGCCGCGCTTGTCGGACTCTTGGCACTCGGGGCCGTGATTGTAATGGCGAGCAATGGAGCACCTGGCAATCCGCGAGGACAGCTCGCGGCAGTGGTGACCGCGAGCGTCTCGAACAGTCCGTCGAGCACTGAGTCGCTTGCGTCTCCGACGGCTACGTCACCGGCTACGGGTACCGGGGTGCCCGGCACGGTCCCCACGCTTGATCCTTTTATGAGCGACAAGGAAAAAGTTGCGGTGCTTCAGATCAAATCCGGCCTGTCCGTCGATGAATTAGGCCGCGTGTTTGCGGGCCTTATCACGAGCTGGGGGATGGCGGCTAAGCGCATGTCGACACCGGAATACCTTAACTCTGCAGGTTTCGCGGCAAATCAACAACGAGAGTATGCCACGCAACTAGCAGCCAAACAAACGCCGTTTTATGCCGAAGCTCTATTCGGGAAGGACTGGCAAGCTAAGGCCGCGGCCCATAATGACGTCAAGAAATTCATTTCTAACCATGAAATTATCGACGCTAATGACATCGTGCGCGGCGTCTTGACTTCCGGAGATCCCGTCGAATACAACGCTTCAGAGTCCATGGACACAATTGAACTCTCAGCCGGTACAACATCCGAGGGTCAGGTACGCATCACAACGACGATACACGAGAACATTAAAGACTCACCTCGCTTAAGTGAGCTCGGCGTCCCGTCAGCCGATGGTAAAAAACTGTATTACCTCGCCAGCTACCATACTGAAGGCGGCGCGCTTGTGTTCGACTCGGTTGTCGTGAGCTAAGCCTCGTTCGGCGCGCTTCAGTCTTACCCTGTCGGTCTGGGCCACTGCTGCTCGACTTTCCGCGGCTCCGCCGACCCACCAGAACCACGCCTCCGCTTCCGGCTGCCTGGCTCTTTCATCGGTACCGCTCAGACTCGGACGCCGTCGCTGCGGGCACACGTAGAGCGTCAATCTTCACGAGCGCCCGATACACGGCTAAATGGACCGCGATAGGATCAGCCCGATTGCGCAGAATCCGACAATCACAAACAGTGATGAGTCGCGGAGCCGACCAGGATAAGGATGATTCTGGAAAGAAATACGCCGACCTTCGTAGGCTAAGACCCCGAGTCAACAAAAGCCGGGGCAGTCCCCTTTGTATATCGAGTAGAACGGCTTCCAGCCCCCATGAAAGACCGTCCTACTCGATTCATGCGCTGAGTCCGCAGTCAGGGTGTGCAGGCGTAGTTGAAGTTGTGAAACTGGTACTGCCCGTTTGCGTAGTGAAGATCAACTGAGTAAGTGCACGTGCCGTATCCGCTGACCGTGACTGTATCGTGATAGTGATCGCTGAATTCCTGTACACCGCCTGGTTTGATCAGCTCGTGGTAGTGGAAAGAGCCTGTGCTCGTATAGCTGACGCCTCCGGTGAAGGTAACTGTATAGGTGAATTTGCCGTTGCCCTCAAAGTTAGTGTTGCCGCTCGGAGTGGTTACGACGTTGCCCTCGGAATGCTGGGTTCCGCATACAGTTACCCAACCATAAGCCTGACAGCCTGACTGGTTGATCACAGTGGCTCCGTTGCCGTCTGCCATCGCAGGGGAGGCTCCGAAAGCTAATGCCGCGGTAGCACCAAGGGCTGCGCCCGTGCGCACAAGGGTTTTGATCGTAAACATGTTGTCTCTTCTTTCTTTTTGGTCTGCCTGGATCAGGCACGTCAACGCCCTCTCAGCGAAGTTTTTACGGAAGAGAGACGGAGAACCAAAAACATGCCGTAAGAACGCCCACCCCCCGGGCGCGAGTGAGAAGAAGCGGCCCCACCTTGTAATTGGGGCGAAGTAGAACAAGCTCAGACTAGGAAGTTCGGCCTCTGTCTACCTGAGTGAATCCCACCTGTTTCCTTGGAGTAGACCGGGCATCACCAGTCTTCTTTCTACCTGCCTTGAGAGCCAGACCACTTAACTACCACTTAACTTGGAACGGCTTGTGAAAAGTGAAACGCTCTAGGTCCGGGGGTCCGGTCACGATCGTCCGCAAGCCACCCAGCGGCGTGGTCAGCAAGACGTGGAATCGCGGGCCGGACCTTGAAATGCTTCCCGAACTCCAAAGCTTCGATTGGGCTAGGCAAGAGGCTTGAGAAGGCCCGCGCTCTCCTTGACAAGCAGACAGTGAAGGGCGCGCAGACAGTGAAGGGCGCGACGGCTGACGACGATTCCGACCCCGTTTCGTAGCTGCTGGCCGCCCGCCGTCCTCGGAATGGTTTAACACGGCGGAGCGACATATGGTGGCTTCATAAGATCCGAGGGGCTAGCATTTCGGCGGAGTGCAGTCCCTCAAGCGGGCCGATTGGCTTACCGGCTGCGAAGGGGGAAGTCTGTGGCGCGAGGCAAAATCCTGGTCCTCACTTGCGGTGTTCTCGTGGTTCTCCTTTCGGCTTGCACAACTGGTCAGCCCGGCACGGCGCGCCCAAGTCCGACCCAGGGGCACCTCAACTGCTATCTCACCAACGGCTGCGAGCCATCCAGCGCTTCGGCAAGCCCGGAGCCGGTCCGAACACCGGTACAGACGGCAGTCCAGTCGCCGGTACAGACGACGGCCCAGCCACCGACACAGGCGGTGGTCCAGTCCTCGCGGCCCAGCCGGGCGAGTTCACCTATCGCGGGCCAACCAGAACCTCCGGCAATTGCCGCCCAGCCCTACCTTTGCCTTACGGGTGCGCTGTCCATCGGCGTTTCCTACGTGACATCCACCCGGCCCGGAGATCAGGTCCATGCCGTGATCAACGGCGGGGCGATCAACGTGTCAACCGAAGACATCCTCGTACCGTTGCCGACCGTTTATGCAATAAACGCCCAAGGCGTCACCCGAACGGCAGAGTGGACGACGTCGGGGGCTTTCGAAGGCGCCGCATCAGGTCAAACCGTAGTTAGGCTCAAGCCGCTGGAGACCCAAAAGATGACGTTCTCCATAGACATGTCAAAGAGGGACTTCATGGCGACAGCTTTATGGTCCATGGTCTTTGAACGCGGAGATTTCACCTACGCCTCACCGGAAACAGCGGCGCATGGCTGTGTGGTGCGAGTAAATGAACAACCGGCCTTGATCACCAACCCGCTCGGTGCTGATTGGTACAGGTAGGTCGGCTGGTCGAATATCCGACCAGCCCGGCGCGCTGAGCTAGCCCCAGCGGATCAAATGTGACACCGAAGATGAATAAGTCCCGGGCGATCGGGCTTGATCTTCAGGAACGGGGAAGAATGAACCTGCTGACGGAGTCCGCTAAAGTCTGCTCACTCAGTCCGACAGGCTGCTCCAGCGGATGGACGCGTGCTGGGTCATTCGAGACGAAGACAAAATCGCTCGCTGCCCATCCGGCTTTTCCTATCTCTATCCACGCATCCGAGTCGACACGTTCGAACACCTTTCCGTCTTCTACCTTTATCCGCCCGTCTCGCGAAACGGCCATAGCTTCCCCCATCGTCTTGTTATCAACCCCGTAGAACGACCGTACACTTGGCAGTTGGCTTGCGACTGCATGAGCTGTGCATAGTCATCCCGGTTCATCTTCTGGATCCGATACTCGGACCTCGCACCTAGGTGGAAAACCAGCCACCCTTTGCCGGTCAACCAATTGGGCGAATAAGAGAATTGAGCCTTCTCTGCTCGTGGTAGCACGGATTATCCTTTCCCCAATTCCTACTGCGATCTGACTTGAGACTAAACGTACAGCGTCCCTGATCTCAGCCAATCTTCTTCTGGGTTCCGCAACTTTGGCTCATGAACCCCCGCCGGCAGGATCGTAACGATCGGGTCCTTGAGCGCGAATGTGATGAGGTCGCCGGGGATGCCCTCGTGTCGAGACGCCTAGCGGAACCGGGGCCGATCGCCACAGTCCGCTGCCACCCCGTATCGTTAGTCGTTTCTTGGTGGCTAGAGGCCTGCTTGGCTCACGCCGTACTCGGCCTGCTCCGGAGTGAAACCATCGAAGGTCAGTTGGTCAGCGAGACTGGCATGCGAGAAGGATGTGTATTTCAGGTAATCCTTGGCCTTCTTGGCGGCCTGCACGTTCCAGTCGACGGTCACGCGATCAACAGCCCAAGTCGCGTCCTCGGTCGAATACTTCTCGAACTCCAGTTGCCCGATCAGGCCCGTTCGCGAGAAGGCTGTGTAGTTGAGGTATTGAGCAGCTTTCCGAAGTGCGTTCTGCTGACTGACAGTCCCGGCCTTAGCGGCTGCGTCAGCAGCGGCCTTTGCTTTCGCTGCCGCATCCGCGTCTGCCTTGGCTTTAGCAGCAGCGTCAGCCTCAGCCTTCGCCTTGGCAGACGCTTCGGCCGATGCTTTTGCCTCGGCCGCTGCAACAGCAGGATCCTTCGTTGGCGTTGGCGTTGGCGTTGGCGTTGGCGTTTGCGTCGCCGTCGCGGCAGGAGCGGGTGCGGCGGCCCCGGATGCCACGGTGTTGGAGGCGCTCGCCCGGGCCGAGTTGACGACGATTCCCAAAAGGATCAGAACGCCTGTAACGATGAGAGCGACCTTCTTGTGCTTTTCGTAGCCATCAAGAGGAAGACCCCGTTTGTCCCTTGTCTTATTAGTGAGCACCAAAATGAGGTCAACCAAGGCCCAGACGCCCAGACCGCCAAAGGTGACGAGCTTCAGGATGCCCGTGCCGACCTTGCCTAGGTAGAACCGATCAATGCCGAGACCGCCCAGGAGGAGCGACAGCAACCATGTCGTGAGGAACGACTTGCCGACGAACGGCCCTGCCGGTCCGCCGGGATACCCGTAGGTAGTGTGGGCGCCCTGGTAAGCGTCGGGCTGGCTCTGGTAGGCGCCAGGTTCCCCCTGCTGCGAGGCGTTCTGATCTGACTGAGGCGCGTACTGTCCGAGCCCCGGCGCATGCGTGCCTCCTGGAGGATTGGCGCCTTGTGGGAACGGCGACGGACGGTCTGTGGGTGGGACATTCTGGCTCATTCGATTCCTTTCAAAAGGAGGTTGCCCGAATTCGGGCACCCGGCTGCGCTGTGATGGTTCCCCGATGACCTAATGGCCAGACGGACGTGAGTTCTCTACTTTGATTCAGTCAGAATGACCTTCAACCCATTTGTCGGGTGATAAGTCCATGAGGCCGAAATCTTGTCCCACGTCGCTTTTTGCATACCATCCAAGGCGCGGGTTGCGTCCATCTGGCTCACCACGCTATCCGGCACAGATACCGTTCTAAGAACACACGCAATGTCCTTGATTGGAAGACCGGTCGTGCCAGCGTCAGGCTGTCCCTTCAGAGTGACCGTGTAACCGCCGTCACCAAGCGTGGCATATGCGCTGCCGTCAAGATGGCATGAATGGCTGGCCTGCTGGATCTTCGATTGGGGCGGCGCGGAGGAAGCGGCGGAAGGTGACGGAGAAGTTGCCGACGCCTCGGACGTGCCGCCGCAGCCGGTCAGTGTCGCCAGCGCCAAGACAAACGCCACAGACCAGGCTAAGAGCTTGCTGCCAGCGCGGGCATGTTGAGCAATGCGAAAAGAGATCATAATTCCCCCAAATTTTTCGATGCCGGCGACCGCCGATCGTCGCCGGATTTTGTCGTGATCGTACGCTACTTAACGGGCTTTCCTGAATATGTCCATCAAATTGTGATGTTGTGAAGGCGGGTCTTAGTTGTGCGCACGCGGCCCGTGCGGGACTTGGAATTTACGCGACGGCTGCCGCGCCACCCGTCAGATCGGCGGCCGGCGCGTCCTGCGGCGCAATGACGGCGTCGGGGGTGGCGGGGTCTCGGAGAGCGACAGGATGGCCTGTAGGTGCTTCTCTGTGAAGCGGATGCTGCGGTGGCCTAAGTCGAGGGAGGGCCACTTGCGGGTCTTGGCGTTTTCGCGGACTTTGCGGATGTTGATTTGGAGTATGTCGGCGATTTCTTGGGCCGTGTAGATGCGGGGAGCCCCGGCGTTCGGTTCATCGGCGGTGTTTGTCATGGTGGTGTTCCTTCGGGATGAGGGACCAGATGGCGGCCCGGGTTTCGGTGAGCGTGAGGTCGGCGTCAATAATGGCCTGGATCGCGTTGCGGATGGCCTCAGTGCCGCCGTCTGGCGTACTCGCGGATGGTTCGCATTCGGCTATCGCGGTCATCGCCTATCGCCGTTGACGACGTTCCGCTGGCACGCCGGTTTGGACGTAGCGGCGTGGGCTGTAACTGGTTCTGGGAGTAAGGGCCGGAGCCTGAATCTTGCCCTCGGCAAGGAGAGCCGAGCCCTTCGTGCCGGCTTCAGCCAAGGCGGCGAAGATCTCAGCCATCGCATCGATCGAGCCGCACAAACTCAGCGTGCCCGCCTCCGTCCCAACAGTGGCTCCGAGACTTTCGAACAGCTCAAGCGGGATTTCAACGCTGGCGCCGGCGCTCGAGGGGCCATTTGTAGGGCTGATGTTTAATAGCGGCCCCACTGTCTCGTCGCTTGACTCGATCCACTGGCCCGGGAAGACGTGCGTTCCCGCCTCGTCGTGCTCGAAAACAAGGAGTGTGCAACCTTCGATGGGGCACGTATCGGCGGCCTCGCTGATCAAGGCATCCAGCCAGACCAGCACCGCTCTAGCGCTCGGGCACTCCGTGTCCGGAAACATATCCTCGTTGATGTACCGCTTGAGTTCCCCTTCGGGCGTCCAAGTAGCCGAGGCCATCGGCATGCCTTCCGGATCAACGATGGTCGGCCCAACCCAGCCATCGAGTCTGTCCGTGAAGTCGTCGGGGTTCGCTGGCGCAAATCCCAGTGGGGGCGTGAGCGCGTGCCTGCTGCGGGCCTTCCGGGATTGGCGGTGAACTTCCCCAGTGTTCATGGTGCGACCTTCCAGTTAGTGTGTCCGATTTGGTGCGATTGGTCTGCCAGAGTTGCCGCATTCCGGCGAATCGCGCATGCTTACCGGCGAACTTCGTTCTAAGCTCTTGCCGGTCCGTAATTCCCGTAAATTCATGCTGTGCTTTGACACTAAGCGCAAGTGCGTTCGTTGTACCCACCGTGGCCTCGTGCATCGACCTCGTGGTCCATTGCAGCCGGCACCCCGACGGCCGCCGGCAAGTCACGGAGATCCTCTCGCTGGGACGGCGAGTGGAGAACGGCATCATCGAATCGTCCAAGGTCTTCACCACGCAGGATGGAAGCTTGCGCGCCACGTCGAATTCCTTGCCGGCCGCGGAGAAATTCGCCCGGGCCGGTTTTGACGTCGCAGCCCTCCTGGAGTGCGCCTGATGGCCCCGCTGTTGGGCGTTCTCTGCGGACTGGGGGTTTTCCTCATCTGGTGGTCGGCATGGGAACAAGATCCGCTTGCTGTCACGGAACCCAAACCGAGACGCCTTGAGTCTTTGCTGCTCACAGCCGGGATCGAAAAAGTGAGTGCCGGCGGATTCATCGCTTCGTGCTTCGGATTGGGCCTATTCGCCACACTGGTGATCTACGTTGTGACCGCGTCCTTCTCGATCGCGGCGTGCTTCGGCCTGTTCGGTGCGTGGCTTCCCTTGGCCGTTGTCAAGTGGCGGGCCCGCAGGCGGACCGCCATGCTCCGGGAGCTCTGGCCCGACGTCGTCGATCATTTGCGCTCGGCGATCCGGGCCGGACTGTCGCTGCCCGAGGCGCTGATCCAGCTCGGGGACAGGGGACCCGAAGAGCTGCGGGCACTCTTCCGCGAGTTTGCCGCGGACTACCGTTCCGGCGGCCATTTCGACGCAGCGCTGAGCAAGCTCAAGGAGCGTTTGGCCGATCCGGTTGCAGACCGGATCATTGAGGCGCTCAGGCTGACCCGGGACGTGGGCGGATCCGATCTCGGCCGTCTTTTGGGCACTCTCGCGGAGTTCCTCCGAGAGAGCGCGAGGACCCGCCGTGAGCTTGAGGCGCGGCAATCATGGACCATCAACGGTGCGCGCCTGGCCGTTGCCGCCCCATGGATCGTGCTGATGCTTCTCGCCAGCCGGCCGGAAGCCGTAGCCGCGTACAACTCGGCGGCCGGAGTCAGCGTTCTTGGAGGCGGGTTGTTGGTCTCGGCCTTCTGTTACTGGGCCATGCTGCGCGTTGCCGCCCTTCCCGAAGATGAAAGGGTGCTTCGATGACCGGGCTGACTGCCTGGGCCGTGTTCTGCGGACTTCTTTTGGGAGCCGGATTGTGGCTCATCTTTGTTCGCATGCCGTTTATGCGGGGCATTCCGTTCGTGGAGCGCATCGAGCCGCAACTCAGGTCCCAGAAACTGGAATCGCGCCTGCTCTCCACCTGTTCGGATATCGCACCGTTCGGACCCTTGGAGCGCATTCTGCGGCCCGTGGTGCGGGACGCCCTCCGCTACCTGGCGAAATTCAACCTCGGTACCACGTCTCTCACCAAGAGGCTGGCAAAGGCCGGTTCTGGAAAGTCGGCGCTGGACTTCCGCGCGGAGCAATTGTTATGGGCCGCGGCGGGCTTCACGACGGCGGTTGTCGTGGTGGCCGCGGGCGCGGCCGGCGGACGGTTCAGCCCGGTGCTTGCGGTTGCCTCGGTCTTGGCCTGCGCGTTGGGAGGGTTTCTTTTCCGGGACTACATGCTCGCAGTGACGATCAAACGAAGGGAACGGCGGATGCTGGCGGAGTTCCCCAGCCTTGCCGAGTTGATGGCACTCGCCGTGGGTGCGGGGGAGAGTGCCACGGGCGCCCTCGATCGAGTGTGCCGCACAGCCCGCGGCGAACTGGCGAAAGAGTTTGCCCTGGTATTGGCCGCTACCCGGGCTGGCACGCGCCTGATCGAAGCCCTGCACGGGTTTTCCGGACGAACCGAGCTCGGCCCGCTGGTCCGGTTCGTGGATGGAATGGTTGTTGCCGTCGAACGCGGGACCCCCTTGGCCGATGTTTTACGGGCGCAGGCTGCGGATGTCCGCGATTCGGCCAAACGGGAGTTGATGGAAGCGGCCGGTCGCAAGGAAATCGCCATGATGGTGCCGCTGGTTTTCGGAGTCCTGCCCCTCACGGTGATCTTCGCCGTCTATCCGGGCTTGGCCGCGCTGGATCTTGGTTTCTGATGACGGTGGCAGTCACGCGTAGTTCCGGCCATCACCGGGGCACAAGCCTGAATGCCAAACAAAAACGCATGGATCGCAAGGGATTCCTGCACAACTAAATGGGGAAAAGGAAATGGGGAACTGACATGGGGAAGATAAGAAAGCCCGGCCGTCGCGGCCTGCCTGCTTCGGGGCTCTTGCTGTGGCATATGTGGACGCTGTCACCGGCTGGATCAGCGCTTGGAACCAGCCGGCACAAGGATCCGGCTGACGACGGCGACCATCCAGAGCGGGGCGACGTGCCCGGCTGGGTCATGATCACCCTGATGTCCGCCGCGCTTGTCGCGGGCCTGCTGGCGCTGGCAGGGCCGGCCCTTGAAGGACTGTTCAACCAGGCCATGAGCAAGGTCGGAAAGTAAGCCGATGCCGGTCCGCGGCGGGGGAACGGAAATGGGCAACGGCGTTGGAGGCGGCAGGGGCGGGGAACGCGGCTCCGCCGTCGTGGATTTCGTGCTGGTCGGCGGTCTGTTGACGGTGTTCTTCCTCGCCGTCATCCAACTGACCCTGGTGTTGCACGTTCGCAACACGCTCATTGATGCGGCCTCGTCCGGAGCCCGGTACGGCACTCTCGCCGACCGGACATCGGCCGATGCCCGGGAGCGCGCCGCAGTCCTGATTGAAACGGCGCTGAACGCCGACTTTGCCCGGGACATCTCGACGTCGGAGGTCAGCTTCCAGGGAGTCCGCACCTTGGAAGTGACGGTCAGGGCACCATTGCCCGTTATCGGGCTGATAGGACCCTTGGCGGGACTGGAGGTGAGGGGCCATGCCGCGGCTCCGGATTGATCCTCGCCGTGCAGTGGTTTCCCGCTTCCGGGAGGCGGCTTGCTTATCCGCGGCACGGTTCCGGGAATCGACCGGACCCCCGTTGCCCTCTGAGCGGGGAAGCGCGGTGGTCGAGTTCACCCTCCTGTCGCTCCTGTTCATGGTGCCCGTCGTCTATTTCATCGTGACTGTTGGACAGATCCAGGGCGGTTCTTTCGCCGTCGTGGGGGCAGCGGACCAAGCCGCCAAGGTGTATGTCCTGCAGAAGGACCCATCCCAGGGACGCGTCGCCGCGGAGCAGGCTGCCCTTCTGACCCTCGCTGACTATGGCCATGCCGCGGAGCGGGCAACTGTCGCCGTCGCGTGCGACCGCCCTGATTGCTTATCCGCTGGCGCTGCGGTCACGGTGACCGTAAGGCTCAGGGTGCCGTTGCCGATGGTGCCCTTCGGAGAGACCTTGAACATGGACGCCGCGAATCTGCACGCGTCGGCCACGCAAATCGTCGGACGGTTCCGATGACTGGCCGGCCATCGACCGGCAACATGCCACGGTCCCGCAAACCGGAGGGAGAGGCCGGCCATTTGATGGTCTTGACCATCGGTTACGTCGTGATCGCTCTATTGCTGGCAACGGTCGTGGCTGCTGTCTCCGCCGTCTACATCGAGCATAAGAAGCTCCTCTCCATGGCGGACGGCGCTTCGCTGGCAGCCGCCGATAGCTTTGCCCTTGGCCACGTGGACGGCGGCGCCGAAACGCCGTCGGCCGTCCTCAGCAGCGAGCGGGTAAGAGGTGTCACCGAGTCATACCTCAGCCAAAACGGCGCCCATTCGCGGTTCGATCAACTTGCCATCGGCCGGGATACCGGGAGCCCGGACAACACGACGGCCGAAGTGGTGCTCAGCGCGGTTGCCCATCCGCCCGTGGTCAGCTTCCTGCTTCCCGACGGTGTTCTGATCGAAGCCCGTTCCACCGCTCGTTCCCGGCTGACCCGCTGATTTCCAAGCGTCACACGTCCCGGACCCGTGCCAACGCCGCCAGCGGATGGCGTACTCTGGAACAACCATGGCTCAGATTGACTTTCCCGCAGAAATCCGCGCGCTTCGTTCCACCTACCGCTCCATCGAACAGGTTTCCGATGTCGAGAAACTCAAGGAAGAGATCGCGGAACTGAGCGAACAAGCCGGTGAGCCTAATCTCTGGGACGATCCCGCGTCGGCGCAGGTGATTACGTCCAAGTTGTCCCACCGGCAGTCGGAACTTGAACGGCTGAACAGGCTTGAGGGCCGCATCGACGATCTTGAGGTCCTTGTCGAGCTTGGCCAGGACGAGGACGATGACGCCTCCATGGTCGAGGCCGCGACGGAACTCGAATCAATCCGCAATGCCCTCAAGGAACTTGAAGTGGTAACCCTGCTCTCGGGCGAATACGACGAACGCGAAGCCGTCGTCACGATTCGTGCAGGCGCAGGCGGTGTTGACGCGGCAGACTTCGCCGAGATGCTCATGCGCATGTATCTGCGCTGGGCGGAACGCCATGGCTACCCGACCACCGTCATGGACACCTCGTACGCCGAAGAGGCCGGCCTCAAATCAGCCACTTTCGAAGTCAAAGCTCCGTACGCCTTCGGCACCCTCAGTGTCGAAGCCGGGACGCATCGGCTTGTCCGCATCAGCCCCTTCGACAACCAAGGGCGCCGGCAAACGTCCTTTGCCGCCGTCGAAGTCATCCCGCTCATCGAGCAGACCGACTCGATCGACATCCCGGACAACGAGATCCGCGTCGATGTGTTCCGCTCGTCCGGGCCCGGCGGCCAGTCCGTCAACACGACGGATTCCGCCGTTCGCTTGACCCATATCCCCACCGGGATCGTCGTCTCCATGCAGAACGAAAAGTCCCAGCTGCAGAACCGGGCAGCCGCGATGCGCGTGCTCCAATCACGGCTCCTCCTCCTGAAAAAGGAGCAGGAGGATGCCGAGAAGAAGGCGTTGGCAGGCGACGTCAAGGCATCGTGGGGGGACCAGATGCGTTCGTACGTGCTCAATCCGTACCAGATGGTCAAGGACCTGCGGACTGAGCACGAAGTGGGCAACACGTCTGCGGTGTTCGACGGCGACATCGACGATTTCATCGACGCAGGCATTCGCTGGCGCACCGGCAACCGCAACGCCGAAGGGTAACGGCACCGGAGCTGCCGCCCGATTAGGCGACACACCGCTCCAAGCCCGCAATTCCATCGCGGAGCGTGCGTATAGTCGAAGAGCCGGCGCTCAACTTCCCCCAACGAAAGCCCGTGCGACGGCGGTTGGACTGGTCGAACGTGGCATGTCCGGCGGGGTTCTGAAGAGTCATGATCCGATTTGAGAATGTCACCAAGGTTTACGACGCCAACGCCCGTCCGGCGCTGGATGCCGTCAACCTCGAAATTGACCGTGGAGAATTCACGTTCCTCGTCGGGGCTTCAGGCTCCGGCAAGTCGACGTTCCTGCGACTCATTCTGAAGGAAGACCGGGCAACATCCGGTTCGGTCTACGTCGCCGGCCAGAACGTGGCCAACATTCCAAGCTGGAGGGTCCCCAAGCTTCGCCGCGGAATCGGCGTCGTTTTCCAGGACTTCCGGCTGTTGCCGCAGAAGAATGTCTTCGCAAACGTGGCTTTCGCCATGCAGGTGATCGGAAAGAGCCGGAGCATCATCCGCGAGACAGTTCCGGAAGTACTGAAGACTGTGGGGCTTGAAGGCAAGGAACGCCGCATGCCGCATGAGCTGTCCGGCGGTGAGCAGCAGCGCGTGGCAATCGCCCGCGCCGTCGTCAATCGGCCCGGCATCCTGCTGGCGGACGAACCCACCGGAAACCTGGACCCCATTACCTCGATGGGCATCATGGGCGTGCTCGACAAGATCAACCAGAACGGCACCACGGTGGTCATGGCAACACACGACGACGACATTGTGAACGAGATGCGCAAACGCGTTGTGGAGCTCCGGAACGGTGTGGTGGTCCGTGATGAGGCCAGGGCCCTGTACACGTCGATGATTCCGGTGGTGGGGGAGTCCCGCCGAATGAAGGACGCGAGCGATGCGGAAATCGACCGCGCGCAGGGGGTCCAGCAGTGAGGCTCGCTTTTATCCTGGGCGAGATCGGCAGCGGTCTGCGCCGGAACCTGTCCATGGTGGTTTCCGTCGTCCTGGTGACCTTCGTGTCGCTCACCTTTGTCGGTGCGGCCGGCATGCTGCAAATGCAGATCAACCAGATGAAGGGTTACTGGTACGACAAGGTCCAGGTCGCTATCTTCCTCTGCAACGATACGTCCGCCGCGACGGGATGTGCTTCGGGCAAGGTCACCAAAGAGCAGCAGGACAACCTGGCGAAGATGCTCGATTCACCAACGGTCAAGCAGTACATCACCGACTACCAGTTCGAATCGCAGGCCGATGCCTTCAAACACTTCAAGGAACAGTTCTCCAACTCTCCGATCGTTGATTCGGTAACCCAGGACCAGCTTCCTTCGTCTTTCCGAATCAACATGAAGGACCCCCAGAAGTACCAGATCATCAGCGAGACATTCTCGTCCCAGCCCGGGGTTGAGACCGTGAGCGATCAGCGCCAGGTCCTTGAACGCATCTTCGAGTGGATGAACGGCGCCTCTGTGGCGGCAATGGTGATCGCGGGAGTCATGATCTTCTGTGCGGTCCTGCTGATCACCACGACCATCAGGCTTTCCGCGTTCAGCAGGCGGCGGGAGACAGGCATCATGCGCCTCGTGGGGGCGTCGAAGACCGTCATCCAACTGCCGTTCATCCTCGAAGGCGTGATCGCCGCCGTCGTGGGTGCCGTCCTGGCATCCGGCACACTGTGGCTGGTGGCCCAGTTCTGGCTCAACGGCGACTTGTCACGGCAGTTCCTGAACACTCCGTTTATTTCCTCCACGCAAGTACTCGTGATTGCGCCGGTCCTGATAGCCTTGGGCGGCGGCTTGGCCGGGATATCTTCGCTGCTCACCCTCCGTCGATACCTCAAGGTCTAGCCATGAAAAGCACTGATCCCGGCCGAACAGGACAGCCGATGACACGGAAATACCAAGCTGCGATGCAGCTGCGCAGAGTGAGTGGCCGGGCGAAGGTTGCCGGCTCCGTGCTTGCCATTGCACTCGCAGCGAGCCTCGGCACCGCGCCCGCGGCGCATGCTGACGACCTCGATGACCAGCAAGCCGCCCTCAACGCGGAATCTGCGCGCGTCCAGCAGTCCTTGGAATTCGTGGATGCAAACATCGCCAAAGCGGCCGGTGACCTCGCGGTCTACCAAGGACAGCTTCCGGGAGCGCAACAGGCACTCCTTGAAGCCCAGGGCAAGGTTGCCACAGCGGTGAAGGAAGCTGACGCCCTGGCGGCCCGGGTGGATCTGGCGCAGCAGAGTAAGGCGCAGATCACCCAGCAACTGGAGAACGACAAGCAGAAAATCAGCGACACCAAGAAGCTCATCGGCCAGATCGCTGCCCAGGCATATAAATCGGGCGGGGTGCCGACCAACGTTGCTCTGATGTTCGGAGCGAACGACGGCGGCAGCCTCACGAATACCATGGACCTCGCCGACCAGGCGATGCGCAGCCAGAACGCGGCCATGACGAAATTGACGCAGCAGAGTGCCACGAACGAGAACTCCCAGGCCCGGCTCGCCGCCGTCGAACAGGAAATCCGCGATCTCAAGGCGAAAGCGGATGCCGCGCTGGAGCGTGAGAAGGCAGCCCGCGATGATGCGGCCGCCAAGAAGGCGCAGGTGGACAAGCTCATCGCGGACACCACGCGCCTCAATGCCCAGCTTCAGGCAGCCAAGCCCGGCATCCAGGCCCAACTCCAGCAAGTGAAGGCGAACCAGGACGCAGTCGCTGCTGAAATCTCGGAACGTGACCGCAAACTTCGCGAAGCATGGTTGGCCGAGCAGCAGCGGCTCGCCGCTGCTGCTGCGGCGGCCGCGGCGGCGCAGAACCAGGCAGCGCCGCAACCTTTCGTGCCACCGGCGAGCAACCCGCGGGGCAACTTCGGCCTCATCCACCCGGTCCCCGCCAGCATCCCGATCACCTCGGGCTTCGGTTGGCGTGCGACGCCGCCCGGTACCGTCGATTTCTACGGCCAAGGCGGTTACATGCACACGGGCATCGACTTCGGGGCGCCCTGTGGAACGCCCGTCTACGCAGCCGCTGCCGGCACCGTATTCTCAGCCGGCTGGGGCAACGATGGTGGTGGCAACCGGGTCAAGATATCGCATGGCGTCATCAACGGCGACACCCTGACCACGATCTACTACCACAACACCAGCGTGGTGGTTTCTTCCGGACAGCAGGTGAGCCAAGGCCAGCTGATCGCATACTCAGGCACCACGGGTAACTCCACCGGTTGCCACGTGCACTTTGAGACTTGGGTGAACGGGCAGGCTGTTGACCCGATGAACCTTCTCTAGCCCACACGGACAGGGTCCTGCTGGCGTAGACTAGTGTGATTCTTCGACAACCAAGGAGTTCTACCGTGCCCAAGGAAAGTGGCCGTAAGGTAGTGGCCACCAATCGCAAGGCTCGGCATGACTACCACATATTGGACACCTATGAGGCCGGCATCGCGCTCATGGGAACAGAAGTGAAGTCCCTCCGCGAAGGCCGTGCATCGATGGTGGACGGCTTCTGTACTTTCTACAACGACGAGTTGTGGATGGAGGGCATCCATATCCCCGAATACAACCAGGGGAGCTGGACCAACCACGCCGCGCGCCGCCGTCGGAAGCTGTTGCTTCACCGCGAGGAACTCAACAAGATTTCCGGCAAGATCCGCGAGACCGGGCTGACCGTAGTGCCGCTCCAGCTGTACTTCCTGGACGGACGCGCCAAGGTCGAGATAGCCCTGGCTCGAGGCAAGAAGGATTACGACAAGCGGCAGACCCTGCGCGAGCAGCAGGATAAACGCGAGTCGCTTCGCGAGCTGCGCGAGCGCAACCGCCGCTGATTTCCGCGGAAAGCTCGGCGAAGCTCCGCCAGGCTCCGCCAGGGTGGGCGTCCAGAGCGTGTCCCGGAATGTTTGGGTGCCGGGATGCGTTATGATGATTAACCCGGCAGGTTTTGGTGGTCGTTTCAGGACGCCGCACGGCCTGCAGGGATTGATAACAAAATACGGGGATGATCGGTTTCGACGATGTTAGTCGCGACAGGTGAAGCGGGCCGAGGATGCAGAATTATCTCGTAAACGCTGTCTGCAAACCAATAAGTGCCAACTCTAAGCGCACTGACTTCGCTCTTGCTGCCTAAGCAGTAAGACAGTCCGTCAGCCCGAGGTTGCTATTGCCCCGGATCCTGGCGTCATTTAGATAGCCACTGCTGTTTGCCTTCGTCATCGAGGCAAGCGGGACTCTTAGATGACTGGGCCCGGATCAGCTACTTGTTCGCAGGATAGCTGGGGCCGAGAAAGTCCGACGCGAACTGCGCCCGGAGAAGCCCTGACAACACGACATCGGACGGGGGTTCAATTCCCCCCATCTCCACAGATTTAGCCCCGGATTTCCGGGGCTTTTTCTTTGCCTGATGATATTTCTACGGAAAATGGCGCGAGAGGGTCGTCACGATCAGGGGTAAGGCGATCACAAGGGCCAGGAACCAGCCGATACGGCGGGCGCGGGCTTTGTTCACCGCCGCCCGGAGGGAGGCGAATTCCCTACGGAGGCGGTCCGGGGCGGTTACGGTTGGCGGATTCCGGTGCCATGTCCGGGGCTGGGCGGCCGCGTCTGCGATCATCCTGATTTGTCCGGGAGTCAGGATCACTGGCTGGTGTCTGATCCAGGCCAGCAGTCGGGTGTCGGTGACGACGGCGGCGCCCTCGGGTTTGGCTTTCACGGTCAGGCTTTTTGGGGAGAGGATGACCACCACACCGGTCACCGGGACGGGGTTGCCCACTATGCGGGTGAGCAGGGCTGCTGCCCTTGAGGCTTCGTGGGCGGCGTTGTAGAGGTGGCGCTGTTTCTGGCCGGCGACCATCAGGGTCCGTCCGGCGACCCAGACGGCCTGTCCGGTGTGGTTTTTTGTGTTGAGGGTGAACACGCCGGGCGGGCCGATCAGCACGTGGTCGATGTCGGAGGCTCCAGCGCCGACCGGCACCGCGTGCAGGACCGTCCAGTCCGGTCCCAACCGTTCAAGGATGCGCCCGATGGCGATCTCGCCCACTGCCCCCCGGTACCAAGACAGGGAATCCGCACCCAAGGGGCTGGCGCCGAAAACCTGCCCAAAAAAGGAAGTTGCGGGAACACCGGCCTGTTCTTGGAGGAGTCGTTCGATCACGGCATGACCGGCGGTCCTGTGCCTGAGATCCTCGCCGTCCTGACCGATCTGCGGTGAAGGAATACCGTGCGAAGCCTGGTTATGTTCCAACGGACCGTCCCCCATTTTTCCGTGCGCCGGAGTGCTCCTCCCCGGTGAAAAGGGGTGCTGGTCGAATCGTGCCAGAGATCTCTCTGCGCCGCCAGGGGTCTGCGAGGAAAGTCGTGACGGTTTATCGAGGGTCCGAGGAACTGTGACAGTAGTCTTGGATATGGAACGTCGGGGCCCGTCGCCGTCCGTCGGCTCGATCCCGGACGCGAGGGAGCCGGCGCCGAGTTGTCTGGGCTGGTGGCAGCCGCCGACAAGGGCGCTGGAGTTGCCAGGCCACGGCGCTGTGCCGTTGCCCGGATCCGCTAACGGCACCAGCTCGGGAGGAAACCGGGAACGCTTTTCACGACGCTGCCCGATTTCAGGTCCACGAGGTCTGTCCGCATGGGGGTCGGCTCGGGGAGGACGGGGTATTGGTCGCCGGTGTATTGCGGTGCCGCTGTTTCAACTGCGAGGTAGTCGCTGCCCGGAGATAGGCAGGTGTCCAGGACGCGGGACCAAGCGGCGTCAGGTTTGTAGAGCTGGCGGCCGTTCTTGTCGGCGAGATTGACGGTTGAGGCTTCCTTGCCGCCGTCGTATTTTCTCACTACCTGAATGAATTGGCCGGAAGCGTCCAGGACCAGGGGTTGGCCCGCGGTGGTGCTGACCTCCTTGGCGGGATCGGGGAAAAAGGTGCCGGCGAGGTTGAGCGGCGCGGATTTTCCCGTGGACAGGTTGATGGTGGAATACCGTGTCGGGTCAATGCCCTTTTTCAGCCCGGCGTCGGCGACGGCGAGTTCGTTGGTGCGGGGGACAAAACCGAGGATTCCGGCGTGCGAGCCAAGCGGCGACACCTTGCCTGAGTCCACCGGGTCGATGAGGAACAGTGATTGGTCCTCTGCCTGCGCCACCAAGGTGGCCGAACCGGGAACAAACCGCCAATCCGTCGCGGTGACCGGACCGTGTATCCCCTGGACGGCCCGCGGAGCGGAGGACGGATTGTCGGTGTCGTAAACGAAGAGTGTTTTCCAGTACTGGCCAGTGGCGGCAGAGGCGGTGAACGTGAAGCCTATGAGGTGGTTGGACCCCGCCGCATGAAGGTTGGCTACCGTCCCGAGGCTTGGCAAAGGAACAAGCGTGGGCGGGCCTCCGGTGAGCGGGACCATCTCAAGGGAACTGGTGTTGTCATCGTTGAGGGTCGCCACGGCGATGGCCGAAGGCAGGGCGGCATACTCCTGGATACGGGAGGCCTTGACCAGGACGGTCCCCTGATCGTTTCCGGCGAGGCTCGAGCCGATGATCGTGTCCGGCTTCTTCAGCCCTGAGCTGTCTCTGCCGGTGTCCCTCTGCAAGGTGTACAGGGCGAAGGCGCCGGGGGTGGCGGAGCGCGGTACGGCCGAGGTGGAGTTCGGGTGCGGGAGCTTCGAAAGGTTCGCTGCTGTCAACCCGCCGGCAAGGACAGCAAGGATCGCGATAGTGCTGTAGAGGCGCCGGGTAAAACGGCGTCCGGCCAGCAGTTCGGCCGCGGCAGCAATGGCCGCAGCCCTCTTGGCTGAGACGGGACGGCGCTTAGTAGACATAGGGCTGTTCCGGCTGGGTGGTGGGCTTGATGGAGTCAGGCACCAGAACGATTGTCTCCCGGCTTGCAGCGTTCGGGTTGGCACGGAAGCCGCTGGTCACCGTGACCCAGCTGTCGGTTTTGTATTCGTTCTGCCAGCCGGGGTGATAGACCGGAACGCCGATCGGCTGGGCATCAACGGCGCAGCAGGCTACCACGAAACGGGTCACGAAGAAGACGTCCCGATCGGTTTTATCCGCACTGATGAAACCGGTGACGGTGGCAGTCTTGTCGGCGAAAAAGTCCTGGCCCGCGCCGGACCGGAGCAATGATGCCCAGTCCCTGACAGTGAACGCGGAGTAGTCCGCCTTGCTCGTCAGTGCGGGTGCTTTCAGGGTGAGGGCGGATGCTGAGCCATTGAGGTCGCGCTGCGCGACGGTGGACGTCGTCAGGGTCGACGGCGGCAGGATGAGTAAGGCGCCGACGGCGGCCGCGATGGTCAACACGCTCCCGGCCGGCAGCAGCCAGCCCCAGCGCGAAGCCGGCTCATGGCCGTGCCCGTGCCCGTCGTGGGTGCTGGGAACAAGGGCGAAGGAGACCAAGGCAAGCACTCCGGCAATCACGGCCATGACCACCGTGAACACGAAATACCGTGGGTGGATGTACAAGGCAAGCTGTCCCGTGAGTCCCAGCCAGATTGTTGCAACGAGGCCGATCAGGCTGAGGACCACGCCCTGCCACCGCCCCACGAGCCGCCTAACGACCATAGTTGACCGCCAATCCGAGGACCGCGGCGCAGAGTGCGACGAGCAGGCTGAGCTGAAGGAGCGTCTTCGCGGTGAACGTGGTGCGCATCAGGGCGAGCATTTTCACATCGATCATGGGCCCGAAGACGAGGAAAGCCACGATGCCGCCCGGCATGAAGGTTGCTCCGAACGACAGGATAAAGAAGGCATCCACGTTTGAGCAGATCGCGACCACGAAAGCCAACAACATCAATGCCAAGACAGACCAAAGTGGATTGCTCCCCAGGGCGACCAGCACTTCGCGGGAAACGGCTACCTGGATGAGCCCTGCCATGCCCGCACCGACGAACAGGGCAGGCATCATGGCGCGTGTCTCTTGCGAGAACATCTGCGCGCTGCGCTTGATCCTTCCGGCTGAGCGGGAAGGGTGCTCTGCGAGGGTGCATGTTTCCTGGAACCGGGCCGTCAGCAGCTCACCGGGCCGAGGATGCCTGCCATAGATCCAACCGACAAGGTTTGCGATGAAAAAGCCGCCCAGGACACGGGAGGCCAGGATGCCGTTGTCCCAGCCGAACGCCTGCGCAGTGGTGACGATGGTGACCGGGTTCAGGATGGGTGCTGCGAACAGGAACGTCATCGATTCGGCGACCGTAAGGCCCTTGGCCACCAGGCCGCGGGCCAACGGAACATTACCGCACTCGCAAACAGGCAGCAGCATTCCCAGGAGCGAGAGAACTAGCCTGCGCAGCAGCGGGCTCCTCGGCAGGCGGCGAAGCAGCATGCCCTCGGGCAACCAGACCTGGACGGCGATCGAGAGGACAATCCCGAGGAAAACGAAGGGCAGGGACTCGACGACGACGCTGATTGACAGCGTGGCAAAGTCGCGCGCGGCGTTGGGAAGCGCAAGGGCCGCCGGCGTGGATGGAGCAAGCACCCGGACAGCCGCGAACAGTGCAATGAGGGCGAGCCCGACGACGAGGCCGGCGGCTGACCTCGGCGCGAAACCACCGAACCGGCTTCCGGACCCGCGGTCCGGCTGTTCGCGTTTGTCGACGGCGGGCAGCGCCACAGTCACTCCTTACTCCTCGGACCCGGTCGGGGACACCGGGAAGGGGCCGCGAAAACCGACTGTACACGCCGGTCATGCCCGCGACTAGCCTGTCGGGCCGACCACCCGCGGTTGTGGGCTGTTCCGTCGCTGCAAGGCGCTACTGGTTTGGACTCCCGGGCCCGGGCGCATCATCCGGGTTCGCGATGTCGTCGCGCGAACCTCCAAGTTTGCCGGCGTCACGTTTGGCTGTGCGCTTGCGATCAAAAAGCTTCAAGCGCTGGCGTCCGAAGACCATGACAGCGGCTACCAATGCGGCTCCGACAAGGACCATGACGACCCAAATCCATTGCTGCCCGTCCACGTCCGCCCCGATCCCAGCCGGTCGGCTGGTTCCTTGCTTATGGCGGCGACCCCTCGCCGGCGTGGGTCCAGTCGTTTCAGGGGCCCCACGACTTGTCGTAGCTCGCTGTCCGCCATGCTAGGGCCGCGGTTGGTCGCTGTCGTGAGTAGTCGCTACCCGTCTTCGGGAACTCCTGCGCTGACCGCTTTCCCAGCTGGTTTGAGCGTGGTCGTTAACCATTTCAAGGAGTGTAAGCAAATCGTTCACGAGACGGTGCTCCGGCGGAGCTCGCTCTTGCGGATCTTTCCGCTGGCTGTCCGGGGCATATCGTCCACGAACACTACAGTCTTGGGGATTTTGTAGCGGGCGAGTTTGCCGGCCAGGTGTTCCTTGAGTTCGTCCTCGGTTAAGGACGCGCCCTCGCGGAGCATCACCACGGCGCGTGGTACCTCACCCCACTTCTTGTCCGGCACGCCGATGACTGCCACGCTGCCCACGGAACCGAGTTCACTGATCGCTTGTTCCACCTCAGCCGGGTAGATGTTCTCGCCGCCGGAGATGATCATGTCCTTGAGCCTGTCCGAGACGAAGACAAATCCGTCAGCGTCCTTGTATCCCATATCCCCGGACTTGAACCAGCCGCCGTCGTCATAGGATTCGGCAGTGGCATCGGGCCGGTTCCAGTATTCGCGGATGACGTTGGGACCCTTGATCTGGATTTCCCCCACCGCGCCCTGCTCCGCAACCCCGCCTGCGACATCGGCGATACGGACATCGCTGAAGAAGTGCGGGAGCCCGGAAGAGCCCGCCTTATCCCGGGACCTGGCGGCTGGCAAAGTGGTGGCGCCGGGTGCCGTCTCGGTCATTCCATAGCCGTTGGAGAAGCGCAAGCCACGCGCCTCGTATGCTTCCAGGACGCGCATCGGAACTGCCGATCCGCCGCAGGTCAGCTTGTTGAGGGAGCCGAGGTCCGCAGTGGGCCACGCAGGATGCTCGCAGAGCATCTGGTAGGTGGTGGGCACTCCACTGATAGTGGTGGCCCTATGCTGCTCGATGAGCTCCAAGGCACGTTGGGGGTCGAATTTCGACTCCAGGACCACCGTTCCGCCCTTGAGGAGAGTTGGCAACACTCCCATATCGAGCGACGCCACATGGAACATCGGCGAGATCATGAGCGCTACATCGCTGGAGGAGAAATCGAAGTCGACCACCACGTTGATGCAATTCCATGTGATGTTGCCGTGGGTCAGGAGCGCGCCTTTGGGGCGGCCAGTCGTACCCGACGTGTAGAGGATCATGGCGCCGTCATCGAGCCCGACTTCTTCATCCACATGCAGGGGTGCCCCCGAGGAGAGGACCTCCTCGTAGTCTTGCGCCGCCGTCGGGAGTCCATTTCCGGAGCCACTGACGGCGTCGGTGGTCCTGCGCTGGAAGGAATCGCCGACGGCGAGGCGCAGGCTCACGCGGGTGCCTTCCGCGGCGCTCGCCGCGAGGCCGTTCAGGCTCGCGGAATGGATCAGCACAACCGCTCCGCAGTCCTCAAGTTGGAACGTGAGCTCCGGCGGCGCCAAACGCGTGTTGAGGGGCACGAAGATCGCGCCAAGCTGCCCACAGGCGAAAAGCGTTTCAAGGAAAGCGGGATGGTTTTCACCGAGATAGGCCACCCTGTCGCCTTTGGCAACGCCCCCGGCTTTGAGGGCGTTGGCGAGCCTGTCCGATCGTTCCGCAAATTCCTCATAGCTGAGCTGGCGGTCTCCGGAGATCAGCGCGATCTTGCTTCCGGACTTCGGGCGGCGACGCTGCAGCCACGAACCAATGCCAAAATTCTCCACGACTTTCCTTTCTGATCCCAAGCTGGACACTTCACGGCATCAAGGCCGGATGGTCTGCAAATCGTTGTTCTTCGGTTCCCGGGTCAACAGGATGAAGATGATGGAGACGACGGACATCGCGGCCAGGTAGAAGACCACCGAGCCGGTGTTCTGGCCCGAGTCCTTGAAGATCTGGGCCACAATGCCCGGAGTGAAACCCGCTCCGAGGAGCGTCGCGAGCTGGTAACCGAGCGAGGCTCCCGTATAGCGCGACGTAGTGCCGAACTGCTCGGACACGAACGCGGCCAGTGGCCCGAAGAGCGTTGAGTGGATCATCAGGCCGACGGTGAAGGCCACGAAGACCAGGATGATGTTGTTCGATGACAGCAGCTGGAACATCGGGATCAGATAGGCGATGAAAAGTACGAGCCCGCCGACCATCACGGGCCTCCGGCCCAGCTTGTCGGAGAGCCTGCCGCCAAGGACCACGAAGGCGATGGAAACGAACGACGCTGCGGCGAAGGCGTACAGCACGCCCTGGCGGTCGGCGCCCTTGGAGACTGCAAAGGTGACGGCGAACGTTGCCAGCACCACTTGGAGGGCGAAGCCGGCAGCCCCGGCGAGCATCGTGAAGACCAAGGTCTTGGGCCTGCGCAGCACCTGGAGCAGCGGGATGACGGGCTTCGCGGCGGCACGGTCGTCCGCGTTCCGGGCCGCCCTCTCCAGACCTGCCACCCTTTCCTGTTCGATGGCGGCTTTGAAGATGGGGCTCTCCGAAACCTTGAGCCGGACGAACATGCCCACTGCCAGCAAGACAAACGACAGCAGGAAGGGAACGCGCCAGCCCCAGGCGAGGAACTGGGAGTTTGGCAGGGCCGAGAAGGCGCCCATGATCAGAGTACCCAGCACGGCGCCCGACGGCGCGCCCGCATTGACGAACGAGGCCGCGAAACCGCGCTTCCCCGATTCCGAATGCTCCAACGCCATCAAAGCGGCTCCACCCCACTCGCCGCCCACAGCGATGCCCTGGAAGACGCGGAGCACAACGAGCATCACGGCGCCCCACGGACCAGCCATGGATGCCCCGGGGACCAGACCGATCAGCGTGGAAGCCAGGCCCATGACCAGCATGGAAGCAATGAGCATTCCTTTTCGGCCCAGCCTGTCGCCGAAGTGCCCGAAGATGACTCCACCCAGCGGGCGCGCTACGTACCCTGCGGCGAACGTCCCGTAGGCCGCCACGACCCCCACCCAGTCGTCCATTCCCGAGAAGAAGACCTTGGGGAAGACCACGGCCGCGGCTGTGGCGTACAGCAGGAAGTCGTAATACTCGATGGTGCTGCCCAGGTAGCTGGAAGCAATGACCGTGCGTGCTTCTTTGCGTTTGGTGGCCAGGTCCATGGATTGAAGCTGCGATATTTGGGACATCATTGTTCCTTAAAGCAGGGGGTCGGGGAGGGCCTGCGGAAGCAGGCTGTTTGTGAAACGGCTATTTGTAGAAACGGGCGAGGAATTCGGCCACGACGGCGGGGCGCTCCTGGCCTTCGATTTCGATGGTGTTGGCCACCTTGATCTGGGCGCCGCCCTTGACCTCGGTGACTTCGGAAATGGTGGCTTGCATGCGGATGCGCGCGCCCACCTTGACCGGGGAGGTGAAACGGACCTTGTCCAGGCCGTAGTTCACTTTGGTGGTGACGCCTTCGACGTCGAACAGCTCGCCCCAGAACGGGATGATGAGCGAGAGTGTGAGGAAGCCGTGGGCGATCGGGGCGCCGAACGGGCCGTCCTTGGCGCGTTCCGGATCGACGTGGATCCACTGCTCGTCTCCGGTCGCGTCCGCGAACTTGTTGATTTGTTCCTGGGTGATTTCGCGGTATTCGGTGACGCCGAGATCGGTTCCGGCGAGTGTGAGCAGTTTGTCGAAGTCGACGACGAGATTTGGCATTGTTGCCTCCTGGTGATTATGGCGGGTGGAAAGAATGTGGCTTAGCGGGCGAAGGCGCTTTCGCCTGTGAGTGCGCGGCCGACGATCAGTGCGTTGATTTCGTGTGTTCCTTCGTAGGAGTAGACGGCTTCGGCGTCGGCATGGAACCGGGCAACATCGCTCTCGAGGGTGATTCCGTTGCCGCCTGCCAGCTCGCGGGCTAGCGCGACTGTTGCCCGCATCGCCAGGCAGCACTGCATTTTCGCCAAGGCGGAGTCTTGGTCGCGGTAGACCCCGCGGGCCTGCTGTTCGGTCAGCCTGACCACGAGCGCGACGCTTGCCGTGACATTGCCAAGCATGCGTGCCAGCTTTTCCTGCACCAATTGGAAGGAACCCAGCGGGCGGCCGAACTGTTGGCGCTCGCGGACGTAGCGGAGGGCTGCTTCGAAGGCACCGGCCTGGATGCCGGCGGCAATCCAGGCGACGTCCGAGCGCATCACGCGTAGCATCGCCGCCACGTCCTTGAAGGAATTCACGTTGTGCAGGCGCATCGATTCCGGGACACGGACGCCGTTGAAGGTGATGTGCGCGTTTTGCATCATCCGCAAGGAGGTCTTCCGGTGGATCTTCTCCAAAGTCACGC
Organism: Arthrobacter alkaliphilus; assembly: GCF_021483235.1. GTDB lineage: Bacteria > Actinomycetota > Actinomycetes > Actinomycetales > Micrococcaceae > Arthrobacter > Arthrobacter alkaliphilus. The sequence goes on along the minus strand of NZ_JAKEEC010000002.1, from coordinate 108,920 downwards.
CGGCGGCTTCGCGGTCCACGAGGAAAGCCTTGACCTGGCCGTCCGCGACGTCCCGCGCGAACACCGCGAGCACGTCCGCCGTCGACGCGCCGCCGATCCATCGCTTGGCGCCGTGGAGCACCCAGGAGTCGCCGTCGCGCCGCGCAGTGCTGGAGAGCCCGCCGGCAATGTCCGAGCCGTGCTCGGGTTCCGTCAGCGAAAACACGCCTTTTAGCGAGAAGTCGACGACGCGCGGCATCCACTCGGCTTGTTGTTCCGCTGAGGCGCCCACCCGGATGGCCGTCCGGAAGAGGCCTGCTTGGGCCGTGTACCAGGTAGCGAGCGACGCGTCCGTGCGGGCGAGCTCGAAGATCCTGAAGCCTTGGTAGATGCCTCGTGCGGGACCGTGAACCGTTAGTTCAGCCGGTTCCATCAGGTCCAGATCGATGAGCGGCCGGGCCAGCTGGGCAGGGAATTCGCCCCGCTCCCAATAGTCGGCCAACAGCGGCTTCGCTTCGCGGTCCAGGAAGTCGCGCAAGCGGCCCAGGACACGGCGTTCGTCTTCGGTGAGCAGGGACTCGGCGTCGTAGTAATCGCAGATGTCGTAGAGGCGCTCCGCCGCCAGTGTCTCCACGTGGGTCTCCAAGCTCATGTCAGCTGTCCAATTCGAGCAGGCGCACGGCGTTGTCCTTGAGGATCTTGGGCCGGATGTCCTCCTTGAGCGGGAGATCGGCGAAGGCGGCAAGCCACTTTTGGGGCGTGATGAGAGGGAAGTCCGTGCCGAAGAGGACTTTGTCCTGAAGCACCGAGTTGGACATGCGCACCAGGGACTCGGGAAAGTACTTGGGGGACCAACCGGAGAGATCGATGAACACGTTCGACTTGTGCGTCGCGATCGAATTCGCTTCATCCTGCCAAGGCACCGAGGGGTGGGCCATGATGATCTTCAGTCCGGGGAAATCGGCGGCCACGGCGTCGAGCAGGAGCGGGTTGGAATAGGCCAGCTTGATGCCGTAGCCGCCGGGCAGGCCGGCGCCCATGCCGTTCTGCCCGGTGTGGAAGATGGCCGGGAGGCCCAGTTCCTGGAGGGTCTCCCAGAGCGGGTAAAACTGTTCGTTGGAGGGATCGAACCCCTGCAGGCTCGGGTGGAACTTGAAGCCGCGGGCGCCCAAGTCGATCGCTTGGTGTTTGGCGCCTTGGATGGCATCGGTGCCGGTGCGGGGATCCACGCTGCCGAAGGGGATCAGCACGTCGTTGTTCCTCGCGGCCCCCGCAATGAGTTCCGGGATGCTGTTGGGCTCGTGCTTGAGCTGGGTGCGGGCGTCCACGGTGAAGACGACGGCGGCCATGTCGAGTTCGCGGTAGACCTCGGAGATTCGGTCGAGCGAGGGCGTGCGCTCCTCGGACTTGAAGTACTTGGCGGATGCTGCCGTCAGTGCCGGTGGCAGGGATTCGTGGCCGTGGCCGTCCACTTCGAGGTGAACGTGCATGTCGATCGCAGCAAGTTTCGAGGCGTCGATGCCGAGCTCGTAGCGCTGGGGGGCGGGCATGTCAGTGGACCTGTGCAGGAGCGGTTTCGGGCTGCAGTTCCGACGGGAGCGGCAGGAATTCCTCGCCGACGCCCTGAAGCTTGTCTCCGAACAACGCGACGAAGTTCTCCACGAGGTCCTGGTAACCCCAACCGCCTTCACGGTATTCGGCGGCGGCTGCTTCCGGGTGGGTCCACAGCTGGAGGCGGTCTCCGCCGGCTCCGATGGCCTGACCGGTAATGCCGGACGCCTCGTCGGAGGCGAGGAAGGCCACAAGGCCCGCGACGTCGTCGGCCGTTCCAAAGCCAAGCTCGCGGCGGAAGAAGTGCGGCATGGCCTCGCCGCGCTCGTCTGCCTCCACCGCTTTCTGGAAGTAGGGGATGGTCTTGGTCATCGCCGTGGCGGCTACCGGGATCACCGCGTTGGCGGTGACGCCGGCCTTCTTCATTTCCAGCGCCCAGGTCCGGACCATGCCCACGATTCCGGCCTTCGCGGCGGCGTAGTTTGTTTGGCCGAAGTTTCCGCGTTGCCCGGTCGGGGATCCGATGGCGATGATGCGGCCGGCGATCCCGTTCTCCTTGAAGTAGCCGAAGGCCGCCCGGGCACACGTGAAGGTGCCGCGGAGATGAACGTTGACGACCAGGTCGAAGTCCTCGTCCGTCATTTTCAGCAGGGACTTGTCCCGCAGGATCCCTGCGTTGGTGACCAGGATATCCAGGCGGCCAAATGCCGTGACAGCCGCTTCCACGAGATGCTTCGCTGCTTCCGTGCTGCCGACGGGGGTGACGACGGCGACTGCCCGGCCGCCGTCGGCCTCGATGGTCCGGACCGCTTCGCCGGCTACCGCGGCGTCGACGTCATTGACGACCACCGCCGCGCCCTGACGGGCGAGTTCCCGGGCGTAAGCGAGCCCCAGGCCCCGTCCGCTTCCGGTGACAATCGCTACTTTTCCTGACAGGCTCATCGTCGCTCCTTTGCTCGATCCCCGTGCATCTGCGCCTTCGGCATGGGATGCTGTTCTGTATCCATGAAAATACGTATAGTTGAGAATGTCAACGATTGATTTTGAAGATTATTGGAGTTTGTTATGACGATCGATGCTCAGGACGAGCTACAGGCCACGAAGGACCGGCTGGTCGCCGCTGCGATCAGCGAGGACATCGGTTTCCTGCTGGCCAAGCTCCATGTAGGCGGATCGATCGTGAACAACCGGGCGCTCGCCGAGTTCGACCTCAAAGAGCGTTCGTACTCAATCCTGATCCTGGCCAATAGTGGATTGGATCCAACCCAGCGGGAGTTGGCGGACTTCCTGAGCCTTGACCCCAGTCAGATAGTCGCTTTGGTGGACGAGCTTGAAAAGCGGAAGTTGGTGACCAGGGCACCTGGCAAGCAGGACCGCCGGGCCAAGACGGTGACAGCCACGCCGAAGGGGAGCCAACTGCTCGCTCAGGCAGCTATTGCGGCACGCCGTGCGGAGTCCGAAGTGCTGGCCGCGTTGGACGACGGCGAAGTCGCCCAGCTTAGGGCCCTCCTGCGCAAAGCGTTGTGGGGCTAGTTCCCCAATTGGCAGTGCCGTGTCCGAGTTCACCCACGGCGTAGGACGAAACGGACTAAGAGAGGCAGCGTATTCGTTGATATAGACACCACCGGTTGCAGGAGGTGCACCATGAGTACGTTGCCGGAACAAGCTTTTCCGGAGGACATCCCTGACGCTCCGTCGGACGACGAGGCCTTAGACGCCTACTCGCGGACAGTCATGCACGTCGCAGAGACAGTCACGCCGCATGTCGCAGCTTTGGAGATGAGAAGCGCCAGCAGGAACGGCCAGGTGAGGATCGGAAGCGGCTCGGCTGTTGTCTTCACGGGGGACGGATACATGCTGACCAACGCCCACGTGGTTTCGGGCCTCCGCTCGGGGCGGGCAATCTTCGCCGACGGAACCCACACCGACGTCGAACTCATCGGTGCGGATCCCCTGTCCGATCTCGCCATTGTCCGCGGACACCACACACCGCCTCCGGCTATCCTGGGCAACGCGGAGTCGCTGCACGTAGGACAACTGGTGATCGCGGTGGGAACCCCGCTGGGGTTGGCGGGATCGGTGACCGCGGGCGTCGTCAGCGGCCTCGGCCGTTCCATCCCGGTCAGGTCCGGACGGCACAGCAGGGTCATCGAGGACGTGGTCCAGACCGACGCCGCGTTGAACCCGGGCAACTCCGGGGGAGCCTTGGCCGACACCAAGGGGCGGATCGTGGGAATCAACACCGCCGTGGCCGGCCTCGGCCTCGGGCTCGCAGTGCCCATCAACACCACCACTCAACGGATCATCGCGGCCTTGCTGAAGGACGGCCGGGTCCGCCGGGCATACCTTGGTTTGGTGAGCACCCCTATCCCTTTGGATGCGAGTGCGGTGATCCGGACTGGCCAGAAGGAAGCGCTGCGGGTGGTGGAAGTCATCGCCGGTTCTCCGGCCGAGCGGGCAGGACTTCTCCCGGGAGATCTTGTCCTCAGTGCACAGTCGCGGGCGGTTTCCAGTGCCGAGAGCCTCCAAAAGCTCTTGTTCTCGCAGGCCATAGGGGAACCGTTCCTGCTGACCGTCCTGCGCGACGGCAAGATCAACGCGATTGTCGCCGTCCCCAGCGAAATGACCGACGCGGATTCATAAGAGCGCGGCCATGACGGAACCCGTCCGCTAAAAAGCCGGCGCCACGGTGGCACCGGCTTTTTTTGCTACTTCTTCCGCATCCTCAAGTGGGCCACCGGATCAGCAGCGGCATCGGACTCGTGCTTGGCACGCTTCACTGCCCGTTTCTCCTTGATGGTCTTGATGCTCTTCTTCGTCTCGTGCTGGTGAGGCGCTTTGTCAGGCATGTCATGCTCCCTAACTAAGGATCTGCCCTAAGATCCTGCAAAGAGGGTCCTGAGAGACCCTCTCCTTGTAAGTTACGCCTGTTTCACCCGAAATCAACCGGCGCCCGAACCCGACGCCGGGACGTCCACAACGCCCACGAACCGCGATCCGATTCCTTCGTACTCGGTGCGGACTTCGCCAGGCAGGATCCCGGGAACCTCGCTGTTCCGGTGGTGGCCGCAGAAGACGTAGGTGAACTCCGGCCACCACTTCTTCGGACGAACGGCCTCGGTGTAACCGCAGACGACGCAGCTCAAGTGCACCCACACAGGACGCTTGCCGGTACGGTTGGCGCGGGATTGGACGAGCCACGGCGGCGGATTGTCCTGCAGTTCGTTCAGTTCGGCTTCCGAAAGCCGCGCAGGGATGCCGTGGCGCTGGGCCATTTCCATCGAAATATCAAGGGCCAGTGCGGCGTCACGTCTGCTGATCACCGTTCAACGATACGGGACATTCGCCGGGGCAGGATCGCGCAGGAATTCGAACGGGCAAGCGCACCCAGGCGTAGGCTGTCCCCATGACCGACGCACCGGCCCTGGTGCCAAGCACCCCGCTCCAAAAGCGGGTCCTCGTTGTGGCTATCGTGGCTTCCTTCATCGCCATTTTGGACGGCTTCGTGGTGAACCTCGCACTCCCCGCGATTGGCCGGGAGCTCGGTGGCGGCCTTGTCATCCAGCAATGGGTGGTGGATGCCTACCTGTTGACCTTGGGCGCGCTGATCCTGGTCGCCGGCTCCCTCTCCGACCACTTCGGCCGTGCACGCATCCTGGAATGGGGACTCGCCGGGTTCACCCTCACCTCCATCACGTGCGGCCTGGCGTGGAACGGCGAGGTGCTGGTGGTCTCGCGGGCACTCCAGGGGATCGCCGGTGCGCTTCTGGTCCCAAGTTCGCTTGCCATGATCGTCACGTTCTTCTCCGGGCCCGCGCAGTCCAAGGCAATCGGCCAATGGTCCGGTTGGACCAGCGCGGCCGCCATCGTCGCGCCGCTGATCGGCGGCGCATCGGTCGATCTGCTGTCCTGGCGCGTCATCTTCTTCATCAACGTCATTCCGGCCGTCGCCGTCTGGCCGATCCTCGCCGGGCTGCGTAAGTCCGATGCCGCCACCGACACGAGCAAGAACATCGACTACCTCGGCGCATTCCTGGCCATGGTGGGACTCGGTGGTCCGGTCTACGCGTTTATCGAACAAGGCCGCATGGGCTGGAGCAACATGGTGGTCTGGATGCCTCTCGCCGTCGGTGCCGTCGGCCTGGCCCTCTTCCTGGTCCATGAAGCCCGGACCCCGGAGCCGATGCTGCCCTTGAGGCTCTTCGGCATTCGAAATTTCGGCTGGGGAAACATAGCCACGCTCGCCATTTACGGCGCCCTGTCGCTGGGCTTCTTCTCCGTGGGCATCTACTTGCAGCAAGTGGGCGGGATGAAAGCCACCACAGCGGGCATCGCGTTGCTCCCCGCGACCGTCCTCCTGATGCTCACGGCCTCCTTCTTCGGCGGACTGGCCGGCAAATACGGTCCACGGTGGTTCATGACAGCCGGACCCTTCATTTGCGGAATTGGTTTCCTCATGACCTTGGCCGTCCAGGAGCCGTTGAACTACTGGACGCAAGTGTTGCCCGGGCAGCTAGTCTTCGGCATCGGCCTGAGCACCTTGGTGGCGCCCCTCACCGCGGCTATCCTCGGCGCGGTACCCACCGAAGAGGCGGGGATTGGTTCCGCGGTGAACAACGCCGTTGCCCGTATCGCCGGGCTCATCTGCATCGCGTTCGCAGGGCTCATCATCGGCCCGGTCTTCAGCCGCCAAGGCCTCATGAACGCCGTGGTGGTCACGGCCGCATTGTTCTTCCTCGGGGCGGTGGCATCCGCTGTCGGGATCCGGAATCCGGTGCTGGGCACTGCGGCAGCGGACTCTCCGGAAGGGCAAGCGCCCGACGACGGCGGCACGGCCGCCCGGCGCGGCTGACAGGTTCGTCAGCGGTCCGCGAGGACGCAGCCTTCGTGTTTCCTGTCGGTAGCCACCCAAAGTGCCGAGGCGACCTCGTCCGCGAGATCGTAGTCGCGGCTGCCCGCACCCTTCCCGATCCGGACCACCAGGGCACCACCGAACGGTTTGCGGCCGATTACCTGGACGGTGGCGTCGAGGTCGATATCCTCTGCGGACAAGTACCTCAGCAACTCCGGGTTTTCGTCGCTGATCCGCGTGATCTTCCCGGAATGGCCGTCGTCGAGCTCGATCATGCGGTGGGCATGCGGCAGGCTCACCGAACCGTCCGCCGCGGGGATGGGGTCACCATGCGGATCGCGTCCGGGATTGCCCAGCTTGGCGGCCATGCGATCGATGAAGGTGTCCGAGACCGCGTGCTCGAGCATCTCGGCCTCGTCATGGACCTCGTCCCAGCTGTAGCCCAGTTCCCTGACGAGGTAGGTTTCGATCAGGCGGTGCCTGCGGACCATGCCAAGGGCAAGCCGCATGCCCCGGGGGGTCAAGGTAATGGCGCTGTACGGCTGGTGGTCCACGAGGCCTTGGTCCTTGAGCTTGCGGACCATTTCCGAGACGGAGGAATTGGCCACCCCGAGCCGCTGCGCGAGCTGTGAGGACGTGATGGGTTTGTCCTGCCACTCCGTATAGGAGTAGATGACCTTGACGTAGTCCTCGATCGAGGAGGAGGGCGCACTGGTCTTCACGGTTCCAAGCCTATCGTGAACAGGCCGCATCAGGCCTTGCGTGCCCGCCAGCTCTGCGTGAGGTAGGGCAGCTGGATGACCTCGCCCTCGGCATGGCCCAGATGTTCGAAGAGGTACCACTGAAGATTGTCCATGACCTTGGCCCGGGTGGCGTCATTCGCCCTCAAGTAGTAGCTGCGCGATTTCACGAGTTCGAGGATATCGGCCGGAGTCACCGGATCCTCCCAGCGCGTCACGTGCCTTTCGAGGCCGGTGAACTCAGGACCCACCACAGGCCGGAAGTCCGGTTTGTGGACATCGCCGGCATGCATGATGCGGGACAGGCGATGGACCCACGGCACGGAGGTGTCCAGCTGGTTCCAGATCAAGCCGATCACACCCTGGGGCCGAAGGATCCGCGCGATCTCGGTGCTGGCTGCGAGGGGGTCGCACCAGTGCCAGGCCTGGGCAACGCTGACGACGTCGAATGCTGAGTCCGCCAGCCCGGTTGCCTCGGCCGTGCCCTCCAGGGCGTTCACTTGTGGATACGTTTTGCGCAGCTGCGCGAGCATGTCCGTGGAAGGGTCCACCGCGGACACCGCGAGCCCGCGTTCGACGAGGAGCGCCGTGAACTTGCCGGTGCCGGCGCCGATGTCTGCCGCGTCCCGCGCGTCTTTCGGCAGCAGCCAGTCGGCCGAATCCGCAGGGTATCCCGGCCGGACACGGTCATAGTGTTCTCCGCCGTCCTGGAAACTTTGGCCGAGTTCAAGGCGCCGTTCCTCGTAGAGCTTGGGACCGGCTGACGTGCCTTTGGGTCGCGGGGCCACGCGGAGACTCCTTCGCAGGACAGGAAAAAATACCCTACGAATCTACCGCAATCAGTCGGTGGTGCAGGGAGCGGCTCCCGCGGTCCCGGGAGTGTTGGGAGCCCACTCGGGGTAGCTGCGGTGGTCGTTCGCGGGCACCCAACGGCCGGCATCCACGACGTAGTCCCATCCGAGGCCATTGCTCTTGAGCGCCTCGATGCCCGCGATCAGGCGGGTGGCGTCTTCCAAGCGTGATCCCAGGCCGAAACTGGCTCGAAGGGATCCGGAGGGAAGGCCGAGGCGCTTGAGCAGCGGGTGCGCGCAAAAGCGTCCGTCGCGCAGTCCGATGCCGTGTTCGGCCGCAAGATAAGCCGCCACAAGTCCGGCGTCGTAGCCTTGGAGCGAGAAGTTCACGACGCCGATGGTGTCCTGCGGGTTGGTGTCGCTGAAGATCTGGTGCACGGTCACGCCATCGATTTGCTTGAGGCCGTCCACGAGGTGTGAGCGGATGGCGGCCTCGTGGGCGTGCCATTCATCGTGGTCAAGGGCGGCGATGACCTGCGTGGCCCGGGCGAGGGTGGCCGCGCCGAGCACATTCGGCGAGCCTCCTTCATGCCTGGCCGGTCCCGTGGCCCAGCTGACGGAATCAAGGCGCGCTTCCCGGACGGCGCCGCCTCCTGCAAGGTGCGGCGTGCCGGCGTCGAGCCAGTCGGGGCGGCCCACCAGGACACCGGCGCCGAAGGGCGCATAAAGCTTGTGCCCGGAGAACACCAAGTAGTCGATCTCCGCGCCGGCGATGTCGATACGGCGGTGCGGGGCGAGTTGCGCCGCGTCCACCACAATCCGTGCCCCGAATTCATGGGCCAAGGCGGCGAGCTCCGTGATGGGCAGGATTTCGCCGGTCACGTTCGACGCGCCGGTGACTGCGAGGAGGCTCACTCCGCCCTGGGACAGCGCCGTGCGGACGGTGGCCACAGTCTCAGACAAGGTTTCGGCCGCAACAATGCTTCTGTGGGGGACGCCTTGCCACGGCAGGAGGTTGGCGTGGTGCTCGATGTCCAAGTAGAGGACCTCGCCAGCGTGCTTGGCGTCCGAAACTGGCAGGCAGCCGGCCAGGAGGTTGAGCGAATCGGTGGTGTTGCGCGTGAAAATGACGGCATCGTCCGGCCGCCCGCCAACAAAGCCGCGGACGATGTTGCGGGCATTTTCGTAGACCGAGGTGCTGATTTGAGAGGCGTAGCCTGCGCCGCGGTGGACGCTCGCGTAGTACGGCAGGATCTCGTTGAGGTAAGCGGAAACAACCGTCAGGGCAGGGGCTGACGCGCCATAGTCAAGGTTGGCGTAGCGAATGTGGCCGCCTTGGATCAGGGGCGCCTGCAACTCCGCTCCCGTCACCGCGGCCAAGGGGCGCGATGCCCGGGAAAGCTGCTGTACGGCGTCGTCGTCCAGCGGAAGAGCGTGGGACGTAAAGGTGGCTGTGCTCATGGGACCTCACTCAAGAGGGACCCCTGCGTACAGGGGGTCCGCGCTTGCCGTATCCGTTCCGGACCGGCCGGGTCGTCACCCGGGGCACCCCGCCGCGATGGAGGGTTGCCGGCCAGCAAACCGGGGTTTCGCGCTGGCACTCGTGACCTGTAAAGAGACTAGGACACCGGCGAGGCTCGTTCCAACGTGGCCGGCGATTGTTAAGCCGATTGTTACACCGCCGGAAAAATGCGCCTTTCGTCGAAGAAAAAGTAGCGGACGCCCCCAAAGAGGGGCGTCCGCCGTTGTTTATTCAGGGAAAGGGGCGTCAGAGTAGGTCGTCGAGCTCGGGGTTGAGCCTCTTGAGGACCTCGGAGTGCAGGATCGAGTTGGTGGCGACGGCGTTTCCGCCGAAAGGCCCATCCGCGCCATCCAGGGATGTGAAGCGTCCGCCGGCCTCGGTCACGATGGGGACCAAGGCGGCCATGTCGTAGACCTGGAGCTCGGGTTCGGCGGCGATGTCCACTGCCCCTTCAGCCACGAGGCAGTAGGACCAGAAATCGCCGTACGCACGGCTGCGCCACACATCGTTCTCAAGGCCCAGGAAGTCATCCAGCTTGCCGTGCTGCTTCCACTCGGAAAGCTCGGAGTAGGAAAGCGAGGCGTCTTCAAGCCGGGACACGTTGGAAACCCTCAACCGGGTGGCCGCGGCCAGCGACCGGCCCATGTAGGCGCCCGAGCCCTTGGCCGCCCACCAACGCTTGCCGAGGGCTGGAGCGCTCACAAGCCCGACCACTACCTCGCCTTCGTCCACAAGTGCGATGAGCGTGGCCCAGACGGGCACGCCTCGCACGAAGTTCTTGGTCCCGTCGATGGGATCGATGATCCAACGCCTCGAGCCGTGGCCCGAGCTGCCGAACTCCTCCCCGAGGACGGCGTCGCGGGGGCGGGAACGGGAGAGCTGCCCGCGGATTGCTTCCTCGGCGGCTTTGTCGGCATCGGTGACCGGGCTCAGGTCGGGTTTGGTCTCTACCTGGAGGTCCAGTGCCTTGAACCGCTCCATGGTTAGGGAATCGACGGAGTCGGCCAGGACGTGTGCCAGCCGCAGGTCGTCGTTGTAGCGCGAATCGGGTTGGGTCATGGTTCCAAACTACCGTCTATTCGCCGGTGAGCCGGGGATGTAGCGCTGCAAACTGCGCAGTTAGTTGACCGTCAGTTGACGGTGCCCAGTTCCTTCGTCTCTTGGGCTTCCATGCGCGGGTCAGCGCCGAGGAGCCGGCGCAACGAGGCCAGGCGGGCCGGGCCTGACTCGCCCGCATGGCCCTCCGCGACCCATGAATCCAGTCCGCATCGAACTGCGGAGGCATCGTGCTTGCAGCCCCGCTCGCACCTTTCCGTTCCCGGTTCCAGGTCCGGGAAGGCGTGCAGGATGCGGTCCGGGTTCACGTGGGCCAGGCCGAAGGAACGGATCCCGGGTGTATCGATGATCCAGCTTCCGCCGGGGGCGTCGCTCAGCTTCAGCGCAAGGGCGGAGGACGAGGTGTGGCGACCGCGCCCGGTCACGGCGTTGACCCCGCCCGTGGCGCGTTCGGCGCCGGTGAGGGCGTTCACCATGGTGGATTTCCCGACGCCGGAGTGGCCCAGGAGTACGGTGACCTTGCCGTCGAGGTAGTTCCGCAATTGGCCGACGGCGTCACTGTCGAGGCGGGCGGAGAGCCCGTCGTCGGACCGGGCGTCGATGCCGGAGGCGCCTGCGTCGGCCGTTCGACTGATGATGACGGGGAAACCGAGGCTCACGTAATTGGCGAGTAGCTCCGTCGGATCCTTGACATCCGCTTTGGTGACGAGCAGCAGCGGCTCGATTCCGGCGTCGTACGCCGCCACCAAGGCGCGGTCGATGAATCCGGTGCGCGGTTCCGGGTTGGCGGCCGCAACCACCACCACGAGTTGGTCGGCGTTGGCGACGACGGCCCGTTCGACCGGATCCGTGTCGTCCGCACTGCGCCGCAGGAGCGTCTTCCGCTCCTCGACGCGCACGAGGCGGGCGAGGGTGTCCGGGGCTCCGGACACATCGCCCACGAGGCCCACGAAGTCTCCGGGGACAACGGGGGAGCGCCGGAGTTCCCGGGCGCGGGCGGCAATGACGATGCGCTCGTTGTCCGAGTTTTCGTCCACGATCGCGGTGTAGCGGCCGCGGTCGACTGTGATGATACGGCCGATCACGGCGTTGTCGTGGCTGGGGCGGTCCTTAGTGCGGGGCCGTGTGCCCTTCTTGTTGGGGCGGATCCGGACATCGGACTCGTCCCAGGAGCGTGCGTCGCGAGCCATCTTCAGTTGCTTGTCTCCGATGAAGCGGTATCTGCGGGCGCTGGACCGGCAGTGAGCATCGAAGCCCAGATGTGCGGGAATTCCGGCATGGTCTTGGAGGTCGTGGCGATGTCTTCAACCTGGACCCCCTCGACGGCGAGCCCCAGGATGGCGCCAGCGGTGGCCATCCGGTGGTCCGCGTAGCTGTGCACGACGCCGGCGTGCAGCGCCGCGGGGCGTATGACCAGGCCGTCGCTGGTTTCCTCGGCGTCCCCGCCGAGCCGGTTGATTTCGGCAACCAGGGCGGCCAGCCGGTCCGTTTCGTGTCCCCGCAGATGAGCGATGCCGGTGAGCCGGGACGGACCGGTCGCCAAGGCGCACAGTGCCGCCACGGTAGGAGCGAGCTCGCTGGTTTCGTCGAAGTCCGCGCCAAGGATCTCCGGGCCGCCGGTGACTGTCAGCGTGCCGTTGTCCAGCGTGACCGTTGCACCCATGGTGGCGAGGATGTCCCGCCAGAGGTCCCCGACTTGGGTGGTATTTGCCGGCCAGTTGGGGATCCGGACGGTTCCCTTCGTGGCAAGCGCAGCGGCCAGGAACGGACCGGCGTTGGAAAGATCCTGCTCGATCCTCTCGTCGAACGCCTGGATGACGCCGGGGGCGACCCGCCAATGGTTCGGGACAGAGTCATCCACCTGCACTCCGACGCCGCGCAGGACCGAGACTGTCATATTGATGTGGTCAAGGCTCGGCACTGGCTTGCCGACATGCTCCAGGTGCAGCCCCTCGTCGAACCGGGCGCCCACCAGCAACAGGGCGGAAACGAACTGCGACGAAGCGCTCGCGTCGATCACCAAATGGCCACCGCGGACAGAGCCGGTCCCGGAAACCTTGAACGGCAGCGAGCTCGCCGCGGTCCCGTCCAGCGCGCTGACTTCCACTCCGAGTGTCCGGAGCGCTTCGATGATGGTGCCCATGGGTCGAAGGCGTGCGTGGGGATCGCCGTCGAACACTGAAGCGCCGTTGCGCAGGGCTGCAAGCGGCGGCACAAAGCGCATGACCGTGCCGGCCAGGCCGCAATCGATGGCGGTCTCCGATGCCGCAGCCGCCGGATCGATGGGGGTCACTTCAAGATCCGGGCCGTAGTCTCCATCGCCCGGTACCTCGGTGATGGTGGCGCCAAGCTGGCGCAAGGCCGCGATCATGAGGGCGGAATCCCGCGAATGCAAAGGTGCCCGCAGCCTGCTTGTCCCGTTGGCCAAGGCCGCCAAGACCAGGTAGCGGTTGGTCAGCGACTTCGAGCCGGGAACCGTAACCGTGGCATCCACAGGGCGGCTGGCGAAAGGCGCCGGCCACAGGGGGAGTGCCGGGGCTGTGGTGGTTCCTGAATCGTCTGTTTGCGTGGCGGGGGTTCCGGGCATGCTTCCTTATGCTCCAACTGTTTTGTCGACTGCCTTGCGGACGGCCCGGTCTGTTTTCTTCAACTGCTTGCCCGTGGCCTTCTTGGCGTCCATTGCGAGGTGTTCGGCACGCCATGCCAGGCTCGGCTTGCCCGCGGTGTCGACGGCGGCGAGGAATACGCCGCCGGTCAGTGAAATGTTCTTGAGCAACCGGGCGCGGCGGGCGAGCCGGCCTTCCTTGGTGCTGATGTCGGAAGAACGCCACTCGACAAAAGTGTTCAGGACCGAGATGCCGGCTAGCAGCGTAGCCGAGAACCGGGAGCATTTGCCGAGGGCCAGCAACGCGCCGGCGCCTACCTGGGCACCACCGATGATTCTCGCAAGCGACTTCTCGTCCGTCGGGAAAGGCAGTGCCTCGGAAGCGCGGCGGAGCAACGGGGAGAGCTGCGTCGCGGTGTCATCAACGTTTTTGAGCTTGTCCAGCCCTGCGATGACAAAGCTGGAAGCCAACATTGGCCTGGCGAGAAAACGGACGAGGGACATGTTTTTGCCTCCTGGATGGCTTGCCATGGTGTTCAGGTGGTGCTGCATTCAAGCTGTATTCAAGTGGTGCGTTGTTCACGGGTGCAGTCGGATCTAGTCTTGCATCTTTGCGGAATATTTGCCCGGAGCTTGCCGTTGTGAGAAGAAGGTGCGGTTTGGGCCGGACCGGGGATTGCGGTGCGTGTGGTGCGCCGCGTTTAGTCATGTCGTTCGAGTGGAGATGGTTTTTTGGCCTTGGTTAAGGACCGTGAGGGACACTTGGCGCTTGTTCGTGAGCGGCCGGTGGACTCCCGGAGGGTGACAGTAGACTTGGATGCAATGAGCACCATGGATCCGGCCGCAGCGGCCATGTACGAAGCAGCGACCGAAGTCACGGACACAACGTCCGGCGGCGACGCAAATGTCGGGGCCGACGTCGAGGTTGCGGTGGACTTCGCACACGAGACCCCCGAACAGCGGAGGGCGCGCTTCGAACGCGACGCCATGCAGTATGTCGACCAGCTCTATTCGGCCGCCATGCGCATGGCCAGGAATCCGTCCGACGCCGAGGACTTGGTCCAGGAGGCCTACACCAAGGCCTTTTCCGCCTTCCACCAGTACAAGCCGGGTACCAACCTCAAGGCGTGGCTGTACCGCATCCTGACCAACACCTACATCAACCTCTACCGGAAGCGGCAGCGCGAACCGCTGCAGTCGAATTCGGACTCGATCGAAGACTGGCAGCTGGCACGGGCGGAATCCCACACCTCGGCGGGGCTGCGATCTGCGGAGGCGGAGGCGCTGGATCATTTGCCGGACTCGGACGTGAAGAGCGCCCTGCAGTCCATTCCGGAGGAATTCCGGCTCGCGGTGTACTTCGCTGACGTCGAAGGCTTCGCATACAAGGAAATATCAGACATCATGAATACCCCGATCGGCACGGTCATGTCCCGGCTTCACCGCGGCAGGAAAATGTTGCGCGATCTGCTGGCGGACTACGCCGCAGAACGGGGAATCAGTGCCGGCGCGGAAGAAAAGGCCTTGGCCGTGGGCGCGGCCACAAGCAAAAAACAGGAGAAAAGGAAATGAGCTGCCAAGGATTGGGCGACTGCGACGATGCTCGGATGCAACGTATTTACGAGTACCTCGATGGTGCCTTGACCCGCGAGGACATCGCAGAGATCAAGACGCACCTGGACGAGTGCCCGGAATGCACCGAGCAATATGACCTTGAATGCGTCATCCGCACCGTGGTCAAGCGCTCCTGCACGGAAGCGGCTCCTGAGAATCTCAAAAACTCGATCCTGGACAGGATCCACTCCATGAACTCGGTGGACGCCTAAGATCCCCAAACGGCAAGGGCCCCGGAAACCTGATGGTTTCCGGGGCCCTCCGCATTAAGTCTTACGCTAAGCCGCTGGCTTAGGTGTTGGGACGCTTGCCGTGGTTTGCGCCGCCGCGCTTACGGTCACGACGCTTACGTGCACGCTTGCTCATAGCTGGCCTCCTTAGATTCTTGATACTCAATAAAGCTGCCCTCCAGTCTCCCACATCACGGGGCCAGGCCGCGAACCGTGCCGTCCTGCCGCGCAGGAACGGAGGCGCGGCCGCGGGGAAACGGAGGCTCAGCCCCGCAGGGAATTCCGGATGGAGATCCTGGCCTGGTCCAAGACCGTGCGCACGGTCTCAAGGGCCATGGGTGTCAGGGTCCGGGAGCCGGCGTGCTGCCGCAACTCCACGCGGATGTCATCGCGGAAGGACTGGACCATCATTTCGGCTTCCTTCAGGATGCGGTGCCCTTCAGGAGAGTAGCTCCCGGCCCACGACTGGAAGTCCGCGGACTTCGCATTGGCCCGCGCGGTTTCGGCTGTCGCCGCCAGGTCTGCCCGCAAGCCGCGCATGTTGCTGCGGATGTCGTCGCGGAGATTGTCGGCCAACCGCCGCACGGAAGCGGAGATGTTGTCCTCGACGTCGGCCAGTTCCTGCCGCCTGCTGTTGAGCTCGGCGAGTCCGGCCGCGGTGATGGAGTAGTTGGTGCGGCGCCCGGCGCTGCTGGTGGCGACGAGCCCTTCTTCCTCCAGTTTGCCCAGGCGCGGATAGATCGTTCCGGCACTGGGGGAGTAGGTTCCTCCGAAGCGGTCGCCGAGGGCTTTGATGAGTTCGTAACCGTGCTTGGGACCTGATTCCAGGAGTGCCAGCAGATAAAGCCGGAGCGCTCCGTGGGCAAAGACGGGTGGCATCAGGCTTCTTCCCCTCCGGGTGCCGAGTGCGCTGTTCCGGGCGTTGGCACGCTGCCATGGATGATGAACGTCTTTCCCGACACGGAGTTGGTTCGTGCGACCATGAGCCGCTCGTCGGGGCCGACGATGGTCTGGACCCTTCCACCCGACTGGGCATAGAGCTGGTCATCGATCATCACGGTGCCGCTGGCCGTTTTGGCCACGATGTCCACGCCCACGTCGTGCGGCAGGCGGATGGTGAGGTCGCCTGAAACGGAGTTGGCTCCGAAGTCCCGGGTGTAGCCCTGAAGGTCGAAGCTGAGGTCGCCGCTGACTGTATGGGCCCGGATGTTCTGGAAACGGCCCGAGGCCGTGACTTCGCCCGAGACGCTTTTGGCGGTCATGATGCCGTCGTGATTGCGGGCGATGACCTCGCCGCTGACGGTGTTGACGTGAAGCTCGCCCCGCGTGCCGTCCGCGAGGACGGACCCGGACACCGTGTTGAGGCGGATATGGCCGGTGGCTCCCGATACCATGCCGTCGCCGCCCACGGTCCCTGCTTCGACGTCGACGCCCGCAGGCAACGCGATGCTGATGACGATCGTGTTGGCACTGGTGTTGTTGACGGTCCCCATGAGGTTGCGGAACCACCCTTGGGCGCCGTGCAACTGGTGGCGGACCTCGAGCCGGCCGTCAACGAGGCTAACGCTCAGTGGGTCGCCGCCGATCTCCGAGACTTCGATCCTGGTGGTCGCTTCGTCGTGCGTCACGACGTCGAAACGGCCTTTGACGATGCCCAGCTTGAGTGAGCGGACGCCGTCGACGTCGATGGTCTGCGGACCGGTGACGGTCCAGTTCTCTTCTGACATGGCCCCTCCATTACTGCGCTCGGGTGTCGCGATATATCGCGTCGTTAGATTCACGATATATCGCGATCCTGGGCTTGGCAATAGGTCCTGCAAACGGGAGGGAGATGCCCCTCCAGTCGGGCTATTCCGGCTGGGCGATCCTCAGCCACTGGAACCAGCCACGATGCAAAACGAGCCAGGCCATGAGCCCGTAGCCCGCCTGGCCCGGGGTGCCGCCGTTCGCAGCGAGGTCGGTGCGCCATTGCTCGTGGTTGAGCAATGGCGAGAAGGTGTCGACGTAATGGTGGTTGCGGCGGGTGGTGACGTCCGCAAATGCGGCGTTGAGTTCCGCTATCCGGCGGTTTTTGGCAGGATCCAGGGTGGGCGGCGGACCGACGACGAATACTTCGATGTTGCTTTGGGACGCCGCATCGAGGATGTTGGCAAGATTGAGGCGGCTGCGCGCCGTGGAAACACCGAATTCTATGTCGCGGCCGGACAAACCGATCACGAGGCGGTTTTCGTGGACCTCGCTGAAGCGCCTCCCGGCTTCGTCGAGCCAGCGCGCGGCGAGACCCTCCGTGCCCTCCATGGGGCAGGGAAGAGAGTAGCTCTCCACGGGAACGGAATCCTGGGGAGTCCGCGCAAGGACCCTCCCGAGCCAGCCCAAGGCCCTGGGATCACCGAGCCCGGCGAGTAGTTCATCACCAACAGCTGCGATGCGCAGCTTCCTGTCTTCCACGGTTACCTCTTCACCAAACGTTGCGGTCCTTGCACTGTGCCCGGCCGGGCGGCTGGATCACCGGGCACTTGTTCCATTAAACAGAACCGCCCGGCTGGAAGCGGGTATTGAACCTCCAGCCGGGCGGCCTTCACTCTTGGGGTTACTTGCGTTCGAAGGCCTGCTTGAGCAAGGTGGCCTGTTCGGCGCTGTGGCGCTTCATGGAACCGGCTGCCGTGGAAGCCGATGCCGGACGCGAAACGAGCCGGATCTTGCGGTCAAGTGCCTGCGGCAGGTTCAGGCCGATGAACGGCCACGGGCCCTGGTTGGCGGGTTCGTCCTGCGCCCAGACGATTTCGGCGTTCGGGTACTTGGCCAGTTCCGCTTCGATCTGGGCCTGGGGCAGCGGGTACAGCTGTTCCAGCCGGATGATCGCCGTCGAGGTGTCGCCGGTCTTCTGGCGGCTCGACAGGAGATCGTAGTACAGGCGGCCGGAAACCAGGATCACGCGGTCAACGCCCTCTGCCTGAAGAGGCTCGTGCTCGCCGATGACCGGCTTGAAGCCGCCCGTGGTGAAGTCCTCCACCGCGGAAGCCGCACCCTTGAGGCGCAAAAGCTGCTTCGGAGTGAAGATGATGAGCGGCTTGCGCGGACGGCTGTACGCTTGCCGGCGCAACAAGTGGAAGTGCGAGGCGGCCGTGGTGGGGTTCGCCACGATCATGTTGTCTTCGGCGCAAAGCTGCAGGAACCGCTCGATGCGTGCGGACGAGTGGTCCGGTCCCTGGCCTTCGTAGCCGTGCGGCAGCATGAGCACGAGCGAGGAACGCTGGCCCCACTTTTGTTCGGCCGAGGAGATGAATTCGTCGATGATGGTCTGTGCGCCATTGACGAAGTCACCGAACTGCGCCTCCCAAAGCACCAAGGCGTCCGGACGTTCCACCGAGTAGCCGTACTCGAAGCCCATGGCCGCGTATTCGGACAACAAGGAGTCGTAGATCCACAGCTTGGCCTGGTCCTCGCTCAGGTTGGCCAGCGGCACCCACTCGCGGCCGTTTGCGCGGTCGTGGAAAACGGAGTGACGCTGGACGAACGTGCCACGCCGGGAATCCTGGCCGGCGAGGCGGACGGGGACGCCCTCCATGACGAGCGAACCAAAGGCCGCGATCTCGCCGAAGCCCCAGTCGATGCCGCCCTCACGGGACATCTGCTCACGCTTCTCGAGGAGCTGCTTGAGCTTGGAGTGGACCGTGAAGCCTTCCGGAATGTCCAAGTGCGCCTGGCCGATTCTCTGCAGCATTTCGGCCGGAATGGCGGTGGTGGCGGGAGCGTTGGTGCCGAAGTCCGCTTGCTGGGCGATGGGACGCTCGATGTCCGAGACCGCAGCGGAGTCCGCCGTGACGATCGGAATAGGCGAAGTCTGCGCGGCGTGTGTCTCCGCGAAGACGCGCTCGAGGCGTTCCTGGTAGTCGCGCAGCAGCTGTTCCGCTTCGTCTTCGGTGATGTCGCCACGTCCGATGAGGGATTCCGTGTAGAGCTTGCGGACGGAACGCTTGGCTTCGATGAGGTTGTACATGAGCGGCTGGGTCATCGAGGGGTCGTCGCCCTCGTTGTGTCCGCGGCGGCGGTAGCAGACCATGTCCACGATGACGTCCTTGTGGAAGCGCTGGCGGAACTCGTAGGCCAGCTGCGCGATGCGAACCACGGCCTCGGGGTCGTCGCCGTTCACATGGAAGACCGGAGCCTGGATCATCTTGGCGACGTCGGTGGAGTACGTCGAGGAACGCGACGACGACGGCGCGGTGGTGAAGCCGACCTGGTTGTTCACGATGATGTGGATGGTTCCACCGGTGCGGTAGCCGCGCAGCTGGGACAGGTTGAGCGTTTCCGCCACCACGCCCTGGCCGGCGAATGCGGCGTCGCCATGGACCATGATGGGCAAAACGGGGAAAGCCTCGCCCTGGTCCAGCCGGTCCTGCTTGGCCCGGACAATGCCTTCAAGCACGGGGTCAACCGCTTCAAGGTGGGAAGGGTTGGCAGCGAGGTAGACCTTGGTCTCATTGCCGTTGTCCGAAGTGAAGGTGCCTTCAGTGCCGAGGTGGTACTTGACGTCGCCCGAGCCCTGCACGGAGCGGGGGTCCTGGGTGCCTTCGAACTCGCGGAAGACCTGGGCGTACGTCTTGCCCGCAATGTTGGTGAGCACGTTGAGGCGGCCACGGTGGGCCATGCCGATCGCGACCTCGTCGAGTCCGTCGTCGGCGGCGTCGGAGATGATGGTGTCCAGCAGCGGAATCAGGGATTCCCCGCCTTCGAGGGAGAAGCGCTTCTGGCCCACGAACTTGGTCTGGAGGAAGGTTTCGAAGGCCTCCGCTGCGTTGAGCTTGGAAACGATGCGCAGCTGCTCTTCACGGCTCGGCTTGGAGTACGGGTGCTCCAACTGGTCCTGGAACCACTTGCGTTCTTCCGGCTCCTGGATGTGCATGTACTCAATGCCCGTGGTCCGGCAGTAGGCGTCGCGGAGGACGCCCAGGATGTCGCGGAACTTGAGCATTGGCTTGCCGCCGAAGCCGCCGGTGGGCCACTCACGGTCCAGGTCCCACAGGGTGAGGCCGTACGTCAGCACGTCGAGGTCGGGGTGCTTGCGCTGGACGTACTCGAGCGGGTTCGTGTCTGCCATGAGGTGGCCGCGGACCCGGTAGGAGTGGATCAACTGCTGGATGCGGGCAACCTTGTTGATCTCGTCGGCGGGGTCCACCTGGAGGTCTGGGCTCCAACGCACGGGCTCGTAGGGAATGCGCAGCGCTTCGAAAATCTCGTCGTAGAAGTTCTGGGCGCCGAGGAGGAGCTGGTGGACGAGCTTGAGGAACTCGCCGCTTCCGGCGCCCTGGATGACGCGGTGGTCGTACGTGGACGTCAGCGTGAGGATCTTGCTGATGGCGTTCTGGGCGATGATCTTCTCGCTCGCGCCTTGCCACTCGGCAGGGTAGTCGAGGGCTCCGACGCCGATGATGGCCGCCTGGCCCTTGGAGAGCCTGGGCACCGAGTGCACGGTACCGATGCCGCCCGGGTTGGTCAGCGACACGGTGGTGCCCGCGTGGTCGTCCGCCGTGAGCTTGCCGTTGCGTGCGCGCTTGATGAGGTCTTCGTAGGTGTGCCAGAACTCCGCGAAGTTCATGGTTTCGGCCTTCTTGATGTTGGGAACCATCAGAAGGCGCGTGCCGTCAGGCTTGGGCATGTCAATGGCAATGCCGAAGTTCACGTGCGCGGGCTGCACGGCGACGGGCTTTCCATCCACTTCGTCGTAGTACACGTTCATCGACGGGAACTGGGACAGTGCGCGGACCACCGCGTAGCCGATGAGGTGGGTGAAGGAGACCTTGCCGCCGCGGGCACGGGCAAGGTTGGAGTTGATGACAACGCGGTTGTCGATCAGGAGTTTCGCGGGAACGGCCCTGACGCTCGTGGCGGTGGGGACCTCAAGGCTTGTGACCATGTTGGAGGCGATGGCCTTGGCCGGACCACGGAGGACGGAGACGACGTCCTCTTCCGGGGGAGTGGGAGCCTTGGTGCTCTTGGGGAGCTGTGCCGGGATCGGCTGTGACTGGCTGCCGTCGGATGGCTTCTGCGCGCCGTCCTTGGCGACAGTGGCCGGAGCCTTCTTGACCGGTGCCGCGGGAGCAGCCGGAGCAGGTGCGGGGGCGGCGGGGGGAGTTGCCGGTGCGGCTACGGGCGCGGCCGGCGTCGTTGCCGGTGCGGCGGCCTGTGCAACGACAGGAATTTCGCGAGTGGGAGGGTTGGCAGGGGCTGCTGAGGTTCCGTTGGAAGAAGTGCCGTCAGCGGTGTCGAAGGACTCGAAGAGCGGCCACCACTTGGCGTCGACCGAATTCTTGTCCTGCTGGTACCGCTCGTACAGTTCGTCAACGAGCCACTCGTTTCCGCCAAATTCCTCGGGTAGACGGTGGCTTGGCTGCTCTGGCACTTGAAATACGCCTCTTCCATGAGTGTTGATGTCCAGCTGGCCCGGGGAACTGCAGGGGGTGCAAAGCGAGCCAGGGTCCGGGTCCCGCGAACTCAGACCCTAGCCAGTCTAGTGACGAGCGGCGGCTATCTGCCAATAGTGGTGATCTAAATCATGTCAATCGCGGTACGCCTTGACTTCCGTTCCCGCAGGGGGCTCTTCCTTACCGGGATTTTGCGCTCGTTTGCTCCGTCGGGCGACCCGGCCTACGCCTGTGAAGCCGCGTGAAGCCGCGCCGCGGCCGGACTGTAGACTTGAATCCTTATGGACAGTAATTCTAGGTGCCGGCCTGGGAGCTGCAGGGGGAGCCGTTCGGCAATCTCCGCGCAGCGCACCCGCCGAGCCGGCAATGCCCGTACACATGCCCATCGCACCCCGGAGCTCTTGGCCGGCCGGCCAGCGGATCGTTCATCCGCCGCGTCAGACCAACCCCCGCCGGGCCAACCGGCCTTTAGCTCTGCTTATCTCCCGCTCCTGCCGCACGCTCCATTCGGCGGCCTCTGATGGAGTGGCTTTTCCTTCTCGCCGGCGTGCTCCTGATTCTGGGCACCGGCTTCTTTGTCGCCGTCGAGTTTTCGCTTGTGGCGCTCGACCAGTCAACGGTCCAAAGAGCGGTCGACGGCGGCGACCACGCCGCAGCGGCGTTGCTCAGATGCCTCAAGTCCCTTTCGACCCAGCTTTCAAGCTGCCAATTGGGAATCACCCTCACCACCCTGTTGACCGGCTTCGTCATGGAGCCGTCGGTCGGCTCGCTCTTGCGTGGACCGCTGCTCTTGGCCGGGCTGCCCGAGGCCGCCGCGCAGTCCGTGTCCCTCGTCCTGGCCATGGCCTTGGCCACCGGTTTGTCGATGCTGATCGGCGAACTCGTTCCGAAGAACATGGCCCTGGCCTTGGCATTCCCGCTGGGCCGGGCGTTGGCCCGCCCGCAACTGCTGTTCACGGCCGTGTTCAAGCCGGCAATCGTTGTGCTCAACGGCTTCTCGAACAAGGTGCTCAACCTCGTGGGACTGGAGGCCAAGGAGGAAATCTCGGGTGCCCGCTCGCCTTCCGAACTGGCCTCCTTGGTGCGTCGTTCGGCCGAGCTGGGAACCCTCGACGCCGGGACGGCCAACTTTCTTGCCCGGACCCTGAACTTCTCGGCGCGGACGGCCGCGGACGTCATGACCCCGCGCATCCGCATGGAAACCATAGACGCCGACCAGCCGGTATCGGACATCATCGAAGCGGCCCGCCGGACCGGCTATTCGCGCTTCCCAGTCATCGGCGAATCGGCAGATGACATCCGCGGCGTCGTGCACATCAAGAAAGCCGTGTCCGTCCCGTCGGAACGCAGGAGCCGGCTCGAGGCCGGAGCCATCATGTCCGAAGTCCTGAGGGTTCCCGAGACCATCCATCTTGACGCCCTGCTTTTGGAACTTCGCGAGGGCAACCTGCAACTCGCCGTCGTGCTCGATGAGTACGGCGGAACTGCGGGGATCGCCACCCTTGAGGACCTGGTGGAAGAAATCGTAGGCGAAGTGGCCGATGAGCATGACAAGGTCCGGCCCGGCTTGCTGCAGAGCGCTTCAGGCGACTGGTACTTCCCTGGTCTTTTGCGTCCGGACGAAGTCAGCGAACAGGTTCCGGGCCTTACGGTGCCCGACGACCCCGCTTACGAGACGGTCGGCGGTTACGTGATGAGCCAACTTGGACGGATCGCGGTGGTCGGCGACGTCGTCGAGGCAGGCGGCGGCACCCTGGCCGTCACCCGGATGGACGGCCGCCGGATCGACCGCATTTGCTTCCACCCCGCTGCGCCGCCCGACACTGACGATGATGCCGACGGCGATGAAGGCACCGAGGAAAGTGATTCGAGCGGATGGCAAGGCAGGAAGCAGGCGCGAAAGCGGTTGGGCAAGGAGTCCGGCGGTTCGCCAAACGACGCCGTTGACAACCCTGTGGCCAAAGCCGGCCGGCAAGGACGTGCGGCATGAGCGACTGGGTAGGAATCCTGTGGCTCGTGGTGCTGTTGATCGGCAACGCCTTCTTTGTCGGCGCCGAGTTCGCCGTGATGTCCGCGCGCCGCAGCCAGATCGAGCCTTTGGCCCAGCACGGGTCAAAGCGCGCCCAGACCACGCTCTATGCGATGGAACACGTCTCGCTGATGCTGGCGTGTGCCCAGCTTGGCATCACCGTCTGTTCCTTGCTGATTCTCCTTGTGGCCGAGCCTGCCATCCACCATTTGCTGGGTGCGCCGCTGGAGTCCGTGGGCGTTCCTGGCCAATTGGCTGACATCATCGCCTTTGCGGTTGCCTTGCTGGCCGTCACCTTCCTCCATGTGACCTTTGGCGAAATGGTACCCAAGAACATCTCGGTATCTGTCGCGGACAAGGCGGCTTTGCTGCTGGCTCCGCCTTTGGTCCATGTGGCCCGCTTCGTGAAGCCTGTCATCTGGACCTTGAACTGGCTGGCCAACGGCATCCTTCGCTTGATGAAGATCGAGCCCAAGGATGAGGTGACTTCCTCCTTCACCCTCGAGGAAGTCCAGTCCATCGTGCAGGAATCGACCCGTCACGGGCTGGTGGACGACGACGCCGGCCTCCTGACCGGAGCTTTGGAGTTTTCCGAGCACACGGTTGCGCACATTATGGTCCCGCGGGACAAACTGGTTGCCCTCCAGCCCGGGTCTACGCCGCGGCAACTCGAGAAAGCTGTCAGCCGCACCGGGTTCTCCCGATTCCCCGTATTGGACGACGACGGCGAGCTGACGGGGTACCTGCACATCAAGGACGTGCTTTCCATCCCCGAGGAGGGACGCCGCTATCCGATCGCGGAAAGCCGGATCCGGTCCCTCGTGAACCTCGCACCCGAGGACGAGGTTGAAGATGCCATGGCCATGATGCAGCGGACGGGGTCGCACTTGGGCCGTGTTGTGGGCATCGGCGGGGCGACCCTGGGCGTGTTGTTCCTGGAAGACGTCATCGAACAGCTTGTCGGGGAGATCCGCGATGCCACCCAGGCCAGGGTTATTCGGCGGCTGGGCGGTCCCGAGTCAGCGTAACCTCGCGTTCCGCCAGGGGTGGGCGCCGGCAATCTTGTTTTCTAAATAGGAATCATTCCTATTTATGGATTACACTCAGTGGGTCCCCTGTTGATTCGGTAGATCCGAGGTTTCCTGTGCGTCGTACCGCCGCCCGCTTTTCCCTTGCCGCCCGCCTTTCTCCCGTTACGCTGCTTTCCGCGTCCGCGGCAGCCGCCGTCCTGCTTTCCGCCTGCTCGGCACCTGCCGCAACGCCGCCGGCCTCGTCCTCCAAAGTGATCGATGTGGTCGCCTCCACCAGCGTGTACGGCGACATCGCCAAGAATGTGGGCGGTGACAAGGTGTCAGTCACCTCCATCATCAGCAAGACCAGCCAGGATCCGCATTCCTACGAGGCAAGCACCCAGGACAAGCTGGCCGTCTCGAAGGCCCAGCTGGTGATCGACAACGGCGCGGGCTACGACGATTTCTTCAGCAAGCTGGCCGATGAGGGCAAGGTTTCGGCGGACAAGACCATTACCGCCGTCAACGTTTCGGGGCTCCTTCCCGCGGCAACCCCCGGCGCATCTGCCGCTGCGGCGCCCGAGGGGTTCAACGAGCACGTCTGGTACAACTTCGACGCGATGGCGAAAGTGGCCGATGCTGTCGCTGCGAAGCTCGGAAGCCTGGACGCTGCCGATGCCAAGACCTTCACCGCCAACGCCGACAAGTTCAAGTCCTCGCTCACCGGACTCAGCGCCAAGGTCGCGGCGATCAAGGCTTCCAAGGGTTCCGCTCCGGTCGCAATTACCGAGCCCGTTCCCGGGTACTTGCTTGAAGCCGCGGGCTTGGAGAACAAGACGCCCGAGCAGTTCAGCCATGCCATTGAGGCCGGCTCGGACGTTCCGCCGGCAGCAGTCAAGGAAACGAGTGACCTGATTACCTCGAAGTCCGTTCGCTTCCTCGCGTACAACGAGCAGACCGCCAGCGCCGAGACGGAAAAGCTGAAGGCTGCGGCATCCGCTGCCGGCGTTCCGGTGGTCGGTTTCACCGAGACCCTTCCCGAGGGCAAGGACTACGTTGCGTGGATGACGGACAACGTGGGCAACGTCGCCGCTGCGCTGAACAAGTAAAAAGCCCCAGCGGATAAGAACAGGCGGGCCCCGCAATCGTCCTAAGATATACAGGGCGGCTGCGGGGCCCGCCCAGTTCATCCACCAGCGGGCCGGCAGCGACGTCGCTTCGCGAACCCCATGGATCGAGGAATCTTTTTGACACCGGTAGTGAGCCTTCGCGGCGCGGGCCTGCAGTTTGGCCAGCGCGCCCTCTGGAAGGGCCTCGACGTGGACATCCAGGCGGGTGAGTTCTTCGCCGTGCTTGGCCCAAACGGCAGCGGCAAGACCAGCTTCCTCAAGGTCCTCCTCGGGCTGCAGCAGCTTCACTCCGGGACCGTGACCGTGGCCGGGCAAGCCGTGGAACGCGGCAGCAGGAAGATCGGGTACATTCCGCAGCAGAAGTCCTTTGCCCCGGATACGCCCTTGCGTGCCAGGGACCTGGTTGCCCTCGGCGTCGATGGCCACCGCTGGGGCCTGCGGATCAAAACCAAAACCGTCAATGAGCGCGTCGACGCCCTCCTGGACTTGGTGGGGGCGAGTGATTACGCCCGCGTGCCGCTTGGCCAATTGTCCGGCGGGGAGCAACAGAGGCTCCGGGTGGCACAAGCCCTCGCCACGGAGCCTGAACTCCTGCTGTGCGACGAACCGCTGCTGTCCTTGGACCTGCACCACCAGCAGGCAGTGAGCGCCCTCATCAACCAGCAATGCCGCCAGCGGAACAGCGCCGTGGTGTTCGTGACCCACGAGATCAACCCGGTCATCGACTACGTGGACCGCGTACTTTACCTTGCCGGCGGCAGGTTCCGGGTGGGAACACCGGATGAGGTCATGACCACCGAGGTTCTGTCCGAGCTGTACAACAGCCGCGTCGAGGTCATTCGCGCGAACGGCAGGATCGTCGTGGTCGGCCTTCCGGACGCGACGACCCACTACCACGACGACGCCCACGCCGGCGTGGAGGAAGGTCACTAAATGGATCTCGGCAGCATCCTGCACTCCATCTTCAACTTCGAAAACTACGGCGAGCTGCTCGCCTTGGTCCAGAATTCCATTTGGGCCGGTGCGGTCCTTGGCCTGCTCGGCGGGCTCGTGGGCACTTTTGTCATGAAGAGGGACCTCGCGTTCGCCGTGCACGGCATTTCGGAGTTGTCTTTCGCCGGCGCTTCCTTTGCCCTGCTTATCGGGTCTGACATCATCTTCGGTTCGCTCGCGGGATCCGTTGCGGCTGCGCTGCTCCTGGGAATCATGGGCGGACGGGCGCGGGACAAGAACTCGATCATCGGCGTCATCATGCCGTTCGGGCTTGGCCTGGGCATCTTGTTCCTTGCCCTCTACCAAGGGCGCGCGGCCAATAAGTTCGGGCTCCTGACCGGACAGATCGTTTCGGTGGACACCGTCCAGCTCCAGGTCCTGGCAGGCACGGCCGTGGTGGTCATGCTCGCGCTGGCCGCTATATGGCGCCCGCTCAGCTTCGCGAGCGTGGACCCCGAGATGGCGGAAGCCAGGGGAGTGCCGGTCCGTGGCCTGGCGATCGCCTTCATGGTGTTGCTCGGCGTCAGCGTGGCCTTGTCCATCCAGATTGTCGGCGCGCTCCTGGTGCTGGCCCTGCTGATCACGCCCGCGGCGGCCGCCCTCCGGGTAACCACGTCGCCGCGGCTCGTGGTCGTGTTGAGCGTGCTTTTCGCGGTCACGGCCACCGTCGGCGGCATCCTCCTCGCGCTCGGCAGCAGGATTCCGATCAGCCCGTATGTCACCACGTTGTCGTTCCTGATCTATGTGGTGTGCAGGATCATCGGCTCTGTGCGCGCCAAGCGCGGAATCAACGGCCGGATCGTCCGCCCCCACGTTGCCGTTGGTGAGGCCGTGGAAGGCCAGACGGTAGCCGGCTAGAGCAGGCCCGCAGCCTTCTTGGCGGTGCACTCGGGGCACAGGCCGAAAATTTCCACCGTGTGTGCCACTTCGGTGTAGCCGTTGTCGGCGGCAACCCGGGCTGCCCACGTCTCAACCGCCGGGGCTTCCACTTCGACGGCCTTGCCGCAATTGCGGCAGAGCAAGTGGTGGTGGTGGCCGGTGACCGCACAACGGCGGTAGACGGCTTCGCCATCGGCATTCCTCAGAACATCGACCAGACCGTCGTCGGCAAGCGACTGCAGAATGCGGTACGCAGTGGCCAGCGACACCGAGACACCTTGGTTCTGGAGCAGCCGGTACAGTTCCTGGGTGCTCACAAAGTCATCGAGTTCGTCCAAGGCGGCACTGACGGCCAGGCGCTGCTTGGTGACGCGTTGCTCCTTGACGGCAGGATCCTTGGCGGCAGCACCCTTCACCTCGGCGAGGGACTGTGCTGCGGACCCGGACGTGGCGGCATGGGCGCCCTGTGACATTCGTGGACTCATTTCGATGTGGACGTTCGCAAATACCCACGTTACCAGCAGGTCCTGCCCGGATGGCGGTTCGTGGACACCACCGGAGGCCCGCCCTAGGCTGGCTGCATGAAGCTCACCAAGTTCACCCACGCTTGTGTCCGCCTGCAAAAGGACAGCCAGGTCCTCGTGATCGACCCCGGCACCTTTTCCGAGTCGGAGGAAGCGCTAGCGGGCGCCGACGCGGTGCTGATCACGCACGAGCACGCCGACCATTTTGACCCTGACGCGATCGTGGCGGCACTCAAGGGGAACCCCGGGCTGCAGGTGCACGCGCCTTCGGGGGTCGCTTCCCAGCTCGCCGGAAAGGCGGGCGACGACGGCGAGCGGGTTCACGCCGTCGAGCCCGGCACGTCCTTTGAAGCCGGGGGCTTCGCGATTCGTTCGTTCGGAGGGCAGCACGCCCTCATCCACCCGCAGATTCCGGTAGTGGCCAACATCGGCTACCTCATCGACGAAAACATCTTCCACCCAGGGGATTCCTTCGTTGTGCCTGACGGCATCGACGTGCAAACCCTGCTTGTGCCCATTCACGCGCCCTGGTCAAAGGTGGGCGAAGTGGTTGACTTCGTCATCGCGGTCCGCGCGCCCAAGGCCTACCCGGTCCACGACGGCCTGCTCAACGAACTCGGACGGGGACTGGTGGAAGGCCACGTCACCCGGATCGGGGCGCGATACGGTACCAGCTACTCGAGGTTGTCGCCGCGGGAATCGGTGGAGGTCTAGCTCAGCCCGCGGCGTGGCCTACATGCCGCGTGGCCAGGCGCCCGTCTCGAAGAAGTCAGCCAGCACGCCCTCGTAGGGGGCGGGATCGATGCCGCGCTCAGCGAGCCAGTCGGCGTTGTGGTAGCTGCCCGCGTAGCGATCGCCGGCGTCGCACATGAGCGACACAATGCTCCCGCGCTTGCCCTGGGCCACCATCTCGGCAATGAGTTGGCAGACACCCCACAGGTTGGTTCCCGTGGACGGGCCCGCGTGCAGCCCTGCCAGCCGGCGCAGATGGCGCATGGCGGCTACGGAAGCGGCATCGGGAACCTGGATCATGGTGTCGATGACGGCCGGGACGAAGCTGGGTTCCATGCGTGGACGGCCGATGCCTTCGATCCTGGACGGCATGCCCGTCGAGTAGTCCGATACGCCGTCGCGCCAGCCAGGGTAGAACGCGGAATTTTCGGGATCGACCACGGCTAGCCGCGTTGAGTGGCAGTGGTATCTCAGGTACCGGCCGATCGTCGCGCTGGTTCCACCGGTGCCGGCGCCCACCACGATCCACTCCGGCACCGGATGCTCTTCCAGGGCGAGCTGCTCGAAGATGGATTCCGCAATGTTGTTGTTGCCCCGCCAGTCAGTGGCGCGCTCGGCAAAAGTGAATTGGTCCATGTAGTAGCCGCCGGACGTCCGCGCGACCTCCTCGGCCATCGCATAGACCTCCGAGGCGTGGTCCACGAGGAGGCAGGCACCGCCGAACTCCTCGATGAGGGCGATCTTCTCGGGACTGGTGGTCCGGGTCATGACGGCGATGAACGGAAGCCCGATCAGCCTCGCGAAATATGCCTCGGACACCGCCGTGCTCCCGCTGGAAGCCTCAACGATGGTGGTTCCTTCCGTGATCCAGCCGTTGACCAGGCCGTAGAGGAAAAGCGAGCGGGCCAGGCGGTGCTTGAGGCTGCCCGAACGGTGCGTCGATTCGTCCTTGAGGTAGAGGTGGACACCCCAGTGTTCGGGGAGCGGGACCGCGTAGAGGTGCGTATCCGCCGAGCGGTTGTTCTCGGCCTCGATGCGCCGGATGGCCTCGCTGGCCCATGACCGGTCCTGGTTGCGTAGAGTGCTCACCGACCCAGCCTACCGGCGGCGGCTTCCGCCCAGGGATAGGCTGGTAGCCGGTCGGCAGCTGCACGGCGGCAGCGTCGCCGTCGTTTGGTACACGCAGCAGAACGAAGGAGATCCGATGGCCACGATCATTGACGCAGCCGCACTCAAGGACCGCATGGATGCAGGCAAACGGACCGTCTTGCTCGACGTCCGGTGGGTATTGGGCGATCCGCACGGCTATTCGCACTTCCGCCAGGCCCACCTTCCCGGCGCTGTCTATGTGGACCTGCACAACGAACTTGCCGATCCCACGGCCGAAGGCCAGGGCAGGCACCCGCTGCCGTCAACCAGTGCGCTGCAGCGAAGCGCGCGGTCCTGGGGAATCAACAACGGCGACACGGTGGTCGCCTACGACGACAGCGGCAACACCGCCGCGGCCCGTCTGTGGTGGCTGCTCCGGGACGCCGGTATCCATTCCGTATTCCTGCTCGACGGCGGATTGGGTGCCTGGCGCGCCGCGGGCTACCCGCTCTCGCAGGACGAGCAAGCACCGGTTCCGGGCGACGTCGTGCTTGGACGCGGCCACATGGATGCCATCAGCATGGAGGACGCGGCTGACTGGCACTTGAGCGGGATCCTTCTCGATGCGCGGGCGGGAGAGCGCTACCGTGGCGAAATCGAGCCCGTTGATCCCCGCGCGGGACACATTCCCGGGGCGCTGAGTGCCCCCACCAGCGGAAACCTCGGGCCTGACGGAACGTTCCTCCGCGCAGCGCAGCTCCGCAACAGATTCGCAGGCCTGGGCATCGACGAAGGCAGCAAGGTAGCGGTGTACTGCGGTTCCGGGGTGACCGCGGCCCACGAGATCGCAGCCCTCGAAATCGCAGGATTCCGGGCAGCACTTTTCCCCGGCTCGTTCTCGCAATGGTCCTCGGACGACGCCAACCCGGTGGTCATCGGTGCGGCGCCGCTGGACACGGCGGACCGGTGAGCCTTGCCGGCAGCGGGGAGTGGCAAAAAATCCGCCCGCAGGGGTAGCGTCGAGGCATGACTCCCGGACGCCCCGTTCCTCCGCCCCTTGGCAAACCGCTCGTCGTGAGTGACGAGACCGGCGAGGCCAGCCTGCCAACACCTGCTCCCGCCCCGTCGAAACCTGCTTCCGCGAGCGGCATGCCGACGCTTGCGGCAGCGTACGGCGCCACCTCGGCCGGCAGCGGCCTTGTTCCCTTGACCGTGGCACGGCGCGCTCCCAAGGAAGACGACGTCGAGATTGAGATCGACTTCTGCGGCCTTTGCCACTCCGATGTCCACGCGACACGGGGCGAATGGGGCGAACAAAACTATCCCCTGGTCCCGGGCCACGAGATCGTGGGCAGGGTCCGCAGTGTGGGCTCCGCCGTCGACGACTTCGCCCCGGGCGACCTGGTGGGCGTGGGTTGCCTGGTGGATTCCTGCCGCGAGTGCGACAGCTGCCTGGAAGGCGTGGAGCAGTATTGCGAACGCGGAAACGTGGGCACCTACGGGGCAAAGGATCCCCGGAACGGTGGTGCCATCACGCAAGGCGGCTACTCCACTTCCGTGGTGGTTGACCGGCGCTTCGTGTTGCGTGTGCCCGAGGGCCTTGAGCCGGCTGCGGCGGCGCCATTGCTCTGCGCGGGCATCACCACCTACTCGCCCCTGCGCTACTTCGACGTCGAGGAAGGGGACGTCGTTGGCGTCGTCGGACTCGGCGGACTGGGCCACATGGCGGTCAAGATCGCCAAGGCGATGGGTGCGCAAGTGGTGGTCTTCACCACCTCGGAAGCCAAGGTCGAGGCGGCAATAGAGCTTGGCGCCGATGACGTGGTCCTCTCGAAGGACCCCGCAGCCATGGAGGCCGCCAACCGCACCATCGATGTCATTATCGACACCGTCGCGGCGCCGCATGACCTGAACCCGTACTTGCGCACCTTGCGGCTGAACGGCGCCCTCTTCCAATTGGGGCTGCCTCCCACAGACATGCCTCCCGTCAGTCCCGGCACGCTGATCCGGCGGCGGCTCTCCTATGCCGGCTCGTTGATCGGAGGCATTGCCGAGACGCAGGAAATGCTGGATTTCTGCGCCGAGCATGGCGTTGTCAGCGACGTCGAGGTCGTGACCGCCCGGCAACTCAATGAAGCCTACGACCGCATGGTTGCCGGCGACGTCAAATACCGTTTCGTCCTCGATACCAAGACCCTTCAGCCCGCTTCGGAAAAGGCAGACGTATGAGCACCCTCTTCACCAAGATCATCAACGGCGAGATCCCTGGACGCTTTGTCTGGAAGGACGACGACGTCGTGGCCTTCCTGACCATCGCCCCGCTGACCGACGGCCACACGCTCGTGGTGCCGCGCGAAGAAGTGGACCGCTGGACCGACGTCCCCACTGAGCTCCTCAACAAGGTCATGTCCGTCGCGCAGACGATCGGCAAGGCGCAAGTGGAGGCTTTTGGCGCACCCAGGGCAGGGCTGTCGGTGGTGGGCTTCGAAGTGGAGCACTTCCACGTGCACGTCTTCCCCGCAACGTCCCTGGCCGATTTCGACTTCGGGTCCGTCGAGCACAATCCGGACCCTGCCCGGCTCGACGCGAACGCCGCTAAAATCCGGGCCGGCCTCGTCGCCGCCGGACACGGAGAGTTCGTTCCGGCGGATTGAGGCCGGAACGCCCGGTCACCTTTGGTGGGGTTTTTCCAAACGCCCGGTCACCTTTGGGCGGGTTTTTCCAGACGCCCGGTCACCTTTGGTGGGGTTTTTCCAAACGCCCGGTCACCTTTGGGCGGGTTTTTCCAGACGCCCGGTCACCTTTGGTGGTGTTTTTCCAAACGCCCGGTCACCTTTGGTGGATTGGGGTGTATCGGTGACCGGGCGTTGGCGGTGTCCCGCTTAAGCGGGTGCCAGCGCCTGGTTGAGAACCGTCCGGATGCGCTTTTCCGAGACCGAGTAAGCGGTCCCGAGCTCCACCGCGAAAAGGCTTACCCGCAGTTCCTCGATCATCCAACGCACCCGTGTTAACTCGGCTCCTGCTCGCCGCCCCGGCAGCAGCGCGGAGACGGCGTCGTCGTAGTCGTCCTCCAACGCTTGAACGACCGACATGTTGAGCGCGTCGCGCTGGACATTGTTCGGGAGCTTTTCGAGGCGCTTCTCGATTCCTGCCAGATACCGCGGCAAATGGCTCAGTTGGGTGTAGCCCGTCCGTGCCACAAAACCGGGGAACACGAGTTGCTCCAGTTGGCTCTTCATATCGTTAAGTGCGCTGATCAGGGCGAGGCTCGTGCTGCCCTTGAGTTGCTTCTCGATCCGCCGGGTGCTGCCCAAGATGCGTTCGACGACGGCGGTCACGGTGAAGACGGTGTCGATCAGTTCCGCGCGCACCAGCTCGTACAACGCATCGAAAGCTGCCTTGTCCCAAGGAAGTTCGGCCGGAGTCAACTTGTCGATCGCCGCCAGGACGCAGTCGGCGATCAAGGCGCTGACCGAACCGTGGGGATTTTGGCTGAACGTCAACTTCTCCGTGTTGTTCAGGTGTTCCAGGACGTAGCGGTCCGGGGAAGGAACCCGCAGTGCGAGCAGCCGGATGACGCCGCCGCGCATTGCTGACTCCTGCTCTGCCCGGGTCTGGAAAACCCGCAAAGCCACGGATTTTCCCTCATCCACGAGAGCGGGAAAACCGGTGACATCGTGCCCCTTCACTGTGCGCGTCACCTGGCGTTCGATAGCCCCGAAAGTCCATGCGGTCAGTCCGGTTTGCTCTGACAGCAAGCCCTTGTGCGCAGCGCCGCCGTTGCCGTTTCCTCCGGGTGATCCGGCAACCCCGGCATGTGCAGTGGCCTTTGGACCCTTGGAGCGTGACGTCGTCGCCGGTGTCGCTCCAAGCGATTCGGCGATGGCCCGCCGGGTATCAGGTGCCAGCTGCTCTTGGAGCGCGGCAAGGTCCTTACCTTCATCGAGCACCTTGCCCCGGCTGTCCACCACCTTGAAGTTCACGCGCAGGTGCGCCGGAACTGCGTCCCAGTTCCAGGATCCCGGAGGGATGATGTGCCCTCGGATGCGGCGCAGCACCAATTCGAGCGAAGCTTCAAGGTCATCCGAGGAGGGATCGAAGTCGGCTTCCAGGGCAGCAGCCGCTTGCCGGGCCACGTCCGGGGCCGGCACGAAGTTCTTGCGGAGGTGTTTGGGCAGCGACTTGATCAGTGCAGTGACGAGTTCCACCCGCTGGCCGGGTATTTGCCAGCGGAAGGGGCCGTCGTCGAGCTGGTTGAGGAACAGCACGGGAACCTCGACCGTCACGCCGTCCGAGGGGTTGGGGGCCGAACCTGGAGCGACGGGATGGAACTCGTAGCTCAGGGGAAGCTCGAAGCCCTTGTGCAGCCAGGTTTTCGGGTAGGCGGAATCGTCGAGGGCTTCCGCGTCATCGCTGATCAGGAGCGATTGGTCGAAGTCCAGCAAGCTGGGGTCCTGCTGGCGCGCTTCCTTCCACCACTTGTCGAAGTGGCGTTCGGAGACCACGTCCTTTCCGATTCTGGCGTCGTAGAACTCGAAGAGCGTGTGGTCGTCCACGAGGATGTCGCGGCGGCGCATCCGGGTCTCGAGCTCTTCGATCTCGTTGAGCAACGCGCGGTTGCGGTGGAAGAACTTGTGATGGGTTTTCCACTCGCCTTCCACGAGGGCGTGCCGGATGAAGAGTTCCCGGGAGAGCTCGGGGTCGATCCTGCCGTAGTTGACGCGGCGGTTCGGGATGATCGGAACTCCGTAGAGCATGACCTTCTCGTGGGCCATGACGGAACCCGTCCGTGCGGACCAGTGGGGCTCACTGTAGGAGCGCTTCACGAGGTCCGGTGCAACCTGTTCGACCCACAACGGATCGAACTTCGCTGCGACCCGGGCCCAGAGCCGGCTTGTCTCAACCAATTCCGCGGCCATGACGAACGGCGGCGACTTCTTGAACAACGCCGAGCCCGGGAAGATGGCGAAACGGCTGCCGCGTGCTCCGGCGTATTCGCGCTTGCGTTCATCCAGTATGCCAATGTGGCTCAGCAACCCCGAGAGCAGGCTGATGTGGATTCCTTCGTTGTTGCCGACCGGATCGGCCTCGCGCTTGTTGTCGACTGTGATGCCCAACGGCTTGGCGAGCTGGCGCAATTGCTGGAAGAGGTCTTGCCATTCCCGGATGCGCAGGTAGTTGATGAATTCGTTCCTGCACAGCCGGCGGAACTGAGTGGAGGAGAGCTCGTGCTGCTTTTCCTGGACGTAGTTCCACAGGTTCAGAAACCCTGTGAAGTCCGAGTTCTCGTCGCGGAAACGTGCGTGTTTTTCGGCGGCAAGCTGCTGCTTGTCCGTCGGGCGCTCGCGCGGATCCTGGATGGTCAACGCCGCCGCCAGGATCATGACTTCCTTGACGCAGCCGCGCTTTCCGGCCTCCACGATCATCCGGCCGAGGCGAGGATCCACCGGGAGCTGGGCCAACTTCTGCCCGACGGCGGTGAGGCCGCCGCCCGCACGCCCGTTGCCGCCGTCGCTCGTCCGGGCTGCGCCGTTGCCCGCGCGGGGGGCGCTCAACGCGCCGAGTTCGCGCAACAGCGTGACGCCGTCGTTGATCGCCCGGGAGTCCGGCGGCTCGACGAACGGGAAGTTCTCGACGTCCTTGGGGCCCCGGGCAACACCCATTGCCGTCATCTGCAGGATGACAGCGGCAAGGTTGGTCCTCAGAATCTCGGGATCGGTGAACCGGGGACGTGACTCGAAGTCTTCCTCGGAATAGAGCCGGATGGCAATGCCCTCGGACACACGCCCGCAGCGGCCGGAACGCTGGCTTGCTGAAGCCTGCGAGACACGTTCAATGGGCAGCCGCTGCACCTTGGTGCGGTGGGAGTAGCGCGAGATGCGGGCCGTGCCGGTGTCGATGACGTACTTGATGCCGGGAACGGTCAAGGACGTTTCGGCGACGTTGGTCGCGAGGATGATCCGCCGTTTGCCGCCCGGGTTGAAGACTCTGTGCTGCTCCTGCAGGCTCAACCGGGCAAACAACGGCAGCACTTCCGTGGCTGCCAGCCTGCGGTTGGCTTGGATCCGGCCGTTCAGGGCCTCCGCGGCGTCGCGGATCTCGCGCTCGCCGGAGAAGAAGACCAAGATGTCTCCGGGAGCCTCCAGCGCGAGCTCGTCGACGGCGTCGCACACGGCGTCGAGGGGGTCGCGGTCCTCCTCGAGTTCGTCGTCGGACGCATCCTCATCGTCAGCCGAGGCGCCCCCGGCCGGCTGGGACAGCGGCCGGTAGCGGATTTCCACCGGGTAGGTCCGGCCGGAGACCTCGATGATCGGCGCGGGTTCTTCTTCGCTGCCGAAATGCTTGGCGAAACGCTCGGGGTCGATGGTGGCCGAGGTGATGATGACTTTCAGGTCCGGCCTTTGCGGCAGGATCCGCTTGAGGTAGCCCAGGATGAAGTCGATGTTGAGGCTGCGCTCGTGTGCCTCGTCGATGATGATGGCGCTGTACTTCCGCAGCAGCTTGTCCCGCTGGATCTCGGCCAGCAGGATGCCGTCCGTCATCAGCTTGATTTTGGTGGCCTTGCTGACTTCTCCGGTGAAACGGACCTGGAAGCCGACTTCCTGCCCGATCTCGACGCCCATCTCGAACGCGATGCGTTCTGCCACCGTGCGCGCGGCGAGGCGGCGCGGCTGGGTGTGGCCGATCAGGCCCTTGTCCCCGAGGCCGAGCTCCAGGCACATTTTGGGGATCTGCGTGGTCTTCCCGGAACCGGTTTCGCCGGCGATGACGGTCACTTGGTTTGCGGCGATGGCCGCCATCAAGTCCTCGCGGCGCTCGGAGACGGGCAGCTCTGCGGGATAGGAAATATGAAGTGTCATGGCTGCTGACAGTCTACTGTGGCGGCGCTCCGCCTTGCAGTGGACGGTTCCCTGGATGGTTCCCCGCGGACTTTTCCAATCGACCGGCGAGCGTGCAAGCATATTCCTTGAACTCTTCCGGAGAGATGATCTCAAAGTCCATGTCGAGCGCTGCCAGGTGCGCCGCCGGCTGCGCCAGGCTATCCCAGCCGGCGCGGAGCAGGGTTGCGTTCCCGCCGTCGTCGGTCAAGCTCGCGAGCTGCGGGCCGACGACGGCGGCCACCTCGGCGATGGGGGCGTGGAGGCGGACGACGACGTCGAAACGGTAAGGCGAGCGGGTCACGGAGCGCTGGACGTAGTCTGCGAGGTCCTCGGCCGGCAGGGGGCGCGGCACATACTTTTTCCGTTCGGCCGGAAGCGTGGCGATGCGGTCGGCGCGGAACGTGCGCCAGTCTTCCCGGTCCACATCCCACGCGACCAGGTACCAGCGCCGCCCGGTGTCCACCAGCCGGTATGGTTCCACCAAACGCCGGCGGGCGTCGCCGTCGGCTTTGACATAGTCGAAACTGAGTTGCCGCTTGTCCGCGATCGCCGCAGAGACCACCGTGAGCTGCTGGGGGTCTACCGACGCCGCGTTGCTGGGCAGCGTGGTGACCGCGGCCTTGAGCATCGCGAACTTCGGGCGGAGACGTGACGGCAGCACCTGCTCGAGCTTGGCAAGGGCACGGACCGAGGCTTCGCCGATTCCGGCAACCGGACCCGCCGCCACCGAGTTCAATCCCAGGGCGACGGCGAGAGCTTCATTGTCGTCAAGCAGCAGCGGCGGCAACTGTGCGCCGGCACCCAGTTGGTAGCCGCCGGCTGTTCCCGGCGAGGCGTGGATGGGGTAGCCGAGGTTCCGGAGCTTGTCGATATCGCGGCGGACGGTGCGCTCCGTGACACCCATCCGCTGGGCCAACGCCGGGCCGGTCCATTCACGCCGGACCTGCAACAAGGACAACAATTGCAGGAGCCTGGCGGACGTTTGGATCATGGAATGAATCTAGCCCATGTTGCGGACAAAAACGGTCCGTGTTTGGGGGTGGACTGTTCTCAGAACGCGCGCAGTGTCCAGCATGAGTTGTTAGGCAGGTCCCGGGCCGTCCAAGGCTCGGACCGGTCGGGAAGGCGGCCGCCGCCCCGAAGGACCGCCGAGATGGAAGCGGCGGCCGTGATGATGAGGATGAGGAAGAGCAAGGCTCCGATGAACTCCATGCCTCCATAGTCTTCCTGGCCCACTACAAGAAACAGTGGCAGAAATGACCCATTCAGATAATTTTCTGCCACACTGGTTTCATGCTGAAAACAGTGGCGATCATTGTTGTTCCCAACTTCTCGATCTTCGAATTCGGGACCGCCTGCGAGGTCTTTGGCATCGACCGGGCGGACCGGGGGACGGGCGTCCCCGGCTTTGACTTCAGGGTCTGCACGCCCGTCCCCGGAGACGTGAAGATGAAGTCCGGGCTGTCGATGCATGTCGGCCTGGGCCTGGAAGCCACGTCCGATGCCGATCTGGTCATCATGGCGCCGTACGGCCGGGACGACGACGTGCCGGAGTCCGTATTGGATGCGCTGCGGGCGGCGCACGCGCGCGGGGCCTGGGTCATGTCGATCTGCTCGGGGGCCTACGCGCTTGCCCGTGCCGGCCTCCTCGACGGGCGACGCTGCACCACGCACTGGCACTATTCACAGGACCTCGCCAGCAGGTACCCGCAGATTCACGTCGACGAAAACGTGCTCTACGTCCAGGACGGAACGATCATCTCAAGCGCCGGCACGGCCGCGGGCATTGATGCCTGCCTGCATCTTGTCCGCGTTGAACTTGGCGCAAATGTCGCTGCTGCCATTGCCCGCGACATGGTGGTTCCGCCACACCGCGACGGCGGCCAGGCCCAGTTCATCGACCGGCCCATGCCCACGTGCGGCTCTGCGCCCATGGAGGCACTGCTGCGGTGGATGGTGGAGAACCTGGAGCAGGACCACAGCGTCAACGAACTGGCTTCCCGGCTGCACATGTCCGCCCGGACCTTCGCGCGCCGGTTCCGGGCCGAAACGGGTGCTACACCGGCGGCATGGCTCAACTCGCAACGCGTGCTCCGGGCACAGGAACTCCTGGAAACCACGGAGCTGAACATTGACGAAATTGCGCGCGAAGCCGGATTCGGACACTCGGTGCTGCTGCGGCACCACTTCGCCAAGGTCCTGGCCACGAGTCCGCAGTCGTACAGGAGGGCTTTCCGTGGCCAGTTGGCGGAAGTCGGCTAGCGGCGCAGGGTCTCCCGGCCCTCTACTTTGGCGTTCTCCACCAAGGTGTGCCAAGGTCCCGTGACCTCGGTCTCCGGAAGCGTGGCCCGGTGCTGACCGGCGCGGATTGAATACATGAACCGATCGGCTTGGCCGGCTGCTTTCCCGGATGTCCGTGCAGCCGCTTGCTCGCCGGCGTGGCGGCGGGATGGCACCTGGTCCCAAGGACATGCCTCAACGATCGGCATCCAGCGCTGTTTTTCCTCGGACGTGGCTGCATCCACGGTCCAGACGCGTGTGATCGCGGCGACGCCACCGCTGCGCTGGACAGTGATTTTCATGTTCTGCGGCTTCCACTGCTCTGAAGGACGCTGCTAGAGCTTTACCTTCACAGTTTCCCACGCCTTACGGACTGCGTCATGCTCGCGTGAGCCGGCACCGAAGAGTTCGTCAGCCGACGCCACCGTGGCCTTGGCGAAACGTCCGAAGGTGCACGTGGGCGGCAGTGAGCCGCTGGTGAGCGTGTTGAACCAGATTTGCCCCGGAGCCTCCCACGCGTTTCCGCCCAGTTCCAAGGCGATAATCGAGAACGCCCGGTTGGGGATGCCTGAGTTGATGTGGACACCGCCGTTGTCCGCCGTGGTGCGGACGTACTTGTCCATGGAGTCCGGTTGCGGATCCTTGCCGAGAACGTCGTCGTCGTACGCGGTTCCCGGTGCCTTCATGGACCGGAGCGCCGCACCTTGGACCGCGTCGGTGAACAAGCCCTCGCCAATCAGCCAACTGGCCTCGGCAGCCGATTGCTTTTTGGCGTACTGCTCCACCAGCGCCCCGAAGACATCCGACATGGACTCATTGAGCGCCCCGGCCTGGTTCCGGTAGGCGAGGGCTGCCGTGTACTGCGTCACGCCGTGGGCAAGCTCGTGCCCGATGACGCTGAGCGATTTCGTGAACCTCTGGAAGATCTCGCCGTCGCCGTCACCAAAGACCATCTGGCTGCCGTTCCAGAAAGCGTTGTCGTAGAGCTCGCCGTAGTGCACAGTGGCATCGAGTTTCAGCCCGGCGCCGTCGATCGAATTACGGCTGAACGCCCCGGCATACAGCGCGTGGGTCTCGCCCAGGCCGTCGTAGGCCTCATCGGCCGCGGCGTCGCCGGTAGCGGGACCTTTCTCCTTGCGGACGACCTTGCCCGGCAAGGCTTCGATGGAGCCGGCGTCGTAGATGGTCCGTTTGGGCGGGCCGGGCTTCGCCTGCCGTGCCGTGGGCGCGGGGGAGGGTACAGGCAGCGCCCGGACCGCCTGGAGGTTCTTGATGTGGAGCAGGGATTCCTTGGCCGCACGCGCGATCGTCCGCAGGCGGGGCTCACGCTGTGCCGCCAGCCTTCGCAGCATGTAGGGAGGAACGATGGAACAAATCACGGCGAACCCTTTCGTACCTGTTGGACGGTACGAACAGCTTAGGAGCGGCCACTGACTTTTTAGTCCGGCCCGTGCGGCATGTCCGGGATGCTTTCGACGGGCTCGACAATCAGTGGACCCCGTCGGATTCTGCTGGATCATTCTTTTCGCCGAAGTTCCCGGGGCCCGAGATTCCGCGGTTCCGGATTCTGTCCATTCGAATGATTGAGCAGAATCCGACATCCGAACGACGTCGATCGCGGGACGAAGGCAAAGGAAAACCCCGCCGGTTCCTGGAACCGGCGGGGTTTTCTGTTGTGCCCTCGATAGGATTCGAACCTACGGCCTTCTGCTCCGGAGGCAGACGCTCTATCCCCTGAGCTACGAGGGCATGCGGGGCTCCCGTCCGTTGCCGGAGGGACGTCCATGAGCTTAGCAGGTCACGGCGCTGCAATGGAAAACGTGGCGCCGGCCAGGGGAGCCGCAAGGGAGAACGGGCAAGGACCCTACCGGAGTCACTACGGTCGGATGGGGCACAATGAACGGCCTCACGTCATGGTGCAACCCAAGTTAGGTCGGGTTGGAGCCTTACCGCTAGTACAGTCTGAAGAGTCGTATTGGAGCTCCCTCCGGCTTACTCGTGTCTCGTGAGCTTGTAGTGAAGGCGGACGGCGACGGCGGAACGAAAGCGAATGACGTGATCGGTTCGAAGGACGCCGTCGTCATCGACATATAGCCGGAAGGTCTCGTGGAGCGGAACGCGTGCCGCGTGCGCGATGCCATTTCGGCTCACGGCGAGATAGGCACCGTCGGTGCCGAACGGGCCTCGCGTGGAAAGCAGTTCGAGCGAACCGTCAGTCAGGGCGCGCGGGCGGAGAAAGACCTGCACGTTCCCTGATTCGAGAGGAAAACTTACGTGCACGCTTGGCTGAGTGGTTTCGGGCAGCGTCGTCACGCGGTAGTAGCCGCTGTACACGTACGCCGCAGTGGATCGAAGGGTCCGGATCCATCCTGCACCCAACTGGCGCCCGTCCGGGGCAAGTATCGCGGCTACATCGCTGTCCATCCCGTGAGCAGTCTCAAGAGGGCGAGTGGGAATGGCCAGCTGCTGAACGCGACGGCCGAAATAACGGGCGACGAGGTTCCCGCCTGGCTGGAAGAGAGGATTCCATGCCGTCCAGACCTCCATCCGCCAAAGTGATGTGTGCTCGTAGAAGTCGCGTATGTCCGGGTGGACATCGGCGGAACGAAATTGAGGACCGTCCAACGAAGCGAATTTTGGAAGCAGCCCCGCGCCGGGTTCATTACGCACAACCCGGCCGCCGATCGCGGCGGCGGCGTCGGTGAGCCAGGTGTCCCCGATCACCGATTCGCGGTGCATCGGTGCGTTGAGCCATGCCTGATCGCCGGCCAGATCAATGCGGCGGCCTGTGACGCGCCAAAAAGCGCGCGTCATACGGTCTACTCGACTCATCACATCAGGCACCATAGAAGTGTGCCACAGGGCCGGAACGCCCGATGCGCATCCTCGGGCAGGCCAAAATGCCGCTCAAGGGTCGCTCTGCGTGGCGCGTCAAGCTATTAGCTAGATCTTCCGGGATCCGTTGACC
Source organism: Arthrobacter alkaliphilus (assembly GCF_021483235.1). GTDB lineage: Bacteria > Actinomycetota > Actinomycetes > Actinomycetales > Micrococcaceae > Arthrobacter > Arthrobacter alkaliphilus. The sequence continues at coordinate 67,040 of NZ_JAKEEC010000002.1, read as the reverse complement.
CGGTCGGTGAATCGGGTCTTCAGAGTTTCAGGACCATCGATGATGCCGTCAGCAAAAGTTTAGGCATTCCGCTTGTTCCCTAAGATGACTTACTTGGCCACCACCCCACCTCCCTCACCGCCGGTTCGCTTCCCTCAGTAACCTCGCGGCCATCCTCGCCGCGAGGGTGAGCACCCCGGCCCGTCAGTAGCCCGCGAAAGCGTCCACATGGATTCGTCGGGCTCCGGCGTGGCGGGCGGCTGAGCGGAGGGCATCCACGTTTGCCGGGGAGCCTGAGACGTACACCTCGCGTTTGGCCACGTCCGGGACGAGCTCCCGCAAGGAGTTGCCGTCGATGCGGCCCCGCCCTGCGTCGTGCATGAACGACGGCGGTGGCGAACCGTCCGAAAGGCGGGCAATGACCCGTGCGCCCGAGGCCTCCAGGACTTCGCTCCCGGCAAGTTCAGCGGCGCTGGGGGCGAGGTAAAGGACGACGATGTCCCTTCGTGCGGCGGCGCCGGATCCCAACTGGGACAAGAAAGGTGTGATCCCGATTCCCGCCGCGATGAGCAGCACGGGTTTGCCGGCGTCGCGCGGTAAGACAAAGTCGCCGCCCACAGTGGTTCCATGCACGCAGTCTCCGGGCTCAAGCGCGAGCAACGCGCGCTTGGCGGCCGAGACAGGTTCCGCGGTGCCTACGCCGAACGTCAGCTCGGGTGAATCCGGCGCACTGGTCATGCTGAAGACACGTCGACGCCCTTTCCCGTCCGAGCGCAGGTGCGGAAGGTCGAGCTCCATGAACTGCCCCGGGAGGAAACGGACTGGCCGTCGCGGCTCAAAGCGGAATTCGGTGGTGAACGGCGTCAGGGGACGGGCGCCTTTGAACGTCAGCACGATCCCGCTCCGCTGCCCCATGAGGAAGGCGAGGAGGTTCCCAATGAGCAGCGCGAGTTGAGGTGAATTGGCCACGCCTCCCACGTTGTACGGCACGGCAAACAACAAAGCCACGACGACGGCGAGCGCTACCTGCTGCCAACGACGCGGAGGCAGGGTGAGGGGCTCGGTGAGCATGAAGCCGGCGAAAAACAATAGCGGCTGCTGGGCGATCGGCTGCCACAAAGCCGATCCGAAGGTCATGCCGCCCCGCAGGAGCACAGCGCACACCACGGTCACCGCCACCACGAGGAAAGCGCAGGCCATGAGCACCTTCAGCGTCCGGTACAGCACCAGCAGCACGCCGGGAACCACGAGCCACAACATGGCTGGGGTCGCGGCCCACCACGTGGCGATGTTCAAGCCGGTGAACCCGGCGATGAAGGCTCCTGCCGCGGCGGGATTGAAAATGTGCCGCCCTCGGAACGCCAGGACGTATTTCGAAGCCGAGGCCAGGACGCATGCGACGGCAACTCCGGCGAGATCGGGGATCTGGACCGAAGGAATCAGCTCGGTGGGCCAGAACAGGAAATACAACAAGAGGCCCGTGATGAGGGAAGACTCGGAGTGCGGCCGGACCTTGAAGAGCATGGCGAAGAGCCGGTTGGATGCATATGTCAGGCCCAGGCACAGCACGAGGTGGACGATCATTTCAGGCAGCCCGAAGCTCAACCAGCCCAGGGCGTTCAACACCATGCTGTAGGCAGCGAGAACAGCGAGGACCCAGAGGATCAGCCGGTACATCGTGAAACGGCCGAGCCAGGCATCCACCCGCGCTTTGAGGGCAATCGCTTTGAGGGCAATCATGAGAAGAGGGTCCCTTCGAAGCCGGCCGAATACTCAGCGTGACCGTCCGAATACACCTTGAGCCAGGAAAATTCGAATTCTTCCGCAAGCACTTCCGGCTCCACCATGAAGAGCGCCGTGGCCAGCGCGTCCGCTTCCATCGCGGTGGCGGCCATGGTCCACGTAGCCACTACCGTCTGGATGGGGCGCCCGGTCGCGCCGTCGAGGACATGGTGCAGTCCGTCGCCCCACGCGCGCCGGTTGGCTGCGGAAGCGCACAGCGCACCGTCGCGGAGTTCGACGACGCCGATCGCCTGGGCGGGGTCGTAAGGGTGCTCAAGGGCCACGCGCAACGGATCCCTCCCGGAATGGAGCATGTCCCCGCTGGCATCGACAAGGAATTCCGTGATTCCAGCGCCACGCAGGACCGCAGCCGCGAGGTCCACCAATTGGCCTTTCCCGGCGGCGCCAATGTCCAGGACCAGCGGGACGGAAGTGGAGATCTCCGAACCCTTCCATTCGAGGACGTCTTCCCAGCGTCGTGCCGGCACCGGATGGCCGGCCGGCCGCAAGGCGTAGTCATGCCCGTAGCCCAGCCGCTCGAGGCTGTCGCCGATGAGGGGCGTCATGGCGCCGTTGCTGAGGCGGTACAACTTCCGGAAAAGCTGCTCCAGTTCGCCTGCCCCTGCCGGGAGGGTCACAGTGCCCGGGTTGCGGGCAAGCCCGGCGATCAGGGAGTCGTCCCGGAAACGCGAATAGCTCCGGTCGTAGTCCTCCACGAGGCCGAGGAGGCCGGCGCGCACGTGCCCCGGGAGGTCCTCGGGCGTCGAGATTTCCCACGCGGTCCCGATTCCGTCGAAGCTGAAAACGCTCCAGCCCGTGTGCGCCATGCCCTTATTTGGCCTCGGACTTGATGGTTTCCACTGCCTTGTTGAATCCTTGGCTGGTCAAGGAGGAGCCGGCTACTTTTGAGACGTTGATCTCATCGAGCTTCTTGCCGACCACCTGCGCCGCGATGCCGTTCTTGAACTGTCCTTGGAATTCCTTGGTGTTCGGGTTGTTGGCATGCACGGTGATGTCCACCGCGGAAATGGTGCTGCCGGCGAGGGTCAGCGTAACGCCCACGGTTTCACCGCCGTTGGGTGAAATGTAGTCGCCGTCGGCGCTGTACGTACCGTCCTTGTAGGGTCCGGTGATCGTGGAGGTCTTCTGCGGGGTGCTTCCTTGGGCCGAAGGGGCGCAAGCTGCCACGGAACTGGCAAGGAAGAGGCCGGCGGCCCCCACCAGGAGGCCCTTGCGGAGTGGCGTAGTCATGGTTTTGCTCGTTTCAACTGGACGGGGTTCAACTTGACGGGAAGAGGGTCAACGCGGAGTGCTGTGGGCCGGTGGCCGTTCACACCGTTGACGTTGATTTCAGCGTAGCGGTTCAGTCTGGGAGCTGAACTGACCGAAGCTGGGCTCCAGCTGGGTGCGCGCTGGTGCCCGCATCTGCGCGTTACTAGGCATAAGAATTCCACCACTTGCAAGGCCCACCGGTAGGCTAGACGGGTGACTCCCGAAGAACTCTCAGCCGCCATATCCGCCTGCCTGAAAGACGCTGTCGCCGCCGGCGAGCTTGCGCTTTCCGAATCTGCCCTCCCCGAGGACGTGCGCGTAGAGCGACCCAAGAACCGGGAGCACGGGGACTGGGCCACGAACATTGCCTTGCAGCTTGCGAAGCATGCCGGGACCAACCCGCGTGAATTCGCCACGATCCTGGGCAAGCGGCTGGAAGCGATCGACGGCGTCACGGCCGTGGACATTGCGGGCCCGGGCTTCCTCAACATCACTGTGGATGCGGCCGCCGCCGGTGCGCTGGCCAAGGCAATCGTCGAGGCGGGAAGCTCCTATGGAACCAACCAGGCGCTCGCAGGCCATGTGGTCAACATGGAATTCGTCTCGGCCAACCCCACAGGACCGCTGCACATCGGCCACACGCGCTGGGCTGCCCTGGGTGATGCAATTGCCCGTGTCCTCCGGGCCTCCGGCGCCGACGTCACCGCGGAGTACTACATCAACGACGCCGGCTCGCAAATGAATGTCTTTGCGAACTCGGTGCTGTCCCGCTTGCACGGACGCGACGTTCCGGAGGGCGGCTACCCGGGCGAGTACATCCGCGAACTCGGCGACGAAGTCCTCAAGGCCCATCCGGCAATCCGGGAACTGACCGACGAAGCCGCGCTGCCGGTGATCCGGGGTGCCGCCTACGAAGCCCAAATGAAGGACATCAAGGACACCCTGGCCCGGTTCGGCGTCTCCTTCGACGTCTTTTTCTCCGAGCAGGAACTGCACGACGCCGGCGCGATCGAATCCGCTGTTGCCCGCCTCCGCGAGCAGGGCCACGTGTTCGACGACGGCGGTGCCGTTTGGCTGCGCACCACGGACTTCGGCGACGACAAGGACCGCGTGATGATCCGTGCAAACGGCGAACCCACGTACTTCGCCGCCGACGCCGCGTACTACCTCTCGAAGAAAGACCGCGGCTTCACGGAAAAGATCTACCTGCTCGGGGCCGACCACCACGGCTACATCAACCGGCTCAAGGCCATTGCCGCCTGCGCGGGCGACGACCCCGAGGTCAACATCGAGGTCCTGATCGGACAGCTGGTTTCCGTCAACGGAGCCAAGCTGTCCAAGCGTGCCGGTAACATCATCGAGCTCAAGGACCTTATCGAATGGCTCGGCAAGGACGCGGTGCGCTACTCGCTGGCGCGCTTCCCCGCGGACTCGCCGCTGACGCTGGATCCTGAACTGCTGAAGAAGAACAGCAACGAAAACCCCGTGTTCTACGTGCAGTACGCTCACGCCCGTTCCCGGGGAACAGCACGCAACGCGATCGAGGCCGGCGTGGACCGCAGCGCCTTCGACGCGTCCTTGCTGGACCATGCCACCGAGAACGAGCTGTTGTCCTACCTCGGCAGCTACCCGTCCATCGTGGCCAAAGCCGCGGAGCTCCGCGAACCGCACCGGGTGGCCCGCCACCTCGAGGTCATCGCCGGCGCCTACCACCGTTGGTACGACGCCTGCCGGGTCTCGCCGCTCGGGGACGAACCCGTCCAGGACATCAACCGCACGCGGCTGTGGCTCAATGACGCAACGAGCCAGGTGCTGGCGAACGGACTCGAACTCCTCGGCGTTTCAGCACCGGAACGGATGTGACAGGCATGGAAACGACCAACAACAGTGCAGCCTCGCCCCTTGCCCCCGGATGGCTCGCCGTGCCGGGGGACGTGAACGCCCTTCACGCGCCGATGTGGGCCGAAGGCGTGGAAAGGAACGACGACGGCGAGCTCGCGATTGACGGGGTTCCCGTCAGTGAGCTCAAGGCGCAGTTCGGCACTCCTCTGTTCGTCATGAGCGAGGGCGATTTCCGTGCCCGTGCCCGCTCCTTCAAGGATGCGTTTGACGCTGCCTTCGAGGACATCTGCGGGGGCGTGGACGTCTACTACGCCGGAAAGTCCTTCTTGTGCACTGCCGTGGCCAGCTGGGTTGCCGAGGAAGGCCTGCGCCTGGACACGTGCTCCGGGGGCGAGCTCGCAGTGGCGGCCCGCGCAGGCATCGACGGCGCCAACCTCGGGCTGCACGGCAACAACAAGTCCGACGCCGAGATCAACCGCGCGCTGGACATGAAGCTTGGCCGCATCGTGGTGGACAGCCTCGATGAGCTTGAACGGATTGAAAAGATTGCCTCCGGCAGAGGCGAGACGGCGAAGGTGATGCTTCGGCTGACTCCCGGTGTCCACGCCCACACCCACGAATTCATCGCCACGGCCCACGAGGACCAGAAATTCGGGCTCTCCATGGCGGGGGACTCCACGGAGTCGGAGGGCCTCTCGGCCGCCGAGGAAGCCGTCGCGGCGGCCACTTCGTACTCGCACGTGGAGCTCCTGGGCCTGCACTGCCACATCGGTTCCCAGATCTTCGAAGCCGACGGCTTCGCATTGGCGGCCGAGAAGCTGTTGGGATTCCTTGCCGCGATGCAGGCGAAGTACTCGATTGTCCTGCCGGAACTGGACCTGGGCGGTGGCTACGGCATCGCCTACACTCCGGTGGACACCCCCCGCCCTCCCGCCGAAATCGCGCAGGCGATGGCCGCCGTCGTGCGTTCCAAGTGCACCGAGCTGGGTATCGCCTCGCCGCGCATTTCGATCGAGCCGGGTCGCGCAATCGTAGGCACCAGCACGTTCACCTTGTATGAGGTGGGGACGCTGAAAACCGTCCGCGTCGATGCGCCTGAAGGCGCCTCTGGAGATGCCGGCGGCAAGCAGAACGTTACGTTCCCGCGCCGCTATGTGTCGGTGGACGGCGGCATGAGCGACAACGCCCGTCCGGTGCTGTACGACGCGGATTATTCGGCCATTCTCGCCTCGCGCACCTCGGCCGCTTCCCCGCAACTGTCCCGAGTAGTGGGCAAACATTGCGAGAGCGGCGACATAGTTGTTAGAGATGTATATCTGCCCGAAGACGTGGCAGCCGGTGATCTGCTCGCTGTACCGGGAACCGGCGCTTACTGCTGGGCCCTCTCAAGCAACTACAACTATCTGGCCAGGCCTGGCGTTGTCGCAGTGCGCAATGGATCCGCCCGGCTGATCGTCCGCGGGGAAACCGAAGAAGATCTCTTGAACCGCGACATGGGAGTGGCGAATGTCTGAAGTGCGAACGCTGAAGGTGGCCCTGCTGGGCTGTGGCAACGTGGGAGCCCAGGTAGCGCGGATCCTCCTTGACGACGCCGACGCCCTTGCGGCCCGCACCGGAGCCCGCCTGCAGCTGTCCGGCATCGCCGTGCGGAACCTCGATTCAGAGCGCGACGTCGACCTGCCGCGCGAACTGTTCACCACCGACGCCGACACCCTGGTCAAGGACGTCGACCTGGTCATCGAGCTTATGGGCGGCATCGAGCCGGCCCGCTCGCTCATCCTGACCGCCATGCAGAACGGCGCCTGCGTCGTCACCGGCAACAAGGCGCTCCTGGCGCAGGACGGGCCCACACTCTACGAAGAGGCCGACAAGGCCGGCGTCCAGCTCTCCTATGAAGCGGCCGTCGCCGGAGCCATTCCGATCCTGCGTCCCATCCGCGACAGCCTCTCCGGCGACCGCATCACGCGAGTCCTGGGCATCGTGAACGGCACCACCAACTTCATCCTCGACCAAATGGACACCACCGGTGCGCAGTTCGCCGACGCGCTGGCCGAGGCCCAACGGCTCGGATACGCCGAAGCCGACCCCACTGCCGACGTCGAAGGCCATGACGCCGCCGCGAAGGCCGCCATCCTCGCGTCGTTGTCCTTCCACACGCGCTTCGCGCTCGAAGATGTCTACTGCGAAGGCATCACGAAGGTCAGCGCCGCGGACATTGCCGCCGCGAAGGAAGCCGGCTTCGTCATCAAGCTGCTCGCCATCGCCGAGAAGATCACCAACGCCAACGGTGAAGGCGGCATCTCAGTCCGCGTCCACCCCACCCTCCTGCCGCGCGAACACCCACTAGCGGCCGTTCGCGGCGCCTTCAACGCTGTCTTCATCGAAGCCGAGAACGCCGGCGAGCTCATGTTCTACGGCCAGGGCGCCGGCGGCACCCCGACGGCGTCTGCCGTCCTGGGCGACCTCGTCTCGGCTGCCCGCCGGGTGGTGCTTGGTGGTCCCGGCCGCACCGAGACCACCACCGGCTTCGTTCCCGCATTGCCGGTCGATGCCTCGACCACGAGCTATTACATCGGCCTCGACGTGGCCGACCAGGCCGGCGTGCTGGCCCGTATCACCCAGATCTTCGCGGAGCACGGCGTATCGATTGAAATCATGCGCCAGACGATCCACCGCGACGCTGCCTCGAAGGTTGAGTCGGCCGAGTTGAAGATCGTCACCCACCGCGCATCCGAAGCCGCACTCGCGGCAACCGTCGAGGCCGTCAAAGGCCTGGACGTCATCAATTCTGTGACATCCGTCCTGCGGGTAGAAGGGGTCTAAGTGGCTCACCAATGGCGCGGAGTAATCCGCGAATACGCTGATCGTTTGCCAGTAACGGAAGCCACGAAGGTCATTACCCTCGGCGAGGGCGGTACTCCGCTTGTCCACGCGCAGAAGCTCTCCGAACTTACCGGGTCCACGGTGTACCTCAAGGTGGAGGGCATGAATCCCACCGGATCCTTCAAGGACCGCGGCATGACGATGGCCATGACGGCCGCTGTCGAAGCAGGCGCCCAAGCCGTTGTCTGCGCCTCCACGGGCAACACCTCGGCCTCCGCTGCCGCATACGCCACCGCCGCAGGGCTGAAGTGCGCGGTGCTGGTCCCCGAAGGCAAGATTTCCATGGGCAAACTGAGCCAGGCGATCGCGCACGGCGCCACGCTTCTGCAGGTGGACGGCAACTTCGACAACTGCCTCGACATCGCCCGCAAGCTGGGTGAGTCGTACCCGGTGTTCCTCGTGAACTCCGTCAACCCGGCGCGCATCCAGGGCCAGAAGACCGGCGCCTTCGAAATCGTCGACGCCCTCGGAGACGCTCCGGACATCCACGTCCTGCCGGTGGGCAACGCGGGAAACATCAGCGCGTACTGGAAGGGCTACAAGGAGTATTCCGCGCCCTTTGAGTCCGCGACCGCGGGTACCCTTCCCGCAGTCTCGACCAAGACGCCGGCCATGTGGGGATTCCAGGCGGCAGGCGCGGCACCGTTCGTGGCTGGCCACCCCATCACCGAACCGGACACGATCGCCACGGCCATCCGCATCGGCAACCCGGCGTCCTGGGAGACGGCCATCGCGGCCCGCGATGAGTCCGGCGGCTTCATCGACGCCGTGACCGACGAGGAAATCCTCGATGCCCACCGCTGGCTCTCCGCCAAGGAAGGCGTTTTCGTGGAGCCCGGTTCCGCGGCAGGCGTTGCCGGCCTCATCAAGAAACATGCCGCAGGGGAGGTTCCGGCCGGCAAGACGATCGTCATTACCGTCACGGGACACGGACTCAAAGACCCGCAGTGGGCCCTCCGTACCGAAGACGGCAGCGAAGTCCAGCCGGTCAAGGTGCCGAACGACGTCGTGACCGTCGCATCCGAACTGGGACTGGAAGAAAACCAATAGTGGAAACAACGCAGTCCGCCGCGACGGGTCTGAAGCTTGTCGCGGCAGGCCAGCAGCTGACGGTCAGGGTCCCGGGCACCAGCGCCAACCTTGGCCCCGGCTATGACAGCCTCGGCCTGGCATTGTCGATCTACGACACCCTGACCATCGAAACGCTCGCCACCGGAGGGCTCGAATTCGAGCTTTCCGGCGAGGGAGCCGATTCCCTTCCCCGCGATGCGAGCCACCTCGTAGTGCGCGCACTCACGACGGCGTTGGAGCGCCTCGGTTTCCGGCACAGCGGCCTCAAAATCACCGCGGACAACGTCAACCCGCACGGCCGCGGACTTGGCTCCTCGGCTTCGGCCGTCGTCGCGGCGGTGACCGCGGCCAACGCTTTGGTACCCGAATCCGCCCGGCGCGACCGCGAGTGGATCCTGCAGCTCACGAGCGAGATGGAAGGACACCCGGACAACGTCGCACCCGCGATTTTCGGCGGACTGGCCTTGTCATGGCAGGACAGCGAGCAGTACAGCAGCACGCGCGCAGAAGTGGTTCCGTCGGTCATCCCGGTCGTCGCGGTGCCCGACTACGAACTTTCCACCGAAACCGCCCGCGGTTTGCTGCCCGCGTCCGTCGGCCACCATGCGGCGGCCATGAACTCGGGACGCGCCGCGCTCCTGATCCACGCATTGACCGCCGATCCCCGTTTCCTGCTTCCCGGAACCGAGGACTACCTGCACCAGAGCTACCGTGCAGAGGCAATGCGGCCAAGCGCAGCCCTGATCAAGGCGTTGCGGGATTCGGGCCATGCGGCCGTCGTTTCGGGAGCGGGACCCACGGTTCTGGCGTTGGCCAACGGGGCGGACGAAGCCGAGGCGATCGCCAAATTGATCAACTCGTTCACCGCGGACAACACTCCGGACGTTGCCTGGCGTGTGATGACACTGGCAGTGGACGTTGAAGGTGCTAGAGTGGACTTGCACCGGCGGTAGAACCGCGGCAGTTCCCTGACATTGGATCCCGGCTTAGCGCTGTTCCTGTCTCCTACTGTGTCGAAGTCTGCCGGTGCCGTCTCCTTACCGGCCTGTCGCAGGTGCCACAGAACTCTTTCTGTTACGCGAACCGTCAGCCCGCGCCCCGCATTCCGGAGCGTCAGAAGGCGTTAGTAACCGGCCCTGCTGAAACTAAACCGGCAAGACCGAAATCACGGCTGCAGATCTGAACTGCAGTCCAGAACAAATCATCGCGTCCAGCTCCAGGTCTGGACGCCGTCGAGGGGGAAGGATCCTTCGTGACAGAAACCACTGAGCTGGCTCCAGCTGTGGAAACAACATCTTCTGCGGCTGAGTCAACGGCCGCAACCGCTAAGAGCAGCGGCCTTGCAGGCCTCAAGCTCGCGCAGCTCCAGGCTCTCGCCAGTCAGCTGGGCATTTCGGGCGGATCCCGGATGCGCAAGGGGGATTTGGTTTCGGCTATCTCGGCCCACCGCGCCGGTGCGACCACCAGCAAGGCTCCTGCCCCGGCCAAGGCCGTCGCAGCAAAGGCCGAGCCTGCATCTCCGGAAGCCGAGGCCCCTGCCGCAGCACCCGCTGAAGCTCCCGCGCAGGACGGCACACGTGCACGTGGCCGTGGTGGCCGAAGCCGCCGCGCCAGCAGCGACGGCGTTGTGGCCGCTCCTGCCGCCGCGGAAACCGCAGAGGCTCCCGCCGCCGTCGTCGAGGCTCCCGCTGCTCCTGCTGCTCCCGCCGCCGAAGCCTCCGAGGCAGCCGGCGAACGCCGCCAGCCGCGGACGCGGAACCGCCGTCGCGGCGAGGCCGCTCCCGCAGAGACCGGTGAAGCCGCCGAAGCCCGCGCCGCAGAGCAGCCCCAGACTGAGCAACCCCGCGTAGAGCAGCGTCAGGCAGAACAGCGCCAGCCCGATCAGCGCCAGGCACAGCCGCGTCAGGGTGAGCAGTCAACGGTCGAGGCCGGCGAACCCGGCCAGCGTGAACGCCGCGACAACACCCGTACGCGTCGCGAGGACACGAACGAGGGCGAAGAGACCGGCAACCGCCGCAATCGTCGTAACCGCCGTGACCGCAACGATCGTCAGGGTTCGCAGGACAACCGTGACAACCGCGATGGAAACAGCCGAAGCGAGCGCTTCCGCGACCGCAACGAACGCCGCCGTGGCCGCGGCCAGGGCCCGGACGTCGACGACGTCGAGGTCACCGAGGACGACGTCCTGCTGCCGGTCGCCGGCATCCTGGACGTACTGGAGAACTACGCGTTCATTCGCACCTCGGGTTACCTGCCCGGCGCCAACGACGTGTACGTGTCCCTCGCCCAGGTCAAGAAGTACAACCTGCGCAAGGGCGACGCCGTCGTCGGCGCAATCCGTGCACCGCGCGACGGCGAGGACCGGGGACAGCAGAACGCCCGCCAGAAGTTCAACGCGCTCGTCCGCGTCACATCGGTCAACGGCAAGACGCCCGAAGAGCTCAAGGACCGCGTCGAATTCGCCAAGCTTGTCCCGCTGTACCCGTCCGAGCGCCTGCGCCTCGAAACGGACCCCAAGAAGATCGGCCCGCGCGTCATCGACCTCGTGGCCCCGATCGGCAAGGGCCAGCGCGGCCTGATCGTCTCCCCGCCCAAGGCCGGCAAGACGCTCATCCTGCAGTCCATCGCCAACGCGATCACCACCAACAACCCTGAGGTCCACCTCATGATGGTGCTGGTTGACGAACGTCCTGAAGAAGTCACGGACATGCAGCGCACCGTCAAGGGCGAAGTCATTGCCTCCACCTTCGACCGTCCCGCCGATGACCACACCACGGTTGCCGAGCTTTCGATCGAACGCGCCAAGCGCCTCGTGGAGATGGGCATGGACGTGGTGGTCCTCCTGGATTCGATGACCCGCCTGGGCCGCGCCTACAACCTGGCGGCACCGGCGTCCGGCCGTATCCTGTCCGGTGGTGTCGACTCCGCTGCGCTCTACCCGCCGAAGCGCTTCTTCGGTGCTGCGCGCAACATCGAAAACGGTGGATCGCTCACCATCCTGGCCACTGCTCTCGTGGAGACGGGTTCCAAGATGGACGAGGTCATCTTCGAAGAGTTCAAGGGCACGGGCAACATGGAGCTCCGCCTGTCCCGCCAGCTCGCGGACAAGCGCATCTTCCCTGCCGTGGACGTCAACGCTTCGGGTACGCGCCGCGAAGAGAACCTGCTTTCGGCCGAGGAAGTCAAGATCATGTGGAAGCTGCGCCGTGTCCTGTCCGGACTCGAGACCCAGCAGAGCCTTGAACTCCTGACCAACAAGATCCGGGAGACCGGGAGCAACGTCGAGTTCCTCATGCAGGTGCAGAAGACGACTCTTGGAGCCAAGTCGGATAACGACAAGTAGCTGTGCTCTAACCGCTCAAAATTTGCCGGCCCCGCCCCTTCGCCTGGCCGGCAAATTTTGAGCGGTCGTCGTTAAAGAGGCAAGGCGGGGTCACTTACGGCCCATCCGGGGGCGCGGCATGGGCCGTAAGTGACCCCGCGTTGGAGTTATTAGACTTGTAGAAGTCGAAAGAGGTTTGAAATGTTTGAGTCCGTTCAGGGACTGCTTGATGAGCATGCTGCTATCCAGGCGCAGTTGAGTGATCCCGCCGTTTATGCCGACCAGCCGTTGGCCCGCAAACTGGGGCGGCGTTCTGCCCAGTTGCAGGGCATCGTGGAGGCGTACAACCGTTGGCGCGGACTCATGGACGATCTTGACGCTGCCAAGGAAATGGCTGCCGAGGATCCTGATTTCGCCGCCGAAGTGGACGACATCGAGGAGCAGATCCCTGCCGCGCAGGAGAAGCTCCGCCGCTTGCTCATTCCGCGCGATCCTGATGACGCACGCAATGTCATCCTCGAGGTCAAGGGCGGCGAAGGCGGCGACGAAGCCGCGCTCTTCGCCGGCGACCTGCTGCGTATGTACATGCGTTATGCCGAGTCGCGCGGCTGGAAGACCGAAGTCATCTCCGCCACGGAATCGGACCTGGGCGGCTACAAGGATGTCCAGATGGCCGTCAAGGGCAACTCGAACGATCCCGCTGAAGGCGTCTACGCCCGGCTGAAGTTCGAAGGCGGCGTGCACCGCGTCCAGCGCGTACCCGTCACGGAGTCGCAAGGCCGCATCCACACGTCCGCCGCCGGCGTGCTGGTGCTTCCCGAAGTGGATGAACCCGAAGAGCTCGAAATCAACCAGAACGACCTCAAGATCGACGTCTACCGGTCCTCGGGTCCCGGTGGTCAGTCCGTCAACACCACGGACTCGGCCGTCCGCATCACCCACCTTCCCACGGGCATCGTGGTGGCCATGCAGAACGAAAAGTCCCAGCTCCAGAACCGCGAAGCCGGCATGCGCGTCCTCCGTGCCCGTATCCTGGCCCACCAGCAGGAGCAGATCGACGCCGAGAACTCGGCCCAGCGCAAGTCGCAGATCCGCACCATGGACCGTTCCGAGCGCATCAGGACGTACAACTTCCCGGAAAACCGGATCGCCGACCACCGCACCGGCTACAAGGCCTACAACCTCGACGCCGTCATGAACGGTGACTTGGAACCCGTCATCCAATCGGCCATCGAGATGGATGAACAATCACGCCTCGATGCTCTGGGCGAATAACAGCCTGCAAGGACCGTCATGACGCTCTCTCCGGGCCAAAGCCTCGCCGACGCGGTCCGCGAGGCGACAGCCATCCTGTCCGACGCCGGAGTTCCTACTCCGCGCGTGGACGCGGAACTCCTCGCGGAACATCTCATGGGTGTCGGCCTCGGACGCCTGCGCGCGATGCTTCTTGGGGACTCTGCCGCTCCGGAAGGCTATGCGGACCTGGTGGCGGAGCGGGCCCGGCGCGTTCCGCTCCAGCACATCACCGGCGTCGCGCACTTCCGGTACCTCACCCTCGCTGTAGGCCCGGGAGTGTTCATCCCGCGGCCGGAGACTGAGTCCGTGGTCCAGCTTGTCGTCGACCACCTCCAGGGGCTGGAGCACCCCAAGGTGGTTGACCTTGGCACAGGTTCCGGCGCCATCGCAGCCTCGATCGCCCACGAAGTGCCCGGGGCCGAGGTGCACGCCGTCGAATTCAGCACGTTCGCCCATGCCTGGGCTACCAAGAACCTGAAGCCGCTGGGTGTGAAGCTGGTCCAGGGCGACCTCCGCAATGCCTTGCCGGAACACGACGGAACGTTCGACGTCGTCGTATCCAACCCGCCCTATATCCCGGCCGAAGCAATCCCGAACGAACCGGAAGTGGCCCTGCACGATCCGCCCGAGGCCCTGTACGGCGGGGGAGCGGACGGAATGGAGCTTCCGACGGCGGCTGCGGCCTCCGCGGCCCGGCTCCTCAAGGAAGGCGGCTACTTCGTGATGGAGCACGCCGAGGTGCAGGCCGCCTGGATCTCCGAACACCTGAAGGCCTCCGGTTGCTGGACGGAAGTCACCACCCACCTCGATCTCAACGGCAAGGAACGTGCCACGAGCGCAGTGTTGGCAAGCGCTGCCTCCCGGAAATGAAAGAATAGCGGTGTGACCACAAGCTACAACTGCACGTCAGAGGAACAACGCGCCGAAGGCCTGGAGCATGCGCAGCGCGCCATCAACGAGAAAAAGTGCATCGTCATGCCGACGGACACCGTCTACGGCATTGCCGCAGACGCGTTCTCGCCGCAAGCCGTGACCATGCTGCTTGTCTCGAAAGGCCGCGGCCGCCACATGCCGCCCCCGGTGCTGATTCCGCGGCCCAATGCGCTCGACGGGCTGGCAACCGACGTATCGGAAGAAGCCCGCAAGCTTGCCGAAGCCTTCTGGCCCGGCGGCCTGACGCTGATCTTGCATGCCCAGCCGTCCTTGGATTGGGACCTGGGGGAGACCCGCGGAACCGTGGCCCTTCGGATGCCCGACGATGAAATTGCGCTTGAACTGCTGAACCGCACCGGTCCCTTGGCCGTGTCGTCTGCAAACCGGACCGGGCAGCCAGCCGCGCAGACCGCCGCCGAGGCCAGGACCCAGCTTGCCGAATCCGTCGAGGTGTACCTTGAGGGCGGGTTCCGGCCAGTCGCGGGAACCGAATCCGTACCATCCACGATTGTTGACGCCACCGCCCTGCCGCTTCGGGTGGTCCGCGATGGTGCAGTGACCCTGGAACGCCTTCGCGAGATTGTTCCCGAAGTGCTGGGCCTCGGCGAAACCGCGCCCGAAGCGGCAGCTGAAGCCGCCCCGGCGCCGGCGGCCGAAACCACACCAGAAGCCGCGGCTGAGCCCGCGCCGGCGCCGCCGGCTGAAGCAGTCCACACGGAGACCAGGGCCGAATGAGCCTGGTCCGGGATCGTGTTCCCCTTCTGGACGTAGACGTCACCGCCTTGTGCACCGGCGATCTTATCGAGGCCATCAGCGGGTACGTTTCGGACGGCAGCACCAGGGTTGTCCTCGGACACAATCTGCACAGCGTCACACTGTTCCATTCGAGCCCGGATTTCCGCAGCCTCTATGAACGCAGCGATGTGGTGCTCATGGACGGGGCTCCGGTCGCCATGCTCTGGGGACTCGGACGGCGCGGTGCTCCACGGCGCGACGCCGCGGGATTGATGCAATACCGCCTGGGGTCCACTGACTGGGTGCCGGCACTTGGCGGCGTCGATGGACTACGCCGGATCGCCGTCGTCGGTGCCGGTCCCGAAGCCAACAGCAAGACGGTGGAGCGGCTCCGCGGCATCGTTCCGGGCGCCGAGGTCGCAGGGCGGCCCGGCGAGAACTGGGACGATGCCAGCGAAGAGGCAGCAGTCGCCTGGCTCAGGGACTTCCGTCCGCAGCTCGTTCTTCTCGGTCTCGGCATGCCGCTGCAGGAATCGGTCCTGCACCGCCGCCTTCACGAGCTCCCGCCTGCCGTCTACTGCACTGTCGGCGGCGCGATCGAGCAGTTGGCAGGCCTCCAGAAGCTCGCCCCACGCTGGCTTGGCCGCCTCGGGCTCGAATGGGCCTGGCGGCTCGTGCTGCATCCGGGACGCGTCGCGTACCGGGTCTTCGGTGAGCCGTGGGTGCTCCTCGGCCTGCTGGTCCGCCGCCGGCTCGCCGGCAGGAAGAGCGCCTGAACCGGAGCGCGGTCCAGCCGGGCCGCTAGAACTTCTGGTCCTCCAGGGGGCCAAATCCCTTGGCCCGCAATCCGGCGGAGAATGCCCGGAACCATTCGGCGAGCCCGCGGAAGTCGCCGCGGGGGAGGAAGTAGCCCAAATAGCCTCCGACATCGGCCACCATCGACTTGCCACGGCGGTAGCGGCGGATCAAATAGCCCCGGTTGCGGTAGTAAAAATAGCGCTTGAAGGCCGAATCCGGCACGATCACGTGCCAGCGCGCGCCGAAGACGTGTTTTGTCTCGGAAAATGCGTGCGGGTGGCTGATCCAGGCCGTCGCGACCGTACCGAAGCGTATGCCCGCCTTCCTGAGGCGGATCATGAAGTCCACTTCGTCTCCGCGGATGAAAAGCCGGATATCCGGCACTCCCACTTTGAAGAAGACATTGGAACGGATGAGCGCGCCGTTGAAGAAGTGCCCGACGTCGGGCAGGAACCCCGCCTTCTCGACTTCGGCCCGTTCGTGGGTCACCTTGCCGTCAATCCGGAAGAAGAAGGAAAGCTTGTCCGGGTGGCCCGGGGCGACGACGAGCGGCACGACTGCGTCCAGTCCGCGGGCCTCCGCTTCGCGTACCAGGGTTTCGAGGCAGGCAGGGTCACCGGGCTCGGCGTCGTCGTCCATGATCCAGACCCATTCGGCTCCGCTGGCGACCGCCTTGAGGATCGCGAGCGCAAAACCGCCCGCTCCGCCCAGGTTAGCTTCGGAGCGGACGTAATCCACCTTCGGATGGCTTGACGCAAGCTCGCGGGAAGGCGTTTTTCCGCTGTCCACGAGGCAGATCGTGTCCACCGGCAGGGACTGCTTGTTGATGGAGTCGAGCAGGACTGCCAGCTCCCCGGGGCGGTCAAAGGTCACAGCCGCTACGGCAACGGAGACAGTCATGTAAGGTTCCTTCCGGGCGCTTGCGGGGAGGTGATCCCGGCTCGCCCTAGGGGCGCGTGAAACGGAGCAAAGCCGCCGTTGACGCTAGTATCTTGACAGAGTCCAACTGTAGTACAGCAATATTTGGCGGTGCGCAGAGGTGTTGCAGGTGTTGTGCCGGCAGCTAGTCGCCAGGGACAGAATCCACCACCACCGCCAACAGGAGCCGCCACGTGATCATGTATTCGCTCATGATGCTCACGGCTGCCGTCGTGTCTTACCTCGCTACGTGGGTAGCCCGCCGGATGGGTAACAAACTTCGGCTTTTTGCCCCGATCCGCAGCCGGGATATGCACTC
Source organism: Arthrobacter alkaliphilus (assembly GCF_021483235.1). Classification (GTDB taxonomy): domain Bacteria; phylum Actinomycetota; class Actinomycetes; order Actinomycetales; family Micrococcaceae; genus Arthrobacter; species Arthrobacter alkaliphilus. Next base: position 49,890 of record NZ_JAKEEC010000002.1, on the reverse strand, counting down.
GGTGCCGATTTCCAGGCTTGGCGGCCTGGGACTCTTCGCGGGCTTTGCCGTGGCCCTCGCGGTCGCCAGCAATTCGTTCTTCGTGAAGGACATCTTCCACGGGAACGGCGCGCCGTGGGGAATCCTGGCGGGTGCCCTGGTGATCGTCGCGGTCGGTGTTGCCGACGACGTGATGGACATCCGCTGGTGGGTCAAGCTGATCGGCCAATGCACGGCGGCGACGATCGTCGCGGTCTGGGGAGTGCAGATGTCCGTGCTCCCCTTTGTTCCGGAACCCATACGGATCGAGGCGGAACCGCTGCGGGTCGTCCTGACCGCCCTCGCCATTGTGACCACCATGAACGCGGTCAATTTCATCGATGGCCTCGATGGCCTCGCCGCAGGTGTTGCGGCCATCGGCGGGGCTGCCTTCTTCCTCACGGCCTATTGGGTCCACCGCAACGCAACGCTCACGGACCGCTCGGACCTCGCGGCGCTGTTGATGGCCATCACCGTGGGTTGCTGCATCGGATTCCTGCCGCATAACTGGTTCCCGGCCAAAATCTTCATGGGCGACTCCGGCGCCATGCTCCTCGGCCTCGTGATGGCCTCGGCGGGTGTGGTGTCGACCGGCCAAATCAGCTCTGGTTTGTACGACCGCGCGAACGGTATTCCGACCATCGTGCCCATCCTGCTGCCGTTCGCGATTTTGTCGCTGCCGCTGTTGGATCTCGGTTTGGCGGTGTTGCGACGGACAGCACGCGGCCAATCGCCATGGTCCGCTGACCGGGGGCACCTGCACCACAAGCTCATCGAACTCGGCCACACCCACCGCACGGCGGTGCTCATGATGTACGTCTGGACCTGCATCCTGGCGTTTGGAGGCCTGGCGTTTGCCATCTTCCCCTGGCAGATGGTGCTCACCGTTGACATCGTGGCAGCACTGATCATGGCAGGCGTGACGGCCTGGCCCTACTTTGTCCGAAAAGGGCGGGCCGCCCTGTAGGCGATGTGTGACGAAAGCGTTAACATCACAGTTCTATCTCATGTAGAATTCTAGGGCGGACAGTCACTCGCCCGCGCACCCACCCTTTTTGAGAATTTGGCATTTCTTGCCACGACGATTGGCATCTTCCATGACCTCCAACGCCGGCGGACAGCAGTCCGACTCGAGCGGCGTTGCTGACCCCCGCTCCACGTCTTCACTGTGGCTGCGGCTTCTTTTCCTCAGCTCGACGACGGCGGTAGCGGCCCTCGCGGCAACGTCGGCGGTAGCGGCGGTCATGAACGGTGGCGTGGGAGTGCTTTCCGCGGCCCTCGGAGGGGCGATTGTGATGGCATTTTTTGCCATCAGCCTCCTGATCGGCCATTTTGTCGGCCGGAACAACCCTTCCGGCGCGGTCGGCCTTTTCGTGGCCAGCTACTTCGTCAAGGTGGTTGGCTTCGCGGTGGTGCTGTTCGTCTTGGGAGCACCCGCCTGGCTGCACGGCCGCTGGTTCGTCATCGGCGCCGTCGTCACGGTTGTCTCGTGGCAAGCTGCCGAAATCTACGGCTTCAGCAAGGCCCGGCTCCAGATCTACAACGACCCCGCAGCAGGCAAAGGGGGCGGCGATGTTCACTCCTAGGAGCAAGCGAGACTCCGGGACGGGCAATGCCCCGAAATCCGGCAATTCCACCGAACAAGCGGGCGACGGAAACGACGGCGGATACAACGCCGGGATCGCCGTCTTCAGCTACATTGTTGGCGGAATCATAGTCTGGAGTTTGATAGGCTGGGGTCTGGATAATCTGTGGGGGACTCGCTGGATTGTGCTCCTTGGCGCTCTGCTTGGAGCCACGGGAGGGTTCTATCTTTCCCATATGCACGGCCTCACAAGTCATCGCTCGTCTTCCAGCGGAAGCAAAGCAGACAAGGGTCCGTCCCAGGACGGGAACAGTAATGCCAAATAATTTCACACGGGAAATGGCTGCACGAAACGCGGCCGGATCCTCAACAACGCCCAATGATGGACACTGCAGAGAGGAAACGCGTTGATCGCGCTTGCGCTCCCGGCCCAGGATTCAGGGACCTTCACTCCTCCCGGAATCGACCAAATGCACCTGCCGGCTATCCTGCCCTGGGGTGCGAGCGACGGATTCTCCAAGCAGATGCTGCTGGTAATCCTGTCGGTCGTCATTATCGCCAGCTTCTTCGTCGCTGCCGCCCGCAAGCAGCAGCTGGTTCCCGGCAAACTGCAGTTCGCGGGCGAGATGGCTTACGGCTTCGTACGCAACAGCATCGCCAAGGACATCATCGGCGGACGCGACTTCATGAAGTTCGTGCCCCTCCTGTTCTCCTTGTTCTTCTTCATCCTGGTGAACAACATCTACGGCGCCATTCCCGTAATCCAGCTTCCGAGCTTCTCGCACGTCGGCGGGGCCTATGTGCTGGCCGCGGTCGTGTACGTCACGTGGATCGGCATCGGCATCAAGAAGAACGGCCTGAAGTACTTCAAGCTCGCCACGGTTCCTTCCGGCGTTCCCTGGTACATCCTGCCGATCGTCGTGCCGATCGAAATCATCTCCAACTTCCTGGTCCGTCCGGTCACGCACAGCCTCCGTCTCTTCGCCACCATGATGGCAGGGCACCTCATCGTGATGATCGCCGGCTCCGGCATTGAGTTCCTCGTCATGCAGGAGAACGTCCTCCTCAAGGGTGCGTCCGTACTGGTACTCGTTGGCGCTGTCGCCATGTACATGCTCGAAGCCCTGATCATGGTGCTGCAGGCGTACGTCTTCACCCTTCTGACTGCGATCTACATCGAAGGCGCGCTCCACGCCGACAGCCACTAGGCACAACCCTCAATCTTCCCCTTCGGGGGTTGAAGCAAACCAAACAACCTGCCGCGACTGCGGCATCTTGAAAGGAAAACAATGAACGGCGACATCAACGGCTCCCTTAACCTCATTGGCTACGGTCTCTCCGCAATCGGCGGTGGTATCGGTGTGGGTCTCGTCTTTGCTGCTTACATCAACGGTGTTGCACGTCAGCCGGAAGCCCAGCGCGTGCTCCAGCCGATCGCGTTCCTTGGTCTGGCTCTGACGGAAGCCCTCGCCATCCTCGGCCTGGTCTTCGCTTTCGTTCTCAAGTAAACCGCTAAGAACCAAGCGAACATTCAGAACCGAGTAGATAAGGACGGGTGAAACATGAATCAGCAGATCATCTCAGCCGCCGCTCAAGGTGCCGCCGAGTCGGCTAGCCCGCTCGCTCCCAACCTTTGGGAAATGGGCGTCGTCCTCGCTGGCTTTGCGGTCCTCTTTTACATCGTGGTCAAGTTTGTTGTCCCGATGTTCGAGAAGACCTTCGCCGAGCGCGCCGAGGCGATTGAGGGCGGCATTGCCAAGGCTGAAAAGGCCCAGGCCGAAGCTTCTGCAGCTCTCGAAGAGTACAAGCAGCAGCTCCAGGATGCCCGCGCCGAAGCCAACCGCATCCGTGAAGAAGCTCGAGCCGAAGGTGCCCAGATCCTCGCGGAGCTGAAGGCCAAGGCAGCAGCCGAGTCGGCCCGCATCACCGAGCAGGCTTACGCCCAGATCGAAGCGGAGCGTCAGGCAGCTGTTGTCTCTCTCCGTTCCGAGGTGGGCACGCTGGCTACGACTTTGGCAGAGCGGGTCGTTGGCGAAGCACTCAGCGATGACGAGCGCGCCGCCCGCGTGGTGGACCGCTTCCTTGCAGATCTGGAGACCCAGAGCGCAGGTGCAGCTAAGTAATGGCAGGTGTATCGAGCGAATCGCTGACCAAGGCACTGGAGCAGTTGGAAGCCAAGCTTCCGACCGCCTCGCTGGAGTTGGCTAAGGACCTCTTCGGAATCCTGGGAACGGTGGACAGCTCGGCTGGCTTGCGCCGCGCCCTGACTGACCCCTCCCGCAGCGGAGAAGAAAAGTCGGCGCTGGTCAAGCAGTTGTTTGGCGGGAAAGTCTCCGCTGATGCTGCGGAAATCGCGAGTGGATTGGCCGGCTCGCGCTGGGCATCGGCACGCGATATCGGCGATGCACTCGAGACTCTTGCCGCCACGGTGGTCATCGCCGTGGCTGAAAACAAGTCGGCCGTTTCTGCCTCCGGAATCACGGGGCTGGAAGAGCTGGAAAACGATCTGTTTGCTTTCAACCAGGCCGTTGCTTCCAGCCACGAGGTACAACGTGCCCTGGGAGAGCCACAGGCAAGTGCCGCGGCCAAGATCAGCCTGGCGCAGAAGTTGGTTCCTGGCGCAAGCCCGGAAGCCCAACTCCTCATCGCCCAGGCCGTGTCGCAGCCGCGCGGCGTCAAGCCGAGCAAGCTCATCGACAATTTCGCCAAGCTTGCAGCCAAGCGCCAGCAGCGCTGGATCGCAACTGTCCGCGTTACCCGTCCGTTGACGGATGCGCAGGCCAGCCGTCTGCAGGCCGGGCTTGATGCCCTCTACGGCCGCGAGCTGAAGGTCAACGTCAGCGTTGATCCGACTCTGATCGGTGGAGTCCGGGTCCAGGTGGGTGACGAAGTGCTTGACGCTTCTGTCGTAGCCCGCCTGTCCGAGCTTCGCCGGCAACTCGCTGGCTAGCCAGACAAGCACAACTTAACTGATACAAACACCGGTCATCGTGAGCAACGATGATCACGAAACAGGAGAGCAGGGACTGCAGATGGCCGAATTGACCATCAACGCCGACGACGTCCGTAATGCGTTGAACGAGTTCGCGGCGTCCTACGAACCCGGAAACGCAGAGCGCGTAGAGGTCGGCCGCGTGACCGCCGCAAGTGACGGCATCGCCCGTGTTGAGGGCCTTCCCTCGGTCATGGCGAACGAGCTGCTTCGCTTCGAAGACGGCACCCTGGGCTTGGCCCAGAACCTCGACGTCCGCGAAATCGGCGTCATCATCCTCGGTGACTTCACCGGTATCGAAGAAGGCCAGGAAGTTCACCGCACCGGTGAGATCCTGTCCGTCCCGGTAGGCGACGCCTTCCTGGGCCGCGTAGTTGACCCGCTGGGCCAGCCGATCGACGACCTCGGCGAGATCAAGGCCGAGACCACCCGTGCCCTGGAACTCCAGGCTCCGGGCGTGACCCAGCGTAAGTCGGTTCACGAACCCATGCAGACCGGTCTCAAGGCTATCGACGCCATGATTCCGATCGGCCGTGGCCAGCGCCAGCTGATCATCGGTGACCGCCAGACCGGCAAGACCGCCATCGCCGTCGACACCATCATCAACCAGAAGGCCAACTGGGCTTCGGGCGATGTCAACAAGCAGGTTCGCTGCGTTTACGTCGGTGTCGGCCAGAAGGCTTCCACCATCGCCGCTGTCCGCCAGACCCTGGAAGACCACGGCGCGCTGGAATACACCACGATCGTGGCGTCCCCGGCATCCGACCCCGCAGGCTTCAAGTACCTGGCTCCGTACGCCGGCTCGGCCATCGGCCAGCACTGGATGTACGGCGGCAAGCACGTCCTGGTGATCTTCGACGACCTGTCGAAGCAGGCCGAAGCCTACCGTGCAGTGTCCCTGCTCCTCCGCCGCCCGCCGGGACGCGAAGCGTACCCGGGTGACGTTTTCTACTTGCACTCCCGTCTGCTGGAGCGTTGTGCCAAGCTCTCCGACGAACTGGGCGCAGGCTCGATGACCGGTCTTCCGATCGTCGAAACCAAGGCGAACGACGTCTCGGCCTACATTCCGACCAACGTCATCTCCATCACCGACGGCCAGATCTTCCTGCAGTCGGACCTCTTCAACGCCAACCAGCGCCCCGCTGTTGACGTCGGTGTGTCCGTGTCCCGTGTGGGTGGTTCCGCACAGGTCAAGTCCATGAAGAAGGTCTCCGGTACCTTGAAGCTGGACCTGGCGCAGTACCGCGACATGCAGGCGTTCGCGATGTTCGCGTCCGACCTCGACGCGGCTTCCCGCCAGCAGCTGACCCGTGGTGCCCGCCTGATGGAACTGCTCAAGCAGGGCCAGTACTCGCCGTTCCCGGTCGAGGACCAGGTTGTCTCCATCTGGGCCGGTACGAAGGGCTACCTGGACGACGTCCCGGTTGAGGATGTCAGCCGTTTCGAGGCCGAGTTCCTGGAGCACCTCAAGCACAAGTCCTCCATCCTGACCACGCTGGCGCAGACCAACGTCCTGGACGACGACACCGCTGAAGCGCTGAAGTCCGCGATCATCGACTTCAAGAAGGGCTTCTTCGGCGAAGGCGACAACCGTTTGGTTGGCGCCGGCCACGAAGAGCACGAAGCGATTTCCGGCGGCGAAGTCGACCAGGAAAAGATCGTCAAGCAGAAGCGCTAGAGCACTGGTCCCCGGGCCTGCGGAATCCGCAGGCCCGGGGCCTCCGCCAAAGCCCTAGCCGCTGATCCATCGGGATCTTAGGAAAGGATATGTATGGGAGCCCAGATCCGGGTCTACCGCCAGAAGATCAGCTCGACGACGTCGATGCGCAAGATCTTCAAGGCGATGGAACTGATCGCTACCTCGCGCATCGGTAAGGCCCGTGCCCGCGTTGCAGCTTCGACGCCCTACGCAAACGCGATTACCCGTGCTGTTTCTGCTGTCGCAAGCCAGAACGAAATCGATCACCCGCTAGTCACCGAGCCGGAGCAGATCCGCCGTGCCGCCGTCTTGGTCATCACATCGGACCGTGGCCTGGCTGGTTCCTACTCCGCGAGCGTGCTCAAGAAGGCTGAAGGCCTCAACGAGCTTCTCCGGGCAGAGGGCAAGGAAGTCAAGACCTACCTGGTTGGCCGCAAGGCACAGGCATACTTCGACTTCCGCAGCCGTTCGTACTCCCGCGTGTGGACCGGAGGCACGGACGCACCGGAATTCGAGACTGCCAAGGAAATCGGCGCTGCTCTTCTCGAAGAGTTCGCCAACGAGTTCGAAGAGGGTGGCGTGGACGAAATCCACGTCGTCTACACCCGCTTCAAGTCGATGGTGACGCAGGAGCCCACGGTTGTCCGTCTGCTGCCTCTCGAAGTTGAAGAGCAGGCAGTCAGCGAGTCCGAACTTCTGCCGCTGTACGAGTTCGAACCGGAGTCGGAGCAGGTGCTTGACGCTCTTCTTCCGCGTTACATCGAGTCCCGCATCTTCGCGGCAATGTTGCAGGCAGCGGCTTCCGAGCTCGCCGCCCGCCAGCGCGCCATGAAGTCGGCAGGTGACAACGCGACCGAGCTGATCAAGAAGTACACGCGTCTGCGCAACACGGCCCGCCAGGCTGAGATCACGCAGGAGCTCTCCGAGATCGTGGCCGGCGCCGACGCGCTTAGCGCGTAGTTGCCGGTGCCTGGTTCGGCGCGAGCTACAACCTGCACCAAATAGATAAACTTAACCCCACGCCATCTACTGAGTGAAGTGAGAGAGATGACTGCCACCGCTACCGAGCACGTAGCCACGGCCGGTGCCACCGGCCGCATTGCCCGTGTCATTGGCCCGGTTGTCGACGTCGAATTCCCGGCCGACGCAATCCCCGAGATCTACAACGCACTCACCACTGAGGTAACCCTCAACGGTGAGACCAAGACCATCACGTTCGAGACGTCGCAGCACCTTGGCGACAACCTCGTCCGCGCCATTTCCCTGCAGGCTACCGACGGTTTGGTCCGCGGTACGTCTGTCAAGGACACCGGCGCCCCCATCTCCGTTCCCGTGGGCGACGGCGTCAAGGGCCACATCTTCAACGTCCTCGGCAAGCCGCTGGACGTCGAAGAGTCGGAGATCCAAGCTGACGACCACTGGCCGATCCACCGCAAGGCCCCGTCCTTCGCGGCCCTCGAGGGCTCTACGGAGATGCTCGAAACCGGTATCAAGGTCATCGACCTCCTCACCCCGTACATCAAGGGTGGAAAGATCGGCCTGTTCGGCGGCGCCGGTGTCGGCAAGACCGTTCTGATCCAGGAAATGATCACCCGTGTTGCCCGTAACTTCGGTGGTACTTCGGTATTCGCCGGCGTCGGCGAGCGTACCCGCGAAGGCAACGACCTCTGGGTTGAAATGGAAGAGGCTGGCGTCCTCAAGGACACCGCCCTTGTATTCGGCCAGATGGACGAACCGCCGGGAACGCGTCTGCGTGTGGCACTGTCTGCCCTCACGATGGCGGAGTACTTCCGCGATGTGCAGAACCAGGACGTGCTGCTCTTCATCGACAACATCTTCCGCTTCACCCAAGCCGGCTCCGAGGTTTCCACGCTGCTCGGCCGCATGCCGTCCGCAGTTGGTTACCAGCCGAACCTCGCCGACGAGATGGGCCTCCTGCAGGAGCGCATCACCTCGACGAAGGGTCACTCGATCACGTCGATGCAGGCCATTTACGTGCCGGCTGATGACTACACCGACCCGGCTCCGGCGACCACCTTCGCACACCTCGACGCGACCACGGAACTTTCCCGTGAAATCGCCTCCCGAGGTCTGTACCCGGCCGTTGACCCGCTGACGTCGACCTCCCGTATCCTGGACCCGCAGTACATCGGCAAGGACCACTACAACACGGCTGTCCGTGTGAAGCAGATCCTGCAGAAGAACAAGGAACTCCAGGACATCATCGCCATCCTCGGCGTTGACGAACTGTCGGAAGAAGACAAGATCGTCGTGTCGCGTGCACGCCGCATCCAGCAGTTCCTGTCCCAGAACACCTACACCGCCAAGCAGTTCACCGGCGTCGAGGGCTCCACCGTGTCCATCAAGGACACCGTCGAAGGCTTCACGGCGATCTGCGACGGCGAGCTGGACCACATCGCAGAGCAGGCGTTCTTCAACGTCGGTGGCCTGGATGACGTCGAGCGCCAGTGGGCCAAGATCCAGGAACAGACCAAGTAGTATGGCTGAGCTCGAGGTTGAGATTGTCGCAGCGGACCACTTCGTGTGGTCCGGTGCGGCCAAGATGGTCAAGGCCCGCACCAGCGATGGTGAAATCGGGATCCTGCCGGGCCACTCGCCGCTCCTCGCCATTCTGGCCGCGGGCGAGCTGGCCATTGAGCCGGTTACCGGAGACCGCCTTGCAGTGGTTGTGGACGGCGGGTTCTTCTCCGTCGACAACAACCGCGTAGTGATTGTCGCTGACAACGCCCAGCTGGGCGATTCAGCTACTGCGGGGATCCGATAGCAAGACCTTGATGGACGATTCTGCTCTTCCGTTCATCGCCTTGGCAACGGCGTTTACGTTGCTCATCTTTACACTGTGCCTCGTCGGGGTGCGCCGCTTCAATCTGCGGCGCGCCCTGGGCACGGTCGACGCCTCCATTTGCATGGCTGGAAACAGCTGGCGGATGGGGGTTTGTCGTTATCAGGACTCGGAACTTGAGTGGTTCCGCCTGCTTTCCCTCAGCTTCCGTCCGAAACACAGCTTCCGCCGCAGCTCCTTGGAGCTCCTGGGCCGCCGGAAGCCAACGGAAGAAGAATTGACGAGGCTCCAGCCCGACGTCGTGGTGGTAGAACTCCAGCACGAAGGCCAGCTGTTCATGCTGGCGATGAGATTTGATGCCTACGCCGGGTTGTCGTCCTGGCTGGAGGCCGGACCCGTCGTGGGCGTCGGCACCTGGCGCTGAGGACGGTGGATTCCCTTCTCAGCCTGAGCCTTGTGGATGGTCCGTTATATTGGACCATCCTTTGCGCTGGAATTGCCGGGAGCGCGTTCCTCCTTATCCGACGGGACCGGCGCTGGCTGCTTGCCATAGGTGTGTCCCTCCTCGCCGCGATCGGAGTAGTCGCGGTCATCCATTGGCTGCTCGTCAGCGTCCTCACCGTTTTCCCGGAAGATCTTCCCTTCGATGTCCTTGTCTGGGCGACGGTAGCCTTTTCCGCGCTGGCCCTCCTGCTTTTCCGGCTTCTTGGTTCCGCTTGGCGCACCAGGAGCGCTGCAGGTGTGTCCTTTGTAGCGGTCCTGCTCCTTTCCGCGCTTCAAATCAACGGCTACTTCGGCCTGTACCACACGGCGGCTGACCTGTTCGGCCATAATGTCGGACGGATCCCGCAGCTTGATGAGGGCTTTAAAAAAGGCTCTCCCCGAAGCCGCGCATTGTGGCTGTCCAATAGTGGAACTGTCCACCGGGCATCGATCCCCGGCAAGGAGTCGGGGTTTAAGGCCCAAGAGGCTTTCATCTACCTCCCGCCGGCCTACCACTCCGGTGATCGCAGCCAACTCCCCGTCCTGGTCCTCTTTCCCGGCCAACCCGGGCACCCCGCGGATTGGCTGACCGGCGGCCGCGTCGAACAGGCAATGAATACGTTCGCCGCCCGGCACGCAGGCGTGGCGCCTGTCGTTGTCATGGTCGATCCAAACGGGTCCGATACGGCGAACACGATGTGCATGGACAGCCGGATCGGCCGTGCCGACACTTACCTCTCGATCGATGTTCCCCGTTGGATCAACTCGACCCTCGAGGTTTCCGCCGACCCGAAGAAATGGGCGGTCGGCGGATTCTCCTTCGGTGGAACGTGTGCCATGCAGATGACCACGCTTCACCCCGAAATCTATCCTTCATTCATCTCTTTCTCGGGAGAAAGGGAGCCTTCGCTTGGCCCCGACCGCCAGCGGACCGTCCAGATCGCGTTTGGCGGCAACGCGGCGGCCTTCGACGCCCTGACACCGCTGAACCTGATGAAGCAGCGAAGCTACGACGGACACGCAGGTTTTTTCGCGGTCGGAGCCGCGGACGGCGAATTCGTCAGCTACGCCGCCGAGCTTGCGGCGGCGGCACGGACTTCAGGGTTCGATGTCAGGCACGCTTCAGTTGCCGGAGCCGGCCACTCATGGGCCGTCGCTGTGCAAGAGCTTCCTTCCGCACTGGAATTCCTCGCCCCTCGGTGGGGGCTTGTCCGGTGAGCACCCAGGAAGCGCAATTGGCCACCAAAGACCAGGCGGCAGATCCCGAAGACGGCAAGCCTGCCCGGAAGATGGTGGCAACCCTTGCCCGCGCCGCCGTGAGCAACGTGGCTGCCCACATCGGGGCAATCCCGTTCACCGTGATTGTGCTCGCGCTGTACCTTCTCACCCCGGCGATCATCGACTCGGATCTTGGATTCGGTCCCGAGGTGTTGCGGCACCTTTCAAGCGTGAGCGGCGGAGGATTGAAGTCGGGGGACTGGTGGTCCATTTGGACCTCGATGTTTTTTGCAGCCAACCCGCTCGACTATGTCATGAGCTCGTTGCTTTTCGTCGTGCTGCTGGGCTCATCGGAGCGGAAACTCGGCTGGTTCCGCACAGCGGCCGGTTTCTTCGGCGGACAGTTTGCCACTGTCACCGCTTTTTTGTTGGTGGTCCAGTTGGCAGCCTACGCCGACGACGGCTGGCTGGGCCGGATGATGGACGCCGGGACATCCGGACCCCTCCCGGCAACGCTGTTCGTCTCGATGGCGGCCAGCGGCCTTCTGCCGACCCTGTGGCGCCGGCGGCTGAGGGCCACCGTTGTGTCCCTGGCGCTCCTCCTGGTCCTGTACATCGGCGACCCCTCGGCTGTCATGGCCCTGACCGGAGCAGTGCTTGGACTGGGGACAGGCTTGTGGCTGCAGCTGGACCACGGCATTCAACGCGGACACCGGGCGACCAGGCGTGAAACGCGCAACCTGCTGTCCCTCATGGTGGCGATTTTCGGCGTCGGGCCCTTGGTGGCCGGCGCCGTGCGGAGCCCGGCCGGGCCGCTCGCGCTGCTCCGCGAAATGGTCCTGAACCCGGTGCCGACGCTGAACCAGCTGCAGGCGAACTGCGGTGGCACCGTGAACATCAGCTGCCTTGAACTTGGACGACAGGGTTTTCCCGGGCCCGCGGGTGTAGCCCTCGCCGTGGTGCCCGCGCTGCTTCTCTTGATCTGTGCCGTGGGCATCCGCCAGGGAAGGCGCTTGGCCTTGAAAATCGCCATCGCCGTGCAACTCGGCGTGGTGGCCCTCTCCCTTGCCTACCTGGTGTTGTTTGCCAGCATCCCGCATTTTCCAGGACGGGGCCGTGCGGTGGTGATGGGCCCCGCGGTGTTCCACATTCTGACCCTCGCCTTGGTTCCCCTTGTCCTGGCGGTCCTGCTTTTCCTGTTCCGGGGCAACTTTGTGGTGGGCTCCCGGGCGCCGCTCCGGAGGAAGATGGCGTGGCTGGTTGGGGGGACGTTGCTCATCTTGGCCAGCGCCTACACCGGGGCATGGCTCGCCGCGGGCGGCATGGCGCGCGACGGCGGCATCCAGGGCCTCTTCGCGGAACTCGCCCGGCAGTATCTCCCCTTGCCCATACCTACCGCTTTCGGCCGCGTTTTCGCGGAGCGCAGCGCAGCAGAGTCGATATTGTTCGCGTGGTCCGGGATCATTTTCTGGCTCGTGGCCATGGCAGCGGTCTGGACCCTGCTCCTCAAACGGCAGCACGGGCCAGGGGGTGACGATCCGGCACGCCTCGCGGCGAGGGCCCTGGTCAAACGCGGCGGCGAGTCCCTTTCGTGGATGGCGTTATGGGAGCCGAATAAGTTCTGGTTCACTCCCGGAATGGACGCTGGAATTGCCTACCAGCTGCACGGAAACGTGGCACTGACGCTTGGCGGTCCCTTCGGTGATCCCGCGCAGGCCCAGGCCGCGGCCGAGGGGTTCCTGGACTACTGCGCGCACCATGCACTGGTGCCGTGCCTGTATTCCTGCACCGAGGAATTGTGGCCGATGCTGGAATCCGCGGGATTTCGCCGAATTGCGGTCGCCCAGGAAACCCGGCTCTCCATCCGGGACATTGAGTTCACGGGCAAGGCGTGGCAAAACGTGCGCACAGCCAAGAACCGCGCTTTGAAGGCCGGCGTTGAAGCCCGGTGGGGACGCTATTCGGAGTTCCCGCAACACATCCGCTCCCAACTCGGCGAAGTTTCGGAAGAATGGGCTGCCGGGAAAAAGGTGCCCGAAATGGGCTTTACCTTGGGGTCCCTTGACGAGTTGATGGATGATGAGGTCTTGTGCTGCATTGCCGTCGATGGCAAAGGGTTTGTTCATGGAGTCACAAGCTGGCTGCCGGTATTCCGTGACGGGCAGGTGGTCAGTTGGACCTTGGATTTCATGCGCCGGCGCAGCGAGGCCATCCCCGGACTCATGGAATTCATGATTGCCTCGGCAGTCCACGAGTTGCGGCAGGGAGTTGAGGTCATTTCCTTGTCGGGCTCGCCGCTGGCCGGCGAAACCGAGGAATTCACCGGCGGCGAAGCCGGCTTGGCGGGTATTCTCGAGCTCGTCGCAAAAACCCTCGAGCCTGTTTACGGATTCCGTTCACTGGCCCGCTTCAAATCGAGGTTCCAGCCGGAGTACAGGACTTTGTATATGTACTATCAGGACAGCCTGGAGATCCCAGCGATCGGTGCTGCGTTAAGCCGTGCATATTTGCCGGGGCTGTCGGTCGGGCACACTGCCAGGCTTCTGCGCACCCTCGTTGGCTGAAAACCGCTGTTAACGGAAAAGGGTCCCGCACCCTGTGCGGAACCCTTCCCTGAACCTGGCAAGCAGAATTCAAGCGGCCAAACTAGACGGCGGTCACGCCGGTGGCCTGCGGGCCCTTTGCGCCCTGGCCGATCTCGAACTGAACACGCTGGTTCTCGTCGAGGGTGCGGAATCCGCCGGTCTGGATCTCGGAGTAGTGGACAAAGACGTCGCCTTCAGCGTCGTCCGGGGTAATGAAGCCGAAGCCCTTTTCAGCGTTGAACCACTTGACGGTGCCCAGTGCCATTTTTGTTTCTCCTCATTGTGGAACTTTTAAGTCCGGCACACCGCGTGCCGGCCTTGGTTACTCCGCGAGAAGACCTGGTTTTCCGTCCAAGCTAGGCCTGGCTGGCTTCGCAGGAGCTTCACGCTCGCAACACGTCTTGCGAGCATGAATCACACCTACACAAAGACTGCTACAACACTTTCATGGCCGATAGTGGAGGTCAACGGTCTGCTGGGGAATTCCGACAAATTTTAAGTAAAAAGAAGGTAACGGGAGAAAGCGCGCCAGCGCCGGATGCGCCAAAAGGTACCCTGCAAATTCGAGCTAGGCGAGCCATTCTCCATTGCGCAATACACCCGCCAGTCGAAGTTCCTTGTCAGTCACGACGAGGTCGGCCCGCAGGCCCCTGCGAAGGCCGCCAAGTTCATCGGCGAGCCCCAGAACCGCGGCGGGCACCGCCGTCGCCGAGCAAACCGCGTCGGCAAGTTCGACGCCGGCCGCAACGGTGCGCCTGACGACGTCGAGCATGGTGGCGGTGCCGCCCGCGATGGACCCCGTGGCATCCAGGGTCGCGACGCCGTCGGTCACGGTCACCGGTGAGGGGCCAAGCATGTAGTTCCCGTCGGAGAGTCCGGCTGCAGCCATTGAATCGGTCACGAGGACAATGTTTGGTGCGCCCACCAGCTGAAAGACGGTTGCGACCGTGCTTGGGTCGAGGTGGGTGCCGTCGGCAATCAGTTCCACCACGGCCTTGCCCTCGTGGGCCGTGCGAAGGGACGCGGCGACGGGGCCGGGGGAGCGGTGGTGCATGGGAGGCATGCCGTTGAACAAATGCGTGACGGTCGGCAGGGAGCTGACGCCGTCGAAACCGGCGGATTCCAGGCCCTCACGCGCCGCGGTAAGTGAGGCAGCCGCCGTCGCGTCGTCGCAATCCGTGTGGCCAAGGGACGGCGTCACTCCGTGGAATGTCATCAGGTCCACAAGTGCCGCGGCGCCCGGGAGCTCGGGGGCGTAGGTCATGGTGGCGAGTTTGCCGGCCGCGGCTTCAACCAGCTCCGTCATGAGGTCAAGGTCCGGATCCAGCAGATAGGCAGGATTCTGGGCACCACAACGCGCATGGGAGAGGAAAGGCCCTTCCAAGTGGATTCCGGCGACGAGTCCTTCATCGGCCAGGCGCACGAAAAGCTCGATACCGCGAAGCAGGTCCTCCCGGGGTGCCGTGACCATGCTGGCGAGGAGGGTGGTGGTTCCCGAACGGTGCAGGAAATCTATGGCCTTGCGGGCCGAGGATTCATCGCCGCCAGGGAAGTCGCCTCCATTGCCGCCGTGGCAGTGCACGTCGACGAAGCCGGGAACGATGTACCGTTCCGCGGGCAGATCGGTTCGCGCCGCGTCCTCGTAACCCTCGAAGGCTGCTTCGTCGAATTCGGCGGCGGGTCCCGCGAAGGCGATGCGGTCGTCCTCCACCGCAACCAGGCCTTCCTCGATCACCGTGCCGTCGGTGACGATGGTTCCGGTGATCAGGTGGCGCGCAGGCACAGAAGAAGATACAGGCCGGTCTGGGGCAGTCATGTTTTGATTCTAGTTGCCCGTGCCGGCGCCGGACCCGGATTACCCGGGAATGAGGGCCGGGACGGCTAGAACAGGCGGGATTCGCTGTCGTCTACGCCGCGCATCGCGTCATAGTCCAGGGTGATGCAGTCGATTCCGCGGTCGGCGGCAAGCACCTTCGCCTGCGGCTTGATCTGCTGTGCGGCGAAAATGCCGCGGACCGGTGCCAGCAGCGGGTCGCGGTTGAGCAGCTCGAGATACCGGGTGAGCTGCTCAACGCCGTCGATGTCGCCGCGCCGTTTGAGCTCGATGGCGACAGTTCCGCCGTCGCCATCGCGGGCGAGGATGTCCACCGGGCCGATGGCCGTGAAGTACTCGCGTCGGATGAGCGAATAGCCGGCGCCCAGTGTTTCGATCTGCTCCGCGAGCAGTCTCTGCAGATCGGCCTCGACGCCGTCCTTGATGAGCCCGGGGTCCGTTCCGAGGTCATGGGAGGTGTCGTGGAGGTGTTCGTAGATGTTGATGATGAGCCGGTCATCGGTCTTGGCGGACTGGACGGTCCATTGCTCCACCACGCCCTCTTCGACGTCGGTCTCCTCCGCCGAGGTCACCCGGAGGGTTGCCGGCGGGCTCATCCAGTTCAGCGGCTTGTAGGAGCCGCCGTCGGAGTGGACCAGAACGGAACCGTCGGATTTGACGAGCAAAAGCCGGGTGGCAAGGGGGAGGTGGGCCTTGAGGCGGCCAACGTAGTCTACGGAACAACGGGCTATGACGAGTCGCACCGCTCCACTTTACTTCCTCTGCGGCTTTCGCTGGCGCGCGCGGGTATCGGCTGGGGCAGAATGGAGTCATGCCCCGCTCCAACCGACCCCGACGCACCGAATCAGCCAAGGCAAGCTGGAAACGGACAGGCGAGTCGCCGGAACTGGATCTGGAACGTGCCCGTTCCGGCATTGCACGCAGGGAAAGCGCCCCCGACGGCGACTGGATGGTCCGGACCATGACTGCACGCAACGCCGAGAAGACGTATACCTGTCCCGGTTGCTCGATGGCCATCATGCCGGGGGTGGCCCATTTGGTGGTGTGGTCCGAGACCCACCTCTTCGGCGATGCCGCAGGACTGGCGGAGCGCCGCCACTGGCACAACAACTGCTGGACTGGCCGGACCTACAAGTACCGGTGAGCGGCGGCGACCCGCTGAACTTCCCCACCTTTGCTTGGGCTACCGACTGCTACTACCTGGATATACGGGGATTACGGCCCGCTGTACCGGCCAAAAGCGGGGAAAACACAACGACGCCGCCGAGCACTTAAGCTTGGAAGCATGAGTTTCGATCCCGCTTCCCTCGTTTTCAGCCAGCCGGAGTCTCCCACGGACATCAGGGCGTCCACTGTCTTGCCGGCGCACCGTGAAAACGTGGAATTCCGCACCGAAGACGGCAAGTTGCTTGTGGGGGAGCTGGCGATGCCGGAGTCCGGCGAGATCTCGGCGACCCTCATTATGCTTCACCCCCTGCCTACGCACGGCGGGTTCATGGATTCGCACGTGTACCGGAAGGCGTCGTATCGGCTTCCGGCGCTGGCCGGCGTCGCAGTCCTGCGCTTCAACACGCGGGGAACGCATTCGCCCCGCGGTACCAGCGAGGGGCACTTCGACGAGGGCATCGGCGAGCGGTACGACGTCGAGGCTGCTGTTCGCTTCGCCGTGGAGCGCGGGCTTCCGAACCGCTGGTTGGTGGGCTGGTCCTTCGGCACCGAGCTGGCTTTGATGTACGGTGCGGTCGAGCCGGTGGCTTCCTGCGTGGAGGGCGCTGTCCTGCTGTCTCCGCCGCTGCACCGTGCCACGGACGTGCACTTGAAGGAGTGGGCGGCTTCGGGAAAGCCGCTGACCGTCCTGGTTCCGGAACACGACGACTATCTCCAGCCCGCCGAGGCTGCCGAACGATTCAGCTTGGTGCCCCAGGCCCGGGTCGTCGGGATCGACGGCGCAAAGCACCTGTGGGTCGGCGAGAAGTACGCGGCCCGTGTCCTGGACGAGATCGTGGACGACGTGACGGAAGCCGGTGCGGGGCCCGATGGCCTGGCTGGCCAGTGGGCCGGTCCGCTGGCCACGGCCTGAGGGTCACCGCTTGATGGTCACCGCTTGGCAAACCCCGCTCAATGCCGGTCTTGGCGGACGATGAAGACTTCCTTGATCAGCAGCATGACGGCTGCGGCCGTCGGGATGGCGATCAGCGCGCCCAGCACGCCCAGTAGGGTGCCGCCCGCGATCACCGAGATGACGGCGACAGCACCCGGAACGGCAACGGCCTTCTGCATGATGCGCGGCGAGATGAAGTAGGCCTCGAACTGGAGGTAGGCGAAGTAGCAGATTGCGTAGATCACGGCCGTCTGCCAGCCGGCGGTCAGGGCTACCAGGATGACCACCACGGCGGCGATCATGCCGCCCACCAAGGGGATGAACGCAAGCAAGGCAACCACGAAGGCCAGCAGGACGCTGAAGGGAATGTCCAGGATGGTCATAACGATGAACGCGAACAATGCGTTGAGCAACGCAACACAGGCCTGGCCGATCACGTAGTTGCCCACTGAGCGGGTGATTTCTTCGGACAGGGCCTCCACTCTGGGCCTGCGCGACCGTGGAGCGAGCCGGTATCCCCATCTCTTCATAGCCGGCAGGGCGCCGAGGAAGTACAGGCTGAGGACCAGGACGATCAGCGTGCCGAACAGCCCGTTTGCCACGGTGGACCCGAAACCGACGACGCCGCCGAAGATCCCGCCCATGGCGTCCGGGTTCTTGACGAACTTGTCGAGTTCCTGGCTGATTTTGTCGCGGACGCCGAATTGGCTGTCGACGGTGCGGAAAAAGTCCGAATCCACGAAGCTCCGGATCCAGTCCGGAGCCTGCCGCACGATCTGCGAGACCTGTTCCACGATCGTGGGGATCAGGGTGGCGAAAAACGCGGCCACTGCGGCAACGAGGGCTCCGACGGCGATAACGACGCCGGCAGGGCGCGGCACCTTGCGTTCCTCGAGCCCGCGGACCACCGGGTCAAGTCCCAAGGCAATGAACAGGGCCGTCACGATCCACAACAGCAGTTGGGCAGTATTGGTGCCGATGTAATACAGCATGAGGGCGACGCCGACGCCGGCCGTGCCCATGAACCCGACATACAGCGGATGTTGCGCGGACATCCTCGGGCCGGGGGAACCGAAGCGGGGGCGGTCGGATTCATCCGGGGCGGGTTCGGCTGCTGCATCTTCCTCAAGTTCGGGAGGCATTTCGAAACGGAGCCGCGGTTGGGCGCCCGGAATGGGCTGGCGCAGACGGCGCAGGAAGGAGGACATCAGGCCGTCGCCGCGGTCCCTGCCGTCCTGGGCGGCCCCATCATCCAAGCCGCCCGGGGTGGTTCCAGGTCCTTGTTCGGCGGGAGTGGGATCCTTGCGCTCTTTCACGTGCCTCAGCTGCCTTTTCGTTCCGCGGTCAGGCTCCAGGAGTGCCGGATGCCATGTTGTTCGCCACACTATCAGCAGGCCGGAATTGCCGAATTCTAGAGGGTAAGCGGTGCGGCGGGAAGCCTTTTGGGAGGACCCCGAACTGACTCATTGGTAACAAAACCGTTACCCTTGAAGTTCAACGACCGCTGATGATTGGTATTCCTGTGCGATTGAAGACTGCAGTTTCGCTGGTGCTGCTTGGCCTGCTGACACTGTTGGCCGGCATTGGCCAGCTGACCTTTTGGGCCCCGGCCGAGACCGTAACCGCGTCCGCCCCCGGCGACACCAAAGCCGCTCCGCTGACCGTGATCACCCAAGACGTTTTGACCCACAAGGGTGGTCCCAGACAAATCAGCATCAAGGGCGACGGCAAGTTCGTGTTGGCTGTTGGGCGTCCGGACGACGTTGATGCGTGGGTAGGCAAGACCGCGCACAACAACATCACCGGTGTCTCCGAGGACGGCAAGTCCCTCCAGCTGGCGCGCACCGACGGCGAAGCAAACGCGCCGTCGCCTGCCGGATCGGACCTGTGGGTTCAGACGGAAAATGCCGATGGGCAGCTGGAATACACCTTTACCCCTCCCGCGAGCGGCAACTGGTCCCTTCTTCTGGCCAGCGACGGAACCAAGCCGGCGCCGTCGTCGGTCTCCCTCACCTTTGCCAACGATGCGACCATGCCGTGGGCAGTGCCGCTCATTGTCATTGGGGCGATCCTCATCGTCGCGGGTGCGGCGCTGCCGTTCATCGGCAAGTTCACCAAGGGCGGGGGCGGCCGCTTCGGCGGTCCGCGGGGCGGCCGGCCTGCCCGAACCTCCCCGGAGGCCCGTACGGAGGGAACCGATCAGGAAGTCATCGGCAGGGACGCACCCGCCGGGGACACCGATAAGGGCACAAGCGGCAATCCCGCACTTCGAATTTCGCTCGTAGCGGCAGCTGTCGTGACGGCCCTCGTCGGGGGCACTGCTGCGGTTGCCCAAGCGGCAGAGACTCCTTCGCCCTCGGGATCCCCGGCGCCGGGTTCGGGATCGGCGACGCCGGGTTCAGGATCCGCGGCGCCGAGCCCCGCCGGTGCACAGAACGTCCCCGTCGTGGTTGACGCGCAGCTCAAGCGGATCCTGGACCAGGTCGCGGGCGCGGTCGCGGCCAGCGATGCCGCGCGCGATGCCTCGAAACTTGCTCCCAGGGTGGACGGCACGGAACTGCAGGTGCGGACGCAGAACTACAAGATCCGTTCCCAGGTTGCCACGCACGAGGCGCGGATGCCCGTCCGGTCCAGCAAGCTGCTGGGCAGCGTGATTTCCAACCAGCGGAACTGGCCACGCACGGTGATCGCCCTGACCCAGGGCGACGGCAATGTGGTTCCCCAGGTCCTCACCCTCGTGCAGGCCTCGCCGCGGGACAACTACAAGCTGCGGAGCACTTCCCCGCTTCAGCCCGGCACCTCCTTCCCGGCGATCCCCTTGGGCGGAACCGCGCAGCTGGCAGCCGGAGACAAGTCCGGCCTCCAGTACAGCGGGACTGAGGCGATGGCAGCCCTGGCGGATCGCTTGACCAAACCTGATTCGGCGTTCAAGGACAAGCTCGTGGAAGGCACTAATTCGCCCTACATCGCCGACGTCCTCGACTACCAGGCGAGCACCGTCAAGTCCGGCGCCAACGGCAATTTCACTTTCACGCACACGCCTTCTCCGGCGGATACGGCAGTGTTCCGGACGTCCGACGGCGGCGCCATAGTGGTCGGCAAGCTGAACTTCGACTTCACCAGCAAGCCCAAGTCCGACGGCGACACGCTGACCGTGGACAAAGCCGCGGCAGTGCTGGCGGGCGGCGATTCCACGAAGGTCGGACTCGTCCAGACCTTCTCGGAGTCGGTGGCCATTTACGTACCGCCGGCAGGCTCGACTGCGCCCATGAAGCTCGTTGCGGCGGTCCGCGGCCTGGTGGGGGCCAGCTTCCAGTAGGCAAATGCTGATGGAGCAGCGGCTAGAGTGGACGGTATGAGTTCGTCAGCATCCCGACCCGTCCCTCCGGCCGCTGCCAGTCAGCTCAACCTGCGCGGCGCCGTCGACCTCTCTGCATTGCGGCGGCCTGCGCCAGCAGCGCCGAACGGTGCCGCTAATGCCTCCGGCGGAAGCCCGGGAAGCGGCCAGCCCCTGCGCGTAGATGCCAACGAGGCCAATTTCCAGGACCTCGTCCAGCTCTCCGCGCGGATTCCCGTTCTTTTCCTTTTGTGGTCCAACCGCTCCTTGGAGGCGGCAACCCTGCTTCGCAGCCTCGAAGGCGTCGTCGAAGGCTACGCCGGCAAAGTGGTGCTGGCCGCGGCGGACGTTGACGCGTTCCCGCAGCTTGCGCAAGCGTTCCAGGTCCAGGCGGTCCCCACCGCCGTCGCGGTCTTGAAGGGCCAGCCTGTGCCGCTCTTCGAGGGGCCCGCCTCGGACCAGGAAATCCGCGCCCTCATTGATGAACTCCTCAAGGTGGCCGAAGCCAACGGTGTGACCGGCAGTATCGGCGCCGCTCCCGCTGGTACGGAGGCCCGTCCGTTGCCGCCGCTGCACCAGGCGGCCTTCGACGCCATTGAGGCGGGGGATTATGCTGCTGCCGCCGCTGCCTACCGCCAGGCGCTGGCCGAGAAACCGGCTGATGCCGAGGCGAAGGCGGGGCTGGCCCAAGTGGAACTGATGGGCCGGCTTGAGTCCCTGACAGCCACGGAAGCCGAAGCCATGCGTCAGCGGGCGGCGGAGGAACCGGACGACGTCGAAGTTCAGCTCACGGTGGCCGATCTCGACATTTCGGGCGGTCACATCGAGGACGCCTTCAACCGCATCATCGCGTTCATCGGCCGCAACTTCGGTCCCGAGCGCGAGACGGCACGGGTGCGCCTGCTGGAACTGTTCGACGTCGTAGGCACTTCGGACCCGCGGGTGGCCAAGGCCCGGCAAGGTCTGGCAAGGGTTCTGTTCTAATGAGTCAGCCGGCCTTGTTCACACCCCTCCAATTGCGCTCCTTGACGTTGCCGCACCGTGGTTGGGTCTCACCGATGTGCCAGTACAGTTGCTCGCCCGACGGCGGGGGCGGCGTGCTCAACGATTGGCACCTGGTGCATCTCGGAGCGTTTGCTACGGGCGGCGCGGCCCTGATCCTCACGGAGGCCGCGGCCGTCAGCCCGGAAGGACGGATCAGCCCGCGGGACGCCGGGCTTTACACGGATGAGCAGGCTGCTTCCTGGGAGCGGATCGTGGACTTCGTCCACCTCAACAGCGCCGTGGGCGGCAAGATCGGCGTCCAGCTGGCGCACGCCGGCCGCAAGGCTTCCACCTACTGGCCCTTCGCCGAAGCAAGCGGATCCGTACCGGAGTCCGACGGCGGCTGGGCCACCCGCGGGCCCGGCGTTGAGCCGTTTGACGGGCTGGCAAGCCCTCTCGCCATGACCGAATCGGACATCCGCGCCGTGATTTCGGATTTCGCGGCAGCAGCCTCACGCGCCGTGGACGCCGGGTTCGACACGGTGGAAATCCACGGCGCGCATGGGTACCTCCTGCACCAATTCCAAAGCCCGCTGATCAACAAGCGCGAGGACTCCTGGGGAGGCAGCGAGGCGGCGCGAAACCGCTTGATGCTCGAGGTCATTGACGCGGTCCGTGCCGTCATCCCGGATTCGATGCCGCTGTTGCTACGCATCTCGGCGACCGATTGGGCCGAGGGCGGCGTCGACATTGACGCGTCCGTCCGCCTCGCGCGTGCGGCGGCCGAGCACGGCGTGGACTTGGTGGACGTCTCCAGCGGCGGTGCAGTGGCCCACCAGCGGATCAAGGCCGGCCCCGGCTACCAGACCGGATTCTCCGAACAGATCCGGCGGGAAGCGGGAGTTCCCACCGGTGCCGTCGGATTCCTGACTTCGTCAGGCCAGGCCGAACACACTGTGGCTACGGGCCAAGCCGACGGCGTCTTCACGGCCCGCGCAGCCCTTCGTGATCCGCATTGGTGGCTCCGTGCGGCTTTTGAACTCGGATTCCCCTTGGAGTGGCCGCCGCAGTATCAGCGCGCAATGCCACGGCACAGCTTCTAGGAGCTAGTCCTTTGGGATGATGCAGTGCCGGAAGTCGTCCCGTAGTTCCGCCTCCGGGACGACTTCCGGGAGCGCCCCCACGGCTAGGCTGGCACCATGAGTGTCGTGCTTCCCGGTTCCCCTCCCGCTTACCCGGTGCCTGCCTTGGCCCTGCGCGGGCTGGCGAAACGCTTCGGCGGCAAAATCGCCGTCGATGGCATCAGCCTCGATGTCCCGGCGGGCTCCTTCTACGGCGTCGTCGGTCCCAACGGGGCGGGCAAGACCACCACGTTGTCCATGGCAACCGGGCTCTTGCGTCCGGATTTCGGGACGGCGTACATCCACGGCGTGGACGTGTGGGCGAAACCGCTCGAAGCCAAGAGGCTGATGGGCATCCTGCCCGACGGCGTCCGCCTCTTCGACCGCTTGACGGGTGAACAGCTCGTCACCTACGCCGGCTTGCTCCGTGGCATGGACAGGGGCGTCGTTGCCCAGAGGGTGGGAGAGCTATTGGCCGCGCTGGATCTCAGCGCCGACGCCGGTACCCTCGTGGTGGACTACTCGGCCGGCATGACGAAGAAAATCGCACTCGCGTCGGCGCTCATCCATGCGCCAAGGCTGCTGGTGCTGGACGAACCCTTTGAGTCGGTGGACCCCGTCTCGGCAGCCAACATCAGGGGAATTCTTGACAACTATGTAGCCTCGGGAGGGACGGTCATCGTCTCGAGCCACGTGATGGACCTCGTCCAGCGCATGTGCGACCACGTAGCCGTTGTGGCAGCAGGCAGGGTCCTCGCCGCCGGAACCGTCGACGAGGTCCGCGACGGCGCCACGCTCGAGGCACGTTTCGTGCAACTGGTGGGCGGCGGAAACCAGACAGGGGGCCTGGAGTGGTTGCGCACCTTCTGAGCTTGAAATGGCGGCTGTTGCTGAACGGCTTCCGGCGCAGCCCAGGCCAGCTTGTGGGAATCGCGATCGGCGGGCTCTATGCGCTCGGTGTCGTTGTGGCGCTCGTGGTGGCGCTCGTCGCCCTTCGGTGGGCCGACCCCCAGACGGCCCACACCGCCGTCGTCCTCGGCGGGGCCGCCGCGATCCTGGCCTGGGCGATCGTCCCCTTGGTGGCCTCTGCCGCCGACATGACGCTTGACCCTTCCCGCTTCACGACGTCGGTGATCCCCATGCGCCAGCTGTTGAGCGGGCTTGCCCTCGCCGGATTCATCGGATTGCCGGGCCTGTCGACCACTATTGTTGCCTTGTTCACGGCGGCAACGTGGTGGCGGAGCGTGCCGGCGGTGCTCGGCGCACTGCTGGGCGCCGTGCTGGGCGCGCTGACCTGCGTGGTCCTGTCGAGAGTCGTTACGACGGCGACTGCCAGCCTCGCGGCCTCCCGCCGTTTCAAGGACGTGAGCAGCATTGTGGTCTTTGTGCCACTCGTCCTGATGGGACCCATCGTGGCCGGCGTCTTCAGAGGAGTGTCAGGTTCCGCGGGCTATCTCCCCGAATTGGCCCGGACGGTCTCCTGGACTCCGCTCGGAGCATCCTGGTCGCTAGGAGGTGACCTGGCGTCCGGTGATGTTGCCGCCGCCGTCCTGAAGATGTTGATCGCCGTCGCAACCATCGTCGCGTTGTCCGCCGCCTGGAGTGCCCTGCTCAAGCGGGCGCTCGTCACTCCGCCATACTCCGGCGGATCGAGAAAGCGCAGCCGGAAACTCGGCTTGTTCGCACTTCTGCCGGCAACTCCCGCTGGTGCCGTTGCCGCGCGCTCCCTCAGCTACTGGATCCGCGATCCGAGGTATGCCGCCTCGTTGGTGGTTGTCCCGCTGTTGCCCGTGATTTTCCTGTTCCAATCCAGTACGGCCGGAAGCTACTTCATGCTGACGGTCCTGGGGCCGATTGCCGCCTTTGTCCTGGCATGGTCCATTGCCGCGGATGTTTCCTACGACAGCACCGCGTTCGCCTTGCACCTGGCCACGGGGGTCCGCGGCGTTGATGACCGGCTCGGCCGGTCACTGGCTTGCTTGGCGTTCGCGCTCCCGGTCGTATTGATTTTCGCCATCGGGCCATTTTTCCTGACCGGCGAATGGGCCTGGCTGCCCGGTCTCACCGGGCTGTCCCTCGGCGTGCTGTTCACGGGCCTGGGTTTGGCTTCCATCGTCTCGGCGCGGTACACCTCCGCCGTGCCGTTGCCCGGCGACAGCCCGTTCAAGAAGCCGCCGGGAAACGTTGCCCAGACCCTGGCGGTCCAGTTCGGAGGAATGGCAGTGCTGTTCCTCCTGGTCCTTCCGGAGCTTGTCCTGGTGATCGTCCAGTCGGTCACCGGCGATCCGCTGTGGGGCTGGATCAATCTGGCAATTGGTACGGTTCTTGGGGTGGCATTGTTTGTGGCGGGAGTACGGCTTGGCGGCAGGTGGCTTGACCGCCGCGGCCCGGAGCTCTTCGCGCAATTGAGCGTCAACCGCTGATTCCATGCACCGCAGTGCAATGTTGTGGGACATGGGATAACCTCGAGTTTGAACCAGTTGATCCGGGAAACACAGCTAGAAAGGTCGTGGACGATGGAAGTTGTCATCCTTCCGGGAAGCAAGCAGATCGGGGCGCTTGCCGCGGATGCCATCGAGGCACTGCTGCTCCGAAAGCCGAACGCCGTGCTGGGCCTTGCCACAGGGTCCTCTCCGCTCCCTGTCTATGACGAACTGGCGCGCCGCCATCAGGAAAAGGGCCTCGACTTCAGCCAGGCGCATGCTTTCGCCCTGGACGAATACGTGGGGCTCGAGCCCGGGCATCCCGAGTCGTACCGCGAAGTCATCCGCCGCGAATTCACCGACCGCGTCAATATCGAGCCGGCCAACGTCCACAGCCCTGACGGGACCGCGGCCGACCTTCCCGCCGCCTGCCTGGCGTACGAGGAGTCCATACGCGAACTGGGCGGGGTTGACCTGCAGCTCCTTGGCGTGGGCACCGACGGCCATATTGGATTCAACGAGCCCGGCTCCTCGCTCGCCTCCCGGACCCGGATCAAGACCCTGATCGAGCAGACACGCAAGGACAACGCGCGGTTCTTCAAGAGCATCGACGACGTGCCGCACCACGTGGTGACCCAGGGGCTGGGAACCATCATGGATGCCCGCCATGTTGTCCTGATAGCCACGGGGGCGCAGAAAGCCCAGGCCGTCAGGGACTTTGTCGAGGGCCCGGTGGCGGCCATCTGCGCGGCATCGATACTTCAGATGCACCAGCACGCCACCATCCTGGTCGATGAGGCCGCGGCGTCCTCGCTCAAGCTCGCTGACTACTACCGCCACACCTATGACAACAAGCCGAAATGGCAGGGCATCTGACACAGTGCATCGGATCGTTGGGCTGCAGCGGCTAAGATGGATGGCATGACGACGCTGCCTCCGGACCCATTCGAAAACGATCCCATGCGTGAGCTTTCCGGAGCCGGAGCTTCCACTGCAACCATTGAGCGCGAGGAATTGCGCCAGGAAGTGGAACCCGGCGACCGGGAGCGCTTCTCGCACTATGTCCGCAAGGAAAAGATCATGGAGTCCGCCATGACAGGCGAACCGGTGATCGCGCTGTGCGGCAAAGTGTGGACCCCTGGCCGGGACCCGCAGAAGTTTCCGGTCTGCCCCGAGTGCAAAGAAATCTATGAAGGGCTGCGCCCCGGTGACGACGGCGGAGACAAAGGCGGCTCGGGCGGTTCCAAGTAGCCTGTAAGCCCCAGTAGTCGGGTATTTCCTGATGGTAGGCGGGGGAGTGCTTTCCCCTGCCTGCTTGCTGCCCTGCGCGAACCGGCGCATCCGGAACAGATTGGTGTTTTTTGTGGTTATTTGGGTTTCGCTGGCTGCAGCGGGCTTGCTTGGAAACGTTGCTGGTCAGGGGGAAACCGCGTGACTGAAACGCTCTTCGGCGGCCCCGCGCTGCCTCCGGCCTATCCGGAACGCGCAGCCTGGGGAACCGCCCCGAAGTTGCGCGCCTGGCAGCAGGAAGCGCTGGACCTGTACTTGAACACGAGCCCGCGCGATTTTCTCGCGGTGGCAACGCCGGGCGCGGGTAAGACCACCTTCGCCCTGCGGATCGCGTCGATGCTCCTTGACAGCGGGACCGTGAACCGTGTGACGATCGTCGCCCCCACCGACCACCTGAAGAGACAGTGGGCGGACGCCGCAGCCAGGGTGGGCATTGCGATCGATCCGAACTTCAAGAATGCCGACGGGCAGCACGGCAGGGGCTTCGTCGGCGTCGCTGTGACCTATGCGCAGGTGGCCAGCAAGCCCATGCTCCACCGGGCCAAGACCGAGGCCGCCCGTACGCTCGTCATTCTCGACGAAATCCACCACGGCGGCGAAGCGTTGTCCTGGGGTGACGGATTGCGCGAGGCCTTCGATCCCGCTGCCCGGCGCCTGGCCCTCACAGGAACGCCTTTCCGCTCAGACACCTCGCCCATCCCTTTCGTCGAATACGCCGAAGACCGCGACGGCATCCGCCGCTCGAAAGCGGACTACACCTACGGTTACGGCAACGCGCTGAGGGACCACGTCGTCCGGCCGGTGCTGTTCATGGCGTATTCGGGCCAGATGCGTTGGCGCACCAGCGCGGGAGATGAAATGGCGGCTTCCCTCGGAGAGGCCGCCGTGACCAAGGACATCACTTCCCAAGCGTGGCGGACCGCGTTGAACCCCAACGGGGAATGGATTCCCGCCGTCCTTGCTGCCGCCGACAAGCGCCTCAGCGAAGTGCGGCGTACGGTTCCTGACGCAGGTGGCCTGGTGATTGCCACCGATCACGACGACGCCCGCGCCTACGCCGGCCAGCTCAAGAAGATCACGGGTCAGTCGCCCACGGTCATCTTGTCCGATGATTCGAAGGCTTCGCACAAGATCGAGGAGTTCAGCGCCGGCGACAAGCGCTGGATGGTGGCTGTCCGGATGGTGTCCGAAGGCGTCGACGTCCCCCGGCTTTCGGTCGGCGTCTACGCGACGTCCACCTCCACGCCGCTGTTCTTCGCCCAGGCCGTTGGCCGCTTCGTCCGCGCCCGCAAACGCGGCGAGACGGCGTCGGTCTTCTTGCCGTCCGTGCCGCCCCTCATGGCCTTGGCCAACTCTATGGAAGCCGAGCGCGACCACGCCCTGGACCGGCCCGAGAAGGAAGATGCGGACGGACTCTTCAACCCCGAAGAGAACCTGATGGCCGAGGCAAACCGGGAAGAGAAGGCCTCGGACTCCTTGGAGAAGGGCAAATTCGAGGCCCTCGATTCGCAGGCATCCTTTGACAGGGTGCTGTTCGACGGCGGCGAATTCGGCACGGGTGCCGATATCGGCTCCGAGGACGAACTTGATTTCCTCGGCATTCCCGGGCTGCTCGACGCCGAACAAGTGGGGACGTTGCTCCGGCAGCGGCAGCATGACCAGCAGTCCAGGAAGAAGCGCCAGTCTCCCTTGGCTGCCGCCGCGTCCCCCGCGGTTCCGGACCACCGCATGCTGATGGACCTGCGCAATGAGCTCGCGAAGAACGTCGCGGCCTGGTCGGCCCGGACCGGTACCCCGCACGGCGTCGTCCACAACAAGTTGCGCGAAATTTGCGGGGGACCGCCAGTCGCACAGGCGAACGAGGAGCAATTGCAGTCGCGGCTGCGCAAGCTCCAGGATTGGTTCATCGGACGGAAATAGAGGAGCCCTGGAGGGCTCCCGGCCTTAGGGCTGACCCAGTTCGACGCCGTTCTCTTCCAGTTCCGCGTAGGTCTCGTCGAGATTCTCCGCGATTCCGGCGGTGAGGTCGCCAATCACCGTCACGGAGTAGCCCGCCTGCACGGCGTCCAGCGCGGTGGCCTTGACGCAGTAGTCCGTCGCGATTCCCACCACCACGACTTCTTCGACTCCGTGGCTTTGCAGCCAGTCATCGAGGCCCAGGGCGTCCTCATCCAGTTCGACCGAGGGGGCGGTGCCGGGCGCGAGTTCGCCCGTGGGCACTTCGTCCTCGGGAGCCAGGACTCCTTCGAAGCCCGAGTACGCGGCGGTGTATTGTCCCTTGCGGAAGTACGCCTGGACGTATTCGGCGTCGAGATCCGGGTGGAGTTCGGCGCCCTTGCTTCCGGCGCGGCAATGCGGCGGCCAGCTGTCAACGAAATCCGGGGTCTCCGAAAAATGGCTGCCCGGGTCCACGTGCCAGTCCTGCGTGGCTACGACGTGGTCGAAGTGCTGGTGGTTCTCGTCCAGGTATTCGCTGATGGCGGCAGCCGTAGCGGCGCCACCTTCCACGGCTAGGGAGCCGCCCTCGCAGAAATCGTTCTGGACATCCACGATGATCAGGGCACGGGACATTCAGTCCTCCTCATAGACGGTGGGGATTGCCGGCTCGCCGCGCTGCAGCCTCCGCACTACCGGAGGCAGCTCAGCCATGGTGGCAGCGTGGCGTTCCCGGGCCTTGACCACGCCCTCGTGTCCGGTCCATCCCGGGAGCAGCTCACCGTTCTTGATGAACTGCTGCAGCAGCGGGCGGTCGTTGCCGTCGTCTTCCGGCCGGTGTCCGATGCCCACGATCTCCTGGGTGGCGATGCCGGCTTCGTCGAGCTTGCGCAGGGCGTATTTGCGGCCGCCCACGCTGGCCTTGTTTTTGGCAATCTTGGCCACGGAAACGAATTCGCCGTCATCGTTGGTCCGGCTGACAAGCTTGTAGACCATGCTGGCGGTGGGCGCTCCGGATCCTGTGACCAAGGAAGTTCCTACGCCATACCCATCCACGGGGGCCGATTGCAGGGCGGCGATCGCGTATTCGTCGAGATCCGAGGTGACGACGATCCGGGTGTTGACGTTGCCGAGGTTGTCCAGCAGTTCGCGGACCGATTGGGCTTGGGCGACGAGGTCACCCGAGTCGAGGCGGACCGCCCCGAGCTTGTCACCCGCGAGTTCCACAGCGGTCCGTACTCCGACCTCGACGTCGTATGTGTCCACCAGGAGCGTGGTTCCGGGCCCGAAGGCGGCGATTTGGGCTTCGAAAGCGTCGCGCTCGGTGTCGTGCAGGAGCGTGAAAGAGTGGGCGGCCGTGCCGACGGTCTTGATCCCGTAGCGCAGCCCTGCCTCAAGGTTGGACGTGCTGTCGAATCCGGCGATGACCGCGGCGCGGGCTGCCGCCGTCGCGGATTCCTCGTGGGTGCGCCGGGAGCCCATCTCGATGCACGGCCGGTTGCCGGCCGCGCTGGTCATCCGGGAAGCAGCCGAAGCAATCGCGGTGTCATGGTTCAGCACAGACAAGATGTACGTTTCCAGGATGCAGGCTTCGGCGAATGTGGATTCGACGATCAGGATGGGGGAGCCCGGGAAGTAGGCCTCGCCCTCCGGATAGCCCCAGATGTCGCCGGAGAACTTGTAGTCGGCGAGGAAGTCCAATGTTTGCCGGTCAACTACTTTGTGCTGATCGAGGAATGCGAGCTCGGTATCGCCGAAGCGGAAGTCCTTGATTCCCTCAAGCAACCGGCCTGTCCCGGCGACGATGCCGTAGCGGCGGCCGTCGGGCAGGCGGCGGGCGAAGGCCTCAAAGACCGAGCGCCGGTGCGCCGCGCCCGAATGGAGCGCAGCTTCCAGCATTGTCAGCTCGTAGTGATCGGTGTACAACGACGTGCGGGGGTGGTCCCAGGCGACGGATCTGCTCACGGATTCACTCTAGTCCCCTCGCCACTTTGGGCCCAGCCACTCGAGCCCGGCCACAGTCTCGCCTCTCCCTCCCCATTAGAATGGACAAATGACCACTACCGTCGCCCCCGGCACCAACGCAGCCACCTGCACAGTGACAGACGCAGGCCTAAAGGGAGAAGAACGGACGGACATCTCGGAGCAGTCGTCCACCGACCTCCTCGGCGCCGCTGACATCCCTTGGAACCTCGTGGTCTGGAACGACCCCGTCAACCTCATGAGCTACGTGAGCTACGTGTTCCAAAGCTATTTCGGGTATTCCGAGGCCAAATCCAACAAACTCATGCTCGAGGTCCACAAGAAGGGCCGCTCGATCGTGGCGCACGGAGGAAAGGAACAAGTGGAGCAACACGCAGTTGCCATGCATGGCTACGGTCTGTGGGCAACGGTTGAAAAGGCAAGCAGTGGCGGCGACGGCCGGGGACGCAAGGGCGGCGCACGTGGCTAAGGCTTTCAAATACGGACTCAAGGGCATCACCGGCTATCTTGAGCCCGCCGAGCGCGAACTCCTGCGCGGGCTCCTGGACGATGTCATTTCCATGCTGGAGCCGCAGCAGTCCAGCAACGAGGATCCCCTCACGGCCCTGATCGGCCTGGACATGAACGTCAAGGAACCGTCCGATCGCGCCCTTCTGCGGCTTTTGCCGAACGTCATGAAGAATGACGACGCCGCGTCCCTCGAGTTCCGCCAGCTGACCGAGCGCTCGCTGCGGGAAGGAAAAATCGGCGCACTTCGGGCCACCGCCATGGGCCTGGACCGAAACGAGCTCGTCCTCACTCTGGAAGAGGCGAAGTTCTGGTCCATGGCCCTCAACGATGTTCGTTTAGTGCTGGCGGAGCGCCTCGATATCCGCGACGAAGCGGATGCGGACCATGTCCATGCCATGCAGGACTGGTCCCAGGCCGAAGACGTGGAAAGCTACTTGGCCCTCGTCTACAACTTCACCACCTGGCTCCAGGAATCGTTGGTCCAGGCCATGATGGCCGCGATGGACCGGAAGCCCTGAGTGGGGCTTGAAACCTTCCGTGTGACAAAACCGACACGAGGCCCCCGCCACATGTCGTGGCCGCAGCACACACCTTGGCCTATTCTCTAAGAATCATGAACTCAGCATCGGACCCAGAGCGCACGCCGGAAATACGGAATAACCGCGCACAAGACCCCTTGCTGGGATCACGCCCCATCGGCGTCTTCGATTCCGGTGTCGGCGGGCTCACCGTGGCACGGTCCATCATCGACCAGTTGCCGCATGAGTCGATCATTTATGTGGGGGACACCGCCAATGGGCCCTACGGGCCGCTTCCCATCGCCGAAGTCCGGGCCAACGCCCTCGGGGTCATGGACGAGCTCGTGGACTCCGGCGTGAAACTTCTGACGATCGCCTGCAACTCTGCCTCGGCAGCAGTCTTGCGCGATGCCCGTGAACGCTACACGGCCCGTTACGGGATCCCCGTTATCGAGGTCATCCAGCCCGCAGTGCGCCGCGCGGTATCAGCGACAAGATCCGGCAGGATCGGCGTGATCGGCACCTCGGCCACGGTGGGTTCCCGTGCGTACGAGGACACCTTCGCCGCTGCCCCCGACCTGGCCATCACGTCGGTCGCCTGTCCGGAATTCGTGAGCTTCGTGGAAGCCGGCATCACCACGGGCCCCGAGCTGCTGGCCGTAGCCCACGAATACCTGGAGCCGCTGAGGGACGCAGGCGTGGATACGGTGGTGCTGGGCTGCACGCACTATCCGTTGCTCACAGGCGTGATCTCCTATGTCATGGGGGATGACGTCACCTTGGTGTCCAGCGCCGAGGAGACCGCCAAGGACGTTTACCGTGCTTTGGCCACCCACGGGATTCAACGGACCGATACCGGCTTGCCCCGGCACGATTTCATGGCGACCGGCGACGCCGCACAGTTTGAAATCCTGGCCCGCCGTTTCCTTGGCCCGGAGGTCCTGTCCGTACGACATGTGGACCATGTGGCCGCCCAGTACCCGACCGGAAGCCTCGCCCGCATCACTCCGGAAATGTTGGAGGCCGCCCGCGCCGGCGGCCACCATGCAAGGACCTCCAATTTCGTCGACCCCGCACCCTTCACGGCGAAGGAATTCGGCGCCGCCGGCGGGGGCCGCATCCAGTGAAACTGACCATTGTGGGCTGTACGGGTTCCTTCCCCGGTCCCGGCTCTCCGGCGTCGTGCTATCTCCTGACGGCACACGACGGTGAACGCCAATGGAAGATCGTCATGGACCTCGGCAGCGGCGCCCTCGGGGCCATCCAACGGTACACGGACCTCGAAGACATTGACGCCATTTTCCTCACCCACCTGCACCCGGATCACTGCATGGACCTCTGCGGCCTCCACGTGGCCGTCCGCTGGAAGCCGGGCGGCTGGGGACGGGACAGGATTCCGGTGTGGGGTCCCGCCGCGACGGCCGACCGCATGGCCACCGCCTACGGCCTGGAGCTGGACCCCGGGATGCACGAGGAGTTCGACTTCAGTAACTGGAGCGAACGCCAATCCGTGAAGCTCGGGCCGTTCACTGTGACCCCATATGCGGTGAACCACCCGGTTGAAGAGGCCTACGCCCTGCGCGTGGAGGTCACCGAGCCGGACAAAGAGGGTAAAGCCGTGCGCAGGATCCTCACGTACTCGGGAGACACCGACTCGTGCCAAGGCCTTGAGGACGCGGCGCGCGACGCCGATCTCTTCCTGTGCGAGGCCGCTTTTGAAGAAGGGCGCGACGACGCCATCAAGGATGTGCACTTGACCGGCAAGCGTGCGGGCCAGGCAGCGGCAGCCGCGGGAGCCCGGCGCCTCCTGCTGACCCACATTCCGGTCTGGACATCGCAGACCAAGGTCATGGCGGATGCGCGGCCGGAGTTCCCCGGCGATGTCGCCGTCGCGGTTGCCGGAGTCCACTACACGGTCTGAACCTGTCACCGTCGGAGGGATCCGGACGTGCAGTCCGGCCCCGCAGTCCGGCGAGGGCCAGCGGATCGCTAAGCTTGCAGTATGACTTCCGAAGCGACATCTGTCCCCGTCATCCGCGCCGACGGCCGCACGCCCGATCAACTCCGTCCAATCAGCATCACCCGCGGGTGGTCCAAGCAGGCCGAAGGTTCTGCCCTGATCGAATTCGGCAACACGCGGGTGCTGTGCACGGCTTCCTTGACGGAGGGCGTTCCACGCTGGCTCAAGGGCGAAGGGCGCGGCTGGGTCACGGCCGAATACGCCATGCTTCCGCGCGCCACGAACACCCGCTCCGACCGTGAGTCCGTCAAGGGCAGGATCGGCGGACGCACCCATGAAATTTCCCGCCTGATCGGCCGCTCGTTGCGTTCGATCATCGACACCAAGGCCCTGGGCGAAAACACGATCGTCCTGGACTGCGATGTCCTCCAGGCCGACGGCGGCACCCGGACCGCCGCGATCACAGGCGCCTACGTGGCGCTCGCCGAGGCGATCCGCTTCGCCCGCGAGAACAAGATGATCGCCAAGAACGCACAGCCGCTGATTGACACCATCGCAGCCGTCTCCGTGGGAATCATCGACGGTATCCCGATGCTGGACCTGCCCTACATCGAGGACGTGCGGGCCGAGACCGACATGAACGTGGTAGTCACGGGCTCCGGAAAGTTCGTCGAAGTGCAGGGCACCGCCGAGGGAGCCCCGTTCGACCGCGATGAACTGAATGCGTTGCTGGACCTCGCCCTCATCGGTACGGGCGAGCTGGCGGCCATCCAGCGCGAGACCTTGGCCGAGGCCCCGTGAGCGTCGACACCGCCCCGCGGCTAGTCCTCGCCACCCACAACAAGGGAAAACTGCGCGAACTCAGGGAACTCCTCCGGGGGCAGGTGCCGGGACTCGACGTCGATACCCAAGTGATTGACGCCGCGGCGGCCGGCGCCCCCGATGTTGCCGAAACCGGCGTCACGTTTGCCGAAAATTCCCTTCTCAAGGCACGGGCGGTGGCCGAAGCCACGGGTATGGTGGCGATCGCTGATGACTCAGGATTGGCAGTGGACGTCCTGGGTGGAGCGCCCGGGATCTTTTCGGCCCGCT
The DNA here is from genome assembly GCF_021483235.1 of Arthrobacter alkaliphilus. Lineage (GTDB taxonomy): Bacteria > Actinomycetota > Actinomycetes > Actinomycetales > Micrococcaceae > Arthrobacter > Arthrobacter alkaliphilus. Next base: position 15,419 of record NZ_JAKEEC010000002.1, on the reverse strand, counting down.
GGTCCGGGCGCCACGGTGACGATGCGGCCAACCTCCAGCTCTTGCTGGCGCAACTCTCGGATGTACCCGACGCGCACCGGGGAGCCGCCTTCGTCTGCGCCGCGGCGCTCGCTGTACCGGCCGCCGTTGACGGCGGGGCGCGCGAAGTGGTCGAGTACGGCCAGCTGGAAGGGACTCTCCTGCGCGAACCCCGCGGCGCGGGTGGATTCGGCTACGACCCCGTGCTCTTGCCCCAGGGGCTGGACCGCAGCTGCGCGGAGCTGAGTTCGGAAGAAAAGAATGCCATCAGCCACCGGGGAAAGGCCTTCAGGGCCCTGCTCCCGGCCATTGTGGAAGCCTTGCGCTGAAACCTGCTGAGGCAATCAACGAAAGAGGCACCCCGCAGACGCGGGGTGCCTCTTCTCTAAGCCAGTGGCCTCAGCGCTCGCCGTGCTTGCCGGCTTCGCGTCCGTCGATGAATTCTCCGGCGGGTTCCGCTCCGCGGTTCGTGGCCTGGCGCTTGGCCAGCAGGCCGCGGAGGACTTCCACGGCCACGGGTACCACCGAGATCAGGACGATGACCACGAAGATGATGTCCAGGTTGTCCCGGACCCACGGAACCTTGTCGCCGAGCAGGTAGCCGAGCAGCGTCACGCCGCCGCCCCAGAGCGCCGCGCCGATGACGTTGAAGATGAAGAACCTGCGCTTGTCCATCTGCGCGACGCCGACAATCACCGGAACGAAAGTGCGGATGATCGGCACGAAGCGGGCCAGGATCAGGGCCTTGCCGCCGTGCTTTTCAAAAAATGCGTGCGCGCTTTCAACGTTTTCCCGCTTGAACAGCTTCGAATCAGGCTTGTTGAAGATGGCCGGTCCGGCTTTGGACCCGATGAGGTAGCCGCTTTGGTTGCCGATGATCGCGGAAACGACAATGAGGGCGGCGAGTGCCCAGATGTTGAACTTGATGGTGTCCGTGGCGACGAGCAGCCCTGCGGTGAAGAGCATCGAGTCGCCCGGCAGGAAGAAGCCCACCAGGAGTCCCGTCTCCGCGAACACAATCCCGCACACGAGCAGGACCACCCATGGCGCCAAAGCGGGGTCGGCCAGGAAAACTTGGGGGTTCAACCAGTCGGGGAGGAGCGCGGACATATGCGGCTGCACCTGTCCAGCACCCCCGAAAGCGGATACGGCAAAGTCGTTCATCGCAGAAAGGGTCACCCTTCAAGGGTACGGGACAACCGCCGTCGGGCCCGTTCCTTCACGTGTTCAGTTCCATCATGAGCGGCGGTAGTTCGTCGGTAAGTTCCCTGGCGAGGTAGCCGGGGCTCCCTTTCCGGCTCGCCAGCCTGTCCCCGGCCGCGGCGTGGAGGTGGGATCCCCAGCAGGCCGCCTGCGCATCCGTCGTTCCGCGGGCGCGGAGGCCGGCGATGGTACCGGCCAGGACGTCTCCGCTCCCGGACGTTCCGAGCCCCCCGGAACCGGTAGTGATTTCCCAACAGGCCGTGGACCCGTCCGTATCCGCCGGGTCCGTGTTCCGGGGCCGGGCAATGATGCCCTGGCAGCTGACCACCGCCTGGTAGGTGTCGGAGACCTCGGCGGCATCGTTGCGGATGTCCGTCGGCTCCCGCCCGAGCAGCCTGCCCAACTCTTGAGCGTTCGGCGTCAGGATGAGCTGCCCGGCCCAAGGCTGGATATCGGGCAGGAGCCGACTCAGGATCCCCAGCGCGTAGGCATCGAGGATGACGGTCTGGTGCTCCTGGATCAGGCCGTTGCCCAGGAGGTTTCGCAGCAGCTGCTCGGTCTCGTCCGGGTCATCCAGCCCGGGGCCGATCAGTACCGCGTCGGCTGTCTGCAAGTCCGGGATTATTACCTCGTGTGCTGTCGAGCGGACGGAACCGGAGGAGGTTTCGGGCAAGCCGATCACGCCGGCCTCAGGCATGGCCACGGCCAAGGCGACGGCGGCGGATCCGGCAACGCCCAAGGTCAGGCGACCGGCGCCGGCACGGAGCGCGGCGGTGCCGGCGAGCAGGGCGGCGCCGGGGGTCTTGCGGCTCCCGCCGACGATCAACACCGAGCCCCGATCGAGCTTGCCCGAACCCAGTGCCGGCAGCGGCCAGTTCCGCAGAAGGGTAGGGGTGACCGGGACAGGCGTAAGGTCACCGCGGATGGACATCGGCGTCGCTTCCGTGCTCGGTGAGGGTGACACCTTGCTCCTCGAGATGGTCTGCCATGTTGAAGCTCTCCAGCGTCCAGGGGCCGTGGCCTTTGGCGCGGACATACCGCGTGAGGGAGGCGTTCAGAATGGTGGTTGTCATCGCTATGTCCAGGATTTCCTGTTCGGACATCCCCTCCAGGAGGTACCTGAAAAGCAGGATGATGGCGTCATGGCCCACAACGAGGAGCCGCTCCCGATCAGAGAATTGTTCAAGATCGGCGAGGAAGGTCCGCAGCCTCAGGGCGACGTCGGTCCAGGATTCGCCGCCCGGGGGCCGGTAGTAGAACTTCCCCAGCCATCGGCGGCGCCGGGCCTCATCGGGCAGCCTCAGTTCCACGCCCTTGGCGGTCAGCATGTCGAGGACGCCAAGCTCGCGGTCCCGGAGGCGCTCATCCACAAGGAGCGGCACCTCCCAACCGGCTGTCCCGATGATAAGTTCGGCGGTGCGGCGGGCCCGGGCATAGGGGGAACACCAGACCACGTCGGGGCGCCGCGATGGTGCGAGTCCGCTAAGCGAACGGCCCAGCGCCGCGGCCTGCTCGAGACCGAGCGGGGACAGGTCGACGTCGGCATCCCGCGCTGGGACGTCGATGACTTCCGCGCCGGATAGCCCCGCCCTCGAGGCTGCCACGTTTCCCAGGCTCTCACCGTGACGGACCAGCATCAGCTCGACGGCTCCATGGCCGGATGCGGCCTTCATGCGTTCGCTCACAAGAATCTCCTTCGTCCCGACTGGCAACAAGCCTAGCTATTCACGCGACCAAAGATAAGCATGCTGATGATCTTGTGTCTCCGGGGCGCTGGTTTTAGGTTTGAAGACGTAACGCACTTCAACTCTCCGGATTATGCGCAGGGAATCGGGTGATTCTCCTGGCCAACAGATGGAGGAATAGTGATGGCAGGTAGCATCGTTCCCGGGGATGACCAAGAGGCGGAACAGCACCCAGGGGGCGGCTCATTCGAGCCCCAGCCGCAGGATTACCCGGGTTGGACCGACGCGATGCATCCCCGCCCGGACCATGGCGAAAGCAGCTACGTCGGCCACCATCGAATGGAAGGGTTCCGGACCCTGATCACGGGCGCGGATTCAGGCATCGGGCGGGCTGCCGCGATTGCCTATGCCAGGGAGGGAGCGGACGTCGCCTTCACGTACTTGCCCGAAGAAGAGCAGGACGCCGTGCACACGGTCCAGTTGATCGAAGACGCCGGACGGAGCGCCTTGGCGTTGCCCGGCGACCTGTGCGACGAGGCCTTCTGCCAGGAAGTCGTGGCCCAGGTCATTGCCGAATTCGGGGGCCTCGATGTCCTCGTGAACAACGCCGGCTATCAAATGACCACCAACGAAGGAATCGCAGATCTCACGAGTGAACAGTTCGACCGGACTTTCAAGTCCAACGTCTATGCGCTCTTCTGGCTGACGAAAGCCGCGCTGCCACATTTGAAGCCGGGCTCAGCGATCATCAACGTCTCGTCGATCCAGGGGTACCACCCGAGTCCAAGCCTTATTGATTACGCTGCGACCAAGGCCGCCATCATCAACATGACCTTTTCCCTCGCGGAGTTGTTGGGTCCGCGGGGAATCCGCGTCAACGCGGTGGCTCCCGGACCGATCTGGACGCCGCTTCAGCCCGCGACCCAGCCGAGCGAAAAACTGGTGCACTTCGGTGAGGACACGCCCTTGGGGAGGGCCGGGCAACCTGCCGAACTGGCGGCGACCTTCGTCCTGCTGGCCACTCCGGAGTCGAGCTTCATGTCCGGGTCGGTCGTCGGCATCACGGGAGGGCGGCATTTAGCCTAGTTCTGCGTCGCGGGTGCCCTTGGCCTATGCTGATGCTAAGCATGCTTATCATGGTGGTGGCGCTGAGCTGACATATGGAGGAACGAGATGAACGTCCTGATCAAGCTACTTGGCCTCGTTGTCGGGATGGTCGCAGGGGTTGCGGCCAACAAGGCCCTGGAGGCCATCTGGAGCAAGTCCACCGGAAAGCCGGCACCCAAGGATGCGACCAATCTGGAACACTCCTTGCCGGGAGTGCTGCTGTTCGCCTTCTCCGGGGGCGCCATAGGCGCGGTCATCCACGTGCTGACCCAGAGGACAACCAAGAAAGCCCTGAACAACCTGCAGGAGACGGCAGACGAAGTCTGAAAGACGTCCCTGGCGCGTGGCGGCCATCACCACCGGCGGCGGGACCCCTTTCCACCTGTAACCTTGTCCAGTGGCATTGGACTTTACGGCGATCGACTTTGAAACTGCGAACGGCTTCAGGGGTTCTCCGTGCTCGGTCGGGCTGACCAAGGTCCGCGGCGGCGTCGTGGTGGAAGAAGCGTCGTGGCTCATGCGGCCGCCGGAAAATCACGACCATTTCGAGTACCACAACACCCGGATCCACGGCATCCGCGCCGAGGACGTCGCCGGGGCTCCGCGCTTTGGCGAACTCTTCCCTGAAATCGGGGCTTTCATCGGCGGGGACATCCTTGCCGCCCACAATGCGGCGTTCGATCTGGGCGTCATCCGTTCCGGACTCGAAGTTTCCGGCCTGCCCGGCCCGGCCTACGAGTACGTCTGCACGGTGATGTTGTCACGGCGCTGCTATTCCTTGGTCTCCAATTCCTTGCCCTACGCCGCGGAAGAGGCGGGCGTGCCCCTCGTGAACCATCACGACGCCGCGGAGGACGCCCGGGCATGCGCCGGGATCCTGGTGGACATCGCGCGCAGGAACAACGCCAACAGCATCGCCGAGCTGTACTTGTCCCTCGGCTTGGCGATTCCCAAGCAGCAGGCCTTCGAGCCAGGGGACGGACTGTCCAAGCAAACGCTCGCGGCGCTCGCCGGCGCCGGCCGAGGGGGCGCCGCGTTCGGCGGCCGACCCGGCGTCGGGAATGGCGCCGGCCAGCTTGGGCGCGCCTGGAGCGGTTGGCCTGAAGAAGGCGACAATCCAGCGCCCAACCCCGCGGCGGAACCGGGCCACCCCCTCTTCGGGCAGACGGTCGTTTTCACGGGTAAGCTTGCGATGGCCCGCCCGGAAGCCAAACAGCGGGCCGCGGACCTGGGGGCGAAGCCGGAGAGCCGCGTGACCGGAAGGACAACTGTCCTGGTGGTGGGCGACGGTTTTGTGGCCGGCGATCTCCGGAACGGCCGCCTCACCGGCAAAGCCAAAAGGGTCCTGGAGTTGCACAGCCGCGGCCAGCAGATCGAGGTGCTGTCCGAGGGCGAGTTCCTGCAAATGGTCGGCGGACGCTAGCCCGGCACATTTCACATGGAGCAACAAAGCTTTCCGTTTGTGTCGCGGCGCTCCTAGCCTTGAGCCATGACACAGGGACAACAGGCTGAGGTTGCAGAGTTCACCACAGGAGCGCCGGCTTCGGCAACTACCGGATGGCGGGCCGTCTTTGCTTTCCCCAATCCGGTCAACGAGTACGCCGCGAGGATCACGGCCGGGCTGGTGGTTGTTGCCGCGGTGGCCACCCTCGTGGGTGGCTTCGGTTGGGGGCTCGTGCTGATCGCCGTCGGTTTCTGGCTGCGGGTGTTGTTCGGGCCGAGGATCTCGCCGTTTGCCTTGCTGTCCGTCAAGGTCCTGGCTCCCCGGGTTGGTCCGGCCAAACTTGTCCCCGGGCCGCCCAAGCGTTTCGCCCAGGGAATCGGCGCGGCGCTCAGTACAGCGGCCGTAATCCTTTACTTTGCCGGTTTCGCCGTGGGTGCCTGGATCCTGCTCGCCCTGCTGATCGTCGCTGCGTCCCTTGAATCGTTCCTCGGCTTCTGCCTGGGCTGCGCCATTTTCGGCCTCCTGCAAAAGCGCGGCCTCATTCCCGAGGACGTCTGCGAAGCGTGCAACAACATCGCGCTTCGCGCGCGCTGAACCGCGGGCCGCGCGCTGAACTTCGGGCTGGGCGCTGAGCCGCCGGCTGTCAGCCGACGGTGACGGCGATGAGCCGCTGTGCCATCCCGCGGATGACCTCAGGAGCTTCGAGGGCTTCGAGCCAGTCCGGGGGTAGTGCCTCTTCGCCGTGGAGCGCGCCGAGAATATTGCCCGCGATCGAGGCGGTGGAGTCACTGTCACCGCTATGGTTCAACGCCACGGCAATGGCCCGGCGGAAATGGGCCGCCGGATCATGCCGGTCTTCGGTCTCCGCGGCGGTCGCCAGCACAGCATAGAGCCCGACGGCGAGTGCCTCCTCCGCCACCCAGCCTTCGCCCAGGTGCGCCGTGAGTTCCTCGGGGCTGAGCAGCGGCCCCGAAGACAGTTCCAGCGCTTGGCGCAGGCGGTCCAGGACTTCGGGGGCTGGGTCCGGCAGCGCCGCCACCACGCCCAGTGCGTGCTCAGCCGCCGTGCGTACGTCCGAGCCCGCGGTCAGTTGGTGCACCAACACGCTGAGGGCGCCCGCACTCTGCCGCGCCGAAGGGTGTCCGTGGGTCAAGGAAGCGGCATCGGTGCTCAGCTTGTAGACCGCTGCCTCGGAAATGTGGGGGACCAGGCCGAAGGGAGCGGACCGCATGACCGTGCCGCAGCCCTTCGAATCCGGATTCACCGGGCGCGACGGTGTCCCCATTTCGCCCGTGGCGAGCCCGCTCAGGCACGCCTTGCCAGGATGCCGGCGATGCCGCAGTACCTCTTGGCTGTCGATCCAGCGGGGCTGGGGAACGGGAGCCGAGGCGGGCGCGGCCACGCCCTGCGTGGCGAGCCATCGCAGGTAGGCGAGCCAGAGGCACGCCGTTTCATCGGCGGCCACGCCGTCGTTGGCCCACTCGAGGGCTTCCACCAGGCCGTCGACGGTGTACAGCGTCATCTGGGTGTCGTCCGAGAAGTGGCTCCCGCCGTCGAGCTGCCCGAAAGATGTGAGGCCCGCGGCGCCGAAGCGCGAACGGATCGTGGCGATGTCGTCGAACTCGACGGCGTAGCCGAGCGAATCGCCCAGGGCGCCTCCCAGCAGGCAACCGTGAACCCTTGACTCGAAGGATGGCACGGAAGAGGGGGACGGTTCAGCACTCATAGTGGTAATTTACCGTGGCTGCCAGACCCGCCCCCAACTGCCCGCTGATACGGTGGCTCGTGAACCAGGAGGCAATGATGCGCGAACCCGTGTGGCGGAAAACCGGAAAGACTCCGGACTACAGATTCTCCCTGGCCAATGAGCGGACTTTCCTTGCGTGGATCCGGACGTCGTTGGCGCTGCTTGCCGGTGCCGTCGCCATCGATCAACTTGCTCCGAACATCGCACCGCAGCCGGTGCGCATCGTCCTGTGCGTTGTGCTGTCCATCATCGGTGCTGGCCTGGCATGGCTTGCCTACCGCCGTTGGGGGCAGATGGAGGCGGCCATGCGCAACGACCAGGCCTTGCCGTTTTCACGGGTCATGCTGCTCATGACCATCGTGGTGGCGGCGGCGGCCTTTACTTTTGCCGTGCTGATCCTGGTCGCGCGTTGACCGTTGAATCCAGTGACCGGGGGCTGCAACCGGAGCGGACCGCGCTCGCTTGGCGCCGGACCCTGATGTCGCTTTTGGTGGTGGATCTCTTCATCTGGCGCAGGTGGTTGACGGCTGGAGCCGGTGCGGGCCAACTGCCCACAGGGATACCGGGCCTCGACTTCCAGGGAATCTGCGCCTTGACGGCCGCCGCCGCGACGATCGTGCTGGGCTGCGTCCTGTGGCTCAGGTCCCATCAACTGCACCACGGCGCCGAGGAAGCCTCCGCTGTCTTGATCCTTGCAAGCGCCTTGTCCATTATGGTGCTCGCCTGCGCTGCGGTCGCAGCAATCGCGTTCGGCGGCTAGGCTCGAATTCAGGAATCATCCAGACTCGGCTGACACGATGCTGCGGGGCAAGAGCGCGGACCTCTGCACGGCTTCTTGCCCGGAGCGTTCGCCCACGCGCCTGACTGCCGAACTTCGAACAAAGGAATCCCCAGACATGACCACGACCGTGTCCACTCCCTCCTCCCGCGGATCCCGGCTCCTTGCCCGGGCGTCCGCTGAAGCTCTGGGGACGCTGTTCCTTGTGGTTATAGGCCTGGGCGTGCTGATCTTCATCAACCCCCAGGCGGTTCCGATGCCGGCGTCGCTGGCCAGCGGCCTCACCGTCACTGCTGCCATGCTGGCCTTCGGTTACCTGTCGGGCGGCCACTTCAACCCGGCCATCACCGTTGGCCATCTGGTTGCGGGACGCATGAAGCTCGTGGATGGAGCCGCGTACGTTGTGGCCCAGATTGTCGGCGGTTTGCTGGGCGCGCTGGCGATTTTCGGCGTCGTGCGGACCGTTCCCGGGATTACGGACAGCCGCACGGTCTTTGACACGGCAACCTCGGGCTTTGGCACGCACTCCAGCTTCCAGGTTCCCGTGACCGGCGTCATGCTCATTGAGGTCCTCGGCGCCGCGCTCCTGGTGGGGGTCTTCCTGGGGGTCACCGCCCGCCGCAATCCCAGCAAGCTTGCGGCACCGTTCGCCGTCGGCCTGACGGTCGCTGTCCTGCTGCAACTGGGTCAGTCCACCGGAAACCTTGCCTTCAACCCGGCCCGGGCCACTGCATCCGCCATCTTCAGCTCCAGCTGGGCAGTGGAGCAGCTCTGGCTTTTCTGGGCCGCACCGCTGGTGGGCGCGGCGATCGCGGGCCTTATCTTCCGCGGCTTCGGCGAGGCCACTCCGGCCGCCGTCCCCGAGGTCCAGGAGCCGTTGCCGGCCGATGTCCGGGACGAAAAGTCCGCCGAGGATGCTGAAGCGGCTGCCCCGGAAGGTGCGGCCGAGGTTTCCGCGCCTGCTGTGGAGCCCGCCGCGGCGCCCGTCGAAGCGAAGCCCGACGTCGACCCGGCCCGCGAATTCTTCGACGGGAAGCGGGACTGACGCAGGAACTTCGGCTGCCAGGGAGGCCATGTTAAGGGTGGTGCCGCCGCGCCGCGCCAATAATGTCCGTGCCTCCGGTTAGCTTGAAAACATGAGGCTTTTGCACACGTCGGACTGGCATCTGGGACGTTCCTTCCATGGCGTCGGGATGCTTGACGCCCAGCGCAATTTCATCGAGCAACTGCTGGCAGTCATCCGGGAACAGTCGGTGGACGTCGTCCTCATTGCGGGCGACGTGTACGACCGTGCCCTGCCGGGACTGGACGTTGTGAAGCTCCTCGACGAGGCCCTCGTGCGGATCACGGATGCCGGCGCCAAGGTGGTGTTGACCAGCGGCAACCATGATTCCGCGATCCGCCTTGGTTTCGCGTCACGCCTGCTCGAGCGCGGGGGAGTCCATTTGCGGACCCGGTTGGAGGATCTCGATTCCCCTGTCGTGTTTCCCCTGGACGGCATTCCCTTGGACGGCGGCGACAGCGGCGTCCGGCCGGGAGCCCCGGTGCTTGCCGTCTACGGGATCCCCTACCTTGAACCCCGGCTTGTCGCCGAACGGCTCAACACGCAAACCGCGAGCCACTTTGACGTCACCCAGGCCGCGGTGCAGCGCATCCACCAGGACATTGCGCGGAGAAGCGAAGCAGGGCCGGTGCACTCGGTTGTCCTGGCACACACCTTCGCGAGCGGAGGCATCACCTCGGACAGCGAACGCGATTTGAGCATCGGCGGCTTGGGGGCAGTGCCGCTGGATCTCTTCGATGGCTTTGGGTACACGGCCCTCGGGCATCTGCACGGGCGCCAGGAACTTTCGGCGCACGTCCGGTATTCGGGTTCGCCGCTGGCCTACTCATTCTCCGAGGCCAAGCACCGGAAGGGCGCATGGCTGATCGATGTCGGCGTCGACGGTGTTGAGAGCGTGGAGGAAGTTCTGTGGGAAGCTCCACGGGAGTTGGCGGTTCTCCGCGGGAAGCTCGCCGGCCTTTTGGAATCGGAGGAATATTCCTGGGCCGAGACTGCGTATTGCCAGATCACCCTCACGGACGCTTCGCGCCCGGCCCAGGCTATGGAACAGCTGCGGACCCGGTTCCCGGACACGTTGGTGCTGGGCTTTGACCCCGAAGAGTCCGCGGGCAAGGCCAAAGCCAGCTACAGCAGCAGGCTCGCAGAGGCCGAGGATGATCTTGGTGTTTGCTGCGGCTTCCTCGACCATGTGCGCGGGAGGCCTGCTGACGACACTGAACTCGCCGCCCTCCGTGAGGCTTTGGAAGCGGTCCGGCTGGAAGGAGCAGAGCTGTGAGGATCCATCGCCTTGAAATCGAAGCTTTCGGCCCGTTTGCCGGGGTACAGTCGATCGATTTCGACCAGCTGGGGGCCCAGGGCCTGTTCCTCTTGAACGGCGCCACCGGCGCCGGCAAGACAAGCGTGCTCGACGCCATTTGCTTTGCGTTGTACGGCTCGGTGCCGGGCGCCCGCCAAGACGGCAAACGCTTGCGGAGCGACCACGCGGAACCGGCTGCGGAGCCGAGGGTCCTGTGCGAATTCTCGGCGCGCGGCAGGCGCTTTGAGGTCACGCGCTCCCCGGCATGGGACAGGCCAAGTGCCAGGGGACGCAAGGGCTTCACTACCCAGCAGGCTAAAACCCTCCTGCGCGAATGGGTTGCTGGCGCCTGGGAAGAAAAGACGTCCCGCAACGATGAAGCGGGCATGGAGATCGGTGACGTCCTGGGAATGGACCGGGAACAGTTCACCAGGGTGGTCATGCTGCCGCAGGGAGACTTCGCGGCTTTCTTGCGCTCCAAGGCGTCCGACCGGCTGGATCTTCTGCAGAAGCTTTTCGGAACCCAGCGATTTGAAGCAATCGAGCAGCAGTTGGCGCTCCAAGCGACCGCCGCACGCGCAAAAGTAGAGGAGAACCGGAACGAGCTTCACGTACTCGTTCAGCGCGCAGAGGCGGAGTATGCGCAACTTGGCATAGAGCCCGCGGTCGACCCGGATCCCGATGTCCCTGAGTCCAACGAGTCCACGCCTGAACTCCGGCTCGGGGACCTTGAGGCCCGTGCCGGGGACGAGGCTCTCCGACGGCGGCAAGCCGCGGCCTCTGCCGACGTCGTCCGGCTTCAGTTGACGGACAAGCTCAACTCCGCGCGGGAACGTGTTCAACGGCATGCCAAGCTCGACGCCGCCACTCGCCGGCGCGAAGCCCTTGCCGCAGGGGCGGCTGAAGTTCAGGAATTCCGCGAGCGTCTTGGCCGTCACCGGAAAGCCGCCGTGCTGGGCGGACAGCTCGACGCCGTGGACCGCGCCGCGAAGGTCCTCGAACTGGCGAGCTCGAAGGCGGAGTCGGCAACGATGAAGCTTCGTGCCGCCTCTTTGGACGCAAGCGACCCGGGAACCTCGCTGGCGAGGATTCAAGAAACCATCGCCGTCCTGGAGGCGAGGACCGCGGATGAACAAAAACTCGAGGACATCACTGCCAGGCTCGATGCGCTCGGGCTGGCGGCGAAGCGGCGGGAGGAGGCCAACGCGGCGCGGTCCCTTTCCTTGGCCGGGCTTCGCTCGGACGCAGCTGCTTTGGAAAGCGAGCTGGGCCCGCTGGAGGAGGCCGCCTTGGAACTGCCCCTGCGCGAAAGCGAAGCGGCGGCAGCGCAGAACACCGTGCAGACAGTGGCCCGCTATAAAGGTGCCCTCGATGCCCTGTCCGCGGCAGGGAAGCGCCACGCGTTTGCCCGGGCGCTTTCCCAGGACCTCCGCCAACTCTGGCTGGACCTCCGCGAATCCCGGCTCGCAAACGCCGCGGCCGAGCTCGCCGCGAAGCTGCATGACGGTGAAGCATGCCCTGTCTGCGGAAGCGCCGAGCACCCTTCCCCGGCAGCTGCCGGGCATACTGCCCTGGCCCTTGCCGAGGAAGAGCAATCTGCCCACGAACGGTATGACGAGAGCGAGCACGAACTTCTCCAAGCAGCAGGTGAGCTGGCGTCTGCCGAGCAGGAAGTTGCCGTGCTCGCCGCCCAGGGCGGAGACGTCGATCCAAAGGAAGCCGATTCGGCGGCGGCCCGGGCCAGAGACGCCCTGGCGTCGGCACGTTCCGCGGTGGAAAGGCTCGAGCAGAGCAAGCGGGCGCTCGGGGACGTGCTGGCGCGCATTGCCGGCTTGGAACAGGAGCAAAGCAAGGAAGACACCGCTGCCGCCCAGGACGAGTCCACCATCGCCCTGCTGAAGGAACAGCGTGCGTCACTGGACGGATTGCTTTCAGGCCTTCGTGACGGCTTCGACTCCCTGCGGGACAGGATGGAAGCACTGGCCGGCCAACGCGAGCTCTTGGAGTCCGCCGTCGCCGCGGGCCGTCAGCTGGACAGCGCCCGGAACGCCCTCGACGAGGCATCGGCAGCTTTGGACCGCGCCCTTTCGGCCACCGGATTCGACACCGCGGAGGCTGCCCGGAGTGAAATGCTCGACGAGCATCAGGCCGCGGGGCTGGATGAAACCGTCAGGGCCGCAGAGACCGAGGCCGCCCGCCTTGCGGAGCTCTTCGAGTCCGAGGATCTCGTGCTTGCGGCCAAGGAAGTCCGGGCCGGGGACGTGCCGCTCACCGCCGTCGAACTCGCCGCCCTTGAACAGGAAGCCGGCGAAGCGGAAGAAACTGCCCGCCTGTGTGCCGTCGCTGCGGGACTTGCCGCCCGTACAGTGACGAGCCTGGCCACGATCCGTGCCCGGTACGAAGAGGTCTCCGCCGCCGGCCGGGAGCCGCGCGAACGCGCCAGGGTGCTCACCGAACTCGCGGAAACTGCCCGGGGAGGCGGCGACAACAGCTACAAGATGAGCCTCAACAGCTATGTGCTGGCCGCGCGCCTCGAACAGGTCGCGGCGGCGGCGTCGGAGCGGCTTATCGCCATGAGCGACGGCCGCTACACCCTGCAGCACACGGATGCCAAAGCAGCCCGGGGCGCGAAATCAGGCTTGGGACTGGAAGTCGTGGATGAGTGGACCGGCCAGCGGAGGGACACCGGCACCCTGTCGGGAGGGGAGTCGTTCATGGCTTCGCTCGCGTTGGCCCTGGGGCTTGCGGATGTGGTCCAGCACGAGGCCGGGGGTGTAGACATCGAAACGCTGTTCGTGGATGAGGGCTTCGGGAGCCTTGATGACCAGTCGCTTGAGCAGGTCATGGATGCACTGGAAGGCTTGCGCGACGGCGGCAGGGTAGTTGGGCTGGTGAGCCACGTTGCCGAGATGAAGCAGAGGATCAGCAGCCAGTTGCAGGTAATCAAAAACAGGAACGGCTCAACTGTGCGAATTGTGGACGCCTCGGCAGCTTAGACCCCTCTTCAGGGCACTCCGCCAGGGACGGGGTCGCCGCTGACGGGCACAGCCTTCCGGTAGGATTGGAGGGTTACACCGGGTCGCGCGCATCGGGAGGAGGGACGATGCGCACCCTTGAGCGAACCCGGAACAATGAACCCCTCCTCACAGAACTCCGCGTCGAACACCGCACTCCAGGCCGCCCCTGCACTTCCACCGGCGGGCCCGTCGGCTGGGTCCCGCCCGTCGCGTCTACCCGGGCGCTTTGCGCGCTTGCCCGAACTCGCAGGCCGGAACTTCCTGCCGCTTGGACTCTTCGCGAGGCTTCCCCTCGCCATGCTGACCGTCGGTACCCTCACTCTTGTTACGGCTGTCAGCCATTCTTACGCGATCGGCGGCCTGGCTGCTGGAGCCGTCGGCATCGGATCGGCCCTGGGCGCGCCGGTACTCGGCTTGCTCGCTGACCGCTCCGGCCAGCGCCCCGTCCTGCTCGTAGCGGCCGCTGTCAACGCAATGATGGTGATCGCCTTGATCGTTGCCGCGTACCTGACGCCAGATTTCGACGCCCCTTCGGACTCGATTGCCGTCTTGGCGGCGGCTTTCCTTGCTGGAGCGAGTTGCCCGCAGGTAGGGCCCATGGCCCGTGTCCGGTGGATGGCCCTGACAACGCAGAACCTCGGCATCCGGAAGCCCGCGGCCGGGAACAGTGCCGCCGGCCCTGGAAGTGTTGTGTCCAGCCGCGCAGACCTGGACACCGCGTTGTCCTACGAGGGAACCGCGGACGAGATCACTTTCGTGCTGGGTCCGGCGCTGGTCGGTATCCTGGCCAGCCTTGTTGCTCCGTGGCTCCCGCTCGCGGTGGCGGCTGTACTCACGGCCACCCTCGTTCCGGCTTTCGCCGTCCACCCAACAGAGTTGGCAGTGGTTCCGGCAAAGCGCAGGCCGCGAACCGGCGTCGGGAGCGGCTCGGCGGACCAGAAACCGGGCGTCGGTGCCGCGGCCTGGCTGAAGGTCGCCGTTCCAGTGCTGGCCATGGTCTGCATGGGAACGTTCTTCGGTGCCACCCAAAATGCGCTGAGTGCGTTTTCCGCCCAGTTCGCCACGGCGGAAATTGCGGGACTGATGTATTCCGTCGTGGGCCTCAGCTCCGCCGTCGCAGCGTTGTCCGTTGCGTATTGGCCGCAGCGTTTCGGGCTGGCCCTCCGCTGGGTGCTCGCCGCGGCCGCGATGGCTGCTTTCTCTCTTCTGTTGTTCCTTCCCGCCGGGATCTGGCCGATGGTCATCGTTCTGTTGGTGCTCGGAATTCCCGTGGGACCCGTCATGGTGACGGTCTTCAGCATCGGGGGAGTGGTGGCACCCGCCGGCCGCATGGCAACGGTGATGACCGTCCTGGCGAGCGGGATCGTGGCGGGTACGGCAATCGGTGCCTACCTTGCCGGCCAGTTGGCCCAGGCTCAGGGTGCGGGCGCCGCCTTCGTGGTCTCGACGGCCGCGGCTGGCGCGCTCCTGCTGCTCGGCATGGTTGCGGGCCTGGTCCTCAGGCGCAGGCCAAGCCCCCAACCCTAACGACGCCCGGTCACTTGTCGCCCGTTTTTGGGGGATGCCGGGTCACTTATCGCCGGGTTTTGGGGGATGCCGGGTCACTTGTCGGCCGTTTTTGGGGGACGCCGGGTCGTTTGTGGCCGGTTTTTGGGGGAGGCCCGGTCGTTTGTGGCCGGTTTTTGGGGGACGCCCGGTCACTTATCGCCCGGTTTTGGGGGACGCCCGGTCACTTATCGCCCGGTTTTGGGGCTTTCAGATCACCTGCAAGGGGGTCCCCGGTCTTGGGTGCCATATGTGGACGGGGGTTGCCGGGTTTGGCCCCGTATGTGGACGGGGGTTGCCGGGTTTGGCCCCGTATGTGGACGGGGGTTGCCGGGTTTGGCCCCGTATGTGGACGGGGGTTGCCGGGTTTGGTGCCGTATGTGGACGGGGGTTGCCGGGTTTGGTGCCGTAGGTGGACGGGGGTTCCCGGTTTTGGTGCCGTAGGTGGACGGGGGTTCCCGGTTTTGGCGCCGTAGGTGGACGGGGGTTCCCGGGTTTGGCCCCGAAGGTGGACG
>NZ_JAKEEC010000019.1 GCF_021483235.1 Arthrobacter alkaliphilus | reverse complement strand
ATAACCGTCCTGCCGGGGCCATATAAACCTGTCACAGCCAGTCCGGCCTGCAACAGTAACTCTTCAGTGTGTTTGGTAGGGCCTTGTGAGGGATGCGGGGTCTCTGCCTGCAGGTGCTATCGCTACGGCTAGCGCATTTGCTGAGCGGCCTGCTCGAGAAGCAAGGGAACGCCGTCCTGTAGGGACGGGCCGAAGACGTCGTCATCGGGGCGTTCGCCGTTGAGCCATCGTGTGTAGATGGCCTCGCAGAAGATCGCGGATTTCCACAGGGCCAGTGTTTGGTACCAGGGCAGTGCCCCGAGGTCGAGTCCGCTCTGGTGCCCGTAGCGGTCCACGATCTGTGCGCGGGTCCAGTATCCGGGCTGGCTGGTGACCGGGGTTAGTTCCATGATGGTCGGGGTGCTGTTGTGGTCACCGTAGGTGGCCGTCAGGTAACCGAGGTCAGCCAGGGGGTCACCCAGGGTGGCCATCTCCCAGTCGAGGATCCCTACGACGCAGGCGGGCCCGTGGTCGGCGAACATCAGGTTCCCCATGCGGTAGTCGCCGTGGACTACGGTGACGGCCTGCGTCATGGGGCAGTTCCGTTCCAGCCAGTCCGTCAGTTTTTCGATCTGGGGCAGGTGGCGGGTGGTGTTTGTGTCCCACAGGCCCGAAAACCGTTGGACCTGCCGCTTTAGGTATCCGTCGGCCCGACCCAGAGAGGCGATGTCCCCTTGGGTAGCGTCTACCCGATGAAGCTGGGTGAGCGCATCCACAAGGGCGCGGCTGGTGGCGTCCCGCTGCTCGAGGGATCCCAATGCCGGGGGCACCCGGTCAGTGATAACGACGCCGTCCACGTAGGACATGACATAGAAGGGTACCCCGAGCAGCGACTCGTCCTCGCAGACGGCCAGGATCTTCGGGACCGGGATTCCTTCCGCACGCAGCAGCTGCTGGATTCGGGCTTCACGAATCATGTTATGGGTGGAGCGCGGTAGCGGCGGTCGCGGTCCACGTCGGAGGACAAAGGTATCTTGGCCGCGGCGGATGCGATATGTGATGTTCGACTGTCCGTTCCCGATCCGTTCCCACCTCAGCGGACCGGTACCGAGACCATGCTTGTCGAAGAATGCCGTCACCGGTTCCAGCACCAGCAACGGCGGGCTCGCTAAGGCGCGCGCTTCCTCGAGGGTGGTGACGACCTCCAGGCCGTCAGGTTTCATCCATGTCTGTATGCTCATCGGGTTTCTGCCTGAATCCGGAGCACGGCGTCGCCCTGATAGGGCTCGCCCGCTTCCACCGCTTTGCGGCGCCGAGAGGAGGCGCGGCGGGCGATGGCCCACTTGTGTGTCTCGTTGGCGCCATCGTATATGCGGAAGGGCCTGACCTCATTCAGGTATTGCGCTAACGGCAACCCGTCCGAGACGCCATCCCCGCCGCAAATCTGGATACAACGGTCGATGACCCGGAACACCGCCTCAGAGCAGTGCACCTTGGCAATCGAAGACATGGCCGACCCGGCTTTCGGATCGGACGCCAGCAGGGCCGCAGTCTTGGTGATGATCGCATCGGAGGTCTCGATGTCAATTTCGCACTGGGCGATCAGTTCCTGGGCCAGGCCCAGGTTTTTCATCGGAGCCCCGAAGATCTCACGCCGTTCGGCACGGTCCAAGGCAATGTCCAGGGATCGGCGCGCTAGGCCCAGCCAGCGCATGCAGTGGGTGAGTCGCGCGGGACCGAGCCTGACCTGCGCGTACCGGAAACCCTGCCCCACCTCGCCCAGCACCGCCTCGGCAGGGACGGCACAGTCCTCGAAATAAAGGTGCGGATGTCCGCCGTCGATGGCACGGTCAATGGTATGGATTGGCTCCCCCACCCGCACCCCGGGGTGGTCCATATCCACAAGGAACATCGTGGCCCCGGCCGTGGACTCCGCCGTGGCTTCGGTACGGGCCATGACGATGCAGAAATCCGCCCCGATCGCGCCACTGGTAAAGCGCTTGTGTCCGTTGATCATCCACCGGTCTCCGTCCAGGCGGGCGGTGGTGAGTAAGGCGTCAGGATCCGAACCCGCGCCGGGGTGAGGTTCGGTCATACCGAAGCAGGAACGGGCCTTACCGGAGGCCAGGGGGGCGAGGTAACGCTTTTTCTGCTTTGGGGTGGCGATGAGCTCGAGCATGTGCATATTGCCCTCGTCAGGGGCCATACAGTTGAGCACGGAGGGTCCGATGGGTGAGTAGCCGGCCTCTTGAAAGATCGCTGACCACCACTGGACCGGGAGCCCCTGGCCGCCATACTCGGTGGGGACGTGCGGGGCGAAAACCCCTGCGTCCTTGGCGGACTGTTGGAGCCGGTCACGGGTGGCTTGATCTAACCTTTCTCCTGGCGCCGGTTCGGCAGGCATGACGGTCGCGCGGATGAAAGTCCGGGTGCGGTGACGCAGTTTCTCCACCGTGTCCAAGGAGTGTGGTGTGCGCGGAGGTGCGGTGGTCATGGGCTGTAATTCCTTCATAATCAGTTTCAGGCTGTGCCGCCGGCAACCGTCAGGCCGCCGTCGAGTGTGAGAATCTGGCCGGTTACCCAAGCCGAGTCTGGTGAGACGAGATAGGTGACAGCAGCAGCAACGTCCTCCGGTGTTCCCAGCCGACCGAGCGGATAGTCACGAGTGACCTCGTCCTCCTTGCCTTCGTAGAGGGCCCGGGAGAACTTCGTTTTCACGACGGCCGGGGAAACGGCGTTGACACGGATTTGCGGGGCGAGCTCTACGGCCAGGGTGCGGGTCAGGTGGGATACGGCGGCCTTGCTGATGCCGTAGACCCCAATCCCCGGGGAGGGGGTGTCTCCGGTGACGGAGGACAGGTTAACTACTGCTCCGCCCCGATCCCGGAAACTGAGACCAGGGTGCTTTACGGCATCCTGGACCCAGGCCAATGTACCGAAGACGTTAACCTCGAAAACCTTTCGGGCTGCGTCCAGGTCGAGGTCCACGAGGGGCCCGTACACGGGATTGATACCGGCGTTGTTGACCAGGATGTCCAGACCGCCGAACGTTTCTGCCACGGCGTCGAGGACTTCCCGCCGGTGCGCGGGGTCATCTGACTTGCCCGTGACAGCGAGGATTTGGGATTCGGGAAAGCCGGCCGCGGCTTCCTTGAGTGCCTCGGGGCGGCGGGCCGTGATGCAGACCCGGACTCCGTGGGTCACAAGGTCCCGGGCGATGGCCAGGCCAATGCCCCGGCTGGCTCCGGTAACGATTGCCGTTTTCCCGGTGAGCCCCCGGTCAGTGCTCACAGCTCGTCCCTCCTGGGGTCTCTCGCAGCGCGCGGCAGCGGATTGTGCTGATCTGGCTCATGACGTTCGCGCACCTCACGGCTGAATGCGCAGGTACTTGCTGGCGGCCAGGCGTTGATTGAAAAAGGGCGGTCATCTCTTCCTCGGTCAGGGTCTCGGTGGGGCCGTAGGCGAGCACGGTTTCGCCACGATAGGGCTCGGGCTGGCCACGACCGCTGCCTCATACGTTGCAGGGTGTGCGCAGAAATGCCCTCCACCGTCTTGGCCGGTGCAGCGCAGGGCCCATGACCGGAAACGTTCCCGTAGCTCTCGGAGTCTTCGATCAAATGCCGCAACCCCACCCCTTGTACATAGTAAGCAGGACCGCGATCGTAGAGCTTCCACAGCGCAAGAAACGACATCGCATACTGCAGTATGTTGTGCATTCGGATTCCGGTCCGGTCACCGAGCTGCGCCGCGGGCTCCAGCGCGGCGGCGAACCCGTCGGAACGTTCCTCAAAATACACGACCAACTGATTCCGGCGTTGATCCTTGCCCGGGTCCGGCCAGGCCTGGAGTACCAGCTCGAGCCCCGTCGGGGGCGTACAGAGAGGCCGCGGGGATAGCAGGTAGCCCGCCCAGGCTCGATAGAGGCACCACTGGCATGTTCCGCCCCCTCCCCCTCAAACAAGTCCGCTTATCCACACTACATCTACCGAGCGATCGCTCGGTAGGTATAGTGTGCGTAGACCACGATGAGATGTCAAGGTCTAAGATTTTGTCATCCCTTCAATGCGAGACTGAGCTGTCATGACAAGAACGTTCCCAAGCATCAACCCCGAGGCGTCCCCCGCCACTGATACATCTTCGCGCCCTGGAAGCATCAGGGAATCTTCGTGGCGTGACTACGCCCGGGACGATCTTCCCCCCATTTTGAGCAGTGCACTGGCGTGTTTCATGGAGCAGGGTTATCACGGCACAACGATTCGCCAAGTGGCAGCCCGCACGGGGCTGTCCGTTCCGGGTCTCTACCATCACTACCCGTCCAAACACGCATTGCTGGTAGCTCTCATGTCGCATGCTATGTCGGATCTGTGGACTCGCAGCCAGTTGGCCATCGCGGAGGCGGGGACGAGTGTCCCGCGCCAATTTGATCTTCTTGTCGAGTGCCTCGTTCTGTTCCATGCCAGGCGGCGAGAGTTGGCGTTTATCGCCTACGGCGAGATCCGGAGTCTGAACGGGACGGCTCGCTCCGAGCACATCGAAGCCCGTGACCGTCAGCAACGGCTCATGGACTCAATCATCGCCCGGGGCGTCGAAACAGGGATTTTCACCACCCGCTTTCCCCGGGAAGCCAGTACCGCTGTCATTACCATGTGCACAGGCGTCGCCCAGTGGTTCCAGCCACACGGTTCACTGACGCCGGAGGAATTGGCCGAGCGGTACCGCGAGATCACGACCATGGCAGTCGGGCGATCGGGCACATTCTGACCAAAGGGTCGCACTCATCGGACGTACACCAGGTACTCCCGGCGGAGCACACGTGGAAAGTTCAGCGACTTTAGCTGAGGCTAAAAATTCCCTGTGATCAAGCCCCGCAGTGGCAGGGGCAGGCCTCATAGGCGTAGCGTCCCGCGCGACGCCAGGCGTATGTTTTTCGGGGGTAAGGGGTGTGTGTTCTTTTGCTCTTGCGCCAGTCCGTGAAGCCGTGGACCAGTTCCAATATCCCGGGACCTGTGGAGGAACCCGCCGGTTGGATTATTGCGCCGGTCGAGCCGTTTAGAACCGTTTGTCATGCGCTCGTCAAGGTCTGGACTCGTGTGCCCCCGGGCAGAAGCCGGGGGCACATGGCTTAGAGCTGCTAAGCGTCTTTCAGATCGATGCCTCTGGTCTCGCGGAGTTTGTAGACGACCAGGCCTGTCAGTGCGCAGAGGATCATGATGTAGATATTCGAGAGCCAGCCCAAAGACCAGCTGTTGAACAGGGCGTTCAGATAGGGTGCGGTACCGCCGAAGAGCGCAACGGACAACGAGTAAGCAAAACCAATTCCCTGTGTTCGGACTCTGGTTGGAAATGCTTCGGACAGAACGGATGCGAGCAGGGCACCGGAAGCGCCCACGATAAGGAGCGCGAGCGTGGAGGCCACGAACAGGGTCCACGGCTGTGAGTTGATCATACTCATGAGCGGGATCTGAGCGATGATCATCGCGAGAGCAAATCCGATGAGGACAGGGCGCCTTCCGATCTTGTCCGACAGCTTTCCCCAGAAGGGCAGCGACACGAGCGCAATCAATTGGGCGAAAACAGTAACCCAATAGGCTCCCTGCGGGTCCATGCCCTGTCTGGTGATCGCATATGTCGACGCGTACGATGTCCAGGTGTAGTGGGCTGCCGTGATTCCTGCGGTCATGCCGATCATCATCAGGATGGACCGGATGATCTTCTTACGGTCCAGGGGCGGGGCGGTCTTCACAGCCTGGTCCTCCTGCTGTCCGTCGAACACCTCGCTTTCAGCCATACCGCGGCGCATGTACAGGGCGGAGAGAGCGAGTACTGCGCCGAAGAGGAACGGGATACGCCATCCCCACTCGGCAACTGCCGAAGCGGAGAGGACGTTCGTGACTGCTCCGCCGAGCATGTAGGCAAGGACGGATCCGCCGAAGATCGCCACGAACACGATTGAGCCCCACTGGCCACGCCTTTGGGCGGGTGCTATTTCTGCAATGTAGGTGTTGGCAGTCGCCGACTCACCGCCATGCGCAAAGCCCTGGGCGACCCGGGCCAGTAGAAGTAAGAGCGACGCGGCGACGCCGACCTGCCCGTAGGTGGGCATCAGGCCGATCAACAACGATCCGCCCGCCATCATGAGCATGGTTGTGATCAGAACGAATTTGCGCCCCTTTACGTCGGCTATCCGTCCGAAAACAATGCCGCCCAGAGGTCGCATGAGGAAACCAACGGCGAATACCGCCAAGGTTGACAGCAACGCAGAGACAGGATCGTCCGTATTGAACAACGCCTTCGCAATGAATGGGGTGAAGACGGCATAGGCACTCCACTCGTACCACTCCAGGACGTTGCCAACTGTGCTGGCCATCATGGAGCGTCGTTTGACGGATGCTGCGCTTGCCGCCCGTGGTGGCTGCTCGACGGTGAGTTTAGGTGCCATGGGGAGATTCCTTTGTGGTGGTGCGATGTCGGTTGTTTTACGCATTGAGTTCCTGCCCGGCCTTGCCGGCAGCATGCCGCTCTTCGACCAGAGGGAAAAGGTTGTTCAGATCGGCAGTTGAGGCCACCCCATGTTCCCTTTGGAGCCATCGGCCACTCGGGATGCTCGGAGCCAGGACGGTCTACTAGCCGGGTCAGCGAGAGTGCCTTTTCAGTTGAGCAACCTGGCCATTCGTTTACCGATCGATCGCTCGGTAGCCAACTGTAACGGAGGTCATATACGGCGTCAAGACCTCATTTCAGCCGTTGAGAGCCTGGCTAGCAGCGACTGCCGACCTGGCCGCGCGGGGCCGAGGCCGGCTGTTGTGTCGGATACCTTGACCTTTTGCAGGAACAGAGCTCAACAACGGCCGGCTCTGCTCCTGCCGCGACAGCCTGCACCCGGAACGTTGGCGATCGTCATTTCCAACCTTCAGGACTGGCTGCTCAAGCTCCGCGCGGCTGGTCGTGCTGACGGCGCACGTGGATGCCCGGGGCAGGAGGTCACCTCGAGCGGTGGGTCGTGAAAGCGCGCGCATGAGATTGCCTTGACCAGAGTCAGCGCCGGTTGTTGCGAGGTCCCGCACTTCCTGGTGACCTTCCCCGGTTATGCCTCACTCGGTCCCGATCGGTCCTGACCGTGCCCGGGGCTAACCGGGCATTCCTGATCCTGGTTTCACGCAGCAAACCCGGTACCCCTATCGGGATGGTTGCAGCGTGGGCTCCCCTGCTGATCGTTCTCTCTCCAGAAGTTCGGCGACGAATGCGGTATTGAAGTCCCCGCTCGCAAATTTCTGGGTTTGGAGGATCTTTTTATGGAAGGGTGCTGTGGTGGTGACGCCATCGACGACGAGTTCATCCAGGGCGCGGAGTGTTCGGGCGATTGCTTCGTCGCGATCCTTTCCCCAGCAGATGAGTTTGCCGATCATGGAGTCGTAGAAGGGTGGGATGGTGTAACCCGTTTCGATGTGGGTGTCCATCCTGACGCCGAAGCCGCCAGGGGCTCGGAAGGTGGTAATTTTCCCGGGGCCCGGGGCAAAGTTGTTCTCAGGGTCTTCGGCGTTGATGCGACATTCGATGGCGTGGCCGGTGATGACGACGTCATCCTGGGTCAGGCCGATCGGCAGACCGCCGGCGATCTGTAACTGGAGTTTGATGAGGTCGATGCCGGAGACCATTTCCGAGACGGGGTGCTCGACCTGGATGCGGGTATTCATCTCGATAAAGTAGTAGGTGCGTTCGATGTTGTCGAACACGAATTCTACGGTCCCGGCGTTTTTGTACCCGACCTCTTTACAGAGCGCGACAGCGGCTTCGGCCAGGCCCTGCCTGAGCTCCGCATCCAGGACAGGCGAGGGCGATTCCTCGATAAGTTTTTGGTTGCGTCGCTGCGCTGTGCAGTCGCGTTCGCCCAGATGCAGCACGGTGTGGCCGTCCGAAATGACTTGGATCTCGATGTGCCGGATGTCGGTGAGGTAACGCTCGATGTAGACCGAGGGGTCACCGAACGCGACCTCGGCTTCCGACATGATCTCCGCCAGATCCTTTTCAAGCGTCTGGGCGGTCTCGACGACCCGCATGCCGCGGCCGCCGCCACCGGCCGCCGCCTTGATCAGGAGAGGGTAGCCGACTTCGCTGGCGACGGCGAGGGCTTCGCTGAACTCAGCGATGGCGCCGATTGAACCGGGTACCGTCGGCACTCCGGCGCGGCGGGCGATCTTCTTGGCTTCGATCTTGTCTCCCATGCGGCGGATGACCTCAGCAGAGGGGCCGACGAATCCGACCTGTTCCTTCTCACAGAGTGCGACAAAATCTGCGTTCTCGGACAGGAACCCGTAACCGGGGTGAATGGCGTCGACCTTGTACGCAAGTGCCGCGCTGATGACCGCCCGGGGATCCCGGTAGCTCGACTTCGCCTGCGCGGGCCCGATGCAGACAGCTTGGTCCGCCAACTTCACCGGCAGGGAATCCGCGTCGCCTTCCGAGTATGCGAGCACGCTACGAATACCCAACTCCTTGCACGCCCTGATCACACGCAGCGCGATCTCGCCGCGGTTGGCGATGAGCACGCTCTTCAGCGGTTCACCCATTGCGCTTTATCACCATCAGCGGCTGTCCGAATTCGACTGCCTGCTCATTCTCGACCAAGATCCTCACGACTGTGCCCTCGACCTGCGCCTCAATGTTGCTCATCAGCTTCATAACCTCCACGATGCACAGCACCGAGTCGGCAACGACACTGTCACCGACGGAAACGAAGTTGGGAGCCCCGGGCTTCGGGGAGGCATAAAAGATTCCAACCATCGGCGCCTTAACCAACACCTCGTCAGCGGCTAGTGCCGCGGCGGATGACGGCTCACCCGCCGAGGCAGCCTGCCCTGGAGATGCCGGCGCAGTCGCCACAACGGCGGCAGCCGGAGCTGCGGGTGCAGGAGCGGCCGGGGCAGGTGCAGGAGCGGCGGAAGGCTGCTGATCGCGGGAAATGTACAACTCCACGTCGCCGAACTTGAGCGAAAGTTCGCGCACGTCCTGCGTGAGGTTCGCCCAGTCCACGATGGCCTTGAGTTCTGCGATATCGGGCGGGTTAAGGGACATCTTAATTTTCTCCTTTTTTGAGGCTGATTTGAAGGTTTCCTGCTGTCAGCGATTGCCTGCCGGTCGGGCTCTTCTGATGGAGCGTCTTGATCAGGTCCAAGAGTGGTCTGGGGATTTCATCGGCGTTTCCGCCTCCTGCGACCGTCTTCTTCATCTCGTCGACCTGCGTACCCGCGAACATGGCCCGCAGGAGCAGAGAGTCGATACTCTCGTTGGGATAGCGCTCCCGTAGATCGGGGAGCATCGGCGCGATCGGCGCTGGTTCAAGGGCGATGTTCGACGCGCCGTTGGCGATAATCCGGGCCATAAGTTCCGGGTCGATGGGTGCCAGCAGCGTGCCGTAGTAACCGAGGGCGTACTTTTTGATCTCGTTCGGCACGAGTGAGTAACGCTCACCGGAGATCACGTTCATCACTGCCTGGGTGCCCACGAACTGGGCGAAGGGGGTGATCATGATCGGAAACGCCAGTTCGGACCGCACCCGGGCCACTTCATGGAGCAGCTCGTCGAAGCGATGCGAAAGGCCTGCCGTTGCCAGCTGCGAGTGGAAGTTTGACAGCATACCCCCGGGCAGCTGGTGCATGAAGTGCATGCCGCTGTACGCGACGGGATGACCGACCGGCTTGTCCTCCGCCTCAGCGATCGCTGTCAGGTCCTTGCTGATCGTGTCGATGAGCGTGTCGTCGACATCGACTTTATATCCGAGCGCCCGCAGGTCGCGCACAATATCCTGCGTTGCGGGCTGCGCGGCACCGTTGGCCATCGGTGCGATTGAGGTGTGCAGCGCGTCGCAGCCCAGTTCCACCGCTTCAAGATAGACCAGCGGTGCCAGTCCGGTCAGGCAGTGGCTGTGCAGTTCGAGAGTCCGCCCGCCGATAGCCTCTTTGAGGGCGGGGACAAGGGTGCGGATACGGTCCGGCGTCAAGAGACCGGCGGCGTCCTTGAGCATGATGGCATCGACGTCTGCCTTCTCAATCAGCTCAAGAGCCTTGGCGACGAAGAGCTCGTCAGTGTGCACCGGGCTCTCGGAGAACGAAACCGCCCCGAAGGTGGAGGCGCCCAGCTCCTTGGCCCGGATCAGCCCCGGAGCGATGTTGTCGACGTCGTTAAGCCCGTCGAAAGAGCCGATGACCCTGAAGCCATTGGCGTACAGGTTTTCCACCCAGGCCTCGATGACGTCGTCTGCGAGGAAGTCGAACGCGGCGATGTTTTTGGAGCGGATCAACGCCCTGAACCTGGTGTTGGGTGCATGCTGGTGTGCCAGCCGCACCCGCTCCCAAGGGTCTTCCTTGAGATAGCGGACCGCAACATCAAACTGGATCGGGGCCATAAGATCCACCTGATCGAAACCGACCTTGTCGAAATCATTCGCCATCGAAACGATGTGATCAGTGCGCATCCGCGTAGCCCACAGGCTCTGATGCGCGTCACGCAAGGTCGTGTCAATGATTTTGATCTCACGTCGACTGTTCACCGGCCGCCCCCCGAGACTCATCACAGAGGTGATTGTTTCTGGCTTATTCGACGACATGCATCCAGCTCCTAGTTCGTCATCCATCGCTTCACCGAGCGATCGCTCGGTAGCCAACTGTAACGGCGGTCATACAGGGCGTCAAGCCATCACGTTGCCTGGCTCGACAAGATCCCCCGCGTAGCAGCAGTCGAAGAGTCATGTGAGAAAGCCCGCGAAGCGGTGTGTCTACCGTGCCGGTGTCCGCTGGCCCTGCACGCCGAGCCATGGGGGTTTTTCATCAGGCGCCTGGGTGGGTGAGGATCCAGGTGGTGGCATTCTTCTCCAAAGCCGTCCATCGATACACGTTGGCTGATTACCACTGGCTTTCCCTATGTTGGCAGTTCGGGCTGGGGCGGGCTGCCGTGCGAAGTTGAAGGATCTATAGACGATGAAAACCGCTGGGAGCCGGGAGCGTTCTTTCACGGGACCGCTGCGGCCTCGCAGCGCGGGCATCGACAAACGTAAGGTGGGTACGAATCCCAGAGCTGGGCATTCGTCGGGATCGGTGCAAGCACAACTTCGTGCACCGCCACAGACCGGAAGGATTCCATGGAGGTTTACGGGAAACCTGTCGATGAGCAGACACGCTGCGTCCACTACCGGACGCACAAGGACATCATCGCCATAAAGTTCAACTGCTGCCGAAATTACTATCCGTGCTTCCGGTGCCATGAAGAATGTTCGGACCACCCCGCCCAGGTGTGGCCGGAGGATCAGTGGCAGGAGCGTGCAATTCTCTGCGGCATCTGCCGGGCGGAGATGACCATTGCTGATTACCGTGCAAGTACCCGCTGCCGGTCGTGCGAGGCGGAGTTCAACGAAGCATGCAGGAATCATGCCCATCTCTATTTTGACGTCCCGTCCGAGGATCAGGTTTCAGGCACATCCGATTCGAGGCCTCGGGCTGAGATGGCATCACCGATGGCTTCAGCAGACTGGATCAGCCCGACGATAACGGGCACCACAATTTCATAGCCTGCGGCCTTTTGGCCGCGGGCCAGAAATGCTTCCCGCGCCGTGGTGATGGAGGATGACAGAAGCGGAATTGCACGCACCGTAAGCGACAACACCAGGCTGGCTCGCCAGGGGCTGACGCCGATATGACGCAACGGTCCAAGAGCTTTACCGAAAAATTCCAGCATGTCGCTGCTGCGGGTGGTATATGTCAACAGGCTGGCCAGCAGAACGGCGACGAATATCCGGACCCCGAACACTGCTCCACGCTGCAGATTGCTGAATACCATCTGGGCTGCGACCGTCAGCACGATGAACGGAACCACGGGGCGGACCGCCGCCCAGGCGAACGGCAACCGGATTCCGGCGATCAGGTAGAGCAGCAGGCTGGACAGGAGGATCCCGCCTAGGGCATACAGATTCTCCACGAGAAAGACACCTGCAAGAATCAGGAACAGCATTAGGAATTTAACGGGCGTTGGCGTCCGGTGCAGGACGGAAGCCCCGCCGATGTAGAGCCCTGTCATGGGTGAATGTTCTTCTTTTGACGGGAGCCGATCAGGTGCCGGTAAGCGGCCACAGCCTCCCATGGCGATCCGTCGAAGTGAACCTGCCCCCGCTCCATGACAATGACCCGGTCGAAACCCTCAATGATTTCCAAGTGGTGGGTCATCAGGATGATCTGCTGGCTCAAGGCACCGACGGTATCGAGGAAGATTTGGACGTTGTGCAAATCAAGGAGGGTAGTTGGTTCGTCGCAGATCAGGATCTCCGGCTCGGTGACCAGGACGGAGGCCAGGGCGAGCATTTGTTTTTGCCCGCCCGAAAGAAGGTGCGGTGAGTGGGCGGCAAGTCCGGATAGCCCGAACCGGTCCAGGGCCTCGGCCACGATATCGGCCTTCTCCAGCTTCGACAGCTTTCGTCCCCGCAGTCCCAGAGCGACGTCCTCGGCAACAGAGGGCATGATGATCTGGTGATTCGCATCTGAAAACATGAAACCGACCCTGCGGCGAACCCGGGCAGCGTCCTTGCGCGTATCGACGCCATCGACTGAAACGTATCCGCGCCGGGGGACCAATAAGCCATTAAGCGTCCGCGCCAGGGTGGATTTGCCGCTGCCGTTGGCGCCAATGAAAGCGATCCGATGCTCGTGAAGTTCGAGGCTTACCTCCCGGAGTACCTGGAATCCGTCGAAGTCATGGCTGATGTTTTGTACTGAAATCATGCGCGCAAGTCCTTCCGGCTGCCCAAAGCGGACCTTAGGCCGCGCTTTCGCCTCGCCGGATACCAGCAGGCGGAACCGGATAGGCCCGGTGTACTGCCGCTGCTACCAACGCGGCCAGTACTGCCTTGAGGATGTCTCCGGGAAGGAACACCGCCGAACCGATTAACGTGACGCCCAGATCCAGGCCAGTGAACAGGGGCGACAGCAGTGCCCCGAGCAGGTCAATGACCAAGACTCCACCGATCAGGACGGCGGCCAGCACCTTTGGAAAATAAGGTTTGCCGGTACGGATCCTGTCCGTAATAAAGCCAATAACGAAGGCTCCGGCGACCCACCCGAGCAGATAACCCAACGATGGTGTCATGAACACGCCGATTCCTCCTCGGCCTCCGGAGAGCAGCGGGAGACCTGCTGCGACCAGAGCCAAAAAGGTGACGATGCTCAGCGTTCCCCTCCGCGCGCCAAGAATGGCGCCAGCCAGGAACACGCCCAGGTTCTGCAGGACGATTGGCACCGCGAGGCCTGCAACTGGAACCGCTACAAATCCCAGGGCTGCTATGAGCGCAGCAAACAGGGCGATAAGCCCAAGGTCACGCGGCAACAGCACGGCGGCTCGATTGGAGCGACGCAGCTCGCTCTGCTGGCTGGAAGCGGGGTTGTATGACATGAAAATCCTTTCAGCCACGACGCGGGCGCCACGGCTACTAACGGGTTACCTCAAAGGTGACTTGAACGCGGGCTAACGCGCTGCACGAGCTTTTCCGGATGTTCTACGGCGAAGGCGGTCCCGTGACCCTTGACCTGCCCGCCATCAAGGATCCCCTTCGGAACTAGGGGCGGTGGGGTGGTGAGGACGCCGCCCTCGAGTTCGTCGATGGTTTTCGATCAATCGTTCAAGCCAACAATTCTAAACACAGTCGACCGCTATTGCCGATCGCTCGCTCGGTATCATCATTTTTCGTATTTCGAGAGCCAGTGCCGGACGGGTTCCCTGGGAGCTACCCTAATGGCTCCCGATCTCCAGCCGTAGATAACCCGGATTGTCCCCAACCGTGGACAGCTTAGAGTCACCTCGTTTCGGCAGAGCTACTTTTCTATTACCCGTACGTCAGGGAACCAGCCGTTCGAGGCCTTTTTAGGCTCGAGGTGTTCGGGGTCGCGGTGTTTTTGCATGTCACATTTGTAGAACGGCCCGCGCGGATCCAACAGCACGCTCATGTGGTGGTCTGCGTGGTCTTTGAACCAGACGTTGATGCCGGTGGCCCCGTCGAGTCTGAGGTGTTCCCATGCCCGCCACAGCGTCTCTACGCGGGAGACTGCTTCGGGGTGGAAGTAGCATCCGAGCTCGTGACCGCCGACGCCCACGCAGGTCTGGTCGCCGCGATCGGAGCGACCCGGCCCGGAGCGGGCTGGCAGCGCTGCCGCTCCCACTACGCGGCGCCAAACGTCTCCCCGTCGTGGCCGAAAGCACCGACGAAGGACTCGCCCACGCCACGGCCGTCGCGACCATCATCCGGATCACCGGCGGAAACTGGTACCGACACTGCAGGAACGATCTTCGTGGGTTTGCTCCCAGCTGTCCTCTCCCTGGTCATTGCTGCGGCGCGGATCCTGCTGGCCACGAAGATGAAGCGAGGCAAGCGCTGGGCAAGGCTCACTTGTAGTTGGTTTGGATAGCATGCGTATTGGAGACAGAGGTTTTGAGACCACGAAGCCGGATGAGGAGAATGAACCGCGGCCCGCAAGCGGATCCGAAATTGGTTCATTCGGTTGGAGGTGGGTGACGATGCGCGGATTCGGCAGGCGACAAGCAGGCAGACGCGGTGTTGGCGTGGTTGGGTTTCGTGTACCTGGCCATCGGAGTAGTTGCAGCCGTCACCAACGGCTAGCTGGTGGCCTGGATCATTCCCGGCAACATTCTTCAAGGCGTGGCCGTATAGTGCTCTGGCCGAATGTGGCCCATCTTCGGGATCGTTCTGCACACCCTGATAGCCCAGCGCCCTCAGGGCTGCGGCGACCATCCGTTACGAAGTCTCCGATAGGTCCTCCTGCCGATAGCAACCCTGTTGGGGTGGCCGAGCGGATTATTTGGGGTTGTCCGAGGCCGCCGATCCGTGACGGTTCGTCTCTACAATTAGACGGTTCATCTCTACAATTAACTTGTCCGGACTCCGCCGGCATTCACGCCGCGGGAGCGGGCCACATAAAGGAGGACCGTCATGGGTTTGGGAGATAAGATCCACAACGCTGCCGAGAAACTTCACGGCAAGGGCGAGGAAGCCGCCGGTGACGCTACCGGCAACGACCGGCTGAAAGCCGAGGGAAAAGGCCACCAGGTCAAAGCCGATCTCAAGCAGGCCGGGGAGAAAGTCAAAGACGCCTTCAAGAAGCACTGAGATAAACAACAGGACAAAAAGCGCGGCGGCCCGACTGCAGACTGCCGCCGCTGACGTCTCCCCTCCAAAGCTCCGCAACGCCTGCCGCAACCCACCACCTCCGGTGACGCGGCGGTAAGCGTCGGCATCTCCAAGTTAGTCCGACCCCGATTCCCGATGACCATTCAGTCGTTGACTACCATGAGTCACACCTTGTCGTGTGCGTTGTTTACGTTATTACTGGGTATTAGGGCGTTTTCGCTCTCGTCGGACAGGTTCTTCTTGGTTGCCTCCCCCGTGGTTGCTGGCATTTGCTCGTCGAATCGGTTTGGGCTGAGGAGCCGGATGATGGTGGTGAGCTGGTCGCGGAGTTTCTCCAGGCCGGCTTTGTCTCCAGGGGGCAGGGTCTGCTCAAGTTCCCGCGCCTGGGTGAGTGCCTTTTTGCCGAGATCGGAGATTCTGACGTGAGTGAAGCGCCTGTCTGCGTTGCCGTCTGCGTGGGTGTTGCCGTCTGCGTGGGTGACGTAACCGCGGGCTTCCAGCGTGGCCAAGGTTGTTCGGATGGTCTGTGGCTCCACCTTGACTATGGCGGCAAGCCGGACTTGTGCCATAGGTCCTGCCGTTTCTAGAACTTCCAGGGCAATGAACCCCGCATGGGTCATGCCCGCGCAGGCAAGATTTTCGTCCCAAGCATGGTCGACCATTCGGGCTGCGGTCGAGAGTAGCCGCGGCCCCGACCAGTTATTCAGGTCCGGCATCCTCTAATCATAATCAGTATGCTTCCTCACAGGGGCAAGCCAGAAGTTGCGGGTGGAACGACACTGCCCAAAGGCACGCAGTCGTCAATGGAATCATCCGGGGCACTAGATAGACTCCCCTTCAGCGTCGCAGCGACGCGACCGGGGGATCCAGCGCCTTGGCCTGGTCCACACCGCACGGAGGAACTGTTGACCTCGACCTCACCCTGCGGGCTCTCCATTGCACTTGCCTACCATTCGGCCTGCACAGGACACGACCTGGACCGGGCGATGGGCTACATCGCCGATGAGATCGCCTCTGAGGCCTCCAGCGGGCCCATTAACGGGGCCACCTCCTACCGTGCCTTCCTCGGCGGCTTTTGTTGCAGCGCTTCACGGGAGCGAAACCATCGCAGCCTTAGTTGACGACGTTACCGCGGTTCTCGTGTACCACCCGCACACCGCCGCCACCACCCCTGCGTCCACTGCCGAGCACTTCACCGTGGCCGAGGGTAGAATCAGCCGCAGCGTCCTGATCTTCGACAGGCACCCCTTCGCCCCCTTAAGCACTGAGCCCACCACGGAGGTCCTGGGTTGACGGCGCGGGAACGACCCAGGTCGACGGAGTCCCCCGGTTTTATGTGGTGTTCATGACCACCCGCTTCCAGTCCTTCCCCGATGTGCAACGCGAGGCCCCGGAGCAGCTGGCCGAGCACGTCGCCACGTCCAAACGGCTGCATCGCGAAGGCCTGCTTCTCATGGCCGGCGCGTTCCTTGACCGGCCCGGCGAGCCGGTACGCACCATGGGCCGTGCTCGTCTCCCCTGGGGAGGCGCAACATTACGCGGAGAACGACCCTTTCGTCCGCGCCGGGCTCGTTGAGGAGTGGCACATCCGGGAATGGGCGAATATCTTCGGCTGACCCGCGGCTCCGCAAGGGCAGCGCTCGGGCGAGCCTCGGTCCAACCCATCACGTTGAAGTCACTCCTCCCGGGGCGTCCGATGCGGGATCCTGTTGCGGGACAATCCCCCCGGGGTAGCGCTGAGCGGCTCAGCTGGTCCTACGGGCGGAGCGGGGTTTCGCCGTTGGTGGGTGCGGACGGCGCGGGTGGCTGCACCGCGAAGGACGCTCGATCGTTCAGTCGCTGGGCATCGAAGCCTCCGATCCGCTTGTACTCGTCGGCGATCTCTTCGAGTTCCTTGCGGCTGATGACCTGGGAGAGTTCCTCGAATCCGTTGGGGGCCCGTTGCTCCACGAGGTCCTGACACCGATGCGGTCCGGCGCGGCGGTTGGATTGAACGACCGCCGCGGTCGCCGGGCGTCGTTGGGCGTCATAAGCGCTGATCGCGGCTTCGATCGTGGGCTGAAGCGCGAGTTCATACGCCAGGACGCGGGCATCGAGGATCGCCTGAGAGGCACCATTGCCGCCCACGGGATGCATTGGATGAGCGGCGTCCCCGAGAAGGGTCACTCGACCGAAATCCCACGAGGGCAGCGGGTCCCGGTCCACCATGGGGTACTGGTAGATCACCTCGGCTTCCTGAATGAGCCTCACGACGTCCAGGAAATCGAACCGGAAATCCGCGAAGGCCTCCAGAACGTCTTCTCGCCGCGCAAGGTATGTCCAGTCCTGCGGTGGCATTTCAGCGGTCGAGACCTTGCGGGTCGCGACCCAGTTAATCAACATCTTTCCCGGCTGATCCCGGACGACAGCCGAGATGGGATAGAGAACAGTGCGTTGTTTACTGGATCCGATGTTCACCATCGAACGGCCGGAGAGAAATGGTTCCCCGACACTGACCCCTCGCCACATCGTTACGCCATTCCACCGCAAAGGACCCTCATCCGGGTAAAGGCATCGGCGGACGGTGGAGTGAATCCCGTCGCACCCGACCAGCAGGTCCGGATAAGCACGGGCGATCACCCGATCCGGATCGTGCGCGACAAAGTCGGCCCACCTCCCCTGCGGGTCCATCCCCACACTGGCCAGCTGGTGGCCGGTATGCACCCGGTGCGAGCCGAGGCGCGCACGCACCGCCCGCTGGAGCAGGCCAAGCAGTTCGCCACGATGGATGGACAGTTGGGGCCAGCGGTATCCGGCCGCGACGCCCAGAGGTTCCTCCCAGATGCGTTGGCCCAATCTGGAGAAGTACGTGAAATCGGCGGTCGCCACGCCCACCTTCGAAAGATCAGCCATGAGATCAAGTTCCGTGAGCTCCCGGACCGCATGGGGCAAGACGTTGATGCCGACACCCAATTCGCGGATGGCAGACGCCGACTCATAGATGTCCACGTCATCGAAACCAGCCGCGTGCAACGACAGGGCCAGGCACATGCCCCCAATCCCACCACCGACGATGGCAACCTTCATCGAACCTCCTAACGAGGCTTCCCCTGCACAATCAACACGATCAGTTGGGGCGCTATGACGTCAGATCCTGGATCCACACGTCTTACTCGGCGAGACATCTCGTATCCCTATGGTTACGGGACATTCTTGTTCTGCCGGAGATGAACCCCATAGACCCGTTGGGCGCTCCCGGCGTCGCGCGCTCTGATTTAGTGGACGGTTGGTCCCCCCTTCTGGTGTCCGGGGGACGTTGAGCTCAGTGCGGCGTTACCGTCAGGTCGGGACCGGCGGCGCGCTTCGCGCCCACAAGCTCATGGAGAATGCGTGCGACCATGACCGCGGCGACGATTCCCGCAGAGTAGGTTGTGACGTGGAATCCATATTCAATGGCAGCCAGCCGGCCAAAGTCACCCTCTGCATTCGTCATATGCAACCCTGTGTGTACAAGCCAAGGCGCCACAATCCAGAACAGCGCGATCTGGAGGATCCGGCCGTTAAGCTGCAGCTCCGCAGGTAGTGTGCGGACGACGTTGCCGCCGAAGATCAAGATGGCAACACCGACGCCCATGGCAAGGGCGCTAAGAGCGGATTCGAACATGAAAAGGCCGGCCTGTAGGCCTCCTGGTTGGGGCCCGGGCGGTACGTGGTCCAGGAACAACGGCTTGAACAAAAGGAAACCGATGACTGCTACGGCTAATGCCGCACCCCAAAATTTGGTCTGTGAGATTCCGAAGCGTGTCATGGCTGGTCCTTTCAAAAATGTGATGCGTTCTCGAAAGGACGCACGATTCAGGCACCCAGCATGTGCTATCATACTCCCGCGCGCAGAACCGGGCGAACAAATATCAGCCCGGATTTAGCCTCGATACCGTCGGGGCACGAGACATCTCATCGATCGAACGGGCCGCGGCGGTGGTGCTCCGATTCCAGGGAAGTCTGGCATTTTCAGCGACACCAAAAGCCGACAACTACTGCGTCGAAGCGCGTTGTAGCGCCTGCGGCCGGCTCACCGGCAGAGCGTCGCCATCACGGAAGCCGTCGAGGTGCATCGGACACCCCATGGCGGTGAACGGGCCTCGGTCTGGGTTCATCCGCTCCGGCGCGCGGATCCAAGAAGAAGTACACACGCCCGTACCCGGCGGGATGAGGGATGCTGCTGTCACAGACGACTGTGTCCGGCAGTTTTATCTTGGCGGATAAATAGGGAAAGCCCCTCGGAAGGCGAATTCTAGGGGTCGTTGCAACACCGATGGTGTCTAGTTCGTCAATAGTAGGTCACGCAGGCGCTCGGCTGGGGTATCCCAGCTGAGCGTTTTGCGTGGGCGTGCATTGAGTTCCTGGGCTACGTGCTCGAGGTCCTCGGGACCGTAGACGGAAAGGTCGGTGCCCTTGGGGAAGTACTGGCGCAACAGCCCGTTGGTGTTCTCGTTGGACCCGCGTTGCCAGGGGCTGGCGGGGTCGCAGAAGTAGACGTCCATGTCGGTGGCGATGCTGAAGGCTTTGTGCTTGGCCATTTCGGCGCCTTGGTCCCAGGTCAGTGATCCGCGCAGGTGCGCCGGCAGGTTGCTAATGGTCTTGATCAGCCCGTCGCGGACCGATTCGGCGGTGTGGTCCACGGGCAGGTGCACCGGCGACCGCATTCTGGCATTGGTCGGAGGCCACTTCGTCCGCGACCAAGGATCGATGGCCTGGCAGAAGACGGAACCTGGAAGATCCACCAGCCATGCACCAATAATGAGGGACGAAGCCGCCTCAACCCCGACGGATGCGCCATGACAGCGACCTCAGCGCGGCGGGATCCCGTTCTGCGATTCGCGCAATACCCCAACCTCGGCCCATCCAGTGACCGGTTGCCGCGCCGGTATTTCCTACCAGGAAAGTCTGTGTTGAACCCAGCGTTTCGCACCCGGTTCCATCCTCCGGAAGAGCCAGGAAGGAGCCCTGGACCAGGATGATCAAGGACAAGATCGCAGCCACTCCCGACGTCGCCTCGCCCCACAGGCCTCCCCTTCACAGCTTGCAGCTTCTGCTACGCCAAATCCTCGGCCTGAAGAGACGAATCGGCGCCCGGTCTTCGCCCGCAAGTCGAGATACGGAATGCGCGCACGATAGCACCGCCCCCGGCTGCGCTGCATGCATTTCCCTCTACATCCATATGCCGTGACACGCACCGTACCGAGGGTGCTCGTGACTAACGGTGGATACAGCGATTTGCCGTGGAGCGTTAAGGGACAGTCCCGACCGGGCGTTTTGCGTGTCTTATGGGAATCAGCGAGAACTCGGATGACGGCCTTCTCGAGGAAGTCCAGAATGTAGCGAGCTGGACGGTGGGGGTCCGGCTAATGGAGACGGCAGAAGATGGCGCCGAGCGATAGCAGTGGCTCTCTACATATACTTAGCGGGCACTCGTTCAGTCACGCTCCCTGCGCGGGAGACCTTCCGCCCTGGCGAGCTTCATCGGGTTGACAACGCTCTGGGGCTGATGAGATCTGGAACGCAGGAGGGTTGTCTTGGCTATAGCACCTGTACCGCGTTCAGACGCGGAGGTTCGCCCATACCTCGACTCGCTGGGCTTGCCGGGGATTATTGATCTGCATGTGCATTTCATGCCTTTCAAGGTGCAGGAAAAGGTGTGGGCATTTTTTGACCGTGTTGCGGACAGCGGGGCTCCCCCATGGCCCATCACCTACCGGGACTCCGAAGACGAACGGGTGCGCACGCTGCGAGACATCGGAGTGAAGGCATTCACCACACTTAACTATGCGCACCGCCCCGGTATGGCGCAGTGGCTCAACGACTACTCAACAGCATTCGCCTCAGCCCATGCTGACGCCATTCACTCTGCCACCTTCTACCCAGAGCCAGGCGTGGAAACCGTCGTCGCGCACAGCTTGAAACAAGGCGCTCGAATCTTCAAGGTACACATCCAGGTGGGAGGATTCTCGCCCTTGGATCCTCAGCTTGCACCCGCCTGGGAGCTCATCGAGGACTCCGCTACACCGGTCGTCATCCACTGCGGCAACGGTCCGCACCCCGGAAAATACACCGGACCTGAACCCATATACGAACTCATCAAAAGGTACCCCTCGTTGGTGCTCATCATCGCCCACGCAGGCCTGCCGGAGTACCAGGAGTACGCCGACCTTGCCGCAAACAATCCTCACGTCTACCTCGACACCACCATGGTCGGCACCTCCTATATGGAACAGGTCGCCCCGATCCCGCCCGGATACCAGAACACCCTTGCCGGACTGTCCCACAAAGTCGTCTTCGGCACGGATTTTCCTTCGATTCCCTACTCCTACAGCCACCAGATTCAGGTACTCGAAGACTGGGGACTCGGAAGCCAGTGGATGAAAAATGTCCTCTGGCACACCCCGCGGACGCTCCTAGGGCTGGATCGGCTACCCTAGCCACGCCTGTCTCTGCTCCTAACGCTGGAGTGCCATGTCCGAGCCCTTGCGGCCGGCAAAAGTGTCCGTTGCATGATCCTTGAACGCAAACCGAGAATTCAAAGCACGGTCCCGATCGAAATCATGGCTCGAGGGCAGGATGGAGAACATGGAAGTCATCGAGAGCCGCATCCTGCTTCATCCGTCCGAACCTGAGCGGAGCCACCGGTTTTATCGGGACACGTTGGGTCTGGCGATCTACCGGGAGAAGCGCCGGGCCTCATATTCTTCCTGGCAACGGTTTTCTCGAGGTCAGTGGACGGTCGAATCCGTCCCGATTGCCATGGCGGCTTCCTGGTGATCCGCGAGCCCTGGCCGGCCATGCTGCGCGGCATCTGGGGCGACCCCGAACGGTTCAAGGACACCTACTGGTCCCGGTTCGAAAACATGTACTTCGCCGGCGACGGTGCCAAGAAGGACGAAGACGGTGACATCTGGCTCCTGGGCCGGGTGGACGACGTCATGAACGTCTCCGGGCACCGGCTCTCCACCACGGAGATCGAATCCGCCCTGGTGTCCCACCCCGCCGTGGCTGAGGCCGCCGTCGTGGGCGCCATGGACAAGACCACGGGCCAGGCCGTCGTCGCTTTCGTCATCCTCCGCGGCGATGCCGTGAACAACGGCGACGCCACGGTCCAGGAACTGCGCAACCACGTGGGCAAGGAAATCGGCCCGATCGCCAAACCCAAGACCATCCTGGTGGTCCCGGAACTGCCCAAGACCCGCTCCGGCGAGATCATGCGCCGCCTCCTCAAGGATGTCGCCGAAGGCCGCGACCCTGGCGATGCCGCCACGCTCTCCGACCCCGCCATCATGCAGCACATCGCGGTAAGCCTCAGGAAATAGGGGGCATGAGGACGCCCAGTCTCATGCAGTGGTTCGTCACTATGGAGGTGAGGGGTCGGATCGGTTAAACCCGGGCGCTGGCCTTGGTGCGGATCAGGTCCAGGGCCTGAACGAGGTATCCCTTGAAAACCGAGTAGTTCTCGCTCATCGGGAAGTGGCCGATGGCTTTCATCTCGATGAACTCGGCATCCGGGATCTGGCTGGCGGTGCGGGCTCCGTCTTCAGGGGTGGTGAGGTAGTCGTACTCGCCGGTCATCAGGACCACCGCGCATTTGTCTGTCTGGATTTCGCCCAGCTTGCCGCGCAGGTCGTGGTCCACGGAGTAGAAGTACAGGTCACCCTTGAACGCCTCGGAACCCTGTGTGTAGTAGAACCAGGTTTTCCAGCGGTCCGCCTCCGGTGACTGGGGGGCCATGAGGTCCCAGACGCCGCTGCCGCAGACCTGAGCGGCGTTGGCGTGGGGGTGCTGCCACCAGTCGAGGTAGAAGCCCGGTGAGTGGTCCGCCCCTTCTACGGGGATGACGGCGTCGAACCTCTCCGGGAAGCGGTGGGCGAGCTGCAGTGCCACGTTACCCCCGAAGGAGGATCCCATGAAGATGGGGTCAACCAGTTCCAGCGCATCGACGAGGGCGATGATGAAGTTGGCGTAGTGGTCAGCGCTGAGCTGGTACTCCTCGGTCCACCACTGGGTGTTTTCCGGGGGGTCTGATTTGCCGTGTCGGGGGAGGTCGTAGGCGATGACCCGGTAGTTGGCGGTGATTTCCGGGTCCTCCAGCAGGCCGCGCCATTGGTGGTTGTGGGCTCCGGCGGTGTGCTGGCAGACCAGGGGCTGGCCCTGGCCATTCTCCAGGTAAAAGACTTTGTATTCGAGGCCGTCCACGTCGACGGTGACGTAGTGGCCTGTGACGGGGGAAATTTTGCTCATGTCAGGAACTCCTATGGTCTAGACGGGTGCGCCGGTGGAGCGCAGCAGTTCGATCTGGCGGGTCATGCAGCGCAGGTTCTGCATCAGGACCAGGACGTCGCCCTCCAGCTTCATGTCGCGCTGGAACGTGGCGGCCCAAATGCCGTGGTACATGGGTGCCGGGACGGGCTTGCCGAATTCACCCCAGGTGTGGGCGCTGGCCCGGATGGCGAACTGGTAGGGCACGTCGATGGGTCCCGGGTCCACGGATATCTGGACGATGCTGCCGGACACCACCCGGACAACAAAGGTGTGCGACTCCATGTCCAGCAGGTACGAGCAGGTGAAGTACTTTCCATGGGCCTGGATTTCCGGGTCCTGGTTGTTGGCCTCGGTGAAGCTCTGAACCCAGGCGTCTACAGAAGGGGCACGCGTTGCGACCGTCATCTCGTTGTTCCTCTCATTGGGATTCCCGGAGGGCCGGACTTCTCTGTCCGAGCCTCGAAGCGGGGTTCCTGGAGTGCCGTGGCGGCTGTCTCCGGTGGCAACCTTTCGCCTGTTTCCATTGCAGCGCCCGCAGCCCCGCTCGGTCCAATACCGGTCCCCTATCCACCGATAGCCTCAAACTATTGGACCCGCGATTGTGACGGAGCTTACAGTTGACGGATGCAGCAGCCACAGCTAGACCTGCGCGTCCTGCAGTACTTCGTCGCCGTTGCCGAAGAACTGCACTTCGGTCGAGCCGCTGCCCGGCTCCATATCGCGCAGCCGTCCCTCAGCGTCCAAATACGGAAGCTTGAACACTCGCTGGGAACCCCCCTGCTGATCCGGACCAGCCGCAGTGTAGTGCTGACCGGCGCCGGCGATGTCCTGCTAAGCGAAGCCAAGCGCCTCTTATCCGCCGCGCAGCGCGCCGTTTCCTTGACCAGGAAGGCCGCCAGCGGTGTGAGGGGAACCCTGATTGTCGGCTTCCAGGCCAACGCTGCTGCTGAACTGACGCCGCGGATTCTCGCCGCTTTCAAAAACAACCACCCGGAAATCCACGTCCAGATGAGGTCTTTCGATTTCGCCGACCCCACCGTAGGGCTCGCCGACGGAAGCGCCGACGTGGCATTTGTAAGACCGCCCCTGCCGGCAGCGGACTGGCTTGCCGTGGAGACACTGTTCATAGAGCCCCGGGTCCTCGTCGTTGCCAGCAGTTCCCGCTTTGCCGGGCTGTCCGAGGTCTCGGTGGAACAGGTGGTTGATGAGCCCTTTGTCGCCCGCAAGGCTCCGGATAAGTGGAGGGATTTCTGGCTCGCAACCCAGGCCCGCGGCGGTCAGCCGGTCCGTCTTGGCACCGAGGTAGCCACCGTTGACGAATGTTTCGAAGCCATCATGGGCGAGCGGGGCGTTGCCTTTACCCAGGCCTCCACCCAGCGTTTCTATGACCGTCCCGGGCTGTCTTTCATCCCGGTCAGAGACGTCCCGCCCTCTCCGCTGTCGATCGCATGGCGCACCGACGTCAATGACGGGCTGGCACGCGAATTCGTGGAGACCGCCCGGACTCTGGCCTCCTTCGGAGGCGTCCCCAACCTCATCGATCCCCATATGTCGGGCGCGCTACCTTCTTCGCTCCAGCTCAATTAGCGCCACCGCAATGCAGCTGCCACCCGCGCATCACCTTTGAACTACACCCAACCCTGACGTCCAAGTCGGCTGACAAGGGAAAAGTCGGTGCGAGGGCGACGTTTCCGCCCGTTCTCAGCGGCAGTCTAGTCACAACTTGTGACATGGCCGCCCGCAGGCCGTGGCGGGCTTGAGTAACTCCAGATTCCTTTTACTATTTCGACTAATCTCGAGCTATCTCACCGGATCTATTTTCCCTACAACTGTCAGAGTGGATTCTAAGGACGACTTAAGGCACTGTCAGTAAAAGAGCACCGTGGGCTTACCCTGACGCCAGGGCGCTGCCTTGAAATGTACGAGGCGTTACCCGCACGGGACTCCAGCTCCCCCGTCAGGTGGAGCTGCATTGGGAAATCCGATATAGTTGAGGCACTACGACCGGTTCCGCCTACTTCGGTAGGTCCAGGGCCGGTCTTCACTTTCTCTGAGCAGGAGGCTCAGTTGCCTGCACTCGTCAAGGCCTACAAGACCTACGACGAGCAGGTTGACCTCCTGGCATCCCGGGGTATGGGCATCGGAGACAGGGCCGCTGCCATCAAGCAGCTGCAGCACATCAACTACTACCGTCTCAGCGGGTACTGGTATTCATTCAGGCAACAAGGATCTCCAGGCCGTGAAGACAGCTTTTACTCCGGTACTACGTTCACCGATGTCGTGAGGCTGTATAGCTTTGATGCGAGTCTCCGAACAGCAACCTTCGCCTCTTTAACACCGATCGAGTTGGCATTGCGGGCCCTACTCGGGCATGCCCTCGGGACGATCGACGAATGCGCCCACCTCAAGCCAGCGCTTCTGGGACCGCGGGCGTCTCAGGGCACCTCATATGCCATCTGGATGCAGCGGTATAAGAAGGCCCTTGCTGATTCGAAGGAAGACTTCGTCAAACACCACCACGCAAAGTACGGCGGAACTCTCCCAGTTTGGGCAGCA
The DNA here is from genome assembly GCF_021483235.1 of Arthrobacter alkaliphilus. Lineage (GTDB taxonomy): Bacteria > Actinomycetota > Actinomycetes > Actinomycetales > Micrococcaceae > Arthrobacter > Arthrobacter alkaliphilus. Next base: position 61,851 of record NZ_JAKEEC010000019.1, on the reverse strand, counting down.
GTGGAAATCCTCGACTGGGGCGCGCTCACGTATCTGTACGGTTTCTCCCCACGGCAGATACAGGACAGCATCGGGGACAAGTTCGGTCTGACCGCCCCGCAGCTGGAGTCATGGATGAAATCGCTCAACGTCGTGAGAAACATCTGCGCCCACCACGGAAGACTCTTCAACAAGGTCCACGCAATCAAGCCCAAACTTCCCAGCGTTGGCCAACTCCCTCAGCTCGATCAAGCCCGCCAAGAGATGAACCGAACCTTCGGGCAACTCACGCTCATCCAGCACATGCTCCGGAGCCTAGACGTCGGGCGACACCAGTTGCTTCCTGCGGTTCTTCGCACGTACCCGGATGTCCAGCTACTCCCCATCTCGCACATCGGAGCCCCGCCCGGCTGGGCTACATTCCCGCTCTGGAGCTAGCTGCCTTAAGCCAGCTATGCATGTGCCCCGCTATAGGCAAAGCAGCGTGACGGAATCTTCATGATCGGCTCTTAAACAACGGGAGTAGAAGTCGCCGGGAGAATTCTCGTAGAGCCCGGCCTCACTTCAAAAAGTAGGACCCCGCGCTGCCGAACCGACAACGTGAATGAGAAACGATCCGCGAGCTCTGTCTCATCCAATCTGCATAGTTCCCACGTCGCGACGGACAACTACATTGAGAACGGCATCCGCTCGGCGGATTCAGACCGAAACTACACTCTCAATTCTGAAGAGCCGGTTATCCTGATGGCGGAGGCGAAGATGACAATGAAACGGGAACAAACCCTCATTGCCTCGGTCCAGCGAGCTGTGCAACTGGTGGACATGGTGGCCAATGCGCCACGTCCCTTGCCCGTGAAGGCTCTGGCGCAGGCGGCCGGTCTCAGTCTCGGAACGACCTACAACATTGTGCGCACCCTCAGGCATGAGGGTTACCTCAGCAGCGAGCCCGACGGCCTGGTGCTCGGCAGCCGCTTCCCAAGCCTGCGCGTAGATGGCGAGGAGGGCGTCTTCCTGGCCAGGGTGCGAAGCACCCTCCGACGTGTGACCGATGAGCTGGGGGCGACCGCATATCTTTCCCGGTTCAGCGATGGTGAAGTGCACATCATTGATATTGTCGATTCGGCCTCCAACCCGCGGGTCGAGCTGTGGGTCGGTATCGACAACAGTGCTCATGCCACAGCGCTCGGCAAACAGATTCTCACCGAGCTCGATCAGGAGGGTCGCCTTGACTACCTTTCCCGGCATCCGCTCGCCCAACTCACGCAGCACACGATCAGCGATCGCCGCACCCTTTTTGAGCAGCTCGATCGTTACCGGGACGCCGCCATCGATGAGCAGGAGTACGCCATCGGCTTTACCTGCATCGCAGTCCCCGTGCGGGCCCCGGGCGTCATCGCTTCGCTTGCCGTGTCACTGCCGTCAAACCGCAAGTCCGTAGAAACGGACATGGTCGTGCGGCGCATGCAGACCGCCGCCGGCAAACTCTCACTCCAGCTCGGCGCGGACCGGTACGGCCAGTTCACTATCTGAAACTTTGCCACTCCCCACCTTCGCATGTCGCCGATACAGTGAGCCATACTTGGCGGAAGCCGCCAAAGCCGCCATCTATCGATGTGTATGACACGAGGAGAAGCAATGACGCTCTACCCCGAACTCACTGACGAGAAACGCCGGAAATTGTTGAACTCGATGGTGCTGATCCGCACCTACGAGGAAGCTATTCTTCGGGAGTACCATGCCGACAAAAGCCCCGGCTTCGACATCGGCGCTGGCCTGATTCCCGGCGAGATGCACCTCTCGGCCGGGCAGGAACCGGTTGCCGCCGGGCTCGGCGCCCACTTGACCAAAGACGATGCCATGACGGCCACCCACCGGCCTCACCACGTCGCCATCGCCAAAGGGGTTCGCCTTCGCGAGATGACTGCGGAGATCTTCGGCCGCGAGACGGGCCTCGGACGAGGACGCGGTGGTCACATGCACCTCTTCGATCCGGAGACGCACTTCTCATGTTCGGGCATCGTGGCCGAAGGCCTGCCACCGGCACTCGGGCAGGCCCTGGCCTTCCAGCGTCGTGGGGGCGACCGCGTCGCCGTCGCGGTCGCGGGAGAAGGCGCGGCCAACGCCGGCGCCTTCCATGAAGCGCTGAATCTGGCGGCACTATGGAAGCTGCCCGTCGTCTTCGTCATCGAAGACAACGATTGGGGTATCTCGGTTCCCCGGGCAAGGTCGACAGCGGTCACCTCCAACGCCGATCGAGGCGCGGCCTATGGAATCCCGGGAGTCCGCGTCGAGGAGAACTCGGTCGAAGGAGTCTACGAAGCATGCGGCGAGGCCGTCGCCCGTGCGCGGGCAGGCGACGGGCCCTCCCTCGTCGAAGTGCACACGTTGCGGCTCTGGGGGCATTTCGAAGGCGACGCCCAGGGGTACCGCACCGACCTCGAAGGAGTGCCGGGGCGGGACCCACTGCCCACCTACAAACAGACACTCATCGACCGCGGCGCCATGACGGAGAAGGACTATGACGTGATGACGGCGTCCGCCTTGGAACAGGTCGAGGACGCCATCGACTTCGCGAAATCATCACCGACACCAGACCCGGCCCATGCCCTCGATTACGTCTTCTCCGAAGGAGTACGCTCATGAGCACTGACCTCGATCGCACCGGCCAGGAGCCGGCGGACAACGCCCCGGCCAGCGCGGCATCCACCGGCGCCCCCGTCACCGGCGCGGGTGTCAACACGGCCACGGATGCGGACATGAACACAGGCAGCGACGCCATCGACACCGGTACCGGCCGCGCCCCGCACGGCAACACAGCCGCGGTGATTGAGCCCGAGCCGGGCAAGCGCAAACTCTCGACGGCCAAATCCATCCAGGAAGCCATCGCCCAGGAAATGCGCGCCGACGATTCAGTGTTCGTAATGGGCGAGGACGTCGGCCCGTACGGCGGCATTTTCTCCTCAACGACCGGGTTGATCGATGAGTTCGGCGCCGACCGCATCCTCGACACTCCGATCTCGGAGTCTGCGTTCATCGGAGCCGGCATCGGTGCCGCCGTTGAGGGCATGCGCCCCATCGTCGAGCTGATGTTCGTCGATTTCTTCGGTGTCTGCATGGACCAGATTTACAACCACATGGCGAAAATCCACTTTGAGTCCGGCGGAAATGTGCAGGTCCCGATGGTGCTCATGACGGCAGTGGGAGGCGGATACTCCGATGGCGCGCAGCACTCGCAGGCGTTGTGGGGTACCTTCGCGCATTTGCCGGGAATGAAAGTCGTTGTTCCCTCCAACCCCTATGACGCGAAGGGGCTGATGACTGCGGCCATCCGTTCCAATGACCCTGTCGTCTTCATGTTCCACAAAGGCATCATGGGCCTCGGCTGGATGAAGAAGAACAAGCGCTCGATCGGTGCGGTGCCCGAGGAATCCTATGAGGTTCCAATCGGGAAGGCACGAATCGCTCGAGAGGGCACGGACGTTACGGTCGTGACGTTATCGCTCTCGGTGCATCACGCGCTGGATGTGGCCGAAAAACTCGAGCCGGAAGGCATCAGCGTGGAGGTGCTCGACCTCCGAAGCCTGGTGCCGCTGGACCGTGACGCGATCGTCGCATCCGTTTCGAAGACCGGGCGTCTCATCGTCGTCGACGAGGACTACCAATCCTTCGGGCTCTCCGGCGAGGTGATCGCGTCCGTCGCCGAGCGCCAGCCAGAACTGCTCAGCCATGTCTCCAGGGTCTGCATGCCGGACGTGCCTGTGCCCTACGCTAGCCAGCTCGAGCACAGCGTCCTGCCCACAGCCACGCGCATCGAGAGCGCAGTTCGCGGGGCAGTGACGAAGTGAGCGACGTCCTCTTCCCCCGGCTATCCACGGCCGATGATGCTACCGGGGTGATCGTCTCCTGGTTCGTTGACACCGGTGACGAGGTGACACCGAAGACCCTGATCGCTGAAGTCGCGGTCGACAAGGTCGACGCGGAGGTTTACCCGGAAATTGCCGGTACCATCACGCTTCTGGTCGAGGAAGAAGCAGAAGTTCCGCTAGGCAGCATCATCGCGTCCGTGACACCGAACAGATAGACGCCAGGCAAGCCGCTCGGCGAAGTGCCGGCGGCCCTGAGATGGATCGCCCAAAGAGCCGCCCCCGTTCAGGGGGCGGCTCTTTGTGTTCCACAGACAAAGGAAATCCTGCGTGCAGGGGGGGCGCTGCAGGAGTTAGACGTTGTGGTGTTCCCAGGCCCAGTCCATCTCTACGGAATCACCCGGTGCACCAGCCGGTAAGCAGGCCCAGTTCGCCAGGTTCTCCCGGGCTGTTCCAGAAATATCTGCTTCGAGTTCCCCGCGCATCCAATTGACGGCAGCCGCGGCACAAGCATGCCCTGTTGGTCAGCCCACCCCAGCAGGCTCAGCCGGTGAGGCTCTTTTCCAGGAATTCAAGGGTGCGGTGCCAGGCATTGCAGTGTTCGTTCATGCCGTGGCTGGCCCGCACATGGGTAAGTGGTCCCGCTTCTGAAGGGCATCGTTAGAATTGGATGCCTCGGGTGAGCCCACCGTCCACAAGAATATTGGCTCCTGTGGTCCGGCTGGATTTGGGGCTGGCGATGAAGACTACGGTATCGGCGATTTCCTGGGGCGTGCCCATCCGGTGGGTGGGATTAAGGCCCATTGCCATGCTGAACAGTTCCGGGTCCCCTTGCTCGATCTGCTCCCACACACCACCGGGGTGATATGTATTTCCGGGAGAAACGGTGTTGGCGCGGATCCCCTGTTCGGCGAGTTGGAAAGCCAGACCGGCCATGTAGGCGATAATCGCGGACTTCATGGTTCCGTACGGTCCCGAGGCGAAGTCTACTTCCCGTCCGGAGACGCTGGAGATGGCAGTAATCGATGGCGCTGCACTGCGCTTGACGTGGGGCATCACCGCTTTCACCAGACGCACCGTTCCCAGCAAATCCACATTCAGTGACGCTTTCCAGTTCTCCTCCGTATCGGGGATTGCCAGCGCACTGACATTGCTGATGACCATGTCGATGCTGCCAAACCTCGCCGCAGTGTCATCCACCCAGCGGGCGACCTCGGCGCCTTCCCCGACATCCACGCGCGCACCGACCACGTTGTTCCTTCCGATCTCCTGCTGAGTGGCGGTCACGGCGTCGGCTGTACGTGCACAGAAGGCGACGTTGGCGCCCTCAGCAGCGAAGGTCTCCACAATCGCACGGCCTATGCCTTTGGTGCCTCCGGTTACAAGCGCTGTCAACCCTCTGACCTGCAGATCCATGAGTTCGTCCTTTCGGGTGGTTAGAGTCTGGCAGTGCGGCTTCGCAGGTCGGCGTGAACGCCGTCGTAAGCATTAACTGTAGGAAATAGCGACTTCGCCGCTTTCACGACTACGCTGTAGTTCGCGTCGACCGCGTTGGCGATCGGAGCCTGCGCCGTCTGCGTCAGCAGTTGGTAGGCGTCCATGGCGTGCAGTCCGAACAGCTCGCTGAACCAACGCACCATTTCCATTTGGCCTATGCGCCAGGAGTCCTCCATGGGGCGAGAGGAGCCTACGGCCATCCAGTGTGTGTCCGTTTCGATGCGCGGCCAGGCCGGGGCTTTTCCTTTGATTAGTTCCACAATGATGGTGGAGTCCATGGCACCCTCGACGGCTGTGCCGCACGCCTCGCCCTCTCCTTGCCGGTAGTGCCCATCACCGATGGAGAAAAGCGCTCCTTCCACGTTGACGCCGAGGTAAATGGTTGACCCCGCCTTAACTTCAGGGGAATCCATGTTTCCGCCGAACCGCTCCGGTACGAGCGAAGAACGCACCTCTCCCCCCGGTGGCGCCACCCCTATCGTGCCGAGCATCGGTTCGACCGGCAAGTCAACCTGAAAGTCACCGAAACGGGATTCGAATCCGATCGTGTTGCGGGCGGAGTCAAGGTGGTATATCCACGTTGTATCCGGCAATGGATCCTGCAGCAGTGCAGTACGGTCCGTACTGGTCAGGCCGCCAAAGAATGGGATAGTGGCGGAGGCGCCCCAGGTGCGGGCTGGCGCCAGATCAACGATATGGATTGCCAGGGCGTCCCCCGGCTCAGCGCCCACGACGTAGAAAGGACCGGTTTGTGGATTTACGAAGCGCAGATCCACTTTCTCGCTGGAGAAGTCCTCAACTGAGGTGAGCGCCTGATTGAAGGCATCCTCGGACCAGAGTTTCATCACCGTTCCCGGTTGGACCACGAGTGAAGGTTTTGCCCCACCGAAGGTGTAGACCAGCTGCTCACGCGAGGGCCTGTAGTCGACGAACTCCATACTGGATGCTACGTCCGGCCGTTGAGGCGATACAAGACAAGGCAGGGCCCGTGATGGGACAAGCAGTATTAGATGATGGACCTGTAAGACTTCACGCAGCACTAACCCGCTCATCAACGCGCGGGCATTCGTTGGCAACGTGCTCCCGAACATCTACGCTGGCGCGGTTCTCTCACCAGCAGTCTCATACTCCTTCCTGTATGCACGCAATGGCTTGAGGACGGCCGTAGCCTAGCCCAGGCTAGGCTTCTTCAGGTCATCACGGGTACGGCCTTCGTTGACATCAACGCGAACAAGAGGCACAGAGTTCTCCTTGAGAGTATGTCAGAACATACTGACAATCGGGAGGAGCATCGGCAATGGTTGTGCAGGTCTGGCTGACCTTGGCACCGCAGCATTAGAAGGCCCCCGGCGGCGCGCGAACCTACCCAAGGCAAGACTTCTCAAGTCCGGAGAAATGGCTCGCTGGCGGGCAGATCGCCAATTGAGGCACACCTTAATCTGACGTCAGGAAGCTACCCAAATAAGCGTCAGAAATAGGCTTAAACTCTCTTTCCCTGACGACAGCTCAAAGAAGTCCTAGCTCTCAACCTGACGCTGTTCTGGAGGCATCACTGCCTGCAGCCCGCAGCTAGCGGATGATCAAGGAGAGAATACCGAGCCTCAGCTCGGTCAAACCGTAAACTCAGTCCATGAATGGTTCGGTGGCACCGACGACGGCACTTGTGAGTTGGGCTCATCGAGATGAGGGCTGGTCTGACCTCGGGACTGCTGAAGGTTTGATTGACACTTTGCCTGTGAGGATTTGATCCTCGCGGGTGGAAGGATGTTCATCATGCCCAAAGCCTTTCCCGAAGAGTTCCGCCGCGATGTCGTCGCGGTCGCCCGCAAGGGCGAAGCACCCATCACCCAGATCGCCAAGGACTTCGGGGTCTCACCCGCTGCCCTGCACCGCTGGATGAAGATCGCCGACAGAGAAGACGGCGTGAAGTCCGGGACGGTTTCCGACGACGCCGCGAAGTTACGGGAGGCCAACAAACGCATCCGGCTCCTGGAACAGGAAGCCGAAGTCATGCGCCGCGCTGTGGCCTACCTGTCCCGGGACATCAACCCAAAAAAATGATCTACCCGCTGGTCCGCGAGCTGGCTGCCAGGGACGCCCCGATCAGGGTTCCCGTGGCAGTGTCCTGCCGGGTACTGAATTTCTCCAGACAGGCCTACTACCAGTGGGCCGCCAACCCAGTGCCCGCCCGGGACTTGGAAGAAGCCCACCTGATCAACGCCGCCATCGACCACCACCGCGACGATCCTGCCTTCGGATACCGGTTCATCGCCGATGAGATCAACGCCGGTCCCGGCCCGGTTGCCAGTGAACGCCGGATCTGGCGGCTCTGCTCTCAGAACGGCATCCTCTCGGTGATCCACCGCCGGCGCAGGTCAGGGCTCAAGGCAGGCCCACCGGTCCACGATGACCTCATCGAACGGGACTTCAGCGCCACGGCACCGAACCGGAAATGGCTCACGGACATCACCGAGCACCACACGGCGGAGGGAAAGCTGTACCTGTGCGCGATCAAGGACCTGCATTCGAACCGGATCGTCGGGTACTCGATGGACGGGAGGATGAAAGCGTCCCTGGCCGTCGCCGCCCTGGACCACGCCGTGGCCCTCAGGAAACCGGCGGGCACGGTGGTCCATAGCGATCGAGGGTCCCAGTTCAGATCCAGAAAGTTCGTCCTGGCCCTGAACACCTACGGCCTGCACGGATCGATGGGCCGGGTAGGGGCATGCGGTGACAATGCCGCGATGGAATCGTTCTTCTCCCTGCTTCAAAAGAACGTCCTGAACCGGAAACGATGGGAGACCCGGGACGAGCTCCGGCTGGCCATCACGACCTGGATCGAGCGCAGCTACCACCGAAAACGCCGTCAACGCGCCCTCGGACGGCTGACACCCATCGAGTTTGAAACAATAAAAAACGCGGCCTCAGCCGCGTAAGAAATTATCAACCCCAGCTGTCAACTAAACCTTCAGCAGTCCCCTCCAGGCTGAAGACTGGATTGAAAAAGTTGTGCAATTCGCAACGCTTTTGATGTCCAATGGCGTCAATGTTTCTCTCGATCTCTGGAGTGAGACGGATCCTAGCGTCGATTGGACGCGGTGGGGACAACGGCAAGTCCAGGACTGCGATCTCGTGATCATCGTGGCTTCGACTGCATGGCGCGAAAGATGGGAAGGCACCAACTCGCCTCACCTAGGAGCTGGCGTCGTGTCCGAGGCGGACACGCTAAAAGGATTGTTTAACGAGAATCAAAGTGCCTTTCAAAGGAAAGTTCTCTTGGTCCTGCTACCTGGGATGGGGAAAGAGAGCATCCCTTCAGATCTACACAGGTTGCAGTGGTTCCGCATCGAAAGCCTTGATGCGCTAGGAATTGAATCACTCCTGCGGAGGATCCACGGCCGACCGCTACACGCTCGACCCTCTCTGGAGGACCCACCTGATCTTCCTTCCAAATCGTCCAAAGGCGCGGATTCCGGCGCTGCTTCAAGCCCCCTCGCCACCAAGCGTGGGGAGTTGGACGAGATCAAATCCGGCGATCAACATGCTTCTTCGGACGAGAGCTTCCCTCGCCAATCGGTCTCGTTCAGCAAACCTACGCTCGGGGAGGTGCCCCCGGAGGTGCCTCCAGATGTGCCGCCGAGCAAGCTTTCCTTGTGGAAGAAGGTCACGTTAGGGGGAGGGATAGCGTGCCTAGTCGGCTTTGCTGCTTTTGCTAACGACGCTTCGGGCGCCATGAAAAACTTATGTGACATGAACCGGTGGACGTTTTGTTCGACAAGCCCTCCGTCGCCCACTCCCTCGATCCTTCCGTCACCGGCTAACGTAACCCCCCAACCGACCCTCCCCCCGGAAACCACTCCAGAAAAATTAGCGGCTACGTATGACGGAACTAACCCAAGCGGCTGCGCTGCAACCGGCCATTCCACCATGAATACGCTTCAGATTAAGCGGATGGGCACGGACAACCTATTAGCAACAGTGGAAATTAAGCATGCCCCAAAGTGCAACACAACTTGGGTAAGGGTCATCAACACTCTAGAAGGTTCGACGGTCAACAAAGTGATTGAGCGTCGAGCTGGTGATGGACTGCCTGCCTACAAAGTAGAAGACCCTGAGTTCAGCAGCAATTTTGCGGTTGCAGGAAACAACACTTCCTACGGCAGCCAAGTCTATGCACCGGGTTGCGTCACAGCGTCCGTTCACATCACCGATGCATCAGGATCAGTGGCAGGCGAGCTTCCTCCCCAGGATTTTTGCTGGACAGCCCCTCCAAGCTGAGAAAATTCTGGCTTCCCTTCAGATGTTTTCGCAAGTCATATTTATCCGTCGCTGGCAACCATCCTAGAGAGCTCAGGTCAGTGGCGGCTGGGGGCTTGAAGGATTTCGCGGAAGAGGGCGCTCGGATGCAATGGTTTTCGACTAGTTTCTGGAAACTCATCTGGGACATTTAGTCCGCTGCCCACAGCCGGGGACAATCCTGATGGGGTTATCCACCGCTACTGCTGCTGAGGGAGCTTTCCTGATGGCTCCCGATTCCAGCCGTGGATAACCCGGATTGACCCCAACTATGGACAGCCTGTGTGGTCACCTTGAGGCCGGCTAACACCGCCCGGATTAGAACAAGCCGGCGGGGGGTATCTCGCAGGGTAGAGGGGCGAGTTTGGAGCGGTGGCCGTCGTCCGGGGTGCAGCCCTTGAACGGCCCATCTGTTGAGAGCAGAACGGACATGTGGTGGTCTGCGTGGTCGCGCCACCACACGCTCATCCCGGTGGTGCCGTCCAGGCGCAGGAACTCCCAGGCCCGCCAGAGCGCTTCGAGGCGGCTGATCGCTTCGGCGTGCTTCCACCATTGCGGGCACCAGGTCACGCCGCCCTGAACGTTGAGCTGCCGGCGGTAGCTGGTGGCCAGCTTGCTTCTTACGAATTCGGCCACGTTCGGGTAGAACAGTTCAGGGGCTTCCGAGTCCTCTTCGGCTTGCTCGGCGGGGGCTGTGGTGTCCTCCAGCTCGTCGTCCCACTCCCCCAGACCCTCACTCATTAGAGGCACCCGCAGCTATCCACCGGCTCCCGGCCGCGCCGGCCGGCTTGTTCGCCGGGTCATGTGCGGTGATGGAGGCCCGCACCGCATCAGCCTGCGGACCGCTCATCCAAGGCACCGTCTCCAGCAATGCAGCAGGGGCGCCGGAGGCGAACATGATGGCGCGGCCTCGTGGGAACGCGGCCAAGTCCGACACGTCAAGGGTGCGTTCTTTGCGGTCGTCGTCGTGGCTGTAGGAGGTGCCTTGTTTGGAGCGGCTTCTGGTCATGTTGGAGTACCGGTACTCGCCGACCAGCTGCGCGAGCTCGTTCAGGAACTCGGCTTCGGCGACGCCGCCGCCGTAGACCTTGATGTTGGAGGCGCTCCAGAGCTTGCGCATCCCGTCGCGACCCCACACTTCGACGCCTTGTGACCAGGACTGCAGGATGGTCATCAGAACGATGCCCCGCGAGCCGTAGTGGCTGTAGAGGTTCGGAAGTTCACGCCACCGGCAGACGTTGGCCGCTTCGTCCAGAACACCGACCATGGGTGTGGCCAACCGGCCTCCCGGTGAGTGGACAGCGAGTTCTTCTGCGGCCTCGACCGTGGCCACGGTCAGCGCCGTCACCAGCGGGCCGGCGGTGCCTTTGCCTTCCTTGGACAGGCTGTACAGGGTGCCCTTGGAGCGGACGAATGCTGCCGGATCGAACTGTGGCCGCTCGTCCTGCTCACCCTGCGGGGTCACCCAGCGGGCCACCTGGCGGTTGGTGAGGCAGGAGGCCATCTGCAGCGCCGTGCCGTACACGCCGCCGCGCTGTTTCTCGGGGGCATTGATGACGCCGCCCACGGCGTTGGAGGTCTGGGTGAAACCGTGGGCCTTGAGGATGTCCACCGCTTCATCGTCAGCGGGACGGGTCAGCCACGTGTGAACCTGCGTGATCGGTCGGCCGTCGAGGGCCGCGGCGAGCAGGAGCCCGGCAAGAAGATCCTGACCGGCGGGATCGAAGTAGGCGTCCGTTTTGGCGTCCGGGCCGCGCGAACCGGCTGCGAAGTGGTCAGCCAGGCGTGCCGCTTTCACTTCGTCAGTGACATAGGACAGGGGGTTCCACCACCAGGACGGTTCCTCGAGTGCGACGGACTGCGGGTCGAAGACCCAGAGCGGGCCCTCGGCTGCGCGTACGTCGCGTGTTCCGTCAACGATGTCCCGCTTGTTCGAGGTCACCAAAGCTGCTCCCGGGGCGGCGAGGATCGCCGGGATGGCCCGGGAGGTGGTTTTACCTGTACGGGGTCCCCAGATGTCGATGTGCATGTCTTCCCAGGAGCCGTAGACCATCTGCCCGCCGAGGACGGTCTTGCCTACCGGGACGCCGGGTGAGCCTTTCACTCCCAGACGCTCCGCGGTAGCCGTGGCACCGCGCAGGCTCAGGGCACGCAGGTCCTTAGCCTTGGCCATGTGCTGGGCGGCAGCGTCCACACGCGAACGCTTGGACCGTCGGCGCAGCATCGCACGGACCACCAAAACGGCCACAAGGATGATGAGGACGCCGAAGCCGATCAGCACCCAGGTGGCGGCCGCGGGCCACGTGACCTTGTGCGAGAGCAGGCCGAAGACCAGTTCAAACGGGTTCGCGGGCAGCTTCTGGCCGTCAGCGGACAGCACCGAGCCCAAGTGCACGGCGCCGGCCAGGGAACCGACACCGAGCACCACGACGGTGATGAAGACCCAGAGCAGGATGGTTTCGCCATCCATCCGGGAGCGTTTGCCGCTGCTTGGTGCACCCATCAGTTGTCCCCTTCGCCGTTGCTGCTTATCTCTATTCGCTCAGGTTCGTTGGCCTGTTCTGCAGCCGGGATTCGCGTTTGAGCAGGTGATGTCGGTTCGGAGCCCCATGGGGCCCGAATCGACGAACCATCGACGAGAGTGACGGTTTGGGCGTAATGTCGACGCATGCTCGCTCCTTCTGAAGTTGGTAGCTGATGGTGCTGGTGGCGTTGCCCGGTGGCGGCGCCATGGATCCGGCGTTCTGGAGTGTGCAGGCGGCCGAGGATTTCGAGCAGGAGATCGTCGACCAGTACGCGTTGGCGATGGCAGCGGCTGGTTTGAGCGACTCGCATATCCGCAATACCCGGGCGACGATTATTGAGTTCGCCCGTTCGGTGACGGGCCCGCTGTGGGCGGCGACCTGTCAGGACGCCGACCGGTTCCTGGCCGAGCAGCGCAGGCTGGGTCGCAGTGTGAGCACCAGGGCCGGCAAGGCCGGGACACTGGCGTTGTTTTACGAGTTCATGATCAGCCGTTACCAGGGCCGGATCCATCGGGTGACCGGGGTGCTGGTCGAACAGCCCATCGATGAGTTCAACCGCCAGTCCGGGGCGGCGCTGGGCAACGTCAGAGTGCCCCCGTCGGATGCCGAGATCGACGCGTTCTTCACGTGTTGGCGGCACTCGATCCCGCAGGCCCGCAAGTATCTGCCCGCCGCGCGGGACTACTTCGCTGCCTCGCTGTGGCGTCGGCTGGGGTTGCGGATCAACGAGACGGTGATGCTCGACATCCGTGACTGGCGCCCGGACCTGGGCGGGTTCGGCAAGCTCCATGTCCGGTTCGGTAAGGGAGCTCAGGGCCGTGGCCCGAAGCCGCGTCTGGTGCCCGCGATTAACGGCGCAGCGGAGCTGATCGACTGGTGGCTGGGCGAGGTCCGACACCAGTACGGCGAGGACTGGGCCGACCCCGACGCACCCCTGCTCCCCTCGGAGCGGTTCGACCGCGAGCTGGGGCGATGCGGCCGGGTCGGTGGCAACGCACTGCGGCGCAGCCTGGGGTTGCAGGTCGACCAATGGTTGCCGGCATGGTCCGGACGGATGACCCCCCACGTTCTGCGGCATTACTGCGCCTCCTCGCTGTACGGGGCCGGGATGGACATCAAGGCCCTCCAGGAGTTGCTGGGGCATCAGTGGCTCGCGACTACCTCGGGTTACATCCACGTGCGCAGCGAGCACGTCGAGCTTGCCTGGAAGAACGCCAATGAGCGGGTCGAGTCCCGCTTCGGACCTATACAGAAGGAAGGATGAGGCCGTGTTGTGGAATCTGCGGATCAGAGCCGCCGAACGCGGGGTCTGGAAGTCGGCGCAGATGCGCCGGATGCTCGCCGATGCCGGGCTGGAGATCAGCGCCGGGAAGATGTCCTCGTGGTGGGCCGGGACACCGGCGACGATGAGACTCGAGGAGCTCGACGTGCTCTGCTCAGTGTTGAAGTGCACACCGACGGACCTGATGAGTCCCGAGCCGGAGAAGGTCGCTGCACGACGTCCACTCGGGACCGAGACCGTCAACGGCAATAACCAGGACCACGGCAGTGGCGGCGGGGTATCGCCGGTCGTCACGCCGCGCTTCGGCAGGCCGCGGTCCGAGCCGCCCCTATAGGCAGGGCTGTCATGAGTCCTGCCCCGGGCCCGGCGGCGGCGCTGCGGCCGCCGGCGATGTGCCCCCGCTGCCAGATCAACCGCGCCGCCTGGACCTTCCCCCGGGTGGCCTATTGCTATGACTGCCTTCCCGGCGGCCCGTTCATCCCGCCCTCGTGTTCCAAGTGCGGCACCAACGTGGACTATTTCAGCCAAGGCATGTGCGCCAGCTGCCATCCCGGCAGCCCGCAATACCCAGGCTCGTGCAAGGGCTGTCTGGCGTGGGGTGTCTACCGCCGCTACAACTGGACGTGCTGGCAGTGTCGTTGGTGGCGCTCCCACAACCCGGAAGGAATCTGCGACTTTTGCGGGCGCGCGGCCCGTATCGGGGAGCGGCGGGCCTGCCGGCTGTGTCTGGAACAGGCCCGAATGCTCCAGGAGCCCGGACATGGCCTGGACCTGGCCGGCGCGAATAAGGCCGGGCACCAGCTCTTCTTCGCCAACATGACCTCCGCACGCCGGGGCGCACCGCCGTTGAGCCCGGAACAACGCGCCCCATGGAAGCGGCGGGACAAGAACAACCCGCCCGGCACGGGTTCGGCTGCCGACTACGGCGTGCAGATGCCGTTGTTCGATATGGCGCCCGATCCGAAGGTTGTCGCGGCGCGTGCCCGCCTCGAAGACAGAGACCTGACCCGCTACTGCGCCGCCATCGTCCGCGAACACGCCGCGAGGGCCGGCTGGAGCAAGCGGCAACGCAACGACGTGACCCGATCGCTGCGGCTGCTGCAGGGCTTCCGGCTCAGCCCGACCGCGAAGATCCGCGCCACCGACGTCCTCCAACTGCGCCAATACTCCGGCAACGTCATCTCCACGATCGACGTTCTGGCCGCGGCAGGCCTGCTCATCGAGGACCGGCCAACCCGGATCGAACGCTACTTCGCCGCCAAGACCAGCACCCTGCCGCCGGTCATGAAGGACCAGCTCGAGGTGTGGCTGCAAGTCCTGACCAACGGCGCCCACCAGGCGCCACGGCAGATCCCGCGCGACCCAGGGACCATCAGGGCGCACATCCTGGGCATCGAACCCATCATCCACGCCTGGGCCGAGGCAGGCCTCCAGTCTTTCGCCGAGGTCACCCGCGCCGACATCACAGCCGCGCTGGAGGAAACGAGGGTCCGCCGCCACGTCGCCGGGAACGGGCTCAAATCGCTCTTCACGACCCTCAAAGGCCGCCGGCTCATCTTCGCGAATCCGACCCGCGGGATGAAGGCGTCCCCGAAGGCCAGCACTATCCCTTTCGCTCTGGACGCCGCAGTGATCCGCGAGGAGTTGAACTCCCCGAAGCCGGTGGTCGCCCTCGCCGTTGCCTTGGTGGCCTTCCACGCGCTGACCAAAAAACAGCTCAGCGAGCTGCGGCTCACCGACATCAGCGACGGACACCTGATACTCGGCACCCGCGACATCCCGCTGGCCGCGCCCGTGCGCACCCGCCTGGCAGCCTGGCTCGACCAGCGCAACCGGACCTGGCCAGGCAGTGCCAACCCGCACCTGCTCATCAACCGGCGTACGGCGCCCAGGCTCCTGCCCGTCAGCCGGCAGTACCCCTGGGCCGGATTGACGCTGCGGCCCCAGGCGCTGCGCGAGGACCGTATCCTGCACGAGATCCACGCGACCGGCGGCGATATCCGGCGCATCTGCGATCTCTTCGGGCTCAGCGTCGAAGGCGCCACCCGCTACCTCAACACCGTCGAGCACCCGGACCTCACCCTTGAGGGCGAACAGGTTCCCCGAACCTGAGCACCAACACCCGCTGCAGCCCCCGGGCATGCTCAGGTTGGCGCCGAAAGCGTCAAAATTCATGCGAACTTATCACTGTTGATCGTCCAGCGTTTGTTTGTATCGTGCAGTTTTTCTTCGACGCTGGTCAGTTTGAGCGCGACCGGGATCCCAGGGCGGCCGCCGACTTTGAAGAGGAATTTACCCAGGCCCGGGCGTACCCGTTTGCGGGAGCCGCCGACGTCGGTCCATGACCCCGGGTCAGCCCATGAGATGAGGCGGGCTTGCTCGGCGCGGGAGAGGGTGACGGCTTTGTTGAGTTTTTCCATTTCTGCTCCGGGCAGTGCCCCGCAGACGACCATGCCGGAGCGTTCGACGAATCCGCGCGCTTTCATCCGTTCGGACTCAGTGGGCAGGGCTTCGAGGTCGCTCATGGTGTGTGTGATCATGGCCTGCCCGACGCCCTCGGTCCGGTTCAGCCGGGTCAAAGAGTCAACCCGGTCGACCATGCCTTCACCGGAGCGCAGGGCCCGCCACAGCTCGTCCATGACGACGAAGTAGTTACGGCGCGGTTCCAGGCCGGCGTCAGCCAGGGTGTGAGCGACCTGGACTGTGGCGAACCCGGTTGACCAGCAGGCCAGCAGGCAGGCCGCTTGGATGTCTCGCTGTGTGTCGGAGATCCCTGACAGGTCGAAGACCACGGGTTTGGTCAGGTCCATCGGCTGGTCGGTGGGCTGGGAGAACATGTCCGAGAAGCGGCCCGAGCCGTCGAGGGAGTACAGCGACTGGCGCAGCTGGTCGGTCGCGTCCAGGTAGCGGCTCATGTCGCCGCGGTCCAGGGCGATCGCCCGCAGCTCGTCGGGGGCGTCTTTGATGACCTCGATCAGATCCCCGATCAGGGGAACACGGTCCAGGCGCTCGTCCAGGATGTGCAGGGCCCGGTCAATCAGGGATTCCTCGTGGGCACTGGGCTTGGCGTTCCGCACGATGGTGATCAGCGCCGTGATCATGTTCAGGCGCCGGTTGTGCGAGTCGGCCATCAGCTGTTCGGCCAGCTTCTCCGCCTTCACCGCTGCCGCGAGCAGCTGCGCGGCCGCGGCCTGGTCGCCATCTGGATCGTTCAGGGTCCGGTTCGCCTTGGCCCGGTGTTCCTCGGCCGAGGCGAGCAACCTGACCGCGGCGCCGGTGGCTTCACCGGGGTCCAGGACGTTCAGGTGGCCGCGGCCTGGACCCAGGCTGATGACCTGCCCGCCGAGGGCTTCGATGAGGTCAACGTAGTCCGGCTTCAGGTCACCGAGGATCAACGGGTTGATGCTCCGGCCTGCCAGGCCGAGGACGATGTGCCTGACCAGGGTGGATTTGCCGTAGTGCGGCAGGCCGAGGACGAACATGGAGGGGTTGTTGATCATGCCGTGCATGAACCAGCTAATGGGATCGGCCCCGAAGGGCGCTCCGGTGTCGGTGTGCACGCCGATCGGCACTCCCAGGATCGGGGTGCCGGACCCGCCCACGAACGGCCAGAGACCGCAGACCTGGACCGAGGTTCCGCGCCATTCGTCGGCTGCCGTGACGTAGACGGCTTCGCCCTGTCCGCGGCCGCGCCAGCCCCGAAGGCCCGGGCGGCGGGCGACCGCGGCGGCGAGCTTCGTGGCCGGGGCCGGTGTGCGCTGGTGCTTAGTCAAGTTGGCGAACATCACATGGCCTCGCGGATCTCTTCGGGAACCTTCAAGTGCTTGGGCAGGACCAGCCCCAGTGGCAGGGACGCGGCAAAGGCAGAATCCTGTGAGCCGTAAGCGCGCCGGAGCAGCAGACGTGCCGACGGGCCGAGGTTGCCTTCGACGACGGCGACGGCGTCCTCAAGGTCACGGGCGGACAGCACCGTGGCGGTGACGACCATGCCGAAGTTGACCAGCCCGGCGCCCTTGGCTTCCTCCGCTGCGGTGGCCTGCGCCGCACGGGCGTCGACCAGGGCGCGGGCGGTGGGCCGGTTGGTTGAAGAGGCCCGGGTCAGGGCGCTGGTCTGGTCCGACTCCACGATGGCGGCCGCGCGGCCGGCTTCGATCGGCCGGTACAGCAAGGTGACGCGCTTGCGGTCGATCTCCCCGTGCGGTGCGACGAGGCGGCCCAGCGCCGATGCCAGGATGTGTCCGCGAGGGGCGCCCGTCATCGTCCAGGACACGGAGTGCCCGGAATCGTGGCGGTAGCCGTCCCAGTCGGCTTGGTGGGCGGACGGTCCGACGTCGCTCCAGTCCAGGTCAACGGGTGTGCCTTGGTAGTGGGCTTCGTCGATGAGCCGGGCCGCTGCAGGGTCGTAGGCAACCCGAACGACCTCACACAGTTCCTGGGCGTTCAAGGGTGCGCATGCGCCGGCGCCGGTGGATTCCAGACGCTCGGTCAGGCTGGGAAGCCGTGATGCGAGATCTCTTGCGATCTCTTCCGCGGTGCGTCGTTTGCCGCCTGCCCGGGCAGCGGCACTGAACGTCAGCGCGACCCAGGCGCGGATCGTGGCCGATCCCTGCGGGTAGGTGTTCAAGGCCTCCCGGAGCATGGCCTTGGCAATGGCAGGGGCGTCGTCATGGATGTTCGATTCAACTTCCCGGCGCAGCCGTGCCCCGGAATCGGGTGCGGTTTCGACCGTGACGGATGCCGCGACGACGGCAGGTTCATTCGACAACGAGGCCAGCCAGCCGCCCCAGTTAGCCACCCAGGCATCAATCTGCTCGGGATCGACCAGGGACGCACCGTCGGGCTGGGTGCCGAAGACAACGGTGTAGTGCGCGGTGGCGGGAAGGTGGATCAGCGCGAAGGGGCGACCATAGGAGTCGGTGAACTCGTAAAGCTTGGAACCGGCGGAGATTCCCGGCAGCTGGAACTCGCCCCAGGGCGTCAGCCCCAGCGGACCGGAGCGGTAGATGTTGGCGCGTCTGCGCCGTGCTGAGCGGAACGCCAGACGGGCGAAGATCCGCTCCCCTATGGACTTGTTGTGTTTGTCGGTCACTGAGACGACGGCCAGCGCCACCCCAAGGATGAACAGGGCAACGAGCCCGGCGAACCAGCCGCCGACAAAGAGACAGATCACCGTGATGATGAGGCCCATAAACAAACCGGCTGTTGCCAGCCCACCAAGGGTGCCGATGCCCGCCTTACGCGGACGTCGCCAGTTGCCGTAGGTCGGTTCCCTATAGGTGTTCTCGATCGCTGCCATTTCAGGCACCCCCCGTGGATTCTTCGCTCATGTCTTTGATGGCCCCGGAAGCGGCTTGGCCTGCTTCGACGCCCTTTTGTGCGGCCAGTACAGCGACACCGCCGGCCCCCGCCGCCACAGCGCCACCGCTAGCGGCCGCTCCACTGCCTGCAGCAGCACTGCCAGTACCGGGAGATGCTGCCGCGCCAGTGGCTCCGGCGCTCCGGGTACCTGTCTTCCCCGCTGTGCCGGACGTTCCTGCTGTTCCCTGGCTGCCGGTGCCCGAGGGGCCCTGGGATCCAGGGCTTTGGCTCGAGGTGCTGCTGGTTGTCGTCGAGCTGGTGGATGATCCGCCGCCGCGTCCGGCGCTGCCCATGCTGATGGCGCCGGACGCCAGTGCGCCGACCGTCCCTGCTGCCAGAGCGCCACCGCCGCCAGCGACAGCACCAACCATCGGGGTGACGAACCGCATGAGGGCCGGCATGGCGAACAAGGCAATGATCATCAGAGCCAGTCCGGTGACCGTACTCAGCAGCGCGGAGCCAAAGTCCTTGCCGTTACCAACGTTCCCAAAGATTTTGGTACCGCTGAGTTGGAAGGCCGTGGCGTAGATAATGGCGGCCGCGGGCTTGTAGAGAATGAAGGCGATCAGCCAGGCCGTGCACTTCTGGAACCAACCCCTGCCGGCCTCGGTGTTGCTGAAAGCTGCAGCCGTAGGGAAGATCCCTGTCAGGATGACGAGCAGGCCACCGCGGATGATCATGAGCACGATCTGCATTACGGAGGCCAGAATCGCGATCAACCCCAGGAGGATGATCATGATCGCCCCGATCGGGCTGGTGGCCGATAGAGCCAGCATCGCGGTGATGTTCTCGTTGAACGACGTTCCGTCCGTGGAGTTCTTGATGATCCAGGCTGAGAACTGATCGGCCGCGACTGTCAGTAGTCCCACTGCTGCTACACCGGCGCCGGAGACGACGATTAGGGTCGCAAGCGAACGCACCAGATCCTGCAGGGGTGCACCTCTGCGCTCAATCACCATCTTGGCTGCACCCACGAGGACGGACAGCACGGCAAGGGATGCAGTCCAGAAGTAGAGACTGTTCTGCAGGAACAACACCGGATCACTCGCGGTAGACCCTCCCGGGGCAGAGGTTAGAGCGGGAGTTCCCACGTTCACCCAAAATGTCCCGAGTGTTTGGACTGTTTGTCCAACGGCATCGGCAATAGCTTTCGCCATGTTCTTGACGGCATCATTGGCGGCATCTTCGATGGCCGCCCCTGCCTGGCAAAAGGGATTTATTGCGTTCAAGCCGGAGCAGTCAGCCATTAGACACCGGCCCACTCAACGTAACCACTGAGGTCACTGAGCTGTCGCGCCCCAGTGTCCCCTGTAGCTGGCACAACGAACTTCCAGTCGCCCTCGTACCACTGGAGCGGAACCGGAATGGAGACGAAAGTTCCGTTTGCACCCTTGAATGCGAGATCAATGACGGCTCGGTCAGCCTCGTAAGAACGGAATGTGAAGCCGGCCAATTGGGCGGTCACGGAGTTTGGGGCGGCTGTTGGGGATGACTTCAGCACCGCATCTCGCTCCGGGCTTGGTACAGCCAACTGCTGATAAACGAGGTCCGCTTTTCCAGCTGAGGACAACGCAGTCATGTTTGCCGCTGCATACAACGCACCGGTGGGTGAGTGTGCGAAGCAGGAGCGGAGGCCGTTGGCTTCGGTCTTGCCGGGGCCGAACTGCGTTGGGGATGTGGGGGCGGCGATCTTGCCGACCAGCTCCCATTTGGTGTCAGCGGGGGCCGTAGCAGGCTTGTCCTGGTTACCTGAGGGCAGGCCGCATACGCTTGCGGCCGCCGCCGTGCTGGGCTTCTTCGTGCTGGCGGTGGTGGGTCCGGAGTTGCTCGGCTCGGCCGCGGGGGTTCCTCCCCCTTTAGGGAGCAGGGCCAGGATGATCCCGAGCGCGACAATGATCGCCACGACAACGGCCGAGATGATGAACTTAGGTTTGGTCAGCGGATTCTGGTCTTCGTTCACTGCCGGTTCAGTCATGGCTCCCGCTCCTTAGACCAGGGCGCCTACGACACCGCCCGCGGAGGCTGCCAGGATGCAGCCGCCGAGGACCCATGCCAGGCGGCCGGCGTGCTCGCCGCCCTCTCCGCGTCGGTTGTTGATCATCATCGTGCCGGCTGTGATCAGGATGCCGGCCACGGCGAGGCCGAAGACGATCCATGCGACCCATTTGAGGATCGTGATCAAGCCTTCAGAGCCGGGAGGGGCCTCGCCTGTGCCCGGGTTCGGTATCTCGGTGATGGCAAAGCTTGACCATTCCATGGCCTTGGAGAACAACATGAGTTTCTTCTTTCTACTTGGCCGTGAGTCCGGCGGTGGAAGTTACTGCGATGTGCACCTGATCAAGGGTGGTGCGGGCTTCTTTGGGAAGTTCTTCGGGGGCAATGTCGTGGCCGTAGCGCCATGGGTCCATCCAGGGGAAATGCCATATGTGGGGCACTCCCCCACCGACGACGCGGGCGAAATCGCGGATCTCTTTCGGGAGCCGTCCGGGAGCGTCAGCCATGACCACGAGGCCGGCGACGTGGATCCCGGGAAGAGAACCGGAAGCCCATTCAGTTGCGGCCAGCCGTGCTGCACGAAGGCTAGGGATATTGGACCGGGCAACCAGGACGATCACGGATCCGGCTGCCGTCAAAGGCCACTGATGCTCGGCGGCTTTGGTTCTCTTGTCCAGGCGTGCAAGCGAGGTTTCGCCCGCGCCGCCGTGGACGCCAAGCCACCAAAAGCTCGGTTCCTTCCCCGCAACGTTCCGGCGGGGAAGCCGGTCCGCTTGGTCCGGCTGTGGAACACTCAGCTGTGGCCTCGTGGCCCCCGTTGGGATGAAAGGCGGCTCTTCAGGGTTGGCTGGAACGGGTTCGTCGATAGTTTCTGCGCCGAGCGTCACCCAGCGGTTCTTTGAGACCGGCATTTCACATCCCCTACTAATGTCAGCAAAGATCGTATCGGTACCATCCGACACGAAAGGCCAAGGATGACCGCAAACTGTAGCTTTAATACCTTTCAATCACTCCTAGTACATCACAGTACCAATTTGTGGTCTACGATGGCTCTATGCGGTGGGACGGACTGAGCGTGGAACCCAAGTACCTGGAAGCACTCTTCGCCAAGTATCCGGAGCGTCTTACGCCTCAGGACCTCGAAGAGATCTTCGGGTTGTCCCGAAACACCGTCTACCGCTGGCTCCAAACCGGAGTGATTCCTGCCTACCAAGTCGAGAAGACATGGTTGATCGCCAGAGATCAAGTCAAGGACTGGGTCTGGGAGAACCGGAACACACTCAGGAAGGGCCAGATACCGGAAGTGAACGACGAGGACCAGCCTTAGGGCGAAGCAGCCGAGCAGATGTGAGGGGGTCACATGCAATTACGAATGAGCGCGCCTACGCTGGTCGCCGGCGCCGTCCTTACGCCCGTCGGATTGGTGCTGTCCATCATCCTGTTCGGCGGCGGATCTCAGGCCGCTGCCGACGTCTGCTCACCAACCGGCTCCAGCGTCAGCGTTGACGCAAGCCAGCTGCCCAAGGTCCCTGTTGCCGGCTACCAGGGCGAACAGTTACGCAATGCTGCCCTGGTCATCAACGCAGGCAAAGCCCTTGGACTTTCTGCCCGGGGACAGACGATCGGGGTCATGACGGCCATGGGCGAATCCGGGCTGCGCGTCCTGGACCACGGCGACGGCCCCGGACCTGACTCCCGGGGCCTGTTCCAGCAGCGCGACAACGGCGCCTGGGGCACTTATCAGGACCGCATGAACCCGACCGCCTCCGCGACCAACTTCTTCAAGACCCTTCAGAAGACCAACGGCTGGGAACAGCTCGAACCCACCACGGCCGCTCACAGGGTCCAGCGCAACGCCGACCCGTTCCACTACCAGACCTACTGGCCGGCAGCCGTCGAGGTCGTCGCCGCCCTGGGCGACGTGAAGATCACCGACGCCGGCGGGGAAAGCTCCTGCGGCATTCCCGGCCAATCCGGCAAAGACGATGACCTGCCGTGGCGCACGGCCACGATCTACGAGCCTTCTCCCTTGGGGATGTTCAACCGCGAATGCGTTGACTTCGCCCTCTGGCGCATCAACCAGCAGCTCGGCAGCACCACCGCCCCCTACAGGGTCCTGAACGGCAGCTTCCGGCCCGACGGAGCCCTCCTCGGCTCCGCCCTGACCTGGAAGGACGGCTGGGACGCCAAGGGCTGGCCCACCGGTGGAACGCCACGTGTTGGCGCTGTCGTCTGGTACTCCCCCGGCACCGGGGGCGCCGACGGCACCTACGGCCACGTCGCCGTCGTCAAAGCCGTTAACGGTGACGGCAGCTTCCTGGAAGAGGGCTACAACGGCAACCCCGCCCCGAATGACCACACCTACTACACCCGCACCGTAGAGAACGGCACTCCCAGCGCCTTTCTCTACCTGCCCGGCAGCAACTCACCGGAGGAACCATGAAACGCGCCCTGACAGCCCTCGCGGCCCTGCTCGTGTGCACGGCCTGCGCGCCGGTATCCACCTCAACACCCGCAGAACCGTCACCCACCACTTCCACCGCCAGCCCAGCCACGCTCAGCGCTGGCGGTAAGCCCCAAGCTCCCGGCGGCACAGCACCGGCCACCCGGGGCATTGCCTGGGACGAGGCAAGCAAAACAGCCGCGCTGGAAACGGCGACCAAGGCCATGACGCTGTATGCCCGTCCCACGGTCACGGACAAGCAATGGATCCAGGAGCTCGGGCAGCTGCTGACTGCCCAAGCAACCGCTGATTACCAATACGTTGACCCGGCCAACATCCCGGTCACCAGGATCACCGGAACGGGCCAGCTCACGATCGATGAGAACAACGGTTTCGGCTGCCATGTCGTGTTTCCCACCGACGCCGGCGACTACGACGTGCAGCTGCTCCGCAGCGCAGCAGACAAGCCCTGGCAGGTCAACCGTTTCACACCCCGAACGGAACAAAGTAAGGACTGATGATGGAAACCCAAGCGCTCGACTTCCCCAAGATCAACGCCGTTCTGCGCACCAACGGAACCGGCGAAGTCACCATCAACGGAACCTCCCACTCGATCGAGGCCGCCGACGAAGCCGCCGTCCTAAGCGACGCACTACGCATCATCACCCAAACCGCTGCTCAACTCGGCCGACCCGTCCGCGTCAGCACCACCGACCCGGACGGGCAAGGCCTCATCATCGTCTCCCCCAAGGGCGTCGTCAGCGAGGCCGCACCGACCAGGCCCACCTCCCGTCGGGAGCAGGACCCTCTGCCCATTACGGCCGCACCTTCGCCCGAAACGGCCAAAGTCATGACAACGCCTGCTTCGGTACCCGGCACCTCTCCGTCCGACGAGGCGCCGGCACAGGCCGCCCACGCTGCGCCGGTGACCTTCAGCGCAGCCGTCACGCCCGTGCCCGCACAGGGACCCGCACCGGCCTCCAAGACGGCCGCTGCGGAGCCTGCCACTCGGCGCAGCCTCAAAGACACCTCGTTCCTCATCAGCGCGCCCGCGCTCCAGCCGGCCACCCACGGCTGGCGCGGCGCTCTCAGCCGCCTCGGCTTCCGCATGGACCCCTCCCCTGAAGAGCTGGCCGAACGCGAGGACATCCGCATCGTGAGCCAGCACTGGCCGGGCCCCCGCACCGTAGCTGTCGTCAACCGCAAGGGCGGAGCGAACAAGACCCCCACCGTCGTGATGCTCAGCGCGATCCTGGCCCGCTACAGCGGCGCGGCGACCGTCGCTTGGGACAACAACGAATCACAGGGCACGCTTGGCTGGCGCACCGAAAGGGGCGGCCATAACAACAGCGTCCTGGATCTCATCGACTCATCACAGGCTCTGCTCTCCCCCAGCGCCCAAGCAGCCGAGATCGCCCAGTTCGTCCACCACCAGACCTCGGACAAGTTCGACGTCCTGCGCTCGGACGAGAACGAGGAGGGCGACCACGAAGTGACCGCAGAGGAGGTGGACATCGCCCACCAGGTACTCACCCGCTACTACCGTCTGATCGTCATGGACTCCGGAAACACGGCCCGCGCCGCGAATTGGCGGCGAATGATCCACCACACCAATCAGATCGTGGTCCCCGTGACAGCCATCGAAGACCGCGCCGAGGCCGCCCGGCTGACCCTCCAAACGCTGGAATCCCGCGGCGGCCACGACGCCGAGCTGGCCCGCAACGCCGTCGTCATCGTGTCCGAGTCCACCGACGCCAAACGCAGCATGAGCGGTGATGCGCTCAAGCGCGCCAAGGATGAGGCCCGGCGGATCGCTGACGGCTTCGGCCCCCACGTACGAGCCGTGGTCCGGATCCCCTACGACCCCGCCCTGGTCAACGGGCCCATCCGCTACGACGCCCTCCAACCCGCCACCCAACGCGCCTGGCTCGCCGCAGCCGCCGCCGTCGCAAAAGGCTTCTAAAAGAGATGAAGCCGACACGCCGTACTTTATGTCCAGCCCCCAGCGTTTCAGAAACTAACGTGAGGGGCATGGCAATTCAGAAACGCGCACGCGGAGGACGCCCTTCTAAAGGGGACCGTCATGTTCTGACTACCCGGCTCCCCGTTGCAGACGCAGAAAAGCTGTTCGCTGTTGCTGATCACCAAGGGCAGTCGGCTAGTGAGTTCATCGCACATGCCGTTGCTGAAAAGCTCGCCGCTATCGACATGACATTCCTTAGCGGCCAGGAGGAACTGCCTATCGGCCGTATCGCCTCTTAAAAGAGGAAGGCCCGCACTAGGCGGGCCTTCTCGGAAGCATTAAGTCCAGATCCAGTTCTTGGCGGGACACGATCTGAACTTTTACAACACCCACGCTGTGGGTGCCATTTGTGTTACCTCGAAAGGAACTACTGTCCTTATGGTACCGGAACCGGTATCGGCGTCAATGCATGCCCCTATGGGTGTCGCGCCGTATGTGAAGCCAGAAGATGCATGGAGCCTTGCTCCGATGATTGCTGGTGCACCTTCGTACCGACTGGGTCGGTGGGTTGGTTCGCGGTTCCAATACCCACGGCCGCTGGACATCCCGAAGATCACGCGGTCGCTTCCGGCGCGTCCTGCGGCGGTGATGGTGCATGGGCCGGATGGCAGCGTTGCCACGCTGTGCCTGGACTTTGACACCTCGAAGGCGCTGAAGGGCGTGGTGGATTCGGACGCGGCCCGGGTGGGCCGGTTGTTGTCGGCGTGCGGCATGAAGTTTGTGGAGGATTTCTCCCCTAGCGGTGGACGACACCTGTACGTCCCGCTGCAAGACCGGATGGACGCCGCCGAGGCCCGGGAACTGGTTGAAGCACTGGCCCTGATGGCCACCAGTCTCGACCCAAGCCCGCACCAGAACATCACCGATGGGTGTATCCGTGTCCCAGGAAGCATCCACAAGTCCGGTGGCCACCAAACCCTCATTACTCCCCTGTCCCAGGCCTACGACATCCTGCGCCGCCGCAACCCCGCACAGAGCTTGGTGCAGCTGCGTGCGAACTTAGCTCCGGAACTTGCCCGCAAGCGCGCGCTCAAGGCACGGGAAGCGAAGACCGCGACCTCTCAACGGACCGGCGGGTTACCGGCGCTGCTACTGAACTCCGGTAGTGAGACCCCGCTGCGCCGGGTCGCCCGGACCGGTTTGTACGACACAGCTAGGTACAAGAGCCCGTCCGAGGCCCGGATGGCCGTGCTGAACCACTTCAGTGCCTGTGGCTGGTCCCTGCAGCACGTAGAGAACGAACTCGCCGGCCAGTTCCCCGGCCTGGCTGCCCTCTACGGATCTGCAGAACGCCAGGCAAGGCTCCTCCCTTACGAATGGGCCAAAGCCCAGGCCTTCACCGGCACAGCTTCGAGCAGCCGAAAACCACTCCCCCGTAAACGCGGGGAAAAGAGTGCACTTATTAACAACACAAGCCCGACCTTAACCACAGGGGGGGCGGGGAAACCCAGCAGCGCCGCCGTGCACCAACTCGTGAACGATCTGGAAAATATCCTCTACGCAGTCCTTGACCACAAACTTCAAAAACGGGGCCGCGAAGGCCTTAGCCTCCGCTTACTTATCCGCGGACTGCTGGGATACATGCGGGCCAAAGAAACAGACATTCTCGACGTCGGTTGCCGCACTCTTGCCGTCGCGATGGGCAAACACCACGTCACCATCGCCAGGCTGCTACCCATTCTGGTACAAGCTTCTGACGGGATCCTCACCAAGATCGCGGACGCCCGCCAAAAAGCGGCCGACGTCTATCTCATCCAACTCCCCGAGCACTACCAACAACTCGCACGGGAACTGACCTGGCGGAAAGGAAAAATCCACGCCATCCGCCCCGTGTTCCGGGCCCTGGGAGACGCTGCTGCCCTTGCCTACGAGGCAATCGAACGCAGCCGCCACTCCCCCACCACCGCCGAGGTCGTCCGTAACGGCGGTGTCAGCCGCAACGCCTGCTCGGCTGCGTTGGCCGAGATGGAGACACTCGGCATGATCCAGCGCCACGGCAGAACCTGGAAAAGCACGTCAGTGAACCTTCGCATGCTCGCCGCCAGGCTCGGAGTGCTCGACGACTACCTCGACCACATCCGTCGGAACCGCCAGGAACGCGCAATCTGGCACGCCTACCTCGACAGGTTCAAAACAGTGCAGCCTGCGATCCTTGAGGCCGACATGTTTGAACCTGAAAGGGATGAATTCTGGCTGCCCCCGGATGATGCGGCAGTGTGGCGGTTGCGGCAGCCGGCATAGTCTCTTATGCCGGCTGCTAAGCGTAGGTAGTGCTGGCTGATTGTGATGCCTTCATGCTGTTGCTTCCGCGGTTACCTATGAGATGCTAGCGAACTGCTAGCGCTTTGATAGAAAGTCGCTAGCACCTTGATTTGGGTTAGCCCCGGCACCCCAGTTTCTGCATTCTTCGCTCTGGTTGCCCCCTGGCGCTGCTCTTCGCTGGCGAGGCCATAAGCAGCATATTGATAGTGATTTGAAACTGCTAGAACAACTGGGCATCGCGCATCGATCCGCGCTGCAGCACGGTTTGATACTACTTTGATAGTGCTATCAAGTAAGTAGCACTACGCTAGCCATTGCTATCTTCCCGAGGATTAGTCACCCCTCGCCCACAATCGCTAGCAAAGCGCTATCGAATTCGTAGCATATTGATAGGGGGCAACAGTCGAATGGGGCATAGCTTGGGCCAAGGCGCGTGCGGGACGGGCCGGGGTCGGAATTCGGAGTCGGCCCCAGCAGCCCCGGGGGCTGCTCATCAGACGGTGAGGCCAAAAGTAGCACCTTGATAGCAGTTTGAAACTGCGGTTTAGATATTACTTTCATAGTGCTATCAAATAAGTAGCGTGTCGCTAGCCTTCTGCTATCAAGGTCGGCATTAGGTTGGAGCCATGATCATTGTTGTGGGTAGCGAAAAGGGCGGCGTAGGCAAGTCCACCGTTGTAACCAACCTTGCCGTTGAGTTGGCGAAGCGAGGGATGCGCATAGCAGTAGTCGACGGTGACCGGCAGCGGTCCACTGCACGTTGGGCGGGAGACCGAGAAGAGGCTGGGCATGAACCTCGCATCTTTGTGGTGGAGAAACTTGGCAGCCTGCACGAAACCTTGCGTGAACTCGATACGAGCTATGACGTTGTCCTCGTTGATGTGGCAGGGAAGGACAGCAAGGAGATGCGGACATCCATGACTGCCGCACATCAATTGTTGGTCCTGACGCAATCGAGCCAGTTTGATCTTGACACACTCGCGACTGTCGATAGGTTGATTGAAACTGCCCGGGACTTCAACCCCTCCTTACGTGTCAGGGGGGCCCTTACGCGAGTGTCTACCAACGCGTTCGAGTCCGAAAGTGGTGACGCCAGGGATTACCTTTCCGACTATCCGAGCATCGAGCCACTGCGAACTGTCCTGTACGAGCGCAAGGCTTATCGAGACGTGGTGGGGGAGGGGCTCGGAGTCGTTGAGTGGAAAAACCCTAAAGCTGCGAGGGAAATCCGCGGGTTGGCAGAGGAGTTGATGGGGTAGTGGCAATCAAGAAGCGTTCCGCGTCCGAGAAGGCTAGGGACGAGGCTATCGAGGCCTTCGGCAATGCGGCTGAACCGTTACTGACTCCGCCGGCTGTCAGTGCTGAGCGTGGAGCTCCCGTCAGGCCCAGCGTCACGCCCATACTGAGCGATTCGAGGGACAAGGGAAGCGCCAGGACGATGTTGCTTCGTTTCGACGAGGACCGTGAGCTCATGGAGTTGCTTGCGGTCGTGGCGAAGCTTGAAGGCCGCAAGAAGCATCCAATGGCATTGCGCGCCCTTAGGATAGGTCTCGAGCAGGTCCGCGATACTTACGAATGAGCTGTTGATAGTAGTTGCTATCGGTTTGATAGCAACTCGGTATCCCTGGAGGTTGCGAACGCGGCCCTCGTCAGTGATCGATTGGCAGTGAGCAATCTGCGCAAGGTTGCGTGGGGGCCCGTTTGGACTATGACGGGCCTCTAGTCAGGACGAGCCCGACCCACAAGCGAACGGCTGCAGGATCAGCAGATGTTGACTTAAATTCAAGCGACCGTTCAAAAACGACGGTTAGAGACATCAGGCACTAAGGGCAGCTCGCATGTCCCGGTGGCAGGGCTGCGCTTGGGTTCCAAGCGAAACTACATTTCCTGCCGCTGGGGGGTAGGCACTTTGCCGCCGCTGAGAAGACCAGAGGATCCATCCTCGATTCTCAGGAAATCGGCCGCTAGGAAGAACGTCCACATCAGGCAGGATTCAGCTTCAATGAGGGTGACCTCCTGATGGACGCCCTTGCTCGCGAGAGAGTTGAGTTTGTTCAAGCGGTTGCCCAGGCTGTTGGTGGTCTCTTCAACCAGCTTCACGTGCGTGCTCTTGCCCAACCTATCGATTGCAAACTGCATCAACCGGTTCATGAACTGATCATCGCCCAGAATGCGTTCCTTCCCATCGGTTCCCTTGATAGGGACGTTTGTCGGGGGATAGAGAGCGTCGGCCAATGACTTGATCATTCGTCGGCAGCTGGTCAATGCCTGCGCGTAGCCCTCAGCTGAGCCTTCGGAAATTCGCTGTTCCGCAGCCCGATATTTCTCCAACGAATCTGGCGCTACTTCCTGTAGGCGCTCGACAACGTATGACTCGCCGCGGGTGAACAGTGAGGACTCGGTTTGTCCAATGAGAAGTTCAGATTCCGCGTCAACCAGGTAATCGTGAACCTTCTGCCGAACGCGATTCAGAATGTTTTCGAAGGCGGTAATTTGGGGGAGTAGCTGGGCGCCGACCTTGTCGAGCTTCTCAAGATAGAAGTAGGCATCAATCTGGGTCATGTACTGCGCAGCCGCAGGGTCACCCGCTGCTGTTTTTAGCTTATGTAGATGTTGTTCAACGCCGTCCACAGATCCGCCAAAAACCCCATTTTGCGTTGTTGCAACTGATCGATTCTGAATGTAACGCTCAACATGCTCGACCATGATCCGATCGGCCTCCTCGCGTCCCAGGAGGGTTCGGAGCTTCTCAGCAACGCTCGAGTCCTTTATGGTTCTCATCCCAGCAGATGCATCCGCAGTCTCGAGTTGCAGGGAGAAAACCGCAGCATAGTCATGTCGTAAAGAGGCTATGCGCGTTGCCTGCCTAACCAGCATGCTGACTGAGGCGTCGGGCCGTTCGGCCATTTCGAGTGCACGCCTTAGGAGCTCCAAAATGTAAGCCTGATCTGACAAAGTTCACAACCCTCCCTCGCATCTGAAGCTCAGCCTACTGTCGCCGCAGATCGCTCGGTTACCGCCGACATGCAGAAACGACCAAATTCGGACGTTATCGCGAAAAAGGACCGTGACCGGCAGATCGATGCACTGAGCGGCGAGGGGATCCCCGCCAAACATATCTCTGTGGACAAGAAATCCGCATCCACGACGAACCGGCCCAGAATGCATGAAGCCCTCGACCAGGCCCGCGATGGAGACGTGCACACCTTGGGCTGGGTCCCGTTTGTCTAGGACTTTGAGCTTCCAGCCATCCCCGCCATCGCGGGTATTCCAGGGCGTTAGCTGGGGCTATTTTCTCGCGCCTTTGCGACCTCGAGCTCGGCCTGGCGGATACGGTTGTTCGCCCGGGCGAACATGATGCCGGCGATAACCATGGCGATGGCGCCGAGCCAGAAGAGCCCTGGCGTGGCGGCCATGATCCCCAGTATGACAATGAGGAGCCCGCTCCCGAGGCCCACCGCGCAGCGAATGCGTGATCGGTGCCCGGCGACGAGTATCCGGTGTGCTGCTGTTTGGACGTCGCTCATGGTGTGCCCTTCCCCAATAGTCGAATGCGCTCCTGTGCCGCCCGGAGAGGGAGGCCGAGACCACGCATGCCGCCCCGACTGCGAAGTTGGGGCACCGAAGAGCAACCCTACCCGGCCAAGATAATTCCGGCGGAACCCCGGACTTGTCTCCCGGCTTTGTGTCTCTCAATGCCTACTCCCCTAACGCTGATCAATTTAGGTGCCTCGATACCCTAGGGTTTCGAGGCGGGAAGGTTTCGAGACGCCGCGTAAGGCGCGGGATTGGGATGGTACGGGCATTAGACGTGCCGGGTCCGGGCAGCCTTGGCGGGAAGGGTGAACGGACCCCGTCTTCTTAATTTTGGGTTGGTCAGGCGAGCAGGGGTTGGCCGTTCGGTGCCTCCAGGGTCACGCCGTCCAGGTTTGGCCCCGGGGTCCAGGCCAGCCGCACGGCGGACGCACCGGCACCCTTGGCAATGATCTTGCCGCCCACGGACAGCGACCCCACCGGGCCTTCCAGGTCCACGGTGGCCAGCCCGTCGCCGACTGTAGAGATGTCCGCACCAACGCTGACCGAGCCGATGTGCCCGCTGGGCTTCACGCTCAGGGCAATCGCGGACAACGGCATCATTACGCCCTTGACCAGGCTTTCACCGGTCCCGCCGGAGGTGGACAGGCTGCCCTTGATGGTCAGCTTGG
This sequence comes from Arthrobacter alkaliphilus, assembly GCF_021483235.1. Lineage (GTDB taxonomy): Bacteria > Actinomycetota > Actinomycetes > Actinomycetales > Micrococcaceae > Arthrobacter > Arthrobacter alkaliphilus. Next base: position 30,123 of record NZ_JAKEEC010000019.1, on the reverse strand, counting down.
GCAGCCCGCGGCTGATCTGGACGCCCACGGATCCGTCCCCCGTGGTGGTGATGGAGTCAAAAACGGCCTCGTTCAGGGATCCGTCGTAGACGTTGAAGCCACGGGCGCCCAGCCCGGTGGTCTCGATCGGCGCCTCGACGGTGAGTACGCCGATGTCGCCAAAGTTGACGAAGCCGATCCCGCTGGGCCCGTGCGAGGTGACCTTCGCCTTGGCCGTCCAGTTATCCACCGCCCCCCAGTTGTCCAGGACCATGTCGTTTTGGCCGTACGTCGTGGTGGTGCCGAGGTTGATGACGTCGGCCGCATGGGCGCCGCTGATGATGAACACGCCGCCGCTGATCACATCCGGGGTGCCGGGGGCGATCCCGCCGTCGGAATAGATATCACCCGTGGAGAGCAACTCCACCGTGACCGTGCCGCCCTCGGCCATCCCGGCGGTGTCGCCGTGGCCGCCCACGAACACGCCGCCGCCGCGCACCGGTGTTTCCGCGCTGCCCGCGGAGATGTTCTCCAGCCGCGCCGTGAGCGCCACGCCGGCGTCGGGCTGGCCGTTCCACACCGTAAACGCGCCCTGAAGGGCCTCCACGCCAAATCCGGCGGGCCGGTCGGCGCGTCCGCGGGTGTCGGCCTCGGCAACGTGCACGCCGTCGGCCTCGATCCGGCCGGCCCGGACACTGCCCTGGGCGCACAGGTAGACCTGACCGTAGCTGGTGACGTTTGCCAGTCGCAGCGTGCCGAAGTCCTCCACGGAGGTGTCGTTGTAGATGGCCAGTTCCTGCAGCGAGGTGCGGACGGTGACGTTTTCCACCGAGTTGTCTCTGGTCAGGCGCAGCCCCTTGCCGCCAAACACCAGTTCGCCTCCGCGCAGCGAAACCCCAGGCGGCAGCGTCAGCGAGGGCATCCCTTTCAAGGTTCCGGAAACTTCGATCTGTACGGCTCCGGAGGCCAGCGCCTCATTGAGCTGTGCAACATTCGATACCTGCACCCAAGCCACAACATCACCACCTGTTCTGCGAAAGACGTACCGTGCAGCCGCGGCCATCATTGGCCCCGCTTTCGCATAGTACTCCCGAGACTTGAAGGAAATACTGATGCGTGGGAAGCCCGGAGAACAACACCTACAGTATGTCCGCGTAAGTTCAGACTGATGGGCCATCCTTTCAAAGGAACTCCCTGTGGGAAAAGCAAAACTACTAGCGGTGGTCACGCACGCATGGGGCAGGAGTAGACCCGGATCAGCACCGGGGCCATTCTCATGGCTGGTCAGGTCTGCTGAACGATCGCGTCAGGTCTGCTGAACGATCGCGCAATTGCCTGGATGGGGTAAGCCGTCAACCGCGTAATCCCGGCAAGAACCAGAAGAATCCCCACCGCGGTTAGTTGCCCGATAAACATCAGCAGCGCCACGACCGACGTTCCGCCATAGATGAGGGCAAAACTCAACGTGTCCTTATCAAAGGGCATTAGGGGTTACCAGGTCAGCGGCGGGGGAGCGGGGTGGCAGGTGCCGGTACAGGGTGGTGCGTTTCAGTCCGGTCTTGGCGGTGATCTCCTTCATGGAGAAGCCTTTGTCCCGCAGCAGGGCGGCGTGCTCGAGCTTGTCGGCATCGATCACGGAAGGCCGTCCCGTACGCCGGCCGTTGGCAGCTGCCACCGCCCGCGCATGCGAGGCCCGTTCGGCTGCGTAGGTCCGTTCCATCTCTGCGAAGAGTGCGAGCATGACAACCGCCAGTTGAGCCATGGGACTGTCCGGGTTGGAAGTGTCGATAGGCAAGGGATCAGCCAGCGTCCGTACACCGACGCCGCGTTCCTTCAGTTCGTGAACCAGGTTCAAGGTGTCCCGGACGGTCCGGCCCAGCCGGTCCAGCGTGTGGACCACAAGCACGTCGCCGGCTCTGGCGTGACGTAACGTGTCCTGAAGCCCGGCGCGATCCGTAGTGGCCCCGGACTTCTTATCCGAGAAGACGGTCTCGATGCCGACGGCCGCCAAGGCATCTAACTGCCGGGCAAGGTCCTGCTTGGCCGTTGATACACGCGCATAACCGATTTCCATGCCTAGACCGTACCGAAAATTGTCCCTGTGACAGGTGATTATGGCGGGAGTTTTGGAACAACATACGGGACAGTCAGGTTACGCGGCATTTAGATGATCCGGATCCGCGGGGGAGTGTCCCAACGAGGGTGTCCCGGTTCCAAGGAAATGGGACGGAAAGGAACATGGATGAGTAAGAGCGCGTGGGCCTCCTGCTGGTCAACTGCCGGTGCCGTCTTCGATGCCTGCCAACTCATCAGGTTGAAGCCATGCCTGAGTGAAGATTCGCATCCAAGGCTCTTGAATGACGGGAGGGCCTTGGACGCGATCAGTTTGCCTTAGGAGGAGTGTGTACTTGCGGATCAGCGCAAGTAGATGGTCTAGTACGGCATGGATATCGCCAAAGGTAGGTATGTCCGCCGATCGCGTGCGTTGGGCATGGGCGACATGCTGATTTGCGTACTTCCTGACACCACGTGAGATGGTGCGCAGTTCTTCCAGATCACTTATTGCCACCAAAGGATCGAAGTAGCCCGTCTGACCAGGATCACCGTAAGCCGTGAAGGTTTGATCGAGACGTTGAGCCATAGGCAGTTCTACGCCGCCAATGAACCATTCCCTAGTTAGCCTCTGTGGCTCAGCTTGCATCTTCTGGAGCAACTGTACGAAAGAACCGGTCCGGTCGTCATCATCGACCATTCTGCGGATGCCGATTGTCACGGTAGCTGCATACATCTCGCTGACCCATAGGGGAAAGTAAGGGTTCGCCGCTGCTGCCTTGCTATTGGCAACTGCTGCCCGGAATGACTCCCAAGTCGCCTGGTGGCGCAGGAGGGTTGTCACTTCGTCATCAATGCTCATCAACAATCTCACCCAAGGTCTGGGCGGCGATTTCTTGATGGGCTTCTGTTGCCTGGGCTCCAGATGGTAGTAACTCCGAAGTAACTCGGACGGTTGAGGCGACTCGAGGTCGTCTTGGTCCATGCTCATGGATTAATGCTCCCGCCTGTGCCCTACATGGCCTTGCACCAGGTTTGCGTAGCTCGGCTGATCACGGACAGTCGGTCCGCCTAGCTCTTGAACGTGGCGGGTTGTTCCCCGAGTACCCGTTGGAAAGGACGCCTACGCTAGCCCGTCTCTGTTGCCAAGAAGGTCGCTAGTTCAACGTCAGTTGGTTCTCTAAGTTCGACCGGAATGATCGCCGGGGTTGGAGCGACGTAGTCATTGATGGACGTCTGACCGGTAAGTTGAGTGGGCATGTGGTGCTCGGCATCAGGGTGCATAACGGCCTTCCAGCTTATTGTTCAGGAATACCGTAGCCCGATGGCAGACGTTGTGGTCCGCAGGACAGGGAATACCGCTGCCAAGGAAACGGAAGGTCCAGAGAGTAAACACGGGACCTTTGTTGGTTCGCGCCATGGGTTGGAGGTTTTTCCTCCAGCGCTGTTGCGAGGAGGATTTTCTATTCTGGGGTGATGTACCAATACATAAGCTTCCCAGACGCGCCGGCGCGACTGCTGCGGACATTGCTGTATGAACTGCACGCGCAGGCCTACTCTGCCCGCAATGCGGGGCAACGGCTACTGGAAGGGCCCGAATGGCCTTGGGACGACGTCCAACTCTTGATTTCACATTCCGCCACTGTGGGCACTTTTCTGTGGCCTTTGCCATCTCGCAACAGGCGTCTTCGTGAAGCTTTTCCGGCACGAGGCGAGGTCTTGCGCAGGATCGTCAACGTGAGCACAGATCTTTCACCCATCAAGAATCTCCGTGACGCCATGGTGCACATCGACGAAAAGTTGGAGACGTTCATACTGGATCATCCGGACGACCCGCTCATTTTGCGGAGTACGGGGATCCACGAGCATACGACTGGAAATTTCTTATCGTGGATTCCTGGTTCGAAGACTGTGACCTTCTTTGAACATCAGGTGGAAGTTGAGCCTTTGGTCAATCTGTTGGCCCAAATTGGAGATAATGCCTCCCGAGCGGTGTTCATGTCCCCAGGGTCGGGCGACGTGTTGGCTGGCGACCCATTCAAGGGGTTGCGTCCGTTTCCGGTGCTGCCGCCCATGTTTCCGTTACCGCCCGATGCCACTGAGGAGTGAGATCCCGAGACGAAGCGCTCTTTCGTCTTGAGGTGTAGACGTTGTGGCGGGCGCTGTCGGTCCTCCCAGTTATCGTCAACACATGTACAACACCACAGGGCTGCTCAGTAAAGACGTCAAAGACGCGAAGACTTCTATCGGTAGATACCTCCGTACCAACTTTCCCAATGCGAAGCCGCTTCAGGCCGAATATAAGGCGCTAGCAGGCGACCTCGTCATCGATTCCCTAGGGGCGAACGCCGGAAATGTGGGAACTGCTACCGATTTGATCATCCGTCTAATCCTTGAGCCGGAAACGACCCCGGAGTCAGCACTCGCCCTCTTTCCCTTTAACGCGACCTATCATGAGGTTGTCAACGAACTGGCGGTCCTTGCCGGTCGATCAGGGGACGGCGAGATATCCGCTCGCGCGGTATGGGCTCTCGCTCTCTGCGTGAGCGCATACCGGGCAGGTGCTGCCTGGGCTCCTTTCATACCCGATCTGGTGCAGAGCAATGACTTCACCGTGGACACGATGCTGGAGCAAGCCGATGATGCCGCAATCGCTGAGCTAGTTGCGTTGAAGGAGCTCGCAGAAGAGCGCCTCATTCCGAAGCTCACGGGTCCATTGAACCTTGGCCCCACCTTCGATCTCTCGAAGCGCGGCCCCGCCCAGCGCATCGCCGGGGAAGCGGACCTTATCGCCGGCGGATTGCTAATTGACGTTAAGACCACCCTTGCTCCCAGAAACAAGGCAGGACTCCGCCCGGACGTGCTGAGAGCCGACAATCTGTATCAGCTTCTTGGCTATGCGCTGCTGGACTACTCAAACCTGTACACAATCGACCGGCTGGGTATTTACTCGGCTCGTTACGGCACGCTGACCGAGTGGCCTCTCGAGCGAGTTACCTCGCTCATGTCCGGTAGGAAGTTCAATTTCGCAGCGGCGCGTCAGGAAATCTGGGACATGATGCAACAGGACGCCGCCTAGCTCACTGCAGTGCCTCAAAGTTGCGCCCCGTTATTAGGCCATGCAAACCGGTACCTGGCCGCTGGGTTGTGTCTGGGGGAGTGGCAGCAGATAGCACTTCCCAATTCCAAAGGAAGTGGTACGGCTCTCTTATGCCGCAGACTTGCAAGGTGAAAAAGTTTGCGCGTGCCGTTTGGGCCCCGATATGGGCCAAACGGACAGGTCTAGAACAAACGTTGTTGCTCGTATCCGCCGGCTTAGTCGGTCTCGTAGTCGCCTTGGTAGTCGCGCTAGCGCGTGATTCTGCACCCATGGCAACAGAGTGGGGACCGGTTGCGGACTGGGTGGGTGCTTCTGTGACATTCCTGGGTTTTGTTGGTGCGATCGCAGCCCTCAAGGTCCAGAGGAAGTCCGTCGATGCGCAGCTAGAGCAGCACAACAAGACAAAAAGCGACGAGGAGGAGGCACAGCGTAAAAAAGCGGAAGCGCTGGGATCTGAGAGGCTCGAGAAAAAGGAAAAGGACGCCCGAGCCGTTAAACTCACCGTTTCTGCAGCCCGTCCAAAGGCTCCACCGGGCTCCAAGTTTGTTGATAAGCCGTCATTTGTTGTGACTTGTGGGCTTGTCTTCCCCACAGGGAACCTCAAGTACACAGATGTGGGTTTCGAAGTCCCCGACAAAGAACTTGACGGCTTCGGCTTCAGGGAAGTGATGGACGACAGGAAAGTTACGAAGTCCAAGACTGTGAACGGGCCGGCCCGGCTAACTTGGCAGATTTCCGGAGACTATTGGCCACACGGCTCTGAGGCCGATGCTAAAGCATGGGTGGCTGCCCGCACCTTTGCCACATTCAAGGATCCGTCCGGTATCGAATGGAAGCTAGATGGCAACGGAAAGCTTGTCGAGGTTAGTAAAAGCGTCCATGTTGGCTGAGGGAAGCGCACTGCCCCGCTTCGATCAGGGCAGATGGCTACATCAACTTACTTGCTAGTAAATTTCTCATCCGGTCCACAGCATCACGAGTGTACAGCCAAGAATCCACCTCGAAGTGTCCGATTCGAAGCGTCGGGCGCCAACCACGAGCAGGTGGCAGCACGTCGGCCAACATATCTCGGAAAGCACGCTGGTAATTACGTCCTCCGTCCATAGGAAACAGGGGAGGGCGTGGTTTGCTGAAGCCACCTCCCCGGATGTCTTCGTGTGTAGTACACCGAATCATCCAACGTTCCTTGTCAAAAGCGACCGGAACGATATCCGGGTAATTTCCCAGCAGCACATTCCTAAACTTGTTGAAATGCTGGCCTTCGTCATACTCAATGACACGTGAGCGCCCCGACGAGTCTGTCCAGATTGCGTCCAAGCGACGTGTTTCACGAGGTGGCATTTCATTAGGAAGCTCTAACCCGGTGAGCATTCGGTATAGACCCTTGACGGTCCCCCAATCCTGCCCGCACCCAGTTATCCCGGGTCTTCGTAGCCAGTCAGGACAAGCTTCCCGCCGGAGGCTGTCCCCAGTGGCCTGTTCAATCAGGTCGAGTACTCGATTCTGCTCCTCCTTGGCCATCTCAATATCTCCATGATTTGACGGACATCTACACGCTCATTGGATCATCCTTCGCCGAACGTGACGGTTCAGGACTCGGCCCTCACCTAGGCCTTCCGCGTGAGGGACGGACATCAGCCGACTTTCCCAACTATTCCCATCCGCTACGCTTGGACGTCCGCAGAATCTGATGGCCGCTGGAATCCCGAGAATGAAGCAGGCTGCCGACCCTGATCAAGAACACAGAAAGACCGATGAATGGCACACACTAAGGCATCCCGAGGCCTTACAGCAGTGCTGTTCAACCCACCGCTCTCTACTGGTGCCAGGACGCTCGCTAGGGTCGCTCTCGCTGCCAAGCTTCTAGGCCACCAAGAAACAGTGATAGTGAACCTATTCCCGCTAGCTACAAAAAGCGTCCTGGAGGTCAACACGATCGGCGTGGACGCTGACCTCTGGCTTTCGGCGCGCTCTGATATTGCCGAACGACTAGCAGTGAGCGGGGACGTTCTGCTGGCCTATGGATGCCAGGAACCAGTCGGAGAAGTACGGATTCACTTTAGGACTCAATTAGCGTGGCTGCGCCAAAGATTGCACGACCGCGGCAGCACAATATGGTCGGTAAGCGACCAGCCGCGACATCCATCCCGCTGGCAACGCCACACGGCACGGAATTACCCTGGCATGCCCTTCGACGAGGCCTTGGAGCTATCGCTCCAACAACAGCTACTGCCCCAGCCCAATGAGGCGAAGGTCTCAACGGCTTGAACCGAAAATGTGGCGTGTCGATTACGAGGGGCATCTGATCAGCTCATAGCATAGGAGCTGTGCAGATCCTTCAAGACAAAGCCCCAGAATCATCCACGGAGTCCGGGTGTAGCCCCGCTGAAATTGCCGCAATGGTTCGCCTAAATCGCGAGAACCACGGGCTGACTCAGCATCAGCTTGCGACCCGTATGGGGTCTACTCAATCGATCATTGCCCGCTGGGAAAGTGGAGAGCACGAAATCACCATGGCCAACCTAGCAAGGATCGCTGACGCCCTGGGCGTCGTCTTCCAGGTTCGCTTTGGTGCGAAGGGCGGCAAGAAATGAGCCGCGTCGTAACGGAGCCGTACAGGCGGGAAATTATCGGCGCAAAAGGGTCCATCTTTTATAGGGCTCACAGCTATCACACGAAGGTTCCGCCGGAGGGCATCGTCCCGGTCATCGAGCACTACACCAACCCCGGGGACACCGTGTTGGACCCATTTTGTGGTTCGGGGATGACCGGAGTTGCGTCCCTGTTGACGGGGCGAAAAGGGGTGCTGTCTGATTTGTCGCCCGCGGCCGTCCATATAGCTTCGGGTTACACGGCACCCAATGATCCTGCTGCCCTGGCTGATGCCGCACGTGCCTTGCTCGCAGATCTGGCAGATCTTGAGCAGGAGCTTTACGGGACAAAGTGCGGGCGCTGCACAGGCGATGCCCGAATTGAGTACACCGTCTGGTCCGATACCGTTGTCTGCCCAGGGTGCAGTCATGAAGTACTTTTTTGGGATGCAGCGCGGCAGCCAGACGGGACGATTTCTAAGAACCTAGTGTGCCCACTTTGCTCGTCCAGCTTCCGCAAAGGGGACACGGAGATACGCCCCGGCGCTCCTGTGCTGGTCTCAGTCGGCTGTCTGAGCTGTCGTAGCCGTGAGCAGCGGCCATTGACTCCGGTCGAGATGAAAATAGCCCACCAGGCCCATCGAAGCGAAATCACTGACTGGTATCCCACCGCTCCCTTGGAAAGCTGGCGTGAAATGTGGCGCGGGCAGCACGGCAAGATGGGTATCGCCACAGCTGCTGACTTTTTCACTGATCGCAACCTCCGCGCCCTGGCCGCCGTCTGGAAGCAAGCCAACACGTCCCCGGAGCGACTCGGGCTCCGGTTCGCCACGACCGCCATCGTGAACCGAGCTTCCCGCCGATACCAATGGAACCCCAAGCGGCCTACGAACGTGCTCTCAGGCACGCTGTACATCGCATCAATGACCTACGAGTTCAACGTTTTCTCGCTGCTACGCAGAAAGCTGAGCGCCGTCATTCAACTCGCCAAGAAGGTGGGTGAGACCCAGGGCCAGTGCAGCGTCACGCGTTCTTCTGCCACAGACCTCAACCACCTGCCGGACCAAAGCATTGACTATGTCTTCACCGATCCCCCCTTCGGCGCCAACATCTATTACTCTGATGCTTCCTTCCTGTGGGAGGCGTGGCTCGATGACTTCACGGATACGACCAACGAAGCGATCGTATCGACATCCCTGACGGCGCAGCACGGCGGCAAGACTCTTAACGACTACGAAAAACTGATGGCGGCGAGCTTTGGAGAGATCGCAAGAGTCCTCAAGCCGGGTGCATGGGCGAGCGTTATGTTCCATAGCAGCGACGATGCCGTGTGGAGCAGCCTCGAACGCGCCATTGAAAGTGCGGACCTGACCCTCGAATCAGCGGTTGCTTTCGATAAGTCCCAGCCAAGCTTCAAAGGCGTTAAACAGATGACGAACCAGGAGCGCGTGTCCAGCTTCGACCTCGTACTTCATCTCCATTCCACTGCCGGAGGTGTGGCCAAACGAAGGCAAGCCATCACGGCGTCAGTTGCTGAGCAAGATGTTCTTGAGGCCATTGCTAGCCACCTCCAGACCGCTACTCCACGGCAGCGAAGCACGCCCTATCTCCATTCCTTCGTCATGAGGTTGTTGTTAGAGCGCGGCGCATCCTTTGCCGGTTACTCATACGGGCAGGTGGAGGTCCTCTTGTCAAAGAACTTTCTGTTCGAAAAGGGCGCATGGAGTCGTGCGCAGACATCCAACAGCCCCGCCAGCATCAAGATTGAAGGAACAGCATGAGCCTGACCGCCGACATCGCCGAGGCGAGTATGGAACCCCGCCTCACAGACCTGCTTCGGGGCACCGCAGGGCCTGCGCAACGTCCCATTCCCACAGACACTTCGTCGTCTAAGGGAAGCAGCGCTTACCAGGTACATACCTACCCGACCAAGGTTCCGCCCGGTGCGATTGAGCCTTTCATCCTGGCGAGCAGCGAACCCGACAGCCTGGTCCTGGACCCATTCTGCGGATCCGGGATGACTGGGCTTGCCGCTCTCAACACAGGCCGGCGTGCCCTACTGTCAGATCTTGCCCCTGGCGCTGTTCATCTCGCTCATAACCACAGCCATCCGGTACCGCCGACAGTCCTCGCGGCAGCCATGGTCTCCCTGACTACGGCCCTGACCCCCACAGAGACAGCGCTATATGCGTCGAATTGCCCGACGTGCGGCCGCCTGGAGCGCTTGCGCCACCAAGTTTGGACGGACGTCCACACCTGCACCCAATGCGCAGAACCCATTCGCGTCTGGGACCAGAAAACTGAAAGTGGCAGTAGTTCACGTACTCTTACCTGCGGAAAATGCGGCAACGAGCAGACCCGCTCTGGTCTTAGTGGCGTGCCCAGTAAACCTGCGGAAAAGGCTGTCGCCTGCGGTTCATGCCGCAAGCTTCAAAGAGGACCCGCGGACCAAAATGACCTGACCCTGCTGGCCTCACTTGCCCGGCAGCCAGTCACCCGGTGGATGCCCAGTGTTCCGTTGGGTCCCGACCGGGAAATGTACCGCCGCTCAGCACTGCATCTCCGAAACGTCACCCAAGTAGCCGACTTCTGGAATCACCGCAGCCAACTCGCGCTCAGCGAGTTGTGGCACTACATCACCACACAAGCGGACTCAAAAGTTCAGTCCGCTCTGAAGTTCGCCTTTACCAACACGGCCTGGCATTCAACGAGAATGCGGCGCTATAACGCTTTCGGCGGTCAACGTCCCCTCACCGGAACCCTCTACATCCCCCAGTTGATCGCTGAGGGGAACGTTTTTGAAATTTTCCGTCATCAGGTATCCCAGGTCAGCCGCTTCTATTCAACTCATCCCGCCTTGGAGAACCTGGCAGACGACACCGACCGTGCTTTCGCCCGCCAATCGTCCGCGACAGATCTTTCCTGGCTTCCAAGCTCAAGCATTGACTACGTATTTACCGACCCGCCCTTCGGGGCAAACCTGTTCTACGGCGATTGCAACGTCGTTTGGGAATCCTGGTTGGGTGATGTCACAGATCTCACTGAAGAAATTGTTGTCAACAAATCGCTTCCCTCAACTGCAGGCGGCAAGTCTCTGGATGACTACGAGAAACTGCTTTCCAGCGCATTCTCCGAAGTTCGCAGGGTCTTGGCACCGGGCGCTCGGGCTAGCGTGGTCTTTCACAATGCCGATGACAAGGTGTGGTCCGCCCTGCTCGCGGCCACTGACCATGCAGGACTCGTTCAAACGGACGTGAGCGTTCTAGACAAGCAGCAACGCTCAATGAAGGGCTACAAGGGTCGCAGCGGCGCAGAGCTTGTACCGTTCTTCGACCTCGTGATCACGTTTACGGCCGGAGCCAAGGGCGACGTGCAGAACCTCAACGGTGCCGGTGAAATCGCCTTGGACGCTATCCGCCGCCACCTAAGCAATCTGCCTCAGGGGGACAAGAACGAAGTCACCCATCAACGGAGCCTCGAATACCTGTACTCGCTGTCCATTGGGGCCGTCATTGCCAATGGCTCCAAACCCACGGGCCTGTCATTCAAGGCTCTCGAGGAACTGCTGAACTCAAACTTGGCTAACAGGGACAGGCACTACTACCTGAGCTAAAGCGTCCCACCAGTCGACGCAGTTTCTCCGTCGACTGGGCTTATCTGTACTGTATGCAACGTGAGCGCCCTTGATGTCGTCCTAGAGAAGTTCAGTGAAGCAGGATGGACTGTTGCCGCGCGCGAAAGCGTCGGTGGTGGCCGGAGTGTCAATCCGACGCGCGTTGATATCGCCCGCGGCAAACGGCGGTTTTCGTTGCTCGCCTACGCATGGAAGATCACGCACGAAGGCAAGGGACGGTCGGGCACGAACTATCGCATCCAAACGACGCGCGCTCACGAAGATGACTTGCTCGATGAAGCTGGCCGCCAGACGGTCGGCTTCGGTGTGGACGAAGATCGGCAAGTCATCGCAGTCTTTGATGGCTGGACGAAACGCGCCACGGGCCGTTCCTCCAGCGTGCATATCGAGAGGGCAACACTGGACAAAGCTGCTGCGGACGGGTTCGCAGTAGAGGATCCTCATTGGGACGGACGGGCCGCTGCACGCTACTCAGACGTCCACCAGCTGTTGCAGTGGATCTCAGACCAACGAGAAACCCGCAAAGCTGCCGTTCAACCACTTCACTTCAGTGTTGACGGAGACCAAGCCACTGTGGTGGCCGACCTTTGGAATTCGGCCCCGGCGGCATGGCTACGACGACAGGACCTGCTTGTTGTGGCCAACCGGGACGGCAACGACCTATTGGACAGCGCGCTTTGGCAGATTAAGGATCTCAGGGTCGCAACAGTAGTGAAGGAAGGCCGCAATCCGCGCCGTAATGTGACCTTCACTTGTCGGCGCTACGGCCGCGTTACCACCACCAACAAGGCCACATTCCTGGCCGGCCTGACAAAGAGGGAAACCCCAAAGTGAGCCTTTCCGATGATGTAAACCTCTATGAGTTTGAAGAGAACTACCGTGCAGCCGAGAAGGTTTCACAAAAGCACCTGGAGTCCGCCAACGTGCCTGAGTTGACGGCTCAAGCACTGAAACTCGCTGAAGCCAAAAACCTGTTACTCCCGGACGCTGAGGCGTTGCTGGAACGCTGTGTAATCGCCCTCCTTGGAGGTCACATTGTGCTTCAGGGCCCTCCCGGAACCGGTAAGACCACCTTGGCGTACGTGCTGGCGGAGACTTTCAACGCAACGGCCCACCTGGAAACGGCAACCGCGGACTGGAGCACGTACGACGTCATAGGCGGGCTGCACCCCACATCCAAGCGTGGGATGGAAACGCTGGTCCCGTGGCTGGGACATGTCCCCCGAGCCGCCTTAGATTGCGCGACCGTGATCAGCCGGCAGGCAGATCCGGAAGAGAGCGAAACCCATCAAGCGCATTGGCTCATCATTGATGAGTTCAGCCGGGCCGAAATCGACAAGGCCATCGGCCCCCTTTACACGGTTCTGGGCGGCGGGGGCGACGACGTGCCCCTGCCGCTGTGGTTCGGAGACTCTGAAGAGACAAACGCGGTTTGGTTACCAAAGCGCTTTCGAATCATTGCAACAATGAACACCGTGGACACGAACTACGTGTACACCTTCTCCCAAGGGCTGAGCCGACGGTTCCAGTTCGTCTACGTCGGAGTGCCCCAAAAAGACCAGCTAGAAGCCGAACTCAAACAATCGCGGATCAGCGCAGCAAAGTGGTACAAGGACACATATGGGGGCGACGAGTTCAAGGCAGAAGCCTTCGTCGCTGACCCGAAAGTCGCGCATGCTACTTCCATTTTGATTGACCTGCTTTCAACCCTCCGATACGGAGACGAAGCCACCGGACGCCCAGGCTGGCCGCTGGGCACGGCGCAAGTCGTGGATGTCTACCGCCAACTCGCACTCAGGCTACCCACCGCCCCGAGCGAGGAGACGGCGCTGATTGCCGCCCTTGATCTGGCCCTTGCCGATCGAGTCATCCCTCAGGCAGGAAACCTCACTAAAGTTCAACTCGACGCGACCGAGACCTGGCTCCAGACAAAGCCGCTTCCTCGCACGAAGGACGCACTGCAGCATCTTCGGATGGCCTCCAGCACGGGCTACTGAGCAGATGGCGCAGAGAATCGGTGAAGAACTGGCTGACGCTGATGTAGACGCCGAGGGCGGCCACTTTACAGGTGCTGGACGTCGTGCGGCCATCAACGCATCCTTGCCTTTGCTGGCGACCTACTTCGCTGATGCCCCCACATGGGAGTTGGAAGTCAGCCAACAACTTGCCACAACGCCCGATGAAATGGTCGTTGATGAGTTGGCGACAGCCGTGAGGCTGCGCGCTTCGTTGGCGGCCGCGGAAAGGCTGCTGCGGATCCTGGGAGAAATAGCGGCCCGCCCCACCTTCCGCTACACGCAAGTGAGTGCTGAGTCTGTAGGGCAAATCCGTGGTCGCCTGGACCTGTCGCGCTACAGCCGCGAACAAGGGCGGATAGCCGTTCCGAGACGGTACCCAATTCGCTTGGTGGAACGTGAAAGTGCCACACCTGAGAACGTTCTGGCGTCCTACGCAGCCCACTGGATCAGACGCGACCTGGCAACCATTCCTCGAGACTTTCTCCCAGCCAAATCGCCGGAACTCAGGGATCTCCAACGCCTTCAGGAGGGACTAGGCCGAAGTCTCGGCCTGCCGCTGCTTTCAGGAACCAGCGAAGCCGCCCTGAACGTATGGCGCCGTTCGGCGCTCCCAGACCTGATGGAACGAGTCAACGCCCGGCTCGATGCCGGGTACATTGCCTCCCCGGAACCCTACAAAGAGTTGGCAGATTGGGTCGCAGCCACGCGCAATGGCAACGCTGTTGCCGATGTCGGACTCCGTGAGTGGAGCTTCTATGATGCGCGCTTTGACACCAAACTCTTTGAGATCTGGTGCCTACTGAACCTGGCAAACGCCATCACAGCACTTATCGGAGCACCAGCCATGGCCGCCGAGAGTCTTGCTCAGCGTCACCGCGGGCCGATGTACTCATGGAACATTGGAGCCGGCAGCCTGAAACTGCACTTTCAAGCTTCACTCGCGGCGCTGACCGAGGGCGGAGTGCTGTGGTCATTAAAACCCGGCCCGGGAAAACTGCAGGGCTTTCCCGACCTGGCGGTTACAGCTGATACGGTCGCCGGAAGAGGCTTGGCGATCTTCGACCCAAAGTTGCGGCGCAGACCAGGGAAAATGCCCACGGAGGAGCTTTACAAACTGCTCGGCTACTTCGGCAACTTAAAGCACTCAAAGCCTCCCATAGGAGCAATTTTCTACTACAGCCCAGGAAAAGCAACCCATTACACTCTCGTCACCGATGATGGTGGCGAGCTCCATGCCCTCGGACTAGACCCCGAAGCTGACGCTATGACACCCTTCGAGGCTGCGGCGCAGCTGGCAGTTAAGGCAGCCGGCCTAGGGGAGCGCTCCCTGTCTCTTCTAAAATCGCCGCGACCGGAAGACTCCGCGGAGGCGGGTGAATTTACGGCAGCAATCCATCAAGAGGTCGCTGTCGATGCAATGCAGCGAGAAGCCGACAGATTACCGCCTACAACACTCACGCCAACCCGGAAAGCGACCGCTACGTCGCTGCGCGCGATCTGGCCGCAGCTAGACCAACAAGCCCAGACGATGATCGTCACAGCCGAATATTTCGGACTCAGTGCCCCCGAAAATGCTGATCATTCAGGCCCCTTGCTTGGGCTAGCAGCAGCATTCGAAAGAGTACTGAACGAACAGATTTTCCACCCGGCGGCGGCTGAGTATGGTGCGGCTGTAAACCTTACACAGACATTGGGCGGCCGACTTCACACGCTCGATGCGGCCCTCCGTGGGCGCAACGAACCCGAAGCCAAGGCCATCGCAGGCTTCCTAAACGACCAAAAGAATATAAACACCCCCAACCTGCAGGCAATTCTTCGCGATTCGAAGAATATGAACCGGCTGTACCGCATACCTGCTGCCCACTCAGACGTCGTCACAGCCGAAACCTGGGCCGACGGCCGTGACATTATTCTGGATCCCCGTCAGGGGTTGCTGGTAAGGCTGATGAGGTCCTTCGGGTCAGCTGAGACAACGCCAACCGGATCCTGACCGCAGTATTCAGCTTGAGCGTCTAGAGCCTGTCTATCCAAGTCTCTTCTTCTCTGTTGTCCCAGGCGGAACCACCCTCAACCTTCGGTCGCGCCTCTTTACGCTGTCGGATAAGGCTCAGTACACGATGTGCATCTGCAGCGTAAAGATCGCGAAGAGAGGTCACAGGGCGAACCACGCACGACTCGATGACTGATTTCCGCTCATGCTGTTCGTTAATACTTGCGTCGACGAAAGCTGCCCTAATCTGAGCAATCTGCTCATCAGTGATAGGCATGTGCTGTAGTGGCGCTTGACCTTCTGGCGCGTCAATTTCAAACAGTGAATCAGTCATTCAATCAGCGTATCTTTTCCGTTTCGGCCATGGTGCTTAGCTGTCCGTGCGGAGGGCGATCAGCTTCGTGCCTTCGGGGATGGCTGCCTCGAGAGCGGCCTTGGCGGTCTCGTAGCTGTCACCATGTGCGGCGACGTGATCGATGCTGCCGTCGGCCATCTGTATTGTTCCGGTGATTTCCACCGTTTCAGCCTAGTTGGCTCTCCGGGTTCCCGGCGCTGAGCGGCGAAGCGATCCAAAGCATTGTGCAGCTGCGGTACTTGGGGGAGGGAGTCCACGGGCCTTGCCCCGCCCAGGTCGGCCGAGGGGGTGATCATCCAGGCGGTGAAGTAGTTGTGCGGGATCTTCAATTCCATCGCGTGCCGGAAGAGGGACACCACGGCGGGGTGGAGCTGTCCGTCGGGGAAGAACTGGAAGCCCGGGCAGTACGTGCCCTCACCGATGACCCGGACGAGCTGGCGCATCACCGGGGCCGGGTCTTCCATGAGTTCGGCGAGCCGGTGCCGGACCTGTTCTTGGCTGGGCAGGGCGAACTCGGCCCTGACGGACTCCCAGACCTCGTCAGGCACAGGTCTGCCGATGATGGGTTGGTGCATCAGTGACGGTCGTCGATGGACTCGAGCAGCCACTGCTCCGATAGGGGTTCGCGGCGCAGATCAAAGGTTCGTAGCTGTGAGGTCGAGGGTCCGAGGCGGACCTGGACCCGCCAGTGCTCGATGCTTACCAGGTCACCGCTGCCCTTGGCGGCGGTGCGGCGGGTTTCCCACCAGGAATCTCTGCTGAACCAGTGCAGGGGTTCGGCTGCCACGGCCCACATCCGACCGTCGTAGCGGACGGCCAAAGGCATGCCGGTGGCAGTGAAGCGGACGTCCACGTCCACCGGCGCATTGAGGGTTGTTTCACTTATTGTTGCTGTCACGGTTGGTTCGTTCTCCCAAGTTTGCTCTGTTCAAATCTTCCCGGCGGGTGACCGCCGAGCTCCACACCCAGGTCCTGTACGTGACCGGCCCGTCCTTCCACGTCACTTCGGCCGCTCTGGCGGTCCAGGCGAACACCTCACCGTCTACCAGTTCTGCGCAGTTCGGGAACCGGATCCATACCTTTACCGGGATCCCCGGGAAGCCGTTCTTGACCGGAAAATGCTCGAAGTCGAGCTCTTCCACGGTCAGGCCGATGGGGCCGGCCCGCCTCGCGTACTGCCGCTGCAGTTCGGAAGCTTGTTCTGGTCCCATAACACAACCTTAGAACATATATGCGAATAGCCACGCCAATAAAAAGCGGCCGTAGTTAGCCGCGGGTTTCATTATGGGGGAGGGCTACGACAAAGAACGGGTTGCACGTCAATGCGGACAGCCTGAGCTGTGCGGAGGGCTCCACCTGACCCCAGTGGGCACAACCCGTCCACGGGACTTCGGGTTTACCGGGCTTTGATGTGCGGGGGGAGTTCGACGTCGCTGGGATCCAGCTCGGGCCTGGCCCGCTGGTAGGTCAGTGGGTGGCGGAAGGAGGTGCCGGACCAGGCGACGTCGGCCGCGACTTCCACCACGAGCGGTTCGATCAGCGTCAGGCGCACGGGGCCTTTGTCCTTGCTGAACCTGTTCAGCGAGGTTTCGCTGATCTCTTCGGGCCATGGATGCCCGGGCTGCGCCGGGCGGAGCTGGCGGCCCAGCTTACCCCCTACACGAGTTGAGAGCACCGTCGAGCGGCCAACGATCCGCAGCTGCCCGTCCATCGCCAAACCGGCGACGATGGCCTGGGGCTGGGTCAGAGAACCTATGACGGCGGCGCAGACAACATCCAGGACATTTTTGTGCTTCAACTTGACCAGGAACGTGAGCCGTCATAGGGCTGGGAGCCTCCCTTAAAGACCAGCCCTTCCACTCCTGTTGCAGGCAAGTCCCTTAGCCACGTCTTGGCCAGTTCCCGGTCCGTGGTGGCGGGGGAGAGGTTCAACGGCGCGGCCCAGTTCCGGGCCAGTTCCTCGAGCAGCTGCCGGCGGCCGGTGAACGGTACACCCCGGACGTCCTGCCCGGCGACGGCCAGAACATCGAAGGCCGCGAACGCGGCCGGTAACTTCCTTACCAGTGCCGGCAGAGCCGCCTTGGACGTGACCATGCGCCGCTGCAACGCCTCGAAGTCCAGTGTGTTCCCGTTCCAAATCACGGCCTCGCCGTCGAGGACCACTCCGGGAGGCACCTGAGCCGCGAGGGCTTCGGCCAGGTCAGGCAGGACCCGTGTAAGTTCTTTGCCCTGCCGGGACCAGAGCGTCACCCCGTCAAAATTTATGAGGGCGATCGTCCGGTAGCCGTCCCATTTGGGTTCTGCGTATATCCCGCCGGGCAATGTGCCAGGTGCCGGGAAACTCTTGACGAGCTTCGCCAGGGCAACAGCAACCGGTGGTTGCAGAGCCGGCGGGATGGACTCGCTCATGGCCCCAGCCTAAAGGACGGGCCGTTTTTACCGCTCCGGACCGGTCTGGATGCCCTCGGCGGTGTACTTCTGGGTGCGCCTTATCGTGTCCGCCATGGCCCGTACGGACTCCGGGTTGTCTTGCCAGCGGCTCCCGTCCCGTGTGCAGGCACGGAACGACGTCACACCCGCTTCCTTGACCGCCTGCTGTAGTTCGGCCCACGCCACTTCCAGGTCTGCCAGCTGCGCGGGCGTCAGCGGCTCGGGTTCCGTGGCCACCATGACTGCGGAGGACTCTCCTGCAGCTGGTGTTCGGCGCCGGGTGAAGAAACTCCGCAGTCCCACAGTCCATCTCTCCTTCTGACAAAGAATGTCCCGCCTGAGATTGGGGGAACCCAGGCGGGACCATTCCACCGTACCAACCTTGCCCGACAAGTCTCACCCCACATGCATGCTCGCAGGGCTCGCACCCGTTTGGGCGTCCGCTTCGCGGTNCACCAACCCTTTCGGCAAAAAAGGAGCAACACCATGAACGACCGCATTGCACGCGCAGCCCTGACCCATCTGTTCGAACCAAACGACACCGTTGGGCGGACCCTCGTGGGCAGGCTCGGCGCGTACGCCGCGCTGCGGCTCGCCACCGGCGCCCAACCCGCTCACACCCTTCCGGACGTGACGGCCGAGGACCTGGCCGACGCGCTAAAGCGCTGGGCGCCTCGCATGCCGGATCTGGACCCGGAAAAGGACCTGGCCACCATCGAACGCCTGGGCGGCGGTTTCCTGATCCCCGGCGATGAGCACTGGCCCACAGGCTTGGACGACCTCCCTGACGCTCCGCTGGGCCTCTGGTACCGGGGCAATATCGGCAACGGAATCCCTGACCCGTCCAACTGTGCTGCGCTGGCCGGATCACGTGACTGCACGAGCTACGGCGCAGCCGTCACCGGCGACATCGCCTACAGCCTCGCCCAGCGCGGAATCTGCGTCATTGCCGGACTCGGCTACGGCATCGATGCCCACGCCCACCGCGCAGCACTGGCTGGAAGCACCGGCAGCGGCCCGGCCACCATCGCCGTCCTGGCCGGGGGACTGGACCGGGACTACCCGTCTGGAAACGCGGACCTCGCGGCCGCTATCCGCGGCAGTGGGCTGACGCTCTCCGAGCTGCCCCCGGGAGCCGCCCCTACGCGGATAAGATTTTTGTCCAGAAATCGCATCATTGCAGCCCTTGCCGGGGTGACGTGTGTCGTGGAGGCCCGCTGGCGCTCCGGTGCCCTGAATACCGCCCACCACGCCGAAACCATCGCCCGTCAAGTCGCGGCCGTCCCTGGCAGCGTCCACAGCGCCAACTCGGCAGGATGCCACCGGCTCCTGAAAGACGGCGGCGCGGCACTGGTCACCGACGCGGCTGAACTGAGCGAGCTGCTCGCCAGCTAAGCCCCCGGGTGGCCGGTCTTTCGGGGCCGGCCACCGCGGGCGGTCCGCCGTCGTGGCCGGATTTTGCTGATGGTTGGCGGCGGCGGACCGCCGATCCCGCAGCAGCCAGGTGCCGAGGCGGCGGCCGCCGGCGGCAAGCCAAGGGTTGGTGGTGTCGTTGGCCTGTCCGTGGCCCGGGGATGAAAGGGCAGGTTCGCGGGGCTCGCCCTGGTTTCCGCTGCGCTGCAACCAGTTGATGGGCGTCCGCTGGCGCGGCCGGCTGTGGGGTCCAGTGCCGGCTCCGCAGGGCTCCGCCGTCCCTGGCCCTGTGTTGTCTGCGACGCTTTTTGGCTGCTGTCCTGACGGATTGTACGTGTCCGCTCCGGCCGGTCTAGCCCCTCCTTCGTCGTGGCCTGCGGTGCAGGAAATGTCCCTGCGGCGCTCCTTCGTCGCTGATTTCCTCCGGGAATTTCCCGCCCCTTGCCCTTACGGGTAGTCAGGCCTCCGTCGGCCACAGCTCCGCAAGCTTCGCCAGCAGCCAAAACAACGGGGGAGAGGGGACGCTGGCCGGTCACCTGAGCCGCCCCACCCACCAACCCTTTCGGCAAAAAAAGGAGCAACACCATGAACGCAGTCACCAAGAGGACCGTGACCACCGTCGACACCGGCGAAACGGTCCACGATGTGCCCGTGCTCGTCGATTACCACCTGAACGACGGCTACGACTGGATGGACGTCATCAGCGAACACGGCTGGGCCGTGATCCCCAGCTGGGGGTGTGACGGCTGGGACCTGGGCCAGTGGCCCTACGTCATGGTCGCCGGGATCCGTACCGCCGATGAGATCGGGAACCTGTTCGGCATGGCCACTTACTGCGAGGGCGACGTACGAACGACCTTTTATCGGACCAAGGCGAGGTTCTGGACTGCGATAAGTGAGCAGGCGTTTTTCCACTGGAAGAACGGGCAGGCCCACGGCCCGGATGGCCTGCCGGAAGCCGCCGCTGAGCTGCCCAGCCGGTACCGGGTGCCCTGCACCCTCGCGGCCGCGGCCTAATCAGCACTGACAAACGCTGTACTGCCCGGCCAGGACCGGGCAGTACAGCGGCCAAACGACTTCAAAGGAGCCAGCACATGAGCAACGACACCCCCGCACCGAAGGGCATCACCGCCCTGATCTACCGCGACTCCCTGGGTACGGACTTCTCCAACCGGGGCATCTCCGCCCGGGCCATGGAAGTAACCGTCATTGGCGAGGGCATCGACCCCATTTTCGAGACCACCGAGGAACGGCCCGCCGTCCGGCTCGTCAAAAACGAGCACTTCCACCGTGAGACCGTGGTCCACGCCGAGCCGGTCGCCCCGGAAGGTGAACCTGCGCCGTGGTACATGTTCGGCGGCACGTTTATCTTCAGCAGTGACGCCAGGTTCCGCCGCGCGGCCGGACACTACGGAGCCGTCCCGCTCCACGACCGCCGCGAATAGGGCCGTGGGTGGCCGGTCTTTCGGGGCCGGTCACCGTGAGCGGTCCGCCGTCGTGGCCGGCTTGTCTAGGTGGTTGGCTGCGGCGGACCGCCCATCCCGCAATAACCAGGTGCCGGGCGGCTGCCGCCGGCGGCAAGCCAAAGGTTGACGGTGTCGTTGGGTTGTCCCGTGGCCCGGGGATGAAAGGGCNGCCCCACCCACCAACCCTTTCGGCAAAAAAGGAGCAACACCACATGAACGCAGCACCCACGCTTGAAATGCTCGACCCGGCCTCGCTGACGGTCGATGTCAATGTCCGTAAGGACGCTGCCCTGACCGCTGATTTCATCGCCAGCATCGCCGAACATGGCGTGATGGAACCGGTGATCGCCCACCGCAAGGAGGATGGGACCGTGCACGTGCTGATGGGCCAGCGCCGCACGCGCGCCGCCGTCAAAGCCGGACGGCCCCTGATCCCGGTGATGATCATCGATTCCCCCGAGGAAGCCGAACGTATCGTGACGCAGGTGGTGGAGAACATTCAGCGCGCTGAACTGACCGAAGCGGACGAGGCCGACGCCTACCACCAGCTTTCCCTGATCGGTGTCTCGGCGGCCGCGATCGCGAAGAAGACCGGGCGCACCAAGACAACGGTGGAGTCCGCATTGAAGGCCAAGTCCTCCGACGCCGGAGCCGCCGCCTTGGGCAAAGGATGGACCATCGAAGAAGCGCTAATCATGACCGAGTTTGAGTCAGACGAAGAGGCCTCGGCCGAGCTCGAGTCGGTCATCATGGACGAACCTGACCAGCTCCTGCACGTCGCGCAGCAGCTGCGAGACCGGCGCGAAAGCGCCGCCGCCCTCACCGCCCTGATCGCCGAACTGGAAGCCCAGGGCAAGACCATCGTGGAGGACGCCGGACACTACGCCGACGACGACAACCTCTACGTCACCGCCGCCAAAAGGGAGGACGGGGAACCGGCCACCGAGGATGACGCCAACGCCGTTCTGATCACCACGGACTATCGGGGCCAGCACCGGACCCACTCCGTGATCGCGGGGTGGAAGGAGACGGGCTTTGCACCGAAGTACGAACGCTACGACGGCGGCCGCGCAGCGCAGAAAGGCCCCATGACTGAGGAGCAAAAGGCCGAGCGCAAAACCCTGATTGAGAACAACAAGGCGATGCTGTCCGCGCAGGTGGTACGCCGTGAATTCGTGACCGGCCTGCTGGCGAAGAAGCAGCCACCCAAGGGCTGGCAGTACTTCACCGTCCACGCGATCACGCACCACCCCGAAACGGCCAGCGGCTACGACGGCGAGGTGGCAGCCGTCATGGTCGGGGCAAAGGTTGACGAGGCGAAGACCTGGGCGTGGAACCCGCTCCGCACGCACGTGGCGAAATCCACGGCACGGCCGGAGTTTTCCCTGATCGCGCTGGTCTGCGCCGGGTATGACAAGACGATCGCCAAGGACTCGTGGCGTTCCCCGTCCCAGACCCACCGGGACTACCTGAACCAACTGGTCCTTTGGGGGTACAAGGCATCCACCGTCGAACAGCTGATCATCGACAGCGGCACGCCAGAGGAAGAAACCCAAGCGGCCTAAAACGAACCCTTGCCGGGCGGGAACACCACCGCCCGGCAAGGGTTCCCCGCCAATCACCACGGCAGGGCCGGGGAACCTCGCAAACGTCGGGCGGTCCGCCGCCCGGGGCGAACCACGGCAGCCACTCACCAGCGGCGGACCGCCATGAGGCGCGGCCTGGCAGAAGCCCACCAGGGGTGCCGCGCCTATCGACGTGACGGGTACCTGGCGTCGTCCGGGTCGCGGTGTTTATAGGCCGCCGCCAACGCGCGGGGTGCCTAACCAATGCACCCTTCATGGGTGCGCTAGAGTGAATGAAAGATTTCCTTTTGCCGAAGGACAAAAAAGGACCGGAATGTTCCGGTCCTTTTTTGTGTGCAGCGACGTTTCAGGGGTGTCAGCGCTGCGGCTTGGGTTTCACAACAGCGTGGGTTTTAGGGTCACTCTTCGCTGAAGGACGTGCCGGATTCCTGGGCGGCATCCTGTTCGGATCCGGTGGAGCGCTTTGCTGTCCGCCGGCGCTTTACCGCAGATGGTTCAAGGCCAAGTTTCTTCAGTTCCTCCGTGCTCCATCCGTCCCGGGTAGCCTGCACGTAGGCGCGCTTGTCATCGCGTTCGGCCGCAACAAGCTGGTCCCGCAACTCTGTGATTCGCTGGCGGCTCTTTACCAGGGCAGTGACGGATTCAATGCGGGAGTCCAGCAGCGCGCGGGCTTGGTTTCTGGTCTGTTCAATGTCGAGGGTAGCCATGGATCCAGCCTAACGACCATCCTGACGCAGGCTCGACCGGACTCGCCCATCCCGGCATGACATGTCCGAGGTAGCCCGAGGAATTTGCGCCAGGAGGTGGGCGTTCCGGGGATCGCTGAACCAGTCCCGCAGATAGTCGTCAGCGTAGCTGACGGTTCGTGCTGTGAACTGGAAGTATTCGGGGCCGATGCCGCGCCGCCGCCACTGCCGCAGCAGTGTCGGGGAGACTCCGTATTGCCTGGCCACTGTGGTAGGTGAGATGAGAGCCAAAACTGTACCTTTCGCTTGCCCTATGCCGCGTTCCTTTCGGCACGCTTGCCGAAACTTGGCCGGTGAAGGAATTGGCCAGTTGGAGCGGCCGGACCGTGGAATACCGGAGCGGAGCGAGGATATGCCGCGAAAGCTGGCTGTGGAGACTTGCCAAGGAAGGACCGGGCAGTAGCCTCACCCAGCCGAAACGGAACGACGCAGTCGTTGTGAACAAGTCAGACGCGAAGCGTCCTGCAGGGCAGTGCCCAGGAACCACCCAAAGCGCCAAATACCGGGTGCAGGTGATTTTCCGGAGCAAGCTAGGCGGTTATGTGCCATAACCCGCGTGTTGATCCACGGCCTGCGGTCCTGGATGCGGCACACTCGTGAGTGTGGCCCGGAGATTCCGGGGCGCTGCGCTGGGCATTGGGGGAGGGGGTCGGGATGACTGAGGATCCGAAGTCTCCGCGCCGGTTCTCCCGCCGCCGCCGGGCGAACATTGACGGTGACACCCAGTACGTGCGGGTGTCAATGTCGGAGTTCGAGCGTGCGCAGTTGAAGGTGCTGGAGGAACGGACCGGGCGCAGCCCGTCGGAGATTCTGGTCAGTGCTGCCTTGTATGCGGAGAACTCGGAGTCGCTGGCTGAGCGGCGGGCGATGGCCGTGGAGTTCATTGCGGCCCGCCGTTACCTTGCTGCGCTGTCGAATAACGTCAACCAGCTCGCCCGTCACGCGAACGCTACGGATGAATTCCCGGAAGCAGCCAGGACGGTGTTGATCCGGGTGCGTGCGGTTGCTGACCGGATCAATTCGATGCTGGATTCGATGGTGCGCTGATGATTCCCAACATCACCAAGGGCACCCGCATGCACGGGCTCATCGCGTACCTTGCCGGTCCGGGACGGGCGAATGAACACAGCGACCCGCACCTGGTCGCGGGCTCACCGTCGATCATGGCCTGGCACAACGATGACGAACTGAACGCCGATGCCGCGCAGGCCATTGCCAAGGAATTGGATCAGGCCAGAAGCGTCCTGGGCGTTGAGGTTCCCGGCGGGCATGTCTGGCACTGCTCGCTGTCGCTGCGCGCCGAGGAAGGTGACCTGACCGACCAGAAGTGGGCTGAGATTGCGCAGGACTTCATGGACGAGATGGGGTTCACCGAAGCCAGCGGACGGGCGCCGGCCCAGTGGGTGGCGATCCGTCACGGCCACAGCAAATCCGGAAATGACCATATCCACATCGCTGCCTCCATGGTCCGCGAGGACGGCACGAAGTGGAGCAGTTGGCGGGACTTCCCCCGCGCACAACAAGCCGCCCGCGGGCTTGAGAAAAAGTACGGCCTGGAAGAACTTTCGGCCACGCATTCTACCCGTGGCCTCCGGCCCGGTGAACGTGAAGCCTCCGAGCGGCGGGGAGCCCCGGAACCGGAACGACGGTCCTTGGAACGCAAGGTCCGTGCCTGCGCGACGGCTGCCCAGGATGAGGCCGAATTCATTCGACGCCTTCGCCGTACCGGCGCCTTGGTCAGGCCGCGGTACGCGTCCGGGCGTGACGACGTCGTGGTCGGCTACAGCGTGGCAGAACGTCCCCCCAAAGGCGGCCGGCCTGTCTGGTTCGGCGGCGGTCACCTCGCCAAAGACCTCGCCCTGCCCAAGCTCCGTGCCGAATGGCCTGACAGCCCACAAGGCGCCGCCGAGGCGGTCGCAGAATGGCAGGCAGCTGCACGTGGACGCCGCCCGGTCACGATCGGCCGCGAAGGTCACGAACCGGACCCGCAAATGTGGGAGCAATACAGCGACGAAGTTGCCCGGCTCCGCGAAACGCTGCGCTCCGTCCCGCTGGACGATCACGCGACCTGGGCGCACGTTGCACGCGAGACAGCCGGCGCCTTCGCAGCCTGGTCCACGGCAACCGAGGCAACGCCCGGACCACTCGCAGCAGCAGCCGACGAGCTGTCCAAGACAGCACAACTGCGGCGCTACCCGGTCCGCCCCATCCGCACCGCAGGACCATCTGCCCGCGGAGCCTCCCTCATGCTCATGGCAGCGTCGACGGGCGGCAGCGGAACCGCCGGGCAGGCAATCATGCTGCGCCAGTTGCTCAACGTCGCCAAGGCCGTCCACGACATGCACAAGGCCTCAAATGATCTGCGCCGAGCACGCCAGATCAGCCACATGGTCAAGCACCACCTAAGCCAGGTCGCGGCCGCACTGCCCGGCGTCCCAGCGACAACGCCCACAGCGGATAGCGAAGCTGCCGTCGCGGTACGCGCGAGTGCAGCCGGTCAGGTCACGGGCCGGTCCGTGGGCTCCGTGTTGCCGCCGAAGTACGTGCAGGCACGTACCCACGCGAGCACCCGAAGCGGGAGTGCCCGCCCAGATATTGAGAGATAACACCAAGGAGGGGGAACCATGAGCGAATCTGACGGTATTGATGAGGCTCTTGAGGGAATGTCGCGCGTTGGCCTGACTGTCGCCGGCCGGCTCGGTGAGCAGCTGGCCAGGGCACGCGAGCAAGAGCTGCGCCGCGCCCAAGCGGCCGAGGAACAACAGGCCCGGGAACTGCAGGCCCGGTTCGAGGCGGAACGGGCAGCCGCCCGGGCGCAGCTCGCCCCGGTCATGGACAACCGGTGGTGGGACACAGCCACCGGCCGCGACGTCGAAAGGGCACATGAGGCGGCCACCGCGTGGAAGGACCACGACCCGGCGGCGCGCGACGCGGCTGAGGTGATCCGTGACCAGGTGCAGCGCCGCTACGGCTTGGACGTAGACAACCTCGGTGCCAATGAAGCAACGGTCGCCGCTGCCCTGGCGAAAGCCGAGCGGGAGCGCGAACAGGCAGAACAGGAACGCCGTGGCGGCCGTGACGAGAACGCCCAGGCTGTGCAACTGCTGGCCGAGGCCGACCGGGAAGACAGGAAACGCGCGGAGGTCGTTGTTCGGCCCTCCAAGGAGGACTTGGACGAAGCACTGGCCTGGCTCCGGGAGACCAAACCCATCGAGGCACACAACTGGGAACAGCGGCATAATTTTGCGGACAGCGTGGCCGAGGAGAAGGACATGGAGAGGCGGCTGATCACAGACTGGACAGCTGCCCGTGACAATCACCGCCCCGAGCAGTTGCGTGGCCAAGCAGTAGCCACATACGACTCAGCCGAGCGCCGACAGGAACTGGCGGCCAGCCTCGAAGGGGTTGCTGACCGCGAGGCTGTACAAGCACGGCTCAGTGCCGACCAGGATCAGGGCACTCCGCCCAGCGCGGCAGTCGCCAAAGCCCCAGGTGCCACAGCAAAGGCCAGCAAAAAGCGCGGACTCATCGGTCAAATGAAGCTCATGCAAAAGGGCCTTGGCCGTTAGGTTGAAAGAACAGCGGACGGTCGGGCATTTAGTGGCCGCCCCTCCTGCCAGGTGCAGCTCGCTGCGCCCGGCACGCCGGTTATGAATCACGGCGCCGGCCGCCGCCGCGCGGCCGGCCCTCACGCCACCCCGGCAGGACCTTATCCAGCTGCAACTTCTTCTCCCGTGTCAGCTTGCCGCGGTTGTAGTTGATCCGCTGACCGTGCAGCCACACCCCGAGGGTGCGCTCCTGCGGGTCGTCGGTTTTCTGGTGCCGGGGCCATTCGCCGCCGGCCTTGCGGATTGCTTCCACTTCCTTCAGACGCTGCTGCCATCGCGCCTCGTCAGCAGCTTTGCCTCTCGAAGCCTGGTCCCAACCAGGAATGGGGCCCAGACCATCACGAAAAACGGGGGAGAGGGTCCCCTGCGCTGATTCCCGGCGCCGACGGTAAAGCCAACTGACCAAGGCCTGCTCGTGCGACGACTTCGCATCGGCTGCAGGCAGCCGTCCCTGCGCCTGGTAAAACGCCACGAGGTTCTGCATTTTTTGCAGGGAAGCTTCGGACGGGTCCGGCACCGTCACCGGCAGGGCCGCGGCATGCTCACCGCGGAGTCCAGGATCTCTCTGCGCCGCGATCTGCAGGTGATAGCGGACAGTTGTCACTGCAGCGCCGCATACTTCAGCGATCTTCGACGGCGTGATGCCCCGCCGGTACATCTCCACCCACTCGCAGTACGGAGCAGAGCGCCGTGAAGGCTGCACTGCATCCTGAGTCATAGTCATCCCCCCAAACGTTCTGCCACTCAAAGCAGCCTAGGGACAAAATCATCCCGGCACGGTCAGACCCGAGCGGCTCATGGCAATCCAGAAGTAGTAGTAGGAAGCATCGAACTACTCCTACCTACTGTTTTTGTGGACGGGTATCCCACCAAGCTCATGGGGCAGGCCACAACCGCTCAACGCTTGCGCGACCCACTGGGGAGATCCTGGCCGCTGGCCCTGGACGGCGGTATTGCCCGTTAGTAGTAGTAGGAGTAGTTTTGTTACTACTCCTACTACTTTTGAGGAATTTGAATGAGCTCGAGTGCTAAAGACCGGGTTTTTGCTGCTGCGGAGCAGATCAGCGCCGAGCGGCGCCCAACCGTGTCCACTGTTCGATCTGCTGCGGGCGTTAGTAACGCCGACGCCACCCGCTATCTGAAGGAATGGACCGAGGAGAAGCAGTCCGCAGGAGGTCAGGTAGCGGCGACCCCGCCGGCCATCCTCGAGCAGGCGGCGCGCCTGGCCGGGGCTGTCTGGGCGGAAGCGTCCACCCTTGCAAACGAGCGCCACGCCGCCACCGGCGAGCTCTGGGCCCGGGAGAAAAAGGAGCTTAATGAAGAGGTCGCCGAGCTTGTTGCCGACCTCGACAAAGTGACAGCCGAAAAGGAGTCCGCTGTCTCCGAGCTGGTGGCCAAGATAGAGGAGCTGGAACGCCAGCTAACCACCAATGCCGAGCAGTTGGAGCAGGCCCGCTCAGCTGGCCGGGAAGCAACGGCCGAAGCTGCGGCAGCAGCCACCCGGGCGGCCGCCGCGCAGGCCCGCGCAGACGCACTCCAGGAAGCCCATGACGCGCTGCTGCAGCGCATCACCCCCGAGCAGCCTCAAAGTGGCGAAGAACCTGATGCCTGATCCAGCCGGGGCCCCTCTGCTAACGGCCGGCAGTCCTGCAGCCGCCAGAGGACGGTGGGCGCCCGTCGGGCGGCGCTCGGAAGATTTCCTTGATTCACGGGCGGGCTCCGAGGACCGGTAGACCGTACAATCCGGCTACGCGATGGAATTCAGGGTCCGGTCCGACATTTTCAGAGGTCAGTTGCAGCAGGCCGTTGCGGCTGGGGGAGAGGCCTTCGTCAGCCCGCCGGTCCCAGTAGGCCCAGCATCTGCCGGTCAGTGTTTTTGATGGGTAGCTGATACCCAGTGGTTCTGAGCCGTCGTCCAACACGATGCCGCGGATGACGTGGGCGAGCAGGGTTGTCAGGTCACGGTCGTCTCCGGTGAGGGAGCCGGCCGTGAGGAGCTGCAGGCGTTCGGTCAGCCCCGGAGCGGTTGGTGTGAGGGCTTCAAGAGCGCGGAGGGTGGCCGCGTCGTCTATCTGAACCCACCACCCCTGGCCAGGGAGCCGGATTTCGTAGATCGAACGGTCCATTTGCCAGTCCACGGATATGGCCCATGGGACGTCAATTCCGTTCTCCTCGGCCTGGGCCAGGACACTGGTGATGTAGTCCTCGACCGTCCACCCGATGGATTCAGCGGCCTTGGCCACGGACGCGCGCTGCTGCCGGAAGCCAAGCAATACCTCGGCGTAGGCGCACTGACGGGAGTCGGCGAGATAGATCGTCGAGCCGATGCTGTCGTATCGGCCCCGGGAATCGCTGCCTGCGGCTGTTCCGATAGGCATCGGGCCAACGGTGGAATTCTTCCTGACCGACAACGCGCCGTAGCGGTCCTTCGCCACCCTGAACGAAATCTCGCCGGCAGCCCTAATAAGGGTTAGCCCCGTCAAGTCGCACTGGCGCACCTTGGCGGTCGTGATCATGCGGCGAAAGTGTCATTCACGAACGCTTCGGCAGCTCCCAATACCTCACGGGAACGCAGCTGCTGGATGTAAAGGACGGGAAGGTCCTCGTCCAAGCGCGGGTTGGCGCCCATCAACCAGGCCAACGCAACATGCTTGCCTTCGGCAAGCTCAAGGGTCTTCCAGACGCGATGACCGAGGCGTAGGCGGGATTCGACCTCCGGGCGGGGCTCCGGGCCGTCAGGCTTCGCCCAGCGGAACGGAGACGTGCGGTCCTTCACGCCAGCCATGGTCTGGACGACCGTCGTACCGAGATTCTCATTGAGTTCGCGCACAAGGTCGTGGATATTCATCCGGGTCGTACCCAAATGAATGTCATGCCGGGTCGTTGCTTCCATGTCTCAATCGTCGCAGGCTTGCAAGATTAAAGCAACGTAAATGCAACAGTAAACATGCGGACCTGCGGGCTGGTCGCACGTGACGGTGACTACTCAGGGCTCGTCCGCGCCGGTCTTGCCCCGTTCTGATGGGGCAGCGGGAGTGATGATGTATTCTGGAAATGACGGTTTACTTGAAGATTAAAGCAAACGACTTGACATAATCTTCATTATCGGCGTTTAACTAACGGGAGTTGCGTTAGGTGCGAGAACTCCCGTCTGC
>NZ_JAKEEC010000018.1 GCF_021483235.1 Arthrobacter alkaliphilus | reverse complement strand
TTCAACGCGCAGCAGCTTACGGCCTTCAGGTGCCAGGGTCATGAGGAACTCCATAATTCAGGTGGCGCGGACGCACCACGATGATTCGGGTTCCTCCCCGCTCTGTATTGGACCTGAGAGTTTCCGCGCCCCTGCCTTGTGGCTGGACGCTTGCACCGTCGGTGAGTCCGGTTGCCCGGGCTGCTTTCCAGAGTTGCCTTGCCGCGGCGGTANCGCGCCCCTGCCTTGTGGCTGGACGCTTGCACCGTCGGTGAGTCCGGTTGCCCGGGCTGCTTTCCAGAGTTGCCTTGCCGCGGCGGTACATGGGCCTGAGAGATTCCTGGGGAGGATTTGCTCCTACGGCGCCTGCTGAAACGTACCGGCAGGGCTCTCCCGCCGCAGATCATAAGCATGTGCCGCCTCTCGGTGACACGTCTCACATGGTATCGGGTGCCTGTGCGGCACGCAAAGGACAGGGCGCAACCGGGTAGCTAAATCCGGCGATAGCTCAGGTCGAAGATCATGCGTCCGGCTTCGTGGGCCTTGTTTTCGAAGCTGGTGCGGATCCGGCCATCGAACCGCGGAGCCCATCCGCCCACGTGGTCCACTCCCTCGTTGGGGCCGGTGTGCTCGGTGCTGACCGGTGCCCGGCCTTCCTTGACGGGCGCTCCGCCCACCATGGATTCAACTCCGGATTCCCAGACTTGGGTGAGGGGACTCTCCGCGCCGGTCCGCTCGCCGGCGTGCAGGTTTTCAAACTCGGTGGAGCCGGCAAGCACCTCGCGGACGTGGATGGCGTAGTTCGACCAGTCAGTGGCGATCCGCCACAAGCCGCCCTTCTTGAGCGCCCGAGCCGCAAGCTTTGCGAATTCAGGCTGGATGAGGCGGCGTTTGTGGTGCCGGGATTTGTGCCATGGGTCTGGGAAGAAGACCCAGAGCTCGCTCACCGAACCGGCAGGGAGCATGGTGGCCAGGACCTCGGGGGCGTTGGCTTCCACAACACGTACATTGCTGAGTCCGCGGCTGTTGATCTTGATCATGGTGTTGGCCAGGCCCGGGGTGTAGACCTCTACGGCGAGGAAGTCCCGGTCCGGGTTCTGTTCCGCCGCGTGGCATACGGCGTCGCCAAGTC
The DNA here is from genome assembly GCF_021483235.1 of Arthrobacter alkaliphilus. Taxonomy (GTDB): domain Bacteria; phylum Actinomycetota; class Actinomycetes; order Actinomycetales; family Micrococcaceae; genus Arthrobacter; species Arthrobacter alkaliphilus. The sequence goes on along the minus strand of NZ_JAKEEC010000018.1, from coordinate 88,228 downwards.
CCGAACCGATTTCGACGATCAGCGGTGCCTTGCGCCCGAACTCCGCTTCGGCGTCGAACACGTAGTCCGGGTGCACGGACGTGTTGGCGACATGCCTCGGAACCTGGATGGCCCAGCGGTCCGAGTGCTCTTCCCAAGCTGCCTGGCGGCGGCCCTGAAGGCGCGTTCCGCGGCGCACAAAACTGACCGGCCGGCCACCATAGGTACCGAAGGAGGCCTGGGTGCCGGGGGTCACGGGGCGCGGAGAATGCGGTGTTTCAGGGGAATCTGGGGTTTCACTCATCTCTTCCAGAATACCGTCGCGGTGCCGGACGTCCGCGGCGGGCTGCCAGAATGGGTTGGTGACCCCCGCTTCAAGCACCCCCAAGAACAGCACCCCGCGCTCCGCCGTCCCCGAGACCGACGCCGAGATCAACGAGCCACCGGCCCGGCCTGCCCCGGCCAGGTCGCGCCGTGGACTCGTCTTCCTCGGGATCTCCCTGGTGCTCATCGGCCTGAACCTGCGGACGGTCTTCTCGAGCTTCTCGGCAGTCCTTCCGGAAGTAACCGCCGACGCCGGGCTGCCGGGCTGGGCGGTGGTTGTGCTCACCACGGTGCCCGTGACCTTATTGGGCGTCTTCGCTCCGCTCGCGCCGCTCCTGGCCCGCCGTTTCGGGGCCGAGAGGGTGTTGCTCGGCGCGATGGCCGTGCTGACAGCGGGCCTGCTGATCCGTCCCGTGGACCTCGCCGGCGCCGGGCATGTGCCGGCCCTTCTTGCCGGCACCGCGGCGTGCGGCGCCGCGATCGCGCTATGCAACGTGCTGCTGCCCGGCGTCGTCAAGCGCGACTTCCCGCATCGGCTGGGACTCATGGGCGGACTGTATACGACGGCGATTTGCGCCTCCGGGGCGCTCGGGGCCGGTTTCACGTACCCCGTCTTCGCGGCCACCGGTCACTGGACCTCGGCGCTCTGGTTCTGGGCGGTGCCCGCCGCCGTCGTACTTGTGCTTTTCCTGCCGCAGGCAATCCGCCAGCATCCCGTCCACCAGTACTCCGGCGACGGGGGAGTGAACGTCTGGCGCTCCGCCGTCGCCTGGCAGGTCACCATCTTCATGGTGCTGCAGGCGATGATGTCCTTCAGCGTGTTCGCCTGGTTGGCGCCGATCCTGCGTGACCGCGGTATCGACGGCGGGACGGCCGGCTTGATCGTGTCCGTGTCGATCGTGCTGCAGATGCTCGGTTCGTTCATTGCGCCCGGGCTCGCGGCCCGTTTCAAGGATCAGCGGGTCATCAATGCCGTGGTGGCGCTCATGACCGGCGGCGGCTTCGCCCTGAGCATTTTCGGGCCCACGAACCTTATCTGGGTGTGGACCGGTTTGTTGGGCCTGGGCCAGGGGAGCCTCACGGCTGTCGCGTTGACGATGATCATGCTGCGGACCCGCGATTCGCACACCGCGGCGCACCTGTCGGGAATGATGCAGGGCGTCGGCTATGGCGTGGGTTCCACGGGAACGCTGATGGTGGGCCAGTTGCACCAAGCGACCGGTGGTTTTGCGGCTGCCGGCATCCTGTTCGTCGTGGTGGGGTCCCTGGCAGCCTTCTTCGGCGTCCGCGCCGGCCGGAAGCGCTATGTAAGTTAGCCGGAAGTAAAGGGGGCCCGCTGGAACTCCCCGGTTTTGGATCCAAACGACGACGGCGACCCGCGCTACTGAGCGGGGGTCGCCGTCGTCGGGACTGAAAAGAGGGGAGTCCCAGCGGCCGGCCTGATGCAGGGTCAGTGCGTCAGGTCCTTGCCCTTGGTTTCCGGGATCGTGAACGTGAACGCGATGCTGATGGCCAACAGGATCACGGCGTAGACGTTGAACAGGTTGGCCTGCCCGATGCCGGCGAGCCAGGTCTGCAGGTACGGTGCCGTCCCGCCGAAGACTGCCACGCAAATGGAGTACGGGACGCCCACACCCACGGTGCGGATCTTGGTCGGGAACAACTCGGCATACACTGCCGGGACAATAGCGGCGCTGCCGGCGATGAAGAACAACGTGACGGACATCGAAACGGCCAGCTGCCAAGGGGAGTCCTTCAGGAGCCACGTCATGGGGAAGTGCAGCAACGCCGCCCCGCCAGCGCTCATGATCATGACGGGCTTGCGGCCGATCCGGTCGGATAGCTTGCCCCAGAATGGCAGCGCCGCGATGAAAACGATGTTGCCGATGACGCCGGCCCACAGGGCTGCGCCGCGGTCCATCTTGAGCGTGGTGGCAGCGTAGCTCGGGGCCACGACACCCCAGATGTAGTAGACAACGGTGAGGCCAACCGTCAGCCCGATCACCTGCAGGGCCTGCTTGCGGTACTTGACGATCTGCGGCCACATGGGTTCGCGCTTTTCTTTCGGCGCCTCGGCTTCGAACGCCTCGGTTTCCTTCATCTTGGCCCGCATGACCAGGGCGTAGACGCCGAGGGCGCCGCCAATCAGGAACGGCACGCGCCAGCCCCAGGCGTTCATGTCGGCCTTGCTCAGCACTCCGGTCAGAATGGCGCCCAGCAGGGTCCCGGCGAGGATGCCGGCGGTGCCGGAGGTGTAGATGAGCGTCGCCCAGAAGCCCCGCTTCTCCTTCGGCGCCATTTCGGACAGGTAGGTTTGCGACGACGGCAGCTCACCGCCATGGGCGAGGCCCTGGACGAGGCGGGCCACCAGGAGCATCACGGAGGCGAGGGCTCCAACAGCCTGGAAGGTCGGGGCGATCCCGATCAGCAGGCTGCCGAGGGCCGCGAGGCCGACGGCAATGGTCATCGATGTCTTGCGGCCGATCCTGTCGCCGATCCAGCCGAAGACGAAGCCGCCGAACGGGCGGGCCACGAATCCGACGGCGAAGATCGCCAAAGTGGAAAGGACCGCGGACGTGGGGTCTGCGCTGCTGAACAGTGCGCTCGCAATGAAGGGCGAGAAGGTGGCGTAGATGGCCCAGTCGTACCATTCGACGGCGTTACCGATGCCGGTGCCGATGAGGGTCCGCAGGTGCGACTTGTGAACCTGGACTGTGGCTGAAGTGCCAACGGTGGCGGTCATGTGTGGCTCCATGGTGTGGGGGTGGTGGTTAGTTGCCAGCGGCGAGGGTGGCGATGCGGGACACTGCGAGTTCTGCGTAGAGCGCCGCACCGTCGGAGAGGACGCCGTCGTCGAACGTGGCGTAGGGGGAGTGGTTGAACGGTGAGGTGGCGTGGTCCACGCCGCGCGGTACGGCGCTGAGCCCCACGAAAGTTCCCGGCACTTCGGCCAAAACGCGGGAGAAGTCCTCCGAGCCGCTTATCGGGGTGGCCCAGCGGGAAAGCCGGGAATCGCCGAACATGCCCGAGATGACGTTTTCGGCGGTGTGGGTTTCGTCCTCGTCGGTGACGGTCATGGGGTATTCACCCCGGTAGTCGACGTCGACTTCCACGCCGTGCGCGGAGGCGATCCCCTTGAGGAGCTGTGGAATGGCGCTCATCATCTTCTCCCGCGAGGCTTCGGAGAAGGTGCGGATGGTGGCTTCGAACCGTGCGGATTCGGGGATCACATTGCGCTTGGTGCCGGCCTGCAGCAGGCCCACCGTCAGGACCACGGGGTCGAACATGTTGAACTGGCGCGTGATCATGACCTGCAAGGCCGTCACCATTTCGGCGGCCGCCGTGACGGGGTCCTTGGCCGCGTGGGGGGCCGAACCGTGTCCGCCGGCGCCCAGGACCGTGACGTAGAGCCCGTCCGAAGCGCTCATCATGACGCCCGGCTTGGTGCAGAACTGGCCATACGGTTCCAGGGAGGAAAAGACGTGCATGCCGTAGGCGGCGTCGGCGCGGCGACCGGCGGCATCGAGGACGCCTTCACGGATCATGTGGCCGGCGCCGTCGAATCCTTCTTCGCCCGGCTGGAACATGAGGACCACGTCCCCTGCCAGCTGATGCCGGCGTTCCGCCAGCAGGGTGGCCGCTCCGGCGAGCATTGAGGTGTGCAGGTCGTGGCCGCACGCGTGCATGGCGCCGTCGAGCTTCGAGGAGAACTCGACGCCGGTGCGCTCCTGGACGGGAAGGCCGTCCATGTCCGCGCGCAACAGCACCACAGGCTTCTCGGGGGACGCGCCAGGGGCGCCTCCACGCAGGACGGCGGTGACCGACGTCGTGCTCTCGCCAAGGGTGATCTCGAAGGGGAGTCCGTCGAGCGCCTTGAGCACCTTTTCCTGGGTGCGCGGGAGGTCCAGGCCGATTTCCGGTTCTTGGTGGAGCTCGTGACGGAACCGGGCGATTTCTGCCTGCATCTCTTTGGCGTCTGCGGCAATGGACATTGATTCTCCTGTTTCCTGAACGATTGTGAGGTATCCATAGCCATTGTGGAGTGACTCGCCTCACAATCTTCCAAAGCCCTGAAAAAATTCACGGGCATGACAGAATTAACAGGAATCACGCACTGCTCCGCGAGGAAAGGGGAGGATTGCCAATGGAACTCAGTGAAGAGGACCTGCGGCTAATCAATGCCCTGCAGATCGCGCCGCGGATCAGTTGGTCCGACGCGGCGGAGGTCCTGGGAGTCCATGCCACCACCTTGGCCTCCCGCTGGGACCGCCTGCGCGCATCCGGAGCCGCTTGGACCACGGCGCACCTCATGGGCGATCCCAAGAACGCCTGCCTGGCACTGCTGGACGTGGACTGCGAAATGCACCTCAGGCCTGAGGTCACGGCCGCGCTGGCAGCGATCCCGGAGATCATCACGGTTGAGGAAGCCGCCAGCAACCGGGATCTCATGCTGACCGTGATCACCCAGGACCTGGGGGAATTCAGCAGCCGGCTATTGCCCCAGCTCAAGGAGATCCCGGGGCTCATCAAGTACAGGACATCGCTCTGTACCCGGATCCACACAGGCGGCTATGCGTGGCGGCTCCACGTCCTGAGCCGGGCGGAGCAGCAGGCCCTCCGCGCGCTGGCAGGCCCCGAAGCCGCTAATCCGTCCGCCCCCAACGCGATCGTGCCGCCGCTGCCGGAGAGCCATCTGGCCCTGCTTCCCTTCCTCGCCCGGGACGGACGGGCATCCGCCGCGGAGATCGCGCGTGCCCTGGGGCGGCATCCCGCCACCGTGCAGCGGCAACTCGGCAGGGTGCTCGCGAGCCGGCTGCTGTCATTCCGCTGCGAGATAGCCCAGCAGTTTTCCGGCTACCCGATCACGTGCCAATGGTTCGCAAATGTTCCGGCGGGGCAACATGAGGCCGCGGCCGCCGAGTTGCGGGCCATCAGGAATATCAGGTTCACGGCCTCCACCACCGGGAGCACCAACTTTGCGATCATCATGTGGTTGCGTTCGCTGGGCGAGGTCATGGAGATAGAACTCGCCATCCAGCAACGCATCCCAAGGATCGAACTCGTCGAAAGCGTCGTGATGCTCAGCACGGCCAAGCGGGTCGGCTGGATGCTGAACCCGGACTCGACGGCCACCGGCGCCGTGGTGCCCACCGCCGCGGGCGGGTTGATCCCCGCGATCGAAGTGCCGACGACGGCCTGACCCGCCGTGCGGGTCAGGCCGTCGTGCCGGTCAGGCCGTCGGGCTAGAGCCCGGCGTTGTAGACGTCGAGACCGAAGCGGTTCAGCCCAGGGGTGCCCGCGTAACCGAGGTACGGAAGACCGAAGGTGTCTTCGATGCTGGCCAGCAGGCTGTAGTGGTTGTACGGCGTGGTGGACCAGGTGCCGCCCTTGGTGAAGGGGGAGAGGACCAAAGCGCCCACCCGGCCGCCACCCTGTCCAACGATCCCGGGAAGCGGAGAGTTGGGTCCGGGACCTTCGCCGCAGCAGGCCGAGGCGTCCGACTGGGGGCTGTCGGATTCGTCAAAGGTGATCACCAGGACACCGTCCTGACGGAACGCCGGAGACGAGGTAATCATCGGAACGTACTGCTTCAGCCATGCATCCGCGCTGGCCAGTCCGCCGGGCTGTCCGTCCACGCAGGGGGAGTCGTGTCCGTCATGGCAGAGATTGGGCGTGATCATGGACAGGTTGGGCGTCGTGGAGACCGACGCGAGATCGGTTTTCAGGGCGCCGAGGTCCACATTGTTCTTGGCACAGTCCGGTGATCCGGTGATTCCCGCGAAGTAGACAAAGGGGTTGTGGCGGGCTGCGTACTGGTCGCCGACCTTCGCCTTCTGGGTGTCATCGGGTGCGCCGAGGGCCGGGTGGCGGCACGGCGTGCCCATGTCCTCCATGTAGCCCTTCCAGGTCTTCCCGGCTGCCGTCAATTGGCCGGCCACCGTGGGGACATCGGCGGGAAACACGCAGCCATCCCCGACCGCCTGGCCGGGAGTTGCGGTGCCGGTCTTCACGAACGGGGAATACGTCTGGCAATCCGCCTGCATCTGCGGGTTGGGGCCCTGCCCCGAAATCTGGGCCACGTAGTTCGGCTGCGAATTGTGCGCCGTGCCGAAGTACTGGTTCAGGAGGACGCCTTGGTTGCGCAGCGTGGTGGAAAGGTACGGTGCCGCAGAGCCCGGCCCCCAGGTGGTGTCGTAGCCCTTGTTTTCCAGGTTGATCACGAATACGTGCTTGGCTCCCGGGAGATATCCGGTGCTCTGGACGGTCTGGGGTTGGCTCGCTTGTGCCTGCGTCTGCTGCATTCCGAAGGCGATGCAGCAGGCGCCCAGCAGGACCACCATCAGCGCAGCCAATCCGAGCCGCACCTTTGTGATGCTAAAGGTCTTGAATGTCATGGCAGGATCCACCCGTCTGCAAGAGCTTTCTGTTTCAAGCCGTCCCATTCTTCCTCCGCCGGTGGACCCACCGGGGAGCACGGCGGCCCGGCAACATAAGGCGGCACGAGGTATGCGGGAGCGGCCAAATTGGGCGCTGACTGGAAGTCGAGTACTTCGGCGATGTTCCGGGCGGCGCTGTCCCGGGGCGTCAGGGCCTGGAGCCCCCAGCGCCATTCGATGGCCTTCAAGACCGAGGTGTGGTCGTAGGTGTCGTGTGCGACGTAACGCCTGCGGGCCCGCGGAGAAATGACCAACGAGGGGACGCGGAAGCCGCGCTGGGCGGTCTCCGGGTTGCTGTCCGGCGCCGTTCCCGGTGGCACGTGGTCGTAGAACCCGCCCCACTCGTCGTAGTTGACCACCAGCATGGTGTTTGCCCAGTTCGGGCTCTTGGTCACGGCGTTGTAGACCTCGGCCAGGAACAGCTCACCCGATCGGACGTCGGCGTGGGGGTGGTCGTCGCCGGAGGTTCCGCTCGACTCATCCATGAAGCGGGGATCCACGAAGGACACCGACGGGAGTTTGCCGGAGCTGCAATCGCTGAGGAACTCCGAGTAAGGCCTGGAGATTGGAAGGTACTTGGTTCCCCAGAGGGCGGTGAAGGGAATGTCGCCGTAGTAGTACTTTCCTTGCACTCCGGCAGCCGCCAGGCGGTCCCAGATCGTGGGCAAGGTGCTGGTGACGGTCGAGTTATGGAGCCTGTCGGTGGCCGCGGAGTGCTGGTAGAAGCGGTTCGGATACGTTTCGGCCATGGTGGCTGCGAAATAGCGGTCGCAAACAGTCCAGTCGGGACCCGCTTGGCGCCAGAAGTCGAGGTCGCTCGAGTCGTAGTATCCGACCGCGAATTCGTCGTTCTCGCCTGCGCGCAGCCAGCCATCGTTCTTGCCGTTGTTGAACTGGATCCGGCCGCCCTCGTAGGAGTGATCGGGGTCCGGATGTCCACACCCCTGGAAATCCATCAGGTGATGGGTCGTATGCGGAATGCCGTAACGGTCAACGTACGTCAGGCCGGCCTGTTTTCCGTCCGCACCGGGCATCCATCCAACGAAATGGTCGAACGAGCGGTTTTCCATCATCACCACGATGATGTGGTCGATGCCTGAGGAACCGGGCTGCGGGAGTGCGGTTGCGGCAGGGGCGGTTCTCACCGTGGCGCCGCTGACAAGCGTCGCGGCCGTGGCGGATCCGGCGACTGAAAGGAAGTTGCGTCTTGTGAAGTTCACGCCAAAAAGTGCATCACGAAATGATTACGGGAAACAACCGAGAGTTAGCTATTTAGTAAATTGTTTGCCCAGAGTTAATTTTAGAAAAGTGTTAATCATTTGAATTGATTTTCAAGCTGGCCCCGAACTCGCCCGCCCTTCTAGGCTGGGATGATGACAAGCCACGACGCAACGGCCGGCATCCTGCAACGCCCCTATCTCTTGGCGACCGCTGGTGCCTGTGCGTTGGTCTTCCTGGCAGCTTTCGAGTCCATGGCCGTCACCACCATCATGCCGCTCGTGAGCCGCGACCTGGGCGGTGCCGGTCTCTATGCGTTGGCGTTCGCGGGGCCGCTCGCCACAAGCGTGATCGGCATGGTGGCCGCGGGGAACTGGGCCGACCGGCGCGGGCCTGCCGCCCCGCTGTACACGTCCGTGGCGCTGCTCGCGGCCGGGCTGCTCATCGCCGGTACCGCCGGTTCCATGCCGATGCTCGTGGCCGGCAGGCTCGTGCAAGGCCTGGGCATAGGCGGGATGACCGTTGCGTTGTATGTGGTGATCGCCCGGGTCTACCCGGCCCGCCTGCATGCCCAAGTATTTGCCGCCTTCTCGGCGTCCTGGGTCATTCCCTCGATGATCGGTCCCTTCGCCGCCGGTGTGGTCGCCCAGTTGAGCAGCTGGCATTGGGTTTTCCTCGGCGTCCTCGGCCTCGTCGTTCCGGCTTTGGCGATGATCCTCCCCGCCATGCGGGGTGTGCAGTCCACGCCTGAAAGCGCAGAGGTTCCCTGGGCATACGGCCGCATGGGGTGGGCCGCGCTCGCGGCCCTTGCGGTGCTCGGCCTGAACCTCTCCGGACAGGTGCCCGGCGTCGGCTGGGTGATGGCCGCCGTCGCGCTCGTCATCGCCATGCTGGCAGTGCGGCCGTTGGTTCCGCGCGGCACGCTCGGCGCGCACCGCGGATTGCCGAGCGTCATCCTCATGCGCGGAGCTGCCTCCGCAGCGTTCTTCGGTACCGAGGTTTACGTGCCGTACCTTCTCACGGAGCGGTACTCGTTCTCCCCGGCATTTGCCGGCCTCGCGCTGACCGGATCAGCGATCGCCTGGGCGGCGGCGTCCGCCGTGCAGGGCCGCATGGGTTCCCGGCTTGGCAACGCCCTTGCGGTCAAGATCGGGGCCGGGCTGGTGCTCGGTTCGGTGGTAACCGTCCTCGTGACCACGCTGTTTGCGTGGCCCGCCGCCGTGGCGATTGGCGGCTGGCTATTTGCCGGCTCCGGGATGGGGCTGATGTACCCGCGGCTGAGTGTCATGACCCTTGCGCTTTCCCAGCCCGAAGATCAGGGCTTCAACAGTTCCGCAATGTCCATCTCCGATTCCCTCGGCGGCGCCCTCTCGCTCGCCGTGACTGGTCTCGTCTTCAGCGCTTTGACGACGACGGCGGGCTCCTTCGCGGGGGTGTTCGTACTGACGTCGGCGATCGCCGTCGTCGGACTCATCATCGCGCCGCGGGTTGCGGTCCTGCGGACTCCGGGTGCTGACCGTGCGGGTGACGCCGAGGCGCACCCCGCCGCGGAGGCAGACGACGTGCCGGCCTAGTAAGGCTGCGACTCGGACGTGTGGGCCTCGGCTGTGCGGGTGGCCCGGAGCACGCTGTCGATGGTGGTGGCGTGCTGGCCATCCGGGCCGGTAACCTCCCGTTCCCGCGAATCGGCAACGTTGATCCGCCATGAACCCGGGCCGCTTGTGAGCGACTCGACCAGGTCCTCGGGAGTGAAGAATTTGTCCTTCATGTCCTTATGCCCGCTCCACGGAGGCAGGCCATCCGGATGATGCCCGACCACCAGCAAAGTGCCGCCAGGAGCCACGGCCGCCGCGGCCGCGGCCAGGGAATCGCGCCACGTAACAAGGGGAGAATGCAGGAATTGGGAGGACACCAGATCGAAGCCCCCTTCGGGATGCCACGGGCCGAAGTCCCGTCGCAGCCAGATGATCCGCCCCTGTAGCCCGAGCTCGGCGGCATGGGTCTCAGCCCGTTCAAGCGCGACGGCGGAGACGTCCACCGCGGTTACGGTCCAGCCATGCCGGGCGAGCCAGATGGCGTCCGCGCCCTCCCCGCAGCCGAGGTCCAGGGCGGTGCCCGGGACTAGTCCCTTGGCTTCCTCGATCAGCTGCGGATTGGGATTTCCGCTCCACCTCTTCGCCTTTTCGCGGTAGACCCCGTCCCAGTATTGCGCAGGGTCGGCGTCGTGGCCGGGGTCGCTGTGCGGGTGGGCTTCTTTTTCGTGCTGGTGCGTCATGGCTCAAGCGTGCCTTGAGAGGCCCGGCGGGGCAACGCCCGCGCTACACCAGACCGACGTGTGAAGTTGCCGCGTGGAAAGTCGCGCTGTCCGCGGATGCTAGAATAGAGGTACTTGATGTGCAGTGATGCCCGCTTAGTTCCCGAATTTGGCCCGGTGCCAAATGTGGGAGGTGGGCCTTTTTCATGTGAGAGGCACATCCTGCGTCGATGAACGCGTTCTATTTGGTCCCGGCCACGGCATTGTCCGCCGTCTGGTAGACCACCTGACTTTTCCTCGGCGAACCCCTGGCCCAACCGGCGTCGGGGGCCGTTGTCCGAACAGGACACCGCCCGAAAGACATGAACTACATGACTACTTTTGCTGCCCTTGGTACGCCCAAGGCCATTGTCGAGTCCCTCGCCGCGGATGGCATCGAAGAAGCCTTCCCCATCCAGGTCAAGACCCTTCCCGATACGCTCGCGGGCCGCGACGTCCTGGGCCGGGGCCGCACCGGGTCCGGCAAGACCATCGCATTCGCCATTCCGCTCGTGGCACGCCTGGCAGAGCGTGAAGCCGCCTACTTCCGCAAGCCCGGCCGCCCCATGGGGCTGGTCCTCGCGCCCACCCGCGAGCTCGCCACCCAGATCAACGCCACGATCGAACCGATGGCCAAGGCGATGGGCCTGAACACCACGGTCATCTACGGCGGCATCTCCCAGGCCCGCCAGGAAAAGGCGCTGCGCGCCGGCGTGGACATCGTCATTGCCTGCCCCGGCCGCCTCGAGGACCTGATCCGCCAGCGGATCCTGACCCTCGAAGCGGTCGAGGTCACGGTGCTCGACGAAGCCGACCACATGGCAGACCTCGGCTTCCTCCCGGTGGTCAAGAAGCTCATGGACATGACCCCTTCCCAGGGCCAGCGCCTGCTCTTCTCCGCGACGTTGGACAACGGTGTTGACAAGCTGGTCAACCGTTACCTGTCCAACCCGCTGACCCACTCGGTGGACGACCCCCAGGCGGCGGTCACCACCATGGAACACCATGTCCTGGTGGTCAACGACCAGACCGTCAAGAAGCAGCTGATCGTTGAGCTGGCCTCCGGCGCGGGCCGCCGCGTCCTCTTCATGCGGACCAAGCACCACGCCCGCAAGCTCGCCAAGACCCTGACCGACTGCGGCATCCCCGCCGTCGACCTCCACGGCAACCTGTCGCAGAACGCCCGCGACCGCAATCTCGCCGAGTTCTCCAGTGGTGAGGTGCGCGTGCTGGTTGCCACCGACGTCGCCGCCCGCGGTGTGCACGTCGACGACGTCGAGCTGGTCATCCACGTCGATCCGCCCACAGAGCACAAGGCCTACCTCCACCGCTCCGGACGTACGGCCCGCGCCGGGTCCGACGGAACCGTGGTCACCCTCACGCTCCCCGAGCAGCAGTCCGACGTCAAGAAGCTCATGAAGGCCGCCGGCGTCGACGTCACGTTCGAGCGCGTCACGGCGTCATCGCCGTTGGTCGCCGAGCTGGTGGGCGAGGTTGCCGACAAGGTCGATCCACGCACCCGCGCGGCGCTTCTGGCTGCCAAGGCTCCGCAGCAGGGTGGCGGCACCTCCAACGGTGCCAACGCCCAGCGCAAGCGGGCCCGTCGTTCCGGCCAGGCTGCACCCACAGCGGGTGGCCGTGGTGGCCGCGGCGGACGTGGCAAGGTCTCGGCCGAGCCCGTGCGCACCGATATCAACCGTGCCGAGCGTCGCGCAGCAGCGAACGACGACGTCGCCCGCAGCTCACGTGGACGCGGCAACGCAGGCTCGGGTCACCGCAACGACGTTCCTGGTGCGCGTGGACAAGGTGGACAGGGTGGTCGCAGCGGCCGTCCGGCAACCGGCCAGCGTGCGGCCGCAGGCAACCGCTCGGCGTCGGCTCCGCGCTCGGAATCCGCAACGTCCATGCGCAGCGGCAACAGCAGCGGCAACAAGGCCGTGTGGTCCTCGAACACGGGCGGAACTTCCGGCGGCTCGTATGGCTCCGGCTCGGGCAAGTCGGGTTCCGGTCGTCCGGCCCGCAGCGGTCCGCGCCGTGCCTCGGCCCCGGCGTCGAACGAGCGCCGCGGCCGCTAGCTAGCAGCTAGGCCAGGTTCCCCGCGGGTTCACCCCCGGACATGCTCAACGTGGGCAACAAGGAGTGGACATAATCCGAATATGTCCACTCCTCGCCACGCAGGCTGGACATGCTCCGCGGTGGGGGTTGGACGAGCACTGAGCATGTCCATCGGTGGCCTCAAAGAGTGGACATGCTCCGCGTGGGCAACGGCATTACCAGCCGCGCTCGCGCCATTCCGCGAGATGGGGCCGCTCCGCACCGAGCGTGGTGGGATCGCCGTGGCCGGGATGCACCACGGTGTCGTCCGGATAGGCCTCGAAGAGTCGTTCCGTCACGTCGTCCAAGAGCGAGGTGAAACGTGCGGAATCACCCTGCGTATTGCCCACCCCGCCGGGAAACAGCGAGTCGCCGCTGAAAATGTGCGCGGGCCCATCCGGGTCCTGGTACACGAAGGCAATCGAACCCGGAGTATGGCCGCGCAAGTGCACCGCGGTGATGTCGAAACCGTCGAAGTTCCCCACATCGCCATGGTGCAGCTGCACGTCCACGGGCACGGGCAGCGCATCGGCGTCGTCCGCCCCGGCCGAGGTCTTCGCACCCGTAGCCTCCACCAACCCGGGAAGCGCGCGGACGTGGTCCCAATGCTGATGGGTCGTGGCGATGAGTGCCAGCTTCGGAGTGGCCGACGTGTCGGCGGCCGACTCCGCAAGCATTGCCTGGATGGCCGGAAGGTCGTCCGCGGCGTCGATCAGCAACTGTGCGCCGCTTGCCTTGGCGGTGAGCAGGTAAACCTTGTTGTTCATCTCGCTGACCGAGATTCGCCGAATGGTGATGTCACGCAGTGAATGAATGAGTGAGTCCATTCGTCCACTCTACGGAAACGGCCTGCGCCTCACCGGCTATTCGCGGCCCTGCGAAACCCAGGTGGGATCCGCGGACCGTGAGCCGACGACGGCGTCCGCGGCGCCGTCGAGCACGTCCAATTGGGCGGCACTCAACTCGAGCGAGAGGGCGCCCAGGTTCTCGTCGATCCGGTGCGCCTTCCGCGTGCCGGGGATCGGGACCACGCTGAGCTGGAGGCGCCGGCCTCGGGCGAATAGCCAGGTGAGGGCGACCTGCGCGGGAGTTGCATTCCGGCCGGTGCTCTCGGATAGCTCGGCGGCCACGGCACGCACCGCGGCGACGACGGCCTGGTTGGCGTCGAGTGCGCCGTCCGCAAAACGGGGGATGCGGTGGCGGAAATCGTCCTTGCCGAGCTGATCGGCGCTGACCGTTCCGGTGAGGAAGCCTCGGCCAAGCGGCGAATAGGGAACGAAGCCGACACCGAGCTCCGCCGCGGTCGGGACGACGTTGCGTTCAACGTCCCGGCTCCAGATCGACCACTCGCTTTGCACGGCGGCTATCGGGTGGACGGCGTTGGCTTCCCGCAGCTCCTCGGCTGTCACCTCCGACAGTCCGAGGTGACGGACCTTGCCCGCCCGGACAAGCTCCGCCATGGCCTCCACGGTTTCCACAATCGGAACGCGGAGGTCACGGCGGTGCATGTAGTAGAGGTCGATCACGTCGGTGCCCAAGCGGCGGAGGCTCGCATCCGCCGCCTGGGCAACGTACGCGGAGTCTCCGCGGACATCGGTGTAACCGTCGCGGGGATTGCCCACGATGCCGAACTTCGTGGCCAGTTGGACCTCGTCGCGGCGGTCCTTCAGCAGCTTTGCGATCAGTTCCTCGTTGTCGCCGGCGCCGTAAATGTCCGCCGTGTCGATGAAACTGATGCCGGCATCAACGGCGTGGTGCAGCGTCTTGAGGGATTCGGCGGGATCCACCTCGCCGTACACGGGAGTCAGCGCCATCCCGCCGAAACCGAGGGGGCTTACGGTCAGGCCGTCGCCGAGCTGTACGTTCTTGCTTTCCGGGCTCATGGTGCTCCTTCGCCGAGGGGTTAGTCACTTGCTGGCAACTCCTCGGAGCGGGGGAGTATTCCGGTGTCTTACTCAAAGCCCAGCCTTCTCCGCGGGCAGGGCCTTCAACCCGGCCGCGCAACCCACGATTCCCGCGATGAACAGCAGCTTGAGCGGGTTGGCCGGTTCGACGCCGGTAGCCATCGCCCAGCCGACCGTCAGCGCAGCGCCGATTCCGACCCAGACGGCGTAGGCCGTGCCCAGGGGAATCCGTTTTACTGCGACGCCGAGGCCGATCATGCTGAGGCATGCCGTCACGGCGAAGACCACGGTGGGCAAGGCTTGGCTGAAGCCATCGGACAGCCCGAGGGCCGTCGCCCAGACGGCTTCGAGGGTAGCGGAGGTAACGAGTACGGCCCACGCGAACTTGGCGGTCATGGCTACGCCACCACCTTCAAGCCAACCACGCACACACCGATCCCGGCGAGTAGGAGCAGGCGGGCCGCCGTCGGGCGCTCAACTTTGGTGACCATCGCGTAAGCCGCCGTGAGGACAACCCCGACTCCCACCCACACCGCATACGCGGTTCCGGTCGGAATGGATTGCATCGCGAAGGCCAGGCCGGCGGTACTCGCGATGACGGCGACGAGGAAGACCGCGGACGGCACCGGCTTACGGAAGCCTCTGGAGCGGTGGAGGGCTGCGGCCCAGACGGCCTCGAGCGCACCGGAAAGAATGAGGATTAACCACGACATGACGGATCCTTTGGCCAGTCTTGTCGCGTGCCGGGTACTGAACCGTCGTCCGGAGGTCCCTGTGCGGGCCTTGTTTAGAGGCTAGCAAAGGCCGACGCCGGGCTGCCAGCTTTGGTGGCGAGCCTCACCAAGGGACATGTCCAGTCTTCGGCTCAGCGAACGGCCATATCGGCATGATGTCCAGTGCTTGGACCTAGGGGTGCGCATGCTCCACGCGGTCGATGGAAATGACGGCGAGTAATCCACGGCCCAGGATTTCCGGACTGCGAGTATCGGAACCTACTACCGCGTCATAGCGCGCCAACTCGGCTTGCCCGACGCCGGTTCCGCCCTCCGAGCCGTCCGCAGACGCAGCCGGTTCCGCAGGCTCCGCGCCGGGACTCACAGAAGCCTTGCCCTCCAGAAGGACCGCCAACTGGCCTTCGAACACGGGGTGTGCGCGCTTCTTGGAGAGCTCGATGATGGACGTATAGCCCTTGAACTCGCCGGCCCGGGCAATCACGTTGAGGTCCCGGATGTCGCCTGTGGGGAGTGCGCTGGCCGAAGCCGCCTCGCCGGAAAACCGGAACGGCCGATACTTTTCCAAGGGGTGCTCTTCGCCGTCCACGGTGAGCAGCAGCAATTCGCCATCGATCACTGTGATGACGCGCTCCATGCCGGGGAACGTCGAGAAATCGCCTGCCGATCCGACGTCGGCGATGCTGACCCGCCAGTCCCATGCTGCGTCCTGGCCCGACCCCGCCTTGGGGTGCCTGGCGATTTCGCGGGTCACGCCGCCTCCATTGCGCCACGGTTCGGGTTTGAGCTCGGCAAAGCGGATGATCTCCATGCGGTCCAGCCTAGCCCGAGCCCATCGCCGGCCGGCTGCACGCGCGCGTAACATCGGTGCAACCTTGGTGCGGTTCAACAATCCCGTAAGCGCTTGCTAACGTCGTAGGGAGGTAAACGGTTGGAGGCCCCGGAATGTTCGTCAAAGTGTGCGGCTTGAGCACGCCGGAATCCGTTCGGGCCGCCGTCGAGTCCGGCGCGGATGCCGTGGGTTTCGTGCTGACGAAGAGTCCGCGCGAGGTATCGCCCGGCCGCGCCCGGGATTTGCTGGAACATGTACCGGAAGGCATTGCCGCCGTCGGCGTCTTCCGCCACGAAGCAGCCCCCGAAGCCGTCGCGACCGCGCGTGAAGCGGGGCTTGAATGGATCCAGCTGCACGGCACCCGCTCGCAGGAAGACGTAAAAACCGTGCACGACGCCGGCATGCGGCTCATCCGGGCCGTCACCATGGTTTCCGCTCCGGACGAGTTCGAAGAGTGGGGCGAGGACCTTCTCCTCATCGACGCCGCCATCCCGGGCTCGGGTGAGGTGTGGGACTATTCCTCAGTGCGGAGGCTTGGGCTGGGTACGCGCCCGTGGTTGTTGGCCGGAGGATTGACCCCGTCCAACGTCGGGACCGCGGCTGCTGAGGCCGGCGCGTGGGGAGTGGATGTGTCCAGCGGAGTGGAGTCGTCCCGCGGAGTGAAGGACCTGGACCTCGTGGGCGCCTTCGTCCGATCCGCAAAGGCCTAACCCTCCATCCTGACGGTCGGTCACGTTTGTCGCCGTTTGACGGGACGCCCGGCCACGTCTGTCGCTGTTTGACGGGACGCCCGGTCACGTTTGTCGCTGTTTGACGGGACGCCCGGTCACGGGATGAGAGCGGGCGTCGGTCCTTTTGCCCCCTGATGTGACCGGGCGTTGCGGGCTTTGGCCCGGGATGTGACCGGGCGTTGGCCGTTTTGGCCCTGGATGTGGCCGGGCGTTGGCCGTTTTGGCCCGGGATGTGGCCGGGCGTTGGCCGTTTTGGCCCGGGATGTGGCCGGGGGTTGGGGTTTTTGGCCCGGGATGTGAGCGGGCGTCGCAAGAAACTCTTGACAGCCGCCACGCCAAGTTGGATATTTTACGCATCGGTTAATTAGACAGGATGTTAAATACTGAAAGGCTAAACAAAGGCGCCAGCAATGTCCACAGATCGGCTCAGTCTCATTTTCTCGGCGCTTGCCGACCCCACCCGCAGGGCCATTTTGGCCCGTCTTTCGGAGGGTGAGGCCACCGTGAACGAGCTTGCTGAACCGTTCGACATCAGCCTTCCCGCCGTCTCACGGCATCTCAAGGTCCTGGAAAACGCAGGGCTGATCAGCCGGAGCCGGAACGCGCAATGGAGGTCTTCCAAGTTGGAAGCGGAACCACTGCGCGAAGCCACCGAATGGATGGACAGGTACAGGCGCTTCTGGGACGCCAGTTTTGTCCGCCTCGACGCCCACCTACGCAAGATTCAGCACGATTCACAGGATCCAGGAGTCAAGCAATGAACACGGAACAGCACATCCTCACCATGACCCGCGATTTCGACGCTCCCCGCGAGCTCGTCTTCGACGCCTTCGTGGACCCCGATCAGCTCGCGGCATGGTTCGGCCCGGTGGGAGTGGACTCGCCGCGCGAGCGGATAACGGTGGACCCCAGGGTGGGCGGCGCCTGGCAGCTCGTCATGACCTGGGACGAGGACGGGGTCACCAAGGAGTCACCGATCGACGCGGTCATCACGGCGTACGACCCGCCCGCCCTGCTGGTGGCCACCCAAAAGGCAGAGCCCGACGCCGGGACCATGCTTTTGCTGGAGATGCGCCTTGAGTTTGAGGTGCTGGATGGGGGCCGCACGCGGCTTCATCTCACCCAGGGCCCGTTCGACTCGGACGAATGGGTGGAAATGACGAGGGAGGGATGGGGCACCTCGTTCACCAAACTGGACACCTTGCTGGCGCGGGAATAGGACACGGGAATAGGGGCGCGGTTCCAAAAAAGGGGCCCGAAGTCAACTTGGAAGGCCGGTGCCCATCCGGGCTACACTCCACGGCGGGGACAGAATGCCATTGCCTTGGAGACCGGACGGCTTCGGGCAGACGACCAAGCAGAATGCGACCTTTTGAAAATTTCCAAGCCTCGTAACAGCCCTTTCCGATACCTGACAGCCGCTCTCTTCGCCGCACTGGCGCTGTCCGGTTGCTCCACGCAGGGAGGGGGCTCCGCCGCGGCGGGCACGCCGTCGCCCTCCTCCGCGGGCGGCTCCGCATCCGCATCCGCAAGCGCAACTCCGTCATCGGGGCCGTTCGGGGGCTTCGCCTCGGCAGCCGAATTGTGCTCCACCGTATCCAAGGAAGCGACGGGAGCTTCGTTGTTGCCGATGTCGGCGGCGCAAGGGAAAACCGCCGAGCTGGAGCAATACAAGGCCGAGCTCGCCGACACGGCCGACCGCGTTCCGGATGCCCTCAAGGCTGATTTCACCAACCTCAAGGACACTGCTATCGCCGGTTTGAAAGACCAGACCGTGTACTCGAGCGGCAAGTTCGAAAGGGCGATGGCTCCGGTCACCACGTGGCTGAGCGCCAACTGTAAGTAGTCCGTTATCCACTTATGCAACTGAATAGGTAGCGCGTTCCCGCAACCGGGGCAAGAATGGCTTCATGCAGCTGCCAGTCATGCCCCCTGTCGCGCCCATGCTTGCCAAGGCGGTTGGCGCCATCCCGGACGGCGCCATGAGCTACGAGCCCAAATGGGATGGTTTCCGCTCCATCGTTTTCCGTGACGGTGACGACGTCGAAATCGGCAGCCGCAACGAGAAGCCCATGAACCGGTACTTCCCGGAGCTTGTCGAGGCGTTGAAGGCGAACCTTCCGGAACGCTGCGTCCTCGATGGCGAGATCGTCCTGGTCGGCCGCTCCGGCGACCGTTTGGACTTCGATGCCCTCCAGCAACGCATCCACCCCGCCGCCAGCAGGGTCAAGCTGCTGTCCGAGCAGACCCCGGCGAAATTCGTGGCGTTCGATCTGCTCGCCCTTGGCGATGAGGACTTCACGGGAAGGCCTTTCGCCGAGCGGCGGGCGGCGCTCGAGCAGGCCCTCGCCGACGCCGCCGCTCCCATCCACCTCACCGCGGCTACCCGGGACAAGGCAACGGCGGAACAGTGGTTCAACCAGTTCGAAGGCGCGGGCCTGGATGGACTGCTCGCCAAGCCGCTGGATGGCACTTACCAGCCGGACAAGCGCGTGATGTTCAAGATCAAGCATCAACGGACCGCCGACTGCGTGGTGGCCGGTTACCGGGTTCACAAGACCGGGGGAGACGTCATCGGGTCCCTTCTGTTGGGGCTTTACGACGACGGCGGCCGGCTTTCCAACGTGGGCGTGGTGGGATCCTTCTCGATGCAGCGGCGCAAGGAGCTCTTCCAGGAGCTCCAACCGCTGGTGACGGGGTTCGAAGGGCACCCCTGGGCGTGGGCCGGGCAGGAGGAAGGCAGCCGGACACCCCGGAACGCCGAAGGCAGCCGCTGGAGCGCCGGGAAGGACCTGTCGTTCACGCCCCTGAGGCCGGAGCGCGTTGTCGAGGTGGCTTACGACCATATGGAAGGGGAGCGGTTCAGGCACACAACGCAGTTCGTTCGGTGGCGGCCGGACCGGGATCCGGCGTCGTGCACCTATGAGCAGCTCGAGGAACCCGTGAAGTTCGATCTCTCAGCGGTTCTGGACGCAAACAAGGGAGCAGAATTGAAACTATGAAAACGCTGCTCAACATCATCTGGCTCGTCTTCGGCGGGTTCGTTCTGGCCCTGGGCTATTTCACGGCCGGAATTGTCTGCTGCTTGCTGATCGTCACCATTCCGTGGGGTATCGCCTCTTTCCGGATCGCCTCGTATACGCTCTGGCCGTTTGGCCGGACCATCATCGAGAAACCCCGCGGCGGGGGCGTCTTCCCGCTGATCGGCAACGTCATCTGGTTGCTGGTTGCGGGGATTTGGATTGCAATCGGTCACGTCGTCACGGCCTTCGCCATGGCGATCACGATTGTCGGGATCCCGCTGGCTATAGCAAACCTCAAGCTCATCCCGGTATCGCTCATGCCGCTGGGCAAGCAGATCGTGCCTAGCAACCGCCCGTTCGTCAGGACGTACCGGTAGCGCCGCGGCGCCGCCCCTCCGGTAGAGCGGCGGCGCCGGCCATCCGGTTCCCGGCGTCGGGCACCGGGGCGCCACTGACTGTTCCGGAGTAGCGTAGGCAGTGTCTGCACTGCCTCCCGTCGAAAGGAACAGTCCATGTCCGCCGCCAGGAACACCGTCGCCAAGAACATCGTCGCCACCCTCAAAGCCAACAATGTCCAGCGCGTCTACGGGATCCCCGGGGATTCGCTGAACGGATTCACGGACGCGCTGAGGGAGGAACAGGATATCCGCTGGGTGCACGTCCGGCACGAGGAAGCGGCGGCGTTGGCCGCCGCAGCCGAAGCGGGTCTCACGGATGAACTGGCGGTGTGCGCCGGGTCATGCGGCCCCGGGAACCTGCACCTGATCAACGGCCTCTACGATGCCAACAAGTCCAGGGTTCCCGTGCTGGCCATCGCCGCGCACATTCCCAGCGAAGAGATCGGCAGCCAGTACTTCCAGGAGACGCATCCTCAGGAGTTGTTCCGGGAATGCAGCGTGTATGTCGAGCACGTAGCGCACCCTTCCCAGATGCCCCGGGTCCTGGAAATCGCCATGCGGACGGCCGTCGAGAAACGGGGTGTCGCCGTCGTCGTCATTCCCGGCGACGTTGCCCTCGCGGAGGCGCAAAGCAACCGGACGGCCGTGATCCGGGCCGCGCGTCCGGAGATCAGGCCCAATCCCATGGAACTCGCCGAAGCGGCGGACATTCTCAACGCCGCCGGCAAAGTCACCATCCTGGCCGGTGCGGGCACCGCCGGCGCGCACGGCGAGGTCATGGCCCTGGCGGACGCGCTGGGCGCGCCGATCGTCCACGCGATGCGCGGCAAGGAGCACATCGAATACGACAACCCCTTCGACGTCGGCATGACCGGACTTTTGGGATTCAGCTCCGGCTATCGCGCGATGGAGAGCTGCGAGGCATTGCTGATGCTGGGCACTGATTTTCCGTACCAGCAGTTCTTTCCGGAGGACGCAAAGATCATCCAAGTGGACATCAGGGGCGAGCAACTCGGCCGGCGGGCCCGGATCGATCTTGGCCTTGTGGGCACCGTCAAGGACACGGCAGCCTCGCTCCTGCCCTTGATCGAGCGCAAGTCGAAGCGGACACACCTGAGTACTTCCCTCAAGCACTACGCCAAGTCGCGCGCCAAACTCGATGACCTGGCATCTCCGGCCAAGGACGGCCAGCCGATCCACCCGCAGTTCGTGGGCAGGCTCGTGGATGAGTTGGCCGCCCCCGATGCGGTTTTCACGTGCGACGTCGGGTCCCCCACCGTGTGGGCGGCCCGGTACCTGGGCATGAACGGCCGACGCCGGCTGCTCGGCTCGTTCAACCACGGAACCATGGCAACTGCGTTGTCGCACGGTATCGGCGCGGCGGCCGCTTACCCCGGGCGGCAAGTGGTGGCACTCGCCGGAGACGGCGGCCTGACCATGCTTCTCGGAGAGTTGATCACCCTGGTGCAAAACAAACTCCCCGTCAAAGCGGTGGTCTTCAACAACTCGTCGCTGAACTTTGTGGAGCTCGAAATGAAGGCCGCCGGATTCGTCAATTTCGGCACCGGACTCGAAAATCCGGATTTCGCCAAGCTGGCAGAGGCGCTGGGCATCCGCGGCATCCGGGTGGACGACTCGTCCGGACTGAAGGCGGGACTGGCCGAAGCTTTCGCGCACGACGGTCCGGCCCTGATCGATGTCCGCACGGCCCGGCAGGAACTGTCCATTCCGCCGGCGGTCAGTGCAGCGCAAGTCAAGGGCTTCACGCTCTACGCGATCCGGACGGTCCTCTCAGGCCGCGGTGACCAGCTCATCGACCTCGCGAAGACCAACATCCGCCAGATCTTCTAGCCCTCAGCTGATCCTGCGCCGGTAGGCGGCCGCGGCGAAGAAGTACGCGAGGACCAGAATGCCGAGGCACCACGCGAGGGCTACCCATATGTCGCTTCCGATCGGCCGTTGTTCAAACAGATCCTGGATCGTGTTGACGATCGACGTGACTGGCTGGTTCTCGGCGAAGGCCCGAACAGGACCCGGCATGGTGGTTGTGGGGACGAAAGCCGAACTGATGAACGGCAGGAAGATGAGCGGGTAGGAGAACCCGCCCGCGCCGTCGACGGACTTCGCGGTCAGGCCCGCGATGATTGCCAGCCACGTGAGGGCGAGGGTGAACAGTGCCAGGATTCCGACGACGGCGAGCCATGCCAGCAGGCTTGCCGACGTGCGGAACCCCATAAGGAGGGCCACCAGCAGGATGATCACGAGCGAGAGCGCGTTAGCCACCATGGAGGTCAGCACATGTGCCCACAGCACGGATGATCGGGCGATCGGCATCGAGTGGAACCGCTCGAAGATGCCGCTCTTCATGTCGGTGAACAAGCGAACGGCGGTGTATGCGATACCCGACGCGATGGCGATCAGCATGATTCCGGGCAGCAGGTAGTTGACGTAGTTCTCGTTGCCTGTCCTGATGGCGCCGCCGAACACATAGACGAACAGCAGCATGAGGGCGATCGGCGTGATTGCCGTGGTGATAATGGTGTCCGCGCTGCGGAAGATGTGGCGCATGGAGCGGCCCAGCAAGACGGACGTATCTCCAACGAAGTGTGTGCTCATGACGGGTCCTTAGTTGACGCGACCTTGCCTTGGTTGCCCACCAGTGCGAGAAAGATATCCTCCAGGCTGGGCTGCTTTTCGACGTATTCGACTTTGGCGGGCGGAAGAAGTTGCTTGAGTTCGGCGAGGGTGCCGTTCGCGATGATGCGCCCTTGGTGAAGGATGGCGATCCGGTCCGCGAGTTGTTCGGCTTCGTCGAGATACTGCGTGGTGAGCAGGACGGTGGTGCCCTGATCCGCGAGCTCCTGGATTACCTGCCATACTTCGATGCGTGCTTCCGGGTCGAGTCCGGTGGTCGGCTCATCGAGGAAGATTATCTCGGGCTGGCCGATCAGGCTCATGGCGATGTCAAGGCGACGGCGCATGCCCCCTGAATACTCTGACACCTTCCGGGATGCCGCATCGCTCAATTTGAAGCGCGCCAGGAGACGGTCCGCCGCTTGGCCGGGGTCCTTCAGGTGCCGCAACTTGGCAACCAGCACCAGGTTTTCGCGGCCGGAGAGAATCTCATCGACTGCTGCGAACTGTCCGGTAAGGCTAATGGATTCCCGGACCCGCGACGGGTTGCTCACCACGTCGAATCCGTTGACGCTGGCCGTGCCGGCATCGGGACTCAGTAGGGTGGACAGGATTTTCACGATCGTGGTCTTGCCTGCTCCGTTTGAGCCCAGAAGGGCAAAGATGGAGCCGGGTGCCACGTCGAAGTCCACGCCGCGGAGCACGTGCAGCTCCTTGTAGGACTTTTCCATGCCCTGCACGCGGATCGCGGGTTCACGGGCAGCGGATGCGGTGGTCATGGTTGCTCCTCCTTCCGATTGTCTCCGGCGGCGGCGTCGATCGCCTTGACCAGGCGTTCACGCTCCTTGTTGATCCACTGGCCGCCCGTGTAGTTGCGCATGAACGTTTCGGCGAACTCCACTGGATCGTCGCCGACGATGCCGCGGATCGGCGTTCCGTCCGCGGCGCTCTGTTCGAAGAGATCGGTGAGATCGCCGAGCATCCGTAGCAGCACGTCGCCCTTGGTGATGGCCCCGAAATACATGAGGTACCGCTCCAGCGCGGTCGCCGCCTCGCGATAGTCCGCGGGAAGCTGCGCTATGCGGGCCTTGTTTTGCCGGTATTGCTTCTTCTGTTCGAGCGATCCCGTGAGCTGCTCGATCCATCCTGCTGCCATGATCACTTTCCATCCTTTCGGAGCTGTTCCAGCCGCTCGGACAGGAAGCTCCATGTGTTCCAGAATTCGTCCAGTTCCTTTTCGCCCTGGCTGTTGAGCGAATACACCTTGCGCGGCGGACCCTTCTCGGATGGCCGCTTCTCGACGTCGACTAGGCCTTTCTGCTCGATCCTGACGAGCAGCGCGTACACGGTGCCCTCGGCGATCTCGCTGAAACCCTGCTCCCGGAGCAACGTCGTAATTTCGTACCCGTACGCGGGCTTCCCGGTCAGGAGGGCGAGAACGATGCCCTCCAGGGTTCCTTTGAGCATCTCCGTCATCTGCCTGCCCATCGGACACCTCCTTGCACTACTCAGTGTTACTAGCTACTGGTATATAGTAACGCTAAGTAGTGAAGATGCAAGCCCCCCGGAGAATCATGCCGAAACGCCCTCAGGGCCGCCGGAAAGCGCCGTCGGCCAACAGGGCCACAGCTGTGCCGGCGTCGAGTTCGGCGGCGATCTCGACGTCATCGGCGTAGCCTGCGTCGATTAACTCCCGCCCGCTGGAGCAGCCTCGGAGCGCATCGGCGAGCCGGGGCTCTGCGGCGTTGAATACGGCCATCGCGGCATCAGCCTCCGGCGCGAAACCTTCCCTGCCGTCTTCCGCGGTGAAGCCGCCCCGCCCTGCCGCGGCGAGCCCGGCGATGAATGCGCCGGCTCCGATCTGATCCTCGACGGCGGGGCGGAGCGAACCGCCGGGCCAGAGCTCGCCGGCCGCGATCACCGCCACCACCGCATCCGGGGGGAGTTCGGCCGCGACCCAATCCGCGGTGGCGGCTGCGTTGCGGAGCGACACGGCCGCGACGAGCGGGACGTCCCGGGCGAGCTCAAAGGAGATTGAAGAGCCATCGGGCGAAGGCAGCACGACGCGCTCCAGCGTCTGCGCGGCCCGCAAGCTCGACGGCGAGAGGCTCAGTCCGCCGGCACCGCGCGGACCGGCCAGCCGGGCATCATGGCGGGCGGCGAAATCTTCGGCCCCGGCGTCGTTCCACGGGTACGGGAACACCGTGGCACCACGATCGACGGCGATACTGACGCAGGTGGTGAAGGAGAGGACGTCCACCACGACGGCGAGGTCCGCTCCGGACGTAACGGCGCGGGCGCCGTCGAGCCCCCACTCAAACCTCACGGTGAACGGAAGCTGCCGCTGCGCCCTCCCCGCCAGGGTCATGACAGTTCGGCCGCCAGGTTGCGCCGGGCAGCTTCCAGCCACAGGCCTTTCGCGCGTTCGCTGTGGAAAAGCGGGTCCAGGGCGAGCAATCGCCGAACGACGGCCGCCCTGCCGGCTGCGAAGGCGGCATCGCTGACATGGGCGTAGTCCTTGCGGACCGCATCAAGGTACCGGGCGTAAGCCGCTGGTTCCGCACCGAGGATGGAAAGATCGGCGTCGCACAAGAGGGCTCCGGCGTGATCGCCCGGCTCGGGGCTGTGGGTGGACGTCAGCCTGACTAGCCGGGCAACTTCGTCGATCACCGCCCCGGGAAGACCCGCGGCGGCAAGCCGGTCCTCGGCCAGCCGGGCCGATTGCTCTTCGTCCTGCCCGGCGATTCCTTCGTAGACGGCG
Organism: Arthrobacter alkaliphilus; assembly: GCF_021483235.1. Classification (GTDB taxonomy): domain Bacteria; phylum Actinomycetota; class Actinomycetes; order Actinomycetales; family Micrococcaceae; genus Arthrobacter; species Arthrobacter alkaliphilus. The sequence goes on along the minus strand of NZ_JAKEEC010000018.1, from coordinate 62,869 downwards.
TCATGGAACCAGGCGGCCAGCGTTACCGGCCGCGCAGGCTGGGCGGGTTCGCTGAGGAGGTCCAAGGCTTCCAGGACCGACAGCAAATGCGTGCGGCTGTGATACTTCCGGTGGTCCTCGCCCCAGCGTTCGAGGAGCTCAAAACCCAGCTCCTCATGTCCCGGAAGTGTCGAATTCCAGCGCTCGAGCAAGGGTACCGTGAGCGCCTTGCTGCGTTGGCGGGCGGGAATCCGCAAGCCGCTCGCAATCAGTTTCCGCACAAGAATGCGCGCTTCCACGGGGATGGCGCCTGCGGACAGCAGATCCTGGTACCTGCGTTCCGGGACGTCGTAGTGGTCGCCGTCGAAGGCACGCCCGGGTATCCCTGTGGCTTCCGCGAAGGCATGCAGTTCCTCCAGCGAAGTGTCCGAGACGAGGTGGGAAAACACGGTCCCGTGCGCTGGCCACAGCGGCGGATCGACGTAGACGGCCATGACCCGGTGGTGCTCTAGGAGGCCTTTTGGGTGGCCGCCGCGGAGAGTGCGCCCAAGCCCTTTTCGAAGTCGCGGCCCACAAGCTTGTCCATGTTCATGAACAAAGCGAAGATTTTGCCGAGGCCCTTGTTCTCGCCGGTCATGGTCCAGGTCACGCGGGTGCCGTTCCCTTCGGGCACAAACGTGAATTCGGTGGGGTTGACTGCCTTCATCGGCCGGGTGAACTCAAGGCGGATATCGATCTTGCGGGGCTCCTCCGAGCCGACGATTTCCATGGTGCCGCTGCCGGCCTTGTTATTGCCACTCCAGGCGTACTTTGCTCCCACGCCGGATTCGTTGCCTGAATAGGTGCGGTTCATCTTGGGGTCGACGCCTTCCCACGGAGACCACTTGGTCCACTCGTGGAAGTTGTTGACGAGGGGGAAAATGTCGGCGGCCGCGGCCGGAACCAGTGCATTGCGAGTGACTGTGAAGGGTGCCATGTGCATATCGTACGGCGCTTTATCCAGAGTGGGACCAAGGGTCTGGACAGCGGTTTCGCCGTGGGCAAACATGGAGCAGGGAAGCCGCACACGTAAAGTTGAGCATAGTAGACTCAACTTTGACACAAGCACACGGTCCCGAGAGGAGCTCTTCCATGGACGTCAAATTCACCACCAAGAGCCAAGAGGCTCTTTCCGCGGCGGCCATGAACGCCTCCACCGCCGGAAATCCGCAACTCGAACCGGCCCATCTGCTCAAGGCGCTCATGGACCAGCGCGAGGGCGTCGCCGTGGCCCTTTTGCGCGCCACTGGAGCGGACCCGGATGCCGTGAGCGTACAGGCGAGTTCCGCCATCAAGGCCCTGCCGTCGTCGTCGGGCAGCTCTGTCCAGCAAGCGCAGCTTTCCCGTCCATCCATGCAGGCCATCCAGGCCGCCCAGAACGAGGCCGAGAAACTCGGCGATTCCTTTGTATCCACCGAGCATCTCCTTTTGGGCCTTTCTGCCGGTAGCGACGCCGTAGGGAAGTTATTGCGCGACGCCGGCGCCTCCCACGAAGCGCTCCTCGCCGCCTTGCCGGGTGTCCGCGGCGACCGGAAGGTCACCTCCCAAGACCCGGAAAATACTTTCCAGGCGCTGGAGAAATACGGCACCGACCTCACGGCCGTTGCGCGCTCCGGCAAGCTGGATCCCGTGATCGGGCGGGACAGCGAGATCCGGCGGGTGGTCCAGGTCCTGAGCCGCCGGACCAAGAACAACCCCGTACTCATCGGTGAACCCGGCGTCGGCAAGACGGCAGTGGTCGAAGGGCTGGCCCAGCGCATTGTGGCCGGCGACGTCCCGGAAAGCCTGCGGGGCAAGACCCTGATAGCGCTGGACCTCGCATCCATGGTGGCCGGCGCGAAATACCGCGGCGAATTCGAGGAACGGCTCAAGGCCGTGCTGGAGGAGATCAAAAACTCCAACGGACAGATTGTTACCTTCATCGACGAAATCCACACGGTGGTGGGCGCCGGTGCCACAGGTGACAGTGCCATGGACGCAGGCAATATGCTCAAGCCCATGCTGGCCCGGGGTGAGTTGCGGCTCATCGGTGCCACCACCCTGGACGAGTACCGCGAGAACATCGAAAAGGATCCTGCCCTGGAACGCCGCTTCCAACAGGTCTTTGTGGGCGAGCCGAGCGTGGAAGACACCATCGGCATCCTCCGCGGCCTCAAGGAACGCTACGAGGCCCACCACAAGGTGGCCATCGCGGACTCCGCCCTGGTGGCCGCGGCCACGCTCTCCAACCGCTACATCTCTGGCCGCCAGTTGCCGGACAAGGCGATCGACCTCGTGGACGAGGCCGCTTCCCGCCTGCGCATGGAAATCGACTCGGCTCCTGAGGAAATCGACCAGCTTCGCCGGATCGTGGACCGTCTCACCATGGAGGAACTGGCCCTCGCCCACGAGACTGACGCAGCCTCCGTGGAACGCCTCGCCGCGCTTCGCGCAGACAAAGCGGACAAGCAGGAGGCCCTCGCCGCGCTGAATGCCCGTTGGGAAGCCGAGAAGGCTGGCCTGAACCGCGTCGGTGACCTCAAAGCGAAGATCGATGAGTTGCGTTCCGCTGCCGAGAAGTACCAGCGCGAGGGCGATCTCGAAGCCGCCTCCCGCATCCTTTACGGCGAATTGCCCGCCTTGGAGCGCGAGCTCAGTGCGGCCGCCGCGGAAGAATCCGCCCGGGGAACCGGGGGTGAAGGAAAACCCGAGCTGATGGTCGCGGAAGAAGTCACCGCGGACGATATCGCCGAGGTCATCTCCGCCTGGACCGGGATCCCCGCCGGCCGCATGCTGCAGGGCGAATCCCAGAAACTGCTGCACATGGAAGCCGAGCTCGGCAAACGGCTGATCGGTCAGTCCAAGGCCGTGGCCGCGGTTTCGGACGCCGTCCGACGTGCCCGTGCGGGCATCAGCGACCCGAACCGCCCCACAGGTTCGTTCCTCTTCCTGGGACCCACAGGCGTTGGCAAAACCGAGCTCGCGAAGGCCCTCGCCGACTTCCTGTTCGACGACGAACGTGCCATGGTGCGGATCGACATGTCCGAATACGGGGAGAAGCACTCCGTGGCCCGGCTGGTCGGCGCCCCTCCCGGATACGTGGGCTATGAGGAAGGCGGCCAGCTCACCGAAGCGGTCCGCCGTCGCCCGTACTCCGTGATCCTGCTCGACGAGGTGGAGAAGGCCCACCCCGAAGTGTTCGACATCCTCCTGCAAGTACTCGACGACGGCCGCCTCACCGACGGGCAAGGCCGCACCGTGGACTTCCGGAACACCATCCTGGTGCTGACGTCGAACCACGGCAGCCAGTTCCTCGTGGATCCGACCCTGGACGCCACGGCGAAGCGAAACGCCGTCATGGCCGTGGTCAACGCCTCCTTCAAGCCCGAGTTCCTCAACCGGCTCGATGAGATCGTCCTGTTTGATCCGCTCAGCGTGGACGAACTCGCCAAGATCGTCGAGCTGCACGTGGACGAGCTCGCCAAGCGGCTGCACGACCGCCGGCTCACCCTGGAGGTCAGTGACGGCGCCCGGGCCTGGCTCGCGATGTCCGGTTACGATCCCGCTTACGGCGCCCGTCCGTTGCGGCGACTGGTCCAGCGGGAGATCGGCGACCGCCTGGCCAAGGAGATCCTCGCCGGACAGATCACGGACGGTGACACGGTGCTCGTGGACACCGCCACCGACGTCGACGAACTAACCATCGAGGGCCTCGAGGCTTTGGCGAGTCCCGACGGCGGCGTGCTGGCGGGCAGCGGCCTGATAGTCAGGCGAAAGGAGTAGCTACTTCTGCAGCACGGATTCCTTGAGCGTGTTTCCCGAGTTCACCACGATGAAGCAGTCCACGCGACGGTCGCCGTTGCCCCAGCTCGAGGCGCTCGGGTACACGTTCTGCTGCAGGAGTGCGTACTTGGTGGAGGCCTCGTTGAAGATCACGCCTCGGCAGATTTCGCGGCCTTTGTCACGTAGCGCGGCGGTGCCCGGAAAGGTGTCGTCGGACTTGTACCGGAAGATGGCGCCAAGCTGGGCCGAATGGGCCGTGGTGCAGTCCACCACCATGGATTTGGCGGCATTGGAGTCGAAATCGGCGAAGCAATCGCCCAATTGGTAATCCTTGGCCTCCACCTCCGCCGGGAGGGGGCCCCGGCTGGTGGACGCGGCCGGCGCGGGGGCGGGAGCGGCCGCCGGGTGGTCGGCCAGCGCTCCGACGAGGAACCAGATGGCCAGGCCGATGAGGATCAGCACTGCCAGGATGACGCCGCCAATAATGAGCCGGTACCGCGTCATGGCGTCCAGGGCGCTCCGCAGGGACGAGCCTTTTCCGGAGGGAAGGTGGTAGTTGTCCTGGCCCATGTCTGAGTTAGCGCCTTTCATGCGTGCGGCCCGATGTTTAGGGCGACTCTACCCAAGTTTTTCATGCCGATGGGCGGAGAAGCGCCCGGGTGTAACCGTGACGGCGCTTTCAGGACGGTCGTGGCAAGCAGCCGCTCCGGAAAGCATGTAATCTAGACATACGACAAATTGACCAAACATTCCGGGGCCTCACCGATCGCCAAGGTGACCACCTCCGGTCCAAGTACAAAAGGGGGTCACGCCATGGGGCGCGGCCGTCAAAAGGCAAAAGCTACCAAGCAGGCTCGGGACATTAAGTACTACTCCCCGAACACCGACTATTCGGCCCTTCAGCGCGAGCTGACCGGGCCATCAAGTCGTGCGACGAGCCGATTCGCGGATGACCCGCCGGAGCCGGACTACTCGGCTTACGAGGACAAGTACGCACAGGACTTGGAAGACGATGACGACGAGGTAGACTCCCGCCGTATCGGATAGCTGTAGCAACAATCAGGTGCCTTTCGGCATCGAGTTGCGTACCGCCGTCGTACATAAAGTCATGTGGCATCCCCGGATGCCTCCCAAAACGACAAAGCCCGCAGGGCGCCATGTTTGGCGTGCCCTGCGGGCTTTTTTCGTGCGCTTTTTCTCGTTTTCCCGCTCAGTCCTTCTGGTGGCACAAATCCAGCAACGGGATTAGTGTCTCGAGGTCGCCGGCGCGGGCGGCGGCGAGGATCCTTCGGTGATCGTTTGCCACACGCTCAAGCTTGGCATCGTCCAGTGGATAGGAGCGGCTAATGAGCCGTTGGACGGGGTTGTCCCAGACAGATTCGAGCGTTTTCAGCAAGAAACCGTTGGACGCCGGCGCCGCAAGGCCCAAATGGAACGCCTTCGTGGCGATAAAGAGTTCGTCTGAGTCGGCGCTTTCCGCACCTTCGGCGATGAGCAGCTCAAGCCGTGCGAGCTGAAGGGGCGTGTACTTGGCCCCGCACTGCCTGATGGCCATGGTCTCGAGGGCTTTGCGCACCTCATAGACTTCCTCGACCGCCGAGCGGGTCAGCGTGGTCGCGAAATAGCCGGCGCCGGGCACCAAGGTGGCAAGTCCTTCGTGGACCAAGCGGTTCAGGGCGTCGCGGACCGGCGTCCGGGAAACGCCGTATTCTTCCGCTAGCTGTTCCTGGACCAGGGGAGCGCCAGGCTCAACCACGCCGGTGACAATCTCATTGCTGATCCTGTCGTAGACGCGCTCGCTCAGCGGCCGGGTCCCCTTGGCAACTTGCGTGCTCATCCGCTTCATCCCCCTCATTGTTATCAAAACCGGTTTCAATCCTACGTGCTTTACATCACAGGATTCACTGTATACAGTGAATCCAATTCTACCAACCCCAACGAAAGTTGCCAGATGAGCATGCACATTCCACGTATTCCCGGCATAGACTTCGCCGCCGTCGGCAGGCAGTTGGGCTACTTGGAGATTGAACACTCGGACAACGAGAATGACGCCGCCGTCATCCCCTCGCCGATCGCGGTCCTCAGTGGTGGAGACGGCCCCACGGTGCTCCTGATCGCGGGTACGCACGGCGACGAATATGAAGGCCAGATCCTCTTGCAGGAGCTCATCCGCTCGCTGAACCCGGACGAAGTGACCGGGAGATTGATCATCCTGCCGGCCCTGAACATCTCTGCCGTGCGGGAAGGAAGGCGCGTTTCAACCGTCGACCGGGCCAACCTGAACCGGGCGCTCCCCGGCCGCGCCGACGGAGGGCCAACCGAGCAGATCGCCTCGATTGTGGCCGAAGAACTCATCCCCATGGCGGACTTCGTCATGGACATCCACTCGGGCGGCATCGCCTCCGAGTATGTTCCCTCGGCCTTCGTCTATCAGGGACCGACGCCGGAACTATGGGCTGCGAAAACGGCGGCGGTCGCGGCATTCAATGTCCCGTATTCCGTGGTGGTCAAGCCCATGCTGAAAGCGGGTTCCATCAGCGGAGCCGCGGATCGGGCCGGTGTTCCCATGATCTCCACCGAACTTGGCGGCCGGGGAACTGTCTCCTTGCAGATCCTCAACAGGGCCAGAAGCGGACTTCGCTCCCTTCTTGGACATTGGGGTGTGCTCAAGGATGCGGCCGCCTCCGTCGCTTCCGGGGCCGGAAGCCAGTCCAACGCCGAAGCTCCGACGCGGTGGATTCAACTCACCGCGCAGTCTCCGGTCCATTCCAGCATGGCGGGGCTGTTCGAACCGGTGGTGGAACTTGGCCAGCAGGTCATGGCAGGTGATCTCGTGGCCCGGGTCCATTCCGTGGAAGAGCTCGACCGGCCCTCAAAAGACTTCTTCGCACCCATGGACGGGGTGGTCGCGATCGTGCGGCATCCAACCCTCGTCAATGTCGGCACCACCCTGGTCAACATCGCCGTTGACCATGGAACCATCCCACCGAAAGGCAATCATGTCCCGTCCTAGCGTCATCACAAGCAGCACCCTGCTCCTGGTTGCTGCCCTCGGACTGTCCGCTTGCAGCACCGCTTCCGTCGATGAGGCCAAGCAGGCGGCGAACGCCACGCCGAGCGCCGACGTCGCCGTCGCGCAGCTCAACAAGGCCGCCGCTGATCTGCTCCCGGCCGACGTGAAGGCCAAAGGTGTCCTGACCGTCGGCACCGACCCCACCTATCCGCCGTTCGAGTCCTACGCCCCGGACAACAAGACGGTGATCGGCCTGGACGCCGATCTGGCCAAGGCCCTGGGCGAGACTCTGGGCGTGAAGGTTGAAATGGTGCCGGCTACCTTCGACACCATCCTGCCGGGTTTGGCCTCCCATAAGTACGACATCGGGATTTCGGCTTTCAACGTAACCTCCGAGCGGAAGAAGAACGCCGACTTCGCCATCTACCAGCTCAGCGGCTCCGGCCTCGCCGTCAAGGCGGGCAACCCCAAGAAGCTGAACGTCGACCCGATGACTCTCTGCGGCACCAAGGTCGGCGGGGAGAAGGGCACCACCCAGGGCATCGAGACACTGCCAGCGTTCTCCAAGAAGTGCACGGACGCGGGCAAACCCGCCATCGATATCCAACTCTTTCCCACGCAGGACGAGGCCAATACGGCACTGGCGTCCGGCCGGGTGGACAGCATTTTGTCCGGCCTCATCGGGATGGGCTACGCGAGCAAGCTTTCCGGCGGCGCGTTCCAGCTTGCCAGCGATGAATCCTTCAACCCCACCCCGGTGGGCATGGCCATGGCCAAGGGGTCGCCGTTGACGCCGGCGGTGGTTGCCGCGGTGAAGTCCCTCATGACCAGCGAGACCTACAAGTCGATCAACGCGAAGTACGGTCTGCCCCAGTCCGTGGCCGTTGCCCCGGACGCCGTCGACGCCAGCGGTGCCAAATGAACCGAATAGACGCTTATGCACCGGCCCGGGTTGGCTCAGGGAACTTCACCGTGGTCCCGGCCCGGCACCCGTGGCGCTGGCTGGCCGGGCTGGGCCTGACAGCGATCATCCTCCTCCTGGTGGTCTCCGCTGTGACAAACCCCCGTTTCGGCTGGGACAAGGTAGCCAGGTATTTCCGCGACGTCACGATCGTCAACGGCATCGGCATCACGTTGTTCCTGACCGTGGTGTGCATGGCCGTGGGCATCGGCCTCGGCGTGCTCCTGGCGGTGATGCAGCTCTCGCCCAATCCCGTGGCGAGCGCTTTCGCGGGCGGTTACGTAACGATCTTCCGCGGCACGCCTGTGCTGGTCCAGTTGCTGGTCTGGTTCAACCTTTCCGCGCTGTATCCGGAGATCAGCTTCGGCATCCCCGGCGTCAACCTGGACGCCAACCAGCTCATCACGCCGTTGACGGCCGCGATCCTGGGCCTGGGCCTGAACGAGGCGGCGTACATGTCGGAGATCGTGCGGGCCGGGATCCAGTCCATCGACCACGGTCAAACCGAGGCCGCGGGCGCCCTGGGCATGCCGCGGATCCTGACGTTGACCCGGGTAGTACTTCCCCAGGCCATGCGGGTCATCATCCCGCCCACGGGCAACGAGTTCATCGGCATGCTGAAGACCACCTCGTTGGTGAGCGTGCTGGCCGTCCCCGACCTGCTGTATTCCGCACAGATCATCTATTCCAAGAACCTCCAGGTCATACCCCTGCTCATCGTGGCCAGCCTTTGGTACATCATCGTCACCACCGTCTTCACCATTGGCCAGGGCTACCTGGAACGTCGCTTCTCCCGGGGATCTTCACGTTCCGTGCCGCCCACGGCATTGGAGCGGGCGGCGAAATTCTTCAGGGTCCACTCCCCGCTGGCCAAAGGAAAGGGCAAGTCATCATGACCACGGAAACGATGAAACCGGCGCGTTCAGCACAGGCAACGATGCCGCTGGTCCGGGCAGAAGGCGTCCGCAAGAGCTTCGGGAACAATGAAGTCCTCAAGGGCATCGACCTGACGGTCGAAAGCGGCGAAGTGGTCTGCCTGATCGGGGCTTCCGGCTCCGGCAAGAGCACCTTCCTGCGCTGCGTGAACCATTTGGAAAAGATCGACGGCGGGTTGCTTTGGGTAGGTGACAGGGTTGTCGGCTACCGGCTCAAAGGCACCAAGCTCCACGAACAGTCCCACAACGAAATATGCGCCGACCGGACCGACATCGGGATGGTCTTCCAGCACTTCAACCTGTTTCCACACATGACGGTCCTGGAAAACCTCATGGAAGCACCGCTCAGGGTGCTCAAACAGCGCAAGGAGGAGGTCCGGCGTCGGGCGGTGGAACTTCTCGAGAAGGTAGGACTGCAAGACAAGGCGAAAGCTTACCCGCGCCACCTCTCGGGCGGCCAGCAGCAGCGCGTGGCGATTGCCAGGGCGTTGTGCATGCAGCCGAAACTCATGCTCTTCGATGAGCCGACGTCGGCGCTGGACCCGGAGTTGGTGGGGGAGGTGTTGCGCGTCATGAAGGACCTCGCGAGGAGCGGAATGACCATGATCGTGGTGACGCACGAAATGGGCTTCGCGCGCGACGTGGCCGACCGTGTGGTGTTCATGCACGACGGCCGGATCATTGAGGACGGTCCCGCGGAGCGGGTCATTAACAACCCGGAGCATGAACGGACCCGGGCCTTTCTGTCCGCGGTGCTCTAGGCAGGGCCTGAACCCCTGAAGAAGCGAGAAGCGGCCGGCGGTTTCCCTCAAACCGCCGGCCGCTTCTTGCGCTTCCGCCCGGATCGGGCCCCTATCGCACCGCGCCGAGACTTTCGGCCGCCCCGACGTACATGGCCGCCAAAGCCCTTGCGGCTGCTCCCACGGCCGAGTCCGGCGGGAGGAAATCAGCTGAATGCAGGGACGGCTGGTGCCCGTCGACGACGCAGTCGACGCCGAGGAAGGCCATCAGCCCGGGAACCTGTTCGGTGAAGAAGGAAAAATCATCGGCTCCGCAGCTGCGAAGGGGTTCGACGATCGACAGGCCGGCGGCATTTAGCCACGTGTCGGCATGGGACGCCAGCTTGGCGTCGTTCTCCAGGACCGGTACGCCCTGAATTATCGTCACGGCCGCTTCGGCTCCGGAAGCTTCGGCAATATGCTCCGCCATCGTCGTGATGCCGGCATGCATGCGTTCCCGATCGGACTTGTCCATTGTCCGCAGGGTTCCGCGCAGGACAGCCGATTCGGCGATGACATTGGGCGCGGATCCCACATGCAATTCCCCGATGGTCAGGGTGGCTGTGTTCACAGGACTGATATTGAGCCGCAGGAGGTCATACAGAGCAAGCGCAGTACGCGCGGCTACCGGGACAGGATCGATCGCAGCATGGGGATAGGCTCCGTGTCCGCCACGACCGCTGATAACAACCTCGAACTCGTCATCGGCTGCGTTGATGGGCCCGCTTCCCGTCGTGATCGAACCGGCCGGAATCCCGGGATGAACGTGCACGGCAAGGATGGCCTCCACTCCGAACTTTTCCAAGATGCCTTCGCTGACTGCGTCCTTCGCCCCCGAGGGGTTGACTTCCTCCCTGGGCTGGGCGATCGGAACAAGTGCCACTGGAAGGTCCACCCTGGATGCCGCGCGCGTGAGGGCAACAAGGGCCGCTTGGTGGACATCGTGCCCGCATGCGTGCATGGCCAGGCTGTCCGAAGCCCAGGCAACGCCGGTTGCCTCCCGGATAGGCAGGGCGTCCAGTTCCGTGCGGATTCCGATTCCCGGACCATCGGTGGGCCCGATTCTCGTGACGAAGCCGGTTTGCGCTACAGGCTCGACGTCGACGTCCAATTCCGCCGCGAGCATCGTTGCGGCTACCGACTCGTCCCCGGACAGGCAAGGACTCCGGTGCAGGCGGTGGCGTAGGTGGACGGCGGAGGGCAGTTCCTTATCTAGTTCGGCGAGCAGGGCATCGAAGAGCTTCCGCGCCGTCCATGCCGTTGAAGCCGGTGCAGGAGGCGATTCGTGCAAGGAGTACGTCATGTTAAATTCATAACAGAAATTCAAGACGAGACAGAGTTTGGAATTTTTATTTCCTCGATCGCCGCAAGCCGTTCGCGTGCGCTGGACCCGAGCCGCTCCGTCACGGAGGCGATCAGGGTTTCGACGACGGCCAAGGCGGGAACCATTGAGTCGAAGGGGCTGGGTGACTCCACGCGGCTTGGAATCACCACCTCGGCCACCTCGGCGGCCGGAGACATCCAAGGGTCGGTGAAGAGGATTACGTGGGCCCCTTGCGTGCTGGCCCGCGTTGCAAACTGGACTATGCCGGCGTCGTAACGGCGGTAATCGAAGGCGACCAGGACATCATGCCGGCCCATGTCCAGGAGTGCGGACGTTCGCCCGGGACCGCTGGACGGCACCATCCGCACGCCCTTGCGGACCATTGTCAGGTGGGCTGCGAGGTAGGACGCGAGGACGCCACTGAACCTGCCGCCCATCAAGTGAAGTTGCAGCCGGGGGTCGCCAAGCATCGACGCCGCGCGGGAAAGCTCGGCCTCCGGCAAGGCCTGAAAGGTGCTGCTCAGGACACTCTGGAAATTGGCCGCAGCTCCTGCAACGCTGCTGCTCCCGGTGGACGGCTCCGGCGCCTCCGCAATCCGGCGCAAGGGGGAGCCCATCTCTTCGTGGACTTCGCGCATGAGGGCCTTTTGGAATGCCGGATAACTGTCGAACCCAAGGCGGAAGGCGAAGCGCAGGATGGTGGGGGCGCTGACCTTTGCGCGCGCGGCAAATTCGGCTGCCGTCTCAAGGCCGGCGAGGGGGTAGGTGGCCAGCAGTGCGCGTGCGGCCTTTGCTTCGCTTGGCTTCATCTCGCCGAGTTTGGCGCGGGTGCGTTCGGCGATTGTCACTTGTGCCACCAAATTTCTTCTCTGAGCCGGGAACCTTGAGGGTCGCAACCCTGGACCACAATCGTCGCACGGCGGTGTTGACTTAATACGTTAGTGGTCACTAACGTATTAATCATGCTCGACCCACTGGAAGTCGCCGCGGAGCCGAATAGGCGGCGTCTGTTGCACCTGCTTGCGGCGGGCGAGCGCACCGTGACCGAGCTGGCTGGCGAATTTACGGTGAGCAGATCCGCCGTCTCGCAGCACTTGTTATTGCTGGAGCAGGTAGGCCTTGTTGTGGCCCGCAAAGAGGGACGCAACCGCTACTACCGCTTGGATAGCGGCGGCATGAGAAATCTCCGAATGCTTTTTGAGCAGTTCTGGACCGCTGAGCTGGACATGCTCCTCGCTGACGCACAAAACTTCACCACCGACCGCCTTCAAACAACCGAGGAATCACCTTGATCTACGACAAGACCGTCCTTCTTCCCCTCAACGTCGACCAGGCGTTCGAACTCATCACCCAACCTGAACGCCTCCGCCGCTGGCAGGCCGTTGCCGCCCGCGTCGACCTGAAGGTCGGCGGCGAGTACCGCTGGACCATCACCCCGGGGCACCACGCGGCCGGCAAGTTCACCGAAATCGAGCCGGGCAAGCGCGTCGTCTTCACGTGGGGCTGGGAGCAGCCCGAGGCCCCGGCGGACAACGTCTCCACCGTCGCCATCACGCTTGAACCTGCCGACGGCGGCACCTCGGTGCGCCTTGTGCACGAAGGCCTGCCCACGCCGGAAGCCGTCGCTGCCCACGCTGAGGGCTGGGACCACTACCTCGACCGCCTCATCGCCGAGGCCGCCACGGGCGACGCCGGTGCCGATGAATGGGCGGCAGCCCCCGCCGATCTCAATGAACTCACGTCCGCGGACGCCACGCTTGCCATCCTTCAGCGTGTGCTGGCGAACGTCACCGAAGCCGATGCGCAGACCCAGACTCCCTGCGCCGACTTCAACATCTCGCAATTGCTTGACCACCTCGCCGGATCGATTGCCGTCATCGCCAAGGCCCTGGGCGCCGAAGTGGCTGACGACGCCGGCAAGTCCCCTGAGGTGCGCATCGCCGACCTTGCCCAGCCGACCCTGGAAGCCTTCTACCGCCGCGGCCTTGAGGGCACCATCGACATGGGCTTCGCCGAATTGCCGGCCACCATGGTCGCCTCGATCCTCAACCTCGAGTTCCTGGTCCACGCTTGGGACCTCTCCAAGGCCCTGGGCCTTGAGGTGACGGTGGCTGACGAGCTCACCGACTATGTCGAGGTCCTCGCGCAGAACACCATCAGCGAGCAGGTCCGCGCCAGCGGGAGCTTTGCTCCGGCCCGGGAAGTCGCAGAGACGGCATCGAGCCTGGAACGCCTGGTCGCCTTCACCGGCCGGACTGTCCACGCATAAGCTTGAGCCAACTTCAACGAAGGGATAGCAATGCCGCAGGTTGATAGCTATAAGCAGGGAACCCCGTGCTGGGTGGACCTGTCGTCGTCGGACATTGAGGCTTCCAAGGCCTTCTACGGTGATCTGTTCGGCTGGGAACTCGACGCGATGGACGCCGGCAACGGCGGCACCTACTACATGGCGAAGCTGCAGGACCGCTACGTAGCGGGCATGATGCAGCAGATGCCGGACATGGCTGCGGCCGGGATGCCGTCATACTGGGCCAACTATCTCGCCGTCGATTCGGTTGATGAGGCCGCCGAGCGCGCGACGGCGGCCGGGGGCACCATCCTCTTTCCGCCGGACAGCGTCCCCAACGGGAGCGGCCGGATGTTCTTCGCCGCCGATCCGACGGGTGCGCAGATTGGCTTCTGGGAGGCCGGAAACCACCATGGCGCCGGGTTGGTCAATGAACCGGGAACAGTGGTCTGGAACGAACTTCAGACAAACGACGTCCCGAAGGCCGTTGCCTTCTACGAATCCGTGACGGGATGCTCCAGCGAGACGGCTGCGGCCGGCGATCTGCAGGAGTACACCCAGCTCGTGGTGGACGGCAAGTCAGTGGCCGGCGCCATGAAGCAGCCCGTGGAGGGCATGCCGCCGTTCTGGATGACCTATTTCAATGTCTCCGACGTGGACGAGTCCGTCGCGAAGGCCGTGGAACTCGGCGCCCAGGTCTTCGCACCTGCCTTCGATGTCCCCGGTGTTGGCCGCATGGCAGTGCTCGGCGATCCTGCCGGAGCAGCCTTCAGTGTGATGGCTGGCGAAAGCTCCTAAAGAAATCGAGTGCCCACCCAATGGCCAGAACGGTCGTTGGGTGGGCACTCTTTTGCGTTAAATCGAATTGACTTGATTATACAAGTTTCGGCGCACGGTCTCGCGGTGTTGGGCGTAATTAAGGCGTCCTGAAGATGAACCGTAGGTTCCCTAAGCAAATATTTTCTAAACTTGTATATACATCTGCCGTTCTGCCTTGATTCGACTATTCCCCGGAGGGCACAGTCGGATCGTGAGCATTGGAGGTGCGCCGACGTCGGCCCAAACCTCCAGCGCTGGATCATCCATCCAGAAAGACAGGACCCCAACATGGTCAATCCAAAAGATCGAAGAGCATCCGTCTGGCGACGGCCCGTTGTAGCCGTTGCGACGGCTGCGGCACTGGTCATCGGCGGCGGCGCCGCGGTTGCCGGAATCGCCCTCAACCAGCATGCAGGCCCCCAGGGCGATGGCACGGCATTCACCCCTGCCGGGTGGAAGGTAACTCCGGCAGGTCAGCAGAAGGCCGCAGGGTTCTTCCCTGCGAACGCCGTCCTGTCGCCCGACGGGAAAGCCTTGCTGGTCCCGAATATCGTCAAGAACGCAAACAACAAGCAGACGGTCCAGGTGATCGAGGTCAAGGACGGCGACGTCCTCCAGGAGCTGGAACTCGACAATTCCAACAGTGCAGTGCCCCAGGGCGTTGCGCCGGGACTTGCTTTCAGCCACGATGGCAAACAGGTCTTCCTGGCTACGGCGAACAAGAACGCCATCCTTGTCCTGGACTGGGACGCCTCCGCTCAGAAGCTTTCCGTCAACCGATCGCTCAAGCTGCCCGCCGGGAGCTACCCGCAGACCGTTGCCGTCTCGCAGGATGACAAGACCGTTTACGCCACCGGACAGCTGTCCCGTCAGCTCATCGCCGTGGATGTAGCTACGGGACAAACCAAACAGGCTGCCGTGGGTTCATACCCATACGGCGTGGTTCTGTCCGAGGACGGGCATACCGCCTACGTCAGCAATCAGGGCGGTAACACCCTCAGCGTGTTTGCCGTTGACGGCCTGGCGCTGGCTCCCAAACCGGAGATCACCGTTGGCACGCACCCTAACTCCTTGGTAGTGGACAAAGTGGGCCACCGAATCTTCGCTTCCAATGGCGACAGTGACACTGTTTCGCTCATTGATCCGGCCCAGAACAAAGTGACCGCCACCATCCCGCTCGCACCATACAAGGGCGCGCCGTCGGGGACCCAGCCAACCAATCTTGCCCTGTCGCCTGATGCCAAGACGATGTACGTCACCGGCGGAGGCAACAACGACGTTTCGGTGGTTGATCTGTCCTCACAGGAGAATTTCGGCAAGATCAAGGGTTTGATCCCCACCGGGTGGTACCCCACCGGAGTGCAGTCGAGCCAGGACGGCAAGAAGCTGCTCGTGACCAGTGCGAAGGGTCTTGGGACAGGACCCAACAAGGGCACTGACCCGAGCAACTCCAACAACCACCCGTACATCGAGGGCCAGCTCAAAGGCTACGTCTCAATCGTTGATACTCCGGACGCGAAGCAACTGGACACGTACACCCAGCAAGTGCGTTCAAACAACGGTTTCGATAAGTCGCACGACGGCGGCCAGCGAGGCAGCGATGAGGGAGACCAAGGCGACAACAACCAGAACCAGGACGAGCAAAAGACGATTGTCCCCCGGCGCCCCGGTGAGGATTCCCCCATCAACCACGTGATCTACGTGGTCAAGGAGAACCGCACCTATGACCAAGTGTTCGGCGACATGGGCAAAGGCAACGGCGATCCCTCACTGGCCATCTTCGGCAAGGATGTCACACCCAACCACCACAAGCTGGCCGACCAGTTCGTCACGCTGGACAATTTCTACGCCAACGGCGAGGTGAGCCAGAACGGCTGGCAGTGGGCCACGCAGGCCAGCTCCAACCCTTACAACGAGACCGGAACGGCCCAAGGCTACGCGGGCAACGGCTCCCAGTACGACTCTGAGGGCTACCACCCCGATGTCGCGGCGGCCGGACCGGACTCCGCGCACGCCTACCTGTGGGACAAGCTTGCCCAGAACAAAATCCCGTTCCGCAATTACGGCCAGTTCGTTGTCCCTGCCGGGAGTATCGCCTCCAACGAGACCGTGAAGTGTGCGGCAGGCTCCTTCTGCGCCCACGATCCGCTCTTGGATGCCAACACTGCGCACAACTTCCCGTGGTTCGACATGGGCGTGAGCGACCAGCACCGGTTTGATCTGTGGGACCAGGAATTCCAGCAGTACAAGGCCAACGACAACCTTCCGGCCATGCAGTTCATCGACCTTCCCCGCGACCACACGGCCGGCGGTGGCACGGCCAAGCAACTCGTGGCTGACAACGACCTTGCCTTGGGCAAGATTGTCGACGAGGTTTCCCACTCCCAGTTTTGGAAATCGACGGCGATCTTCGTGGTGGAGGATGACGCCCAAGGCGGTCCGGACCACGTGGACGCTCACCGGACAGTAGCCGAGGTCATTAGCCCCTACACCCAGACCGGCATTGTGGATTCCCACTTCTACAGCCAAGTTTCGATGCTCCGCACCATGGAACTCTTCCTCGGCGTTGCCCCGATGTCCCAGTACGATGCCGCGGCTTTGCCCATGATCTACTCGTTCTCCAACAAGCCCAACTTCGCAGCCTACGACGCCGTCGCCGCCCCGGCTGTCTCGGCCAGCATGGCCAGCACGGTTCTCAAGCCTGGCACGCAGGTGACCGTCACCGGCAAGGTCACCAACAGCGCGAACACCGAGCTGAAGGGCGCCACGGCCTCCCTGAGCGCGCCCGCGGGCTGGAACGTCACGCCGTCGTCGGCTACTCCTCTTGGCACTATCGCTGCCGGAGCCTCGGCAACCGTGTCCTGGAAAGTCGATGTCCCCGCGAACGCCGCACAGGGCCAGCAACTGCTCACCGTCAAGGCTGACTACCCGATCGACGGCCGCATGACGGGAACCCAGCAGGCCACCGTCGCAACCGTGATTCCGGACCCGCGGGTGGCTACTATCCCGCAGGCCTTTGTCGCGAATTTCTCCAGCAACACGGTTTCGGCGGTGGACCTGAGCACCGGAAAGTCCCTTGCCGAGATCCCGGTGGGCGCAGGGCCTGGCATGGTGGTCACGAGCCCGGACAAGACGAAGGCCTTTGTCGCCAACCAGAACTCGAATTCCGTCACCGAGATCGATGTAGCCTCCGACGCCGTCATTGCAACGATCCCTACCGGCAAGGTGCCGGCGGGGCTTGCTGTCAGCCCCAACAGCAAAACGCTGTGGGTCGCCGACTATTCCGACAACGCGGTCCAACCGGTTGACGTCGCCACCGGCGTTGCTGGAGCGAAGATCGCAGTAGGAGCCGGCCCGGAAAATCTGGGCATCACTCCAGACGGTTCCACCTTGGTGGTGGCGAACAAGAACGGCAACAGCGTGTCCTTGGTGGACACCGCGGCCCGGACGGCCAAGGCGCCGATTGCCGCAGGTCAGCAGCCCTTTGGCGTTGCCGTGACCGCCGACGGCAAAACCGCCTTTGTCTCAAACATGGGATCCAACGACGTCACGCCGATAGATCTCACGAGCGGCGCGGCCCGCAAGCCGATCCCGGCAGGCTCGACGCCGTTCAATGTGCTGCTGTCGCGTGATGGTGCAACGCTCTATGTTGCCGATACAGGTGGGAACACCGTGACGCCGATCGACGTCGCCACGGAGACCGCCAAGCCCGCGTTCACGACCGGCCAGGCGCTGACGGCCGTCGCCCTCGGCGCTGACGACACCACGGTCTACGCGACATCCGCGGGGACAGGCCAGTTGATTCCGATCAACACGGCGACAGGGGCCGCAGGAGCACCGATCAAGGTTGGGTCCTACCCGATTTCGGTCGCCTATGCTGCGCCCGCAGGGGCAGCCAGCACGACGGCGGCTCCCGGCTCGCAAACGCCCGGCGCCCAGGCGCCGGCCTCGGCAGCTCCGGTGACCATGAGCAGCCCGCCGCTGACTCCCGCGGTCAACCGCTCATTGGTCATGACCGAAGAGGAGATGTCCGGGCACCCGGACCAAGCCGATCCGGACAAGCTGAACCGGGAACTCTGGAAGGCCGTCCGTGGCCAGGACAGCGAGATGCCGGCGCCGCAGCACAACCTCTTCGGTGCGCTGCAAACCGTTGACGCCGACGGCTAGCTGACCGGACCCAGCAAAAAGCCCCGGCAAGTCCAGTCATGGCTGGACTTGCCGGGGCTTCCTTCTTTGGCGCTAGGAACCCTTACGCGTAAGCGTTCACCAGGCGGACGGCGCCGCCGTCGACGCCCTTGGCGCCCTGGACGTAGTCCGGGCCGCTCTTGATGATGGAGTCCGAGTCCGCCTCGACGGTACCCATGACCCATGACGGCAGTCCGCGCTCGTTGAGGCGGGCCACGGCTGCGTCGGCGATTTCGGGGGACACGATGGCCACCATGCCGACACCGAGGTTGAGCGTGCGCTCAAGGTCGGCCAGCGGCACGTTGCCGAGCTCGGAGACCAGTTTGAAGATGGCGGGAAGTTCCCACGTGGCGCGGTCAACCGTGGCCACGAGGCCCTGCGGCAGGACACGGGCCAGGTTTGCCGCCAGGCCGCCGCCGGTGACGTGGCTGAATCCGTGCACCGCGCCGGGCGCCGAAGCCAGGCCGCTGACCGGGAAGGCGCGGGCGAGGTCCAGGCAGTCAGCCGCGTAGACGCGGGTGGGCTCCAGCAGCTCTTCCCCGAGGGTACGGCCGAGCTCGGAAACCTGGCGGTCCAGGGCCCAACCGGCGTGGTTGATCACGCGGCGGACCAACGAATAGCCGTTGGAGTGCAGGCCGGAGGAAGCCATGCCGATCACGACGTCGCCGGCACGGACCCGGTCCGGTCCGAGCAGGGCGTCGGCTTCGACAACACCGGTAGCAGCACCGGCGACGTCGTACTCGTGCTCACCCAGCAAGCCGGGGTGCTCAGCGGTTTCGCCACCCACCAGGGCGGTGCCGGCCACGGAGCAAGCCGCCGCGATGCCGCGGACAATGTCGGCGATACGCTCGGGGACAACCTTGCCGCACGCGATGTAGTCGGTCATGAAGAGCGGCTCTGCACCGACCACCACGATGTCGTCCACCACCATGCCCACCAGGTCGAAGCCGATGGTGTCGTGGATGTCCATGGCCTGGGCGATCGCCACCTTGGTGCCCACGCCGTCCGTGGACGTGGCCAGCAGCGGCTTCTTGAAGGCAACCAGCTTGGAGACGTCGTACAGTCCGGCGAAGCCGCCGACGCCGCCGAGGACCGAGCTGTTGTGGGTCGCCTTGACGGCGTCCTTCATGAGTTCCACGGCACGGTCGCCCGCTTCGACATCAACGCCGGCGGACGCGTAGGTGATGCCGGTGGTGTTCTCGGCGGCGGAGGATGCGGAGGTCATACAGACTCTTTCTTATCGGCGTCAGTCAGCAGGTTCTCAAACTCGGCGTCGGGTCCCGGGTCGCAACCCGTGGCTCCGGGCTTGTTGGCGGGATCGTCCGAGTCCGCGGTCGCGGCTTCGGCGGAGGTGTCCGACGTCGGCAGCCCGCCGAGGTCGGTGCGCTCCAGGAGGTTCTTGCCCAGTTTGTTCGAACCCGGAAGTGCGATGGGGTACTTGCCGGTGAAGCAGGCAGTACAAAGGCGTTCGCGCGGCTGCTGGGTGGCGCCGATCATGCCGTCTTCGGAAATGTAGGCCAGCGAATCTGCTCCGATGGCCTGGGAGATTTCCTCGATGGTGGCGCCGTTGGCAATCAGTTCGGCGCGGGAGGCGAAGTCGATGCCGTAGAAGCAGGGCCACTGGACCGGCGGGGAGGAGATCTTGACGTGGACGGCCGCGGCCCCGGCCTCGCGGAGCATCCGGACGATGGCGCGCTGGGTGTTGCCGCGGACGATCGAGTCGTCCACCACCACTACGCGCTTGCCGCGGATGACGGACTCGAGGGCGTTGAGCTTGAGCCGGATGCCGAGCTGGCGCAGGGTCTGCGAGGGCTGGATGAACGTGCGGCCCACGTAGGAGTTTTTGACGAAGCCGTGGGCGAACGGGATCCCGGATTCTTCGGCGTAGCCGACCGCCGCCGGGGTTCCGGATTCGGGGACCGGGATGACGATGTCCGCTACCTGGGTGTTTTCGCGGGCCAACTGGCGGCCCATCTCCACACGTGATTCGTACACGGAGCGGCCGGCAATCGAAGCATCCGGGCGCGCAAGGTAGACGTATTCGAAAACGCAACCGGCCGGCGTCGCTTCGGCGAAACGCTGGGAACGGACGCCGTTCTCGTCGATGGCGATGAACTCGCCGGGCTCGATCTCGCGGATGAAGCTCGCGCCGACAGTGGCCAGGGCGGACTGTTCCGAGGCAACAACCCAACCGCGTTCGAGGCGGCCAAGGCACAGCGGACGGATGCCGAAGGTGTCGCGCGCGGCGTACAGGGTTCCTTCATCCATGAACACGAAGCAGAAGCCGCCACGGATCTTGGGAAGCAACTCGAGCGCAGTCTGTTCGAGGGTCTTGCCCTCTTCGCCCTCGAGGAGCGCGGTAACCAAGGCGGTGTCCGAGGTGTTGCCTTGCTTCATTTCTCCGGTCAGCTGACCGCCGTTGAGTCCGAGGATCATCTCCCGCAGCTCGGCAGTGTTGGTCAGGTTGCCGTTGTGCGCGAGGGCAACAGTTCCGGTGGCGGTTGCGCCGAGGGTGGGCTGCGCGTTCGCCCAGTGGCTCGCTCCGGTGGTGGAATAGCGGCAGTGGCCGACGGCGAGGTGCCCGGTGAGGGTATTCAGCGTTGTCTCGTCGAAGACCTGGGACACGAGGCCCATGTCCTTGTAGACATTGATCCGCTTGCCGTCACTGGTAGCAATACCAGCCGATTCCTGTCCGCGGTGCTGCAACGCATACAGCCCGTAATAGGTAAGTTTTGCTACTTCTTCGCCCGGAGCCCAGACCCCGAAGACGCCACAAGCATCCTGAGGTCCTTTTTCGTCGGGGAGAAGATCATGAGAAAGTTTTCCGTCGCCACGTGCCACTGGTCAATTGTCGCATGATGTTGGCGTGGTACCTTCCCCCACGCGGCATTGTGACCGGGATCCTATGCCTCGGCGTCGTCCTCTGTGGGGCTCGGAATGGCCTCGACGACGGCACGCCGGGTGCGCCGCACGCTGAGCTTGTCGAGGATGAGGGCCGCGATGGCACCGAGCAGCACTCCGCCTGCGGCGAATGACACGAGGAAGAATCCGAAGACTGCCCCGGTGTCAAAACTCTCGTCGCCGGGGATCCCGTACGCCACGAACGCTGCGACGATGATGCCGAGGATCCCGCCCAATGCCATGAACGGAACGAACTTCGGCGCGCGGCGGACCGTGATGTCGCGGCGCTCGGGGGCGCTGTCCTCAGAAACCATGTCTTCCAGCCTACCGTTTCGAAGAAATAGTTTTGTGGTCTGAAGTCAGACCATTGACAGCCGTATGTGAAGTAGGTCACTATCGATGCGAACGGTGCCGGCCCGTTCCCCCGTCCGTTTAGAAAGAGAATAATCATGAGTGATCGTTCTACGGCAGCTGAGGTGCAGGCTGTGCAAGACGCAGATGCTGCGGCCCTCGCCGAGCTTGGCTACAAGCAAGAGCTGCACCGCGGCATGTCCGGCTTCTCCAACTTCGCAGTCTCCTTTTCCATCATTTCGATCTTGGCTGGCTGCATCACCTCCTTCAGCATCGCGCTCAAGTCCGGCGGCCCGGCCGCCATCAACCTCGGTTGGCCCATCGTCGGACTCCTGGTTCTGACCGTCGCCCTTTCCATGGCCGAGGTTTGCTCCCGGTACCCCACGGCCGGCGGTTTGTATTTCTGGGCCGGCAGGCTGGCAAAACGCAATAAGAGGGCCTGGGCCTGGTATGTCGGCTGGTTCAACTTCCTCGGTGAAGTGGCTGTCACGGCCGCGATCGACTTTGGCTGCGCCACCACGATGATGGCCTTCGCGGCACTGACTTTCGGCGTCGAGCCCACCGCTGGCGCTACCTTCGCATTGTTCGTCGTGCTGATGGTCATCCACGCCCTGCTCAACAGTTTCGGCGTCAAGATTGTCAGTTTCCTGTCCAATGTCTCCGCGTGGTGGCACATCGTGGGCGTCGCGATCATCGTGGCTGCCCTGTGGATCATGCCTACCCGGCACCAGTCCTTCGACTGGACGATGACGGCGTGGCACAACGAAACCGGCTTCACTTTCGGGCCGTACGTCTTCCTCATGGGCCTGCTGATGTCGCAGTACACCTATACGGGCTACGACGCTTCGGCCCACGTTGCAGAAGAGACCAAGAATGCAGCCATCGCGGCCCCGAAGGGGATCGTCATGAGCGTGGTCATCTCAATCATTGGCGGCTGGATCCTGCTCTACTCACTCGTCGCGGCCATACCGGACGGTTCAGAGGAAGGCCTCACCGCGCTTGGCGCCACGGCCACCGGATTGCCCCCGGCCCAGATCTTCCTGGATGCACTGGGCAACCCCGACGTGGCGAAGTTCCTCCTCGCCATCGTGGTGGGAGCACAGTTCTTCTGCGGCATGGCGTCCGTGACGGCAAATTCGCGCATGACGTACGCTTTCTCCCGCGACAATGCATTGCCGGGCTCCCGCATCTGGGCGAAAGTCAACGCCCGGAGCGGCACGCCCACCAATTCCATTTGGCTCTGCGTTGGCTGCGCGATCGTGCTCGCCTCACCCGCCCTGTTCAACACAACCGCGTATTTCGCAGTGACGAGCGTCGCCGTCATCGGCCTCTACATCGCGTACATCACCCCGGTGTTGCTCCGCAGGCTCAACGAGAACTTCGTGCCCGGTCCATGGCACCTCGGGAAATGGAGTCCTATCATCAACTGGACGGCGATTGTGTGGGTCGCCATCATCGTGATTCTGTTCGTCCTTCCGCCGGTCGCGGATATCACCATCGACACCTTCAACTACGCGCCAGTCGCCGTCGTGGTCGTCTTCCTTCTTGCGACCGTTCTTTGGTACACCACGGGGCGCCGGACGTTCATGTCGAGTGCCGAGCAGGAGCACCTGACGATTGACGCGGATAAGCTGCTCAATTAGCACACTCGCGGGCCGCCGGCGGTTCCCCGCCGGCGGCCTCCCAACAAGGAAGGCTCCCAATGTTGTTTGCCGAACCGATGGAATCGCCCCTGCTGGAGGCGGTCTTGCTTCCGGCGCGCGGACACATGGCCTTCGAGTCTTGCGTCGAGCACCTGGGATCGGCAATACAGTTGGGGATCTTCAAGACCGGCGAACGGCTCCCGCCCGAGCGGGATCTGGCAGAGCGTATGCAGGTCTCCCGGGCGACGTTGCGGGAAGCGATCAGCGCGCTGCGTGCGGCGGGCTTCGTCACGACCGTCCGGGGGAGGGGCGGCGGAACCATCGTGGAGCCGGTCGGCAACGCACGGCCGCCGGAGCGTCCCGGCAACAAGGACCGCCAGGAGGAAATGAGCGACATCCTCATCTTCCGCTCGGTGATTGAACCTGGTGCCTGCCAGCGGGCGGCCTCGATGCGGCTGAGCGAGGATCAGCGCCGGCTCCTCACTGATTCCTTGGCTGAAGTTGAAAACGCGGGTTCACCGGTGGAGTACAGGCAAGCGGATGCCCGCCTCCACCTGGCCTTCTCCGCCGTCGCGGGGTCCTCGGAACTCAGTAAAGCCAGCACCACCATTCAGACAAAGATCCATGAATTCCTCGCGGAAATCCCCTTTCTGCAACGGAATATCGAACATTCAAACCAAGAACATCGATTGATAGTGCAGGCCATCCTCGACGGCGAGCCTGCAGCAGCCCGAAGCGTCATGGAATTGCACTGCGAGGCCACTGCCGCACTACTCAAGGGACTACTGAAATGAGCGTGACAATGAACGACAATCCGAATGAGATATCCACCACCGTCCACCCGCGCAATGACCGTATGCTCAGCGTCGAGCAGCTCAAAGCGCAGATTGGCAATGGCTCCATAGACACCGTCATTCTTGGCTTCACCGACATGCAGGGCAGGTTGCAGGGCAAGCTCTTCCACGCGCAATTCTTCCTGGATTCCGTCCTGGAACATGGCACAGAGGGCTGCAACTACCTCCTCGCCGTGGACACCGAAATGAACACCGTGGATGGCTACGACATTTCCTCGTGGGAAAAGGGTTACGGAGACATGCTCTTCGACCTGGACCTGGACACGATCCGCATCCTTCCCTATCGCGAGGGGAGTGTGCTGATCCAGTGCGATCTGTCTACGACCGATGGCACGCCGGTCTCCGTTTCGCCCCGGGCCATGCTCAAGCGCCAAACGGCCAAGGCAGCCGAGCGCGGTTGGAAGGCACTTGCCGGAACCGAGCTCGAGTTCGTGGTCTACAACGACTCCTACGAGCAAGCGTGGGACCTGGACTACAAGAACCTCACTCCCGCCAACCAATACAACGTGGACTACTCGCTCCTGGGCTCCGGCCGCGTGGAGCCCCTGCTCCGCCGGATCCGGAACGAGATGTACCGAGCCGGCATGACTGTCGAATCGGCCAAGGGCGAGTGCAACCTCGGCCAGCACGAGATCGCGTTCAAGTACGACGAAGTAGTCACCACGGCGGACAACCATTCCGTCTACAAGACCGCGGCCAAGGACATCGCGCACGAGCTGGGCCAATCCATCACGTTCATGGCAAAGCCCAACCAGCGGGAGGGCAATTCCTGCCACATCCACTTGTCCCTTCGCGGACTCGATGACCAACTGGTTTTCTGGGACGACGCCACCGGCGCCCGCACCAAGACCTACGATCACTTCATCGCCGGCGTGCTGGCCACGATGCGGGAATTCACGCTCTTTTACGCTCCCAACATCAACTCCTACAAGCGGTTCGTCAAAGGCTCTTTCGCCCCCACCGCGGTGGCCTGGGGCCTCGACAACCGCACATGCTCGGTGCGCCTCGTGGGGCACGGTCAAAGCGCGCGGCTGGAAAACCGGCTGCCGGGTGGCGACGTGAACCCGTATTTGGCGTTGTCGGCCATGCTCGCCGGAGGGCTGTACGGAATCGAAAATGAGCTCGAGCTCGAACCTGCGACAACCGGCAATGCCTACACTTCCGGCGCTCCTACCGTGCCGACGACCATGCGGGAAGCGCGGGATCTGTTCGCCAACTCCGTGATCGCCAAGGAAGTTTTCGGCGAGGACGTGGTGCGGCACTACGTGAACTACGCCGACGTCGAACTGGCAGCTTTTGAGTCCGCCATCACGGACTGGGAGCTCCGCCGCGGTTTCGAAAGGCTGTAGGGACGATGGCTCGAAATGGGAATCCGGCGCCAAGTCCGGACCGTCGGCCGAGGATCGCCTTGACCACCTACCTCCAAAACGCGAAGTGGGGGGTTTGGGACGCGGGGGCGGCGGTGCTGCCGGCAACATATTTGGAAGCCGTAGTGGCAGCAGGCGGCACCCCGCTCCTGCTGCCGCCCATCGGCACCGATACCTCCGTCCTTGACCTCGTGGATGGCTTGATCGTGGTGGGAGGAGCCGACGTCGATCCCGGAAATTACGACGCCGAGCCCCACCCGACCACCCGCAGCCAGCCCGCCCGGGATAAGCACGACATCGCTTTGACGCTGGCTGCATTGGAGAAAGGGGTTCCGCTCTTCGCAATCTGCCGCGGCGCGCAAATCCTGAACGTGGCCTTGGGCGGAAACCTCATCCAGCATGTGCCGGATGTGCTGCCCGAGGCGGACTACCAACCCGCTCCGGGAGTTTACGGCGAGGTGGAGTTCCGCACCGAACCGGGCAGCATCAGCGCTGAGCTTCTAGGCGAAAGAGCATCCGCGCCCGTCTATCACCACCAGATCCTGGACCGGGTTGCCGAAGGCCTTTGCGTCACCGCGCGGGCAGCGGACGGCACGATCGAAGCAGTCGAGTCGACCCGAGGAAGCTGGGCGTTGGGCGTTCAATTTCATCCGGAACAAAATCGTTCCGACTTGCGCCTCTTCGAAGGATTCGTTGAGGCCGCCAGAAGGTACCGTGACGGTGAACCCCACGCTGAGCGCCGCAATGCCTCCATGGACTTCAAACCCACAGAAAGGAGCTGGGCGTGACCGCCACGACTTTTGACATTATCAATCCGGCCACCGAGGAGTTCCTTGAAACTGTTGAACTGGCATCCCTCGCCGAGACCGACACCCTGATTGCCCGCGCGGCTGCTGCCTTTGAGACCTGGCGGAAGGTGTCGCCGTCGGACCGGGCGCTCCTCTTGCGCCGGTTCGCTGCCGCCGTCGACGCCGACCTCGAAAACCTCGCGCAACTGGAAGTCCGCAATGCGGGACACACGATCGGCAACGCCCGCTGGGAAGCAGGCAATGCACGCGACGTCATCAATTACTACTCGGCGGCTCCCGAGCGGCACTTCGGGCGGCAGATCCCCGTTGCCGGCGGCCTCGATGTGACGTTCCACGAGCCACTCGGCGTGGTAGGCGTCATTGTGCCGTGGAACTTTCCCATGCCGATCGCGGCGTGGGGATTCGCTCCGGCGCTTGCGGCAGGCAACACCGTGGTGCTCAAGCCTGCGGAAATTACGCCGCTGACCGCGATAAGGCTGGGTGAGCTCGCCCGCGAGGCCGGACTGCCCGACGGCGTGCTGACGATCATCCCGGGGAAGGGTTCCGTAGTGGGGGAACGCTTCGTTACCCACCCGGCGGTGCGAAAGGTCGTCTTCACCGGGTCCACCCAGGTCGGCAAGCAGATCATGGCCGGTTGTGCCGAACAAGTGAAGCGCGTGACGCTCGAGTTGGGTGGCAAGAGCGCGAACATCGTGTTCGCCGACGCCGACCTTCAGGCCGCTGCTGCTGCCGCTCCCGGTGGCGCGTTCGACAACGCCGGCCAGGACTGCTGTGCCAGGTCCCGGATCCTCGTCGAAAAATCGGCCTACGACAGCTTTTTGGAACTACTGGAACCCGCGGTCCGGGCCGTCAAAGTCGGCGACCCGACGGACGAAAGTACGGTCATGGGGCCGCTGATTTCCGCCCGGCAAAGGGAAACCGTTGCGGGCTTTGTGCCCTCGGGAGCGCCCATAGCCTTCCAGGGCGAGGTGCCCGAAGGGCCGGGATTCTGGTTCCCGCCCACCGTCCTGGCTCCCGATTCCTTCGACGACCGCGCAGTGCGGGAAGAGATCTTCGGACCCGTGGTCGTCGTCGTACCTTTCAACGACGAGGCGGACGCGGTGCGGATCGCCAACGACACCGAATACGGACTCTCCGGATCCATCTGGACACAAGACATCGGCCGGGCCTTGCGCGTGGCCCGTGGAGTGGATGCCGGAAACCTCTCGGTGAACTCGCACTCTTCAGTCCGGTATTCGACGCCGTTCGGCGGCTTCAAGCAATCGGGCCTCGGCCGCGAGCTGGGTCCGGACGCGCTCGATTCCTTCAGCGAAGTAAAAAACGTCTTTATCGCGCACTGAACCCACCGACTTTGAACCCCATCATTCAAGGAGAGATCACCATGACCGAATTCATTTCAAACCGCCTCAAGGACCGCACCGCCGTCATCACCGGCGGTGGCAGCGGGATCGGCTTGGCCACGGCCAAGCGTTTCGCCTCGGAGGGTGCCAACGTGGTCATCGCCGATATCGATCCCGCAGCCGGAGAAGCAGCAGCGGCCGCCGTTGATGGCATCTTCGTGAAGGTCAACGTCACGGACGAGCAGGAAGTCATCGACCTCTTCGCCGCCGCCAAGAGCCACTACGGCAGCGTGGATATCGCGTTCAACAACGCGGGCATTTCGCCTCCGGACGATGCCTCGATCCTCGACACCGGAATCGACGCCTGGCGCCGGGTCCAGGAGGTGAACCTGACCAGTGTCTATTACTGCTGCAAATACGCGCTGCCGTACATGTTGGAGCAGGGCAAAGGCTCGATTATCAACACCGCGTCTTTTGTGGCCGTGATGGGCGCGGCGACATCGCAGATCTCCTACAGCGCTTCCAAAGGCGGCGTGCTGGCAATGACCCGCGAGCTCGGCGTCGAATTCGCCCGCAAGGGTGTCCGGATCAACGCCTTGTGCCCCGGACCGGTTAACACCCCGTTGCTGAAGGAACTCTTCGCCTCCGATCCGGAGCGGGCAGCGCGCCGCTTGGTCCATGTGCCCTTGGGACGCTTCGCCGAGCCCGAGGAACTGGCCGCGTCGGTGGCCTTCCTTGCGAGCGACGACGCCTCGTTCATCACCGCGTCGACCTTCATGGTTGATGGCGGAATTTCCGGAGCGTACGTCACCCCGATCGACTAACTTCCTCGATACGTCGAGAAGGCGAAAGGGCTCAGCAGGAGCGGCACGTGGTAGTGCTCGCCGGCGTCGGACACCGTAAAGCTCAGGTCCACTTCCGGGAAAAAGGTGTCCACGCCCTGGGCCTTGTAATACGGGCCGGTCGCGAAGTTCAGGCGGTAACTGCCGCCCTCGACCCTCTCGGGACCCAGGTCCTTGATCCGGCCGTCCGCATCGGTGGTGCCGCTTGCCACGCGCCGCCAAGTGTCGCCGTCGCGCACAGAGAGCACGACGGCGACACCGGACGCCGGGCGCCCGGAACCGGTGTCCAGGATGTGGGTGGTGATCTGGGAAACACTCATTTGCTGGGTACTCCTTCGCTGCTCGCGCTGTTTTCGCTGACCACGCCGGCAAGGCGCAGCAGTGCGATTTCGCGCAATTGTCCGGCCACGATGACGTCTTCTTCTTCCGCGGTATGGGTCAACCGTTCCCGGAGGGAGGCCAGGATGTCCTTGGCCGACCGTCCTGCTGCGCGGATAAGGAAGACGCGGCCGAATTTGGCCTCGTATTGACGGTTGCCTTCGGCCAATGCTGTTACGACGTCCTCGTCGCCGGGGTCGACGCCGGCTTGTTCCGAGCGGGACATCGCGGCCTCGGTGGTCTGCGCCTTGGGCCGTTCGCCGATCCGGGGGTGGTGGGCCATCGCGGCGGCTACTTCGTCCGATGTGAACGGCTCGGCCGTTTCCCGGGCGAAATCGATCAAGGAGTCCAGACTGTTGAATGGGCGCGCATCCGCGATGTGCTCCACCCAACGCTGGATGTCGAGGCATGGGCGGAGGACGTCGATGGCGTCCGGACGGTCCACGCTGTTGAATACGTCAAGCTGCATGCTTGTTCATTCCTCGTGCGAGTGCTGGCATCCATGGTGTTGGCTATGCGGAACTCCGGCGATTCCTGCCGGATGGACTCGTTGTCTTTGTTCGCGAGTCTTCCACATCATGGAACTGTTATTTCAGCATACGTAATAGTGAAATCGAATGACCGCCACGGTGTCAAGAGAATACCGCATCCCGGCCCTCCGCTCGCTGCCGTCCTTGGAACGCGCGGTCACCTTTGGGGGTGTTCCCCGGGA
Organism: Arthrobacter alkaliphilus; assembly: GCF_021483235.1. GTDB lineage: Bacteria > Actinomycetota > Actinomycetes > Actinomycetales > Micrococcaceae > Arthrobacter > Arthrobacter alkaliphilus. The sequence continues at coordinate 33,589 of NZ_JAKEEC010000018.1, read as the reverse complement.
CGCCCGGTCACCTTTGGGGGTGTTCCCCGGGACGCCCGGTCACCTTTGGCGGTGTTTCCCGGGACGCTCGCTCACATGAGCCGTCGGGTGGACAATGTCAGCAACGAGCCAAAGGAGTTGCGCCATGCCAGAGGTCCTGACTTCCCGGTATCTTTTCGGGCCGGGTCCGAGCAATTGCTATCCGGAAGTCACGGCAGCGCTGGCATATCCGGTGATCGGCCACCTGGATCCTGTGTTCATAGAGCGACTCGACCGGGTCTGCGCCGGGCTCCGGAAAGTGTGGGGGACCCGGAACGCCCGGACCCTACCGTTGAGCGCCACGGGTTCCGGCGGCATGGAGGCTGCCTTTGTGAATACGGTGTCCGACGGCGACGTGGCAGTGATCGCTGTCAACGGATTGTTCGGAGAGCGCATGTGCGAGATCGCGCGCCGCTGCGGGGCGACTGTGGTCCGCGTCGAGCACGAATGGGGCCAACCCGTCGATGCGGAGCGCGTCCTCGCCGCCCATCCGCATCCCAAGGTGATTGCCGCGGTCCACGCCGAGACCTCCACGGGTGTGCTGTCCGACGTCGCACCCCTGGGCGCCGGCAAGGGGGACGCGCTGCTGATCGTGGACGCAGTGACGTCAATCGGCGGCCTGGAACTGTCGGCCGATGAGTGGGGGATCGACGTCGGATATGCGTGCACGCAGAAGTGCCTCGGTGTGCCTCCCGGGCTGTCACCGTTCACGGTGTCGGATCGCGCCTTCGAGCGGCGCGTCAAGGAGCCGCGTTCGTGGTATCTGGATATCGGCCTCCTGGGCGGCTACGTCGGCGCGGCGAGCGGCAGCCGCACGTATCACTACACCGCGCCCGTGGCCATGATCGCCGGGCTCGAGGCCGGACTTGACCGCATTCTGGCCGAGGGGCTGGACAATGTCCAGGAGCGGCACCGCGCCGCCGGCGCCGAGTTGCGCGATGGCCTGGAAAAGATGGGTCTCGAACTGTTCGCCGCGGAGGGCGCACGATTGCCGAGCCTCACCACGGTCAAAGTGCCCGACGGCGTGGACTCGGCTGCCGTCCGCACTTACCTTCTGGAGAACTTCAGCATCGAAATCGGCTCCGGCGCGGGTGCGTTTTCGTCGACCGTTTGGCGGATCGGGATGATGGGTCCAAACGCCAACAGGGCGTCGGTGCAACTTGTCCTTGGCGCGCTGGAAGAGGCGATCGCGAACTCGGGCCGGTGGGCTGGAAGCTAGTGGCCGTTGGCTTGGGTGGGCATCGGGCCAAACGGCGCTATAGGTGACCGGGCGTCTGGCCGGGAGGGGGTTTATGTGACCGGGCGTCCCTCTCCAGACGCGCCGACGCCCGCTCATCTTCCTCAAGGAAGTGACCGGGCGTCGGGTTAGACGGGGCTATAACTGACCGGGCGTCGGGTTAAACCACGCTATATGTGACCGGGCGTCGGGTTGGGAGGCGTTATAAGTGACCGGGCGTTACAGGCCGAGCTCGGCCTTGAGCGCTGCGACGTGGCCCTGGGCCTTCACCTGGTAATGGGTCAGCTTGACCTTGCCCTCGGGGTCGAGCACCACGGTGGAGCGGACCAGGCCTTCGACGATTTCACCGTCGCGCAGCTTCTCGCCCCAGGCGCCGTAGGCCAAAGCCACGGCGTGGTCTTCGTCGGAAAGGAGCGGGAACGTGAGGGAGTACTCGTCTACGAAGCTTGCGATCTTTTCCGGAGCGTCCGGGGAAATGCCCAAGACCTCGTAGCCCGAGCCCTGGAGGCTGGACAAGCTGTCACGGAAGTCGCAGGCCTCGGTGGTGCAGCCCGGGGTGGAAGCTTCCGGGTAGAAGTACACAATGACGTTGCGTCCACGGTAGTCCGACAGGGAAACCTTTTGGCCCTCGGAGTTGAGCAGTGCGAAATCGGGGGCCTGGGTTCCGGCGAGGAGTTTCTGGGTCATCTTGCGATCCTTGACTAGTCGGGCAACCGCCGTGGCCGGCGATCAATCTATTGGTGTAACGGGCTGCCTAGATGCAGTATTCCGCGGGTCCGCGGACTGTGCAGCCTGGTCCGGGCACGAATTGGTAGCCCCCTCCACGCACTGTGGCGATGACATGGCGGGCCGAGCCCAGCTTGCGCCGGACGCGTCCAACATACACGTCGATCGACCGGAATGCCGCGCCGGGACAGTCAAGTGACTCCAGGAAGCGTTGCAATTCTTCACGTGGGATGGCCCGCGAGAGGTTTTGCACTAGGTATCGGAGGAGGCTGTGTTCCATCGCCGTGAAGCTGACCGGGACACCGTCCAGGAGGACGGTGTCCGCGGCCAGGTCCACTGCCACGCTGCTGCGCCGGCCCGCCGTTGCGAGAGGCGGCTTGACCGCAGCGGGGCGGTTTCCGGCGTCGGACGCCTCCGGCGGAGTGCCGCCGTCGGACGCGCCAGACACCGAAGCGCTGGATGTTGCGGCTCCGGCGGCGGGCCAAACAAGGACTTCCGCCTCCGGAGCAAGCTTTCGGGCCCGCGCCAGGACCGCTTCAGCGGCCCGGGCCCAGACCTCGGAGTCGATCTCCTGGCCTTCGCCAGGCTGCACCCATATGGCCAGGCCGCGCGGTTGCAGGCCGGGCCGCAGGGCAGACTGCGTAGGCGGCATGGACGCCGGCTGGTGCCGCGAGGGGTTGAGCCGCGCGGGCAGCTTTCCGTACGGAGCGTGGACGTTGACGGCCATGGCGCCCCTTAGACGCCGCCGCGGCGAATCAGCTTGCCGCTGGGCGTGCGACCGTCGATCTCGTTGCCGCGCAGGTACGTCTTGCGTACGACGCCGGAGAGCGCCTTGCCGTCGTACGGCGTGATCGGGTTCTTGTGCTTGAGCTTCTTGACGTCGACGACGAACGCGTCATCCGCGGCAAAGATGGAGAAGTCGGCGTCGTAGCCCAGGGCGAGCTGGCCCTTGTTGTGCAGGCGGGCGAGTGCCGCCGGCTTCTCCGACATCCAGGAAACAACCTGCTCGAGCGGAATGCCGCGGTGTCGCGCCTCGGTCCAGATCAGGGAGAGCCCCAGCTGCAGCGAGGAGACGCCGCCCCAGGCCACGGCGAAGTCGCCGTTTTCCAGGTCCTTCAGGTCAAGGGTCGACGGCGAGTGGTCCGAGACGATGCAGTCGATCGTGCCGTCCTGCAGGCCTTGCCAGAGCAGCTCGCGGTTGGAGGCTTCGCGGATGGGCGGGCAGCACTTGTAGGCCGTGGCGCCGTCGGGGATTTCCTCGGCCATGAGCGTGAGGTAGTGCGGGCACGTCTCGACGGTGAGGTGCACGCCGTCGCGCTTTGCCGAAGCGATCATCGGCAGGGCGTCCGACGACGAGAGGTGCAGGATGTGTGCACGGGCACCCGTCCAGCGGGCCCGCTCGATCACCTCGGCGATGGCCTTGTTCTCGGCGCCGCGGGGGCGGGAGGCCAAGAACGTGGAGTAGTGCGCGCCGCCGGGGTGGGGTGCGTGGTCGATCGCGTGGGAGTCCTCGGCGTGGACGATCATGAGGGAATCGAAGGACTTGAGCTCGGCCATGTCCTCTTCCATCTCGTCCGCTTCGAGATGCGGGAACTCGTCCACGCCGGAGTGGAGCAGGAAGCACTTGAAGCCGAACACGCCTTCGTCGTGGAGCGGACGGAGGTCTGCCTTGTTGCCTGGAATGGCGCCGCCCCAGAATCCGACGTCCACGAATGCCTGGTCCTCAGCGACTTCGCGCTTGAGCTTGAGGCCCTCCACGTTGGTGGTGGGCGGGATGGAATTCAGCGGCATGTCGATGATGGTGGTGACGCCGCCGGCGGCCGCGGCGCGGGTGGCCGAGGCGAAGCCTTCCCACTCGGTGCGGCCGGGTTCGTTGACGTGGACGTGGGTGTCCACGAGGCCGGGAATGAGCGTTTCGTCGTCGGAGAGTTCGATGACCTCGGCGCCTTCAAGGCCGTTGCCAAGGGGCTCGATGGCCACGATCTTGCCGCCGCGGACGCCCACTTCGCGGGCGGCGATGCCGGCCGTGGTGAGGATGCGCCGGCCACGGATGACCAGGTCAAACGGGCCGTGTGCCGTGGTGGTTTCTTCAGACATGGAGGTCCTCCTTGGTGTCGATCCGCGCTGGGTATTCGGATTTTTCCGCTAGGTGCACGCCGATGTGCCTACCTAATTCTTCAAGCAGCGGACCCGCTTCAGCTATACATTTCGCTACATCGGATTCGAGTTCGGTCAGCGCGTGGACCGACCCGAAACCGGATTTCGTGAGTTGCTCCGGGCCCAGCGTGCTGCGGCCGCAGACCGCTATCACGGGGATCCCGGAACGTGCTGCTGCCCGGGCGACGCCCATGGGCGTCTTGCCGAGCAGGCTTTGTTCGTCGAGGCTGCCTTCGCCGGTGATCACCAGGTCCGCGCCCTGTAGCCGCTGCTCGAGTTCGGTGAATTCGAGGACGACGTCGATGCCCGGCCTGCGTGCCGCGCCAAGCGCCGCGATGGCAATGTAGCCGACTCCGCCTGCCGCACCTGCGCCCGGAGCGATCGCCGCGTCGCGGGCTTCGGGGCCGATCTCTCCGGCGAGGACGTCCACGAAACGGGCCAGGGCGGCGTCGAGCGTGGCGACGTCCTCCGGCGTCGCGCCCTTCTGCGGTGCGAAGATCGCGGCGGCGCCGGTGCGGCCCAAAAGGGGATTGTCGACGTCGGACGCCAGCACGAACTCGGTGGCCTCGAGCCGGACGTCGAAGTTGGAGAAGTCGATCCGGTCCAGGCGGGCCAGGGCCGCGCCCCCGCCACGGAGTTCGTTGCCGTCCGCGTCAAGGAGGACCGCACCCAGTCCTTGCAGCACGCCGGCGCCGCCGTCGGTGTTGGCGCTGCCGCCGACGCCGAGGATGATGTGCCGGCAGCCCAGGTCCAGGGCGGCGCGGATGAGTTCGCCGGTGCCCAGGCTGGTGGAGGTCTGGGCCGTTTCGGAGTTCGGCGCCGTGTTGCCGAAGCCGGGCAACACAGCGAGTCCGGAGGCCGCGGCCATTTCGATGACCGCTTCGGTGCCGCGGATTGCGAACTCCGCCGTTATCGGCTGGCCCGTGGGGCCGGTGACTGTGGCGCTCCGGCGGGTGAAGCCGGAGCCGACAGCGGCGTCGAGAGTCCCCTCGCCGCCGTCGGCCACTGGAATGAGCGTGGCCTCGAAACCTTCGCCAGGGCGGCTGGCTGCTTGGCCCGCCGCGAAGCCGGCCCGCAGTCCGGCGCTCAAGCGGCTGGCGACCTCGGGGGCTGACAGCGATCCCTTGAACTTGTCCGGGGCTATGACCACACGCATTCCGTACCTCTTCCCAGTCCAGTTACTAGTCCAGCATCGCGATGATCGACGTCGGGGCGTCCGCGCCGCGCTCGGCGAGTTCTTCGAACTCGTTCACGCCGTCGATTTCAACACCCATGGAGATGTTGGTGACCTTTTCCAGGATCACTTCAACCACCACGGGAACCTTGAACTCGCCCATCAAGGCCTTGGCCTTGTCGAACGCGGCCGGCAGGTCGGACGGGTTCTCCACGCGGATGGCCTTGCAGCCCAGGCCTTCGGACACCTTGACGTGGTCCACGCCGTAACCTGCTGTCTCAGCGGAAAGGTTGGTGCTGTTGATGTTCTCGAATGCCAGGGACACGTTCTGTTCCATGTTGAAGCCGCGCTGCGACTGGCGGATGAGGCCCAGGTAGGAGTTGTTCACCACCACGTGGATGTACGGCAGGTTGAACTGTGCGCCCACGGCCAGCTCTTCGATCATGAACTGGAAGTCGTAGTCACCGGACAGCGCAACAACTGTCTCGTCCGGCTTGCCGCGCACGACGCCGAGGGCGGCCGGGGCGGTCCAGCCCAGGGGACCTGCCTGGCCGGCATTGATCCACTTGCGCGGACCGAAAACATGCAGCAACTGTGCGCCGGCGATCTGCGACAGGCCGATGGTGGACACGTAGGTGGTGTCCTTGCCGAACGCCTTGTTCATCTCTTCGTACACGCGCTGCGGCTTGATGGGCACATTGTCGAAGTGGGTCTTGCGCTGCAGGGAACCCTTGCGGGCGACACACTCGGCGACCCAGGCGGAGTAGTCCGGCAGGGCTGCTGCGGCCTTGCGCTCACGGGCGATCTCCAGCAGCCCGTCCAGCGCCGCACCGGCGTCGGACGCGATGCCGAAGTCCGGCGAGAACACGCGGCCGATCTGCGTGGGCTCGATGTCGATGTGCACGAACTTGCGGCCGGCGGTGTAGGTGTCCAGGCCGCCGGTGTGGCGATTGGCCCAGCGGTTGCCGATGCCGATCACGAAGTCGCTCTGCAACATTGTTGCGTTGCCGTAGCGGTGGCTCGTTTGGAGGCCGACCATGCCCGCCATCAGCTTGTGGTCGTCCGGGATGGTGCCCCAGCCCATCAGGGTGGGGATGACCGGAACGTTCAGGATCTCGGCCAGTTCAACCAGCTGCGCGGAAGCGCCGGCGTTGATGATGCCGCCACCGGCGACGATCAGCGGACGCTCGGCTGCGGTGAGCATGTCCAGTGCCTTTTCCAGCTGCTTGCGGCTGGCCTTGGGCTTTTCGACGGCGAGCGGCTCGTAGGCGTCGATGTCGAACTCGATCTCGGCCATCTGCACGTCGAACGGCAGGTCCAGCAGGACCGGGCCGGGACGGCCGGAGCGCATCAGCTGGAAGGCCTTCTGGAACGCGCCGGGAACCTGGCCCGGCTCCAGGATGGTCATGGCCATCTTGGTGACCGGAGCGGCGATGGACTCGATGTCCACGGCCTGGAAGTCTTCCTTGTGCAGCTTGGCGACCGGAGCCTGGCCCGTGATGCAGAGCATGGGGATGGAGTCCGCCCAGGCGGCGTACAGGCCCGTGATCATGTCGGTTCCTGCGGGGCCGGAGGTACCGATGCAGATACCGATGTTGCCGTCCGCGGCACGGGAGTAACCGTCAGCCATGTGGCTGGCGCCTTCGACGTGGCGGGCCAGGGTGTGGCGGATGCCGCCGTGGGCCCGCATCGCGGAATAGAAAGGGTTGATTGCCGCGCCTGGCAGGCCGAACGCCTCGGTGGCGCCCTCCTTTGCCAAGATGGCGACGGCTGCGTCAACAGTGCGCATCTTCGTCATGGTGTGCTCCTTGAAAAGTCTGTTTTGGGGTGTGCTGAGGGAGCCGCCGTCGTGAAGTACGACGGCGGTTGCCCTGTTTTGCTTGGTGTCGCGCCTTAGCGCGGTGGCTTTACTTGCGGCCGCTAAGTTGAAGGACCTGCTTGAAGAGTCCCGAGTGGTCGAGTCCGCCGTCGCCCTGGTTGACAGTGGCGGCGACAAGCTGTGCGACGACGGCGCCGAGCGGGATGGCCACGTTGGCTTCGCGGGCTGCGGAGGTGACGATGCCGAGGTCCTTGTGGTGCAGGGCCAGGCGGAAACCGGGGTCGAAGTTGCGGTCGAGCATCTTCTGGCCCTTCTGGTCGAGGACCTTGGACCCGGCCAGGCCGCCGCCGAGCACCTTGAGGGCGGCGTCGGTATCTACGCCGTAGGCCTCAAGGAAGGCGATGGCCTCGCCGAGGACCTCGATGTTGACCGCGACGATCAGCTGGTTGGCTGCCTTGACGGTCTGGCCGGAGCCGGAGGGGCCGACGTGGACGATCGTCTTGCCGACGGCGTTGAGGACGTCCTGTGCGGCCTCGAAGTCTGCTGCCTCGCCGCCGACCATGATGGACAGGACGGCGTCGATCGCGCCCTGCTCACCGCCGGAAACCGGGGCGTCGAGCGGGCGGATGCCGGCTGCCTTGGCGTCTGCCGCGAGGCGTGCCGCGACGTCCGGGCGGATGCTGCTCGCGTCGATCCAGAGCGCGCCCTGCTTCGCGTTGGCGAAGACGCCGTCTTCGCCGCTGACGACGCCTTCGACGTCGGGGGAGTCCGGCACCATGGTGATGACGACATCGGCGTCCTTGACGGCGTCGGCGATGCTCGTGGCGCCCTTGCCGCCTTCGGAGACGAGTTTGTCGATCTTGTCCTGGCTGCGGTTGAAACCGGTGACGGTGTGGCCGGCTTTGACGAGGTTGATGGCCATGGGCAGGCCCATGATTCCGAGTCCGATGACTGCAACGTTGCTCATTGTGGTTCTCTTTCTGAAAGTCTGTGTTTTAGCTCAGGTGTGCTGAATTGGCTAGCGGGCTGTTTAGCGGGCGGCGCGTTCGCGGATGGCCCAGCTGAAGGCGGTTTCCTGCGGTTCCTTGTACTCGAGGCCGATGTAGCCTTCGTAGCCGAGTTCGCGGCTGCGGGCGATCCATTCGCCGAGGGGAAGCGTGCCGGTACCGGGGGCGCCGCGGCCGGGGTTGTCGGCGATCTGGATGTGGCCGAAGTCCTTGGCGTGGTTCTCGATGACGGCTTCGACGTCGTCCCCGTTCACCGCCAGGTGGTAGAAGTCGGCGAGGAGTTTGACGTTGTCGACGCCGGTTTCTTCCTTGACGCGGGCGATGACCCTGAGTGCGTCTTCTGCCGTGAGGAGCGGGTACTTGGGTGCGCCGCTGACAGGCTCGAGGAGGACGGTGCCGCCGATGCGCGCCACCCCGGCTGCCGCCGTCGCAAGGTTTTCAGCGCCGATGGCGTCCTGGTTCTCAGCTGATTCGCCGTCCACACGGTTGCCGTAGAGGGCGTTGAACGCCTTGCAGCCGAGGCGCTCGCCGATTCCTGAGACAACGTCGATGTTGTCTTGGAACTCGGAAGAGCGGGCCGGCCAGGAGACCAGGCCGCGGTCGCCGCCGGGCATGTTGCCGGCGTTGAAGTTCAGGCCGGTGAGCTGAACGCCCGCGTCCTTGATGGCGTTCTCGAACTCGCTTACCTGAGCGTCCGACGGTACGGAAGTCTCAAAGGGCCACCAGAATTCGACGGCGTCAAAACCGGCAGCCTTCGCGGCTGCAGGGCGCTCGAGCAGGGGCAGCTCCGTCAGGAGGATGGAGCAGTTCACTGTGTACGTCATCGTAGGTGTCCTTCCGGGGGAGGGCTTGGGATCTATCTTCCTAGGCGTTTCCGCTTTGTGGAATTTAGATTCTGCTTTATGAAAAGTTTAGGGAAGGTAGGGGTGGGAGTCAAGGGGCGTTCGGAGGGGTGGAGGTAGCGAGGGTGAATCGGGGTTGGCCTGAGCATAAGGAGGAGTTGCGTTTCCATCTACGTGTTGCCAGGTTGCCATCTACGTGTTGCCACGTTTGACCACTGAGATTGGTCGAGGGCACCACTTAATTCGTCGTTTTCAACACTGAGACGCGATTTTCGCCCTTAGGGTTCCTGTACCGGTTCCGAACTCGGATCCGAACAACGGAAGACACTGGGGGGATTCATGGAAAAGCGCGTATCGCTTGTTCGAAAAGGCCTTGCTGGAACGTCGGCCTTCGCGGTTGGCATCGCCGAGATAGCGGATCAAAATGCTCTACTACCTGTCTGAACTTCAGGCGGCTCGACGAGCGACTCCGGGCCGGCGTCGGTACAACTGGATCAGTTGCGTCCTGTTCATCGTCATCGTGGTCGCCCTCTTTGCCGCTGGCGCGCCATTTCCCATCTTTGTTGCCTTCTTTTGCGTTGTTCTCGCCCTCGACGTTGCCCTTGCTGTCACCTGGGCCCGCCGAGACGCCTTGGCGGCCTATCGCCTTGCAGAGGGCGAACCCTAATGTCCACCTTTGGGTGGATTCCCCTGCTCGCTTCAACTTGGTCCGAAGAGGTAATGGATGGACAGCTCGAATGGTCCAAGCGAAAAGGTGTGGATGTCACGCTTCGGAAGGGCTGGGCTCTTGACGATCATTCTGATGCTTGTGAACAACAGTTGGTGGACTGGCCGAAATTCAGTTCGGGAGGCACTTACGATCGCCCTGGCTTTTGCCCTATCGCTTGGCCTCGTAGCCCTATCTGACGTTACAAGCCGGTGGCTCCGGTCCCGTCAGAAAAGGTGAATTGGGTGTCCAATGATCTCGGGCGCGGAGGTCGGAGCCACTGGCTACGAAACGCAAGGCGTCTTTCCACCCTGGGGCTGGCTCTGCTTGGCTTGACCGCTTGCCATGCAGGTCCCGGCCTCACGGCCAACGATGTCTCCGCCGTGAAAGAAGATCTGACGAAGCTGCGCGGAATCAACGGCCTCGTAAGGATGCCCGAGTCAGCCTCCCCCGAAACGGGCTCGGTCCATGGGACGTATCTTGCCGTGAGGCTCCTCGACACCAGATTTTCAGAGCTCGCAAACGAACAGACCCTGGACGAACTGGAACTGGTCCTGCGGGAGCCCGAAACCAATCTCATCACTCAGCTCAAGGCGCTTGTGGCCCTCAAGCGGTCTGGTTCCTCGTCATGGGTGAGCTACGGTCCGGTGATCGAGCGGGGAAAGACAGCGCTTCCGACAGACGTGACAATCGCCAATCTCAGCGGGTATATCGACCTGGTGGAGGTCCTGGTGCAGCTCGAGCCCAATGCCCCCTTGGCGCGGCTGGCGGCGTTCGAAGCAGACCCCGGAGTTGACGACCTGCTCTCCGGAGCGCTGATGGCGCTCTCCAACTCCATGTACTTCTCAAACAGCGAAGAAGTGAGATCAATGTTTCCGGCCGTGCAGTCCGCGCTCCCGCAACTCGTCAGTTCACCGAATGGAAACGGCATGAACTATTTTCGGGCGCTGACCGCCATGACGAACGCAAGCCGCTCCGGACTTGGATCAAACGACTTCGACAAGGCGGCCGAGGGACTCCGGACACTGAGAGGCTGCAAGGAATTCCCCTCCTTGTATCGGCTGGAAGCAGGCAAGGAGTCGCCGTGTAGCCTCTCGGTTTCAGCCGCAATGATCGCGGTCCCCGGTGCATACGACTTCGGGGTGAACTAGTGACCTCGGTACTGCGCCTTGAGAACATCACCAAGTCTTTTGCAGACGAGCGCGGGAACCGACAATTGGTCCTTCCCGGCGTCAGCATGAATGTCGAGGCGGGTGAGATCGTCTGGCTGCGTGGTGAGTCGGGCTCGGGGAAGTCAACCATCCTCAACATCTCCGGACTCCTCTCAACCCCCGATACCGGCAGAGTGTGGATCGATGGTGACGACAGAACCAACGCATCGCCCCGGACGGCGAGTCTGGTCCGCTCGATAGAGATTGGAATGGTGTTTCAGAGCAGCAATCTACTGCCCGAACTTACGGCGATGGAAAACGTCCTCCTGGCCAGCCGCGAGTCCACGACGCGCGCGGCGATGATAGAGCAGCTGGAACGCTTCGGCTTGGCCGCGGTCGCAGACCGGCAGGCGAAGAGGCTTTCCGGAGGGCAGCAGCAACGGGTCGCGTTTTGCCGCGCGCTGATCAACAGGCCTTCACTACTACTGGCGGATGAACCAAGTTCGGGTCTTGACCGGGCAAATACCGAAGTCATCCTGGACGCCATGAGGACGGGCGCCAACAGCGGGTGCGGTGTCCTGGTCGCTTCCCATGACGAAGTCTTCCAGCAGGTGGCCCACCGTCAGCTTCCCATGAAGGAGTTGCTCCTTGAACAGAAATAGGGTCTTTGCTGCCAGGTCAGTGCGGCTTTCCCTCTCGAAATTGAGGCCACTCGCGGTCCTGATGAGTCTTGGCATCGCGGTATTCATATTCGCCGACAGCATCGTAGGGGCCGGAATAAGCTCATACTCAAACAAGATCAGCACCAATTCCGCCCTGAATTATGTGGAGGTCACTTCAGTAGGTCCGGACTCAGCTCGTGAGATCACTGACGAATCATTATCCCGGTTCAGCCAAATCGATCACGTGGTGGGGTCCTCCGGTTGGGCACAAATAGACCTCGCGATAGAGGACCCTGCGAACTGGCCATCACCGAACAACCCCGGTGCATTCATCGGCACGCCATTCATCAGCGGCATCACTCCGAAAGTACTGCTGGGAGAAGTGTCCGCGGACGGCCCTGGGGAAGGCCAGATCCTGCTTCCCGACAAGGGGCAGGGCCAGAAATATGATCAGCTGCTTGGCAAGGAAATGAACTTTGTGTACACAAGGGAAATCGGCCCTGGTAATGGGGAACCCGTTTCCATGTCTCTCCGAGTGGCAGGCATCTATGACAACTCGTCGCCTGGTACCGATGGCGCGCAGGCTGCTTACGTATCCAGTAAGGTGGTCCAGTCAACGCTCGCCAATGCCCGGCCGAATACGAAAGCGCTGACCTACCCCCGCGCATTTGTTCGCGCTGACTCAGCAGACGAAGTGGTCAATGTGCAAAACCAGGTCCGAGCCCTCGGATATTCCGTGAACAGCGTCGCTGGCCAAATTCGGTCCCTGTCAGGCCTGTTTGCTCTTCTTGCCCTGGTCAGTTGGTTGATCGGCGGCTTCCTCGTTATTTTCTGCCTCGGTGTTGGAGTGTCGGTCGGTGGCAGCTGGATTAAGCAAAGAGCCCGCGAGGTGGGTCTCCTCAAGGCCATCGGCTGGTCAGGGGCCTCGATAGCAGGGGTTTACATGGTCGAGTTGGCAGCGGTTGGCCTCATCATTGGGCTGACGGGAGCGCTCCTGGGGACACTTTGCTCCAGCGTAGGGACGGCAGTCTTCAGCGGCCTGCAGCTCGACCTCCTGCCGGTGGCCGCGTGGGCAATGCCCAACTGGCTGCTCGTGCTCGGAGCACTCTTCTGCGTGCCCTTGTTCCTGTGCCTGGGCGCCGTTGGGCACGTCGCAAGACTCGCCCGGCTCGACGCCGATTCTTCGCTGAGGGACCTGTAGCTTCTGCTGCGCTTGCCGGGCTGGTACCCCACAGCTTTCCCGCCTTTGCCCGCGTTATGAATCCGGTGAGGACCTCCAAAGGCCGACGTCTGCGATGGTCGGTCATTGCGGGCAGCTCGATGACCGTCGACAGCGAAACCCAGTGGAGTGAGATCGTTTCGACAGCCAACCCTGATCCGAACGAATACTACGAACCGGAGACAGGCACCATTGAGAGCTCAGTTGCTCTTCGGCTGTCCGCAGTCTTGGCCGAGCACACTCAATCTTCCGCTTTCACTTTCTTGTCCTGGGAAGGCTACGACTCTCTGCTGGAGGAGGTACGCGAGAGTCCAACCATCACCATTGGCGAGCAGAGGGTCATGCATGTCAGGAATGGAAGCATTGAGCTTGCTCTCAAACCGATCGATTTTCCGCCGACCCGACTTGCCATGAACTGGATACCGGACGATGCCGCCTGGTTTGTCGGGAACGACATCTACGCGAGATCTGTTTTCGTTGGAGGTTCGGTCGCCGCCGTCGCTGCGGTGCTGAGTGCCCCAGGTCTAGAGGCTTACCTTGTTCGCCCGGGGCAGACCGTGGTTCCGGAGGACTGACTGCGCCGTCCGACTTTCGCGACCTTAGTGCCCCAAACTGCGGGCGAAGCGCGCGACGGCGTCTTCCGGCGTCGGGACTGGCCCGAAGACTTCCGCTTGGCGCGTGGTGTCCGCGACGTATTTGCCCGTCTCGAACCAGCCGAGCATGGAGCTCATGTCCTTGACCATCGGGACGAACGGTCCCATCACCGCGCCTAGCCCGTTGACAAACCAGGCAGGGACCGACCGCACACTGACAGGTCCGCCGGCAAAAGTCGAAGCGATGTCCGCGATGTCCTGCATGCTCACCGGGCGGTCCCAGCCGATGTCGATACGTTCGCCGTTGGCGACATCCGCATCGACCGCTGCCGCGAGGTATCCGGCGAGGTCAGAGGTGAGGACGAAGGTCAGCGGGATTGTCTTGGTCCCGAACCATGTGAGGCGCTTCTTCTCGAACGGGTCGCCACCCATCCGGGTGACCTGGTCGAGGAACGCGCCGGGCCGGAGGGCGACAAATGGAACCTCAAGTGCCTCCAGCTTGTCCTCGGTGAGCTTCTTGTGCCAGAAGTGCGGGACATCCGGCGTCTGGTCGGCGGTGAGGATGCTGACCAGGACAAACCGCCGGACGCCGGCCCGGTGCGCGGCGATGGCGAGGTTGGTGTTGCCCTCGGTGTCGATCTCCAAAGCCTGCTTGTCGCGGCGGGTATACCCGGCGGCAGAGCTGATCACGGCGTCGGCCCCCGTCATCGCGGAGATGAGGGAATTAACGTCCAGCATGTCGCCGCGGGCAATCTCGACACCTTTTCCCTCGAGCTTGCCGGCATCCGAGCTTGGCCGGACCAAGGCCCGGACGCTCTTCCCCCTTGCGAGCAGTTCGTCGACCACTTTGCCGCCCACCTGGCCGGTGGCGCCGACGACGAGGACCGGTTTCGCGTCAGTCATGGGATGCTCCTTCGTTCAGGCTTTGTGCTGGCGGTGTTACCCGTCGGAAGGTCGTGTAGCTCAGGTCGAGATCCACCTCGAATATATCGCGCAGAGGGTTGCCGGGCGAGAGCGACGACGCTCACACCAGTCCCTCTCCAATATCCCGCCCGATCCGCCTCAACAGCTCCGCCGACAACCCAGGATCCTTCGACGAATCCAGATCCGTGTAATCCGCCAGCGCATAAACCCCCGAGAGCGACATTTCGGACCAGCGCTCGCGGGGCAGCAACGAACGGCCCGCGACGGCGATGATCGGCCGGGTGCCCGAGCGGCGCGCGACGGCGGCTGGCAGCTTTCCAGCCAGGGTCTGCTCGTCGATGCTGCCCTCGCCGGTTACCACCAGCTCGCATACTTCCTTCCGGGCGTCGAAGTCGAGGAGATCCAAAAAGTAGTCCGCCCCGGAGACCTGAGAAGCGCCCAGCAACAGGCACGCGAAGCCGACCCCGCCCGCGCTGCCAGCGCCGGGGTACTCGGCCAGAGCTGCCGCCTCCCCGAAACCGCTGGAACCGAGGATGGAGACAAAGTGCGCCAGACCGGCGTCGAGCGCTGAAACATCCTGGGCCGAAGCGCCCTTCTGCGGACCAAACACCGCAGGCGCACCGTCCCGCCCGCAGAGCGGGTTGTGCACATCGCTCGCGACAATCAGTTCAGTATCGTCCAGCCCGGGGAAAGGAGACCCGAGAACAGTGTGGATAAGGCCAAGATTCCGCCCGTTTCCCTCCAAGGATCGCCCGGAGGCGTCGAGGAACCGGAAGCCCAGGGCCGTGAGCATGCCCATTCCTCCGTCGGTGCTGGCGCTCCCGCCAAGAGCCAGCACGATCCGCGCCGGCCGCAACGCCAGGGCAAAGAGAACAGCCTCGCCAAAGCCGCGGCTCGACGCATCCAGCGGCGCCAGCCGCCCGTCCGGCAACAGCCCCAAACCGCAAGTGTTCGCCACCTCCACAACAGCAGTGACGCCGTCGAACGCGATGCTCGCTAGCGCGGCCTGTCCGGTCGGTCCCGGGACCGCCAAAGCGTGGCGGGCGAAGCCGGAGGCGACGGCGGCGTCGACGCTGCCGTCACCTCCGTCCGCTAGTGGGAGCAGTTCACAGTGAACTGCTCCGACGGAACAGATCCCTGCCGCCACCGCGTCCGCTACCTCGGCGGCGGTAAGGCTGCCTTTGAACTTGTCGGGCGCGATGAGGACGGTCTTCGGGGTTGCGTTCATGTCAGTTGGATTCGGAGTAGGCCGGGCGGCGTTCGTTGGCCTGAAGAGGCTCGACGGCGGGAGCGGGGACTTCAGCCGACGCTTGGACAGGTTCCACAACTTCGCCCGCGAAGACGCGACGGACGCGATCGGCGTCGAGGGTGTGGTCCCACCATGCAATGAATAGGGTAGCGACGGCGTTGCCAGTGAAGTTGACCAAGGCGCGGCATTCGGACATGAACTTGTCGATGCCGAAAATGAGCATGATGCCTGCGGCAGGAATGGTGCCGATGGTTGCCAACGTCGCAGTGAGGGCGATGAAGCCGCCTCCCGCCACCCCGGCAGCACCCTTGGACGTAAGCAGCATGACTGCGATGAGTCCCAACTGCTGGCCAATGCTCAAGTGGGTGTTGGTGGCCTGGGCGATATATACGGCGGCCAGGGAAAGGTAGATCGCGGCGCCGTCGAGATTGAAGCTGTAGCCGGTGGGGACAACGAGCCCCACGGTCTCCTTCTTCACGCCGGCGTGCTCGAGCTTCCGCATCAGGCCGGGCAGTGCAGGCTCGGCCGTGGACGTGCCAAGAATGATCAGGTACTCCTCCTTGAAGTGCCTGATCATCGTGAAGATGTTCAGCTTCAGGAAGGCCATGATGGAACCGAGGACAACCACCACAAACAGGATTGACGTGGCGTAGAAAAGCGCGATCAGCCCGCCCATGCTGGTCAGGGAGGATACGCCGTACTTGCCCACCGCGAAGGCCATGGCGCCGAATGCACCTAGCGGCGCGGCCTTCATGATGAAGCCCAGGATCTTGAACATCACGCCGGTGAGCCGCTGCACGCCGTCAAGCACAGGGGAGCCGAACTTGCCCATCGCATTCAACGCTATGCCGAAGACGACCGCGATGAAGATGATCTGGAGAATATCGCCCGCGATGAAGGGTTGAACGATGCTCGTGGGGATGATGTTGGTCAGGAACTGCCACCATTCCTGGTGCGCCCCGGCGTCGATGAGTTTTGCGGCGGCATCAGTAGTCTTGATGGTGCCGGGGTTGGCATTAACGCCTTCTCCCAGGCGGAAGATGTTGATCGCCACCAGCCCGAACACGAGCGCACAAATAGTGCCGAGCTGGAAATAAGTGAGGGCCTTCAGGCCCGTCATTCCGACCCTCTTCAAGTCCGCGACGCTCGCGATCCCGCCAACGATAGTCAGGAAGACGATCGGGCCGATGAGCATCCTCATCGCATTGACGAACGTGGTCCCGATCGGTTCCATCGCGATGCCCGCGGTCGGTGCGAGCCAGCCGAGCAGCACGCCGATCAGGATGGCGGTCAGCACCCAGAAGTACAGTTGCCGGTACCAGCGCTTTCTAGGGGCCGGCGCCTTGGGCGCCGGTGCTGCGTCGGCTTTGTTGATGTGTCCCATGATTCCTACCTCATTGTGGAATGTCTGTGGAGAAGTTTGGCTTGGAAGTGCGTGGTGGCCGTACGACGGCGGCCAGCCGGCCGCCGTCGTACGCTCGCTCCGCGGTTAGACGGCTGCGAAGCTGCGCGTGAGGGCCTCGATGATCGCTCCGGTGACGTCGTTCGTGTTGGCTTCGCCGCCGACGTCGCGGGTCAGGTGACCGGAACCGGTGGCCTGCTCGATCGCGGCCTCCACCAGTCGGGCTTCCTCGTGGAGCCCGAAGTGGTCCAGCATGAGGGCGGCGCTGGCGATGGCGCCGATCGGGTTGCTGATGCCCTTGCCGGCAATATCCGGGGCGGAGCCGTGGACTGGCTCGAACATGCTGGGGAAGCGGCGCTCCGGGTTCAGGTTGGCGCTCGCGGCGAGGCCGAGGCTGCCCGCGAGGGCGGACCCGAGGTCGGAGAGGATGTCGGCGTTCAGGTTGGACGCAACCACCACGGAAAGTTCCTCGGGGTGGAGGACGAACTTGGCGCTCATGGCGTCCACCAGGACGCTTTCGGTCTGGACATCCGGGTAGTCGAGGGCGACGCGCTTGAACGTTTCGTCCCAGAGGACCATCCCGTACTGTTGCGCGTTGGACTTGGTGACGGAGGAGACCTTCTTGACTGTGCGGGTCCGGGCGAGATCGAACGCGAAACGCATTATGCGCTCGCAGCCCTTCTCCGTGAAGAGCGCGGTCTGCAGGGCGACTTCGTTGCCGGGACCGCGCCCGCTCAGGTTGCGGCCGCCGAGGCCGGCGTATTCGCCTTCGCTGTTTTCGCGGACCACAATCCAGTCGAGTTCAGTATTGTCGGCCTTGCGCAGCGGGGACTGAATGCCGGGGAGGAACTTGACCGGGCGGATGTTGGCCCACTGGTCGAAGTTCTGGGTGATGTTCAGGCGCAGGCCCCAGAGGCTGATGTGGTCCGGGACGTTTTCCCAGCCGACCGCGCCGAAGTAGATAGCGTCGAAGTCCTTGAGGGCCTCCAGCCCGTTGGGATCCATCATCATGCCGGTCTTGGCATAGTATTCGGACCCCCAAGGGAATTCGGTCCAGTCGAAGGCGAACTTCCCGTTGGAGTTCGCAGCCAGGGCGTCCAAGACGCGGCGGCCGGCGGAGACAACTTCCTTGCCGACGCCGTCCGCGGGGATGGATGCGATGCTGAATTTTTGGGTGGCGCTCATGCCTACCTCCTCGTTGAGTTTGTTAGCAGAGTCACACTGCTTTCCTCTTCAAGTAGACGGGCGGCGGGTAGACGACGTCCAAGACTTAGTTTGGATACGACTGATAGGTAGCGCCTATCTTTTCTGGGATCGATTGCTGAGGCAACGTCGTTTTGGGCGTCTAAAACGACGTTGTCTCAGCAGTGGATGAAGCGACTTTGAGGAAAGCTCTGGCCGCGGGGGTGAGGTTGTCCTTGCGGCTGAGCACTGCGACGTCCAGATGGCTGACCGGTTCGATGAGCAGGGTGCGCAGCCCAGCTTTGTGCGCCGTGGGAGCCCACGACGACGGCATCACCGCATGCCCGACGCCCGCAAGGACAAGAGGCAGGATGGAGGTCCGGTGGGCCACCTCGACGACGATCTCCACTTCGACGCCGTGCGCCAAGGCATCATCAACGAGCCAACGCATCAGGGAGCCGCGCTGGCTGGCGATGATTCGGTGGCCCCCGAGGTCCTCGCGTTGGATGGCCGTCTGGTTGGTTTTGAACGTATCGGCCTGCGGGTTGACAATCAGAATCAAGGGTTGCTTTTCGAGCTCGAGGACCTGGACGCCGGGGACCAGGATCGGCGTCGGGGATCCTGCCAGTCCGATCTCGCTAGTGCCGTTCCGGACGGATTCAATCACCTCTTCCGGCGTGAATGCTGCGGTGACGTTGAGCCTGACCGCCGGGTGGGCCTTGGTGAAGGCCGCGATCATCGATGTCAGCGGCTCGATGCCGGGGGAAGGCATGGTGACGATGTCCAGCCGGCCGCTTTGCATTCCCCTTAGCGACTGGACAGCTGATTGTGCTGCGTCGAGATCCCGCATCACGAGCCTCGCGGGGCCGACCAACTCCCTTCCGGCCTCGCTGAGCACTGCCCTGCGCCCGACGCGGTGGAAGAGTGGAACGCCGAGTTCCTTCTCGAGGCTTGCGATGGTTTGGGAAAGCGAAGGCTGGGCGATAAGGAGATGTTCGGCAGCTCGGTTGAACCCGTCATGATCGACGACGGCGAGGAAGTACCTCAGTTTGCGCGTGTCCAACGGTTCGGCTCCTCTGTCTGGGCAGTTTCCGGCTGCGCTGTCTCTCGACACGAGCGATAGCCTACGCCTATGGATGGGAGGATCGCTGGGGGGCGGTGCGCGGGACGGCGGCCACGGCCGATGTCGGAGTGGGCCAGGCGGTGTGGTTGCTGGCGGTGCGCCGGGTGTCGGGCGGTTGGGGCCACGGCCGATGTCGGAGTGGGCCAGGCGGTGTGGGCCGGCCGGTGCCGACGTGGTCCAGCCGGTGTGGGCCGGCGCGACAGGATTTTGGCCGGCTGAAAGCGCGCCTGGATGTCGCGCAAAAAAGTCCTGCGGTTTGTTTGGCGGGTGTGGGTTCTCCGGCCTTATTTTGTCGGTGCCTCCTGGGAGAGTTTTCTTATGGACGGCATTCAGGGAACCGAGCGGATCGGGACGGGCACGCCTTCGGGCTGCGCTGGCCTGGATGCTGCAGTGCCGGATGCTGTAGTGACGGGCGCGAAATTCGAGGAACTAACCCGCGCCGTTGCTTCATTCAGGCCGGGCTCGGACAGTGCTGAATTGATCAGCCAGTTGCGTGCTTTGGAGGATTTGAAGTCCGCTGCTGCGGCTGCGCAGGCGAGGATCGCGGTGGCGTTCGACACTGTCCAGCGCAGGGCCCAGGCTGATCTGGGTGTTCCGGTGGAGGAGCGTGGCCGCGGGGTGGCGGCGCAGGTTGCTTTGGCGCGGCGGGAATCCCCGTCCCGCGGGTCCCGGCTGCTGGGCTTGGCGAAAGCCCTGGTCACGGGGATGCCGCGCACCCTCGCCGCCCTGAATGCCGGACGGTTGAATGAGTGGCGGGCGACGGTGCTGGTGAAGGAAACAGCCTGCCTATCCGCCGAAGACCGGTCCGCGGTCGATGAGGAACTCGCCGCGGACACCGGGATCTTTGACGGCGCCGGAGACAAAACCATCACCGCCGCGGCCCGGGCCGCGGCGTACCGGCGGGATCCGCGCTCGGTCGCGGACCGGGCCGCCCGTGCTGCCGGGGAACGGTGCGTGAGCCTGCGCCCGGCACCGGACACCATGACCTATCTGACCGCCCTGCTTCCCGTGGCGCAGGGTGTGGCGGTGCATGCGGCGTTGTCCCGGCACGCCGACACTCTCCGGGCCAGCACCGGCGACACCCGGTCCCGGGGCCAGGTCATGGCCGATGCCCTGGTTGAACGCGTCACCGGCACCCCGGCAGGAATCACCGGGGTCGAGGTCCAACTCGTCATGACCGACCGCACCCTGTTGCAGGCAGACAGCGAACCGGCCCGGCTCACCGGGTACGGGATCGTCCCGGCCGCCTGGGCCAGGACCCTCCTGACCGGGAACCCCGGCACCGCCGAACCCGGCCAGACAGAACCCAGCCAGCCCGAGCCGGGGGAGCAGGATTTCAAGGTCTGGCTCCGGCGCCTCTTCACCGCCCCAAAAACCGGGGAGCTCCTCGCTGCGGACTCAAAGGCGCGGTTCTTCCCGCCCGGGATGCGGCGTTTCATCCAGGCCCGCGACGATACCTGCCGCACCACCTACTGCGACGCGCCCATCAGGCACTTCGACCACATCATCCCCTGGCACCAAGGCGGCACCACCAGCCTGGACAACGGGGCAGGCCTGTGCGAAGCCTGCAACCACACCAAAGAACTCCCCGGCTGGACAACAAAGTCGGGTATTGGCACACGGAACGTCCTCGAAATCCGCACCCCCACAGGACACCACTACCGCTCCACAGCCCCACCCCTGCCCGGAACACCCGGAACATTAGGTATACCCCTGAACGGAAGCCCGCCCGGCGGCCCGGTACCGGAAACCGTGGACCTGTACTACTGGAGCCACCGAAAGTACTGGGGGCGGCATCCTGACCTGCGCCAGCCGGCCTAGGCAAAGGACCGCGGCTGAAGGATCGTTTGGACGATCCGCTGTGGTCGGCCAAAGTGCTGCTGAAACAGCCGCAGTTGATGAAGCAGGCGCTGCTGGCCTGTGCAATGCTGGCCTTTTGCGCAGCGCCGGTTCCACACAGCGGCGGCGCCTCGCCGGTTGCGCGCTGCAGCCGCACCCGGCACCCCCACCGGCGCCGCAGACGCGAACGTCCGTCGGGTCCGGGCTCATCGGCGGCTGCTGCCGCACGACGCCGCCGCCCCGGGAACCCCGCGACAAAGTGGCCGCGGGCCAAGCCGCTACCGCTCGAGCCTCCTGCTCCCGGACCCAGTCAGAGCCTGCTGCCTCCCGATTCGCCCAGCGGGTACTCGCGTTGGAGTTGGGCAACCTTTGGATCGTTCTCGTCGGCTCCGTAGTCCGAGTTCCGGGTGATGTCCTTTCCGTCGGGGAGTTTCATGGCGCGGAAGACCAGCGACAGGATGGCAGCAACGATGAGGTTGATCGCGAACGCCACCACCGCGATGTAGACCTGCACGTTGGTGCCGGGGATGGCGGCGATCGAACCGCCAAAATTGGCCTTCGTCACGGGGTTGACCACGTTGTACGCGGCGACGGTGCCGTAGATGATTCCGGCCACCCAACCTGCGAAGAGCGCCCAGCGGTGGAACCAGCGGGTGTACAGCCCTGCCACGATCGCCGGGAAGGTCTGCAGGATCCAGATACCACCGAGGAGCTGCATATTGATGGCTGCCGACTGGTCCATCGCGATGACGAAGATCAGCGCCCCGAACTTCACCACGAGCGAGGCGATCTTGGAGACTTTCGCTTCCTGCCGCGGGCTGGCGTCGGGCCGGATGAGGTCGCGGTAGATGTTGCGGGTGAACAGGTTGGCGGCTGCGATCGACATGATGGCGGCCGGGACCAGCGCGCCGATGGCGATAGCCGCCAAGGCGATCCCTGCAAACCACGCGGGGAAGTTGTCCAGGAACAGCTGTGGAACTACGAGTTGCGGATTGACGGCACCGTTCAAGTCAATCGGCTTGGTGCCCGCATAGATGGCCGCGTAACCCAGCAAGGCGAGGAACCCGAGCATGAGCGAATACAGCGGAAGGACCGCAGCATTCTTGCGGATGGTGTTCCTGCTCTTCGTCGCCAGGACTCCGGTGACCGAGTGCGGGTACATGAACAGCGCCATGGCCGAACCAAGGGCCAGTGTCCAGTATGCCGAGTAGCTGGCGGCACCGGGGATGAAGACGCCGGCAGGCTTGCCGGTGGCGGGGCTGACGGCGTCCAGCTTTGTCTGGGCTGCACCGAAGATGTTGTCCCAGCCGCCAAATTTGATCGGCAGGTAGACCACGGCGACGATGACAGCGAGGTAGATCAGGAGGTCCTTCACGACGGCGATGAGCGCCGGCGCTCGGAGGCCCGAGGTGTAGGTGTAGGCGGCCAGGACCACGAATGCGATGATCAGCGGCAAGTCAGTGAGCAGCGCATTCTGCGCGCTGCCAAGGCCCAACACCGTGAGAACGGCTTTAATGCCAACCAGTTGCAGCGCAATATAAGGCATCGTCGCGACAATGCCGGTGAGTGCCACTGCAACCGTCAGGGCCCTACTGCCGTAACGCCCGCCCACGAAGTCCGCCGGCGTGACGAAGCCATGCCGGTGCGAGACCGACCACAGACGGCTCATCAACAGGAACACGATCGGGTAGAGCACAATCGTGTACGGGACCGCGAAGAAACCGCTCACGGCACCAGTGGCCCACATCGCCGCCGGCACCGCCACGAACGTGTAGGCCGTGTAGAGGTCCCCGCCTAGGAGGAACCACGTCACCCAGGTTCCGAAACCGCGTCCACCGAGCCCCCACTCATCAAGGCTGTGCAGGCCGGTTTCCTTGCCCGCGCGCCACCGCGCCGCGAAGAAGCCCAAGACGGCCACGAGGACAAAGAGGACGACGACGACGGCAAGGGCGACGCCGTTGACGGGCCGATCCGGTGTGGTCGCCAATGGGACGGTGAAGCCGCTCATTGTTCCACCCCCTCGGTGCGCGCGCCACGCACGGCCTCGCGCCGGCGTCGGTCTTCCTTGGTCACCAGCCGATAAGAGATGCCGACCATCCCGGCAGTGATCGGAACCCAGAGCATTTGGTACCAGTAGAAGAACGGCATGCCCGCAAACCGCGGCTGATCAATCGAATACGCCGGGACGAACAGCGGAACCAGAATGGCTATGGCCAGCAGGACACCGGCCACAATATACGGACCGGGCCTTGCGGGCCCCCGGGTTGGCAGATCGGGAGTTGACATGGACGCCTCCTCGTTGAGACGGCCCCCGGAGCGGGATGGGCTTCCCGACAGGTGCCGGCGGCCTGGCGGACCGGATATCCACCCGGTCAATCAATAGAATAGGTTCTGGACTAATTCTTTGACAGGGCAATTGTGGCCGTTTTTTCCGAGTTCAACGCAGGAACAGCGAAGGGCGGCCACCGCATGCTGGTGACCGCCCCCGCCAAATAAGATCTGGCTAGCCGTCGGGATCCTTGGTAGCAGGCTGGCTGCTGGAACTGGAACCGGAACCGGAGCCGATCACGCTGTGCTGGGGTTCGGGCATCTTCGAGTCAGCACCATTTACCGACTGCCAAATGGACTTATTGAACAGCTGCTCGTCCATCTTGTCTTCGGTGGCAGTGTCCTGCGTGGCCACCTGCGGAGCCATCGGAGCGTTTGCCCCGTTGACGGCGGTCATGTCATAGCTGGGTTTGAGCGCGGTGTACGGCGTGTTGTCGGGCTTCGCCGTGAAGGACGCGTTCATCGGAGTGGCGAAAGCATCGAACTGTGTCAGGGGCCCGATGCCGGCGATGAGGCCGATGGTCCGGACCATTGAAGCCGTGCTGTAGAACGTCGAATCGACTTTGCCGGTCTGGGTGTAGGGGCTGATGGCGAGCGCCAAGGTGCGGTGAGCGTCCACGTGGTCAGGTCCGTTCTGCGCGTCATCCTCGGTGACGAAGATGGCGGTGTCCTTCCACGCCGACGAGTGGGACACGGTGTCCACCAGTTTGCCCAGCGCGTAGTCGTTGTCTGCGACGTACGCTTTCGGCGTGGGGGCGCCAACGCGGGTTGCCTGGGTGTGGTCATTCGGCAGCCTGACGAATTGGACCGTCGGAACGGTTCCTGACGCCACGTGGTCCTGGAAGTCCTTGGCCCACTCTTCGATGCGCGGAGTACCGCAGCCAGGCTTCAGCGGTGCGAACGATCCCGCTGAATCAGGGCAGCTCAGGTCGTAACCGTGGTAATTGTGGTCGGTCTGCGCATCCAGGACAGGGTCCGCGGCGTTGAACGCGCCTGCGTTGTTGGAAACGTAGAAGCCGTAGTTGCGGAAACTGACTCCGGCCTTGGCGAGTCGCTGCCAGACGTAGGTGTTGTCAGGTTGCTGCGCGGCGATCTCCGGTGCGTTCCCTTCACTCGGATACGGTGCCTTGCGGCCCGAGTAGTTGGCCGGCCACATCTGCTCTGCGTACGGGTTCGAGTTGGCCGAGGCCACCCAGTTCCAACCGTTGGCGCTGACTTCGGCGTCGGCGTAGAAGTTGTCAATCGTGGTGAACTTCTTGGACAGGGCCCGCATATTCGGAGCAGACTCGTCGCCGAAGAGGTTCAGCGACGGATCCCCGTTGCCCTTGCCAAGGCTTCCAAGAACCTGGTCGTACGTGCGGTTTTCCTTGACCACGTAGATGACGTGTTTGATGGGGCTCTCTTGGCCGGGTTGGCGCGGAATGATGTTGCCGCCCGCGGTGTCCGGGCGATTGTTGTTCTTGACCTGCTCGGTTGCTTTCTGCAGCTGGCCGCCCTCCGGCACCCTGAAACTGCTCAGCGTGCCGACGATCATCGAGCCGCTGTACTGGTTTTCGCTGGTCGGAGCGGTTGACTCGGGGTTCGGGTGTCCGGGACCGTTGTTGGGCCCGGCGCCGAGCCCCTTCGCGTTGGTGACATGCAATGTCCCGCCGGTGAAGGCCAACGAACTCGGGTACCAACCAACAGGGACCACGCCGGCCACTGCCTTTTGGGCAAGATCGACGACGGCGACGTCGTTGTTTCCGGAGTTGCTCACGAAAAGGCGGTGGCCGGCTTCGTCCAAGGCCAGCCCGGTGGGATTGGTTCCCACCGGTGCGCCCTTTTCAGGAGCGACGCTGAGACTCGTGCTTGTACCTGCGGCGGTGTCGACAACCGAGACGGTGTCGTCGTCGCCGTTGGCGACGTAAAGGGTGCGGCCGTCCTTCGACAGGACGGACTTGTTGGGGTGGAGGCCAACCGTGACGGTGCGGGAAACCTTCGGTTCGGCGCCTGTGATGTCCAGCGCCGTAAGGTCCGATGCGCCCTGATTGGTGACGAACGCCGTCGTGCCGTCCGGGGAAACTGTGACTGAAAGCGGCCGGTGACCTGCCGGCGTCGTCGATACGTTTCCTGTGGAGAGGTCGACGACGGACACGGCGTCGGCCAGCTGATCTGCGACGACCAGGCGCTTCCCATCTGGGGTGATCGCCAATCCGGCCGGGAAGAGGTTCAGTGCCTTGCCCGCGGGCGTCGTAGTGGGAAGCTGGATGGGCGCGCCTTCTGCCAGCTGGCCGCCGGCGTAGCTGTAGGTGCGGATCTTGGAGTTTGCCGCGGCGCTTGCGTAAAGCTTGGTGCCGTCCGGACTCCATGCGAGGCCCATGTAGAGGGACTCAGGAGACTTGTACGAGATGGTCTGGTCTACCTCGTGGTCTGCGAGATCAACGAGTTGCAGGGATTGGGTACCTTGACCGTTGTTCGTGACGGCGAGCCGCTTGCCGTCGGGGGAGATGGCGGAGTTGAGCGGCAGGTCTCCGAGTTGGGTCTGCTGTCCGGTTGGCGTGACACGCATACCGATTGAAGTGATTGCCGTCCCATCCTCGCGGGGGCCGGCGAACGTGGAGACCGCCGCGAAGGCAGCGCCGCCGACGAGCACACAAGACAATGTTCCGATGACGACCGGGATTGTTTTGATTTTCATGCTCCCAAGCTAGGAGCCGTGAAACACGTGGGTCCGACTCACAAGGAACCGTCAGCTAAACCAACAGTGAACTGACAGCTACGTCCCCGCCAGCCACTCCGGCTCAAAGTCCGGATGGTCGGAGTACGGCAGCGCGAGCGCATTCAACGATTTCGTGGTCCACTCGATCGATTCCGGGATCCACTGCGGGGCGTCCCCAAGCGTGCCGCGAACCATCGTGGCCAAGGCTGTCTGCCGCGCGGATTCAACGATGCTGAGCAGCCTTCGCTTTGACTCGCATTCCCGGAGAAGACGGCGCTCGTACCATTTGCCTGCCTCGGAGAGGGAACGGTCAGCGAGGAGTTTCCGTGCCGCAGCCTCGTCCTCATCCAGACGGTCCGACAGGAAATCGACGATATCCACAGATTGAGCGTACGCGTCCCTCGCGGCCGCGGAAATGCCTGCCGCCGCTAAGCGGGATCGGCTTGCTTTTCGGCTCGGGCCGAGACGGGGATGTTGACGTGGGGGAGGGAGTCAACGTGCGGGAGGGCGTTGAAATGGCTCCGGGACATGCTGCCGAACTCGTAGGCGGTCTCGGCATGCTCGGACAAGTCCACGCCGGCCAGTTCGGCTTCGTGGCTGACCCGGAAGCCAACGGTCTTGTGGATGATCAAGGCGATGATCGCCGTCATGATTCCAGACACCGCCAGGGTGACGAGAATGGCGACGATCTGGGCCACGAGTTGCTGGAGCCCGCCTCCGTAGAGCAGTCCTCCGCCCTTGCCGTTTACCGGCAGTGCGATGAATCCGAGCGCGAGCGTGCCGACCAGCCCGCCACCAAGGTGCACGCCCACGACGTCGAGGGAGTCATCGAAACCGAACTTGTGCTTCAGGTCCACAAAGACTGCGCAGGCTGCGCCGGCCACCAGGCCCAGGCCCAGGGCTGCGGCGGGAGCGACGTTGGCGCATGCCGGAGTAATAGCCACGAGGCCGGCAACGACGCCGGACGCGGCACCCAGGGATGTGGGGTGGCCATGCCGGATCTTCTCGGTGACCAACCAGCTCAGCATGGCACCGGCCGGGGCAACAAGCGTATTGACCCAGATCAAGCCGGCCTGCGCCGACGTCGTCGCAGCGCCTGCGTTGAAACCGAACCAGCCGAACCACAGGAGGCCGGCGCCGAGCATGATGAAGGGGAGGTTGTGCGGGCGGTGGTTCGGGTCTTTTCCAAAACCATGGCGCTTGCCAAGGATCAATGCCAGGACGAACGCGGCGGCGCCGGAGCTGATTTCCACCACCGTGCCACCTGCGAAGTCGATCACCTGACCGAAGACAGAGCTGATGGCTCCGCCGGGGCTAAGCAGGCCGCCTCCCCAGACCATGAAGGCCAAGGGGCAGTAGACCAGGGTGATCCAGATGGGAACGAAAATGACCCAGGAAGTGAATTTGGCCCGGTCGGCGATAGCGCCGCTGATCAGGGCCACGGTGACCATGGCGAACGTAGCGCTGAAGCCGAGCTTGATGAGATCGGTGGAACCGACCAGGTCCGCCGAGCCAAAGCTGCTGAACGGGTTACCGAAAATCCCCAGGACACTCTTGCCGCTGATCATCGAGTAGCCCCACAGTATCCACACGGCGCCCACGATTCCCGCGGAGATGAAGCTCATCATGATCATGTTGAGGGAGGCCTTGGCCCGGGTCATACCGCCGTAGAAGAGCCCGAGTGCCGGGGTCATGAGCAGTGCGAGTGCCGCCGACACCATCACCCAAACGTTTTCCGCAGTGATATCCACGTGCGTTTCCCTTCTCATCGGAATGCCCTGGCAGGGCCGCCATACCTTGGCCTCGTTCTTCCCTTGCCCAATATTTCCGGTTCCGTGTTTCAAGCAATGGGAGGAAAAATTGCGGGGACGTTACATAACTTGGCCCGGCGTGAAGAACGCATGTCAGATATGTTTCAGGGATGTAAACGCCGTCCCGGTGCGGATGCGTGGCCAGCCGGAGCGAGCGGCGGGGATCCCAGTGATTCCGCGGATTCCGGAACCAATGGAAGTGAAACCGTTCCGGGCGGCCGGAGCCCGAAACATTTCTTGCGCGTGAACGGCGGCTCACGGCCCTCGACGGGATGTTTCGGCCGAACGCTGGCGCGTCACGGGCACCGGGGGCACACTTAGCCTGTGAAGCCGTTTCTCCTGCTCGCATCTCGCGCCGAAGACGCCGCCGCCGAGGAAGAATACCAGGCGTATCTTCGCTTCGGAGGGCTGGCCCCTGAGCAGCTGCAGCGCATCCGAATGGAGGCGGCACCCCTGCCACCACTTGAGCTCTCCGACTATTCCGGCGTGATTGTGGGCGGCAGTCCCTTCACTTCGAGTGACCCGCCCGAACACAAGAGTCCGGTCCAGCATCGGGTGGAGAAGGAACTCGCGCAGCTGCTGGACACGATTGTTGCCGCCGACTTTCCCTTCCTGGGGGCCTGCTATGGAGTCGGAACGTTGGGACTCCACCAAGGGGCTGTGATTGACCGGACCTACGGCGAAGGACTCGGCGGGGTAACCATCAAACTCACGGCCGAGGGCCTTCAGGATCCGCTCCTTCAGGGGATGTCCGAGCGCTTTGTCGCCTTTACCGGCCATAAGGAAGCCTGCACGGTCCTGCCGGCGAACGCCGTGTTGTTGGCTGTTTCTGCCGCCTGCCCGGTACAGATGTTCCGGATCAAGAAGAACCTTTATGCCACTCAATTCCATCCGGAGCTCGACGCCGAGGGACTCGTGACACGGATAGACACCTATCGCCACGCCGGATACTTCCCGCCGGAGGCTGCTGAACATCTCATGGCCGAGGCCCGGAAGATCACGGCAACCGAACCAATGAAGATCCTCGGCAACTTTGTTCGCCGTTACGCGGTTCCTCAATAGCGTTTGGGGGATGAAGCACAATGGGCCCATGACTTTTGCAAATGTAGGGACCCTCGGCACAAAGCCGGGCCAACGCGACGCCGTCGTTGCCATCCTGCTCAGGCCGAAACCGGAGCTCCGGGACGCGGGCTGCCTCCTCTATGAGGTGGGCGTCAACGAAGAATCCCCGGACGCGGTCTTTGTCTGTGAACTGTGGGAATCGGAGGAGGCGCATCAGGAATCGCTGACGCTGGAGAGCGTCCGTGCCGCGATCAATGAGGCAATGCCAATGCTCTCCGGAGAAATGGGCGGGACCCGATTCACGGTGTTGGGCTGACCGATCCGCGACACCTGATCTTTACGCAGACGACACGCGGATTACAGACAGGATCTTCATAGCTCTCACATAGCTGCGGTAGCTACGGTTGGGTCATTATGGAAGAGCAAGAGCCCCGTCGTCCCGGCCAAAAGTCCGGACGAAAGCGAAATCGGTGGAACAGCTGGAGTCCCCGCCGACGTCGATCGGTCTTGTTCCTGGCCTCCGCGGCTATTTTGGCCTTGCCGCTGACGGCAACGGTCTACTCGGCTGCGCATGCCCGTTCATTCGTCTCCCGGACCGCACCGGCGGCAGCCAGCGCCCGGCCGACGGCGGCTGCGCGGACCATGACGCCAGCGCCGACAGCGGCACCGACTGCGCCGCCTACCGTGCCGACTGCGCCGAAAACGGCGCCGCATACCGCGGCGCCTGCGCCGGCGGCTGGCATGGACACCTCGTTGGACTCCGAGATCAACGCCATCATTGACGCCAATAGCCAGTACCAGATCGGCGCCACCCTGATCGACCTATCCAACGGCTCAATCCATCAGTACGGGGTCCAAGCGCCCTTCGAAGCGGCAAGCACCGCAAAAGTCCTGGCGGCCGCCGCCTACTATCACCTCGTCGAAACGGGAGCTGTGTCCCTTGACGATCCCTTGGGTGACTACACGGCCGGATACCAAATCAAAGAGATGATCAAGGATAGCGACAACGAATCCTGGTCCTTGATCATGGACGCGGTTGGCTATTCGGAACTGCAGTCCTACGCCGAGTCGATCGGCGTCAGCTATGACCCCATGAACAACACGCTGACTCCGACCGAAATGGCCAGCATCATGGCCGGGCTCTATGACGGGAAGCTGTTGAACCAACAAGACGCGGCACAGTTGTTGTCCTACATGCAGAACACAAACTACGAATCACTCATCCCGGCTGCGGTGCCGGCCGGAATCACTGTCTTCCACAAGTACGGACTGCTCGACGACGAGCTCCACGACGCCGGCATCCTCACCAACGGGGCCAATTCCTACGCCTTCGTGGTCTACACCAAAGGCAAGGACGAGAGCGATATCCCCGCCCGCACCGAGATCTTCCACGAGCTCACCCAGGCAGTGGTGAACGGCTTGTTCTAAGCGGTTGTGTCCTATGGTCGGCATCAGTTCGCCGGCCGCGCAGTCTGACTGACTACGCGGCCGGCGAACTTGTTCCCTTATGGGCGCTGAGCGCCTTGTGCGAAGTTATCTATTTACCTCCCTTCTGCATGGGGTCGGGCCAATTTCCAATGGTTCGTTGATAGTTCTGCATGGTCTTCTCCTGAGTAGGCGGATCCTGCGCGGTGTGGCGCAATTGCTCGTGCCTGCCAAAAGACAGGAGCGGCCGGATCAGTCAGGGGAAGACCCAGGGTCGAAGAAGGGTTCGGCCGAGGGGCTCTGTCCGGGATCGGGGATGGGTCCGTTGCGCGGCGGCGGTCCCAGCGCACGCTGTTCGGGCAGATCCGCCGTTCCAAAGAAGGAGCTGCCTTCCGGCTCCGACGTCGATCCTGCCCCGGGTGGCGACACTGACGCAGGAACCCGCGCGTCAGGCCGCGGCCCGGCCTGGGCCGGAGACGCAACCGTTGTCACGACCACGGCGGGCGGCATGAAGGCCGCCCCGATAGGGATGAATTCGGTGTTCGTTCTGATCTGCCCAGGATCGTCCGGGGCTGGAACCCGTGGTCCGCCGGGAAGCGCGGTACGGGACACGACTGGGACTACCGGCACCGGCGGCACCACTGGAACCGACGGCGGTACCGGTACGGCTGGCGCGGAGGGCAGTGGTACTGCCGGCACCGACGGCGGTACCGGTACGGCTGGCGCGGAGGGCAGTGGTACTGCCGGCACCGACGGCGCGGCTGGCACCGACGGCAGTGCCGGCACTGGCAAAGCGGGGAGTTTCCCGATCGTGTCGGTGACTGTACCCGGCACGGCGTCGACGACTCCAACGACTGGTGTCAAGACCTTTTCTGTTATCTGGCCGACCACTGTCCCGGGAACTGCCGCCAATTGACTCGGGGCCGGAACCCTGGACGGGACCTGGCTGACGAGTGGAGCTATGGGCTCGGGGAGTTGAACCGGAGCGGGCGAACCCGGAGGCGACGGAACAGCAGGGATCGCCGGCAGGAGGTCGGCGGCCTGCGAAGTGCCAGCCAGCCACAACAACCACGCCAATGCGCCAAAAACGGCGAGAAGAAGGGTGCGCATCAAAGAAACCTGACGGCACCCCAGATGCCGAGACAAACACCCCACCTCCCCAGCGTGCCGTGTTTGGAGACCAAGCTACGCCCGTACGACGCGGCAGTCCATAGCTAAGCATACTTAGTTTCCGAAACCGGGCAGCATCGCCATTCGCACCGCGGCCTCGAGATCTGCACGGAGATCCCGGTCCTGCACGTCGGCTGGTAACGACAGTCCGGCGTCGAACGCTCTTTGGAACTGTGAACTCGCGAACTCCTCCGGCCGCCGGCCCTGCATCCGGAGGGCCCTTGAGGCGCAGACGAGTTCGACACCGACCACCGTGGCAAAGGCCTTCGCTGTGGAGTCCAAACGCGAGGTCGCCACGCTGGCGAAACTGGCATCTTCCTCGGCACCCAACGAGAGGACGACGGTTTGAAGGCTCACAGGCTGGGCATTAGCCCGGACCTGGCCTGCTGCAGCGGCGGCCACGTATTCCAGCATCATGACGCCGGATTGGCCGGCGTCGTCGGCCGCGAGGAAGCGGTGCAGCCCCGTGTAGGCGGGATCGCACAGCAGGCTGATTCTCCGGAGGTTCGTTGCGCACGCCGAACCGATGGCCAATTGGAGGGCATCCACGCGCCTGGCCAAGCTCGTCATTTGGAACAAGCCGTGGTGGGCAACGTCGCTGCTGCCATCGTCCGCGGACCCGAATACCAGCGGGTTCTCGTGCCCGGCCACTACCAGGCGTTCGAGGAGGACCCCGAGCGCGTCGAGTTCTTCCGCTACCGAGCCAAGAACCTGGGGCAGCGTGCGCAAACAATAGGGGTCCTGAATCCTGGCAGGTTCCCCGCTGCCCTGGATCAGCCTGCGAAGTACCCCGGCCATCTCCGTGATCGCGGGGGAGTCCGCCGCCCGGGCGACGGCAGGACTCAGCGCTTCGGGATTGCCTGACATTGCCACGAAGGACAGTGCGCTGAGCGAGGTCAGGTTATCCAGGAGCGTTGTGAGCTTCTGGTGGGCGAGCACGGCCTGGGCGATGGTGAGGGCGCTCGAGCTGATGAATGGAAGCGCGTCTTCGGTCGGCCACGTAGACAAAGGTGCCGGAACCTGCCCGCCGTCCATCGTCTTGCGCTCGCCGAGGAGGGTGAGGGCGGTTCCCGCCAAGGCAGGCAGGTCGGCCGTGCCGATGCCGCCGAATTCGCGTATCTCGGGCAGGGCGTCCGAGTTGAGCATGTTCAACACGGCCTCGGCCACCGCCGGGTTGATCCCCGACGAACCGGCAGCCAGCTGGGACAGCCGGATGAGCAGCATAGCCCGGACCGTTTCCCGCCCAAGCACCCGGCCGGCGTCGACCGCGTGGCTGCGAAGGAGGTTCAGTCCGTGCACGCTCTCGGCTGCTTCCAAGGCGACCGAACGATTGGCGCCGACGCCGGTGGACCGGCCGTAGACGGGCCGCCTCAAGGCAGTTGCGCGAGCGGACCGCTGGGATGCGGTCATCCGCTCAACTGCCGACGGCGAGAGGGTCACCCTCTTGCCGCCAGCAGCGACGTGAGCGATGTCGGCCAAAGCGAGCCGCACGCCGTCGATTTCAAGCACTGTGGTCCCCTAAGTCTTATCGATTGCTCCGTAGGTGTCGTTTTGGGGGGTCAGAATGACGGTTACGGAGCAATCGATGTGTTGGTTAGAGTGATTCGTTCATGGGGATGCGGACGCCGCGTTCGCGGGCGACGTCGACGGCGCGGTCGTAGCCGGCGTCGGCGTGGCGGATGACGCCCATGCCGGGGTCGTTGGTGAGGAGGCGTTCGAGTTTTTGGGCGGCGAGTTCGGTGCCGTCGGCGACGGAGACCTGGCCGGTGTGGATGGAGCGGCCGATGCCGACGCCGCCGCCGTGGTGGATGGAGACCCAGGTCGCGCCGGAGGACGCGGCGGTCAGGGCGTTCAGCAGGGGCCAGTCGGCGATCGCGTCCGAGCCGTCTTTCATGGATTCGGTTTCCCGGTAGGGGGAGGCCACGGAGCCGGAGTCCAGGTGGTCACGGCCGATCACGATGGGGGCTTTGACTTTGCCTTCGGCGACGAGCTGGTTGAACAGCAGCCCGGCCTGGTGGCGTTCCCCGTACCCGAGCCAGCAGATCCGGGCCGGGAGGCCTTCGAA